>NZ_JAAXCU010000046.1 GCF_012911845.1 Bacillus sp. RO2 | reverse complement strand
TCTCAAGCTACCGCTACCTCCCGCAGGAGTCTCACCCCCTCCACTTCAGTCAACAGGGAAGAGATTTGCTTAGACATAGTAGATTGCTTTAACACCCTGTTTCCTTCCGTTATGGGAGTTCGCTTTCCGCGGGGCGTGTGCTTGAGCCTCCTCGCTGCGCTGTGGGGTCTCAAGCTACCGCTACCTCCCGCAGGAGTCTCACCCCCTCCACTGCAGTCAACAGGGAAGATTTGCATAGATAAATTGATTGCTTTAACGCCCTGTTTCCTTTCGTGAAAATTTGGTATGGTAAGAGTAAGAGTGTCTTAGGAGGCAAGGTATGAAAGAGAAAAGTGTGTTAAGGGAAGAGATGAAAAAAATACTAGGGAACATGGACCGTTTAAGCCATGCAGCAAAAAGCAAAGCGATTCATGATAAGTTGTTTGCTTCAAAAGAATGGCAGGATTCACAAACAATTGCTGTGACCATTTCACGTTATCCTGAAGTGGATACGGAAGCCATTATTATGCGCGCGTGGGAAGAAGGAAAGAAAGTGGCCGTACCGAAATGCTTTCCAAAGAATAAAAGCATGGAGTTTTATTTCCTAGAAAACTTCAATCAACTGGAAACCGTCTACTTTGGATTAAAAGAGCCCATTGTCTCAGAAGTGGAAATATGCTATAAAGACAAGCTCGAATTAATTCTAGTTCCTGGTCTGATTTTTGATGAGGAAGGATATAGAATAGGCTTCGGCGGTGGTTATTACGACCGTTACCTGGTTGATTACATTTGCTCTAAAGTATCATTGGCATTTACAGAACAGCTGGTTAAGAAAGTTCCAACAGATCAATTCGATATACCCGTACATAAAATTGTGACAAATGAGGTCGTGTATGACTGCTCTATTAGAAAATGAGGTTGTATTGTTAATAGGTATTGCTTTGTTGGCATGGGGAGGATATAAACTAAAGGCATTAGCTGCTTCCGGAGCGATTGGAACGTTCCTAGTAGGGATTTTAATTGCAATAGGTTTTAAAGGGTATGGTCTTCTATTGATTGGACTATTCTTTGTTACCTCTAGTTTCTGGAGTAAATATAATCGTAAGCAAAAGGAAAGCATTACTGATATGCACGAAAAAGGTTCGCAACGAGATATAGTGCAAGTTTTCGCTAATGGCGGAGTACCTGCGCTATTAGGGGTTTTGGCATACCTGTTTCCTGCTGATTATTGGATTTACGGCTTCGTCGTTGCCATAGCTGTCGCGAACTCAGATACTTGGGCATCGGAAGTAGGTTCACTAAGTAAAAAGCGCCCGTTCTCAATTATACAGATGAAAACAGTGGAGCCAGGAACGTCTGGGGCAATCTCTTTACTTGGAACACTAGCGTCAATTGTAGGTTCTGCATTAATAAGTGTAGTTTCCTACTTTTTCTGGAGTGAAATAAATTTCGCGATAACCATTCTGCTTACCGCAATGGGGGTGTTGGGCTGTTTTATTGATACATTCTTAGGTGCAACTGTTCAATCCGCCTACAGATGTAAAGTATGCGGAAAGCGTGTGGAAAAAACAGAACACTGTCAACAACCCACACAATTAGTAAAAGGCAATTCGTGGGTGAACAACGATGTGGTCAATATCTCCTCCATATTAATAGCAAGTGTCATCACTATCTTGGTACTGTTGTAACGAAATAGTTATATTTTGCTCAGTATTTCACAATCTTTTTTGGTATAATATATTTGAAACGTAACCTAGGTGAAAAGAGGAGATACCATGAGAAACGGAATTAGTCGTGTTGCTTTAATAGGAACAGGGTTCGTCGGTTCAAGTTATGCATTCGCCTTATTGAATCAAGGCGTGACAGAAGAACTCGTATTGATTGATCTGAACAAGGAAAAGTCAGAAGGCGATGCAATGGACTTAAATCATGGAATAGCATTTGCGCCAACACCAACGAGAATCTGGTATGGTGATTATAAGGATTGTCAGGATGCAGACATTGTGGTGATATGTGCCGGTGCCAATCAGAAACCAGGTGAAACGAGATTAGATCTTGTCGAGAAGAATACGAAAATATTTAAAAGTATAGTGGATGAAGTAATGGGGAATGGATTTGATGGCATCTTCCTCGTTGCAACAAACCCAGTTGATATCTTAACTTACGCTACTTGGAAGTTTTCAGGCCTGCCTAAAGAGAGGGTAATCGGTTCAGGAACCATTCTAGATACGGCTAGGTTCCGCTATGTTCTCGGTGATTATTTTCAAGTAGATGCCCGTAATGTGCATGCTTATATCATCGGGGAACATGGAGATACGGAACTGCCTGTATGGAGTAAAGCTGATATTGGGGGAAAACCAATCTTAGAGCTGATGGCGAAGCAGGAAAAATACAAAGAGGAAGATCTAAATGACCTATTTGTCAGTGTAAGAGATGCTGCCTACCAAATTATAGAGAGAAAAGGTGCAACCTATTATGGAATTGCCATGGGGCTTGTCAGACTGACAAAGGCAATCCTACAAAATGAAAATTCCATTTTAACGGTTTCAGCCTATTTGGATGGAGAATATGAAAGTGAGGACATTTACATTGGAGTTCCCGCTATCGTCAACAGAAACGGAATTAGAGAAATCCTTGAACTTGACTTAAGTGAAAAAGAAAGGGAGCAGTTTCAACACTCTGTTCAAGTACTTTCAGAAATAAAAGATAAAGTATTCTAAAACATGTCTATTCTTGGGCATGTTTTTTTCATTTTTAAGCAAGATATAGATAGGAGGGATGACAATGGGATTCTTACTAAGAATTTTTCTAATAGGCGTGGGTACATATGCCATTTACCAAAGTCGTTATAAAATCCTAAATTATATTTTGGGAATCGCTAGCATCAGAAGATTTGTTGTAGCATTCGGAATGGACATTCCATTTGTACGCGAACGATTTTTACAAACCGTATTTCGAGGATAAACTGCCAGTAGTTGCTGGTGGTTTTTCTTTTGTTTTTAAAATTACATAAAATTAACATTGCATTAATATTCTTCCTCTATAATTTATTCTGTTAGGCGAATAGGAGTTACAGGGGGATCAACTGGATGAAACAACTAGTAAAATATAAAAAGAGAATGGACGAGAAATTTCAACATTACATCGGAAAAATAAATTTAGGAACTAGACTATTCCTACTCTTTATAACATTGATGTTGGCGTCTATATCGGCAGTCGGGCTGGTTTCTTATATCAAATCAAAAGAAATGACCGTCAATAGTATAGAAAACCGTCTTGTTAGAGAAGTAGAGCTTATGGGTTACATTGCAGAAAACTTAAAGTTTACATACATAAGTGATGATGCATATTTTATGCAGCAGTTGGAGGTGAATATACGCTCTCAAAGGGATACATTGAAAGAGGATGGAATCTTTTCGGAGTTCTTTTACATAACCAATAACGAGACACAGCCATTCAAGGTAAGCGAAGGTAATCTTCCTAAAATGACAGATTCCATGGTGGATGCAATGGTCAACAGTAAAAATGGCATTATTAAGGAAAGCATTAATGGGGTGGAATATACTATCTCATTTAGGGAAATGAAGGAGCTGGATGGAATTTATGGTTTGATTATTCCAACTAGTTCTTATTTAAGTCCTGTCCATGATATGGGTATTTTCACACTTATGGTCATCATTGGTAGTATCGTGATTTTCACTTGCATTACAATTATTTTTGTTCGAACTTTAACAAAGCCATTATCTGTTCTTCGGGAAGCAATGAGAGAAGGAAGAGAAGGGAATCTTCGGCCAGCTAAAAACATTAAGACATCGATTCCTGAAATTGTGTCTCTAAACAAGAGCTATAATTCCATGATTCATAACATGACACAAGTATTAAGAGAGATCAAGCAAACGACGAAAGAATTAGAAGAGACAGGTAACCACCTTGGACTTTCATCAGAGGATTCCATGGTTTCCACACATCAATTGATAAGTTCCATCAATATGGTAAAAGAAGGGGCTATGCAAACTGCTTCTAGTTCTGAGACCAGCGTTGAATCGATTAAAGAAATGAAGGACCTTATAGGAGAAATGCAAAAAAATATGTCACATGTTTTTTCTAGTTCGAATCGAATGGATGACTCTGCCGAGATAGGGAAAAAACACATGAATACACTTATCACAACTATTATCAAATTTGAACAGGATTTTGAAGAATTGTCCAACACCGTGAAAAATGTAAAAGATTATTCAGTTTCTATTACAGGATTAGTGGGGTTAATTAAAGGGATGGCGGAACAAACAAAGCTATTGGCACTGAATGCAACCATTGAAGCTGCCCGAGCAGGAGATGCAGGGAAAGGATTTGCTGTTGTAGCTAACGAAGTAAGAAATCTAGCAGAACAATCAACTTCTGCCGCCGAGGAAATCACAAATTCCATTGGGCATATGGAAAATGTAACAGCTAAAGCTGTAAATGAATTTGAAAACATGCATGTGAAAATTAAAGATAACTTACACATGGCAAACCTTTCAAAAGTTACATTTGATGAGCTCATGTCTGAAATGGAAGAAGTGAGTGAGAATCTAACTGTCATTAATGGAGACTTGAAGGGTTGGAAAGAGTTTTTACCTAATTTAGAGTTTGCAGCTGACAGTTTACTCTCTGTGTCGCAAGAAACCTCAGCAAGTTCAGAGGAAATGCTATCAGCAAGTGAGAATCAGGTCGAACAGATGGAGTACACAAATGAAATAGGCAAGAAATTGAATGCCCTGTCTAAATCACTTTCTGTTATTGCTGCAAGGTTTGAAATCAATAATTAAACTTCTTGATAACAGCTTCTAGAACGACTGTTGTACCGTTATATTTTTACTTTTCTCCTTGAACCATTTAAAATAAAGGGAACGAGGAGGCGGGCAATTGAAACAAGATATCTTATTTTGGCAGATCATTCAACATTTTGTTGTAATGAAAGAATATCGAATTTTACATATCTCTCCAGATCAAAACGAACTTTGGTTAGAAAACCTTACCCATAAAAAAGCACCAATTATTAGAATCTATCGACATGATCTAGATTGGAGCACGTGGCTTCAACGTGATATTGAAAATGCATCCAGACACGTTGTTAATTTCAAGCAGCAACTGCGAAAGCGTCGTTTACATGCATTCAATATATATGTATCTTCATACCCTCCTGTCGATGATTGGGAGTTCAGGGTGGAAGAACCTTTTGTAAGTGAAAAAACGGAACTTCATTCTATCGTGTTGCATGAAGGCAATACACAAAAAGCGTTAAATAGGATTTCTCATGTAACTGGGGATGAGGTAACCATAAAGGAACAGGACGCACTAGATGATCTTGGACTATATCATCTCAAGCAAAGTGTTCTAAACGCATCCTCACAAAGAGATAAAAAGGAAAGGTCTTTGTTTCAACATGGAAAACCCCTTTTCACCTACTTTTTTATCTTTTTACACCTAGTAATGTTTTATCTACTGGAAACAAACGGAGGAAGCCAGAATCCTGAGACATTGGTTAAGTATGGTGCAAAATATAACCCAGCCATTCTGGAAGGGGAATGGTGGCGTTTCTTTACACCTATTATTCTCCATATTGGGGTACTTCATCTATTGCTAAACACAATGGCGATATTTTACCTAGGCACTGCGGTAGAAAGAATATATGGGAACGTTCGCTTTCTAGTCATTTATTTGTTTGCTGGATTTGCTGGTTCTTTAGCTAGTTTTGTTTTTACTTCATCGTTATCTGCAGGTGCCTCCGGTGCAATTTTTGGTTGCTTCGGTGCGCTCTTGTTTGTTGGGATAACCCACCCTAAGTTATTTTTCCGGACAATGGGTACGAACATTCTCGTATTAATAGGAATAAATCTAGCGATCGGATTCACCATTCCAGGTATCGATAATGCAGGTCATATTGGCGGGTTGATTGGTGGCTTTTTAGCATCAGCTATAGTGCATTTACCGAATCATAAAAAATTTATCCAGAGAATTTTTGGTTTAGCATTAGTTTCTGTTTTAACTTTCTTTCTCTTACAAAAAGGGTACAATGCCGAAAATCCAACTGCTCTCATTAAACAGGCAGAAACATTCATTCAACAAGAAGAATATGAAGAAGCATATAATCTGCTTATTGATTTAGAGGAAAGGGAGGAGGAATTCCCTGAGGTCCTTTTCTATCTTTCCTACATAGATATTCAAGAAGGAAAAATAGAGAACGCGAAGAATCGATTAGAAAGACTTACTACTCTACAGCCTAGTTTTCATGAAGCGCATTATAATTTAGCATTAGTTTATTTGGAGCTGGATGACGCTGAAAAGGCATCAAGTTCTATTAATAAAGCAATCGAACTTGATTCTACCGTGGAAGCATACAATAGCCTTCGCACAGAAATAGATGGGTTAATAGAAGAATAAATTTCTTATAAAAAACAGCAAGGACTACCATTCCATTGAGATGGGAGTTCCCTGCTGTTTTTTTGTGCAATCTTGTATTATTTCTTTGGGATTAGCAGAAAATGAAAAGATGATAAGTACTTCAAACCTAATATATGAAGAATTAGGAGGAAATCATTTTGACTTGGCATAAACCAACGAGAAAAATGTCGGGAAACTTCGATGAAGATGTTGGATATTTAAAAGAAAGAATGGCTGTTGATAAAAGTTTTGATTTAATCTTTCTAGACCTCCATTATGCGGGCAGAAAAATAGGAATGTTCTTAGTGGACGGTTTCGGTAAAGATGATATCATGCTCTTTTTAATGAAATTTCTATCCGACCTATTGCCAGAAGATCTTAATGAAAAACCTCTGGACAAGTTATTAAAGACCTACATACCTTATGTCGAAATTGGTAAAACAGACGATTTGGAAACAGTTGTAGATCAGGTCCTTGCAGGTCCAACTGTCATCATTGTAGAAGGACTAGAGGAAGCGATCATTATTGACTCAAGAACGTATCCAGTTAGAGGTCCGGAAGAACCAGACATGGAAAGAGTGGTTCGCGGTTCCAGGGATGGATTCGTTGAGACAATGATATTCAACTGCGCATTAATCCGTAGAAGGATAAGAGACAGTTCACTCAGAATGGAATATTTGCAGGTAGGAAGAAGATCAAAGACTGATATAAGTATCTGTTATATGGATGAACTGGCAGATCCCGATCTGGTAGAAAAAATTAAAGATTCATTAAACAACATTGACACAGATGGTCTGCCAATGGCTGAAAAGACACTGGAGGAATTTGTAGGAGGAAGACACTGGAATCCTTATCCTACAGTCAGATACACAGAAAGGCCAGATACAGCAGCGGCGCATTTATATGAAGGACATGTACTAGTCATAGTAGATGGTTCTCCAAGTGTCATCATAACACCGGCTACTTTTTGGCATCATCTGCAACATGCTGAAGAGTACAGAAACAAACCGGTTGTTGGGGCGTACTTAAGGCTGGTTAGATTCCTTGCAGTCTGGGCGTCTATATTTATTCTACCTTTATGGTACTTGCTAGCAACGAATACACAGTTACTGCCTGAACAACTATCTTATATCGGGCCGACTGAAACGGGTGAAGTTCCTTTAATCGCCCAAATACTTATTATAGAAATCGGGATGGACATGCTCAGAATGGCAGCCATTCATACGCCAACTTCTTTAGGTACCGCCCTTGGATTAGTAGCGGCAATTCTCATTGGAGATGTTGCAGTAAAAGTAGGTCTTTTTGTACCAGAAATAATTTTGTATCTGGCTATTGCTGCTATTGGAACATTTTCAACTCCGAGTTATGAACTTAGCTTGGCAAACAGATTATTTAGGATTGTGCTCCTTTTATTGACTTACATGTTTGGAGTAATTGGCTTTATGATAGGACTTGTCATTCTCATTCTATTCCTGATGATGATGAACTCTTACAACGTTCCTTACCTATGGCCATTTATCCCATTCAATTACAGAGGTTTCCGTGATGTTATAATACGATCACCGATTCCGTTGAAAAACAGAAGGCCGACAATCCTACACTCGGAAGATCCGGATCGATAAAAAGAATTTAATAAAGAAAAACGGATGGTCCTCAACCCATCCGTTTTTTTATGAAGATTAAGAAAGCATATAAAAGGTTGA
This sequence comes from Bacillus sp. RO2, assembly GCF_012911845.1. Classification (GTDB taxonomy): domain Bacteria; phylum Bacillota; class Bacilli; order Bacillales; family Bacillaceae_I; genus Sutcliffiella_A. The sequence goes on along the minus strand of NZ_JAAXCU010000046.1, from coordinate 263,275 downwards.
TTTCCGTTCCAGGCGCTTCGCTTGCCTGCGGGCAGCCCGTGAGCGTCCTCAGGCTTCGCATTCAGGGGTCTCACCTGTCCCTTCCTCCCGCGGGCGTCTACGCGCCTTCCACTTCAATCATCAAAGTTACTTCATTCAAATAAAGAAATTGTTTAAGTATTAAAATAACATCATTAACCTTTATGTGATTCCTAGCTGAGGATTGGAGCAAATGGCGAAGACTCCAGCGGGGGAGAAACGGTTGGTTGAGACCCCGCAACGAAGTGAGGAGGCTCAAGCACCGTCCCGCGGAAAGCGAAGCCAATTGCGGAAAGGAACAGCGGAGGTTAACCATCCAACTTAAGCTTTTCAGAATTAAAAGGACTGGCATGGTTTTCTCGGTTTTTCTTACGTTTTCTTGCTTGACGCCACAAGTGAATCCTTTATACTAAAAATGGAGCGTAAACCCTTTCAACTAGTAAAGCAGAAAAGGTGAAGTCATGAAAACAATGTTAGACATAAGACAACTCTTAAAAAGCTATGGAGCCTTTATTTATACAGGCGACAAAATAGCAGATCTAGAGCTGATGGAAGATGAAATAAGGGAGCTCTATCGCTCAGGAGTATTGGACGCAAGTGTGTTCCAATCCGCCATGATTATCCTGCGACAAGAATTATCCAAATTAAGATAAAGAAAAGGTGAAACAAATGGAAAACAAATGGCTAGTAGGTGTCGACTTAGGTGGCACAACGATAAAGATGGCGTTTATTACACAATACGGTGAAATCGCTCACAAATGGGAGATTGTAACGGATATAAGTGAAAAAGGAAAAAATATTACAACAGATATAGCAAAGGCTATAGATAGTAAATTAGAGGAACTTGGTGAATCAAAATCAAAATTAAAATCACTTGGAATGGGTGCGCCAGGTCCAGTCAATATGGCAACTGGTTTAATATACGAAGCAGTTAACTTAGGTTGGGAAAACTACCCGCTTAAAGATCTCTTGGAAGTAGAAACGGGATTGCCTGTAGTAGTAGATAATGACGCGAACCTTGCTGCAATCGGGGAGATGTGGAAAGGTGCCGGTGAAGGATCTAAGGATCTCATTTGTGTTACCCTCGGAACGGGAGTTGGAGGCGGTATCATTACCAATGGAGAAATTGTACATGGCATAAACGGAGCCGGCGGAGAAATTGGTCATATTACAGTGATCCCAGAAGGTGGAGCACCTTGCAACTGTGGAAAAACAGGGTGTCTGGAAACGATTGCATCTGCAACTGGTATAGTTCGTCTTGCTAAAGAAGCGATGGAAGAAAATCCAGGAAGTAAGCTGGAAGAGTTAGCACAACAAGAAGGATTAACAGCAAAGTTAATATTTGAACAGGCGGATGCTAAAGAAGAGATTTCACAATACGTTGTCGATAAAGTCTCCTCTTATCTAGGACTGGCTCTTGCAAATTTGGCAAACGCCATGAACCCGGAGAAAATCGTTATTGGTGGGGGAGTATCAAAAGCAGGAGATAAATTATTAGATCCTGTTCGTCATCATTTTGTAAAATACTTATTTCCAAGAACCAAGGTTGGCGTGAAAATTGCTGAAGCAACCCTAGGAAACGATGCTGGGGTAATCGGAGCGGCTTACCTTGCAAAAACAAAATTGTAAAAAAGTGTGTAGTTTATTCTTTCTTTCTCTTGGGTAAAAAAGATAGAAGGAAGCGAGAATAGCGCGTAATGGAGGCTTCTTAATAGAAGTCTCCATTTTTTGACTATTTTGAATAAAAAAACATCTTTATTTTTTGAAACTTTTAGGCTTGTACCGCGTCTATTATATATAGTCGCAAACAACGCCAAGACTATTATTCTAGCTCTTCAATATAAATACAGTATTAATTATCCATTGATTTTTTGTAAAAAAAGTTTTAAGATATGTCGTAGCCAAATTTTTTGAGTGATGAAAAGTTGGTCATGGATACATCTAAAATGTTTTTTAAACAATAATAATAAATACCGAAACTAATAAAGAGCTTCCCTGTCTTTGCTATAAGGAGGTAAAAAAAGATGAAGCAAGCTTTTAAATCCAAAGTGCCTTTTATCCTAATTGCAGTTGTCCTGCTCTGGATAAAAACATATATCGTATATAAAACAAGTTTTAACATTACAATTGAATCCCTAAAACAAGAATTTATTCTATTTATTAACCCATTAAGCTTTATCCTGCTTATTGCCGGTTTTGCCCTCTTCTTTAAAGAAAAGGGAATGAAGCGATACCTAATTATTACAAGTTTTATCGTTTCGTTTGTACTTTATGCAAATGCAGTCTATTACCGTTTCTTTAATGATTTCATCACCATTCCGTTACTTTTCCAATCAGGTAACATGAGTGATCTAGGCGGTAGTATTACGGAACTAATGACACCTGTTGACTTACTAATGTTCATCGATGTAATTATTCTGATTGCCATTGCAAAGTGGACTCCATCATTTGTAAGCATGAGCACGTGGAGGCCGAAAGTTCGCAAGATGTACTTCTTATCCATTGTAGGTATTTTTCTCTTCAACCTAGGTTTGGCTGAAACAGAAAGACCTCAATTATTGACTCGTACATTTGATCGTGAAATCCTTGTGAAAAACTTGGGTACGTACAACTATCATGTGTATGATGCAGTCATCCAGTCCAAAACTCGTGCACAACGTGCGATGGCGGATGGAAGCGAACTTGCTGAAATTCAAAACTATATTAATGCTAGCTATAAAGCACCAAATGACGACCTTTATGGTATTGCAAAAGGCAAGAATGTCATAGTGGTAAAATTAGAATCCATGCAATCCTTTGTGATTGATAAGGAAATCAACGGTGAGCCGATCACTCCGTTCCTAAATGAATTAAAAGACCAAAGTTATTACTTTAATAACTTCTTTCATCAAACAGGTCAAGGGAAAACATCTGACTCTGAATTTTTATTAGATAATTCCTTATACCCTGTAGGACGCGGTGCCGTGTTCTTCACTCATGGAACTAATGATTTCCATACAGCAACACCTAACGTAATTAAAGAAGAAGGTTATACACCGGTTACTTTCCATGCAAACAACAAAAGTTTCTGGAATCGAGATGTAATGTATAAGTCACTTGGATATGACCAATTCTTCGATATTGAAAGTTATGATGTAAACGAAGAAAACTCTGTAGGTTGGGGTTTGAAGGATATTGAGTTTTTTCAACAATCCATCCCATACATGCAGGACCTAGAAAAACCTTTCTATGCAAAATTTATTACGTTAACCAATCACTTCCCATTCGTCTTGGATGAAGAAGATAAATTTGTAGATGAATTCGATTCTAACAGTCGTACTTTGAACCGTTATTTCCCTACAGTAAGATATAGTGATGAATCAATTAAAGTCCTTTTTGATGAGTTAAAGAAATCAGGTCTTTATGAAGATTCCATCATTATTCTGTACGGAGATCATTATGGTATCTCTGAAAACCATAACGAAGCAATGAGCCAGTATTTAGGAAAAGAGATCACTCCTTTTGAAAATGCTCAATTACAGCGTGTGCCAATGTTCGTACACATTCCAGGTGTAACGGATAAAAATCCGAAAGAATTTGATACAGTTGGTGGACAGATTGACCTTAAGCCTACTATCAAACACTTACTTGGAATGGAAACGAAAAATGATATTCAATTCGGTGCAGATCTTTTCTCCGAAGACAGAAATGATTTTGTAGTTTTCCGTGACGGTAGCTTTGTAACAGACAAAGTGGTATATGCAAAAAACGCTTGCTATGATAAGGAAACGGAAGAAGAGACAGACCAATCAGCATGTGAGCCTTACATGGAAAAAGCGAAAAAAGAGCTTCAATATTCCGATGAAATTGTATACGGAGATTTGCTTCGTTTCTATGACGGAACATCCATTCAAATGGACGATAGCAAATTGGAAGAATAAAGTCAAAACACCGAAAGCAGGTTCAATGCTATCGGTGTTTTTTTTATACATCTCCATATCGTTCTAAATTTTAGCCATTCACCATATGGATTAGTATAAATGCTAATGGTGGGCGGTGATTTAGAATGAAGGTCTTGGCAAGAAGAGGCGACTCCTTATGGTACTATGGCCAATTATTTGGGTTGCCATTAGATTTAATATGCGATTCCAACCCTACGATATCATCTGGTTCAGAACCCCTTAAAACGGGAGAAGAAATAGCTATTCCTGGGTATGTACCTAGAGATCATAGGATTCAAAAATTGGAGACCATCCACACAATTGCTCAAAAACTAAATATAGCACCTGATTGTATGCTGCTATTAAATCAAAATAAAGACATTGGTCGTTTAAAAGTTGGAGATGTTCTGAACATTCCACATAGAATGACACAAAACATAGTTAATCCTAAAAAGCGATACAATTATGAATCATTAAAAAATGACATTGAAAAGCTAAAGGACATTTATCCATTTATTCAATGCAATTCTATTGGACAATCTGTGATGGGAAAACCATTGCATCACATTCGATTAGGGAAAGGGAAAAATAAAGTACATTGGAATGGCAGTTTTCATGCAAACGAATGGATTACTAGTGCGGTAATTATGAATTTACTCAATGATTACCTTAGATGTTTAACAAACTTTACCCCACTAAGAGGAATCTCATGTGCACCTTTATATGAACAATCAGAGCTTTCTATTGTTCCGATGGTAAACCCTGATGGAGTAGATCTTGTACTAAATGGCCCTCCAACTGAAACACCATACAAGGAACTTGTGGAAAGTATTAATCTTGATCGTCCTGATTATTTAGGGTGGAAGGCAAACATTAGGGGAGTAGATTTAAATAAACATTTCCCTGCCAATTGGAAAATTGAAAAGGTTAGAAAAGAAGAGAAAGTTCCTTCACCTCGAGATTTTCCCGGTGACCTGCCATTGACTGAGCCTGAAGCAGTGGCGATGGCAAACCTGGCCGATAACGAAGACTTTAATAAAGTGATTGCTGTTCACACCCAAGGAGAAGAGTTCTACTGGGGATATGAAGGGCTGGAACCTAAGGAAAGTGAAAGGATTGCTCAGGAATTTGAAAGGGTCAGTACCTATAAAAGCGTCCGTTATGTCGACAGTCACGCTGGATTTAAAGATTGGTTCATTCAGGAATATAAAAAGCCTGGCTTTACTTTGGAACTTGGTAAAGGAATTAACCCACTTCCATTGTCCCAATACGACACTATTTATCAAAAAACCCTCGGCATCTTTTTAGCTTCCCTATACACTTAAACGGCAAAGCAGCCAGCTTGCCGTTTTTTTTAGGGTGAAATTATTACTGTAGGAATATTAATTTTTTTTAGCTTGTATTGAAACCTTTCCTGCCTCATAATCGTTATTAAGATAGGAAAAAAGGAGGGGTGCAATGAAAAAGAATTTTTGGGTAGTCTGTATCATAATTTGTATGTTGATAGGATGTCAATCTCCTTCTCACCCCAAGGATGTTAGTAACGCACCTGCTCTCTCAAATCAGGAAAAACAAAAACCTTTCAAACCATTAAACTTTCATAATGAGAAAAAGCTCTCTATACCCTTTGATCAATTTAGTGCTGTTTCAGAATGGTTGAATGATGATACCATATTATATATAGTTAACGATGGAACAGGTTCTATCATTCATTCCTTTGATCTGGTTTCCGGTGAAACAGATATATTTTATCAATCTGAAGAACTAATAATGTCAGTAGAAGCAAATAAGACGTATGAAATGTTTCTTGTTCGATCTGCCGTTTCCGCTACAGAAGGGAAGTTAAGGGTTCTATCTGATAAAGGAGAAGAACTTGCAGAATGGAAATTTGAAAATTCCATAGATCTTGTTTTTTCATGGAATCCCTTTTCTGGTCAACAAATAGTTGCCTCCTCTTTTAAGGAGGACTGGTCTTACGATAGCTATCTGCTTGATGTAAAGAACAAAAGTATGGTAAAAAAAGATGTGAAAGATCCGTTTGTCCAATGGCTTCCATATGAAGAAATAGCTTATATAGATTGGAATCATGATATGCCTTCTCTAGAAGCTCCGCTATATGCAGAGAATTTAGGGACAAATGAAAAAAGGGAGCTCAAGGAAAGTGTCGTAATGTTTCATGCCTATGACAACCTACTATTAACCGCTGGGTCAGTGGATGATAATGGTATAGCATCCTATTCGTTTTCTAGCCTTCCTGAACTGGAAGAAATACAATCTTATAAAGCGCCATTACTAACGTTATATTCCAATTATTTTATTCCTTATTATGATTTTGTAGAAAACTCAAAAATATTCTATACATTTGAGTCAAATCGAGCTGGGAATGCAGATGGATATAACGATGGTTTTCAATTCATTTCATTTGACAGCACAAATGGACTGAAAAAGGTTCTTGTAAAAGAAATGGAAAACAAGCCATTGAAATGCTCTCCAAACGGCATCTATTGTTTATACGGCTACCAATTAGAGCAATTAATAATTCCTTCAACAAAGGAAATAGTAAATCTAGTGGAATTATCCTAAAAGAGGGGTGTAAAAAGAATGGCGATTGTTGATGTAACCGTTATTCCTATTGGAACAAATGGGCCAAGTGTAAGTGACTATGTTGCAGATATTCAAGACATATTAGAGGGGTTTAAAAAAGAAGGGAAAATCAACTATAAATTAACTCCGATGAGTACCATTATAGAGGGAGAGCTCCCGACATTATTGCATGTGGTACAAGTTATCCACGAAGCACCGTTCCAAAAAGGCCTTCATCGAGTAGCAACCAACATAAGGATAGATGATCGCAGGGACAAGAGTGTTCAAATGGAAGATAAGCTGCGCGCAGTGGAGTCAAAACGCTCCATATAAGCGATAAATAAAATGCCAGACACTCCAAATGTGAGATGTGCTGGCATTTTTTATATTCTATCTAATTAAATATAGAAACTCTTTGTTAAGCGGCCTTGTCCTTTACACTTGTTACATTTCTTATAGAAGGGTAGTATGAAGAGCTTCCGTCTCCCTGTCCCACTGCAACTACCGCACAATGTTTTTAATGCCAACCATATCACCCTCCTACAAATTTTCTATTAATAGTATTTCCTTAAATCCCTAAATATAGTATATTCACCAATTTGATTTTGGTTTAAATATTTCACTGAATGCAAAAAAGAGCATCCCTCCCAGTACGGGTGGATACTCTTTTTCTTGTCTTAGTAAAATTAATGTGCTACCGGGTAACCGTGTTCAATAACAGTCATTACCGTAAACCAACCAAAAACTGCAACTGTTCCAAATGCGAAAAGAACTGCTAAGAAGTTTTTTTCTTTAAGGGAACGGACAAGTGCAAATACGCATAAAAGTGTTACAAGTCCAAAAATAATAACTAATGGCAAGGTTAACGCCCCTTTCAGAGATCATTTCCATTTCTATTTAAAAGAAATTCCGTAAAATAAGTATGTAATGGAACATTACACTACACTCCATTTACATTTTAAATGTTTTCTCACTATTTGTCGAGGTCAAAAATTGACACTTCTATGTCATATGCTCGAGCTACTTTCAGCATAAATTCTTGATTTTCTTTATCAATGATATAGGATTTCTTATATTGTTCCTCTATAGCAATAATTGATTCCTCTAATTGAATGAGAAACATATCAATATTAACTTGTTTACCGCTTTCAATTCCAAATATGGATATCATATCTTGATACAAATAATGATTGTTTTTTTCCGAAACAAAACCATAGTCCGTGAAAAGGCTTGTAGCAATTGGATTTTCTATAAGAGAAAGTGAATACGTTTCCTCTAGTATACTTCGGTCCATCAACATGTTTTTTACGACTTTTGCCTCCATGGCAGAATCGGTAATCAGCATACTATCATCAGAATCAAAAATGCTGGCTATTTCTTTAAGCTGCAAGAGAAGATTTTGGAAGTATTGCGGTTTATCCTCTGCACATTGTATTTCCAAACCGAACATTGACTTCATAGGCAATTTCCTTTCGTTTCTCAAGTTCTACTTCTTAGTGTAAAATAGATGGATAGATACTTCAAGGAAAGGTGAGGAAAGAAATGAAATGGAAACAGCTACCACTGGGCCCGCTGCAAACAAATGCGTATCTCCTAATAAATGAAAAAAAAGAATGCATCGTTTTCGATCCTGGAAGTGAAGGGAATGCATTCAATTCCTACTTGGAAGAAAATACGCTAAAACCGTTAGCTATATTATTGACACATGCACATTTCGATCACATAGGTGCAGTAGATGCAGTTCGCAAACACTGGGATATACCGGTATATGTACATAAAAAAGAAAAGAATTGGCTTGGTGATTCAAGTCTTAATGGTTCCCAGTTTTTTCAACTTGGACCGATAACGGCTATGCCTGCCGACCATCTTATTCAATCTGAAGAAAAACTGGTCATTTCCAATTTCGAACTAGACATATTGTTTACGCCAGGCCACTCACCAGGCAGTGTGAGCTTTTATCATGAACCTAGCAAAGTGGTTTTTGCAGGAGATGCTCTTTTTGCCGGCAGTATAGGAAGGACAGATCTACCAGGTGGCAATCACGATCAGCTTATACAAAGTATACACAACAAGCTGTTGACGCTTCCGGAAGAAACGACCGTTTTATCTGGCCATGGAATGACTACAACCATCGAGAAGGAAATGGATAGCAACCCATTTCTTAATGGATTTTAAGGAATGATCCCAACATTTCTGCAAGAAAAAATAGAGAAGGCCCCTGGACAAAAACTGGATTATTCCGAATATATGATGACTGCACTTTATCACCCTTGTGAAGGCTATTACATGAAACCAAAGAATAAGGTAGGTACGAAAGGGGATTTTATCACAAGTAGCAATGTCCACAACGTTTACGGGAAACTATTTGCAAAACTGATGGTAAAGTATTTTAATGAAACAAATATTCCACCAGTCATCATCGAGGTAGGCGGAGGAAATGGGAGGTTTGCTAAGCATCTATTGGAAGAGGTAAAGCTCCTTGATGCACCGCTCTATGATCGCTTGAAATATGTAATGGTGGAAAAAAGCTCCTATCATATCAAAGTCCAGCAAACCAAAATCCCATATACGGCACCTGTGAGCTACTTTACTTCTTTAGAGGAAGTCCCCGTTCAACTTAGAAATGGTGTTCTGTTTTCCAATGAACTATTCGATGCACTGCCTGTACATGTTATTGAATATACAAAAGGAACTGTAAAGGAAGTTTTCGTAACGATAAACGAAGAAGGTAAACTAGTGGAGAAGAACGCTCCCCTTATTAATGAGGAGATCCTTGCTTATATAACTACGAACAAAATACGTTTTTCTGAAGGCCGGAGAATGGAAATTCCATTAGCTATGATGGACTTTGCGAAAATACTTGGAGAGTGGTTGCTTTCAGGTACCATTATTACAGTTGATTATGGATACCGTTTCTCTGAACTATCAGGTCAGGATTTAAAAGAGGGCAGTCTTCGTGGTTATTACCAGCATCAACTGATAAAGGATCCACTAAAATATCCTGCTGACATGGATTTAACCTCCCATATACACCTGGATGCTTTAGAAGAGTGCTTAAATGAGTTGGGGTTCTCTCATGTAGGAACCATGAGGCAGGGGGACTTTCTTGTGGCTGCAGGAGTACTTGATTACCTGCAAGATAATCAGGATCCAAATCCCTTCTCAGAGAAAAGTAAGCAAAACAGATCAATAAGGACCCTGATTATGGACGGCAGCTGGAGTAACGCCTTTCATGTCCTTATTCATGAAAAAGGAACGAATAAATGGCACAAATTAATAAATCCGGAACCACAATAAAAAGCGATGACATAAGTCAATCGCTTTTTATTGTTTAGCTACGTATGTTTAATGACCACCAGATCCAGGCACCATCATAAATGTTGTCCAATACGAGAAGGCAACAAAGAAAATTGTTAAATATGCTCCGAAAATATAGATGTACATACGTTCAGATAGCTTAAGATAACTTAATAAAATGAAGAATACCGTTTGTCCGAAGAAAAGTAAAGACGTTTGAGTCATGTGGCCAAGATAAAACATAACCGCAAAAATCCCAGTCCAGAAACCCATTACACGGTACATACGATCCATATGTATCCCCTCCTTACGCACTAATCCTTATGCTTGTCACTTTCCTATTATAATGTACCAATACTTTACTTGTAAATAAGCGTTTGTTTCTAGTTTGTGACGATTACAAGATAAGTACATTTTTCTCCAGTTCCATAATGATTATGCAACTATTTTTCTATCATACCTATTTCCATTATAGTGCAAAGTTAAACAGAAAGCCTTCTTTTTTCATAAAGAAAAAATGTTGTCGCAATTTGTTCAAAAAATAGTTATCATTTTACTGTACAAAAGTTATACAACTGGTATACAATGAGATTAACATAAAACATTGAAGAAAAAATTATGAACGGGGAGGTAAGCATGATGAATGAAATCATTTTTTACAGTTACCCAAGTTGTACGTCATGTAGAAAGACAAAGAAGTGGTTGAAAGGAAATAACATTGCATTTCAGGAGAAGCATATCTTTAGGGATACACCAAACAAAGAAGAGATGATGAAGATCCTTTCGCTAACTACAGAAGGAATAGATGAAATATTAGCGACTAGAAGCCAAACGTTTAAGGACCTTGGGATTGATGTTAATGAGCTATCGCTTTCCCAACTAATTGAATTAATCATTGAGGAACCTAAGCTACTAAGAAGGCCCATCATCACTAGTGGGAAAAAGCTGATTGTTGGTTATAACGAATCTGCGTTACAGAAGCTTTCTAGACAGAAATCTAAAATTGATCTAAAGAAATCTGTTTCATAAAATCTGATTCAGCCATTCCATTTACCCCCTCGGTAGATTGAATGGTTTTTTTGATTAAGAAAGCATATAATCCGGTTGATTCACGTTCCAGGCGCTTCGCTTGAGCCGAGGCCACTGAAAAAGTCTTCGATTTTTAGTAGTTTGTTTAGACACCGCTGTTGATTTCCGCAAATTGCTTCGCTTTCCTAGGGGCTTACGTGAGCCTCCTCGGCTACGCCTGCGGGGTCTCCACCTTGCGCTATCTCCTTCAGGACAAGGAAGGCTTCGGCAGCGCTTCTTCGCACGAAGAAAATGCGTAGCATTTTCGAGGAGTCTTCGCCTTCTGCTACAATCACCAGCTAGGAATCATTAAGCTTTACATTATCAGTTTTTCAGTGTCCTTGCTTTAGCCTGTAGAATCTCACCTGTCCCTTCCTCCCGCGGAAAGCGCAGCCATTTGCGGAAAGGAACAGCTGCGGTTAATCAAACAACTATTAGTATCTAACATAAGAAGGACCGAGCAGTTATGCTCGGTTTTTCTTATGTTTTTTTGAAAGTTTTAAAACGTTCACTACTTTTCGTCTTTAACTTTTTATATAGAAGGTGAAAGGGGGTGAGAGCATGGCAGATTACGCAGTGGAAAATGTCCAACTTCGCCTGATGTATGAATTAGGGGAGGATGAAAAAGGGAACTTGTTGTACCGTTCCAAAAACTACAACAACATTAAAGTGGATGCAGACGCGACAGCATTACTACAAGCAGCAGGAGCAATTTCTGGTCTTCAGACAACACCTGTTTCTAATGTTAGACGTAGTGAGTTGCACTTCCTAGGCTAATTTGTACAACTAAATCTTAAAAGAAAGGAGGTGTATACATGTTTACACTAGAATTAATCTTCCTCAATGAAGAGGGATCAAAGGTTAAAGTGTCCGTTGATGACCCTAGAGCAGGTCTAACACAGGTGGAAATGGAAGGCGCAATGGATACAATTATTGCCGCAAATGTTTTTACCTCTAAAGGTGGAAACTTCGTCTCAAAGGATAGTGCAAGAATTGTTGAACGTAACGTTACGGAGTTTGATATAGCATAACAAACTTAGGAAAGGTCTACTCTATATCGGTAGGCCTTTCCTATTTGAACAAAAAGGAGGAGAGGTCATGGATCAATGGTGGACATGGATAAGCGAAGTTGGTTTCCCGATTGTAATTACGTTTTACTTGTTGCATCGTATAGAACAAAAACTAGAAAATGTAACAAAAACGTTGCAGCAACTTCCATATCAATTATCCAGGGAAACATTGCCTTCAAGAAACATTAAATGAGAGGGAAATAGGCTATGGAACTTGTAATATGGTTCTATAGCCTGTTTTACGTAATAGATGTATTGTGGTAACGTCATTGTTGCATAAACTCTTTGCCTTTAACTCAAATTTCGTTAATAATAAGAAGAAGAGAATGACATGAAGGATGTTGATAACATGACGAATAAAAAAATAGTTTTCACAGGCGGCGGCTCAGCAGGTCACGTCACCCCGAATATTGCCATTATGAATAAATTAAAAGCCACAGGGTGGGATATTACATATATTGGTTCAAGAAAAGGAATTGAAGAGGATATTATCGGTAAAGAGGATATCCCTTTTCACGGTATTTCAAGTGGTAAGCTTCGACGCTATTTTGACTGGAAGAACTTTTCCGATCCGCTTAGAATCATTAAAGGGGCCATGGAAGCCCTACTAATATTACGGAAAGTGAAGCCAAAGGTCGTATTTTCTAAGGGGGGATTTGTAACAGTTCCTGTCGTGATGGCAGCGAAAATGTTGAAGATACCTGTTATCATTCATGAATCAGACATCACACCGGGCCTTGCAAATAAAATTGCAACCAAGTTTGCGACGAAGGTATTTGTCACCTTTGACGAGACAATGAATCACTTTCCATCGGATAAAGTATTATTTACGGGTTCTCCTATAAGAGAAGAATTATTCCAAGGTAAAGCTCAAGAAGGAAGAGCTTGGCTTGGATTTCATGAGAAAAAACCGATACTTACCATAATGGGAGGAAGTCTCGGAGCGAAAAAAATTAATGAAACCTTACGGCAAGTACTTTCACAATTAACGGAGCAATATCAAATTGTCCATCTATGCGGAAAAGGAAACATGGATCATTCCCTTGAAGGTGTAAAAGGGTATAAGCAATTTGAATATATCAATCAAGAATTACCAGATGTTTTAGCAGCATCTGAGTTCATTATCTCAAGAGCGGGTGCCAATTCGATTTTTGAATTCTTGGCGTTACGTAAGCCAATGCTATTAATCCCCCTTTCTAGGAATGCAAGCAGGGGGGACCAAATACTAAATGCCCAATCGTTTGAGAAAAAAGGGTTTGCAAAAGTTTTATTCGAAGAAGACCTTACAACAGAAACACTCTTAAACCAACTAGAGGCGCTTAAGCATGAGAAAGATCAACTGCAAAAAAACATGTCCCAAGACAGCGCGCCGAACACCCTAGAGATCATCCTTAAACAAATTATAAACACAGCGAAATAAAGGTATATGAATGCTATTTGACGGAAGCAATCTTTTATTAGGTTGCTTTTTGCATTTTTTTAAAAATGAGTAGTAAAAAATAAGTAGGATTTTCCATTTGAGGGTAAACTACCAAGAACTAATTCTATCAATTAGAAAGAGGCTGATACCGATGAAAAAACAAACATTAAAGCTATTCACCATCTCCCTCATAGGATTTGTCATCATCATATCCGTCCTTCTATATTTCTTTTCAGAACGATTTACCCGGTCATGGCTTCCTATTGATAATGGATTCGGGGAGACTGTGGCCCTGTCTCCTGACGATCAATCGATCGTTTTTCCTTTTTTTCAAAGCGGGGATGGAGCGTTATATAAAGCAGATGTTGATGGCAGTAATGTCAATCAGCTTACCTACCCAAGGCAGGAAGAAAGCCATGTGCATCCTCGTTTTTCTTCCAAGGGAGATAAGATCCTCTTTTTATCCCAAGAAAAAGGTGATAACACATTAACTAGATCACTTTACATTATGAATAGTGATGGTAGTGATCTCGTCCGCCTATCACAAGATGGTGAGCTAATAACAGATGCGATTTTTTCCCAAGATGACCAATCCATCTTCTATTTAGCAGCAAAGAAATATAAAGAAGGCAATGAAATGGAGGAAGGGCCAACTAACATCGACTTATATACCATCTCAATAAAGGGTGACAAGAAGGAGAGACTAACTCATGATGAAAGCTTGAAAAAGCGAAGTCTCTCATTAACAAAAGATGGAGCGAAACTTGGCTATGTAGAGTGGGGAAAAGAGGAAGATAAAGGTCTGTATTCTTCCTTTATTATCATGGATACTCAAACAATGGAAAAGAAATATGTAAATCCTAGTTTTGAATTTAAAACAAATATTATCTATAGCGGCAAACTCTCTCCTACTGGAGACATTATTGCATTTTCCGCTGCAAGTGAAAATCCTCGTGAAAAGTCAGAGTATATCTATGAAATGTACACCATGAATGTGAGTGGGAAAGAAGTTCAGCCTATTACAAGTTTTCGTACTTTAATTACTGAGCCGGTATTCTTCCGTGACAGAAACAGGGTGTTATTTATTCAGGATCAGAGTTGGTTGAGAGGAAAACCGAATTACAAACTGTGGGCAGTGGATATTAACGGTGAAAAGATTCAATCCATCCCTTTACAAATGCCTCAGTTTTCTGGGACCATTCTTTAATTATGAAAATATAACAAAGCCCAAGTCCGCAAAGACTTGGGCTTTGTTTGCTTATTGGAACATTGGTAGTAAATAACTGATAATGAACCAAATGATTCCAAAAAATATTATGAGGTAGGCAGTATATTTAATGAATGTTGAAGCGACTAAACCGCGATCTTCTTTAGTTTCTCTTTTATCAACTCTCACATCTCTATCTTCCATATAAATTCCTCCCAATAAATCTTTGTTTTACCAAATATATACCCTGCTGGTACCTGGTTAAACCTTTTCTAATACATGTGAAAAAAGAACTATACTGAGAAAGTAACTAGCAATAACAGTGCAGGAAAGTGTATAATGACTTTTAGGTATAATTCGATGAATTTTCATCTGACTTTCCCAAGTGGGACTTTGTATCTATATTTCAGGTTAAAAGATATAATGAAAGTATCAGATGATTATAAGATTATTTTAATGAAATAAAACTATTTTTAAAGATATAAGAGGTATTTTATGAAGAAGAATTGGTTAAAGTTTATACCTTTAATTTATCTGTTATTTGGATTTGTATGGATTGGACTGACTGATTATTGGATATACGTACTAAAGCAAAACGAACATTATGTTATTTCAGAATATATTAACCTTCTAAAAGGCTGGCTATTTATACTCTTCACAACGATACTGTTATATGTGATTCTGAAAAAGCATGCGGCATTAAAAGAGCTTGAACAAAAGGAACAAGAGCTGTCAACTCTAATAAACAATATGCCTGACTTTGTATGCTTCAAAGACGGTGAAGGTAGATGGCTGCAAACAAATGAATATGGTCTAGAGCTTTATGATTTGCAAAACGTTGATTACAAAGGAAAGACGGATGTAGAGTTAGGGGCTTATTCTCCACATTTTTTGGAAGCTTTTGAATATTGTATGATAACAGACGAGCAGACCTGGAAGGGAGGCAAGATTTCTCGGGATGAGGAATCGTTCTGCCTTGCAGATGGGGAACAGAAGACATTTGATGTGATTAAGGTTCCGTTGTTTCATGCGGATGGGCGGAGAAAAGCACTTGTTACGATAGGTAGAGACATATCATCTCTGAAAAAAACGGAACAATTGTTGGTAACAAAAGAGAAACTATCCGTGGTTGGTGAACTTTCCGCGGGTATTGCCCATGAAATAAAAAATCCGTTAACCTCAATCAAGGGGTTTATTCAATTGATCCAAAGGTCTGGAAATGCAAACAAAAAGCATGTGGAAATGGTGCTATCTGAAATTGATAGAATAAATGATATTGTCTCAGAGCTGCTCGTTCTATCTAAACCTCAAACAAAGGAACTAACACTTATTCCGATATTAGAAGTCCTCCAATATGTAATCAACTTAGTGGAGAATGAAGCAAATAATTATAACATTTCCTTTTCCATTGAAAAGTTGGATCCTAAAACGATGGTAAGAGGGGACAAGAATAATCTCAAACAAGTATTTATCAATTTAATTAAGAACTCCATGGAAGCGATGCCTAGCGGAGGGACTATAACCATTAGCGGTTTGACAAATTCAGAAGAGGGAAGAAGTAGTATTCAAGTGAAAGATGATGGGATTGGAATCTCATCTTCCAATATGGATAATATCGGTAGTCCTTTTTTCACTTCCAAGGAAAAAGGAATGGGACTCGGATTGACGATAACCAAAAAGATTATTGAAGAACATCAAGGTAATATCCGTTTTGAAAGCAAAGAAGGAAACGGGACAACTGTCACGATTGACCTTCCAACACAATAAAAAATGTGCGTTTGATAAGAGATAGATGACCAAGCAGTTCATAGATTTATGCATAAAATATATCGTGTGCAGCTTCCTTCTCCTTTCGTACACGGGATTATTGGACAGAGACTAAGTCTCTGTCCCTTTTTTCTTTTAACATATTTAAAGGAAGTATTTTTTGAAATAAAGGGTATAAATAAGACATTCTAGTTGAAATGGGGAGACTGATGTCAATGAAAAAAATATATGACCTTATTGGAATAGGGATAGGGCCTTTTAATCTGGGTTTGGCGGCATTAATAGAAAAGCAGCCTGATCTTTCTTCCATCTTTTTTGATAAAGAAGAGTGTTTCAACTGGCATCCAGGTATGCTTATTGAACAGTCTGATTTGCAAGTTCCATTTATTGCAGACTTGGTTACTTTTGCTGATCCGACAAGTCCTTACAGTTTCCTCAATTATGTACATAACCAGAACAGGCTTTTTCAATTTTTCTTCTATCGTAGGTTTGATATCCCTAGAAGAGAATATAATCTTTATGCAAAATGGGTATCAGAGCAACTTCAAAACTGCCAATTTCATTCAGAAGTAGTGGCGGTCTCTTACAACGGGGATGTTTATGAAGTTGAGGTGAAAAACGCAGATACATTTGAAGTCGAAACGTATTTTGCAAAGCATGTTGTAGTTGGGACAGGTAGTGTCCCTTTCATCCCAAACAATATGGAAGAAAGTGAACATTTGGTTCATACAAGTAAGTATTTACAAGCTGTTAATGAAATTAAAGATTCCTCATCCGTTATTATCGTTGGATCTGGCCAAAGTGCTGCAGAGGTTTTCTACGAATTGCTTGAAGATCAAAAGCATAATAACTACTCTCTTACTTGGTACACTCGATCTTCCAGCTTTGCTCAGCTGGAAAGTGCAAAGCTTGGACAGGAGGTATTCTCGCCAGACTATGTTCAATATTACCATTCTCTTTCCTATGAAAAACGAAAAGAAGCACTGGCAAGATTGGATACGGTCCGTAATGGGGTGGACAAAGAAACTTTAATTATGATCTATGACCTTCTGTACAACCGTTCAGTTGAAGGGCTGGATAAAAAGATCACCATACAGCCCTTAACAGAAGTACATGCTATTAAAGAGGAAGATAACTCCTTAATCGTCTCCTGCCATCAATGGGAGAAGGGAGTAGATTTTACGGTACGAGCAGATAAGGTCGTACTCGCAACAGGTTACAAACCTCACATCCCTAAGTGGATTTGGAATAATAAAGAGGAAATCCAATGGGAAAGTGAAAAGGAATTCAAAGTAGACAAGAAGTTTCGCTTAGTTTGGAAGAAAGAAAGAATGAATCATATATATATGTCCACCAATCTTGACCATTCTCATGGTACAGCAGCTACCAATTTAAGTCTGGCAGTCATGCGGAACCAAACAATTATTAACGATGTGGCAGGTAAAGAGATTTATCCCATTCAGAAGGATTCCATTTTTCAGCAGTTCTTGCCGGATGCGCAAGGAAACGTTTAGTTTGATTGCTGGCGGGTACTTTATCTAATGTAGCTAAGTGGCTCTGAATATATTGCAAAGCGTATCATCCTTGCAGCAGAGCAATCTAACAAAAAGGAGTCGTTATATAATGAGTAAAAAAATTGCAGTATTACTAACCAATGAATTTGAAGACTCAGAGTACACAGAACCTGCCAAAGCTTTTGAAGAGGCTGGACACAAGCTGACAGTTATTGAGAAATCCAAGGGAGAAACCGTTAAAGGTAAAACGGATGGAGTGGAGGTCACAACTGACGCAGGAATTGATGATGTAAGTCCAGAAGATTTCGATGCCTTGTTGCTCCCGGGAGGATTCTCACCGGACATTTTAAGGGCGGATGACCGCTTTGTTACCTTTACGAAAGCATTCATGGATGACCAAAAACCGGTTTTTGCTATCTGTCATGGCCCGCAATTACTAATTACGGCAGAAGCACTTAAAGGAAGAGATATCACGGGATATACTTCCATTAAAATTGATCTGCAAAACGCAGGTGCTCATTTCCATGACAAGGAAGTTGTCGTATGTCATGATCAGTTGGTTTCTAGTAGAACACCAGATGATATTCCTGCTTTCATCAGAGAATCATTGAAGGTTTTAAGTAAATAAAAAAAGAAGGATCCAGACGAGGAGAAATACTCCAATCTGGATCTTTTTTTATGAAACAAAATACCAAAATATACTAAAAAGTTTTATTGGAATACGTTTTTATTTAAAGATTACTATTATTTTCATACATAAACTTATATAACAAGCGTCATTTGTTTCATGTGCACCTTGTTTTAATAAGGTTTTAGCACATATAAATGAAAAGTCTGAATAATTAGACTCATATTATTCTAGTTTGATTGAATCATAAACATAATACTGTTATAATATTAAGAAAATTGTAACACAAAAGGAGGGAATTGGTTGAATTTATATATATCGGTTGATATGGAAGGAATTAGTGGTCTGGTAGATCATACCGATGTCGATTCTAGACTGCATAACTATGAACGTGGTCGTAAAATAATGACCCAGGAAGCAAATGCGGTGGTGACCACGGCTTTTGAAAAAGGTTTTAACGAAGTAATTGTCAATGATAGCCATTCAAAAATGAATAATTTACTGATTGAGGATCTTCACCCTGAAACCAAATTGATTTCAGGTGATGTGAAACCGTTTTCTATGGTTCAAGGATTGGATGACAGCTTTGATGCTGCCATTTTTGTAGGATATCATGCAAGAGCATCGTTGAAAGGCGTCATGACACACTCGATGATTTTTGGTGTAAGAAATATGTACATAAATGACGTGCAAGTTGGCGAATTGGGCTTTAATGCCTATGTAGCTGGTTATTATGGTGTACCAGTCATCATGGTGGCAGGGGATGACCAAACAGCCCTTGAAGCAGAAAGCCTCATCCCAGGTATACATTGTGCAGTTGTCAAGGAAGCAGCATCACGTTCCGCTGCAAAATCACTGACTCCCATTAAAGCACAAGCGCTAATTAAAGAGCGAACATCCAAGGCATTGGATGACATACATAATATAAAACCGTTGGTCCCGCCTGATCATCCAACGTTACGTATTGAATTTGCCAATTACGGACAAGCGGAATGGGCAAACCTTATGCCTGGAACCGAAATAGAGCCTGGAACAACAATTGTCAAATATCAGGCAAAAGATATAAAAGAAGCTTATCAGGCTATGCTTGTGATGACAGAATTGGCTATGAGAACAACATTCTGTTGATGGATACTTCATTACATAAAAACCCTATTGTATAGAAAGTGTGAGTGGGAGAATGGGAACTTTTATAATAAAACGATTACTAGCAATGCTCATAACTTTATGGGTCATTATCACTTTGACTTTCTTCTTGATGCATGCCATTCCGGGTTCGCCACTCAATGAAGAGCGCTCTACAAGCGATGTGGTTCAACGTAACTTAGAAGCACATTATCATTTGGACAAGCCGATACCGGTGCAATATGTGATGTATTTAAAGACATTAGTGACATTGGATTTCGGCCCATCGATTAAACAACCTTCCCAAACAGTAAACGACATGTTGGGGCGAGGTTTTCCAATTTCGTTCGAGCTTGGGATGATTACGTTAACGATTGCCGTTATTTCAGGTATTTTCCTGGGAGTAATTGCTGCTCTTAAACGTAATGGTGTCATTGATTACATGGCAATGACCTTTGCAGTGTTCGGAATATCTATCCCCAATTTTGTCCTTGCTACCTTGCTCATACAGCAAGTTGCAGTTACTTGGGGCTTGCTTCCGCCTGCCACTTGGACGAGCTGGAAGCATATGATTTTGCCCACATTGGCTCTTGCAACCGGTCCGATGGCAATCATTGCGAGATTGACTAGAGCAAGCATGATGGAAGTGTTGACACAGGATTACATACGAACTGCAAAAGCAAAAGGGTTATCCCCTGTAAAAATTGTGTTTAAGCACGCACTTCGAAATGCGCTGCTACCGGTTGTTACTATTTTGGGAACTCTTGCTGCAGGGATTTTGACTGGAACATTTGTGATTGAGAAAATCTTTGCCATTCCCGGCATGGGGAAATATTTCGTGGAAAGTATCAACTCCCGTGACTATCCAGTCATTATGGGAACGACCGTTTTTTATAGTGCGTTTTTAATCATCATGCTTTTCCTTGTAGATATAGCTTACGGGATATTAGACCCTCGTATTAAGCTTCATAAAAAGGAGGGGAACTAATATGGCGCAGCGTAAACTCCAAGAAAATCACGAAAACAGAATCCCGGATGAATGGTTTAAACCTGTTGATAAAAATAAGGGAGAAGCAGAGGCTGTTGTCCGGCCAAGTCTTTCTTATTGGCAAGACGCTTGGCGAAGGCTTTTGAAAAATAAACTGGCGATGGCAGGGTTGGTTTTTCTCGTATTCTTGACCATCATGGCCATTTTTGGTCCTATATTTTCCCCTTACAGTGTGACGGAAACAAATCTGCCTAATCAGAATCAACCACCTTCCTCCACCCATCTTTTTGGTACAGATGAACTCGGAAGAGATGTTTTCACCCGTACCTGGTATGGTGCCAGAATTTCCTTATTTGTTGGTTTAATGGCCGCTCTGATAGATTTTATTATCGGAGTAGTTTACGGAGGGATTGCAGGCTACAAAGGTGGCAAGACAGATAACGCCATGATGCGTGTAGTGGAAGTGCTCTATGGACTTCCTTATCTATTGGTTGTCATTTTACTTATGGTTGTGATGGGCCCTGGATTACTGACGATCATCATTGCACTAACTGTGACAGGTTGGGTTGGGATGGCGAGGATTGTCAGGGGGCAAGTATTACAAATTAAGAATTATGAGTTTGTGCTAGCATCTAAAACATTTGGAACGAAGACCTCTCGAATTATTAGAAAGAATCTTCTTCCAAATACGATGGGACCGATCATTGTCCAGATGACATTGACGGTACCGGCAGCAATATTCGCCGAAGCATTTTTGAGCTTTCTTGGATTAGGTGTGAGTGCACCTTATGCTAGCTGGGGTGTAATGGCGAATGATGGACTGCCAACGATCATTTCAGGACATTGGTGGCGCCTTTTCTTCCCGGCATTCTTCATCTCCATGACAATGTTTGCGTTTAACGTGCTTGGAGACGGATTACAAGACGCACTAGATCCAAAGCTGAGGAGGTAAGTGACATCATGGAAAAAGTACTTCAAGTAAAAGACTTACATGTTTCTTTTACAACATACGGTGGCGAAGTGAAGGCGGTCCGTGGGGTAACCTTTGACCTGCATAAAGGGGAGACGCTGGCCATCGTAGGAGAGTCAGGCTGTGGGAAAAGTGTAACGTCACAAAGCATTATGCGTTTGATTCCTGAACCACCAGGCCGCATTACGCAAGGTTCCATTCATTTTAAAGGAAAAGACCTAACGAAAGTGCCCGAACCGGAAATGAGAAAAATTCGTGGAGCGGATATCTCCATGATCTTCCAAGATCCGATGACAGCATTAAATCCTACCCTGACGGTCGGGGATCAAATCATGGAAGGGATCATACAACATAAGAAGGTATCCAAAGCAGAAGCAAAGAAACAGGCGGTGGACATGCTTAACCTAGTCGGGATCCCTAGTCCGGCAGAGCGCCTAAAGCAATATCCTCATCAGTTCAGTGGAGGAATGAGGCAGCGTATTGTCATAGCAATGTCCCTCGTCTGCCAACCGGAAGTATTGATTGCAGACGAACCAACAACAGCACTAGATGTGACAATCCAAGCTCAAATTCTTAACCTATTCAAAGATATCCAAAAGAAAACAGGTGTCTCCATCATCATTATCACTCATGACCTCGGTGTAGTAGCACAAGTGGCAGACCGTGTAGCTGTCATGTATGCAGGGAAGATTGTGGAGTCTGGAAATAGAAGAGAGATCTTCTATAGAGGTGAGCATCCGTATACGAAAGGTCTATTAAACTCCGTTCCTCGGCTCGATTTAGAAGATGAAGAACTGGTGCCTATTGTAGGGTCTCCACCTGATTTATTTTCACCACCGAATGGCTGTGCATTTGCAGCAAGGTGCGAGCATGCGATGGAGGTATGTGAGCGTGTATATCCGATGAAGACAACCTTGTCGGAGGAACATCATGTAGATTGCTGGCTACAGGACCCAAGAGCTCCTAAACCAGTAAAAACAGTGATTTCTACTATAAGGTAAGACTTATAGTGAAATAGAATCATAGCTGTTGATTATAGCACAGGGCGAAGACTCCTGAGGGAGTAGCGCTAGGTGGAGACCCCGCAGGCGAAGCGGGGGAGGCTCTAGCAGCGCCCCTAGGAAAGCGAAGCCCGGTGCGGAAATCAACAGCGGTGTCTTAAACATTTAAGTATGAAAAAGGGGGAGTAACACATGAAAAAGGTAATGGCATTATTAATGACCGCGATGCTTGTGTTCGTCTTAGCTGCATGTACAGCAAGCAACAACGCAGGCACCGACACGAGCGAAGGCACTAACAACAACGACAGCTCAACAGGAGAAAAGGTTCTTCGTTTGAATAACGGATCTGAACCAACATCATTGGACCCGCCAATCGGCTTTGACTCTTATTCCTGGAACGCACTAAACAACTTGATGGAGGGGTTGACTCGCCTAAATGACGAGCATCTTCCGCAAGAAGCTACAGCAGAAAAATGGGATGTC
Organism: Bacillus sp. RO2; assembly: GCF_012911845.1. GTDB lineage: Bacteria > Bacillota > Bacilli > Bacillales > Bacillaceae_I > Sutcliffiella_A. The sequence continues at coordinate 240,216 of NZ_JAAXCU010000046.1, read as the reverse complement.
TCAGAAGATGGAAAAACTTACACGTTCTATATCCGCGACAACGCAAAATGGTCTAATGGGGACGATGTAACTGCAGGAGACTTTGAGTTTGCCTGGAAGCGTCTACTAAACCCTGACACAGCATCTCCTGCTGCCTTCCTGGGTTACTTCATTGAAGGTGGAGAAGCGTATAACAACGGCGAAGGCTCTGCTGATGACGTGAAGGTAAAAGCAGTTGACGAGAAAACATTAGAAGTCACACTTGTAGCTCCACAAACATATTTCTTAAGTGTTATTACAAATCCAGCCTTCTTCCCAATCAATGAGAAGGTGGCTTCAGAAAATCCAGAGTGGTTTTCAGAAGCGGATTCTTTTGTAGGAAATGGTCCGTTCAACCTTTCCGAGTGGGAGCATGAAAGCCACATTGTAATGGCTAAAAATGATCAATATTGGGATGCTGATGCAGTAAAGCTTGATAAAGTTCACTGGGCAATGGTGAATGATACCAATACCGAATACCAAATGTACCAAACAGGAGACCTGGATACTTCAGGAGTTCCTGCAGATGTGAGTGAGCAGTTGTTTAAAGAAGGAAAAGTTAATGTCGGAGAGCAAGCGGGAACTTACTTCTTCCGTTTCGGTGTAGAACAGGAGCCATTCCAAAATGCCAACATCCGTAAAGCATTTGCGATGGCAGTGAACCAACAAGATGTTGTGGACTACATCACAAAAAGAGAAGAAGAGCCAGCTAAAGGATTTGTTGCAAAGGGCTTTAATGACCCATCCGGGAATGATTTCCGCGAGACAAATGGAGACCTTGTAACGTTTAATGCAGAAGAAGCAAAAGCGTTACTGAAAAAAGGAATGGAAGAAGAAGGGTATGAAACATTACCAGAAGTAACGTTGACTTATAACACAAGTGATGAACATAAGCGTATTGCTGAAACACTACAACAAATGTTTAAAGACAACCTGGGAGTGGATGTAAAACTGGCAAACATGGAATGGAATGTATTCCTTGATGCGCAAAAAAACCTAGAATTCCAATTCTCCCGCAGCTCATTCTTGGCTGACTATGCGGACCCAATCAACTTCTTGGAGAATTTCCAGACTGGTCATTCTATGAACCGTACGGGCTGGGCCAACTCCAAGTATGATGAACTGATCCAAAAAGCACTAAACGAGGCAGATGAAGCAAAGCGATTTGAGTTAATGTATGAAGCAGAAAAGGTGCTATTTGAAGAGATGCCTATTATCCCATTGTATTTCTATAACCATGTTTATCTTCAAAACGAAGCGGTAAAAGGAATCGTTCGCCATCCTGTTGGATATATCGAACTGAAATGGGCAGATAAAGAATAACAGGTTATAAGGAGGCCACTGAAAAACTGATAACGTAAAGTTTTTATTTATTCCTAGCTGTTGATTGGAGCAAAAGGCGAAGACTCCTGAGGGAGATAAAGGTAGATTGAGACCCCGCAGCGAAGCGAGGAGGCTCAAGCACCTTCCCTAGGAAAGCGAAGCCATTTGCGTAAATCAACAGCGGTGTTTAATAAAATTTTAAAATCAAGGTCTTATTCAGTGGCTTCGTTATAAGTAGGGAGGCTCCCCAAATCCCCTAGGAAAGCGAAGCCTAGTGCGTAAATCAACAGCGGTGATTAACAGAGCTTAAGTTTTAGAGGAGAAGGGTGTTCACTGAACACCCTTTTCATTGAAATAGGGAATACATACTGATAAGTCACGATCATACATATACATAGCTTAATAGAATCTATATAGGAGAGGAGTGGCGAAGCATGAAGCCACTGCGTTTGAAAAAAGGTGACACAGTAGGAATCATCGCACCAGCAAGCCCCCCGAAACAAGAAAAATTGAAACTTGCACTACCTTTTTTGGAAGAGGAACTAGGATTGAAAATAAAGATGGGCAAATATGTGGATGCCCCATACGGTTACCTTGCTTCAAAGGATGAGGAGAAGCTGGATGATCTGCATGCGATGTTTCAAGACGAAGAAGTAAAGGGCATTTTTTGTGCGTGTGGTGGGTTTGGAACGGCAAGGATCGCCTCCAACATAGATTATGACATTATTAAAAATAATCCTAAAATTTTCTGGGGCTACAGCGACATTACCTTTTTACATCAGGCATTTTACCAACAGGCCGGATTAACTTCCTTTCATGGTCCGATGCTGAGCTCTGATATCGGACTCGATAGCATCCACCCTCTATCAAAAGCATATTTTCAACAGCTATTTGAACCAACGGAAATAGTATATACAGAAGAACTTTCCCCTCTTGAAGTGATGAATGAGGGCGTTGCAACCGGAGAGTTGGTTGGCGGAAATCTAACCTTGCTTGTAAGTTCACTTGGAACTCCGTTTGAATTGCAGACGAAAGGAAAGATCCTTTTCTTTGAAGATATTGACGAACAACCATACAAAGTGGACAGAATGCTTAATCAGCTGAAAATGGCCGGAAAATTTGCGGATGCAGAGGGAATTGTCATAGGCAATTTCCATAACTGTGTACCAGATGAGGGAAAAGCATCCTTGACGCTAGAGGAGGTTATCACACAGCATGTACAAGATGCCAATAAACCGACTATTAGCGGTTTCCAAATTGGACATTGCTCACCAAATATTGCGGTGCCTCATGGTGCGAAAGCGGAACTGAACACATATAACAAGACATTAACCATCCAAGCAGGAGTGGATTGAGAGGAGAGGAAATCATGAACATACAACAAATGGAGACTTTTCGAATGGCAGTTCCTCTTTCCAAACCATTCAAAACAGCGTTGCGTACGGTGTATGTTGCCGAAGCGGTGGTAGTGAAAATCACCTGTGATAACGGTCTAATCGGATGGGGGGAGGCACCTCCAACACATGTTATCACAGGGGACAGTCTTGATAGTGTGGAGTATGCCATTCACCAAATTTTAAAACCGATCCTATTAAACGAGAACCTACTGAACTATGAACCGTTACTGCAAAAACTACATAAATCACTTGTCCGTAATTCAAGTGCAAAGGCTGCAGTGGATATGGCCATCTATGATTGCTTGGCCCAACACAGCAAGCTGCCTCTTTATCAATACTTGGGAGGGGCTAAAAAGGAACTTGAAACAGACTTTACCGTCAGCGTCAATTCCCCGAAGGAGATGGGAGAGGACGCATTGCTTTATTTAGAGAGAGGTTTCCTTGTTCTCAAGGTAAAAGTAGGGAAAGACGATATGGCGACAGATATTGCCAGAATTAGAGAAATCAGAAGCCGTGTTGGAAATGCTGTGGAAATTCGTTTGGATGCAAACCAGGGCTGGACGGCAAAGGAAGCCATACGCGGTATTCGCAAAATGGAAGACCTGGGATTGAATATAGAGCTTGTGGAACAACCTGTCATAGCACACGATTTAGAAGGCTTAAAACAGGTTACCGGCTCAGTGGAAACACCGATAATGGCAGATGAGAGTGTATTTACACCTGAACAGGCCCTTCAAGTACTCCAAACTCGAAGTGCAGACCTGATTAATATCAAACTTATGAAGTCCGGCGGAATTTTCCAGGCTGAGAAAATTAATAGTATCGCAGAAGCCTATGGAGTCGAGTGCATGGTGGGCAGTATGATCGAGACAAGGCTCGGCATCACAGCAGCGGCGCATTTTGCCGCCAGTAAAAGCAACATCACACGATTCGATTTCGATGCACCACTTATGCTGGCCGAGGATATTATTACAGGCGGTATCATCTATAACGGTCGAAAGATTAGTTTTCCAAATGCCAATGGATTAGGCATCATTGATGTAAATGTTAAAGGAGGAGTCAACATTGAGTAAATATGTCATAAATGTACCGGTTGCTACCATCTGGACCTCTTATGATTCACCAAGAAAACTGGATGAAAAAGCCACCTCCAATCCTACCGATATAAGAAGATGGCTGAATTCACTGAACTTTGAAACAAGACTAGAACTATGTGATGCTAACCTCATCCAGTCCCAATTGCTTTTCGGTCAGGAAGTTCTCGTTTTGGAAGAGAAGGAGAACTCATACCATATTATTGCTTTGACCCAAGGCTCATCGAAGGATCAAAGAGGATATCCAGGTTGGGTCCCGAAGTGTCAAATTACGGAAGTTTCGGACTGGAAACTTAAAGAAGGCCCTGTAGCAGTGGTGACAAGCAACCTTGCTCCCTTATTTTCAAAAACGGAGAAAGAGTTACTTGAGCTGAGCTTTCAAACCATTTTACCGGTAGTGGAAAAAGAGGAAGGGACAGTAACGGTTCAACTTCCTGATGGTAAGGTTGGAGTGCTAAGGGAGGATGATATTTCAGTTTATGAGGGGCTAGCTTCCATCCCTAAAGGCTCTGGAGCGGATATCGTTCAGACGGGAGAGAGATTTCTTGGCCTTCCATATTTATGGGGTGGCATGAGTGGTTATGGCATGGATTGTTCCGGTTTCAGTTATACGATGTGTAAAGCAAATGGGTATATCATTCCACGTGATGCCCATGACCAGGCAAAAGAAGGGATGGAGGTTCCGCTTAATGCTTTGGAGCCGGGAGACCTATTGTTTTTCGCTTATGAAGAAGGGAAAGGAAAACTCCATCACGTTGGAATCTATCATGGAGACGGCAAACTCTTACACTCACCCAAAACTGGAAGAGATATTGAGATTCTTCCTATGGAAAATACTATCTATGAACAAGAACTATGTGCAGCAAGAAGGTACTGGCAAAAGGACGGGGAATAAACATGCAAAAGAAACTACTACAAGTAAAAAATCTGCAGAAATATTTTTTCCTTGGAAAAAAACAAACCTTAAAAGCGGTAGACAACGTATCATTTGATATATATCAAGGGGAAACTTTCGGCCTTGTTGGTGAGTCTGGCTGTGGTAAATCTACTACAGGAAGGACCGTTATTGGTCTTTATGGAAAAACATCAGGCGAAGTGACCTTTAACGGAAAAGATGTCCACAGCCTTACGGAGAAGGAAAAATTCGCCTTCCATCGAAACATGCAAATGATTTTCCAAGACCCATATGCATCGCTCAATCCGCGTTCCACCGTAAAAGAAATCATTTCTGAACCCATGGAAGTACATGGAATCTATAAAGATAGTAAAGAACGAACAGAGCGAGTCTATCAATTGTTGGAGGATGTTGGTCTGAACCGCGAGCATGCGAACCGTTATCCTCATGAATTCAGCGGGGGACAAAGGCAGCGAATTGGGATTGCCCGAGCGCTGGCCTTGGATCCGGATTTTATCATTGCCGATGAACCGATATCTGCATTGGATGTATCCGTCCAAGCTCAAGTCGTGAACTTAATGAAACGGCTTCAGAAAGAAAAAGGCTTAACCTATCTGTTTATCGCCCATGATTTATCTATGGTCAAGCATATCAGTGATCGTATAGGGGTTATGTACCTTGGGAAAATGATGGAATTGACCGAAAGTAAGGCACTGTATAAAAAGCCGTTGCATCCATACACACAAGCCTTGCTATCTGCTATACCGATTCCAGACCCGGATGTGGAAGACCGAAGAGAAAGACAGATTGTCCAAGGGGAGATACCAAGCCCGATAAATCCACCAAGCGGCTGTGTCTTCCGCACCCGTTGTCCACATGCAATGGACGCATGCAGCAAGTCGATCCCTGAGTGGCAGGAAGCAGAAGACAAGCACTATGTAGCATGCCATTTATATAACGAAAAGATTGTAGGACCAGATAAAGTAAGGGAAATGGTGGCAAGTGCGCATGATGGGAACTGAAACTCGATTGTTGGAGTTGAAGGAACGTGTTCAGGCGGTGGTGGATTCCACAGCCGGACACGTTAGTTTTATGATGGAGGACAATTGTGGCCAGCTACTGGAAAAAGATTGTGATGTAGTGAAAAAGGCGGCCAGTCTGATAAAGATTCCGATATTGATGGCAGCTCTTAAACAGGTGGATGCAAGCAACTTAAGTCTGTCTGACAGATTAAATCTTGATATGGAAAATCGTGTTGGTGGTGCAGGTGTTATTCAGTATTTAGATCAAGAGACAAGTTTCACTCTATACGACTTATTAACACTGATGATAACGGTATCCGATAATAGTGCTACCAATAAAATTATTGACCTTGTAGGAAAAGATTTTGTTAACAAATTCTGTACGGAGCAAGGATTAAGCAACACGATATTAGAAAGAAAGATGATGGATTTTAAAGCAACCGATGCAGGATTGGAAAACAGAACATGTGCTCGAGATATGGTTGCATGTCTAAAGATTCTCCTAGATTCCAAGTCGAATGTATGGAACCGAGAAAGTAAGCAGTTAATGATGAGTATGTTAAGAGCTCAGCAACTTCTGGATAAATTGCCATTTTTCATGAACCTAGATACTGTGCAGATTGCCAACAAGACAGGCGAGCTGCCAGGTGTGGAACATGACTGTGGAATTGTGACTTATGGAGATAAGACCTTGGTAGTGGCAGTTCTAGTAGATGATCTGGTTGATAATCCTACAGGTAAGCGAGCAATTCAAAAGATTGGGCGTATCGTGGACGAATATCTTAGAAGTTCCTGTTCTATTTAAAGAGAGGAACTTTTTTTTGATGAAATTAAAAATCTTGAAGGAATCTGTCATTTTTTGAAGAATAATATAAGGGCAGTAAATTTTAGAGAAAGGAGTAATCCATTACTTCCCATACTATCCTTAAAATCAATGAAGAATGAGGTGACAAATGAATATTGAAAAGAAATGTGAAGAAATTGTCCGTCAAGCAGTCCGCTTACAAGTTTCAGATATTCACATTAAACCCCTAGAAGCGTCTGCTAAAGTCCTTTTTCGACTCGATCACTACCTCTATGATCAAGAAGAGCTTCCACTTGAAATCTATGAAAGAATGTTGTCCCACTTAAAGTTCCAGGCCGAAATGGACATCGGAGAAACAAGAAAACCCCAAAACGGCGCCTTAAAGCTCTACGTTGACTCCAAACCGATAAACCTTCGACTCTCTACATTGCCGACAGTTAACCAGGAAAGCCTGGTTATCCGAATCCTGCCGCATGATGATAAACAATTCCCTTTAAAACACCTATCCCTTTTTCCTAACTCTACCAGAAAGTTATTTTCCTTAATGAAACATTCCCATGGACTTGTTTTGTTTACCGGTCCTACTGGATCTGGGAAAACCACTACACTGTATTCCATTCTAGAAGAATCAAAAAGTTTGCTGCAACGCAATATCATTACTTTAGAAGATCCTGTTGAGCGAAAAAGCAGACATGTTCTGCAGGTGCAGGTAAATGAAAAGGCGGGTATTACCTATGCCTCTGGGTTAAAGGCAATTCTAAGGCATGACCCGGATATTATTATGGTTGGGGAAATTAGGGATGAGGAAACGGCCAAGATTGCGATAAGGGCGTCGTTGACAGGCCATTTAGTGTTGAGCACCTTGCATACGAGAGATGCAAAAGGAGCGGTTCATCGTCTGTTGGAGTTTGGAGTCACCCAACAGGAGCTGGAACAAACATTAATAGCAATTTCGGCCCAAAGATTAGTGGAGTTGAAATGTCCTTATTGTCAAGGGGAATGTACTACTTTTTGCAAAAAATATAGAAATCACAGGTTAGCAAGTGTATATGAACTCTTGTATGGGCGGGAATTGTCAAAGGTGATGGAGGAGTGTAAAGGAACAAAAGTGCAACTATGTTATCCAACCTTGAAAGAAGTAATTAAAAAAGGAATAGCATTGGGCTTTATTCACCAGAGGGAATATGAAAGATGGGTAACTGATGGAAAAAACAAATAAGGGGTGGTCATTGAAAGTTCAAGAGGATTTCTTAAAAAGGATGGGTGAGCTATATTCTAATGGGTATTCTTTGTTAGAGGCTTTAGAGTTGATGAGTATTCACTTTGAAGCGGATAAAAAACGTAATTTACTAGAAGCAATACAGGAATTGCAAAAAGGATACAGCGTTCATCGGGTATTAGAAGGACTTCGTTTCCATCAGGATATATTGTCCTTATTGTTCTTCTCCCAGAAACATGGCAATCTAGGTCAGGCTTTTAGGACAGGGGGAAATATGCTTGAACGGAAAAGGCATTATCGTGAAAAAACCATTTCTATTCTCAAGTATCCGATTCTACTTATTTTTCTAGTTTTGATCATGCTCATTTTTGTTCAATTGATTTTACTGCCTCAGTTTCATCTGCTTTTTTCTCAAATGAATATCTCCTTAAGTCCAGTCATCTCCCTATTCTTCAACCTTGTAGTCCGAATTCCAATCCTTGTTTCAATTCTCGTGTTCTGTTTTCTTATAGCCTATATTTTTTTTAAGGTTTATGAAAAAAGAACGTCACCTTCCAAGAGGGTAAGCATGTTAATGCGATTTCCCATTGTAAAAACCTTCCTCTCCCTTCATTATTCACATTATTTCACACAACAGCTTAGCACATTGCTATTAAGCGGATTGACCATTAATGAAGCCATCACTGTTTTTGAACAGCAACGCTATCACCCTTTTTTCCATGTGAAAGCAAAAGAATTTCGGTACAGGCTGGTAGAAGGTGAAAAATTAGAAAAGTTAGTGGAAAGTGAGAAAGTATTTGTTTCCGGGCTTTCCATCGTAATTGTTCACGGACAAAAGAACGGTAAATTGGGTTTAGAGCTCGAACAATACAGCAAGCTTTTACTAGTAAAGATGCAGGAGTTTAGTGAAAAGTTGTTGAGAAGAATACAACCTATTTTATTCCTCGGCGTAGGCGGGTTTGTATTTGTTTTATATCTTTGTATTTTCATTCCAATGTTTCAATTATTAGGAGGGTTATAAATGGGAAGATATCTGTTGAATGATCGCGGGTTCACGTTGGTAGAGATGCTTTTGGTCATGCTTGTCATCACTGTGTTGTTACTAATCATGATTCCAAACGTAACAAAGAACACAAGTGTGATCGGCGATAAGGGGTGCGAGGCACTTCTCAGCATGGTGGAAGCACAGATGCAAGCATATCGGTTGGATACGGGAAGTAATGTAACAACAATAGATGATCTGAATACTCAGGATTATCTTGCTGATCGTTTTGATGAGACAACGGCAACATTGAATTGTCCGAACGGAAGTGTCATTACAATTGTTAATAACAAGGCGATTGCAAGTAGTGCAGGAGAGTAAAAATAAGACTAATGGGGGTTACACACTCCTCGAATCATTACTAGTCATTTCTATCATTTCTGTCCTTCTTTCCGTGACTGTTCTGACATTAAGTTCTACACAGGAAAGCTATATAGGCGAGCATTTTAACGAACAATTAAGCAACGATCTCTTGTTCGCCCAACAATATGCACTAAGCTCAAAGAACAGTGTCTATATCGTCTTTACCCCAAGCGAGAACTATTACCGAATTCGGCAGGGAACCTTTCAAATAAATGAACTTGTGGTGAGGGAGTATCATTCTTCCATAAGAATAGACACCCGAACAATGGGGCAGAGAATTACGTATCTGGGCAACGGCAGCATCAACAAATCTGGGGCAATTGCAATATATGTGGATGAGAAGGAACTCTATCAATATGTCTTTACACTTGGAAAGGGACGTTTTTATGTGGAAAAGTCATAGAGGATTCACTTTGCTTGAGGTATTGGCAACGCTTGTTATTTGGATGGTGATCGCTTCTGTACTACTTCCCGGTCTTGTAAAAATGAATCAAGAACGAAAAGGATTTGTTTTAGAGCAACAGGCGCGATTTATTTTGACAATTGAACTGGAAAGCACTCGTTCCCAAGAAGGGGTGTTTCAGGAAAAGACCTTGAATATAGACGGCACCATCTACACCGTTACATTAAAAGAAGGAACTATTCCTCCCACATTGTGTGTCTCCTATAGTGATTATCAGCTATTGGTGAAAGAAAGGTGTATATATGTACGATATCCGTAAAGACGGAGGATTTACCCTATTGGAAGTGCTGATTTGCTTTTCCGTTATATTAATTCTTACGGCTTTGTTTCCAATTTTGATTAAAAATTTGGTTATCTTGACAGAAAAGAAGGAAGGCATCCATCCATTTGAGCTAGAGGTTTTTATTCAACAGGCGACGCGGGAAGTAAGGACAGCCAAAAAGACTTCAGTGGAAGCAGGAGATTTTGTCATCATCAACCAAGGGGGGCAAAGGGTGACATATGAATTCTTTCAACAAAAGATAAGGCGGAGAGTAGATGGTACGGGCCACGAATTACTCCTTCATCATGTTAAAAAAGTTGATTTTACGGAACGTGCAAATGGAGCAATTTTCATCTTGGAAGGAAGTGATGATGCTACCTATGAATTCAGAGTTAGTGCTATACCAATTAAATGGCATCCAGAGTAAAAGGGAAGCAGGATATATTTTTCCCGTGACGATATTTATGAGTATTCTATTGTCTGCTTTCTTGCTGCATCAAATTGAGAGTTTCCGGCTTGAGAAGTTATTTTACCACGAAACCAATCAGCAGATGGAATTAGAAGCTATGATGAAATACACATGGGATACTATCCGAGCTGAGTCTTTAATGGCAGGTAACAACCCCTATCCCAATTATATTTTTCCAACGGGTGTAGCTTCTGTCACCTCAAAAGACTTGGATGAGAAAAAGGAAATAATGATTATATGCTCCACAACGGAAGGTAGAGAATACAAGGCGACCATCATTTATGATATGGGGATTCAAGAAGTTATTGCTTGGTATGAAACCAATTAAATTTAGTCCTTTGTCTTCACCATATCACTGTCCTTTTCATATAGATGTACAGTGATAAAGGAGGTTTTCGCCTAATGCATCAAGCGGACAATGGAATGCCCATTCAATATATGGTGGTAGAGCCATATGTGTACCATACATTAAAAAGCATCGTCGGAACCGAAGTGGTAATCGAGACAACACGTGGTTCCATTAGAGGCAATTTGAAAGACGTAAAGCCTGATCATGTAGTACTAATGGCAGGTGACTCCAGCTTTTTCATTCGCACTGCTGAAATAATTTGGATCATGCCGGATAATTAAAAAGAGTGATGAAAAAGCACTTGCCATTTCCAGCAAGTGCTTTTTCTCCTATAATGGTAATATGGTTGAGGCAGTTGGAAAGAGAGGGAATCAACATGCAAAATGTTTATCTAACGGGTTTTATGGGGGTAGGGAAAACCACTATCGGACAGGCAGTAGCGCAAAAACTTGGCGTCTCTGTTGTGGATACGGACTTTATGATTGAAAGTAACAAAAACATGTTAATAAAGGACATTTTTGAAAAGTTTGGAGAAGATTATTTCCGTGATCTAGAATCAAAAACTTTAACACTGCTTCCTTCTGAGGATGTTATTGTAACCACTGGAGGAGGAATTGTAACGAGGCAAGAAAACATGGAATGGATGAAAGAAAACGGCTGCGTAATCTTTCTTTATGCAGATCCAGAAGTAATTTGGAATCGATTAGAAAATGATACTACAAGACCTCTTATTCAACAAAGAAAAAAGGAAGAGGTTCTAGGGTTATTTGTAAATCGACTCCCGTTCTACAAGCAAGCCCATATTACATTGGATACAACAGACTTTTCTTTGGATGAAGCGGTTGAGGCTGTACATAAAGCGATTAAAACATGGAATAACCGTCAACACTAAAGGTAAAAGTATTTCCCTTTGGCGGTGATTGATATTGAAGACAAATGATTATGTAAAATACGTGACACAACAATTGGTTACCTACATGGATCAACCGAAAGAAGTTAAACGAGAGCAAAGGCAAATTAGAAAGCAGGAGCGTTCTCCTATCGCCTTCCAACTATTTGGCGTCATTCCATATGCCATTATGATGATATTCAAAAAGAAGAAGTAAGGCAAAAGTATTGCCAAACTTTTGTTTTTTATGCTACAATCTCATCGGACAGTTAAGAAGCGTTCAACTAAATGTTCATGCAAATGCTTTCAACATAGATAAGGACTTTACGTGTTACTGATACGATCAGGCATGAGTGAAGAGGTTTTGATCCATACTAAGGGGACGAGTGTACCCTTTTATAGAGACGAGCCCTCACTCATGCCTTTTTCTATACTCTTTCCTACATATTCACCGCGGTTACTGGTGAAAGCTACAGGGTATAGGATAAGAGAGAACAAGGTTCTTTTAGTTGAATAGCTTCTAAAAGTAAAAAATACACATATCTCAAAGGAGTTTGATTACAATGGCAGAAAAAACATTTAAAGTAACAGCAGATTCAGGAATTCACGCACGTCCGGCAACTCAATTGGTACAAACTGCAGGTAAATTCGATGCGGACGTAAACCTTGAGTATAACGGTAAATCTGTAAACTTGAAATCCATCATGGGTGTAATGTCTCTAGGAATTCCTCAAGGAGCGGAAATCAAGATTGTTGCAGAAGGTTCTGATGAGAGCGAGGCAATTTCTGCGATTGAAGAAACTTTGAAATCAGAAGGGTTAGGGGAATAATGTCAAACACGATTCAAGGTATACCTGCTTCTAGCGGGATTGCCATTGCGAAAGCATATCGTCTTGAAAACCCAGAGCTATCTGTGGACAAAAAGACGATCGACAATGCCCAAGCGGAAGTGGAAAGATTTGAAAAAGCAGTAGAGATCTCAAAAAATGAATTGGAAAAAATCAAAGAGCACGCCCATAAGGAGCTTGGAGCAGATAAGGCGGAAATCTTTTCTGCACACCTTCTTGTATTAAGTGACCCTGAACTTTTAAATCCAATTAAAGATAAAATCAAAAGCGACAGTGTAAATGCTGAGTTTGCTTTGGATGAAACAGCAGGCATGTTCATCAACATGTTCGAACAAATGGGCAATGAGTACATGAAAGAGCGTGCAGCGGATATCCGCGACGTGACAAAACGTGTGCTAGCTCACCTTTTAGGTGTAACAATTTCCAATCCTGCACTTATTTCAGAAGAAGTTGTCATCATTGCGGAAGACTTGACTCCTTCTGACACTGCTCAACTTAACCGTCAATATGTAAAAGCTTTTACAACTGATATCGGTGGACGTACGTCTCACTCCGCTATCATGGCACGTTCCATGGAAATTCCAGCAGTAGTTGGAACAAAGAACGTCATGGAAACTATCCAAAATGACACAATGGTGATTATTGATGGTTTGGACGGTGCGGTGATCGTCGATCCGACAGAAGAAGAAATTGCTAATTATAAAGAAAAGCAAGAGAAGTACGAAGAGCAGAAAAAAGAGTGGGCTAAGCTTGTCAACGAGAAGAGTCTTTCTTCTGACGGACAAGAAGTCGAACTTGCTGCAAACATCGGTACTCCTAAAGATGTGAAGGGTGTTCTTGCCAATGGCGGAGAAGGCGTTGGCCTTTACCGTACAGAATTCCTTTACATGGGTAGAACCGAACTTCCGACAGAGGACGAGCAGTACAAAGCTTATAAAGAGGTTCTTGAAAATATGGAAGGCAAACCTGTTGTAGTCCGCACATTGGACATCGGTGGCGATAAGGAACTGCCTTATCTAAACCTTCCTAAAGAGATGAACCCATTCTTAGGCTTCCGTGCGATACGCCTTTGCTTAGAAGAACAAGATATTTTCCGTACACAGCTTCGTGCTTTATTGCGTGCAAGCTCTTACGGAAACCTGAAGATCATGTTCCCGATGATTGCAACATTGGACGAGTTCCGCCAAGCAAAAGCCATTCTTTTAGAAGAAAAAGAAGCGCTTGTGAAGAACGGCACAACTGTTAACGAAAATATCGAGATAGGTATCATGGTGGAAATTCCATCTACAGCTGTGATGGCTGATATTTTTGCGAAGGAAGTAGACTTCTTCAGCATCGGAACAAACGACTTAATTCAATACACAATGGCAGCGGACCGTATGAACGAACAGGTTTCCTACCTGTATCAACCATACAACCCGGCAATCTTGCGCCTAGTGGATAATGTCATCCAAGCTGCACACAAAAACGGTAAATGGGCCGGCATGTGTGGAGAAATGGCTGGCGACCCAATCGCAATTCCAATTCTTTTAGGACTTGGACTAGACGAGTTCAGCATGAGCGCGACATCCATCCTTCCTGCAAGAAGCCAATTGCGTGGTATCTCAAAAGAGGAAGCTGCTTCCTATCGTGAAGAGATTCTTAGTATGAGCACTGCAGAAGAAGTAGTGGAATTTGTGAAAGAGAAGTTTAATGTGTAAGCATGGAATAGAACGAGGCCAACTTTCCTTTTATGGGAGAGGTTGGTCTTTTTTTGTGGCTTTTTGGAGGTTAGAAGGGGTGAAAAAGTTACAATATCGGTTGAAAAAGTCATAATGAGCGTCAGAAAAGTTACAATGACTCATCAAAAAGTCACAATCATCCTAAAAATAGTTACAATAACACTTTCAGAAGTTACAACCCCCTTTGAGCCAGTGAAGTTCCCCTCGTGAAAATATATAAATTCTCACTAAACCTACAATTCCGCATCCTATGATACAATATTCTCATCAACCAAAAGGAGGAAATGCATAGTGATACAAGAAAGATTGACCAAATACGCAGAACTTGCGCTAAAAGTTGGCATCAACCTGCAAGAAAACCAACCTCTAGTCATCAATGCCCCTATATCAGCAGCACCATTTGTCAGAGAGGTTGCAAAAATCGCATACAAGCTTGGTGCTAAATACGTACATACTGAATGGAATGATGAACAACTAACAAAGATTACATATGAAACGGCCTCAACAGACTCACTCCAGACTGTTCGTGAGTGGAAAGTAAAAGGAATGGAGGAAATGGCGGAGGAAGGAGCGGCATTTATGTCCATCGTTGCTTCCAACCCAGATCTTCTGAAAGACGTAGACCCTGAGCGCGTTTCTATTTCTAATAAAGCTCAGGCAAAAGCCATGCAAAACTACCGGAAATACATCCAAACTGCTAAAGTCAGTTGGGCAATTGTTTCAGTCCCATCACAGGAATGGGCAGCTAAGCTATATCCAGGCAAATCTCCTGAAGACCAGGTTGCAAGCCTATGGGAAAACATTTTCCAAGTAACGCGTGTTAATGAAAACGACCCAGTAGAAGCTTGGAATAAGCACATCAAAACCTTGCAAGAAAAGTTACAAGTACTTAATACGAAAAAATACAAAAAGCTTCATTACAAAGCGCCAGGAACGGACCTAACTATCGAACTTCCAGACGAACAGGTTTGGCTTGGCGGTGGAATGAACAATGATCAAGGTACTTATTTCGTTCCGAACCTTCCAACAGAAGAAGTGTTTACGGCACCTGTAAAAACCGGAGTTAACGGTGTAGTAGCATCCACTAAGCCGTTAAACCTGAACGGAAATTTAGTAGACAACTTCAGCCTTACATTTAAAGAAGGTAAGGTGGTAGAGTTCACTGCAGAGCAAGGATATGAAGTGTTGAAAAAACTATTAGAAACGGATGAAGGAGCATTGCATCTAGGAGAGGTGGCGCTTGTACCACACAGTTCACCAGTTTCGAAACAAGAAGTGATTTTCTATAATACACTGTTTGACGAAAATGCCTCTTGTCACTTGGCTCTAGGGTCTGCCTACCCAATCAATATTGAGGGCGGGGCACAAATGAGCAAGGAAGAGCTAGAAACAAAGGGAATCAACACCAGCATGATTCACGTGGACTTCATGATTGGTTCAGGGGAGTTGAACATAGAAGGAGAAACGGAAGATGGAGTTAAAGAAGCAATCATGACAGATGGAGAATGGGCCATCTAATCATAGAGCAGGAGAATTTCTTTTCAAAAAGAAGAACTCCTGCTTTTTTCTTTTGGTAAAATTAAAAGAAAGATTTTCCAACTTTCCAAGGGATAGCGTCGTCTAATCCTTAAACTTAAAAGAGGAGAAGGTGAAGACAGCTTGGAAGATTCATTAAATCAACATGATCCGAAAAAAATGCATCTTGAAAGTATTATGAATCAATACGGGAGCGACTTGGTGAAGTTAGCATATTCCTACGTGAAGGATTTTCAGATTGCTGAAGATCTTGTACAAGAGGCTTTTGTAAGCTACTTCAATCACATAGATAATTTTCGAGGTGAAGCAAGCCCGAAAACTCTTCTATATAGGATAACCATCAACAAATGTAAAGATTATTTCAAGAGTTGGCATTACCGGAAAGTAAGGATTTCTGACTTGTTTGGACGGCTAGGAGAGGATAAAACCCAGACCCCTGAAAACGTAATACTGGTGAAAGAACACAAGAAAACTATAGCTGACATGGTATTGAACCTTCCATTGAAATATAGAGAGGTTGTATATCTCTATTATTATGAGGAGCTTGGCTTGAAGGATATTAGCAACACTCTTAATGTTAACCTCAGTACGGTTAAAACGAGGCTATCTAAAGGGAAAGAACTGTTGCGAGTTCACTTTGAGGAAGGGAGTGTTGGCAATGATTGAAAAAGAATTAAAGGAATTACGAAAAGAAATGAATCAATATATTTTCAATGATGTGTCTTTTAAGGAGGATAGTAAAGAAGGTGTTATTTTGAAAATTGGAAGAAAACCTCAAAAAAAGCGGAGTCGCAATCTTATATATAGTGTGAGTACCCTCGCTATAGCTGTTTTGTTTTTTATGGTCTTTCCCCTATTATTTAGTGATCAAAAAAATACCGGAGTCATTACAGACAACATCACAAATGAGACAATAGACAGAGTGAATTATGAAAAAGATATGTTGTTGTATGAACATGGAAGCGACAATATGGATAGGTATGATTATAACTATTATAAAGAGCCTATTGTGATTGACCCTGACTATTATAACGATAAAGAATTTAGGCGAGGGGACGTTGTGTATTTTCAGTATCCTGAAAATGGATTATATCAACTTGATATGAAAAATTCATACGGAGAGCCCAAATCCATTTCGAGAGTAGTTGGACTGCCTGGCGAAATCATTCATATTAATGATGGACAAATATATATAAACAACAAAAAATTGGACACATTCTACGGAAATGCAGTAAACAATCCCCGAAATGATGCTATAAAAGACTCACTTAACGAACATGAACTTGAAAAATATCGTATACCTGAGAATCATGTTTTTGTAATTGGTGATAGTTGGTGGAGAAGTGTGGATAGCATAACTTTTGGGTCCTTATCAGTAGAAAATATCGAGGGGAAGGTTTTAGGCTATCGGAAATAGAATTAATAAGAATGTCTTTTTATAAGGGGATGAGTAGTTGAATAAGAAAATATTACTAAGTCTACTTTTCACATTCCTTGCTTCTAATAACGTATTTGCCTTGGACTAGGCTTATCCATTTGTGGTTTATAAAGGCGGAGTGTACGAGGTGACCGATGAACGACTCACTAAAGGAGAAATAGGTAATGAGATTGGGGAGGTTAAAAGAAAGGCTGATGAGTACTCTGGCAGCTATTATGGAGATTCATCCAACCTTTATGATAAAGGCACAAAGTATTATGACATTGAGGGAGTTGCCCCTGATACAGCCATAGCAATAGAAGAACGTAGCGGGGAGTGGGTAAAAGCTGTCTACCTTAATGAAGCACCTTTTCATTGGACAGATCTCCTCCCATATATCTTGCTAGGGATTGCCTCCTTTGTTCTATTTATTATTTTATCTTTAAGGTATGCAAGAAAAAGAGAGACCCGTCAGTATTAGCGAGGCCACTGAAAAACTAATAACGTAAAGTTTTTATGATACCTAGCTGGTGATTGGAGCAAAAGGCGAAGACTCCTGAGGGAGATAAAGGTAGCTTGAGACCCCGCAGCGAAGCGAGGAGGCTCAAGCACCTTCCCTAGGAAAGCGAAGCCATTTGCGGAAATCAACAGCGGTGGTTAAAAATACTAAAATCAAGACTTTTTCAGTGGCTTCGTATTAGCAGATCTCTCCATCAGTCTTACTTTTTCTTAGGCTTATACGTATAGGGTGGATACTTTACTACTGGTTCTTTTTCTTTTCGTATGTTTTTTGTAAAGGAAGAACTGATATTGACATTACTGTCCACCAGTTGTCTTGGCGTCAGCGCCATCCACTGGGCAAGTGACACGTCCTCAAACCGATCACTTTTGAACATTTCGAGAAACCAAACCGTTTCATCGCCTGTGTTCTGGATATAATGTCCGGTTGCAAATGGGACATAACCGACGTCACCAGCCATATAATCAAAGGTTCGGGCAGTCCCGTCCCCAAGAAAGACTGTCATGCGTGCTTTTCCTGTGAGGTAATATTGCCATTCATCGTTGTTAGGATGCCAATGGAGTTCCCGCATACCCCCGGGTTTCACTTCCACTAGTGCAGCTGCTACAGTTTTGGATATTTTGAAAACGGTGGAATCGACAATGCGAACCGATCCTCCAGAAAATTCAAGTGGTGGCTGTTTTAGTAATTCATATTTGAATGGAAGAGGAACCTTTCCATTAGGTGATGAGACAGCCTGCGTTTCAAGAGGTCCTGGCACCTCGCTTTGATAGATGTATACCTGTCCTTTTGGCCGATCGTCAAATGTACTCTCAGGAACTCCAAAGTTGGCAGATAATACCTCCTTTGGCGTATGGGCAAACCAGTCGGAAATGGAAAGAGTGCTTAAATCGGAAAAATCGCCAGAGTCAAAAACCAACAGGAATTCACATTGCTCCAATCCTTGAATGGAATGGGGGATGCCTGGTGGAAAATACCACAAGTCACCAGGACCGACATCGGCAATAAAATTCTTTCCGTTCTGATCAACAGCAGTAATGCGTGCACGTCCAAGGATCATATAGGACCATTCCGCCTCTTTGTGCCAATGGAGCTCCCTAACACCACCTGCGGTTAGACTCATGTTAACACCAGCCAAAGTGGTAGCGATGGGAAGTTCTCTGACCGTAACCTCTCTGGACCATCCTCCGTGTTTCAGAATCATAGATGTATCCGAGAAGGAGAAACGCAGATTTGGAACAATACCGGCATCCGTTTTTGGTGGCACGAGCAGATCAGGATTCTGTAAATCTCTCAGTACATTTCTCGGGCCAAGATCCAATGCTCCTGCCCCATCGCTTCTGATAGGCTGGGGGATTCTTTTATCTATTTTTTCGCCAGTCATCTCGATCACCCTTTATTAAAGATAATAAGGAAATCCACACTATTCTACTGTTATGAAACGATATTAAAAAATAGAAGAGGGACAAAATCATGAAAATTACACTACGAGAAATAACAGCTGAAAACTGGCAGAAGGCAATTCAATTAAAAGTATCAGAGAACCAACAAAACTTCGTCGCATCGAACCTGTATTCCCTTGCGCAAGTGCAGTTCTTACCGGAATTTAAGGCTATGGGAGTTTATGTGGAAGAGGAAATGGTTGGTTTTACGATGTATGGTATTGACGCGGATGACGGGAACTACTGGATCTACCGTTTAATGATAGATGAAAAATCGCAAGGGAAAGGTTTTGGAAAGGCTGCACTTAATGAAGTGGTGGAGGACATAAGAAACACAAACTCCACAGGCATTCCGTATGTCGTGCTGGGCTTTGAACCGAAAAACCACCTAGCAAAAAAGATGTATGAAAAGGCTGGTTTTATTGAAACGGAGATGGCTTCATGGGGAGAGCAACTGGCAAGATTAGAACTAAAAACACCAGTTGATATCGAGGGTCCTAACGTAGTGGAAGCTTTGACCGCTCATAAAGAGCACTACACCGAAATGGCGTTAGACCTCTGGCCGGAAAGCGCGGAGGATGAACTCCATGAGTCTTTTCATGAGATTATGGCTTCTAATCGGGACAAGATTTTATTTTACCGATCTGGTTCCGAGTTTGTCGCCTTTATCCATCTTTCTATCAGAGTGGATTATGTGGAAGGAACGGAATCATCACCGACAGGGTACATAGAAGGGATATATGTGAAGCCTCAGTACAGAAGGCAAGGGTACTCCGCAAAGCTAGTGGAGGTAGGAGAACAGTGGCTTAAAAAGAAAGGTTGCAAGCAAATCGGATCGGACATCCACCTGGACAATCATGTAAGCTATGATTTCCACATTGGAATGGGCTTTAAGGAATCAAGCAGATTAATCGCATTTATTAAAGATATAAAGGGGTAATAGGGATGAATCAACTATTGGAAAGTAATCGCAAAAGCTGGGACAAGGTCGCCCATTATTTCAACGGGGTGGATGCCCTTCCAAGTTACGGGCCTTTCAGTCAGACCGAAGAAGAATTGAAGCTTTTGGATGATTTGCAAAACAAAAAGGTGTTGGATATCGGGTTTGGAAGTGGTCATTCTTTAAAGTATATGGCGGAGGAAAAAGGCGCTACAGAACTGTGGGGAGTGGACCTTTCCACCGAGCAGAAATTAGCTGCAGAAAAAACCCTTCATGGCCTGGAACCCCGCTTATATTGTGCGCCGATGGAACAAGAAATCGACCTTCCCAAAGATTATTTTGATTGTGTTTATTCCATTTATGCGTTGGGCTGGACGACAGATTTAAAGGCAACCTTGCAGCTGATCTATTCCTATTTAAAACAAGGTGGAAGCTTCCTTTTCAGCTGGGATCATCCCTTATATGCTCATATTAGTAGCGAAAATGGTGTTATTACTTTAAATGGTTCCTACCAGCAAGAAGGACTGCATACCTTTGAAAATTTCAAAGGAGAAGATGCACCGATGACCATCCACACTAGAAAACTGGCAACTTACATAAATGAACTGATTCAAGCAGGCTTCACTATTGAGAAGGTAGTAGAAAGTGAGGCAGGTGCACGTTTTAAAGATGAGGACGCTCCGGTATCTGACCGCTACTATTCTCTTTACAAAACTCGCAGGTTTCCATCAACACTAATTATTAAAGCCAGAAAATAAGGGGGATTAGAGATGTTTTTCATTAATGTAGAGGGTGCTGTGTACAGAGGGGACAAATGGTTAATGATTGAGCGGAGTCGCAAGGAGGAGCATGCAGGTGGGATGCTTTCCTTTGTTGGAGGGACGGTTGATCCAGAAGGTGCTTCTTCTAATATTTTGGAGCGGACTTTGAGACGTGAGTTAATGGAGGAAGTAGGAATCAAGGTTCAAGAAATTATGACGTATGTCCGCAATACCTCTTTCGTTTTGCCGGATGGCCGGGAAGTTGTGGACATCGTATTCTTGTGTGAATGGAAGAGTGGCGAGCCCTTTCCTAAGAGTCCGGATGAAGTGGAGGCTGTTCATTGGATGACGACCGATAAAATAGTGAACCATCCTAAAACGGAATCCTATTTACATGACAATATTAAAGAAGCAGATAGATTAAGAAACCTGCCAAAACATAGCACAAACGAACAGGAAACCAATTGTTCACGCTGATAGGATAGACATAAGGGGTGAGGTTATATGGCGTTGGTAGAGTCGATTCAGCAGGCAATCGAATATATGGAAAAGAATCTGACAGAAGACATTACGATTGGGGATATAGCTAGACATGCAAATGTTTCTTCCTTTCATTTTCAACGTACATTCGGTTTATTGACGGATACATCGGTTGCAGAATATTTGAGAAGAAGAAGGTTGACGCTTGCTGCACAGGAATTGCTTACAACAGACAACAAGATTATCGATATCGCCTACAAATATGGTTACGACACTCCCGAGGCTTTCACGAAGGCATTCCGAAGGCAACATGGTACTTCTCCAACAGAAGTGCGGAAGCATGAAGGGAAGCTGCAAACTTATAACCGCCTGGTCATCCAGGTGACATTGGAAGGGGCAGAACCGATGAAGTATAGTGTAGTGAACAAAGAGGCATTTACAGTAGCTGGGAAAAAACGAAGATTTTCATGTGCTAATGATGAGCAGTCCAGGGAGATCCCGAAGTTTTGGCAGGATGTGAATGCAGAAGGTTTCACAGATAAGCTGTTTACATTAAATAATGGTGCCATTAAAGGCGTCCTTGGCGTGTGCGAAGGAACAACAGAAGAGATGAAATCAGAACAGGTGATGGACTATTGGGTGGCGGCTGCGATTGAAGGCGAAATTCCGGTAGAACTGGATAAATTAGAGATTCCAGCTTCTAAATGGGTAGTTTTTGAAGTGCACGGCCCGATGCCACATGCCATGCAGGATACTTGGAAGCGTATTTTCTCGGAGTGGTTTCCATCCAACAGCTACGAGCATTCTGGAGCACCTGATTTTGAATTGTACACGGATGAGAATCCGTCGAATCCAGACCTTTACTCGGAGATATGGATACCGATAAAATAAATAGTAGATGGTCCACCTTGTCGTGAAGAGGTGGACTTCTTATTTTTTTGAAAATAGAGAGGAGAAACTTCATCCATGGAAGACAATATTGCACAGGCGCACAAATTCACCAGTCATCATAAAAAAGGATTAGAAGAGGATAAGAAATGTGGCTGTTTTTATTGTTTGGAAATTTACAGCCCTACTCTTATAACAGAATGGATTGACCGAGATCAAACGGCCATATGTCCCCATTGCGGCATTGATTCTGTTATTGGGGAAAGTTCAGGGTTTCCTATTACTAAAGAGTTTTTGGAGAAAATGAATCAAGCTTGGTTTTGATACTAAAATCTTTATAGATGCCAGAAAAAGGAGAAATCCATAAAGTCTGGCATCTAAGGAGCTGAACGATGCCAGAAAAAGGAGAAATCCATAAAGTCTGGCATCTAAGAAGCCGAACGATGCCAGAAAAAGGAGAAATCCATAAAGTCTGGCATCTAAGGAGCTGATCGATGCCAGAAAAAGCAGAATCCCACAAAGTCTGGCATCTAAGAAGCTGAACGATGCCAAAAAGTGCAGACCCCTCTAAATTCTGTCATCATTCAAACTAAAGCCCCTCCAAAAAACCTCCCACGTCGCCACATCACCTTATAATCCTACCAAAAATGGATACACTGGAGAAATAATGCTAGTCGTATGTTCTTAAAAAAGAACAAAACTCTTGCTTAATAACGAATTGTAAATGTATAATTGTTCTTACTAGAGAACAAAACCGGCGTGGAGGTGTGCCATAATCAAAAAGCTATTAATCGCGCTGTTGCTATTAAACTTTTTTGACGGAGTTGCTACATATTTTGGTCTGCACTTTCAACTAATTAATGAAGGTAACCCGTTAATGAAATCCCTCTATGAAACAAGCCCGGCCTTATTTTTACTCTTTAAATTTGGCATCTCCATACTTCTACTGTTCTTCATACAAAATAATCTCAAACTTAAATCAGCCATTCTTAAAGTGGTCTGCATTACCGCCGTTTGTGGGTATAGCCTTGTCACAGTGCTACATATCTATTGGATCTACTACTATTTAAATTAAAAACATACACAATGGTAGTTTTCATCTACCACTGTGTATGTTATTAATAAAACTAGGACTTAAATAGAAAAGCCCGCCGTTAATGATTGTCACATGAATTTTTGGCTCATATTGCTCTTGAAGAGCTTTCTTTTCTGTTTCATAGGCCTCTGGCTTTTCTTCATCATCCTCGTAAAAATGTGTTAAAAGCTGGAGATCTTGATCCCATCTTTTCCTCGCGTCTTCTGCCCATTGATGATCTTCAGTTGCAATAAATCCATTTACATAATGCTCAAGCCTGGTAAGTCCACTTGCCGGCTTAATAATCGGAGTCATGGTAAAACAAAAATCAGGAATCTTAGGTGTCAGATTGATCTTTTCCACTTCTTCTTGAAACTTTTCTACAATCGTGCCAGTAATCAGATGGATACCAAGTGACATAATGACATCCTTCTTGCGGTCGCATTGATAACTTACTTTCATATTGACATTTAGCCATGGATGCAGGGGAAGATGACCTTCACCGGTATGAGAAGGAATATTTTCATACAGCCGAATATACCCTGCTAGACTTTTCGTGGATTCAAAAATTTGGTGCATACGTGGAGAGCCAAAATGGACATGATCCCCTTTTAAGTCTTCAGGTGCCTTGTTGCTGTCGGTAATCAAAGTCATCTTCATCGGATTTGGCACACCGCCTGTTTTTTCGAGGTAGTGCCAATAAAAAGGCCGGTTCATCAGTTCTTTGTCCATATCAATGGTCAATTGCACGGCAAGATGGCTGTTCGTGTTCTCGACTATTTCACAGCTGTTCGCCGTAAAGTATCGCTCCAAAAATCTATGAATTTCCCGCTGCTGCATGTGGACCGTCCTCCTTTTTCATCTGATCGGCAAATTCAATAATAGAGGAGAGGTTCTCCATCTTTATCTTCATTTCACCCTCTGACTTTGAATGAAGCATGATGTCTTGTATGTGCTCTTCTAAATTCTTGATTTCCATCTTCGTCAAGATATCATCAAGCTCTCCAATTACTCGTTCAAACAGATTAATTTTTTCATATAGCAACTTTAAAATATGTTCCTCGACGGTGTTACTTGTGGCAAAATTATAGATGTTCACATCACGCTCTTGTCCGAGCCTGTGAATCCGGCCAATGCGCTGCTCAAGTCTCATAGGGTTCCAGGGAAGGTCGTAGTTAATAATGTGGTTACAGAATTGCAGGTTGATTCCCTCGCCCC
Organism: Bacillus sp. RO2; assembly: GCF_012911845.1. Taxonomy (GTDB): domain Bacteria; phylum Bacillota; class Bacilli; order Bacillales; family Bacillaceae_I; genus Sutcliffiella_A. The sequence goes on along the minus strand of NZ_JAAXCU010000046.1, from coordinate 215,760 downwards.
CGGCTTCTGTTGCAATCAGCACTTGCACATGATTTTTAAACAATTCTCTCATCCAATCCTTTTTACCTCGTTTGAAGCCTCCCCGAAAAGGAACAGATGTGATGCCATTTTGCTTTAAGAACCATTGGAGATACATTTGTGTCGCTCTATATTCGGTGAAGATGATGACTTTGTCATTTACATTTCTGATCAGCTCTAAAACTTTCTCTGCTTTAGAGTTTCGTCCAACCAAATCAATTTTTTCGAAAATGTTCAAAAGCCCCTGTGAGGGTTGATAATGTGGATTTTCTTGTTGCTTCCGTTCGATCATATTTTTAACGGTATAGTAGACAGCTTCCCTGCTGCTGCATGCTTCCCGCTGCAAGGTCATGATGGAGAATTGACTGGTAATCGGCACATAAGGATCTGTCTTTAACTGATTAATGGCATCATAAAGATCCTGTTCCTCTTTTGAAAATTCAATGATACAAGACTCCACATTTCTTTTTGGCCAATCAATGCCTGTATCCCCGCGCCTGTTTCGGATCATCACTTTATTGACGAGTTCTTTTAAATAATCGTCGTTCTCAAGCTTTCGGTCTTTTGCACGAAACACTTCCGTAAAATTACTCTCGCTCCCTAGGTGGCCGGGTTTTAGAAGGGACACTAGGTTGAAAATTTCTTCCACTTTATTTTGAATAGGAGTGGCTGTTAACAAAAGGCAAAACTTCTTCTTTAAATTCTGTACAAATTCATAGTTTTTGGTTTTATTATTTTTCAGTTTGTGAGCCTCATCAATTATCACCATGTCGTATTCCAAGCTATTGATGATTTCGCGGTGCGGACTCCTTTTTGCGGTATCAATTGAAGAAACCACTACATCACATTGCTCCCAAACATAACTCTTTTTTTGACCGATAGCGGGGATGTAGAATTTTTGATTCAATTCAATGGCCCATTGTGATACAAGGGATGCTGGAACTAAAATCAAAACCTTTTTCACTAGTCCTCGAATCATATATTCTTTAAGAATAAGTCCTGCTTCAATGGTCTTACCTAGCCCCACTTCATCGGCGAGTATGGCTTTCCCGTTCATCTCCTCCACCACATTTCTGGCAACTTCCAACTGGTGAGGAAGTGGAGTCAGTTGTGGCAAGTGGGAAGGAGCAAGCAATCCTTCAAATTCTGGGATGCTTAGATGGTTTTCCACCTCTAACGCAAGCTTGAATAGTTCGTAATTAGCCCAAGGACCATCATCTTCCATGCGTTTTAACAGTTCGTCCTGCCATTCTTTATCAAAAACAATCTCTACATTCATTGTTGTGCATCCTTTCTGAATTATCCAATTTATAGTATGTTGCAAAAGGATAGCGTTTTCATTAGAAAATATTGATAATCTACTTGTTTAAACACGAACATTTAGCTATATAAAAATAATAATAATAAGTGTTTTTATATTGCCAGATTCCTTTGTCTAATGGTAGGATAATAGTGAGCTTTTTAAGGCAGATTGCCTGGCTATATAAACATGAATGTTGTAACTTTCTATTAGTATGACCATGTTTAAAGAAAATATTATATTGCGAATGAGAACAAGGGGAGAGACTGCCATAAAAAATACGGCAGCGCCGAAGGAGCAAGCAGAATGACTGTGAATCTCTCAGGCAAAAAGACTCTTGTTGGACGCAACTCTGGAGAGCGTTTATTCCTATTGATTCGGAATAAACCACCAAAGGGGAAAGCCTTCTATATAAGGTAAACTTTCAGGTGCAAAGGACAGAGAACTCTTTTTTGAAAAAGGAGTTTCTCTGTCCTTTTTTGGATCAGAGCAAAAAGGCAAACTAGTAGGTTTACATTCTTTTGGTTAGTAAAAGGAGGAGAAAAGTAATGACTGAACTTAAAAAAACACCATTATTTGATGTGTACAAAGAGCATGGTGGTAAAACGATTGATTTTGGTGGATGGGATCTGCCCGTTCAATTTTCAAGTATTAAAGAAGAACACGAAGCGGTTCGAACAAAAGCCGGTTTATTCGATGTTTCCCACATGGGAGAGATTGAAGTAAAAGGAAAAGACAGTCTTGCTTACCTACAGAAAATGATGACAAATGACGTTTCCAAACTCAAAGACGGTGGTGCACAATACACAGCAATGTGTTATCCGGACGGTGGGACGGTAGACGATCTTCTAGTCTACAAAAAAGCGGATGAGGATTACCTGCTTGTTGTGAACGCATCCAATATAGAAAAAGATTATGATTGGTTAAAAAGCCATGCAATAGAAGAAGTAGAAGTCACAAATATCTCAGAGAGTATCGCACAGCTTGCGATTCAAGGTCCAGTTGCAGAGAAAGTTTTGCAAAAGCTGACAAGTACGGACCTTTCAGAAATTAAATTTTTTAAATTTAAAGAAAATGTAGATATTGATGGTATTTCAGCGCTTGTTTCTAGAACTGGTTACACAGGTGAAGATGGATTTGAAATCTATTGCCAGCAAGATGACGCAGTTCAACTTTGGAACACGCTGCTTGAAGCTGGAAAAGAAGACGGGCTAGTTCCATGCGGATTAGGTTCACGTGACACCTTGCGCTTTGAAGCCAAGCTTGCTCTTTACGGTCAAGAACTTTCAAAAGACATAACACCGATTGAAGCTGGTATTGGTTTCGCAGTCAAAACGAACAAAGAAGAGGATTTCTTCGGGAAAGAAGTTTTAAAAGAGCAAAAAGAAAACGGCGCACCTCGAAGTATCGTTGGAATTGAAATGATAGACAAAGGAATTCCTCGACACGGCTATGAAGTGTTTGTAGGTGACGAGCAAGTTGGGGAAGTGACAACTGGTACTCAATCTCCAACTTTAAAGAAAAATGTCGGCCTGGCACTTTTGAAAAAAGAATTCACAGATCTTGAAACAGAAGTGGAAGTGCAAGTTCGTAAAAAACGTCTAAAAGCAAAAGTGGTAAAAGCACCATTCTATCAACGTCCGAAAAACTAACCGGAGAGGGGAACTCACATGAAACATCGTTATTTACCGATGACAGACCAAGATATTCAAGAAATGCTTCAAGTAATAGGAGTACAAACTATTGACGAACTATTTTCAGACATCCCGGAAAGCGTTCGATTTGACGGAGAACTGAAAATTAAACAAGCAAAATCTGAGTCAGAATTGATGCGTGAGTTAAGTGAGCTTGCTGCTAAAAATAAAGATTTAAGAAAGCATGCTTCCTTCTTGGGAGCTGGCGTATACGATCATTACATGCCGGTCATCGTTGACCATGTTATTTCCCGTTCTGAATTTTACACAGCATACACGCCTTATCAGCCTGAGATCTCACAAGGGGAACTGCAAGCTATCTTTGAATTCCAAACAATGATTTGTGAACTAACAGGCATGGACGTGGCAAACTCGTCTATGTATGACGGCCCAACAGCCTTCGCAGAAGCAGCGATGCTTTCTTGCGGTCATACGAAAAAGAAAAAAGTGCTTATTTCGGGCGCAGTTCACCCTGAAGCAAAAGCAGTGGTAACTTCTTATGCAAAAGGACAATATGTGGAAGTGGTAGAGATCCCAACGAAAAATGGAGTAACCGATGTAGCTGCATTAGAAGAAATGATGTCATCTGACGTTGCGGCAGTAATGGTTCAATATCCAAACTTCTTCGGTCAAGTGGAGCCGCTGCAAGAAATTGAAAAAATTGCTCATACAGACAAGGGAATGTTCGTTGTTTCTTCTAATCCGTTGGCGCTTGGTGCTCTGACACCTCCGGGTAAATTTGGTGCTGATATTGTAACAGGTGATGCGCAACCATTCGGAATCCCTACTCAATTCGGTGGACCGCATTGTGGTTATTTTGCGGTAACATCCAAATTGATGCGTAAAGTTCCTGGTAGATTAGTAGGTCAGACAGTGGACGAGGAAGGCCAACGCGGATTCGTTCTGACGCTGCAAGCACGTGAACAACATATCCGTCGTGATAAAGCGACTTCCAACATCTGTTCCAACCAGGCATTGAATGCACTCGCAGCATCTGTTGCCATGACAGCCCTTGGCAAAAAGGGTGTGAAGGAAATGGCCGTACAAAACATCCAAAAAGCACAATATGCTAAGCGTTCTTTAGAAGCAGCAGGTCTTGAAGTAACATTCAGCGGTCCGTTCTTCAACGAATTCGTTGTAAAACTGTCCACTCCTATTAAAGAAGTAAACCGCAAGCTTCTTGAAAAAGGAATGATCGGTGGCTACGACCTAGGAACATACTATCCTGAACTGGAAAACCATATGCTACTTGCAGTTACAGAATTACGCACGAAAGAAGAAATTGACACACTAGCGAGAGAAATGGGGGCTCATCAGCAATGAAGAAGCAAAATCAACCACTCATTTTTGAAATGTCCAGAGAAGGTCGTATTGGATACAGCCTGCCTGAAAACGATGTACCTGAAGTAGATTTAGCAGAACTTTTCCCAAGCGAATACATCCGCGAGGAAGCACCAGAACTACCGGAAGTTTCCGAGCTTGATATTATGCGTCACTATACAGCATTGAGTAATCGAAACCACGGTGTGGACTCCGGCTTCTACCCGCTTGGTTCTTGTACGATGAAATATAACCCGAAAATCAATGAAAACGTAGCACGCTTCCCAGGCTTTGCACATATCCATCCATTGCAGTGTGAATCAACTGTACAAGGTGCGTTGGAATTGATGCACGACTTGCAAGAGCACTTGATTGAAATCACAGGAATGGATGAAGTGACACTGCAACCTGCGGCCGGAGCACATGGTGAGTGGACAGGTCTAATGATGATTCGTGCATTCCATGAAGCAAACAATGACCATAACCGTACAAAAGTTATCGTTCCTGACTCCGCACATGGAACAAATCCGGCTTCTGCAACTGTTGCTGGTCTTGAAACCATTACGGTTAAATCCGATGAAAACGGTTTGGTAGATTTAGAGGATCTTCGCAGAGTGGTAGGGGAAGACACGGCTGCTTTGATGTTGACCAACCCGAACACGCTTGGCCTTTTTGAAGAGAATATTCTAGAAATGGCGCGCATCGTCCATGATGCAGGCGGAAAGCTTTATTATGACGGAGCGAACCTGAATGCGGTATTAAGCAAAGCGCGTCCTGGAGACATGGGCTTTGACGTGGTTCACCTGAACTTGCATAAAACATTTACAGGCCCTCACGGTGGCGGTGGTCCTGGTTCCGGTCCAGTCGGCGTTAAAGCTGATTTGATCCCTTACTTGCCTAAGCCATTAGTAGTGAAAAATGAAGACGGCACGTTCGGTTTCGACTACGATCGTCCACAATCTATCGGTCGCGTGAAGCCGTTCTACGGAAACTTCGGCATTAATGTTCGTGCATACACGTATATCCGTTCTATGGGTCCAGATGGTCTGAAAGCAGTAACGGAATATGCCGTACTGAACGCGAATTACATGATGCGCCGTTTGGCAGAGCACTACGATTTACCGTTTGACAGACATTGTAAGCACGAATTTGTGCTAAGTGGTAAGCGTCAGAAGAAGCTTGGTGTTCGCACATTGGATATCGCCAAACGCCTGCTTGACTTCGGCTACCATCCGCCAACGATTTACTTCCCATTGAATGTGGAAGAGTGCATCATGATCGAGCCGACTGAAACGGAATCAAAAGAAACATTGGATTCCTTCATTGAAGCGATGATCCAGATTGCGCGTGAAGCGGAAGAAAATCCGGAAGTCGTTCAAGAAGCACCTCATACGACCGTGATTAAGAGATTGGATGAGACGCTGGCAGCGCGTAAGCCAGTGTTGCGTTATCAGAAGGAAGCTTGAATGAGATTTTGATTGGAGAGAGGACAGGGGGACCTGTTCTCTTTTCTATGGTGTTGGACGGGAACTTGCGGGTTTAATGGTGTCGGATTTGGTGAGATTGTGTCGATTTCTTGATATGTTGTGATTTTTATTGATATATGCTGAAAATTATTGATATATCCCGAGAATTATTGATATATCGGAATTTTTCTTGATATATTTCATTTTTTCTTGATATCCGTAGCATGCCGACTCCGTTCTATCACTTTAATGCCATAAATCAGCACACCTCATCTTTTTTCACTTCTCAAACTCCCCAAAAACCCGTAAGATATAACTAGAAACAAAGGGAGGGGAAAGCAAATGTACTATGAGCAAACCTATAAAGCACGAGAAGAACTGCTAGAATTATTAAAAGGAATCTCAGAAGAACAACTGCATCAAAAACACGAAAACCTCTGGACCGTCTCTCAAAACGTAGAGCACTTATATCTAATTGAAAACAAGATCACCAACGGCCTAAGAAAAGCGATTGAAGTGAAACATGAAGTAGAAGAGAAAGAATTGAATTTGGCAAAAATCCTAGCCAACAGAACATATAAAGTGGTGGCTCCGGAAGACATTACTCCTTCCGAACACCCGTACACAAAAACAGAACTAATAGATTTGCTGGAGCAATCCAGAGCTAACCTGAACACATTCATTCAAGAAGTGAACGAAGAGACTTTACATAAATACGGCTTTAATCACCGCTGGATCGGCGACCTCTCTGCGCAACAATGGGTACAACTAATAGGGTTCCATGAGCGACGTCACATCGATCAAATCAACCAAACATTAAACAACACCGTTCAATAAACACAAAAGAGCACTTGCAGTTACTTACTCTGCAAGTGCTCTTATCTATTAATTCTTCGTTCTAATTTTACCGCCCCATTGCTTGAAGCCGCCCTTAAGTTGATAAAGCTGCGTGTACCCTTTACGCTTTAACATTTGAGCTGCACGACCACTACGCATGGTGTTCTGGCAATAAATATAGACAGGTTGGTCTTGTCTTACCTCTCTCATTCTCATTTTCATTTGAGATAGAGGGATATTTCTTGCGCCAAGGATGTGCCCGCCTTCATACTCTTTTGGTTCACGAACATCAATCAATTGCGCTTTACGATAACCAGCACGAAATTCTTCTTCCGTTAAGGTTGTTAGAATTTTACGTTGGTAGATAAACATGATCACTGAATAGACAATAAATGCCGCCAAAATTCCTAAAGTTACGTATAAAGCCAAACTAGACAACCCCTCTTTTTCTTTTTATACCAAAGTATATTATATAAAAGCTCGTCCGAAATGTCATCCTTTTCTACTAGCCGGCCATAAAAAACTGCCAAGCTTTAACTTTGAAATCCCGGTGTACTTTTGGTAGACTAATTCATCATATAAAGATAAATGAGGTACATAACATGACTAGAGAAACTTGGAGGTTTATTGATTCACAAAATCAATCTCCTGCATTTAATATGGCGCTTGATGAAGCATTATTAGATTGGCACAGTAAAGGCATCATTCCACCAACTATCCGTTTTTATGGTTGGAATCCTCCGACATTATCTGTCGGTTATTTTCAAAAAGTAGAAAAAGAAATAAATATGGAACGTGTAAAAGAACTTGGCCTTGGGTTTGTTAGAAGACCAACAGGTGGCCGTGGTGTCCTTCACGACATGGAACTAACCTATAGTGTTATTGTCTCGGAAGAGCATCCAGAAATGCCGCAAACGGTAACAGAGGCATACCGAGTCATTTCAGAAGGTATTTTAGAAGGTTTCAAAGCGCTTGGACTTGATGCATACTTCGCAATTCCAAGAACAGAAGAGGAAAAGCAAGGATTGAAGAATCCCCGTTCTTCTGTTTGTTTTGATGCACCATCCTGGTATGAGCTTGTAGTAGAAGGAAGAAAGGTTGCCGGCAGTGCGCAGACACGTCAAAAAGGTGTCATACTTCAGCATGGCTCCATTCTACTAGATATTGATGAGGACATGTTGTTTAGCCTGTTTAACTACCCAAGCGAACGCGTAAAGGAACGAATGCAGAAGAATTTTAAAAATAAAGCGGTGGCAATCAATGCTCTTCGCGAGAATCCAGTTACCATGGAAGAAGCAAAGAAGGCTTTTTATGAGGGGTTTGAAAAAGGACTTAACATTACACTTGAAACATATGAACTGACAGAAGCAGAATTAGCTGAAGTACATGCCATAATGGAAAAGAAATATTCCACAGACGAGTGGAATTATAAAAGATAACGAGGAGCATATTTCTCGTTATCTTTTTGTTTTGCACTACATCTAGTAGGGTAGTGTAAAGAGTCGACTAGATATGTAAAAAGTCAAGAATGAAAAATAAAAAAATATTTTTCGTCAAATAGGAAGGATTTTCTTAAAACGTTGGTACAGTAGGCTCGCTATAATTCGTAAAAATGCGCAACCGACAAAAAAAGTCATTCTGCCTCGAAAATAGATTATAATCTTCGTTTCTCTTGATTATCCTCCCTAAATTGACCCTTTTACAATTTGACAAATTTAGATTTATTCTGCGGAAAATCAATATATAGTAGTGTCGAAAATATTTTATATACTATATGTTGATATTTTGCCAACAGATATGATACCTTATCTGTACAAACAAATTTTACAGGAGTAACTTTTGGTAGAACTACTAGTTTTAGAGGAGTTGTAATAATGACCATTGCTATTAATGAAAACAAATTGAAAATTAATGTAGAACGCTTGAACAAGGACATCGGCTTGTTTCCTCAAGTACACCCCATTACAGAGGACATGACCACCACACATAAAGGTGTTTCCCGCCTGGTCATGCTCGATCGTTACGCATTCAAAGATACAGAAAAAGTAACACTTACCGCTGGAGATTTTGTTGTATTAACGATTAAAGAAGATCCCAAATTCCCTGCAAGAGGTCTTGGTTTCATTCAAGACATAGACTGGTCTACCAAGAAGGCTTCTGTACTAATTGAAGAAGAGTATCGTGGAGTTCTGACAAAGCAAGGTGAAGCCGAAACAGGCGTAGTTGTTCGTTCCCTGGATGTCATTGAAAAGCCTCTAGAAGTCTTCTACGAGCAAATTGCCAAACGTAACGCAAAAGGCTTGGCAGCGGTAGAAACGACAGAAGAGAATCGCCAGGAATGGTTTGAGAAGTTCTATCATGAACTAGTTAACATGAACTTTGTTCCAGCTGGACGTGTGTTATATGGTGCTGGGGCTGACACGGATGTAACATACTTCAATTGTTATGTGATGCCGTTTGTGCAAGATTCCCGTGAAGGAATTTCGGAACACCGTAAACAAGTAATGGAAATCATGAGCCGCGGAGGCGGGGTTGGTACAAACGGTTCAACGCTTCGTCCACGAAACGCGCTTGCAAGAGGAGTGAACGGTAAATCTTCTGGTAGTGTTTCATGGTTGGATGACATTGCAAAATTGACGCATCTTGTGGAACAAGGTGGATCAAGACGTGGTAAATCAGCTTAAGTGCCTCGTCTATAAACAAACCTCGTGAATTGCTGGAAAGTCTTTCATGACTTGTTGGCTACAACGTGACTGGAAACGGTGAGCGTGAATGCTTAAGAACAACAAGCGGTCAAAGATAATCAGCAGCCAAGCACCTGTCAAATGGTGAAGGTTCAACGACCATCGAAAACATGCCGAAGTTTGGCAGAAGTGAGTAGAGTAGGATTCAAGCGAATCCGAAGTGCGAGGACACTTTTACAAGTGTAAGATATGGTCTGAACTCTATGGTGACATAGAGAGTCGATTAAGCGAATCGGCGTAACGAAATGGCTCAAATGATTATGCTAGCAGACTGGCACCCAGATATCGTCGAATTCATCATTTCCAAAATGCAAAACCCGAGAATTTTGCGCTACCTAATTGAAAATACAAACGATGAAAGCATCAAAAAAGCGGCAGAGGATAAACTGAAGTTCACTCCATTAACAGATCAGGAAATCACAATGTACCAATCTGTTACAAACTTCAAGCACATCCCTGGATATGGCGGATTTACAGAAGCCATCATCAAGGATGCAGAGCAGAAGTTAAAAGTTGGTGGAACTTACACCGTTCATAACTCAGAGTTCCTAACTGGAGCCAACATCTCCATTACCCTAACAAAAGAGTTTATGGAAGCTGTTGAGAATGATGCTGACTTTGATCTTCGTTTCCCTGATGTGGAAGCATACGATAAAGACGAAATGGCTATCTACAACGAGCAGTGGTCAGAAGTTGGAGACGTACGAGAGTGGGAGAAACTTGGTCACAAGGTGAGAGTGTACAGAAAGATAAAGGCAAAAGAACTTTGGAACCTGGTCAATATTTGTGCAACCTACTCAGCAGAACCTGGTATCTTCTTTATCGACAATGCCAACGATATGACAAATGCTAAAGCATACGGACAAAAGGTTGTAGCAACCAACCCATGTGGAGAACAACCCCTCGCACCATTTTCTGTCTGTAACTTAGCAGCTGTTAACTTGGCTCAATTTGCAGACAAGGAAACGAAAACAGTAAACTTTGAAAAGCTAAAACAAACAGTAGAAGTCGGCGTTAGAATGCAAGATAATGTAATCGATGCAACGCCTTACTTCTTAGAAGAAAATAAAAAGCAGGCATTAGGAGAGCGCCGTGTTGGTCTAGGAGTAATGGGCCTACACGATCTTCTAATCTATTGTGAAACAGAATACGGCTCTGAAAAAGGCAATGAGCTTGTTGATAAAGTATTTGAAACAATCGCAGTTACTGCGTATCGTGCTTCTGTGGAACTTGGAAAAGAAAAAGGAAGCTTCCCATTCCTTACTGGTGATACAGAAGAAGAAACAAATCGCCTTCGTGAAGCATTCACGAAAACAGGCTTCATGAGCAAAATGCCGGAAGATATCAAAGAAGGTATCATGACTTCAGGTATCCGTAACTCTCACCTGTTAACAGTAGCTCCAACTGGTTCAACAGGAACGATGGTAGGAGTATCTACTGGACTTGAGCCATACTTCTCCTTCTCTTACTTCCGCAGTGGACGTCTAGGGAAGTTCATTGAAGTAAAAGCGGACATCGTTCAAGAATACTTGGATGCAAACCCAGAAGCGGATGCAGAGAACCTTCCAAACTGGTTCATCTCTGCTATGGAACTTGCTCCTGAGGCACATGCGGATGTTCAATGCATCATCCAAAACTGGATAGACAGCTCCATTTCCAAAACGGTAAACGCACCGAAAGGATATACGGTCGATCAAGTTAAAAAAGTTTACGAACGCCTTTATAAAGGTGGAGCAAAAGGTGGTACCGTGTATGTGGACGGAAGCCGTGACTCCCAGGTACTGACGCTAAAAGCAGAAGAGAACACGATGGATGAAGGCGAACAAATCCAAATGGAAGATGTCGTCAAAAAGCCTGTAGTGCTTGTTGAAACGATCAACGATCTACGTTCAACCAATGTACAATACGGATCAGAAGTAGGAAATACCTGCCCAGTATGTCGTATTGGAACGGTTAAAGAGATTGGCGGCTGCAATACTTGCACAGATTGCGGTGCGCAATTGAAGTGTGGATTATAATTTTATCGAAACGAGTATGGATTACTAGTGTATTCCATACTCGTTTTTGTTTTGGCGATAGAGATGGGTTTGTCTCCGCCCGAACCCACATCAGATAAGTTAAAACGGTAGTAGAGAAGCGCTGTCTCCGCCCAATTCAACATGAGAAAAGAAATAACGGTAGTAGAGAAGCGGTCTCTCCACCCGAAACCATGGATAAGAAGTAAAAACGGTAGTAGAGAAGCGGTCTCTCCGCCCGAAACCACCGAAAAGAAGTAAAAACGGTAGTAGAGAAGCACACTCTCCGCCCAAAAACATCCACAGAATGTCCAAACGGTAACAGAGAAAGCCACTTTAAACGCGAAAACACCCCAAAGCCTACAAGAGAATACAAGACACCTTGAAAGAGGTAAAAGTCGACATACAAATCTTCCATTTCAACAGTTATCAATACGAAAAGAATTAAACAAAGCCCTAACTTGTCATCCCCCGTGAGTTAGGGTATCATTTTATATGACGGCTTAGAACGTGGATTGGAAACGGAGGGATATTATGCCTACCCCAAGTATGGAAGATTACATAGAGCAGATATACATGTTGATTGAAGAAAAAGGATATGCACGGGTTTCAGACATTGCCGAAGCATTGGCGGTACATCCCTCTTCTGTAACAAAAATGGTCCAAAAACTTGATAAAGACCAGTACTTAATCTATGAAAAATATCGCGGACTAGTTCTTACCTCAAAAGGAAAGAAAATCGGTAAGCGATTAGTATATCGTCATGAATTACTCGAGCAGTTCTTAAGAGTGATAGGTGTAAATGAGGAAAATATTTATGAAGATGTAGAAGGCATTGAGCATCATTTAAGCTGGAATGCCATTGATCGTATTGGTGATCTTGTTCAATATTTTGAAGAAGAAAAAGAACGTGTGGAAGCTTTGCAAACCATCCAAAAACAAAATGAAGAGAACCAATAAAGAGATAGACCTTGCCATCTGGCAGTGAGGTCTGTCTCTTTTTTTGCTCTCGACAAGGAAAAGGGTATATTTTGCCCGTTTCCTTATTAAAGATGTAAAAGGAAGTTATCCGTTTCAATGTGATGGAGGGATTCCATTGAAGATAGATGGTGTGTTTTCAGGTGGCGGAATCAAAGGATTTGCGCTTATCGGAGCGCTTCAGGCTGTGGAGGAAAGGGGATTAAAGTTTCAGCGGTTAGCAGGGACAAGTGCGGGTTCTATTGTCGCCGCGTTTACAGCAGCAGGGTATACCTCAAACGAAATCCGTAACATGCTAGATGAAACAGATATTATGAATTTCTTGGATCAGAGAAGGACATTATTGCCTTCCCCCATTACGAAGTGGCTGCTTTTGTATTGGAGACTTGGTTTGTATAAAGGGGATGTTTTAGAGAGGTGGATGGAGAAGAAGCTTGCTGCAAAGGGAATAAAAACTTTTGGTGATCTCCCTAAGGACCATTTAAGAATTATTGCTTCTGACCTTACAAGTGGAACCATTGCTATCCTTCCTGATGACCTTCCAAAATATAATATGGATTCAAAGAAGTTTTCTGTAGCCAAAGCAGTAAGGATGAGCTGCAGTATTCCGTATTTTTTTGAACCTGTCAAGCTTAAGGGGAAGGGAGTTACCTATCTATTTGTAGACGGTGGAGTATTGAGTAATTTTCCAATATGGCTATTCGATAATGATCGCATCCCAAAAGTTCGTCCTGTACTTGGAATTCAATTAAGTGCAAAGCAAGAGGATCGGCCAGTCAACAAAATAAATAATGCCATAACCATGTTTGGTGCGTTGTTTGAGACGATGAAAGATGCTCATGATGCCAAGCATATCTCAAGTCGCCATGAGAAGGATATCATCTTTATCCCGATGGACCATATTGCCCTCACGGAATTTGCGTTAACAGAGGAAAGGAAACGAGGGCTGGTGGAAATAGGGAGAAAAAGAGCAGAGGCATTTTTGATGAAGTGGTGTTACTGATACAGAAAAAACCGAGCTCCCTTCTTTAAAAGAAAGCACGGTTTTTCTTTTTGCCCTTTTTCCCTTCAATAACGGTCAGATGGGATGGGGTTTTTCTTTTTGGTACGGACGGTTTTGACGGTTTAGAGCTTGCTCGATCTCTACTAGATGTAATTGGGCTGATAGTTGGTTTGGCGCTTCCGGTTGCTGCGTATTTCTTTTTCGATTGCTTGACAGCCTTACTATACCGGGCATCCGTTTTCGCTCCGATTTTCCCTTGGATAAAATAGCGGAAAATCAAATAAAATACGGTTGCACCCCCTACAATTAAAAGGAGACTCGTAAATAATCCCCCTGGATTGCTAAATAATTGAATGATCAAATAAAAAGCTGCTAAAGAAATAAGAGTATAAAATATTGGTTTTCGATAGCTTCTTTTCATTTTCGCCACCTCCCAGGTAACCAGTATGCTTGTTTTCGATGGTTACCACCACTGATTGTTTTAATAGTATATTTTCTAGGATAAGGCTTGTTGCGGATTTTTATACTATTTCTTCGGTAATCTTTTTCTCTGAATCTTGTTCTAGCTCCAATAATCTCTTAAAGGAAAGGATGGCAACCTCTACTTGGTCGTCCGTGGGCTCCTTTGTTGTTAGCAGTTGCAACCAAAGACCAGGATACCCCAAAACTTTTAAAACAGGAATTTCGCGGACTTTGTTTGTAAGCTGTAATACTTCAAAAGAGATACCTAATACAACGGGGATTAGCGCTAAACGGTTCACAACCCGCAGCCATAGAGGGTCTAGGGGAACAGTAAGGTAAACAAAGAATCCCACAATAACGGTGAAAAGAATAAAACTACTGCCACATCTATAATGCAATCTTGATTGTGCTTGAATATTGCTTACAGTTAATTCTTTCCCGTTTTCATAAGCGTTAATCACTTTATGCTCTGCGCCATGATATTGAAATACCCTTTTAATGATCGGGGTAAAGGAAATGAAGTATATGTATGTCAATAAAAGCAACAATTTAAAAACCGTTTCAATCAATACCTGTGCAAAATCCCCAGGGAAAAGTGGCTTTGTTAGTTCTGCCAAAAATACGGGCACAAGCGTGAAAATGAACTTCCCGAAAATAAACGATAAAACCCCGACTGCTGCAACGCTAAGGATCATTTCTAGTTTGGATGGCTCTTTTTTATTATAAATCTCTTCCTCATCTTGACTCGGATCCACATCATATCGTTCCGTGGAGAAATTCAGATGCTTGGATCCATTCCCTGCTGCTTCCACTATTGCGACAATTCCTCGAATAAAAGGAATTTTTTTAAGCGACTGTAATGTCGGGTTTGTTTTTCTTGGCACTTGCAGATATTCAATGGAGTCATCTTTTCTGCGAATGGCAGTAACATAATGGCGTTTTCCACCAAACATCACGCCTTCAACCACAGCCTGTCCTCCATAAACAGGTTTTGAATCATTTGACATAAATAGCACCAACCTAACTTTTCTAAGAAGAAAAAATTTCTATTACTTAATATTCTACCCGAATCTTCAAAAAACCTCTACTCCCTGAGATTCTTTGTTTGAAAAAGTTCCCTAGTACTGTATGGTTCTGTCGTTCTTATGGAAAGATATGTGTAATGATACAGAAGAAAGGGAGCAAAATCATGAGCGATAATAAGAAATTAGAACAAAACCAAAGAGAAGAACCTATGGGGTTTATGACAAAAGTAATCGTTACCGGATTTATCGGTGGTGTGTTCTGGAGTTTTATCGGATATATTGCCTACATATTCAGCTTTACCGAAATCAGCCCAAATGTGGTACTTCAGCCCTGGGCACTTGGTGATTGGAAAAAGGGATGGCTGGGGTATGTAATTAGTATCATCCTGCTTGGCTTGTTTGGTATCGGCGCTGCGCTCATTTATGCCGCGATACTTAAAAAGTTTCAGCAATTCTGGATTGGGATTGTTTACGGCATTGCACTTTGGGGACTGGTTTTCTTCTTATTAAACCCAATGTTTCCTTCCATTAAGACAGTCAAGGAACTTACCCTAGATACAAACGTGACAAATGTATGCTTATACATATTGTTTGGGGTTTTTGTTGGCTATTCCATCTCATTCGAGCACAATGAAATGCAGAATCAGGACAAACAGCACTCCCAACAACAAACACAATCCTCATCGAATGAGTAGTAGGGAATAACGGAATGTGATAGAATGTTCAGTAATTGAACATTCTTTTTCTTTTTGAATAGGGGTGTTGATTTTATGAAAAGGAGATCGTAGAATGCGCTTACTTGTTCTTAACGGGCCTAACCTAAATAGATTGGGACTAAGGGAACCCGCAGTTTATGGCAGTCAAACATTGCAGGATCTCGAAGCGCAACTTCAAGCATTCGCAGGCAAAAATTCGTTTGAACTAACTTGTTTCCAAAGCAATCACGAAGGAGAGCTTATCGATACGCTTCACGATGCGGAAGGCCATTACGACGGGATCGTCATAAACCCTGGTGCCTTCACCCACTACAGCTATGCAATTCGCGATGCCATTGCAAGCATAACTGTACCAGTAATGGAAGTACACATTTCCAACATACATAAGCGGGAAGAATTCAGACACACATCCGTCACCGCACCAGTAACAACAGGCCAGATTGTAGGCCTTGGCTTTTATGGATACGAACTGGCACTATTAGCTTTATTAAATCAGAACAAGGGGGAATAGCAAGATGACAAAATTAACAAAACTTAGAGAGAGCTTTCAAACTTCAGGAATTGATGCATTACTAATTACAAGCGGAAAGAACCGCCAATACATCACAGGTTTTACCGGCTCAGCAGGAGTGGCAGTCGTAACAGAAGACAAAGCTGTATTCATCACTGACTTCCGTTACACGGAACAAGCAGCCAAACAATGTGAAGGCTTTGACATCGTCCAGCACAAAGGCGGACTTGTAGAAGAAATTGCAAATGTTGTCAAAGACCTTGGAGTAGCAAAACTTGGCTTCGAACAGGACCATGTCACTTTTTCCACCTATTTAAACTACAAAACAACAATTAAAGCAGATCTTGTCCCTGTTTCTGGCGTAATCGAAAAGTTACGCTTGATTAAGAGTGAACAAGAGATTAAGATATTAAAGGAAGCTACACAGATTGCTGACGCAGCTTTTGAACATATTCTTACATACATCAAGCCAGGGCTAACAGAATTGGATGTTTCCAACGAGTTAGAATTCTTCATGAGAAAACAAGGGGCTGTTTCCTCATCCTTTGATATTATCGTAGCTTCTGGTTACCGCTCAGCCCTACCTCATGGCGTCGCTTCAGATAAAGTGATTGAAAAAGGTGAGTTTGTAACGCTTGATTTTGGAGCTTACTACAAAGGCTACAACTCTGATATTACAAGAACACTTGCTGTGGGAGAGCCAAGCGATGAGCTGAAAACGATCTATGATACTGTATTGGAAGCACAGTTACGAGGCATGAGAGGCATCAAAGCAGGCATTACCGGCCGTGAAGCGGATGCATTGACACGTGATTACATTACGGAAAAAGGATATGGAGAGTACTTTGGACATTCTACAGGTCATGGACTTGGAATGGAAGTGCATGAAGGTCCTTCTCTGTCTGTGAAATCAGACACAGTTTTAGAACCGGGAATGATTGTAACAGTAGAACCTGGTATTTATGTTGCTGGATTAGGCGGAGTGCGTATCGAAGACGATACAATCGTTACAGAGACAGGTAACGAAACACTTTCCTTCTCTACAAAAGAACTTATTATTTTGTAAAAATGTATCTAACGTCGTGTAGACTAGAGTACGGTACTCAAGGATACAATACGTGTAGGGCATTATTTTACATAGCTTTAGGAGGAACTAATAAATGATTTCAGTAAACGATTTTCGTACAGGTTTAACAATTGAAGTAGACAATGGCATTTGGCGTGTAATGGATTTCCAACACGTTAAGCCAGGAAAAGGAGCAGCATTCGTACGTTCTAAATTACGTAACCTACGTAATGGTGCTATCCAAGAAAAAACATTCCGTGCTGGTGAAAAAGTAGCCAAAGCACAAATCGACAACCGCAAAATGCAGTACCTTTATGCAAACGGCGATATGCATGTATTTATGGACAACGAGTCCTATGATCAGTTGGAACTTCCTTCTGCTCAAATCGAATACGAATTGAAATTCTTGAAAGAAAACATGGAAGTGGCCATCATGATGTACCAAAGCGAGACGCTTGGAGTTGAGCTTCCAAATACAGTAGAACTAAAAGTAGCTGAAACAGAGCCAGGCATTAAGGGCGACACAGCTTCCGGCGGATCTAAGCCAGCAGTTATGGAAACTGGTGTAACAGTTAACGTACCGTTCTTCGTGAACGAAGGAGACGTATTGATTATCAACACTACTGATTCTTCTTACGTTTCAAGAGCTTAATTTGATTTTTTTAAAATAGGAGAAGATCCCTTGTTGGTAGGGGGGAGCTTCTCCTTTTTTGTTGTTGTGTGCGCATTCTGTGTGTTGTGATTTATTCCAATATAGGGAATCTATAAGCCTGAACTCCAGTGAGATCCGGGGAAGTGTCCAGTAGAGCGGTTCTATAAGCCCGAACGGCTGTGAATTCTGGCTGAATCGTAAAATAGAGGCGTTCTATGATCAATGAGCTCCAACTTCAATGAAATCCGGTTGAAGTGTCAATAGAAGGAAATAAAAGGTATCTCTACGCCCGAACAGCAACCATATTGTTGAAAACGGTAAGAGAGAAGCCGTCTCTCCGCCCGAGCGGCAACCATATTGCTGAAAACGGTAAGAGAGAATACGTCTCTCCGCCCAAACGGCAACCATATTCATGAAAACGGTAAGAGAGAACACGTCTCTCCGCCCGAACGGCAACCATATTCATTGAAAACGGTAAGAGAGAACACGTCTCTACGCCCGAACAGCATCCAAAATCATAAAAACGGTAAGAGAGAAGCCATCTCTCCGCCAGAACAGCATCTCAAATCATAAAAACAGTAAGAGAGAAGCCATCCCTACCCCCAAACCCCCAAAAACCCCACTCAAACAGGAAAATAGTTTAAAAGCCAAACTCACTTCCCAAACCAAACCACATCAAACACATTCTCCACAAGCATCCGACCGTCAGAACCATCAACCTTACTCATCCAAATATGCCTCCTGCCATCCGCATCTTCGCGTATCCAAGCCAACGATGATCCCTCTCGCAACACCACAGGCTCTCCATCAGAATAACCATCTGGCGTTTCCACAATCTTAATTGCCTCTTTTTCCTTCAAGCCTACCAAATATAAAGAAGACACAAATTTCTCAGTGCTCTCACTGGTCTCTCGCCCTCGAGCCACCACAATATTCTCATCATCCACCCAGTCAAAATCCACATCCGCAAACCCTTTTGGCGTATGTGTCTTTTTATAATTTGGAATAATGGTGCTTGTTGTCAGGACTTTATTAGTAACAACTCCACTGGTCATCCTGCCGCCGCCCTGAATTGAGGCAAGAAGAGGTTTAGTCGGCGCCCACTTTATCCAGTTGGGATCAAGTAACATTTCCCCAAGTGGAATAAAAAGCTTGTTCTCTTTTACATATACACTCAGCATATTGCTGTCAGCTGACCACGAAGCTGTAGGGGTTACCACCATCGCTAAGTTTTTCCCGTCATGAGACCAAGAAAAATCCTCTACATCTACTGCTAAAATAGAAGTGTCCTCGTATTTTAGAGGCGACGAAACGGTGTGAACCGGTGTTACTTTTACATCCATTTCATGGGCTTCTTTCTCTACGCCCCAATGAACTTCGTAAAGTCTTGGGTGGCTCCAGCCATCAGGAAATAAAGCGGCGCTGGCAGATGCAATTAAGTTGACACCTTCCGCATCCCAAGTGAAACTAGATACACCACCTGTAAGCTGATGAATAATGGGCGTTCCGGAAGTGAGTTCCACTACGCAGAGAATGGAGCCTGTCAGAAAGGCAAATGTACGGTCAACGGGATTCCACTGTGGATCATGCCCGGCAATTTTTAGTTTACTGGAACTCATGGTTTCAGTATTATATAACCAGATGTCATATTCCTCAGTATCTGATTGCAGATCCACCTGTTTAGCTTCATAAACAAGCCATTTGCCGTCATTTGACCAACTGAATTTTCCTACATCAATGTTTTCTTGCAATGGGACTTCCTTCGTACCATCAAACAGCCATAAGGAATGGTATCTTGTAAAAGCAGCTTTCTGTTGATCCGTTGCTGCAGAAAAGCTAGATAAAGGTGAGAAAACAACAGTTACAGCCAATAGGCAAACCAATAAATATTTCATGATAAAAGCCTCCTAAAATATTCCTACGCCTTAGTGTTACCAGCTACCATCATTTCATGAATAAAACAAAATCAGAATTTAAGTTGAAATTAGTGAAAAAGATGGTATAGTAAAGTAGTGGAATTATTCCAAGTGATATTTTTTTTGTTGATTTGTGCAAACGGTTACGCAATTGTGCAACCGTTATCATAGTGAAGTGTAGTTAATAAGGGAGTGTATCAAGATTGAAAAAGATATGGTGGAAAGAAGCAGTTGCCTATCAGGTATATCCTAGAAGTTTCATGGATTCCAATGGTGACGGTATTGGTGATTTAAGAGGAGTTATTTCTAAACTAGATTATTTAAAAGATATGGGTATAGATGTTATATGGATTTGTCCGATGTACAAATCTCCGAATGTAGATAATGGGTATGATATCAGTGATTATCAAGATATTATGGAAGACTTCGGAAACATGGCAGATTTTGATGAGTTATTAGAAGAAGTGCATAACCGCGATATGAAGCTTATCATTGATTTAGTTATCAATCATACATCTGATCAGCACGAGTGGTTTATTGAATCTGCATCTTCTAAAGACAATCCAAAACGCGATTGGTACATTTGGAAAGATGGAAAAAAAGGCAAAGAGCCAAACAACTGGGAAAGTATTTTCAATGGTCCGGCTTGGAAGTTGGATGAGAAGACTGGCCAGTATTACATGCACATCTTTGCAACAGAACAGCCTGACTTGAACTGGGAAAATAAAGATGTCCGCTTTGCATTGTACGATATGATCAACTGGTGGTTGGATAAAGGGATTGACGGTTTCCGTGTGGATGCAATATCCCATATTAAAAAAGAACCTGGATTCCCAGACTTACCGAATCCAAAAGGTTTAGATTATGTTCCATCTTTTGACTACATGATGAATGTGGAAGGAATTCAGAAGCATTTAGAGGAATTAAAAGAGCAAACGTTTGCGCGTTATGACATCATGACTGTAGGGGAAGCAAATGGTGTGAAGCTGAACCAGGCAGATGAGTGGGTTGGCGAAGAGAACGGGAAGTTCAACATGATTTTCCAATTTGAACACCTTGGTCTTTGGGAAAAAGGAACAGAAGGCGGCGTAGACCTTCTTCAATTAAAAAAAACATTAACAAAATGGCAAAAAGGCTTGGAAGGAAACGGCTGGAATGCATTATTCCTCGAAAACCATGACCAGGCTCGTTCTGTTTCGACATGGGGTAATGATAAAGAGTATCTAGTAGAAAGTGCGAAATCACTTGGCGCATTGTATTTCTTAATGCAGGGAACTCCATTCATCTATCAAGGTCAAGAACTTGGTATGACGAATGTGAAGTTTGATAGCATCAATGATTATGATGATGTTGGCATGAAAAACCTTTACGATATTGAGAGTGCTAAAGGGGAAGAGCATGCTCAAAAAGTAATGGAAATCATCTGGGCTAAAGGTCGTGACAATTCCCGTACTCCAATGCAATGGAATGACGAGCCAAACGGAGGGTTCACCACTGGAACTCCATGGATGGGCGTAAATGAAAACTACAAAACCATCAATGTGGAAAAGCAATGGAACGATCCAAATTCTGTATTAAGCTTCTATCGCGACATGATCAAAATCCGTAAAGAAGAGGAAGTATTTGTCTATGGTGAATACAACCTGATTCTTGAAGATGACACACAAGTATACGGTTATACAAGAACACTTGATAACAAGGTAGCGGTTGTGTTGTGTAACTTGAGTGAAGAAGAGGTAACAGTAGAACTTGGAGACCTTGAGGTTTCTTCTGCAGACCTTCGTCTTCAAAACTATGAGGTTGCTGCTCATAAAGGTGTGTCTGAAGTGACATTGAAGCCTTATGAAACTCGTGTATACGTGCTAGCTAAGTAAATCTATATTTGGAAAGTCTCACTTAATGGTGGGACTTTTTCTTATTAAAAATTTTTTTGAAAAAGTCATTGACACCTCTTCTTTAAGGCGGTAAAGTAATACTTAATTCTTTTAATAAACTAAATATTTCGATCTCTTATCAAGAGTGGCAGAGGGACTGGCCCTATGACGCCCAGCAACCGTTCCATTTGGAATTGGTGCTAAATCCTGCAAAACAGTGATGTTTTGAAAGATAAGAGAGGGACAAGTCTTTTTGTTTTCAATTAGCGCTCAAACCTCTCTTTCTTGGAGAGGTTTTTTATTTTGGTTTTGAATAAGCACGCTGTTGATTTTCGCACTAAGCTTCGCTTTCCTAAGGGCGCTGCTGGAGCCTCCTCGCAACGCTTGAGGGGTCTCCATCTAGCGCTACCTCCCTCAGGAGTCTTCGCTCTGTGCTCCAATCAACAGCTATAGATTCTAGAAACTTTAGTTATTTTAGCGAAAGAAAAATTACTCAAAAAAGGGAGTACGAATGATGAAAAAAAACATTTTTAAAAAAGGAATTGTAGCATTAACAACAGCGACATTATTATTAACAGGTTGTAGTGCTGGAGGTGATACTGCAGCGAGCAGTAAGCCGACGGGGCCAATTGAAAATGTACCAGAGAAATTTGCTGATGGAGAAGGTGCAAAAATTAAAGTTATCCGTAAGATTGGCGGGGATGATCATACGGCTCAATTTTTAGCAGGGGCGAAAGAGGAAGGGGAATCCCTTGGTTTTACAGTGGATGTGTTTACTGCAAATGGAGACAGTGCAAAATTCCATGATGCAATCAATCAGACTGTTAACCAAGATTATGATGGGGTCATTATCTCTCATGGCGATGATGCGGCAACTGTGGAAGGTGTCCAGCAGCTAGTCCAAAGCGGCAAAGAAGTGGTGACATTTGATTCAAACGGAGACCTGGCCAACATTGAAGGCGTTACATTAACTTCTCAAGATGATGAGGAATTGGCGAGATTAGCACTTGATCAATTAGTCAACGATTTCAACGGGGAAGCGAATGTGGTGTATCTGTGGGTGGACGGTTTCCCACCGATGGTTCGACGCAACAATGTGTATAAAGAAACGTTAGAGAATAATCCTGGTCTGAACGAACTGGAACGCTTTGGCGTTGCAGCGGCAGATACTTCGGTTCAAACACAGAACGCGGTTGCGGCAATGTTGAACAAGCATCCAAAAGGAAGCATTGATGCTATTTTTGCTACATGGGATGCATTCGCAGTCGGAGCAGCTCGTGCATTGAAAGAGGCCGGCAGAGAGGAAATAAAGATTTACGGAATTGATGTTTCTAATGCAGACTTGCAGGAAATCAGTACAGAAGGAAGTCCTTGGAAATACACAGCAGCAGTGGATCCTAAATTAATTGGTGCTGTTAACCTTCGCTTGCTCGCGAAAAAACTTGCTGGGGAAGAAACGCCGCAAACTTATGACTTGGAAGCTTCGTTAATCTCTCAAGAAGAATTGCAACAATCAAGCGAAGCGGTGAACATGGGCAACCTTTCATCTGTCGTGGAAGGATGGGGAGAGTCTGATGCCTTTTTAGAAGAGTGGATGAACACGTTGAAAGAGCATTACAAAAAATAAAAAAAAGCACTCTCTTCATCAGGAGAGAGTGCTTGTATGTTTGAAGAAAGGGGGGGCAGAATGACCAACACAACACTTGAAATGAAAGACATATCCATAGAATTTCCTGGGGTGAAAGCTTTAGACCAGGTGACATTTACCGCAAAACCCGGAAGTGTGCATGCCTTAATCGGGGCCAATGGAGCGGGGAAATCGACGTTAATGAAAGTGCTGGCTGGAGCGTACGATCATTTCCGCGGGGAAATCAAACTCGGAGGCAAGGAACTCTTCATTTCTAAACCAACTGACTCCCAAAAGGCAGGCGTACAAATCGTTTATCAGGAAGTGGATGCGGCGTTGATTCCGACTCTGACGGTAGCGGAGAATATTATGTTGCAAGAGACGGTGCAGCACGCTGGAAACAAGCAATGGATACGTTGGAGAGAGATACATAAAAAAGCAGAAATGCACTTAAAAAAATTGGATAGTAACATCTCAACCAAGCGTCTAGTAAACACGCTGACGTTGGCAGAGAAACAAATGGTCCTCCTGGCAAGAGCCATTTCAACAGATTGTTAGTTTTTGATTCTGGATGAACCAACAGCGCCCCTAAGCAACAGAGAGACAGAAAAACTCTTTTCCGTCATCAAGAGATTGAAAGAGGAAGGGGTAGGGATTATCTTCATTTCCCACCGTATTCCGGAAATCGTGGAAATCTGTGATGAAATAACGATTATGAGAAATGGTCAAGTAGTCAAACGGGACATGGTGGTTAACCTTAGACCAGATAAGATTGTAGAGTGGATGCTCGGTCAGAAACAGGAGCAGCAGTTTCCGGAACACCATCCAACCATTGGTGCGACCATTCTAGAAGTAGAAAGACTCAGCGCTCATAGTATAGTGAAAGATGTAAGCTTACACGTTAAAGCAGGAGAAGTGGTGGGGATAGCTGGACTTGTTGGAGCGGGGAAAACGGAGCTGTGCAAGGCATTGTTTGGAGATACACCCAAAACTACTGGTACTATCCGAATTAAAGGGGAACTTGTCAAAGTAAAAAGCCCTCATGTTGCGGTACAAAACGGATTGGCCTTTGTTCCAGAGGAGCGGAGAAAAGAAGGTCTCATCCTCCACGAATCCGTACAAACAAATTTAATATCCGCTAATCTCCATGCATTCACAAAAGCTCTGCATTTTCTTGATAAAAAAACGCAAAAAACAAAATCACAAGAAATCATCAGAGCTTTAGGAATTAAAACGCCGTCACCCGACACAAGCGTTCACACACTTTCAGGAGGAAATCAACAAAAAATCGCTATTGGAAAATGGCTTGTCTCTGATGCGGATATCTATATCTTTGATGAACCGACAAAAGGAGTCGATGTTGGAGCAAAGCGCGACATTTTCGAACTGATTGCCTCCCTTGCCAAACGCGGTAAGGCCATCCTTTATGCCTCATCGGAGCTTTCAGAGATTGTCGGTTTGACCAACAGAGTGTATGTCCTATACGACGGCAAGGTGACAAAAGAGCTTTCCACCTCAGAAACAGACGAGCAAGAGCTTCTATACTTTTCAACAGGGGGACAAAGAAATGAAAACTGACATACCAGTTCAGGAGGACGCCAAACCGGCCTTCCGCTTTGAATTATTCGACTTCTTATATAAATACGGGACCATCATTACCATTTTTGTATTGATTGCCGTCTTTGCCCTAGCGAACCCAACATTCATCCAATCCAATAATGTCATCAATATCCTAAGATCCATATCCATTGTTACGATTATCTCAATCGGTATCACCATTTCTCTAACAGTGAATGGCTTCGACTTATCGGTAGGTTCTGTTGCTTCCCTATCCAATGCCATCGTTATCTCCATGTTTGTATGGTTTTCACAAAATACGGCAGTGGCAATCTTTTCTGCAATCACGGCAGCACTGTTGGTAGGGGCTTTCAACTCTTTTATGATTGTAAAACTGAAAATTCCTGATATGCTGATGACCCTTGCGACTATGTTCATCATTCAGGGAATTGCTTTAACCTATACAAAAGGCTCTACAATTTCACAAAATATGGTCATGCCTGACGGTACGTTTGCAACGGGAACCATCAGCCCACTGTTTCAGAAATTTGGGCAGGTACCATGGATTATTATCATCATGTTAACGATTGTGGTGGTGGTTCATATTTTTCTCACCTACACGAAGCATGGAAGATTTATGTACATCATCGGTGGAAATGCAGAAGCCGCCAAGCTTTCGGGTATTGCAGTAAATAAATACAAAGTAGCGGCATATTTATTTTCTGCCTTATTAGCAGCAATCGGCGGAATGGTGCTGGCTTCAAGGATCATGACAGCAGAAATAAATGCCGGAACCCCGTATTTAATGGATTCTGTCGCAGCGGCATTCATAGGGTTTGCCGTACTCGGAGCGGGCAAACCGAATGCCTTCGGGACATTTATTGGTGCAGTATTAATCGGAATCCTGCAAAATGGTCTTGTCATGATGTCTGTTCCCTATTATGCCATGGATATCGTCAAAGGCCTTGTGCTCGCCTTTGCATTAGGGATTACGTATTATAAGCAAAAATAATAGGCGCTTTCCCCAACTAGGAGGCGTCTTATTTTCCAAAAAAGATTGAGATATTTGACTGTTTTAGGTAGTGTAGAATGGAAATGGGGGATTTTATGGAAATTGTTCTAGAGAAAGCTACATGTGAAGATGCTCTTCTAATTTTTGAGATGCAACTAAAAGCTTTCAGGCCATTGTTAGAAAAATATAGAGATTTTGATACAAACCCAGCAAGTGAAACCATTGATAAAGTTAGAACAAGATTAAATAATCCTAATGGTGATTTTTTGAAAATTGTAGTTGATGACACCATTGTTGGTGCTATTTATGTCGTTAGAAAAGAAGGCTCACATTGGATAAGTCCGATGTTTATTCTTCCTGATTACCAAGGCAAAGGCATAGCACAAAAAGCTATAATCTCTGTTGAGAAAAAGTTTATGGAGGCAACCAGTTGGGAACTGGCTACCATTTTAGAAGAAAGACGTAATTGTTACCTGTATGAAAAGATGGGATACGTCAAAACAAGTGTCACGAAAAAAATAAATAAACATACAACTTTAATATTTTATAAAAAGGAAAATTGAATTACATAAGTTACATACGTTTTATTATTGCGTTAATTCACTTTATGAGTTAACGCTTTTCATATTGTTAGACTATCCAATTCTCCCCTCCCTCTAATAAATAGATACTTCAATGGAAATAGTAGGTATTAATAAGAATTTGGAGGGGAAAATTTTGAGTTCAACAGAGAATGCATTATCCATTTACGCTTTAGGCGGTCTTAATGAAATCGGTAAAAATATGTATGCTATTGAATATGGAGACAATATAGTCATTATCGACTGTGGCAATAAATTTCCTGATGAAAGTCTATTAGGTATTGATTTAATTATTCCCGATATAACTTATTTAGTTGAACATAAAGAAAATATAAGGGCTTTAATTGTTACACATGGTCATGAAGATCATATTGGAGGGATTCCCTTCTTTTTGAAAAAAATAAATGTTCCTGTCTACTCCACACGCTTTACGTTGGGATTAATAGAGTTGAAATTAAGGGAGCATAAGCTCTTAAGGGAGACGGAACTTGTTGAAATAGATTCTAATTCAAGCTTACGATTTGATGATATAGGTGTGGAATTCTTTAAGGTAAATCATAGTATTCCAGATTGCTTAGGGATAGTGTTTCAAACACCAGAGGGGAAAATAGTACATACAGGTGATTTCAAATTTGATTTAACCCCTGCAAATAATGAGCATTCTGATATTCATAAAATGGCCCAAATCGGTAGGGATGGAGTACTTCTTCTACTGTCTGAAAGCACCAATGCAGAACGTCCAGGTTTATCCCCATCGGAACAAATGGTGGGTAAGCATGTTGAGGAAGCCTTCATGAAAGCGGAACGTAAAGTAATCCTTTCTACCTTCGCATCCAATATCAATAGAATCCAACAAGTGGTCGATGCTGCTAAAAAAACACATCGTAAAGTCGCACTGCTTGGGCGAAGTATGTTGAATGTAGTAGATGTTGCCATGGAAAGAGGTTATTTAACAGTACCAGATGGTATGTTGATAGAACAACATGAAATCAATGAACTGGCCCCTGAAAAAGTGGCTATTTTATGTACAGGGAGTCAAGGAGAGCCATTAGCTGCCCTTTCCAGACTATCAACTGGAAACTTCCGTGGAGTTGAGATCTTGCCGGAGGATATAGTTATCATTGCGGCTGGTCCAATACCTGGAAATGAGCGAAATGTTACACGTGTGGTAGACAACTTACTCTCACTAGGGGCAAAAGTAATTTATGGCACAGGAAGTTCCTCAGGAATGCATGTTTCTGGGCATGGTTATCAAGAAGATTTAAAACTGATGCTCACCTTGATGAAACCAACATATTTTATCCCAATTCACGGTGAATATAGAATGCTATACCATCACCGCTTGTTGGCTGAGTCAGTTGGGGTAGAGCAAGGGAACACGTTCATTATGAATAACGGTGATGTGGTCGACATTACTAATTCACTTGCCCGGCAAACCCGTAAAATTCCAACAGGAAATACTTATATTGATGGCCTCGGAGTGGGTGATGTTGGGGATATTGTCTTACGGGATCGTAAACAACTCTCTGAAGAC
This sequence comes from Bacillus sp. RO2, assembly GCF_012911845.1. Classification (GTDB taxonomy): domain Bacteria; phylum Bacillota; class Bacilli; order Bacillales; family Bacillaceae_I; genus Sutcliffiella_A. The sequence goes on along the minus strand of NZ_JAAXCU010000046.1, from coordinate 187,852 downwards.
GGTATGCTTATAATTGTACTAACATTGAGTAAAAGGGAAGCAAAGCTAATTCACGATCCAGACATCATTTCTCGAGGATTCGTGTTCCAAAGGGATTCAGAAGATCTTCTCAGAGACGTTAAAAGTCTTATCAAAAAGACGGTTAGCGACTTGAAAAAAGAGGACAAAAACCAATGGAACATAATAAAACAAAGTACGAAAAAATCAGTTGGTCAATATCTTTTTCACCAAATAAAAAGGAAACCGATGATTCTACCTATAATTATAGAGGTTTAACAAATGGAGAGAATGTTTCTGCGTTTCCTCAAAATAATTGAACAGGAGGGTTTTCATGGTGTCATCTAAATCAAAGCCAATTATTATGCTTGTTATCGATACATTAATGGACCCACCTTTGCAAGAAGCCATCAAGGGTGATCGAGCACCTGCACTTAAATTTTTGATAGACAATGGTAGGTATTTTCCAGATGTGGTCAGTCCTTTCCCAACCATGTCAGTCAATGTAGATACAACCATTCTAACGGGTACCTATTGCAATGAACATTGTCTACCTGGATTGGTATGGTTCGATAGCAAGGAAAATCGACTCGTGAATTATGGCAGTCATATTCGTGAACTATGGAAGCTGGGTATAAGCCAATCGCTTGAAGATATATTATTTAACATGAACGGCAGCCATATCAGCAAGGATGTAAAAACGATACATGAGGAGATAGAGGAAAAAGGGAAAAAGTCTGCTTCTATAAATGCACTTATTTATCGTGGCAATACCCCCCATTATTATAAATTGCCAAAATTAATTACATGGTTTACCACAATAAAAAAAGATCGTCCAACATTTGCTCCAGCAGCATTTACATACGGATCGTTAAAAAATATCAGTGGTTCAACCCGTTTTCAACGGCTGTGGCAGAGGTTTGGGTTCAACAATTCTTTTTCCATACAAGAGTTAACCCATTTAATCAAATCAGATCAATTACCTGCATTTACAATTGTTTACTTTCCCGAACTGGACCAGCGGGTTCACAAGTATGGTCGCATGGACATTCTAGGCATAGAGAAAGTTGATCGCTATCTGCAGAAACTGCTGAATGTATATGATACTTGGGAAGAAGCCATTCACCAACATATATGGATAACGATTGGGGACAATGGGCAGGCATGGGTTGATTCCAACCGAAAAAAAGCCCTGATAGATTTAAGGGAGTTATTTGGTGAATACGACATTATGAAGCTAAAAAAAGGAATTCAGCCTCAAAATTAAATAGTGTTAGCGGTTAATGAACGGATGTCTTATGTATACACATTAGATAAGCAAAACCTATCAATAGACGAGCTCGTCCAAACCGTTCAAAATGAGGAACGAATTGACGTGATTGCTTGGAAAAAAGGTTCCTACATCGTCGTACGGGCCGGAAAAGAAGAAGGGGAACTCCGTTTTCGCAAGGGAGGACCATTCATTGATTCCTATAACCAATCATGGAACCTCGAAGGCAACTTAAATTTACTGGATTTGACAATAAGGGACAATGAAGTTCATTATGGGGACTATCCCGATGCCCTCGAGAGACTGTATAGTAGTCTTTATTCTCATCAAGGCAATTTTATCGTTGTCAGCGCGAAGCCAGGGTATGAGTTCATCGGTGAAGGATCCCCCACTCATGTAGGAGGTGCAAGCCATGGCGGCCTTCATAAACAAGACTCCTTGATCCCTTTAATTGTTACAGGAACTAACTCACAGCCTTCCTATTTACGTATTAAAGAAATAAAAGAATGGATATTGTCCTTGATTGGTTAAAAAAATAAAGTCTATCAAGAAGATATTAGGCAACGGATCATGCGTTAGAGATGTTGAAGAATTTATTACCCTAACATCAAGATGCAAAGATTTATAGAAATTTAATAATTTGTAACCTGCCGAGTTGGATTTTTAAACGTTGTACAGAAGTTCTTAAAATTAATAATGCTAATTGTGTTAAAGGACGCTTACTGAAGTATGGTAAGCTTCTTTTTTATGGAAAATACCTTGAGTAAATCTTCAAGGTTTGAAATAATTGGTATAAAGCTATCGGGGAGCAATTGCAACAAGTGGGTCGAAGTACCTAAAAAAGGGGTATTTAATTACAAAACAGAATGAATATCATAATTAGTTAACAAAAGAGAGGAGGAATATTGTTGGAATGGCTCTGGTTACCGTTAATTGTTGCATTTTCACTAATGTATTATGCTCATAAGAATGGATTGAAACATAAGGAAAAATTAAGAGAAATTGATTTGAAAGAGAAACAAATTGAGTTAGAAATGATGAAAGAAAGAAACAGCTCAAATACTGATAAAAAGGGTTAAGGTTAGAATTACTTGTTAGTCTTCAGATAAAGAGGGCAATTGAAACATAATCTGGCTAGTTTAGCAATCTAGGATAGGTATAAGATCTATCCATATTTTAGATTTGATAGAATCAGAGAAGAGGGGGGAATGGTATGATAATTAGAGAAATTAAAATGGAAGATGCAGAAAATTTATTAAACCTAATAAAGGAAGTTGAGAGTACAGCTGCTTTTATGCTTATGGAGCCCAGTGAACGAGAAACTAGTCTTGAACAACAGCAAAAACGGATAGAAGTAATGGACAAGCAAAACAATTCAACGACATTTGTTGCAGAAGAAAATGGCAAATTCATTGGTTACTTATTTGTTATGGGCGGAAGCGCTAAAAGAACAAAACACTCCGCATATCTTGTTATAGGTATTTTACAAGAATATAGAGGAAAAGGAATAGGTACAAAACTGTTTAATGCTGTTACAACTTGGGCTTTAAAACATAATATTTCACGATTAGAATTAAGTGTTGTTACCGAAAATGAGTCTGGTGTAGCACTCTACAAGAAATGTGGTTTTGAAATAGAAGGAACGAAAAGAAATTCCCTTATGATAAATGATAGAGCTTATGATGAGTATTATATGTCAAAGTTATTGTAGCTTCTTATTCAGAAAGTTCAATTATTTTTCTTTCAATAAGGAACACTGAAATCTCAAATGCTTCAATTCTCCTTTTGGCTAAAGTAATCTGAGATTTATATCTATTAGGATTTTCTTTAGCTTCAAGAGTTTTTACAGTTTCTCTTAATTTGTTAAGCGTAGAGTCAATTTGACGTTTTGCTTCAACCAAGTCAGGTGTTTTAATATCCATCTGATTACACTCCTTTATCGATTTTTAAAAATTAGAATAATAAAGATATCCGAAAATGAGAGTTCTGTCAATGCACGATCAATTCGTTTTGACATCTTGTTTTTGATCTGCCTATAAGTTGCTCTTATATCATTATAAAGGAATCGAAACTCGATGAGTCGAATTTTCATAGTGTGTGATTGGTTGTATTTTTAATATTCCTAATGAAATGAAGAACCAATTAAAAAATGAGGGGATTGGTTGTATGCAAGTTGTAACCAAAATGTTTTTAGAACAACTCGATATGCATTGTCATGATAATGAGTGGTTTGCATCTATGGATCATGCGCTTCAAGGAGTCACTGCAACAGAGGCATCATGGACAAGTTCTGGTATCAACAATTCTATTTGGCAGATTGTCAACCACTTGATATTTTGGAATGAAGATGTAATCCATCGAATTAATGGCACGGAGAATCCGCATAAGGCAAAAGACAATGAAGAAACCTTTGGGAGTCAGGGGGATCCTGAAGACGAAGTAGGATGGGCCCAGACAGTGCAGGTCCTTAATGAGGTGATTAATAAATTGAAAAGTGTCATAGAAGATCTTGACGATGAAAAGTTAAAATCTCCGTATGCAGCTAACAGCTCCTCTACTGAGCGTTTACTTAGTAATATCATGATGCACGATGCGTACCATATCGGCCAAATTGTCCTTTTGCGAAAGTTGCAATCTTCTTGGGGTGGCGTTGATTGGACTTGAAGCATCATATAACAAATTAAAACGTATATAGAGAGCGTGTTTCATCGCTCAATAGTTGGGCGCGATCCTTGAAAAAGGATCCGCTCATTTTTATTAAGGACCTGAATTAAAAACAACTTATTGTAGGAATTTTTAGATTATGAAATAATTGGTAGTAGGCAGTAGATTAGGAATACGAAATGAGTTAAGTAGAAGGTGAATGATACTTTATTTGGGTAACGGAGGACTTATGAAAACTCACTATTATTTAGGTTGGTTTAGCAAGTTTTTTCCTGAGAATTTGGGCAGGGTGATACAGGGGGATATTACTGATAGAAAATCGCTTGTTATGATTAGTTCGAATCCATCTCTTTATGAAGATGATGGCGCTACCGAACGCTCGTGGCTTGACCAGGCCGGGATTATATTTGGGAAATACCATTTAATAAATTATCGGGTTCAAAAGGAAGATGCCCACATGTTAATTCAAAATGCTTCAGTCATTTTCTTGTTGGGTGGAAATACGCCTAAACAAAATGATTTTTTGATGGAATACGGATTGTCAGATTTGATTTTAAAAAGCAGAGCGGTTGTCATGGGAGCAAGCGCCGGTGCTATTAATATGTCCGCAAAATGGATATGTTCGAAAAATCTTGGATATAAGGTTGAAACAAGCTCTGTATACAAAGGGATCGGTCTTGACAATTTTTCCGTCTTGTCTCATTTTGATCTTGAAAATAACATTGCGCACGTCCAAAACGAATTATCTTTTTTATCTGAAGAAATGAATATCTATGCGTCAAACAAAGATTGCGCTGTACGTGTTAAGGGAGACAAAATTGACATTTTGGGTGATGTATATTTGATTTCCCACTCCAAGATTAAGAAATTGGATGTGACACTCTAGTTTATCGCTAATGCTTATTTGGACACTCCATAATAAAAGTGAGGTATTAAAATGCTTGACATACCATGCGATGAGTTCAGGTGACACATCCTTATTGGAAGCTGAGATTACGTAAATATTATAACATCCAAACGAGAAGAAACTAATACTCAGGCAATCTTATCTCTGATTTTCGGGATAATATCACTCCTGGGAATAATGGGAATCTGAGATGATTGTTATGTGGCTGTTCGGTAAACTTTTTAGCAAAGGAGATTGAGTGTGAGTAAATATAAGATAACAACATATTGTTTTATTTTACTAGTACTAGTATTTACACTAACCGCTTGTAGTCAGGATCCAGTTTTTAACTTGTACGAGGGAAAAACTTTAGACATAGCAGTTGTAGGAGAACCACCAGAAGTAAAAGAAGATCAAGTAACATTTACAGAAATATCATTTGATGAAATGACACCTGAAGAATTGACTTTTTATGATGCGGTTTTTATTAGAGAGAATAATCTTTCAAAGGCGGCTGAAGACCAATTCGCAGATGTTTATTCAGTTTCCACCATTCCATTTTACTTTATTGGAACGGATAATTTTGTTCCTTTTACGGAAAAAGGTTTGGAATACGACACTACATCAGAATGGACAGCTGGTGTGAGTTATGCGGTTGGTGTTCTTATCTCACATGAAGATGATACATTGAAACATTGGGGATTTGGTCTGCACAATGACATTAATAATGATGAGCATATCAAAGAAATGTATTCAAGGATCTTCATGTCAATTGATGAGTTAAACACTGCTCAAAATACTAATGACAATCCTACAAATGAGGTAACAATTGAAAAGGAACTAAATAAGGACAACACTGAGGCAGACCTTGAAGATAATAATGAAACAAACGAAAAAGTTGATACATCAATCAATGAAACTATTGAAGAAGAAGAAGCTTCTACAAGTGTAAAAGAAAAGTATATCCGGCAATTAGGATATACAAAAAAAGAAGCGGAAGAATTGGAAGCAACAGATTCATCGACATACGCGTTGAAAAAAGTGGAAAATGATCGATGGGAACTATGGGATAATTTATTAAATGAAATTTATGGTGTCTTAGAGGAGCAACTTTCCGCTGAAGAGATGGTCGAGTTAAGAGAAGAACAAAGGAACTGGATAACCTATCGAGATGATCGTGCATTGGAAGCATCTCTAAAGTATAAAGGCGGTACCCAAGAGCACCTAGAATACGTGGCTGTGCTGGCAAACCTGACAGAAGAAAGGTGCTATGAATTAGTTACGAATTATATGAAGTAATGTATTAATTAAATCCCAGTAAAGCAAGGTTTATAGTTTATTTGTAGAGGAGCGAATTTCTTGGAATTTACCACCGAAAGATTAATAATCAGGCCGTTTAAAAGTGATGACTTATTTGACGTATTTCACATTTACAATAACGAAGACATATGTAGATATCTACTTCATCATAAATGGTCAAATGAAAGCATGAAGGAATTGTTTGAAAAAAAATTAAAAAACCATTCCTTAACTAAAGAGACCAGCTTAAGTCTAGCAGTGGTGGACCGTACAAAGGTAATTGGTGATTTATCTGTATGGTTTACTGGCATGAAGGATACGGTTGAAATTGGGTACAGTTTTTCTGCTGAAGTTTCAGGGAAGGGGTATGCAACAGAAGCAGTGAGTCAGTTAGTCAGAAAATTATTTTACGAACAGGAAGTGCACCGTATCCAAGCGACACTTGATGCAAGGAATATATCCTCCCAAAAATTGTGTGAGCGTATAGGGATGAGAAAGGAAGCTCACTTCATCCAGGATTTCTGGAGTAAGGGTGAGTGGACAGACAGTATGGTATATGGAATGCTGGTCTCGGATCTGAAGAACACAAGGGATTAAGGGGAGCGAAAGTTGGAGGCTTGTTATGAACCGCTTTAAGTATAACTTAATCATGTGTGGGATTTTCGTTTCATTATATACTATTGCCACAATGGTTTTGGAATTTTTCGAAGGCAATAAAATAACTACAACCCTATACTACGGACTGAGGAATATTGGCTTTGGTTTTGTTTTATATAACTTAGTGTTTAGCTTCCTTCTATACCTGATTTCCTTCTTACCTTTAACTCTTCTTCTAAACAAGTTCGTAGAATCTTTATTTCTAAGAATTATAGTTTATTCTTTTATAGGAGGTATAAGTGGAATCTGGATTTTTAATCATTTATACAATTATCAAGATTTTATAAGAAGTTATGAATTTAATAAAAGTAGTGCAATTATTGTTTTCGGTGTATCTGGTACTATCTATGCATTAGTAGAATATTATCTTTTTAATAGAATAACCTATCGGAGTAATAATCAAAGTTAGTCACTGATAATTCTCCTTTCATCAATTAATAAATCGATAATGTCCAAACTAATAATATATGTAAACAGTCATTAAAAATATTCAGAAGACTAATTCTACAAATAAATTAATAGACAATATGGTAAAGGTAGCTTACAGTTCTTTATTTATTCTCATTAACTTATCAAAACGGCGAGGAAGGTGAATGGCTATGATACTATGGTTTCGGCATTTACCACAAGTGAGTTTGGATTCGACAGTATGGACTCCTTTTATACAAAATAACTGGTACCGAGAGCATTATATGAAGTTTGTATACCTTCTACAGGTACTCCTTTTATTCATACCATCAATCTTCAGTACAAATTTCTCTCATATACCTTCTTTTGCACTCATCATAATAGGCATCTTAGTCTTCTTTCTTCACGAATGTCTTCACATATTAGTTATAAAAAAAAAAGGCGATATAAGCCTAACTTTTAGTGGTATATTTTTTTGGATCAATACAAATGCCATCCTCTCTAAAGCTAGGTTTTGGGTCTTTATGAGCTTGCCATATATTGTTTTATGAATTGTGCCTTTCATTCTATCGTTTTATGTTTCAGGAGATTTGAAATTAATCTTATTATTTATTAGTTGGTTCAACACGTTGATTTCTGCCTCGGATATCATCAATTTATTCCTCATTGCACTTAAACCGAAGAACACACTTTTTTGCAGAGGATATGTGAGGATGGGGTAAAGGCATTTAAAAACATGAACGGTCTGATTAGTTAATAAATTGAGGTGAACAAATTGTCAAATATAGGACTGCTAACAGTTACACACGACCCGATGGGAAAAAACATTAAGCTGTTTATGGAATTACAAAAAGAATTAGAAGATATCTATCCAGAGCTTTATATAACGATAAGTGAGGAATCCTCGTATACACTCATTGACCAAATTCAAAAAAGCAATTTTAAAGTAAAAGTAATCCCAAAAAAAGGAGCGGCTGCAGCAAGAAGGGAAGTTGTCAGCTTGGGACTTTCTGGTCATAGTGAATATTATCATTATTGCGACCTAGACAGACTTCTAACTTGGGGAGCAAACCATCTTGATGAGCTGAAACTATTAACCTCTAATTTACCGAGTTGCGACTATCTTATTTTAGGGCGTACAGAAAGAGCCATGGAAACACACCCGGAGGAATGGATTGAAACAGAAAAGATTACAAACAAAATTTGTTCTCTTGAGTTAGGATTGAACTTTGATATAACAGCCGGTTCCTGCTTGTTTTCCAGGAGCAGTGCGGAATATATAAATGAACATTCGAAAGAAAAAATGACGGATGCCGAATGGGCAATGATTGTACATAGAATCGCAAAACTTGAAATCGGTTACGCCCCTGTTGAAGGTTTAGAATACCATGAAGAAATAAACGGAATTACAAGAAGTTTAAGTGAATTGGAAAAGTGGATAGCCCGTTTAAAACTTAGTTCCATTATCAGTGAAACGGCTTTAACTACTGGGAAATAAATTCCAAGCGAAATGAGGGAAGTAAATGAGAATCTCTTCTTTTCTTCGTAACTTTTTATTACTTGTTTTTTTAATCAACATGATTGGGTGTAATTCTGATATTAGTGTTAGTTCAGATATAACCATTGATGGGAAAAATTTAGATTACGTTGGTTTTTCAGGTATACCAGTAGAAGAGATAGATACCAACAATCCTCCTGAAATTTATAAAGATTTAGAGCGGGTGGTTGTAAAGCCAAGTGAAATCATAAAGATAAATTATGAAGACATGCCAAAGAAGGTTTATTTAACGTATTGGAAGGATGAAATTCTTCAGGAAGAGAATGTAGTTTTGAGGAATTTTGAACTTACTACGCCTGAAAGTGACGGGGTATATGTCTATAAAATAGCTACTAAGTGGAATTCTCGGGTTGCAATAAATTATTTGCTTGTGGTTGAAGTGAAAGATGAAGATTAATTGGCTAATATTAAGATCATCTATAAATTTAATAAATGTCTTTGTAAAAGAGCGGAGTTACTGCTCTTTTTTATTTGTCCTCGTAACAATAAACAGAGTATGTTCTCTTATTATGTGTGTCAGACTTTCTATCAGACTTTTCTAAAAACTTTGACAGGATGTTAAATAGTTAACATCTTTAGCAAGAAAGAGAGGTTATTATTATTTTAAATAATTTGAAAATTCAAACGACAGAGAGGGCAATTTATGGACTGGAAGAGTGTGAAGGAAGAGGCTACTTTGTACTTGCAGAGGTTGATACAGTTTGATACCTCTAATCCGAGTGGGAATGAGCTTCCCGCAGCTGAATATCTGGCTTTGTTGGCGAATGAAAATGGCCTACTTGCTCGGGTAGAAGAGACTGGTACAAATAGGGGGAATCTAATTGTATCTTACAATGGGACGTTCCATAAACCAATTATCCTATTGTCACATCTTGATGTAGTGCCTGCAAGAAAGCAAGATTGGTCAGTAGATCCTTTTGCAGGGGAAATCATTGATGATGTGCTATGGGGGAGAGGTACGATTGATACGAAACAACTCACAATTATGCATCTTATGACCTTAATCCTTTTAAAAAGAAATGGTGTGGTGTTTCCTTTTGATTTAGTTCTAGTTTCAACGGCGGACGAAGAGAATGGCAGCGAGCTGGGGTTAAAGGCACTTCTTCCAAAGTACGAGGGAATGTTTAAGAATTCATATGTATTGAATGAAGGTGGAGGTTTCCCGATAACAATTCGTGATCATCATTATTATCTTTGTGAAACAGGGCAAAAAGGAGTATGCCGGATCCGACTATCTTTTCCAAAGAAGATAGAGCAAAATGCTTATTTTCCCGTGCAGGAGGAGTTGAAGATGGCTTCCACAATTATTAAGGAAATTGCCTTATTAAACCTTCCTGGAGAATTACCATTTACAACGAAAAGTTTAATAGAGACGCTGACTTCAAGTGTACAGGATGTCACTAAAATAAAGTTCCTCTCCCATGAGGAGCAATTATTGCTATTGAAACCTTATGTAAGCCCCTTTCTCTATCAACTGTTCAGAGCGATGTCAGAGACGACCTTTACGGTTACTAAGTGGAATGGAGGAAGAAAATACAAGGAACTCCAAGGAGATAGTGAAATTTTTCTTGATTGTAGGACTATACCGGGAATTAGCAAGAAAGAGATAGAATCAGAGCTTGAAAGATTGATAGCTGGGAGAGATATCAAATTCGAGATACAAAGCTTTGAAGAGGGCTATGAGTCTACATTTGAAAGCAAGCTATTTGAACAGATGAATATTGTATTACAAGGATACATACCAAATGCTACCATTGTTCCTTTTCTGTCAGTGGGAAGCAATGATGGCAGGCATGTCAAGCATCTGCAAAGTAAGGTGTACGGTTTTTCGCCAATGCTGCCGGATATGACTTTTGAAAGGGTCCTGCCAATGGTGCATGGTGTGGATGAGCGGCTGCCATTGGAATCATTGAAATTTGGCATTCAAGTACTATATGGAACACTTACAGGAATGGAAGGGAGCGATTTGCATGAAAACGAGTAATCGAACAATCGCAAAGGAAAAACTGGATCAGGCAGTTGTACTATTGAACAAGCATAATATTGATACATGGATGATTGTTACGAGGGAAGGATCCGATCCTAGTCTTCCTCTTTTAGTCGGAACACGCTCAATTCACCAAGCTGTTATTTTCCTGAACAGGCATGGACGACATAAGGTGGTAACCTCAGTAAGTGACAAGGAGGCGTACGTCGAGACAGAGCTTTTTGAAGAGGTAATTATCTACGAAGCATCTATCGATGACGTGTTTTTGCAAGAATACAAGCAGGAAAATCCGAAAAGATTCGCGTTGAACATTTCAAATGATGACCATTTATGTGATGGATTGACGCTTGGGTTGTACAAATGGTTAGAGCGGGTGCTTGGAAAAGAGGAACTGCAGAAAAAAGAAACCTCCAGTGAGGAGATTTTAAAAGAGCTTCGCAGTGTGAAGTCTACTTCCGAGCTGAAAGCGATGCAGGGCGCCATCGAATTGACGACGGACATTTATGAGGAAGTCTTTCAGTTGATAAAGCATGGAATGACAGAAAAGGAGATAGGTCAGCTTTTTGTTGAAGGGATGAAAAAACGTGGAGTGACGAATGGTCTAGGGAATCCATATGACCCTCCACTTGTCTGCACGGTTCGAAATGGATTGGCACACCGAAAGCCAGGCGATTATGTGGCAGAACCGGGGGATATCGTAATCATTGATTTCAGCTTGAAATACGAAGACTATGTTTCGGACATTGCCCGTACCTGCTATTTATTGAAACAAGGGGAAACGGAACCGCCAGCTGATGTGACAGCTGCTTTTGAAGCTGCTTTTGTTGCCATTACGGAATCAATTGAGGCACTATTACCAGGAAAAAAAGGCTATGAAGTGGATGCGGTTGGAAGAGAATGTATCGAGCGGCATGGGTATCCGACGATCCGTCACTCTGTCGGACACCAGGTAGGACGGGAAACACATGATGGTGGAACAATTCTTGGACCGCGAAGAACTCCTCCAAGAAAATCGGTCGAAGGAACAATTCGTATAGGGGAAGTGTACGCAATTGAACCTACCGTCATTCAGGATGAGGGTCTTCCTTGTATGCTTGTTGAGGAAAATGTCCTCGTGACAGAGAATGGGCCGAAGATATTAAGCAAACGTCAAACCTCTTTGATTTTGATTCCTTATGAGTGAGAGCCGGCCGATGAGAATGTTGGAAGAAACAGAACAGCAGGCACTGACCATTTTCAAGAAGTTATTAACAATTGATACAACGAATGGAGAGAAAGAAGAGCGAAAGGCTGCGGAGTATTTGGAAGAAATCCTGCTCGATGAAGGTATCCCGGTTCATTTTTATGAGAATACCTCTGGGAGAACCAATTTAGTAGCGAAGCTTGTGGGTGGAGAGGAAGAGCCTCTTTATCTAATCTCCCACCTTGATGTAGTCAGAGCAGAAGAAGCCAAGTGGGAACAACCGCCATTCTCGGGTGTGGAGGTCGATGGTGTGATTTGGGGTAGAGGAACTCTTGATACGAAGCAGCTGACGGCGATGCAGGTAAATGCCTTTCTTGAATTGGCCAGGTTGAAGGATTCGTTGAACCGTGATGTTTATTTGCTGGCAACTGCCGATGAGGAGAATGGTAGCGGTGAGGGGATGGGATTTCTAAAAAAAGCACATCCGGATCTGTTTCAAAAAGGTATGGTAATTAATGAAGGTGGAGGATTCACAGTAAATTACAAAGGTCACACTTATCTACTCTATACGGCAGGTGAAAAAGGGGTAGCGAAAGTGAAGGTAATCGCAAGAGGTCAGGGAGGACATGCGTCCTGTCCCCCTGAAAATCAAGCTATTCTCACTCTTGCTAAGGCAATGGAACGCCTTCTCTCCTGGTCCTTTCCAAAGAGTTCAACCAAGGTTTCTACCAAATTTAAGCAAGTCCTCGGCATTGACGATATAAGCTTGGTTCCAAAAACAGAGGATGAAAAATTGTTGGTTGATTTGTTGGAGTATATGGAAACAACAGGACCTGTAGTGAACAAGTTAGAAATAGGGTCTGTGGTAAATGCCATTCCATATCTTACGGAGGTCGAAGTGGAATTTCGCCTTGTTCCAGGGACGACTAAGGAACAGTTGTCAAGGTGGCTGGCAGAGGCTCTATACGGGGTGGAGGTAGACATAGAGATTACGAGCTTAGAAGAAGGATTTGAATGTGAACTTGATGCCCCTTATATTCGAAAGATGGAACAGGCGTTAAAGGATGTAGGATCCAATGCAACACTCCTACCGTTTCTCGCACTTGGAAGAACGGATGGACGTTACTTTGGAGATACAAGGTCCGCCATCTATGGTTTTTCTCCGCTAACAGAAAAGGATGCATTTGTCAGTGTTCTTAAAAAAGTGCATAACCATAATGAAAATATTACTAGAGAGTCCTTTCTTTTCGGAACGAACGTACTCTCTTTGCTTATAAAATCAATTTGCAGGAAGTGAGGGATGGAACCATGAAGTACTCTGTTAATTTTGAAAAAATGGAACAAGCAATTCAGTATTTAAACCAGCAGGAAATCGATCTATGGTTAATTGTCACAAGTGAAGGAAGTGACCCGTGCCTAAATCTTGTTACGGGTGTCAAAACGGTGGGACCTGGAGCGTTTGTTCTAACAAGAACAGGAGAGAAGCTGGTACTGTGCAGTTCCATTGATGCACAAGATATTGAAGAATCGGGATTGTTTCAGGAAGTAATTAAATATACCACTAGCTTGGCTGACCCGTTAAAAGAAGTGGTTAGACGATTTCAGCCAAAAAAGATTGCGCTCAACTATTCAGAGGATGAGCACCTGGCTGACGGACTGACGGTCGGACGTTTTCGTTGGCTAAAGGAAACGCTCAAGGGAGATTTTTCAGGGGAATTTGTATCTTCCCAGTCCTTCTTAAGTCGATTACGAAGTATTAAGACTGACCGAGAAGTCGACACAATCTACCGAGCCATTCGCTTAACGCATGAAATATATGATTCAGTTATTAGTCAACTAAAGGTTGGATTAAGTGAGAAGCAGGTCGGTCAATTGTTTGTGGATGAGATGGAACGTCATCACGTTGTTAATGGAATCGATCGTGCACTATCCATGCCAATTGTATTGAAGGAACGGATCGCTCATCGTTCTCCGAGTGATGCAGTGATCGAACCTGGGGACCTACTAATTATGGACTTTAGCATTGATATTGATGGCTATGTTTCTGATATTGCCAGAACTGTCTATTTCCTGAAAGAAGGGGAAAAAGAAGCGCCATCGCATGTGAACCGAGCATTTACCACCATCTATGAGGCCATCACAAAGGCTGCTGAAGGATTGAAGCCGGGGGTTACTGGCTATCAAGTGGATGAAATAGCTAGGGCACATTTGACAACAAATGGCTACCCAGAGATTACTCATGCGACAGGTCATCAGATTGGTAGAGATGTCCATGATGGGGGAGTATTGCTTGGCCCCAAATGGGCTCGGTACGGTTCTTCGCCGTATGGTCAAGTAGAAGAAGGGATGGTATTCACGTTAGAACCAACCTTATTCACTGATCAAGGTCTTCAATTTATTGTGGAGGAGAATGTTCTTGTGACGCAAGATGGTGCAGAATTCCTGACAGAGCGTCAAAAAGAACTGATTCTGATTCCCGCCATATGATTTTCGATAGGAGGTGAAAGCTCGTGGGAGTTTATATAGTAAAACGGATTCTTCATGCAATTCCCATTCTTATAGGAATAACAATTCTTACCTTCCTTATTATGCAGCTTGCTCCGGGAAATCCAATGCAGACAATGATTAATCCCAAAATATCAATGGAAGAAATGGAAAGAGCCCAAGCAAGTCTAGGATTTGACCAATCTAAAATTGTCCAGTATTTCAATTGGTTGAAAGAAATTTTACAAGGGAACCTTGGATATACCATCAAAACCGGGCAATCTGTCAGTGATTTAATTTTAGAGAGGCTCCCTGCGACGTTAACACTTACCGGTTCAGCCTTTATCATGGCATTTGTAATCGGTGTCCCGCTTGGAGTATTTTCTGCGACACATCGTTATAAGCTACCGGATTATGTTCTTACGGTATTTGCATTTATCGGAATTTCCATCCCGTCCTTTTTCTTCGGGCTTGGACTAATCTTTATTTTTGCGTTGAAGCTTGGATGGTTCCCCACTTCCGGAATGGCGTCAATAGGTGCAAACCTGACCGGATTTGCCCTCTTTATAGACCATTTGAAACATATTATTCTGCCTGCTGTTGTTCTTTCCTTACCGACAGTAGCGGTCGTAATGCGATTTACGAGGTCAAGCCTGTTGGAAGTACTAAATCAGGATTTCGTTCGTACGGCAGATTCGAAAGGGTTAAGCAGGAAAGTGGTCATTGTAAAGCACGCATTAAGAAACGCGCTTATTCCGGTAATTACTATCTTTGGTCTTTCCATACCGTTCCTATTTGGTGGCGCCTATATTACTGAGCATATCTTTAATTGGCCAGGGATGGGAAGCATGGGTATCCAGGCAATCGTTGGAAGGGAGTACCCAGTCATAATGGCATTGAATTTGTTTACATCTATTCTGGTTCTATTGGGAAATCTACTCGCTGATGTTCTCTATGCTTGGGCAGATCCAAGAATTAGATACAACTAGTGAAAGGAGGGAAGCCGAGTGAATGGAAGTGTGGAAATACAAAATGAACCACCTTTAGTTCCAAGCAAGCCTGAATGGAAGAGAAAAACCTTTAGACAGGCAGCCTGGAAGCGTTTTAAGAAAAACAAATTGGCGTTAGTTGGTGCCGTCGTGTTGGCATTATTGATTCTGTCAGCACTATTAGCTCCACTTATCGCTCCATATAATCCATATACTTCTCAAGAAAATGATCTAGGACTAATCAATGTACTGCAAGCTCCTAATTCAGAGCATTTGCTAGGAACAGATAGCCTCGGACGCGATCTGCTCAGTCGTATTATTTATGGGGGAAGAGTTTCGTTGAGTGTGGCCTTAGTAGCGGTATGTATTTCTTCATTTATCGGTATTGTGATGGGATTACTTGCCGGTTATTACGGCAGGTGGGTTGATGTTATCGTGATGAGGATAACGGATGTAGTTATTTGTTTTCCAGTATTATTTCTGGTTATCTCCGTTGCCACTCTACTAAAGCCTAATCTCTATAATGTTATGATTGTTATTGGACTTGTGAGCTGGACAACAATGACAAGATTAGTGCGTGGGGAAGTCCTGCGACTCAGGGAAATGGAATACATTGAAGCCTCCAAGGCACTTGGTCAGAGCAACTTAGTTATAATAGGAAAACATATCTTACCTAACATCATGGCACCTATTACTGTTCAGGCGACACTCCAAACCGCAGAAGCAATTTTAACAGAGTCTGCTCTAAGCTTTCTTGGTGTCGGGGTGCAGCAGCCCATCCCAAGCTGGGGGAACATGCTGAATGAAGCTACCTCAATCACAATTTTACAGTTTAAGCCGTGGGTATGGGCCCCACCAGGCTTTGCCATTCTTTTAACAATCCTATGCATTAATTTTTTGGGTGACGGTTTGCGTGATGCACTCGATCCAAAAATGAAATCATAGGCACCATACATACCATTGAAAGGAGGGTTGAATGACGCAGGCTGCCATTTTTATGTCCTGTATCCATTGGCTGCTTTCACTTCCTATGTCATTTCTATTTTTACAATGTCATTTTTACGAAAAGAGCCTATTCAATCATTGATTAAGGGGGATTTATATGAAAAAAAGATTGAATATTTTGTCAATAATTGCAATTGTATTGATTTTGCTAGTAGGTTGTACTTCCGAAAGTAGTACGGATAGTAATACAAATAACAAACAAAACGACAATGCAGATACAGAAGAGCCGAAGCAAGGAGGTTCCATTACGATTGCCTCAGCAAGCGAACCGGGTAACTTAAACCCGCTGATTTGGGCTACTTCTTCTGACACTCTTGTCACACATATGATCTACGATTCTTTGGTTATTCCGGATGAAGAATTAAAAATGATTGGAAGTTTGGCTGAAAAATGGGATGTTTCCGAGGATGGGAAAACATATACCTTCTATTTACATGAGGGCGTTACATGGCATGACGGTAAACCATTTACTGCCAGGGATGTTGAATTCACCTATACATCGCTTGCTCATCCAGACTATGACGCAGGGGCCTATTGGAGAGTGGATCCGGTCGTAGGTGCTGCTGAATATAAAGCAGGTGAAGCGGACTCTGTAGAAGGAATTAAAGTCATCGATGATTATACGATATCGTTTACAACAAAAGAGCAGTTTGCACCGTTTATTTCAGGGCTGTTTATCGGCGTTCTACCTGAGCATATCCTGTCAGAAATTTCTCCGGCAGAATGGGCAAAGCATGATTCCAACCGTGCTCCTGTAGGAACTGGACCATTTAAATTTGACTCTTGGGAATCTGGACAATTTATTCAACTAAGTGCAAATAAAGACTATTTTAAAGGTACACCCCACCTTGATAGTTTAGTAGTTCGCTTTGGTGATGCAAATACAATGTTGGCGGCATTCATGAACAAGGAAATTGATATTACTTCAGTACCGATTGCCGAAATAGAATCGATTAAGTCACTTGATTATGCAAATGTCGTACTGTCAGATCAACTAAGCGTGTACTATGTCGGATTTAATGCCAAGAACGACCATTTCTCAGATGTGAAAGTTCGTCAAGCGTTGGCTCATGCAACAGAAAAGCGTGTTATCGTTGCTTCCATTCTAGGAGAATATGGAGAGGTCGCAGATGACATCTTCCCTTCAAAGCACTGGTCGCATAGTCCGGATCTTCCAATCTATGACTTTGACAAGAGTAAAGCGGAATCACTTTTAGAGGAAGCAGGATATAAAAAGAACAGCAAAGGCATCTTCGAAAAGAACGGCAAGGAGCTTAGTTTTACTCTGCAAGTACCAACAGGAACTAAAGAAAGAGAAAAAACGGCTGCACTCTTAAAACAGCAATATGAAGCAATTGGCGTTAAAATGGAACTTCTTTCCTTGGATTTTCCTACGCTTGTCACAAAGTTACTTCCACAAACTGCAGATGGAAAACAGCGAGAAGTGACAAAGGATGACTATGATGCCTATATTCTTGGGTTTGGTATAGAAGCAGATCCGGATGAATATCGTAGTTATTTCGGTTCGGCGTACATGCCTCCAAATGGGTATAATTTTGTTGGGTATTCAGATTCACTTGTGGATGAACTCCTTGACAAACAATCGAAGGAAGTAGACTTTGAACAGCGTCAGAAATATATTTGGGAGGTCAGTAAGAAACTTGCAGAGGATGAAATCTGGATCCCAATCTATGAGCAAAGCGCTACGTATGTTGCCAATGAGAAAGTGGCAGGATTTACTCCGGATTTCAGAGGTGTGACATTTAACGCTCGCGAGTGGAGTGTTAAATAATCTTCTGCTAACAGACAAAGAAATCGGATTCGTTCGATTTCTTTGTCCCTTTTAACAATACCAATCTATCAAGCAAAAAGGACAGATGCCCATGTTGCGACGGATCGAGAAGTTGAGAAAATGGCTTGATGAAAATGACTGTGATGCTTTTTTCTTAAACACGGTGGAAAATTACCGGTATTTCTCTGGATTCACAGGAAGTAACTGTTATTTGTTTATCACCAAAAATGAGGGAATTCTTGTAACGGACCAACGGTATGCACAGCAGATAAGAGAGGAGACAGAAGGATATAAAGTTTATATCCATGAGATTAATCCGTTTACAACTTTAGAAAAAGTGATGAAATCTATGGAGATAAACTCCATTGCCTATGATGGGAAGAAGACTCCAGTGTCTCTATTAAGAGCATTAAGGAATATGGATGAAAAAGTTGACTGGGTGTATACAGAAGATGTCAGCCTAGCCATTCGCCAATACAAGGAGCCGTCTGAAGAAGCTGCCATTCAACGGGCTGCTGAAATTGGAGATCTTGCTTTTAAAGAATTGTGCCAAATAATAAAACCAGGCATGACGGAAAAGCAAATTGCTGTAGGGCTTGAATACCTTCTTGCCAAGCACGGCAGTGAAGGTCCTACATTTGGAACGATTGTAGCAGCAGGGGAGAGAAGCGCCTTGCCACATGCGTCTCCGTCTTTTCGGATGGTGAATGAAAATGACATGCTTTTAATTGATTTTGGTGCCTGTTATGAAGGCTATATGTCAGACATGACACGTACTTTGTGGATTGGGGAGCCCATTGAGAGAATGCAAGAAGTTTATATGATCGTTTTAGAAGCCTTGGAAAGAGCCGTTATTTCAGTAAGACCAGGTGTAACTTGTCAGGAGTTAGATGATGTAGCAAGAAAAGTCTTTATGGAAGCAAATTTAGAAGAATACAGTCTTAGAGGCTTGGGACATGGTGTCGGGTTAGAAATACATGAATGGCCCCGGGTTGTTATGCATCATGATGCACCGATTGAAAAAGGTCATATTTTTACGATTGAGCCAGGTTTGTACATACCGGGGGTAGGCGGCGTACGTATTGAAGAATTAGTCTCCGTAACAGAGAGCGGATGTAAGTTGCTGACCGGGACACCTCGAACAATTAGATTAACTTAACCTACTACAAGTATTGGGGGTGAGCAAGATGACAAAAACATTACTGGAAGTAAATAATCTAAAAACATATTTTCATACAGAAGATGGAATCATTCCAGCTGTTGATGGGGTATCCTTTCAACTCAATAAAGGGGAGACACTCGGAATCGTAGGGGAATCTGGCAGCGGAAAAAGCATCATGTCGCTCTCTATTCTACAATTGATTCCGAAACCGCATGGGAAGATCGTGGACGGCGAGATTCGCTTTAGAGATCAGAATATATTGGAACTTGAAGAAAAAGAAATACGAAAAATTCGTGGAAACGACATTTCTATGATTTTTCAGGAGCCGATGACTTCACTTAACCCGGTCTACACCGTAGGAGACCAAATTATGGAGGTAATCCGTCTTCACCAAGGCCTTTCCAAAAAAGAGGCGTTGAAAGCTACAATTGAAATGCTGAAACTTGTTGGTATCTCTCTGCCGGACCAACGAGTCCATAACTATCCCCATCAGCTGTCGGGAGGTATGAGGCAACGTGTGATGATTGCGATGGCACTTGCTTGTAACCCGCATCTCCTTATTGCGGATGAACCGACCACTGCGCTTGATGTGACAACACAAGCACAAATTCTAGAATTAATGAAGAACCTAAAAGAGCGATTGAACATGTCCATACTCCTGATTACCCATGATCTAGGGGTAGTTGCGGAGGCCTGTGACCAAGTAGCGGTAATGTATATGGGGAAAATTGTCGAATATTCAGATGTTTATTCCTTATTCGAAAAACCTAAGCATCCCTACACTATTGGTCTTCTAAACTCCATTCCTATGATAGAGGACAATCGAAAAAGGCTCGAGCCGATACGAGGATATGTACCTAATGCATTGGAAAATTTTAAGGGCTGCCGCTTTTGTACAAGATGCAATGAAGTAAGGGATCTCTGCTATGTAGAAGAGCCTCCACTCCTGGCTCTTGAAGACCAAAAGGTACGATGCTGGAAGTATACTGAGCGCTGGGAAGATGCAAAGGAAGTGGATGGGAGGTCAATCATTTGAACGAGACAAAAGAAAAACTATTAGAGGTGCAAGATCTCTCGACATGGTTTCCAGTAAAGGATAATAAGGGCCTATTTTCCCGTGGGAACTCCTTTGTAAAGGCTGTGGACGGTGTAAGCTTTTATATTGAAAAAGGTGAAACTCTAGGACTTGTTGGGGAATCAGGTTGTGGAAAATCCACAACTGGTAGAACTATTCTAAGGTTAATCCAAGCAACCACGGGAGAAGTTCTGCTTGAAGGAAAGGACATATATAAACTTAACTCCACGCAAATGAAAAGAATAAGAAAAGACATGCAGATTGTTTTTCAAGATCCATACGCCTCTCTTAACCCAAGATTGAACGTCAGAAATATCATCGGGGAGGCATTAAACATTCATACAAAGCTATCAAACAAAGAGAAGGACGAATATATTTCTAAACTCTTAGAAGATGTCGGATTGAATACATCTTATATGAACAGGTATCCCCACGAGTTTTCGGGAGGTCAAAGACAACGGGTTGGGCTTGCCAGAGCATTAGCTGTCAATCCTAAACTTATTATTATGGATGAACCGGTGTCTGCATTGGACGTTTCTGTTCAGGCTCAAGTATTAAATTTAATACAGGATCTTCAAAAGAAGTATGACCTTACCTATTTGTTTATCACGCATAATTTAAGTGTTGTAAAACACATTTCAGACAGAATTGCTGTGATGTATCTCGGGAAAATAGTAGAAGTGGCAACGAAAGAGGAATTTTTCTCAAATCCGGTTCACCCATATTCACAAGCATTACTTTCCGCCATCCCTCATCCAGATCCCAGACGTAAGCGAGAGAGGATTATTCTCGAAGGGGATGTGCCAAGTCCCGTAAATCCACCGAAAGGTTGCCGATTTCATACTAGGTGTCCAATCGCGGAAACAATTTGCCAGGAGCTGGAGCCGCAGCTTGTAGCTAAAGAGGGCCAACACTTTGTTGCCTGCCACTTAAAATGAACAAATATAATAAGAAGGGAGAAACACATATGACACAGCAGCAACCAGAAGTAATTATTGTCGGAGCAGGCATCATCGGATGTAGCATTGCTTACTTTCTTACGGAACAAGGCTGTACAAATGTTCTTGTCATCGATGAAGGAGGAATCTCCTCTGGTGTCACTGGGATTTGCCCTGGAGGTATTCGCCAGCAGTGGGGTACTGAAATCAACTGCATTATGGCGAAAGCCTCTGCGGAATTCTACTATTCTATCAATGAAAGATTAAACCCTGAGTATGAAATAACCTTCCGTAAAGTCGGGTATCTATATACATTTCACTCCGAGGAGGCGGTTGCCAGCTATAAGAGTAATATTACGCTTCAAAATTCCTTAGGTATTCCTACTAAACTTATTACACCATCTGATGCAAAAGAAATAGTACCAGGACTAAACAGCACCAGTTTCTTGGCAGCCTCATTTTGTGATACAGATGGATTTGCTGATGATGCCTACCATGTTACAAACAGCCTGGCTATTGCAGCGAAACAAAAAGGGGTTCAATTCATCTCGGATAAAGTACAAAGGATAGTTAGAGAAGGAGACAGGATTGTTGGTGTGGAATGTAAAACAAGAGGCATGATTCAGGCTGAAAATGTGGTCAATGCCGCAGGGCTTGGCTCTGTAAAATTAGCGGAGACAGCAGGCATTGAAATACCAATAAAAGAAGAGGTTAGAAGAATCCTCTATACAAACCGCCTAGAGGAGCGAGTCCTTGAACCGCTCCTTGTTTCATTTGAAAAGGGATTTGCAGCTAAACAACTCACAGATGGAACCATTTATTGTAGCTATCTAGGTAAAGACTTGAAGCCACCTTATAGCAAGTTCGATTTTCAACTTAGAGCAGCAGAAGTAGGAATGGAACTATTCCCACCTCTTGAAAAGGTGGAATTTCGTAACCACATAGATGGAAGATATGATAGTACCCCAGACCATCAGGCCATTCTTGGTGATATAGATGGATTAGAGGGTTATTATCAAGCAATAGGTATGAGTGGCCATGGCTTTATGATGGCACCAGCTATTGGAAGGACATTGGCACAGACCATTATGAAAGAATCGCCATTTATTGATATTTCTAGTTTGCATTACCGAAGATTTGCCGCCAATCAGCTAGTCTATGAACCTAGTGTCGTCTAAATACTAGAAATATAACAAAGGAGGAAAATCAGATGAAAGCATTTAAATTGACCTTCCCTGAACATGGGATAAGTATACGAGCCACTCTTTTGGAGGATAAAGCTCCGAAAACATGTCAGGCATTTTGGGATATTATCCAGGAGCCTTTAGAAACAAATGGCCGACATGCTATGTACACAGGGAAGGAGATCTCTGTTCAACTTCCAGGAGAAAGAACTGCTTCTACGGATTTGCATGAAGTACCTTCTGAAAACATCACTTGTTTTCCATTGCCAGGAGAACTTCTCTATACTTTTATGCCTGCCTATGCATGGGGAGGAAATCCTCATGCCATCTATGATCTTGGTTGTTTTTATGGACCAGATGCTCGTACGTTTTTCCCAATGGGATGGATTGCTGGAAACCGATTTGCAAAGGTATGGGATGAAGACTTGGAAACATTCGGAGAAATGGGGAGTAAGGCAAATGAAGAGGGAGTTCAGCAGATTGTGATAGAAAGAATATAATAAAAAAAGGGTTGCCTCAGATGGAGTTGTTTCCATACTGAGGCAACCCTTTTTTTAGAGAAAATTATAAAACCAAGGAGTGTAATTCATTAATAGCTTGTCGGATATCTTCTTTTGTATTGTAGAAATGTGGAGCAATTCGGATTACATCCTTCCGAGCCGACACAATAATTCCTTTATCCTTCATTAATTTTTCAATGAGTGGTGCTTGTGCAAAGTATAAAGCGGTATTAGCCCCTTTTTCACTTGATTTCTGAGGGCTCATAACATGAAATCCACGTGATTTGGCATATTCTATTGTAAAGTCTGAGAGGTTCTCTAAGTACTTTTGGATTTCTGTTACCCCTATATCTAAGAGTAATTTCATTGCAGCAGATGCTACATAGGCATTAATCACAGGTGGAGTTCCTGTATCAAAGCGTGAGGAAGAGAGAGAATAATTGTTTTGTTTGACATCAAATGAAAAAGGGTCAGACTGGCTGAACCATCCGGTTACTTTAGGTGTCAATTTTGTTGCGAGCTCTTTCTTAATATAAAGAAAGGCAATTCCGGGAACACCCAGCATAAATTTCTGTGCTCCTGCAGCAAGGAAATCGACATTCATGTCTTTCACATCTATATTAATGTTTCCTATAGATTGATAGGCATCCACAAAAAGATACGATCCCTTCGCATGAGCCAAAGCCGCAATTTCTTTAACATTCTGCTTCCAACCATTGTAATAGGAAACATGCGAAATGCTCGTTAGTAGAGTATTAGTGTCTAAATACTTATCATAATCTTCTAATGAAATGGTATAATCTTTATTACTAGGTATATAGGTTACATTAACACCCAAGCTCTCTTTATTTGTTTGCATCGCATGGCCTATACAGGGAAAATCTAATTCTGTTGTAACAATTTGATTCTTTCCATGATTGACGGGGAAACTGCTCAGAACGGAAGAGATACACTCTGAGACGGAAGACATAATGGCTATATCGTCTACGTCGGCATTAATAAGAGAAGCAAAAAGGTGCTTAGATTCATTGACCTTATTCATCCATAACTCCCAATCCATTCCGTTTTGAATTAAACTTTCTTTATATTCTTCCATCGCATCTATCACTGGCAGTGCAAGAGCACTCTGGGAACAACTGGATAATTGTATCTTTTCGTTTAAAGTGGGAAAAAGCTCCCGATACTGCAATATGGTTTTGGTCAATTCTTTCACTCCTTTAAAATAGATAGTTGAGGTGATAATAATGTTCACTCATTCTGTACAAGAAATTCACTCAGTAACACCTTGGTTAGAAAATCTTCCATTTGATTGGAGCCCTGTCATCCAAAAGGCTTCTATGAAAAAGTATAAGAAACATAAAGTTGTCTTTGATCAAAACGAACAAGCGGATCACTTATATGTCGTCACTTCAGGAAGAGTTAGACTATACTTGATATCCCCCAATGGCGAAGAGAAAGCATTGGCCATCATTGGAAAAAATGGCTTGGTCGGTGAATGTGGCTATTATGATGAAGGGGTTTACTCTACAAGCGCTATCACTGCTTCGGAAGCAACTCTTTACCAAATTCACAAAGAAGAGTTCCGTAACCTCCTGAAAGAGCACTTTAATCTGGTTGAACAAGCGATGTTCCTCTCAACCAGAAAATATAAACTTCTCTGTATGCAAACACTCCAACTAAGTTATAGTAAAGCGATGCCAAGAATTTGCGCATCCCTCATTCAGTGGGCCTTAAACTATGGTACTACCATTGACCAACAAGATATACAAATCTCTATTACTTTTACCCATCAAGAACTAGCGAACCTTATTGGGACAACAAGAGTAACCGTCGTTAAAACCCTGCGTCTTTTAGAGGATGAAAACATTCTACTAAAAAAGAACCGTTTTTATGTAATCAAGGATTTGGAAAAACTTACTGAGCTAGCTCATAAAGAATAATATATTAGCTTACCCTAATAATACGATTTAAAGTTTAAAAATTCTGTAAACTTTTTTACACATAGGTAGATAAAATAATTTCTAGAATCACCCAACAACAGTATATTATGGAAAAGCTGAAAATCAGGAGTAGGTTTTCAGCTTTTTTTATAAGTGTCTGTAGAAGGAGAGGTCCCAATGCCACTGATTGAGCATCAACAATTCATCCAAGCACCTGTTGAAATATGTTTTGATCTAGCAAGGAATGTAGATATTCATACCCAGACGACTTCTAAAACAAAGGAAATAGCTGTTGAAGGAAAGACAGAAGGCTTATTAGAAAAAGGAGATATGGTTACTTGGGAAGCAACTCACTTTGGAATTAAACAAAGGCTAACAGCTAAAGTGACATTAATGGAACCACCTCATAAGTTTATCGATGTTATGGTGCAAGGAGCATTCCATTCTTTTACCCACACTCATCAATTTTTGGAAGCGGATGGTGGGACGTTAATGATTGATCAATTCCAATACAAGTCACCATTCGGTATTATTGGCGTTGCTGCCGATAAGTTGTTTTTAGAGAGGTATATGAGAAAATTCATTGTTTCACGTGCAGCGGAGTTGAAAAAGATTGCTGAAAAGTTGAAACAACATTAAAAGGGTTAAAAATAGGAGATATCAGATGAAAAGAAAACAATTTTTGTTACTTGGTTTGATTGTTGTTTTAGCCTCTTTTTTGTTAGGTTGTTACGAAAAAACAGACATCGACACTGAATGGCAGGAAAGTGCACTTTTTGTATCTGGTGGATATACGATGATTGGTAAGCAGGGGAGAATCGGTTTTATATATGATGATAGTAACAACGATAGATTTTACCCAAACAAAGAACAAAAATATATGTGGCACCTATGGGGAGAAAAAGAGGAACTGGAAGGTGAGTTTAAAGTAATTGCTACCCATGAGGACGGTAGAGAGTCTATTACTTTACTTGATAGGCATTCATTGGGTGGCGCAAACAATGGTGCAGACCAACACGTACCTTCTATGATGTCTCTTCCTGAAAGTGGGTTGTGGAAATTAGACACGTATGTAGGTGATAACTTGTTCGATACAGTATTTGTAAAAGTTCACGAGAAAGAGTAAAGATAAGCATGCACGAGAGTATAGAGGATTCTTTGATGAGAGAACAAATGGAGAAGAAGTTATGATAGAAAATAATTATGATATTAAAGCAAATATTTCGCTAGATAACGAGAATCTAAAAGACGTAATTTCAAAATGGATGGGGGATGACGATTTTACCCAGCACTATTTCTTGAGAGGAGTAAACACTAAATACACTGTCTGCTCGTATGAAGCTTATAAAAATGAAAAGTTAGTGGGTTTAATAACCGCTTGGAAATCTAATTTTCATCCTTATTGTACCTATTTTGCAATGGTTACAGAACCACGTTTAGGATATGAAATTGAGACAGTGTTAATTAGATCTTTAATGAACTACGAAGCTATTAAGTATCCTTTACAAACATCAATTTGGGAGACATCGTATAGGTTAAAAACGTTTTATGAACAAAGTAATTTCATTGAAGTAAGAAGGACCTATATGCCATTAATTCAGATCTCCAACATTAATTTAGAAGTATTCCCATCTCCAGATTTTAATCAAAAGGATATAATGACTTAAAAAGTTTAAGTGTTCAACCAGAACTTAGGAATCAGTTGATCAAACTTGTAAAACAAAATTATGTAAAAGCTCATACTGCAAATCCTGTTGCGGAACTTAACATTGATAAATGGGAAGGCTTAATCTTTAATGAGGATTTAGTTGAAAATGGGAGTTTTATTGTGTTGGAGGAAAATGAAATAATTGCTTACTCTTTCATGGATTATTCTAATGTACCAGAAAAATGGGGGTTTGGTTGGAGAGGTACAAGGGACAAAGGGAATGTTAAATTAATTTTAATACTAACAGTTTACCAAATAAATTTTGCTAAGGAAAAAGGGATTATTTCTATTGAAGCAGAAATAGATTCAACGGATGATTTCTCTATAGAAATGTTAAAGTTCTTTCCATTTGCGCCTGCCCCCACTTTAATTACATTTCATAAAAAGAAAAGTTAACAGAAGTTCGAGTTCGAACCCTATGCTTAATCTATGCAAAAGTATGGTTTTGAATTATCAATTATGGAGAGGTACGATAAATATGGATATTTGTATCCGAGAAGCCATCAAAAGTGATTACAATTCTCTATTGCCGTTATTCAGGAAAGTTCATGAACTGCATGTTTATGAAAGACCGGACTTATACAAAGAGAATACTACTCCAGTGGGTCAAGAGTTCTTTGAAAGCCAGATATCTGATGCCAGGCAGCATATTTTTGTGGCAACTATAGGCAGTGAAATAGTAGGATTCGTTGTGATGAAGGAAGAAGATATAATTGAAAATTCATTTGTGAATGCGAGAAATATACTTTATATAAACAGTTTATGTGTTGCCGAAACACAGAGAAAGACGGGTATCGGAAAAAGAATAATGCAGTATGTTTTTGATTTTGGAAGAAGCTTGAATGTTAAGAGTATTGAGTTGGGGGTATCAGAAAAAAATTCTTCTGCTATTGAATTTTATGAGTCAATTGGTATGGCAACGAAGAGTAGAAAAATGGAGATTATACTGGACTGACCTGGAGGGAGCCATTTGAAATTAACTAAGAATAATGGAAGAGAATTTCTAAATTTCATTAGTATGTCTGAAGAAGAAATAGTTGATTATCTGCCTTTAGCCGGTTCCTTTGCTGTTATTAAATGTGAAGGTAAATATCTTATGTGTTACAACATATGGCGTGAACAATGGGAATTACCGGCAGGGCGTAGAGAAGGCGATGAAAATCCGAAGGAATGTGCGATAAGAGAGTTGTTCGAGGAAACAGGTCAAATAGTAAGTGATTTAGATTTTAAGGGGTTATTAAAATTCCAAAAAGCAATTAGTGGAGAAGTTGGTTACAATCCAGTTTTTTTTACAGAAGTGGAAAGGCTTCAACCATTCATAGAAAATGAAGAATCTTCAGAAATAAGGCTTTGGGACTTAAAAGAAGAAATAGGCTACTTAGATGAAGTGGATATTAGAGTACTTGAATTTATATAATTTATTTATAACTGCTTAGTGTTTATTGCTAATAGATACATATAAAAATAAGGAGAGGTAATATGCCTGTAAGGGATTGTTATTCTAAAAACAAAAATATATCCATTCATTACCTGGAATCAACGGATTATTCTTCTGACCTGACACCATTAGTATATATTCCTGGAGCTTTGGGGTTTGCTGAACATTTCGAGAATGAGATGGGAATTTTATCACCTAGACATTGTTTGTCAATCAGTCTCAGGGGTAATGGGAAAAGCGATGCTCCTCTTTCAGCATATAGCTTGGAAGATCACGTTTCAGATATTAATACAGTGATAAAAGAAAGTCGTCTTAAAGACTATTGTTTAATGGCGTACTCTATGGGAGTACCATTCGCAATTAAGCATGCATCTAATTGCCCTGAACATATAAAAGGGTTAATTATATGCGATTATCCAGCTAAGTATCCTACTATTCCAGAGTCATGGGTTGATACGGTTTTATCAAAGGGATATGTTAAGAAAGAGCGTCAACACGTGGTTAGAGCAATTCAAAAAGAGTCAAAAGAAGTTGAATTATGGGAGGATCTACAGAGGATAAAATGTCCGGTTCTTATTATTAAAGGTGGAACAAACAATTCTCTATTAAAAGAGAGGGCTACAGAAAAATACAAGAATTATGTGAGTAATGTGAATGTGGTTGAATTCTCAGATTCAGGTCACGAATTATGGATCCCTGATTATAGTAGATTCATTAATACTATCACTGATTTTTTAGTGGACTTGGATCGGCTGCATACGTAAATTAAATTTGAAAGGGAGATTAAAATGAAAGCGGTCATTCAAAATGAATTCGGTAATTCAGATGTACTCTTATATACAGAGGTAAAATTACCAAAGATTCGCGCAAATGAAGTCTTAATAAAAGCAGAATATACGAGTGTAAATTATGCAGATATAAAGAAGCGTATGGGGAATAAAGGGAAAGGTGATTTTCCTTTAACACTTGGATTGGATGTTGCTGGGACAATTGAGGAGGTTTCTGATGATTCACCATTCACAAAAGGTGATCGGGTAATAGCTTTTCCGAAAGCTGGATCATATGCAGAGTATGTAGTGGCAAACGAACACCTGGTTTTTAAAATTCCAGATAGTCTTCCTTTCAAACAAGCTGCAACAGTACCGACCGTATCTATTTTGTCGTATATACTAATCCATGAAATTGGCCAAGTAAAAAAACAAGATACCATTGTGATACATAGCGCAGCAGGTGGGGTAGGTTCCATGTTAATACAACTCGCCAAACTAGCTGGTGTAAAGAAAATTATCGGAACAGTTGGAAATCTTAACAAAGAAGATTATGTGAAAAGTTTAGGTGCAGACGTTGTGTGTACCTATGAATCATTTGCAGTAGAAGTTTTAGAGTTAACGAATAATTTAGGTGCTAATGTCATTTTTGATTCTGTTGCTGGTGAGGTTACGAGTAGAAGCTTAGAGTGTTTAGCTTTATATGGCACGCTTGTACAGTTTGGGAATAGCAGCGGCAAAGCAGGAAACTTTAAAACAAGTGATGTTCATAGCAGTTGTAGAAATATCAAAGGGTTTAGCTTGGGAACTACTAGAAAACATGATCCCGCAAGGTTAGCTGATGTAGCAGAGAAAGTTTTAGAACTTTTTGCGTCAGAAAAAATCACGTTACCAATTGCCCGTGTGTTTGAGTTAGAGGATGCAGCACAGGCACATAAGCTAATAGAGAGTCGCAACTATGTAGGGAAGATTTTGATTAAGATGTAGAGAGGAGATTCGCGTTGTGAACGTTTTGTTCTTGTGTACAGATAACTTCACAAGGAGTGTTACAGCTGAATTCTGTATGAAGCATTTTTTGATACAAAATAATATAACCAATATTATGGTTGCTTCAGCGGGTTTTAAAGCTGATAGTGATTTGGGTTCGTTTTCCGATATTCATTTTAATAGGATGAGACACTTAAACATTAGTACGGATGGTTTTTGTAGAACGCCATTTCATCAAACATTGATTGGTGAGTTTGATGTAATTATCGGAATGGGCAAAGAACATAGGGATTACATACAGCAAGAATATAACGAGAAGATTTATCTTTTTAATGAAATTTATAAGGGAGATGAAAGTTCTATAACTGTGCCCCCTCCCGATCAAGATGGTAATTATTTAGTAAAGATTATTGATATGGTGGATTATATTAATGAAGCAATACCGCAGTTAGTAAGGAATCTGAGGGAAAAACACATTATTCAAAGGTGAGATTATTTGTTGAAAAAAAGTCAAAAAATTTATTAATTATCTATCTTTCCGTTTTAGTGACAAGCCAAGTAAAGGGTATACAAGCGTCAAAGCCCTGGTTAGATTACATGCGGAGCTACTGATTACAATGAGAATGGATTAGTTAAAATTGTTTTAAATTTATCTACAGATTGCTTGTATCAAGGAGAAAAAATAAATGAACTTTTCCAATAAGTTTTTCCTCTATACCCTTGTTGCAACTGTATTAGAATTAGTCATTATAGATTGGCTTAACTCACACTTTTACGAGGGAGTGTTCAATTTAGGTATAATAATTCCAGTAATGTCTACTCAAGTGATAGTTGCCTATATCTACACGAAAGAAAGATCAAAGGCTAAATGGGGAAAGCGGACTGTGGGATTATTTTTTTGCTTATCTATTATATTATTTTTCATTGGGAAGCCAACCTATACGTTCGATCAAGCAAAGCAATTGATTTACGAAAACAAAGATGTTTCTACCATTGATGAATACAAGGAAAAAGAGAGTTATCGAAATACGGTGCCAATACATACAGAAGAGTGGCGATTTTTCATTGATTATCGGGATTATCACTTCAAAGCAGAAGAGCGGTTCTTTTTAGTTCATCCACGCACAGGTGAAGTAATAGAGATGAAACAGCCTTATTGGCATTAATAACATTTTTTTGTAGACTGGATTGCCTAAATAAATTATTTGTGCTAATATTCTAAAAAACATACGGAATGTACGGCTGTGAAGAGAAGAGTAATTAAGATACATTATTTCCAGAGAGCTTCGGTAGGTGAGAAGAAGCAATAATGATTTTAATGAAAAAAGCCTCGGAGCCTTTGCACGGATCTAAGATTTAACCTTAGTGATACTGCGACGGGATCTCCCGTTATAGAGATAGGGTATAATTGTTTATTAAAAGCATAAGTACCCGAAGAGGTTGATATGGCAACATGTCAACAAACTGGGGTGGTACCACGAAGTTAACAACTCTCGTCCTCAAGATGAATAATCTTGGGGGTGGGAGTTTTTTTGTTTTTAAAAAATAGTATGGCAGCTTGAAAATATATTAATAAAAATTGGAGTTGAATAAAAATGAATCAAGAACAAAGAGCTCTTAGAATGAAGAAATTAGAGGCTTTAAGGTCGCAGGGGATTCCCGTTTATCCTGAAAGGTACGAGACAAATTACGAGCTATTCGAGGCATCTTTACTTGAGGACGGGACATCAGGGGTCCGGGTTGCAGGAAGAATCATGGGGATTCGACAGTTTAGTAAATTTAGTTTCATCACCATAGCAGACATACAAGGTAAGTTGCAACTTCTTCTGAAAAAAGATGAGGTTGGGGAGCAGGTTATGAGTGATTTCCTGAACTATTTCGATATAGGGGATTTCATTGGTGTAGAAGGAGAGATGTATTCTACAAAAACAAATGAAAAAACGCTTCGGATAGAAAAGTATGCGCTACTAGGGAAAGCGTTACACACACTGCCGGATAAATGGCACGGAGTAACTAATACAGATACACGTTATAGACAACGATATATAGATTTGATGATGACAAAAGAAACACAAAACCGGATGTTAATGCGAACAAAATTAGTGCGTGCTGTTCGTAGATTTTTAGAAGAAAAAGACTTCTTGGAAGTGGAAACACCTGTATTACAACATACTTCTTCTGGTGCTTTAGCACGCCCGTTTAACACGTATCATAACTCGCTAGATACGGAACTTAATTTACGAATTGCTCCAGAGACTTATTTGAAAAGGCTAATTGTGGGGGGATTTACAAAAGTATTCGAATTTGCAAGATGCTTTAGAAATGAAGGAATCAGCCCTCAACATCTTCAAGAATTTACAATGGTGGAAGGCTATGCAGCCTATTGGAATTATGAGGACACGATGAACCTCATGCGTGAAATGATTGTCTATGTCCTCAAACAAACATTTGACTCAACAATCATTAGCATAAAAGGACAATCGATTGATTTTTCATTAGAGTGGAAGGTTGTCTCATTTAGAGATTTAATTTTAAAAGATACAGGCATAGATATTGATTTATATTCAGATGTGAAAAGCTTATATGAAGAAACAAAACGAAGAGATATTTGTTTAGAAGGAGAGGAAATCGAGACATTAGGACGAGGGAACTTCATTGACCTTCTATACAAAAAAATGTGTCGCCCACACTTAATCGAACCAACATTCCTTATTTACCATCCTATTGATCTATCACCATTAGCTAGAGCAAATGATGACAATCAAAAAATAACAGATCGGTTCCAACTTGTAGTAAATGGTGCTGAAATCATCAATGCCTATTCAGAATTAGTCGATCCGGTGGAACAGAGGAAACGATTAGAGGCACAAGCCATTCTAAAAAGTGGCGGTGATATAGAAGCCATGGAGATGGATGAAGACTACTTATTAGCGATGGAATATGGGATGCCTCCGGTTTCCGGTTGGGGGTTTGGGATTGAGAGGTTGCTTATGGTATTAACGGATTGTGAAACAATTAAGGATTGTGTTTTATTTCCGTTAACTAGAAAATAAATAATGATGGAACTGCACCACGAATTGTTAGCTGTATAAAACAATTGTGGTGCAGTTCTTCATTTAAACTTTTCTTTATTTTCCTTTTTTCACTTCATGCAAACGGTCTGGGAAGTTTGTAAATATACCTGTTACTCCCCACTCAATGAGTTCTTTCATATCTTCTTTTTCATTAACGGTATACGGGTGAATTTCAAGACCATTTTTGACGGTTTTTTGGACGTATTCTTGAT
Source organism: Bacillus sp. RO2 (assembly GCF_012911845.1). Taxonomy (GTDB): domain Bacteria; phylum Bacillota; class Bacilli; order Bacillales; family Bacillaceae_I; genus Sutcliffiella_A. The sequence continues at coordinate 154,688 of NZ_JAAXCU010000046.1, read as the reverse complement.
CAATCATCGAACTGTTAGGACCAATTCCGATTGCATATTTTTTTATAGCCTGTAGCTCAGCATCGGAAATTGCTGCCGGTGATGTGTACCACATAAGTTGTACTAACTTTACAGATGGATCAATTTGGTTCATCTTCGTTAAGCTTGCTGGACTGAAAGACTGAACAAGCAGCTTGTCTTTGTTGATTCCATATTTGTTTACTAATTCTACTAGTGCTTCTTCCATTCCTGGATAGACTTCAGGTGACTTTGTTTCAATATAATAGTTCGCATTTTTCCCAAACTTTTGAAAAACTTCTTCTAATGTAGGCACTTTTAGACCTTCATAAGCCGGGTTAGCTTTCTCAGGATATTTCTCATTAAACCAGCTTCCTGCATCGAGTTGTTTAATTTCTTCAAGCGTATGATCTTTTACTTGGCCAGTACCATTTGTCGTTCTGTCTAATTCTTCATCATGCATGGCAATGAGTTGTCCGTCTTTTGTCATCTGAAGATCTATTTCTATATAGTCTCCATGCATTTTTTCACCCATTTTATATGATGTTATGGTGTGTTCTGGCGCATGACCCGAAGCTCCACGGTGTGCAACGTTAAGGATTTCCTTATTTTTTTCAGATGCATCTGCTGCAAATCCAGTACCCATAATGGATAAACTTAATGCTAGTGCGCCGATTGTTATTTTAAGTCCTTTATTCATGATGTTTACACCCTCCTATTTGTAAATGAACTACTTCTTTACTGTAACAGCGAAGCATGAACGTTCTTTTACAGGGGCGTAAATGGGTCGTAAAGTTTTGAGGACAAAATCAAGAAGGACTGACATATTTGAACCAGCTTCTGTAAATTATCGCTTTAGAGGGCTACTAGTGCTTAAGAATATAAAAATTCTGACTAAAAAGTTGAGTTATGTACCATATTTTGAAATAATTGGTATTAGGTTTTGTTTTAAAGATTGGATGTCAAATAAATTACCGGTCGGATCAAAAATATTTTTTGCAAAGGAAAGAGGCGACATGTTATTAGTGGAAGCTAATGGAGTGATTGTTAAATACCTTGCGATTGTTGAAGGCTGATTTAATTGAGATTATTAGATAAATTGTGCATTTCAATAAATTCATAAAAAGGAGATAAACATGTCTAAAAATATTTCTGAAAAACAACACATAAGAAGTATGGTCACATTTAGTTATCTCACTCTTGCAAGTCTTTTTACATTCGTATTTACTTCAGTATGCATCCTTATTTTACTGGTCCCCATGGTAGGGATTTTAGATTTTACATATTTCCCCTCAAAAGTAGGGATTCCTTTTTGTAATTTCTATGATTTTTTCTGTTCTAGCTTTTAAAAATTTCTTCGGAAAGATATTGATTGTATTTAACCTGTGTCTGATGATCTTTATGATTGTATATGGGCCTTAGATACGCTGATTAATAGACGGCAAAAAAGGGGAAGGGATTGCCCGTGTTGAAAAAAGGATTAGAAAAAATAATATATTTTGTATTTACTATCTTAATATTTTTTCTATTGTGGAAGGTTACGGGAATATTCTGGAATGCATTCGTACCGTGGAATCTTAAAACGGATTTAATAGGATTATTTGTGGTGGCTCCATTGCTGATAATATTGGCTTTTGTTCTGTCGAGTTTATCATTTAAAGTTATAATTCGCGGAAAACGAGTTTAATAAAATATGAGTAAAGGAGCAATCCAGTGATTTGAGTTCATTCATTTACCTACCCTCGTTGGCTGGGACCTTATTATGGTCATCCTTCTGATGGACTCCAACTGCTAAGGTTGCTAAGAAAGAATAAGAGTGTCAATTAAATAGAATTTTGTAGGGGGAGGTTATGTATGTACCAATATTTCAATGGCTTAGTGATAAGGGAAGGCACTGAAGGTGTTCCAGCTGAGTATGTAGAAGCATTGTTTGAAGATGCAGGGTGGGCGAGGAATACACCTTCTTGGCAAAAAGAAAAGTTTTCCCTTATGTTTAAAAATTCTACGTGGGCGTTTACGGTATGGGATCAAAACAAGATGATCGGAATGGTTAGGGTGATTTCAGACCAAATAATGGTTGCAAACATTATGGATTTAGTTATCTTATCCGAATATCGCGGCAAAGGAATCGGAAAGAAAATTGTAGAACTTTGTGTTCAAAAACTGCCTCACGGTGATTGGTTTGCACATACCTCCGCTAATAATTTCATTTTCTATGAGAAGTGCGGTTTTGAAGTGAAAGACTTAACTCAGAATGGGACTTGTGCGTATTACGGATATATTCAAGCGAGGAAAGATGGACATAGGTAGAGGATAAAAACTAGGATAAGGAGGTTTCGTTTTGGATATTGAGAGAGTCGCTCCTGAACCCCATAGATTTGCAGTTTGTGCCTACGAGGACGTATCAGTTAAGGGATTTTATAAAGATGTTTTTAATGAAGTTTATATCTTCTTTCATCCTTTTATTAGACCAGTCACGATAGATTCAAAACTGTTTTATTCAGAAACATATCCAGACAAGTTTCAAATTATCAATCATTGCGAAATGGTAATGTGGAAAGAATTCTTAGCACTTAGTGGATTGAAAAGTTATGAAGAGTTAGATATTGGTCTTCGCACAAGGATTCACGGTTTAAAAAAGAAGTATCAGAATAAGAAATTCAAAGAAATTATAAACACTGTCATTGAGAAAGAAAATCTGCTTCCTCCAACAGAGGGGATGCTGCCTGAACTTTTAATAAATAATATTTTAGGAGCAATTAAAAAGGAGAAATATGATTGGATTTGGGTAGGAGATGAGTTTGGTACAGAAAGAAAATTAGAGTACATAGATGACTTAATAGATCAAGATACATTGGCTAGGCATAACCTGTTCACTCATGATAATTCCATACTTGTTACCACACATTGGGATAGTCATTTTTCAATGATTTGTTCAGATGATAAAAAGAAGATAGATAGAATAATAAAAACTTGTAATCTTGAAGGGTTTTATTGTGATGATTATACCGAGATTTATTGGAGCGTTCGAAATACAAACAAAGAATAGGGAGATGTTTCAATGGAATTCAGGGGATCTAGTGTTTACGATCAATCGGATTTTTTTACAAATTATATGAATAGAAGAAATAGAAAAGACAGTCCCAATAATGCCATTGAAGGTCCAATTATATCTGAACTAATTGGAAACATTCAAAATAAGGCCATCTTAGATTTAGGGTGTGGAGATGCCTCTTTTGGGAAAGAGCTACTGCAAATAGGAGCAAGGCACTACACAGGTGTAGAAGGTTCTGAACAAATGGTAGAAGCTGCGCGCTCTAACTTACTTGAACTTGACGCCACTATACACAAAGAAACGATGGAATCGTATCAATACCCAAGTGACTCTTATGATCTCGTAGCCTCTCGTTTCGCTATTCATTATGTGTCAGACATTGACCGCCTGTTTCAAAATATTTATCACACCCTTAAAGAGAATGGAAGATTTGTATTCAGCATTCAACATCCGCTTACAACTTCATCTTTTGACAGTAAGCAGACGGGAGATAAACGCGGGAATTGGATTGTTGATGATTACTTCCGTGACGGTGAAAGGAAAGAGCCTTGGATTAATCAAGTGGTTGTTAAGTATCATCGCACGATTGAACGTTACTTCACAGCACTAAGACAGACTGGTTTTACGGTAGTTGATTTACGAGAAGGTACACCGAAGCGCGAACATTTTAGTAGTGAAGAAGAGTTTGTTAGGAGACAGCGGATCCCAGTTGTTTTGGTGTTTGCTTGTGTGAAAAAAAGGTAGGCATACTTGGGGGAACACAAAACTAAAGTATAGCTATAATGGATAAAGTTGATGTAAACATGGATAAATCTTTTTTATAATGGATAAATCTTTTTTACAATTGATATCAGTGTCTTTACAATGGATAAAATAAATTTACAATGGATAACCAAAATTTTTCTTTAATATAGTGACACAGGGTCAATTTGTATATAAATAAATGAAAGGTCTGTTGTTTTTTGTGTGCTATTTTGGATTCTCTTACCTACAAAAAAGAGAAAAGGTGCTGCAACAGGACGACGAGAGTGGGAAAAGAAGGTATGAATAGTTTTATGATTAATGCTGAATATTAAGCTAAAAACTAGGAGGAAATTAATGATTAAGAAACTAAGATTATTATGCCTAGTTATATTAGTTTTAATTTCAGGAGCTTCATATGCGAGTGCTGAAAATACAAATTTGTTTGGAAGACCAACTTCAATAACATTTAAAGGTGAAAATCAAAATTGGCTTGTTGTTCACCAAATGTATCTTGTTGGAACAGAGATAGAATATGACACAAAGATTAGATACAAAGGAAAAAATGAGAAAGTAAAGACCCTACCAACTATGTACTACTCATTCACTGATAAAGGAGAAAATCTGGGTGTGGGTGGAATATTTTCACTGAAGGAATCAAATGTATTTAAAGTTGAAAGAATGGTGTGCGAGGGATGTCAATATTTAGATAAGAAAAATAAGATAACATTCACTGTTGGAGACTGGGAGGATTATGAAGAGAGGGTAGTTTTATATAGAGATTAAAAGTTTCATTACGATGTCGAGTGCAATCCAGTTAAACGGATGAGCGCTCCATTTTTTGTTTACTTCAAAAAAAAGGAAACCATATTGCCATCTCGTACGTATTATACGCAAAGGGGGGACCATATTGATCTTTTTAGCTCTGATAATATTAGGCTTTGTCATCGCAATCCCGATATTTTTAGTTGGTAAGTTTGAAAGCTCAATGCGAAGTTTTTTTCGCGGAGGGTTTCGTGGATTAGGACAAGGGGATAACAGCAACTACATAACGTGCACGAAATGTCAGACACAGATAAAAAGAGTGCACACAGCACCATATTGTGCAAAGTGCAGACAATTCTTTTAGGTGGAGGAGACCGTAAAAATTGAAAAACATAACCGACTTCAATGACGGGAGTGTGTGCTGATATCTTATTTTCCTTTTAATACCCAAAATCCAATTAATATAATTGTAATTCCGATCCCCGTGCGCCAATTAGGAAATTCTTTAAAAAATATGTATCCAATTACAACACAAACTAGGATTTCCATTCCTTTAGATACAATAAGTGAAAAGGTTAAGTTACCTACGACTTTTGTAAGAAATTTCACACCGTATCCAATCATCATACTCGCAGACAGGAAGAGGGGTATAAGTTTTATATAGTACCACAAGGTATGGAAAAAATTAGAGTCAATGTGCTTAGTTTGGTAAGCGTAAATAGTATTGATAATCAATAACCCACTTAACATTAAGAAAAGAGAAAGTAAAATCATATATGTTGTTCTCCAATTAGAATTGTTTCTAAAATTTTGCCCAAATGCAAAATATTTATGTAAGGTAAAAATGAATTTACTCAAATAGAAATTAAAACTTATAACAATTCCAAAGGGTTTCGTGTCTCTTATCACCGACCAACTTCCTAAACACTTTGACTTTTTATGGGAGATGTTTCACAATAAAGTGTAGATGAAGAGGTGAAACAATGGCTGAAAAGGTAACGAGTACAAAATGGTTTAGTGTGGCGATCCAGGCACTAGTCGTGCTTGCAAATAATGATGGGCTATGTCCGAGCGGGAAATTGGCTGAAAAACTTGATTCTAAATCTGTCTTTTTAAGAAAAATATTAACGCATCTGGTTAAAACCGAATTAATCCAGGCAAAAGAGGGCCGGGATGGTGGCTATTTTCTTGTAAAAGACCCCAGCGAAATCAAGCTGTCCGAAGTGTATGATGCAATGAAAGCAGAGACGTTTCCAAAAGGATTTTTTAATGTAGAGAGTAAAGAATGTTTTGCTCCAACTACTCGCGAATCTCTTTGTACACTCCGTGATGAAATGGAAGGCTGGGTCGTAGCCGGATTAGAACAAAAAACCATAGCTGATTTAATGAAAAAGTGAGACAGAGCTGTTTCACTTTTTTATTTTGCACGCAATTAACTGTAGTTGACAAAGGAACAGTTAACGGCATATACTGTTCTTGTAGAAAATACAGTTAAAGGGGAATAAAAATGTCTAAGAACACGATGAGTAAAGAAGAATATTTAAATAAAGTAAAAGAAATTGATACAACCAAAGAAGCTCCAAAGCAGCTGGAAGATACAGATTTTTTGACAGTTGCAAAAGAACGCCGTTCTGTAAGACAATATGATCCTGAATTTAAAATGGATAGAAGTGAAATCCTGGAGATTCTTGAAACAGCTACGTTAGCTCCGTCATCTAGTAACCTTCAACCATGGAGATTTCTAGTTATTGAAGATCAAAAGGAAAAAGAGCGTTTGTTGCCAATCGCCAATAATCAGCAACAAATTGTCGATGCTTCCGTTGTCATTGCTGTACTTGGTGACCGCGAAGCTTACAAAAATGCTGACCGTATCTATAGTGCAATCGCAGAAAAGGGAAGAATGCCAGAAGACGTGAAAGACATGTATGTGAACAGTATTCTTGATGGTTATGGGAACTTTTCAAAAGAACGCTTATCGAAAATTGCTCATATTGATGGTGGCCTTGTAGCGATGCAATTAATGCTGGCAGCAAAGGCTAAAGGCTTAGATACAGTCCCAATGGGCGGATACGATGAAGCGCAATTCTTAAAAGCCTTCAATGTTCCGGAAAACTATGAGGCTATTATGTTAATCTCTTTAGGTAAAGGTACGAAAGCAGGATTTGAAAAAACACGTCTCCCTCTTGATGAGGTTGTCAGTTGGGATAGATATTAATAAAAAAGAGTGCGCATTGGAAGATGCGCACTCTTTTTTTATTCATTGATTTGTTGTTGAACCTGTTGGATCTTCTGTTGAGCTTTCACAAGTTCTTCTATTGCAAAATAGCAAGCTTCAGATTCTGCAGTAGTGGAACTAACTTGTTTTAAGTGATGGTGTGCTTTATGAATGATATCTTGTGCTTCTTGTAATTCACTTTTAAAGTTCATAGCAAATCGTCCTTTCCTCAAAGTAGTACAGTTAAGTTTGCCAATTCAGCTCTCCTTTGTCTTTTTCAAAGGAACCTTCCCCTTAACTTCCAAGCGAAATGCTTTGAAAATAGCGAAGGCCATCATCAATAATACAAAAGTTAAAGGGAAAGCACTCACGATGATGGCAGTTTGAAGACCTTCCAATCCACCCGAATACATCAACACAACAGCAGAGGCAGAGAGAATTAACCCCCATGTTAATTTTACAAAGAAAGGGGGATTTAGATCTCCATTGGTAGTCTGCATGCCCAACACGAAAGTGGCTGAATCTGCGCTCGTAATAAAGAAAGTTGCAATCAACAGAATGGTAATTATAGATAAAACGGTACCAAATGGTAGTAATTTGTATACGTAAAAGAGTCCAGCTTCAAAACTTTGAGCGGAGACTTTGGCCCCTTCAAATAGCTCCATATGAATTCCTGTCCCACCGAAAACGCTAAACCAGAATGCACATACTATTGTCGGAACCAATAACACCGCAATGACAAACTCCCTCACAGTCCTTCCTTTTGACACCCTCGCGATAAAGGTTCCGACAAACGGTGACCAGGAAATCCACCAGGCCCAATAGAAAATCGTCCAACCTTCAATCCATTCGGCATTTTCCTTATTGAATGGAGCAAGACGAAGTCCCATGCTTGGGAGATTCTGAATATAATCCCCGAGAGTGGTGGTAAATAAATTTAATAAAAAGGTTGTAGGGCCAATGAACAACATAGTAAACAATAGAAGCGTAGCCAAAATCATATTGGTGTTACTTAAGTATTTAATCCCTTTAGATAGGCCAGTTCCTGCTGAGATAATGAATAGAACGGTCACAATTGCCATAATGGTCAGTTGAATGGCGAAGTTATTTGGAATGCCAAATAAATAATTCAGTCCGCCATTAATTTGTTGTGCACCTAAACCGAGCGATGCACAAACTCCGAAAACGGTAGCAAAAACGGCAACAATATCTACTGTCTTTCCAATGGCTCCATTTGTTTTCTCCCCTAAAATAGGGTATAAAGTGGCACTCATTAACCCTGGAGCGTCTTTTCTAAATTTGAAATACGCAATGGAAAGAGCAATGGTCGCATAGATGGCCCATGCATGAAACCCCCAGTGGAGAAATGTGTAACGAAGACCTAATTTTGCAGAAGCAGCAGTTCCGCCTTCTCCAAGTGGAGGAGTGGCGAAATGAGAGATCGGTTCTGCGACTCCATAGAAAACTAGTCCTATGCCCATTCCTGCACTGAACAACATTGCAAACCAGGTCAAGGTAGAGTAATCTGGGAGATCTTTGTCTTTTCCTAACTTTATTTTGCCGTATTTACTAAAGATGAGAAACAGGGCAAATAAAAGGAAGAAAGTAGCCGCCAGTTGATAAAACCAGCCAAAAACATTTAGAATGAATGAGTTTGCCTGATCCATTCCTTTACTAAAAGGCTCTGGGAAAATAACCCCAACTAATACAAACAAAGCAGCAATGATAACGGAAATCCAAAAAACTTTACCGATACCTTTCATAACATCCACGCCTTTCCTATGTAATCCTTTCGCTAGCATTCCCTAAATTACTTCATTCCTTTCAAATTAATTCACTTCTTCTTTTTATATCCTTCGCATAGGTTGTACAAGATGCTCTAATTGTGTAGCTGCAAGAGGGAGGACAAAAGGATCATGAGAAAAATATTAAGTCATTTCGACCCGTCCGTTCTATCCATGGCAGGGATTCGAATCTTTTCCGGGTTATTAGAAATTACCGCTGCCATCATCATGCTCAGTCTAAATGATGTGAAAAAAGCAATTGTGGTGAATTCGATGTTAGCTGTTGTAGGGCCCCTCATTTTTATTTCCACCATGATGATAGGTCTAATTAGCATGGCTGATGAGATCTCCTTTTCAAAAATGATTTATATAGCAATTGGGTTGGGGTTTATCTTATTTGGCATCTATAAATGAGAAAATGTATTCCATTGTTATATATTGTCCAGGCCCGCATACATTGTAAGTAATAATAGGACAAGAAGGGGATCTGTATGTTTGCAAGTATTACGACTGTTTTACCGCCGGAAATAACCGGTGTTATTGATACACTTCCACCACCGTTACTGGAGAGAATGGAAGAAATCCGAGTTCGCGTAAATCGCCCCCTGGAATTAATGATAGATGGGAACCCCCATTTCCCACCGTATACAGTGACGCCAACGGATGCTATTCACATTTTGAACAAAATTAGTAAGCATTCCATCTATGCACTGGAAGAGGAGCTCAAGCGTGGATATATCACTATTACTGGGGGACATCGTGTTGGGCTAGCTGGAAAAGTGATTACAGAACAGGGAAAAGTGAAGGCTATCCGTGACGTCTCCTCCTTTAATATCCGTATTGCCAAGCAAAAGATTGGAGTTGCTGAACCTCTGATTCCATTCCTTTATGAAAAAGGTAGATGGTTAAGCACAATGGTAATTGGACCGCCACAAACAGGAAAGACAACATTATTAAGAGATCTGGCAAGGATGATGAGCTCAGGCTGTGAGGAAAAGCGAGTGGCATCATTCAAAGTGGGGATTGTGGACGAACGCTCTGAAATCGCTGGTTGTGTGCATGGAATTCCTCAGCATGACTTGGGACAAAGAGTTGATGTGCTTGATGGCTGTCCAAAGGCAGAAGGCATGATGATGATGATTCGCTCCATGAGCCCTGATGTCATCGTCGTGGATGAGATAGGAAGAATGGAAGACAGTGAGGCAGTGATGGAAGCCGTCCATGCAGGAGTGGGGCTTCTCATGTCGGTTCATGCTTTTTCTTTTGATGAATTAAAAAGCAGACCTAGTCTTAGGGAAATCTTATCATACCAGGCAGTTAAACGGTTCGTGGAACTGACCAGATCCAATGGACCAGGGTCCATTAAGAGAATAGTTAATGAGGTGGGGGAAGAGATCTTCCGGGAAGAGGGTGTGAGAAGATGATCAAATTAGTTGGAGCAGTTTTAATTCTCGTGGCAACTTCCTGGGCAGGTTTTGAAGCAGCAAGGCACCTGACAGAAAGGCCAAGACAACTTAGACAATTAAAGGTAGCCTTGCAATCGCTTGAAGCTGAAATCATGTATGGTCACACTCCACTTGCGGATGCGACCAAAAACATCTCCAAGCAATTGGAAAAACCACTTTCATGGTTTTTTGAAAGTTTCGCTAATAAATTAGATAAAGCAAGTCTTACAGTAAAAGAAGCCTGGCAAGAAAGCTTAGATGATGTTTGGAAAAACACCGCTTATAAAACGGCCGAACTCGAAATCATGAAACAATTCGGCGAAACACTCGGCCAACACGATCGCTACACCCAACAAAAGCACATCCAACTGGCACTAACCCACCTTGAACGCGAAGAACTAGAAGCCCGCGACAAACAAAACCGCTACGAAAGAATGGTCAAAAGCCTCGGAGTCCTATCAGGATTACTGCTGGTGATTTTATTGATTTAGCAGGACGAGAAATAGAAGGTACTGTTTATTATTGAAGTTTTTGGCTGTGGATTGGAGCAAATGACAAGACTCCAGCGGGGGAGTAGTCACAATGTTGAAACCCCGCATGCTTGCCGAGGAGGCTCAAGGTCGCCTCGCGGAAAGCGAAGTCATTTGCGGAAAGGAACAGCGGCGTAAACGCAACAAGTTGATTGTAGCGGAAGCGGCGAGACTCCTACGGGAGGAAGGGACAGGGGAGACCCCGCAGGCGAAAGCCGAGGAGGCTCCCGGACCGCCCGCGGAAAGCGAGCCGCTGCAGCGAAAATTAACAACTAAACTTACGAGAAATCCCCAAAAGCAAACCGTAAAAAATAGGAGGAGCGTCCATGGGCATTGAAGTAGACGTAATATTTAAAATCGCCGGCATCGGCATCGTTGTAGCCTTCCTGCACACCGTGCTAAAACAACTCGGCAAAGAAGAATACGCACACTGGGTAACCCTACTCGGATTCATCTACATTCTTTTTATGGTAGCAAGCATCGTCGACGATCTTTTCAAGAAGATAAAATCGGTATTCCTGTTCCAATGATAAGGGGTGTTGACCTATCGAGATTCTCCAAATAGTAGGTCTTGGCTTAATCGCCACCTTTCTTGCATTAGTAGTAAAAGAGCAAAAACCGACATTTGCCTTTATGTTAGTGGTATTTGTCGGCTGTGCGATTTTCTTATTTTTAGTAGAGCAAGTGTTTGATGTTATTAGGATGCTTGAGAGGATTGCGATTAATGCCAATGTCAATTTGATCTACGTCGAAACCATTCTGAAGATTGTTGGAATCGCCTACATCGCAGAATTTGGTGCACAAATCACAAAGGACGCCGGCCAAGGAGCCATCGCATCCAAAATCGAATTGGCCGGGAAAATATTAATTTTGGCAATGGCCATTCCTATTTTGACCGTCATCATTGAAACCATCATTAATCTTATTCCTTCTTAAAATGAACCTTCAGAGGGGAGCATATCAATGAAACTCATTCTTGCAATCATTGCAGCCGTGTTGATTCTACTGTTCATTCCATTTGAAATAGTACAAGCCTCACCCTCTTCGCCGTCAGAATTAGTAACAGAACAAATAGAAGGAATTGATGTAGAGGAAATCAAGGTGTACTGGGAAGAAGTGATGGAAGAGTACGGTGGATTTTTGCCAGAAAGCCAAAAAGGCTCATTCATGGAATTTGTAAAAGGGGACAAGTCCTTTTCCTTGGAAGAATGGTCAAAAGGCTTCCTGAAATACTTATTTCATGAACTCTTGGCAAACGGCAAACTGCTGGGCAGTCTAATCTTACTCACCATCTTCAGCATGTTCCTACAAACGCTTCAAAATGCCTTTGAGCAAAAAACAGTCAGTAAAGTCGCCTATAGTGTTGTGTTCATGGTCCTGATCATCATCGCCCTCAACAGTTTTCATATCGTAATCTCTTACACTCTAGAAGCAATAACCGCCATGACAGGGTTCATCATCGCTTTAGTGCCACTCCTTATCGCTCTAATTGCTTCATCAGGTGGATTGGTATCGGCAGCATTTTTCCATCCTATTATTCTTTTTTTAATGAATACCAGCGGCCTGCTTATTCAATATGTCGTGCTTCCACTGTTGTTTCTTTCAGCAATATTAAGCATTGTCAGTACGCTAAGTGAACATTACAAAGTCACCCAACTTGCACAGTTACTCCGAAATGTAAGCATCGGAATCCTAGGAATCTATTTAACGGTATTCCTGGGTGTTATCTCTGTCCAAGGTGCAACGGCAGCGGTGACAGACGGAATCGCTATTCGTACCGCAAAATTTGTGACCGGTAACTTTATTCCTGTAATAGGCAGAATGTTTACAGACGCTACAGATACCGTGATTACTGCTTCAGTGTTGTTAAAAAATACAGTGGGGATTCTTGGAGTGGCGACTTTGATTCTATTGGCTGCTTTCCCGGCAGTGAAAATTCTATCTATTGCTATAATTTATAAACTTGCTGCGGCGCTTCTCCAACCATTGGGTGGCGGTACCGTCATAAAATGTCTCGATATTATCAGCAAAAGTATCATTTACATTTTTGCTGCCCTGGCTATTGTCTCCTTTATGTTCTTCTTAAGCATCACGGTCATCATAGCAGCAGGAAATATTACCGTGATGGTCAGGTAAGGGGGAGAGTTAATGAGTTACTTAACAGAATGGATCACCAGTATCATCCTATTTATTCTTTTAGCAACAGTAGTAGAAATGTTGCTTCCGAATTCTTCCATGCAAAAGTATACGAAACTAGTGATTGGACTTCTACTCATTGTCGTCATTCTCACCCCCATCCTGAAGCTCCTTTCCACAGATATGGATGAACTTTTTGCCAAAATGACTACGCATTCTTCCTACACATCAAAAGAAAACACAGAAAATTTAATAGAAATGAAGAAAAAAGAAATACAAGCCTCCCATGCTGCATACATTTTAAATAAAGCGGCTGTCCTAATGAAAGAAGATGTGGAGGAGGAGTTGAGAGAAAGCTATGGTGTAACCGTGAAAGACTTGCGAGTTGTCGTGAAAAATGAGGACCAGCTTACCGAATTGCCTATTGAAGAAAATATAGAATCCGTTGTGATTCTACTGGAACAAGCGGAAGACGAGACAGCCATTCAAGTTGTAAAACCTGTTCAAATTGACACCTCCAGACAAAAGGAACCAGCTCCTTCCTCAAAAGAAGAAGGAAAAATAGCAAATTTCCTAGCAGATCGTTGGCAACTACAACCAACCAATATTTCAGTAGCAGTCGAAGGGGGGGATTAGTACAAGGTGGAAAAGAAAAATCAAGCATTCATTCCATGGCTAAAATCTCTGCTTACCAATCAGTCAAAAGATAAAAAAGCAAAATACCAATACATGACGGTCATACTCGTCCTTGGTGTAGGATTCATCTTATTTGGAAATCTGTTTTTTGGAGGAGACAGTGCAACTTCTCCTGGCGGCGGGGTTCTGCCAGCCATGAAACAGGAAGAACCGAAAGATGAACCGGTATTTGGACAAAATGACGATGCCAACGCACCTTCTACTATCTCTGATTACGAGGCAAGCTTTGAGAATCAGCTGAAAGACGCACTCGAGGCAATCACCGGAGTTAATGACGTATCTGTCGTCGTAAATATCGATGCCTCCGAAAAGAAAGTCTTTCAGACAAACAAAACCACCTCACAGCAAACAACGGTCGAAACTGACCAGCAAGGTGGGAAACGCGATGTCACTGATACCTCAGAAGAAGAACAAGTCCTCGTCATCAGGAAAAATGAACAAGAAATTCCGGTCGTATCCGAAACCAAAAAACCGGTCATACGCGGAGTTCTGATTGTAGCACAGGGCGCTGAAAATATACATGTAAAACAAATGATTTTGGACGCTGTCACCAGAGTGCTAGACGTACCACAGCACAAAGTAGCAGTACTTCCAAAAAAATCCGAGGGGGAATAATCCATGTTATTAAAAAAACAAACCGTTTGGTTACTAACTATGTTAAGTCTCGTTTTTGTCCTATCTGCTTACTACTTTATCGGTGATCAACAAGCCGGCGAACAACTGGCAAATGACGCCACAGAACAACCAGCAGCCACTGAATCCGCAGAGAATCATGGCGGTGAAGAAGGCGAAGCAGCTGGTACTGATGAAGAAGAAGGAACTGAAAGTACGGAAGGCGTTGAAGGCGAAGAAGCTACAGAGGAAGATGGCAGTGCTGTAGTAAAATATATCTCTTCTGACGAGACACTAGCAGAAATGCGCTATGAACTGGAAAACCTTCGCAGTGCACACCGTGCAGAATTAAAAGAAATGATGGCAAGTACAGATCTACCAGCAGAAGAAATCTCCAAAGCAGTTGACCAATACAACGAACTTGCACAAATCTCTGAAAAAGAACTAATCCTAGAGTCCACCATCCGTTCCCATAAGGATGTAGATGATGCGCTTGTCCGTGTGACAGACGGCAAAATCCGAGTAACAGTCAAAACAGCCGCTCACTCACCACAAATGGCAAACGACATCTACCATATGGTACGCCAAGAATTCAAAGACGTACGTAACGAAGACATCGCATTCGACTTCCCACCAGTAACGGAAGAAGGCGGCGAATAATATAAGATAGGCAAGGTGCCGAAGCCCTGTGATTGTTGGGGCTTCGGTTTTTTGTTTTGGTTTATTAAAAATAGACTCTTTGACTGGTGTTACCTGAGTACGATAGATCTGATGAAAGCAATAAACGTCTGGCAGTTCGTTCGTTTTTAATTCCAGTTATTTTCTGAAACTCAGAAACAGTGATAGTAGGGTTGATCAACAGCCTATAATCCTGAAGTAGCTTGATGTGTGCCTCCTTGCAAGTGTTGTTACATTTTTGACACAACCAAGAACCAAAAATTCTCTCGCAACCTATATGAAGACATTTCTGGCACTGCACCCCTTTTAATATACATTCTGGAGATACTCCATAGTCTTTCTCCAAATTAATAGAGGTGACAGGCTCGTTCTTCTTTATTATGAGGGAGCTTAGTTTACGAACCCCTTTAGCGTCCCATATTACTTTAGTGTGTTTTTTAGTGAACTTTGTAATCTTTGCTTCAACCCCTGAATTGCGAACTACCATGTTCTTAACGAGATTGGGGTGAGAAATACATTTAATCTCTGCCCTTGAGTTCGCAATGACTACTAAACGTTCACAAGGACCAGGCTGGATTTTATAGTCTTTTAACCAAGTTTTGAATTTAGTGATTTGATTTTGTACCTGGATAATGGGATCGGAGTAGGTGATAGTTTTATCAACTTCATTTTCGGTGATTTTTTGAATGAGTTGCTGGAAGGCCGGGTCAAACTCGAGGGTTCCTCTCATATACTTCGCATCTAAAATGAGGAAAAAAGTAGGAAAGATTAATAGTGTGTCAATTTGAAAGTGATGTCCTTTAAAAGGTAGCCTTATATCTTGTAAAACATAAAACTCTCCCTCTGCATCGGGTAACAGTTCCAAATAGTAATTAAGCGATTCTTCTCCTTTAAAACCAGCTATGTTTTTCCCAAGATCTGATTTTATTTTCGGCAATATGGGGTGAGAATGTGGGAGGCGCCGACTTAAGGCTTCTAACACTTTTATTTTTAAAGACATTTCGCGTTCTTTCAAAATGATCATAGGCATACAACTCCTTTTTTCTTTGAGATGTTACTATTTTGACATTGAAGTAGTTTTTCCTGCAAAACTTGTCAAATTTTCTGGGAATCTTTTGTATGGGGGTGGGTTTTATTAGAAAGCTTTTAGCAAATTAATCTTTTGAACTTTTGGTGCAAAGTTGTCGGGAATTCACGGGAAAACTTAAGAAAAGAGGTGTTTTGGGGGTGTGTGAAATGGTTCGGACAAATTACTTTGTCGTTCGGACAATTTGATACTGATCTGGACAGGTGTTCGGACACTTAGGTCAGGGCGTTCGGACAATAATTTGTGGTGTTCGGTCAATTGAAAAATTGGTTCGGTCAACTTTTCTGAAACTTTGGTCAACTATGTGAAAACTTCGGTCAACTTCCAAGAATCTTCGGTCAACTTCCGGAAAACTTCGGACATTTTAGCCAAAATCACACATTGGTGACAGGGTGCTGCTTGATTTTTATGGAAAATGACTTTGAAATATGTGAAAAACTATAGAAAATAGCTCTCTTAGTTCTTGTTAAAAGTGGTTCGGACAAATTATTCGTGACTTCGGACATTTTAGTCCTAAATTAGAATAGCGTTCGGACAAAATAGCCTAGTTGTTCGGACAAAAATTCATGGTGTTCAGTCACTTGAAAAATTGGTTCGGTCAACTTTCCTGAAACTTCGGTCAACTATGCAAAATCTTCGGTCAACTTCTGGAAAACTTCGGTCAAAAAACGCAAAACTTCGGACACTCTGCAAAGTCACCAAAGAAGCAAACAATTTCCCAGCTCAAAAGCAACAACATGAGTAAAACCTTTCGCCATTAACCCCAATTCTCCAACACTCCCCCTATCCACCACAATTAAAATCCCCTATAATAATAACTAAAGCGTTTTCATCCACCCATCTACGTAACAACCCGAATCAACCAAACTTAGCACTAGGTAATAATATCTATTACTATTTTTAGTTGAATTTCGTAAGCTTGTATCGTATGATGAATATGAACTATTTTGTTAAAATGTACATAGCAACATCTAGGCAACAGCAGGCAACATCAATGCAGCAACTAATCATCAATAGGACCGAGGAGTGAACGAAATATGTTAAAGATCCAAGAAATCAGAGAAATTATTAAGTTGATTGACCAATCCAATATAGATGAATTCACGTATGAAAATGAAGGTTCCAAAATTAATATGAAAAAGAATGCGGCGCAAACTGTCGTGAGCACGCAAGTAGCTGCTCCAGCACCACAGGCAGTACCGCAACAACAAGTACCACAGGCCGCACCACAAGCTCCAGCTCAGCAAGCTCAAACACCTGCAGCTGAAGCGAAACAAGAAACAGCGGCACCAAAACAGGAAGACGCAAACCTACATAAAATTACATCACCGATGGTGGGGACATTCTATGCTTCTCCATCACCTGATCAAGCGGCATACGTACAGGAAGGCGATAAAGTGGGCGAAAACTCTGTCGTTTGTATCGTAGAAGCGATGAAATTGTTTAATGAGATTGAAGCAGAAGTCAAAGGCGAAATTGTCGAGGTTTTGGTTGATAATGGCCAATTAGTAGAATATGGTCAACCTTTATTCCTTGTAAAAACAATATAAGGAGGGGGCGACACTTATGATAAAAAAAGTATTGATTGCCAATAGAGGAGAAATTGCTGTACGAATTATTCGTGCATGTAAAGAAATGAATATTGAGACAGTGGCTGTTTATTCGGAAGCGGATAAAGAATCCCTTCATGTGCAGTTGGCAGATGAAGCATATTGTGTAGGGCCAAAAACCTCAAAAGACAGCTACCTTAATTTTACCAACATCATCAGCGTGGCAAAACTTACGGCGTCTGATGCTATTCACCCTGGGTACGGATTCCTTGCAGAGAACGCGGATTTTGCTGAGCTTTGCCGTGAGTGTAACATTACATTTATAGGACCAAGTCCAGAAGCAATCAGCAAAATGGGAACGAAAGATGTGGCGCGTGAAACAATGCGTAAAGCTGGTGTGCCGATTGTCCCTGGTTCCCAAGGGATCATCGAGAACATCAACGATGGCATCTCCATTGCTAATGACATCGGTTATCCTGTTATCATTAAGGCAACGGCAGGCGGAGGCGGAAAAGGTATCCGTGTTGCAAGAAATGAAGAGGAATTGAAAAAGGGTATCTCGATTACGCAACAGGAAGCGGCAACTGCTTTCGGTAATCCTGGTGTGTATCTGGAAAAATTCATTGAAGACTTCCGTCACGTTGAGATTCAAGTAATGGCAGATGGTCATGGTAATACGATTCACCTTGGTGAGCGTGATTGTTCCATCCAGCGCCGTCTTCAGAAGCTTGTAGAAGAAACACCTTCACCTGTTTTGGATGAAGAAATTCGTGCTCAAATGGGTGAAGCGGCAGTAAAAGCTGCTGAAGCAGTGGACTATATGGGTGCAGGTACGATAGAATTTATTTATGACTATCAAAATAGAAAATTCTACTTCATGGAAATGAACACCCGTATCCAAGTAGAGCATCCTGTTACGGAAATGGTGACAGGGGTGGATCTAATCAAGGAAATGATACGGGTTGCATCTGGTGAAACATTATCTCTTAAGCAAGAAGATGTTGTTTTCAACGGCTGGTCGATTGAGTGCCGTATCAATGCTGAAAATCCAGAAAAGAACTTTATGCCTTCTCCAGGAAAGATTGAGATGTATCTTCCGCCAGGTGGTCTTGGGGTTCGAGTGGATTCGGCAGTTTACCCTGGTTACAGCATACCGCCATATTACGATTCCATGGTGGCAAAGCTAATCACATATGGAGCAACACGTGAAGAAGCTGTTTCACGAATGAAACGTGCGTTAAGCGAATTTATTATTGAAGGCGTTCATACTACGATTCCTTTCCATCTAAAATTAATGGATCACGAAAAGTTCAAAGATGGGGATTTTAATACGAAATTTCTTGAGAAATATGATGTCATGAATTCTTAACTATTATTAGGAGGGTTAATTATGACCGAAAGAAACTTATTGGAAATGGAAAACAACAACTCACTTGGCAAAGTTGAAATTGCTCCTGAAGTCATCGAAGTTATTGCCGGTATTGCTGCTTCCGAAGTGGAAGGTGTTATGGCGATGCGCGGTAACTTTGCTGCTGGTGTGGTAGAGAGACTTGGGAAAAAGAATCACGGTAAAGGTGTAAAAGTAGACCTTTCCGAAGAAGGCATCAAAGTGGATGTATTTTGTGTGATGCAGTTTGGCATTTCTATCCCGACTGTTGCACAAAAAGTACAAGACAACATTCGTCAAGCGTTGCTGAATATGACTGCTTTGGAAATTACAGAAGTCAATATTCATGTTGTCGGCGTACAATTTGAAGCACAAAAGAATGAAGTGGAAGTAGAACAAGAAATTTAATAGTACGTCACCTTGTAGGCACTCTCAATAGATGGGTGTCTACAATTTTTTTGTTGAGGTAAGTAACCATGCCAAGTTTCCCTTGTGTTCCCTCATATAATTAGGTACAATTTTAGTCGCTACTTTTAACTAGACTTTCTTGAAAAGTATAGTAGGGTATTATCTCGGTAAAGATGAAACTGACATTATTAAATAGAAGAATGACACCTTTTGAGCTCCCCCAGAGCAAATGTGAAAACGGTTAATTCCGAACATTTAATGAAAACATAATCAGTTTGTATGTAATTTAGCTAAAAAACGAATGAAAAACATGTGTTTTTTGATAAAAATGTGCTATTATCTTTTTATACTAGTATAGGCACGATAAGGAGATCGAACAATGAAACGTAGTGAATCAAGAGAAAAGGCGCTTCAAGCCATTTTTCAAATGGATTTAAGTGATATTGCGCCTGATGAAGCAATCACAAATGTATTAGAAGAAGGGGAAAAACCAGATGATTTCCTAAGCAGTATCGTGTTTGGCACGAAAAAGCATCAGGAAGAAATCGATTCCACGTTGAAATCCCATTTGGAGAAGTGGTCACTTGACCGTCTTGGAACAGTGGACCGCACCATTCTTCGCATGACTGTTTTTGAAATGATGTTTGTTGAAGAAATTCCGGTCAATGTCAGCATGAATGAAGCGATAGAACTTGCTAAAACATTTGGTGATGACAAATCAAGCGGATTTATTAATGCAGTCCTTTCTAAAGTAAAAACTACCATTGAAAATAATGCATAAGTAGTAGCATAAAAGGGGGAGCTATTCATGTCAGCAGTTATAGTATCAGGTAAAGATCTTGCAAAGGAAAAGAGAGCTTTTATTAAAGAGAAGGTTACTGAGCTACATATGGAAAAGAATATCCAACCAAGCTTGGCTGTTATTTTGGTAGGACAAGATCCTGCTTCACAATCTTATGTAAGAGCGAAAGAGAAAGCATGCGAGGAAGCTGGAATTAAAAGCATTTTGGAAGAATATCCAAGTTCTATTACGCAAGAAGAATTGTTGGAAAGAATCACTTATTTTAATGGTGATGCTTCTGTGCACGGCATTCTAGTGCAATTACCTTTGCCTGATCATATTGATGAACTGGCTGTTATTGAACATATTTCCCCTAGTAAAGATGTGGACGGGTTTCATCCTGTCAATATCGGTAGAATGATGATTAATCAGAAATCATTTCTACCTTGTACGCCTTATGGGATCGTTGAAATGATTAAGTCACTTGATGTTTCCATTTCGGGTAAGCATGTTGTGGTAATCGGAAGAAGTAATATAGTAGGCAAACCGGTTGGCCAATTGCTTCTAAAAGAGGATGCAACCGTCACATATTGTCATTCTCGTTCAAAGGATTTGGCATCCATTACTAAACAGGCTGATATTTTGATTGCTGCAGTTGGGCGTGCAAAACTAATTGGGCCTGAATATGTAAAAGATGGCGCAATCGTAATTGATGTAGGTGTCAACAGACTTGAGACAGGTAAACTGTGTGGAGATGTAGATTTTGAAGCGGTGAAAGAAAAAGCGAGCTATATCACACCTGTTCCTGGAGGGGTCGGTCCGATGACGATAACGATGTTATTGCACAATACGTTACAATCAGCACAAAACGAGGCGTGTGAAAACAAGACGTTTTCCAGTTAATATGGTATCTTAGAAGATGGATGGGACTTAAGGTTCTTCCGTCTTTTTTTCGTATCACCACGCTTCAAAAAGGAGTTAACTAATATGAGTGAACGCAGGTACTTAACAGTTACTGCTTTAACAAAATACATAAAAAGAAAGTTTGATGTGGACCCTCATTTGCAAGATGTATGGCTGAAAGGGGAGATTTCCAATTTCAAGCAACATAGCAGAGGGCATATGTACTTTACCCTCAAAGACCAAAACGCTCGACTCCAAGTAGTCATGTTTGCCGGGCAGAATCGCAACCTTGCCTTTAAACCGCAAGAAGGGATGAAGGTCCTTGTTCGTGGTGAAGTAACGGTCTATGAGGCAAATGGGTCCTATCAGATGTACATAAAAGAAATGCAGCCAGATGGCGTTGGTAGTCTGTTTTTAGCTTATGAGGAGCTGAAAAAGAAGCTTTCCCAGGAAGGGTTGTTTTCTCCTGACTATAAAAAAACGCTGCCAAAATACCCGCGTGCTGTGGGAGTGATCACTTCACCAACAGGTGCTGCTGTCAGAGACATCATCACCACGTTGAAAAGGAGATATCCACTTACGAAAATACTTGTTATCCCTGCTCTCGTCCAAGGTGTGAATGCCGCTCCATCTATCGTTAAGGCTATTCAAACCGCCAACAAACTTCCTGAACTTGATGTACTTATCGTTGGGCGTGGTGGAGGTTCGATTGAAGAGTTATGGGCTTTTAATGAAGAAGTCGTAGCTAGAGAAATTATTGCGTCAAAGCTACCGATTATTTCAGCAGTTGGACATGAAACAGATTTTACGATTGCGGATTTCGTTGCGGATATGCGTGCTCCTACACCAACAGCTGCGGCAGAATTAGCTGTTCCACATATTAACGAATTAATGGAGCGCCTTTCCGACCGTAAATTCCGGTTGCACAGAGCTTCCAACAAGCTAATGCAACATTACAAGGACAGGTTGACAGCTTTACAAAAGTCGTATGCGTTCAGGTTTCCGAAGAATCTATATGCGCAAAAGCAACAAGACCTGGACCGTACCATGGATAATTTAGAAATGGCGATGAAAAGAATGGCAGAACGCAAACATGATAAGTGGGAGCAACTTGCGGGAAGGCTTGCTAGAAACCATCCTAAAAAGCAATGGGAAGCAGATAAACTTACACTTGAACAGCAAACGAAATTGTTAACGAGGCAGATGCAACAAACACTCCAAAAGAAACAATGGGAATTTCAACATAAACTTTCCAAAATGGACGCCTTAAGTCCACTTAAAATCATGAACAGGGGTTACAGCCTTGCGTACCAGGAAGATGGCACTATTATAAAAAATGTGAATCAGGCAAAAAAAGGAGATACCATTCAAGTTCACCTTCAAGATGGCCGGTTAGAATGTGAAATACAAGAAGTGAAGGAGCGAAAAGGAAATGAGTGAAAAAAAGGAAGTTACATTTGAAGAAGCAATGAAAGATTTGGAAAACATTGTAGAAAAACTTGAAGAAGGAGATGTTCCATTAGAAAAAGCCATTTCTTTTTACAAAGAAGGAATGAAATTGTCCAAGCTTTGTCATGACAAGCTTTCTCTTGTAGAGGAAGAGATGGAGCAGATATTAAAAGAAAACGGCGAATTGGAGTCATTCCAAGTACAGGAGGATGAAGCTTAATTGTCACAGTTGATGGATCTACAAACTTTTATGAAAGATAGAAAGAAATTGGTGGAGGATGCTCTCTATTCCTATATGAATTCTGTTGAAGCACCAGAAGTTTTACTGGAATCCATGAATTATTCACTGAAGGCAGGCGGAAAAAGACTTCGACCTTTATTAGTGCTTGCAACATTAAAGTCTTTTGGAAAGCCGGAAGAGCTGGGAATACCAGTAGCTTGTGCCGTTGAGATGATACACACGTATTCTCTAGTGCACGATGATCTTCCGAGTATGGATGATGATGACTACAGACGCGGAAAGCCTACTAATCATAAAGTGTATGGTGAAGCGATGGCAATACTGGCTGGTGATGCCTTGCTCACCCAAAGCTTTGAGGTTATGGAGGACCTTTTAAATCTAGATGTCCAGCCAATGAAAGTCGTCACCCTAATGAAGGAATTAGCCAAAGCCTCCGGACCAAGAGGAATGGTTGGAGGACAGGTTGCGGATATGGAAGGAGAAGGAAAACTACTTTCACTTCAAGACCTTGAATATATACATAGAAACAAAACAGGAAAACTACTAGGTTATAGCATAGTGGCAGGTGCAATACTCGGGGATGCTACAGAAGAGCAAATTGCCAAGTTAGAGCAATTTGCAGACCACTTGGGCCTTGCATTCCAAATCAGAGATGACATTCTTGATATTGAAGGGGATGCGTCTAAAATTGGCAAGCCTGTAGGGTCAGATACCCTTAACGAAAAAGTGACCTATCCATCACTACTAACCATGAAAGGCGCAAAAGAAAAGTTGGAATATCATATTAATGAGGCGAAGCAAATTCTAGCTGACATTCCGTTAGAGTCGGATCTATTGGTGCAACTTTGCGATCTAATTGCCAAAAGGGACCATTAATCGACAAAAGTAGCAGTCAAAATTGAGCATTTCCTCTTTTTGTGGTATAGTATATGGTACAAATGAGTGGTGCAGTATTCTAGTCAGTCCACCTTTTCTGAAGGCGGGCCTAAAAATCCGCTAAAGGGCACATCGATGAAGTTCCTTGTGTCGGCTTGAGGCGCCCAGCCTTGGGTTGATGCTGGGAGTTAAGGTAGTAGGGCGATCCACAATGGCATGTGGGCGAAGACCCTACTTCCGTGGAGGCCCATTCTTACGCTTGTTAATCCCCTAGGGGAGCAAGTAGTGGAATGGTGATAAACCTGTGTTATATCTAACTGGGTTAGGTATAAACAGCGTAGCCTGCCTTGAGTGGAGTCGGAGGGGATTATGGTAGGGGATTTTTTCACTAGGCCGGTGAATCTATCTATGTATTCCATATGAAATCCGTTCTGCAAAAGAGGCTAAGACAAGGTTTAAGGGCTGTAGAGGAAAACTCCTAGACTGTTCTAAATTTAAGACATGTATTGAGGATTATAGTGCGGACTAAGTGGTAATCCAGTCTAGTCGATGGCGACACGGCTAAGGCAGGTTTAAAGGGAAACCGCCAGTATGGCGACATCTGGTACTTGCTTGGGAAAACCTACTGGACCTAAGCCGCAGTTTTTACTCAATACATGACCACTTTTACATAAAAACTATTGAAGTTTGGTGGATTAAAAATTTTTGTCTATAATAAAATGTAAGATAACTACAAAAGCTTACTTATATAGAGTTGGGATTTTATACTATGGTTAATAAATGGAAAGATGCAATAAATTGGAGTTTAGCTATCGCCGTTATCACACTCGTGTTAGCGGCTATTTTTTCAATCGTTTCCACCTACTTACTTTCAGGAGTAACATGGGCAGTAGGGATGGTCATTGTGTTTATCATCGTCTTTATCGGTATTTTTTTCGATATGCTTGGTATTGCTTCCACAGCTGCAGATGAAACTCCATTTCATGCGATGGCAGCGGAAAGGGTAAACGGTTCCAAACAAGCCATACAGATTGTCAGGAATGCGGATCGGTTTGCAAGTTTTTGTAATGACGTTATCGGTGATATTTCTGGGATTATCAGTGGGACTGCATCTGCCATTGTAGTCATTTCCTTCACCCTTTCGGTAGGGCAAACAGAAGACTCTTTGTTCCATTATATTGTGGCTGTTGTCTTCACAAGCGTTGTGGCAGCTGTTACAGTTGGAGGAAAGGCTTTTGGAAAGTCGATGGCAATTCGGTATTCTACACCTATTCTGTTTCAAGTGGGAAGGCTGTTTTATATACTAGAAGACAAATTTAACATTGTGGTCTTGAAAGAAAATAAAAAGCGTAAAAATAAGCGAAATTAGCAAGGAAAGAGAGTGATCCCTTTTGGATCTTACAAAGATTGAAAATCCGCAATTTTTAAAGAAAATGTCAATAGATGAACTGGAGAGCCTTAGCGAGGATATCAGACGTTTTCTGATAGAACAGCTCTCCACATCAGGCGGTCATATCGGGCCGAATCTTGGGGTAGTCGAACTCACTGTTGCTTTGCACAAAGTGTTTGACAGCCCTAAAGACAAGTTTTTATGGGATGTTGGTCACCAGGCCTATGTCCATAAAATTTTGACAGGAAGAGCCTGTGATTTTGGTACGTTGCGTAAATATAAAGGTCTCTGTGGGTTTCCGAAAAGGAATGAGTCTGAGCATGATGTTTGGGAAACGGGACATTCTTCCACCTCTCTTTCCGGAGCGATGGGTATGGCGGCCGCTCGTGACATCAAAGGAACCGATGAGTATGTTATTCCGATTATCGGGGATGGTGCCTTAACAGGCGGAATGGCACTCGAAGCATTGAATCATATTGGTCATGAAAAGAAAGACATGATTGTCATTTTGAATGATAATGAAATGTCCATCGCTCCAAATGTCGGAGCATTGCATAGTGCGCTTGGAAGAATGCGTACTGCTGGTAAGTACAATTGGGTAAAAGACGAACTGGAAGTGCTTCTTAAGAAAATACCTGCAGTTGGCGGGAAACTGGCGTCAACGGCTGAGCGCATCAAAGACAGTTTAAAATACCTTGTTGTCAGCGGGATGTTTTTTGAAGAACTTGGTTTTACGTACTTAGGACCAATTGATGGACATAATTACAGCGATTTAATTGAAAATCTTAAATATGCCAAGAAAACAGAAGGACCGGTGCTGATCCACGTTGTAACAAAAAAAGGAAAAGGGTATGAACCGGCTGAACTGGATACGATTGGTACATGGCATGGAACTGGGCCTTATAAGATTGAAACAGGTGATTTCCTGAAGCCAGTTGGCGGTCCACCAGCGTGGAGCAGTGTAGTTAGTGAAACAGTCCGCAAACTTGCACGAGAAGACGAGCGTATCGTGGCTCTGACACCTGCGATGCCTGTAGGATCTAAGCTTGAAGGTTTTGCAAAAGAATTTCCAGACCGAATGTTTGATGTCGGAATTGCAGAGCAGCATGCAGTCACCATGGCGGCCGGGCTTGCAACTCAAGGAATGAAACCGTTCCTAGCCATTTATTCTACCTTCCTGCAACGAGGATACGATCAAGTCGTCCATGATGTATGCCGTCAAAACTTAAATGTTTTCTTTGGGATTGATCGTTCTGGTTTAGTCGGGGAAGATGGTGAAACGCATCAAGGTGTATTTGACATCGCCTTTCTAAGACATTTACCAAACATGGTTCTAATGATGCCTAAAGATGAAAACGAAGGCCAACACATGGTATATACGGCAAATAAGTATGACGAAGGCCCAATTGCACTTCGCTATCCACGTGGTAACGGATTAGGTGTCAAAATGGATGAGGAATTAAAAGAGTTGCCAATCGGTTCTTGGGAAGTACTGAAAGAAGGAACGGATGCAGTTATCCTTACATTTGGAACGACAATCGGAATGGCACTTGAAGCTGCCGATTATCTAAAAAAGGAAAACCTGTCAGTAAAAGTAGTGAATGCGAGATTTATTAAACCGATGGATGAGGCGCTATTGCACGACCTCTTTAAATCAGGTATACCTTTTGTAACAATTGAAGAAGCAGTTCTTCAAGGTGGATTCGGTAGTGCGGTTGTCGAGTTTGCAAACGATAATGGTTATACCAACCGTGTGGTAAGAATGGGAATTCCGGATCGCTTCATTGAACATGGAAGTGTGAAAGAGCTGCTACAGGAAATAGATTTAACAACAGAAAAAGTCGTGGAAAATGTTAAATTGATTGCAGCAAGAAGAAAACAAAAAAGGGCTTAAGGGTATATGGCGAAAAAAGAACGAGTAGATGTACTTTTAGTGGAGCGTGGGCTTGTGGAAACACGTGAGAAGGCAAAGCGCTCCATTATGGCAGGACTTGTATATTCAAACGAACAACGGCTGGACAAGCCTGGTGAAAAAGTAGCAATAGATGCAGCGTTGACTGTCAAAGGCAATGTCATGCCATATGTAAGTCGAGGCGGTTTAAAACTGGAAAAAGCACTAAAAGTCTTTAACTTGGATGTAAAAGACAAGATACTTCTTGATATCGGTGCTTCTACAGGCGGATTCACCGATTGCGCCCTGCAAAATGGTGCAAAGCTTAGCTACGCACTTGATGTAGGGTATAATCAACTGGCTTGGAAACTCCGTCAAGATGACCGGGTAGTGGTGATGGAAAGAACCAATTTCAGATATGTTACACCGGTGGATTTAAATGAAGGCATGCCGGATTTTGCCAGCATTGATGTTTCATTTATTTCATTGAAACTGATATTACCTGTGTTAAAAACCCTGCTTGTATCAGGCAGCGACGTAGTGGCGCTTGTTAAGCCTCAATTTGAAGCGGGAAGAGAGCAGGTCGGCAAAAAAGGTATTGTCCGTGAACCGAAGATACACGAAGCGGTGATGGATAAGATTATTGACTTCAGCTTGAAGGAAGGCTATGACGTGATGAATGCCTCTTACTCGCCGATTAAGGGAGGGGAGGGTAACATTGAATTCCTCCTTCATTTGCAATGGAATGGACATACAGAAGAAAACGCAGAAAATAATCTCGAAACTTCCATATCCACTCTAGTTGCAGATGCGCACCTACAATTGAAGGTCGAAAAAGGGGAATAACTATTACGATGGTTGTTCCTTTTTTCTTTTACATATTGAAAGGTTTCCATTAACATAAAGCTAGGTTATATAGATTATTAAGGGGTGCCAACATGACAAAGGGCCAAAGACACATAAAGATTAGAGAATTAATTACAAACAGCGAAATAGAAACACAGGACGAGCTTGTTGATCGTTTGAAAAGCTTAGGTTTCAATGTGACCCAAGCGACCGTTTCAAGAGATATCAAAGAGCTTCATCTTGTAAAAGTTCCACTACTTGACGGTAGATATAAATATAGCCTCCCAGCAGATCAACGCTTTAATCCTCTGCAAAAACTAAAACGTTCATTGATGGATGCGTTTGTGAAAATAGATATAGCAGGTCATATGATTGTAATGAAAACAATGCCTGGTAATGCAAATGCTATCGGTGTTTTAATTGATAATCTTGATTGGTCGGAAATTCTAGGGACTATTTGTGGTGACGATACATGTTTAATCATTTGCCGTACACCGGAGGATGCAAAAGATTTATCTGACCGCTTTATAAATATGCTATAAAATCACGCGAGGATGTGATGATATGATTGCTGAGTTAACCATTAAAAATTTTGCTATTATTGAATCCCTTTCCGTATCTTTTGACAAAGGGTTAACGGTTTTAACCGGGGAGACCGGAGCGGGTAAATCCATTATCATAGATGCTATCCACTTGTTGGCAGGTGGAAGGGGATCGCACGAATTTGTTCGATTTGGTGAAAAAAGAGCGGAACTAGAGGGCTTATTTTTACTTGAGGATGAAAATCACCCTGCTTACAAAGTTTGTCAGGAGCTTGGGATTGATATAGAAGACGAAATGGTTGTGTTGCGAAGAGAAATCCATGCTACTGGAAAAAGTGTTTGTCGTGTTAATGGAAAGCTTGTCACCATTGCACTATTAAGGGAAGTAGGACAAACATTGGTGGATATCCATGGTCAGCACGAACATCAGGAGTTGATGGATCCGGACTTGCATCTCTCTCTTCTAGATCAGTTTGGCGGCGTGGCTGTCCAAAGGGAACTCCAAGAGTATAGAAATATTTATACTTCTTTTAAGGACGTTGAAAAAAGGCTCCTAGAACTCACCGAAAATGAACAAAAGGTTGCTCATCGGCTTGATTTGTTGCAGTTCCAGGCAGAAGAGATCAACAATGCGCAACTAACCATTAATGAAGAAGATGAGTTGGTAGAAGAACGAAACAAAATCAGTAACTATGAACGCCTTTATCAATCGCTCAACAACTGTTACTATGCCATGCACGGAGAACAAAAGGGACTGGACTGGGTCGGACAAGCTATGTCTGAATCGGAAGGTCTGGAAGAAATAGATAAAAACCTCAAAGATGTTTATGAAATCATATCCAATTCTTATTATCAATTAGAAGAATTATCTTATCGTATTAGGGATGAAATAGATCAGCTTGAGTTTGATCCAAACCGCCTTGATTTTATTGAAGGAAGATTGAATGAAATTAAACAGTTGAAGCGGAAATACGGAAGTTCGGTTTCGGAGATATTAGAGTATGGTGCAAAGATAGAAGAAGAGCTCGAAACTTTGCAAAACCGTGATTCACATATACATCAGTTGCAGGAGTCATTGGAGTCACTCAAGCAAGATCTTGCCCTTGAAGCGAAATCACTCACTGATGCACGTAGAAAAGCTTCCGAGAAATTAATGAAGAGCATCCATAAAGAGCTGAAAGACTTGTACTTGGAAAAAGCAATCTTTGATGTGAACATGGATGTGAAAAAGGAAAAGGCATCAGGCGATGTCGTGTTTGGGAAAAACGGTGTGGATGTTGTAGAGTTTTACCTTACAACAAACCCTGGTGAACCGTTGAAGCCAATGGCGAAAGTTGCTTCTGGTGGGGAGCTTTCGCGGATTATGCTTGCTTTAAAGAGTATCTTCTCCAGACACCAAGGTATCACCTCCATTATTTTTGATGAGGTCGATACAGGAGTCAGCGGCAGGGTTGCACAAGCTATTGCGGAGAAAATCTATCAGGTCTCGGTTGATTCGCAAGTGCTTTGTATCTCGCACTTGCCTCAAGTTGCAGCCATGTCAGACACTCATCTATTCATCAGCAAGGAAGTATCTGGCGAACGTACCAAAACCAAGGTGCGCGGGCTGGATCAAGATGAAAAGGTCCGTGAGATTGGCCGGATGATTTCTGGTGTGGAGATTACTTCTTTGACGAAGGAGCATGCACGCGAGCTGTTGGAGATCGCGGGGAATATTAAACAGGGGTAACACGAAGGCCGTTCACATTTGGAGGTGTGGACGGTTTTTGTAGTTTTGTACAAAATCAGCAATTTTTATAAGTTTTTGGGTCATTTTTAGTGTGTGTAAAACAGTTTGGACAACTTTGTTTGATGTTTGGACATTTATACACTCAATAAAGGCAGGGTTCGGACACTAAAAGGCGTTGTTTGGTCAAATCTCAAACGGGGTTCGGTCATTCTAAATTTTGGTTCGGTCAAAAATGCCAAAACTTCGGTCAACTTCTGAAAATCTTCGGACATTTGCTCTTACGCTACAAAAAGGGAAGCCATTTGATTGCACTTCAGCAACTGTAGAAACGACTAAATTTGCCCTCAAGCCCGTACGAAGTCGTTCATCGTTCACTGAAATTCAACATCGACGTTTCCAAAGCTGGCCCATTTAACATAATATTCACCATTCCTACTCCCAATTAATATCCCCATTCCCCTCAAATAACATAACTATCCATAAAGGGTAGCATTTAAATTAATATCGTTGTTATAAATGTAGCCTGACAAGGCAAAATTATATAATGTAGCCATGAATGGTGTGGGATAGGACCGAGGAGAGTGAAATGTTTGAGAGAAGATATAATTAGAAAAATTGTTGGTGTATTTCTCCTTGTTTCAGTCATGGTATTATGTGTAAGTCAACCATTTAAAGAGTATGTCCAAATCCCAAATAAAATAACGATGTTTGAAGGACAAGGATTACATTTCCAGTCATCTGTTCCGGTGACTGCCAAAGTGAATGAAGATTCTTCCTCCTCTCTAGGGATTGAGGCAAACGATAAAACGTTAGCATTTCAAGGCAAACAGGCTGGGGAAGGTCAGGTTGTACTACAACTGGCAGGTATCCCGGTTAAGAAAGTCAATGTAGATGTCATACCTGAATATAAAGTGTATCCTGGTGGTCAATCGATCGGCGTCAAGTTAAATACGTTAGGTGTATTGGTAGTAGGTCATCACCAAGTGGACACGGAAGATGGAAAAAAATCGCCTGGAGAAATAGCGGGTATTCAGGTTGGCGATATTATTACAAAGATAAATGGAAAAACCATTGAACAAATGAGTGACGTTGCTCCATTCGTACAAGAGTCCGGAAAAACCGGAAATCCCCTTGATGTTGTCATCACACGTGAAAAAGAAACCATTGAAACGAAACTTATTCCTTTAAAAGACAAGCAAGAGAGCTCCTTTAGAATTGGATTATATATACGAGATTCTGCAGCTGGTATTGGAACCATGACATTTTATGATCCCATTACCATGAAATATGGAGCATTAGGTCACGTAATATCAGATATGGATACGAAAAAACCAATTATTGTCCAAGATGGTCAAATCGTACGATCCACGGTAACATCTATCGATAAAGGTAGTAATGGTGTTCCGGGTGAGAAGCTTGCAAGATTTTCCAGCGATCGTTCGGCCATTGGTGATATCTCAAGGAATAGTCCTTTCGGTATTTTTGGTACCTTGCATAAAGATATTGAAAATGGCATTATGGACAAAGCCTTGCCAATCGCATTATCTTATGAGGTGAAAGAAGGCCCTGCCAAGATTTTGACGGTGGTCGAAGGGGATAAGGTTGAAGAGTTTGATGTAGAAGTTCTGAGTAGCATTCCACAGAAATTCCCTGCAACCAAGGGGATGGTCATTAAGATCACGGACCCAGCCCTTTTAGATAAAACAGGGGGAATCGTTCAAGGCATGAGTGGAAGTCCTATCATACAGAACGGCAAAGTGATCGGTGCAGTCACACATGTATTCGTTAATGACCCTACAAGCGGTTATGGCGTTCATATCGAATGGATGCTGAATGAAGCGGGTATTGATATTTACCAAAAAGACAAAGAGAAGAAAGTGGGCTAAGACAGCTCACTTTTTTTCTTTTTTTTTGCTTAAAATTACGTTATGATGATAATAGCAAAGATTTTTCGACATATTACCCAATAAATGTAATAGAATGCGGTTTGCGTCGAATTTAAGAGTATTCTGGAGAAAAATAAAGATTTTATATAATTTTTACGGTTTTTTAAATTTTTTAAAGGAAAAGAGGTTGCATTGTCGAATTTAACATTTAGAATAAAATTTAAGGCGTAATGCTTTATAGAAAGTATAGGGACTGAGGAGGAAACTAGTTATATGAAAATTAAAGTATGTGTTGTAGATGACAACCGTGAATTGGTCGGTCTATTGGAAGAGTATATTTCAGCGCAAGAGGACATGGAAGTTGTAGGGGTAGCTCACAATGGTCAAGAATGTCTTCAGTTGCTTCAAGATAAAAATCCAGATGTGTTAGTACTTGACATCATTATGCCTCATCTGGACGGTTTAGGAGTACTTGAAAAAATGCGTGGTCTAAACCTAGAAAAATCTCCTAACGTAATTATGTTAACTGCTTTTGGACAGGAAGATGTGACAAAGAAAGCGGTAGACTTGGGAGCTTCCTATTTTATTCTAAAGCCATTCGATATGGAAAATCTTGTGAGCAACATCCGTCAAGTGAGCGGAAAAGCATCACCAATCCTTAAGAGATCAAGTTCATCATCTGTTCGTTCCTCCAGCCCAGAACCTAAAGGTAGAAATCTTGATGCAAACATCACAAGTATCATTCATGAAATTGGAGTGCCTGCTCACATCAAAGGTTACCTATACTTACGCGAAGCAATTTCCATGGTGTACAATGATATCGAGTTATTGGGCTCCATCACAAAGGTCCTATATCCTGATATCGCGAAAAAATACAATACCACAGCGAGCCGTGTAGAGCGTGCCATCCGCCATGCAATTGAAGTTGCCTGGTCACGTGGTAATATCGACAGCATCTCTTCTTTGTTCGGTTACACAGTATCAATGTCAAAAGCTAAACCTACAAATAGTGAGTTCATTGCGATGGTTGCGGATAAATTAAGACTGGAGCACAGAGCTTCT
Organism: Bacillus sp. RO2; assembly: GCF_012911845.1. Classification (GTDB taxonomy): domain Bacteria; phylum Bacillota; class Bacilli; order Bacillales; family Bacillaceae_I; genus Sutcliffiella_A. The sequence continues at coordinate 122,006 of NZ_JAAXCU010000046.1, read as the reverse complement.
TGAGAGGGTAAGATATAAAGTACCAGCAATAGAAATACCCAACATGCAAATTTGTATGTTGGGTTTGTTTATGTTACATATATCAAAAAGTAGGATTACTCTTTATTGCTGTTACTGGATTCTTTTCGCTCTATTTCTACAAGCTTTTGAATAAGGATATGTTGAGGAAGATGCATGACTTGTTCAATAGGCACATCCAAAGCCTCAGCAAGTTTTTGTGCGGTTTCAGCGGATATTTGTAATGGACGCATTGTGTTCACCTCGCTTTATCTAAAAATTTTACTAAATAATACGTTCGTTTACAATTATTTCTGACAAGACTGAAGTAGAAAGGTGTGTAAAAATGACGAAAATTTTTGGCCATAGGGGATCAGCGGGTACTCATCCTGAAAATACGATGATCAGCTTTGAACAAGCATATAAAGATGGAGCAGATGGGATCGAATTAGATGTTCAATTAAGCAAAGACGGCATTCCTGTTGTCATACATGATGAAAAAGTGAACCGAACAACTGACAGCAAAGGTTTTGTGCAAGATTTAACATTAAAAGAATTGAAAAAAATAAACGCTGTACATAAATTTAAAAAGCAATACAAACATGCGGAAATTCCTACATTGGAAGAAGTGTTGGAGTGGGCTTCGAGAAAGCAGACGATTGTGAATATAGAACTGAAAAACAGCATTCTTCCATATGCGGGAATGGAGGAGAAAGTTCTTGATTTAGTGGACCAATATAAGATGGCGCACCTGATAATCTTCTCAAGCTTTAATCATTACAGTATTGCTCGATTGAATACGTTGGCGCCAAACATAGAAAAAGCTGTTTTGTATATGGAAGGAATCTATAAACCGTGGGATTATACTAAATGGGTTGGGGGAAGTGGTATTCATCCTCATATTAAGGCAGCAACTTCAAGTATCATTCAGCGCTCTCAACATGCGGGAGTACCTGTCAGACCTTTTACGGTAAATGATGAAAAAGTTATGAAAAGACTGTTCGAAGAAGGGTGTGCAGGTTTTTTTACCGATTACCCAAAGAAAGCTGTACAGTTAAAATATCAAAATTAAACCGGCTGCTATGAACAGCCGGTTTTCTTATTTCTCTCTCTTTTGGAACCGTTTTTGAACATTGTTACGCTTGCGGTCTCGGTGAAAAATGAAACCAGCGACAAACCATAATCCTACTAAAAAAAATAGAAATCCTATAATGAATTGCAAGGTTAATGAAGGGATTAAAGGATGTGCAATATTGAATACCATGTCCCTCATCAATTTTATTCCATAAACAGCTATGATTCCTGGAATCAATAAAATGATTAAAGCAATTATTCGTTGCATATCAAATGTTGGCCTCACTTTCAAAGCTTTCGGTTTCCATTATAGCAGAAAATGCCTTGCATAGAAGAGTAAAAACATTTAAGATAAAAGTGTGCAAGAAATTTCATACCTTTTATAGAAGACTGTGAATTTTCTTTCAATTTGGCAAGAGAATATATGTAACAGGTGTAGAGGGGTTTTTTATGCAGACAGTATTGGTAGTTGGTGCTGGTAAAGGCGGTTCTGCGATTTTAAAAATGTTAACGCATTCAGGAATGTTCCATTTGCTTGCTGTTGTCGATATTAACCAGGCAGCACCTGGCTTGGAGCTTGCAAAAGACATGGGAATTACAGTCGGACTAGATTGGAAAGATTTCTTATCTGAGAGTGTGGATATCATCATTGAAGCGACTGGTTCGGACGAGGTATTTCGTGAAATTCGTGAGGCGAAGAACCCGAGAACGGTTCTCGTTCCTGGAACGGTAGCTCACATTACAGCAACTTTGGTGGAAGAAAAAGAAGAACTGATTGCAAAAATGAAATATGAATCCCACAAACGCGACCTCATATTTAATCTGCTTCACGATGGATTGATGGTGGTTGATCAACAAGGCAAGGTTATCATCTACAATAAAAGTGCTGAAAAAATAGTAGGAATAAAAAAAGCGCATATGCTTGGTCAACATATCTTGGAAAATGTTCCAACAAGCAGACTGCAAGATGTGATACATACGCAAAAAGTAGAAAAAAACAAAGAAATGCTACTTGAAAACGGTAAAAAAATCATTACAACAAGATCTCCTCTTATAGATGAAGATGGAAGGGTAATTGGAGCCTTTGCTGTTTTCAAGGACATCACAGAAGTTATGAACCTTGCAGAGGAAGTTACAAACCTAAAAGGTATTCAGACCATGCTTGAAGCGATCATTCAGTCGTCTGATGAAGCGATTTCCGTGGTAGATGAATTTGGCAGAGGTTTGATGATAAATCCTGCATACTCGAGGTTGACTGGACTTGAAGAACAACAAGTCATTGGTAAGCCTGCAACAGCAGATATTTATGAAGGTGACAGTATGCATATGAAGGTACTGGAAACTAGGAGAGCTGTTCGCGGTGTGAATTTAAAAGTAGGTCCATCTAAAAAGGAAGTCATTGTAAACGTCGCGCCGATAATAGTGGATGGCAAGTTAAAAGGGAGTGTGGGTGTCATCCATGATGTCTCAGAAATACAGACGCTTACCACTGAGTTGGACCGGGCAAGACAGATTATCAGAACGCTCGAAGCGAAGTATTCCTTTGAGGATATCATCGGAACTTCTGAAGAAATGAGCCTTGCCATTGAACAAGCAAAACTTGGGGCGAAAACACCAGCAACCGTTTTATTACGCGGGGAGTCCGGCACGGGGAAAGAGCTTTTTGCCCACGCTATTCATAACGCAAGCAGCCGCAAATATAACAAATTTATCAGAGTTAATTGTGCTGCTCTTTCTGAATCTTTATTGGAAAGTGAATTGTTCGGTTATGAAGAAGGTGCATTTTCTGGTGCCAAGCGAGGCGGTAAAAAAGGGCTATTTGAAGAAGCAAATAACGGTAGTATTTTCCTCGATGAGATTGGAGAATTATCTGCCAATACTCAAGCAAAACTATTAAGGGTTCTACAAGAAAATGAAATCATACGCGTAGGTGGAACAAAAGCAATTACCATTAACGTAAGAGTGATTGCTGCCACAAATGTAAATCTAGAAAAAGGAATTGCAGACGGGTCATTCCGTGAGGATCTTTATTATCGTTTAAATAGAATGCCTATTCACATTCCGCCTCTGCGTAAAAGAAAAGAAGATATAGAAGCGTTAAGTGAACATCTTATAAGAAAAATAAATCAAGATTACGGTAGAAATGTGGAAGGGTTAACTCCACGAGCTATCAATCACCTTGCTGCCTACGATTGGCCAGGCAATGTGAGGGAGCTTGAAAATGTTCTTGGACGAGCCATCATTTTTATGAAATTTAATGAAGTGTTTATCGACACAGAACATATTCCGGATTTGGCTACCAGCGGAGACAAAGTAGTACAAGATTCTGCCGAAACAGTCTCTAGTGATTACACTTTAGCAGAAATGCTAGAAGGGTATGAAGCGAAAATAATTCAAAAGATATTGAAGAAGAATAAAGGTAACAAAACAAAGACTGCTAAAGAGCTCGGAGTATCAATTAGAAATCTTTATTATAAAATGGAGAAATTCAAGATTGATTAATAGTGCGTGCAAAAAACTGCACGGTATGAAAAATCTTGCTTAGTGATGAGCGGTAAAATAAAGCGTTTTCACTTATAAACAAGTTGGCACGCTTCTTGCATAGATAATATTGGAGTAGAAAGGAAGGGTTGAGAAAATGAAACTAGAGGAACTTATCACCAAAGCAACCCAGCTCACTTCTAAAGTGGTAGCAATTGCAGCAGCCGAAGATGAAGAAGTGATCGAAGCGGTTTCTCATGCCTTAAACAAGCAGTTGGCTTCCTTTATACTGTTTGGACATGAGGAGAAAATACTAGCATTATTAAAAGAACACAATGTCGATGCATCACATCATGCACTGAAAATTGTTTCTGCTGATGGTACTAAGAAGGCATCAGAACTTGCTGTAAAAGCTGTTTCAAGCGGCGAAGCGGATGTACTGATGAAAGGAAATGTCCCAACAGCAACCATTCTTAAAGAAGTGTTAAACAAAGAGTATGGTTTGCGGACGGGCAATGTATTATCCCATGTTGCCGCATTTGAAGTGCCAGGTTATGAACAATTAATATTTGTAACAGATGCAGCAATGAATGTGGCGCCAGATCTTCAACAAAAAGTGCAGATTGTTCAAAACTCTGTTCATGTGGCAAGAGCGCTAGGGATTGAACTCCCGAGAGTTGCGCCACTCGCTGCCGTAGAGGTAGTGAACCCAGCGATGCAAGCTACGGTGGATGCAGCACTTCTTACACAAATGAATAATAGAGGTCAAATAAAAGACTGCCTCATTGATGGCCCACTAGCATTGGATAACGCAGTATCAGCACTTGCTGCTGAGCACAAGGGAATTCAAAGTGACGTGGCAGGACAAGCGGACATCCTGTTTGTTCCGACCATTGAAGTTGGAAATGTCTTATATAAATCATTAATCTACTTTGCAAAAGCGAAAGTCGGAGCAATCATTGCCGGCGCAAAAGCACCGATTGTGTTAACATCCAGAGCTGACTCAGCAGAGAGTAAACTAAACTCACTAGCCCTTGCGGTTTGTTCTGTGAAATAAATTAAAGTTCATAAAAAAACATAGCTGTTGATTGTAGAAAAAGGCGGTGACCCCTGAGGGAGATAGCGCTTGGTGGAGTCCCTAGGAAAGCAAAGCCTTTATCGGAAATCAACAGAGGTGTAGAACAAATTTCTAAAACTAAAAATCATTTACTATCTTGGGGAGGAATTTTATCATGGAAATTTTCAAATATATGGAGACTTACGACTACGAGCAACTGGTGATTTGCCAAGACAAACAATCAGGACTGAAAGCAATCATAGCTATTCACGATACAACACTTGGGCCTGCACTTGGCGGAACACGCATGTGGACTTACGCAAATGAAGGTGCAGCCATTGAAGATGCACTTCGTCTTGCAAAAGGGATGACTTACAAAAACGCTGCAGCTGGATTAAACCTTGGTGGCGGTAAAACAGTTATCATTGGTGACCCACGCACTGACAAAAACGAAGAAATGTTCCGAGCTTTCGGTCGTTACATCCAAGGATTAAACGGACGCTACATCACTGCAGAAGATGTTGGTACAACTGTAGCAGACATGGACTTGATCTATGAAGAAACAGACTATGTAACAGGTGTATCACCTGCATTCGGTTCTTCCGGTAACCCATCTCCTGTAACAGCATTTGGAGTATACCGCGGAATGAAAGCTGCAGCGAAAGAAGCATTTGGTACAGATTCATTAGAAGGAAAAGTTGTAGCTGTTCAAGGTGTAGGTAACGTGGCATTCAACCTTTGCCGTCATCTTCACGAAGAAGGTGCTCAGCTTATCGTAACAGATATCAATAAAGAAGCGGTTAACCGTGCAGTAGAAGAGTTCGGTGCAAGAGCAGTAGACATCAACGACATCTACAGTGTAGACTGCGACATCTATGCACCATGTGCACTTGGAGCAACTATCAATGACGAAACGATTCCTCAATTAAAAGCAAAAGTTATCGCTGGTGCAGCTAATAACCAGTTGCTTGATACTAAACACGGAGATATCATCCATGAAATGGGTATCGTTTATGCTCCTGACTATGTAATCAATGCTGGTGGTGTGATTAACGTAGCGGATGAGCTATATGGTTACAACCGTGAGCGTGCAATGAAAAAAGTAGAAGGAATTTACGACAACATTGAGAGAGTTATTGAAATTGCAAAACGTGACGGTATCCCAACATACCGTGCAGCAGATCGTCTTGCTGAAGAGCGTATTGAAAGAATGAAAAATTCTCGCAGTCAATTTTTACAAAATGGACATCATATTTTAAGCCGTCGTAACGGACGCTAATATAAATAAATATTAAGTTTCTCAGAAGGGGCAAACGGGGTGATGATGAATTCTCTCGTTTGCCGTCCGTCTGAAATGGAGGTTTCAACAGTGTTAGAAAAGGAATATCGCATACTTGTCATCAATCCAGGATCCACATCAACGAAAATCGGCGTATTTGATAATGAACGCTCTGTATTTGAGAAAACATTACGTCACGATAGCGAAACGATTAATTCCTTTGCAAGTATCTATGATCAATATGAATTTAGAAAAACGACTATTCTTGAGACATTGGATCAAGAAGGCATCAACATTTCCAAACTTAGTGCAGTATGTGGTCGCGGTGGACTTCTTCGTCCAATCGAAGGCGGAACATACTCCGTTAATAAAGAAATGTTACATGATTTGAAGATTGGTTTTGCTGGTCAGCATGCATCTAATCTTGGTGGAATCATTGCTTTTGAAATCGCTACAGGATTGAATATCCCATCTTTCATCGTTGACCCGGTGGTAGTGGACGAACTGTCTGACATCGCTCGTATTTCAGGATTCTCTCTAATCGAGCGCAAAAGTATTTTCCACGCCTTGAATCAAAAAGCCGTTGCGCGCAGAGTAGCCAAAGATCTTGGTAAAAAATATGAAGATCTAAACCTGATTGTTACTCACATGGGTGGAGGTATCACAGTGGGTACACACGTTGGAGGCCGAGTTGTCGATGTGAATAATGGTCTTCATGGAGACGGCCCGTTCAGTCCAGAACGTGCTGGTACGGTTCCTGCTGGTGATCTTGTATCACTATGTTTCTCCGGTGACTATTATCGTGATGAAATAATGAAAAAGCTAGTAGGACAAGGTGGCCTTGTTGGATACCTTGGAACCAATGATGCAGTGAAAGTGGAACAAATGATTGAAGCAGGCGATGAAAATGCCGCTTTAGTATATGATGCAATGGCTTATCAGGTTGCCAAAGAAATCGGGTCCGCAAGTGCAGTACTGGCAGGGAAAGTAGATGCCATCATTTTGACTGGTGGCCTTGCTTACGGAAAAGGGTTTGTAAAACAGATCTCCGAGCGCATTAGCTGGATTGCAGACGTCATCGTACAACCAGGTGAAAATGAATTACAAGCTCTTACAGAAGGAGCACTTCGCGTATTACGTGGTGAAGAAAAAGCAAAAGAATACCCTGGAACGGTCGTAGACACAAAAGTAGTACAGAGCTAGAAGGGAGCAAGGAATAATGGCACAAGAATATGATTTAGTCATCCTAGGTGGCGGAACAGGCGGGTATGTCGCGGCTATTCGTGCATCTCAACTTGGCTTAAAAACAGCAGTAGTAGAAAAGAAAAAAATCGGCGGAACATGCCTTCATGCTGGGTGTATCCCAAGTAAAGCATTACTTCGCAGTGCAGAAGTATTTGCGCAAACGAAGAACAGTGAAGAGTTCGGGGTAATCTCAGGAGAAGTAAAACTAGACTTCTTCAAAGTACAAGAACGCAAACAAAAAATCATCGATCAGCTTCACGGCGGTGTGCAACATCTAATGAAGCAAGGTAAAATCGATGTATTTTACGGAACAGGCCGTATCTTAGGACCTTCTATTTTCTCTCCAATGCCAGGAACAATTTCTGTTGAGTTTGAAAATGGTGACGAGAATGAAATGCTAATCCCAAAGAACGTTATTGTAGCAACAGGATCTCGTCCACGTTCTCTACCTGGACTTGAAATTGATGGAACACAAGTCATGACTTCTGATGAAGCATTATCACTAGAAGAACTTCCTAAATCAATTATCATCGTTGGTGGAGGCGTAATCGGTATCGAGTGGGCGTCCATGTTAGATGATTTCGGAGTAGAGGTAACGGTACTGGAGTATGCAGATCGTGTTTTACCAACAGAAGACAAAGAAGTATCAAAGGAAATGCAACGTCTGTTGAAAAAACGCGGAATTAAGGTAGTAACAAGTGCGAAGGTACTTCCAGAGACACTTGAAAAAGCAGATGAATCTGTAACAATCAAAGCGGAGCATAAAGGAGAAGAGAAATCCTTTACAGCAGAAAAGATGCTAGTATCCGTTGGCCGTCAAGCTAACGTAGAAGGCATTGGCCTTGAAAATACAGATATTCAAGTGGAAAAAGGATTCATTACAACCAATGACCGTTTCCAAACAAAAGAATCACATATCTATGCAATCGGTGATGTAATCGGCGGCTTGCAACTTGCACACGTTGCTTCCCACGAAGGAATCGTAGCAGTAGAGCATATGGCAAACGAAAATCCTGCGCCAATCGATTACTCTATGATTTCCAAATGTGTGTACTCAAGTCCTGAAGTGGCTTCTGTTGGTTACACGGAAGAAGAAGCAAAAGAAAAAGGCTTTGACGTGAAGACAGGTAAATTCTCTTTCCGTGCAATCGGAAAAGCACTTGTTTACGGAGAGTCTGATGGATTCGTGAAACTTGTAGTGAACAAAGAAAACGATGACATCCTCGGCGTTCACATGATTGGGCCACACGTTACCGACATGATCTCTGAAGCAGGACTTGCAAGAGTACTTGATGCAACACCATGGGAAATCGGCCACACGATTCACCCTCATCCATCCCTGTCCGAAGCAATCGGCGAAGCAGCCCTTGCAGTAGATGGAAAAGCGATACATTCGTAAAAATTTGATATGGGAGCTTCACGCTCCCAACTCTCTACATATAGGAGGTAAACTTAAATGGCAGAAAATCGTCACCAAGCTCTAGGGCTTACAGATGAAAACGTATTAGAAATGTTCGAAACAATGTTACTAGCTCGCCGTATTGACGAGCGCATGTGGTTATTAAACCGCGCAGGAAAAATACCATTCGTTATCTCTTGTCAAGGTCAAGAAGCAGCTCAAGTAGGAGCAGCATTCGCTCTAGACCGTGAAAAAGACTACGTACTACCATACTACCGTGACATGGGTGTTGTACTTACATTTGGTATGACAGCAACTGAATTAATGCTTTCCGGTTTCGCAAAAGCAGAAGATCCAAACTCAGGCGGACGTCAAATGCCAGGTCACTTTGGTCAAAAGAAAAACCGCATCGTAACTGGTTCTTCACCTGTAACAACACAAGTACCACACGCAGTTGGAGTGGCACTTGGTGGTCGTTTAGAAGGGAAAGACCTTTGTACGTTTGTAACATTTGGTGAAGGTTCATCCAACCAAGGGGACTTCCATGAAGGCGCTAACTATGCAGCAGTACACAAGCTACCAGTAATCTTCATGTGCGAAAACAACAAATATGCAATCTCTGTTCCTTATGAAAAACAAGTGGCTTGTGAGAAAATCTCAGACCGTGCACTAGGATACGGAATGCCTGGTATCACTATTGATGGAAACGACCCGCTTGAAGTTTATGCAGCAGTTAAAGAAGCAGCAGACCGTGGTCGTCGTGGCGAAGGCCCTACACTTGTAGAGGCTATTTCCTACCGTTTGACTCCTCACTCCAGTGATGATGATGATCGTGCATACCGTGAGCGTGACGAAGTGGCTGCAGCTAAAGCGAATGACCCAATCATCAGCTTTGCAGCTTACTTAAAAGAGGTTGGCGTATTAACAGATGAGAAAGAAAAAGAAATTAACGATAAAATTGCAAAAGAAGTAAACGAAGCAACAGAATACGCAGAAAATGCTCCATATGCAGATGCTGAATCCGCAATGAAGCATGTCTACGCAGAGTAAGGGGGAACTATCATGGCAGTTATTTCTTATATAGATGCAGTAACAATGGCCATCCGTGAAGAGATGGAACGTGATTCTAAAGTATTTGTACTTGGGGAAGACGTAGGAAGAAAAGGTGGAGTTTTTAAAGCGACAACCGGTCTTTACGATCAATTCGGTGAAGATAAAGTTATCGACACTCCTCTTGCAGAGTCAGCAATCGCTGGTGTGGCAATCGGTGCAGCAATGTACGGTATGCGTCCAATCGCAGAAATGCAGTTCGCGGACTTTATCATGCCTGCAGTTAACCAAATTATCTCCGAAGCGGCTAAAGTCCGTTACCGTTCCAACAACGACTGGACTTGTCCACTTGTTGTGCGTGCTCCATACGGCGGGGGAGTTCACGGTGCACTTTACCACTCCCAATCAGTTGAGGCAGTGTTCGCAAACCAACCTGGTTTGAAAATTGTTATGCCTTCTACTCCTTATGATGTAAAAGGATTACTGAAAGCAGCTATCCGTGATGAAGATCCAGTTCTATTCTTCGAGCACAAACGTGCATACCGTCTAATCAAAGGCGAAGTACCAACAGATGATTACGTATTACCAATCGGTAAAGCAGACGTAAAACGTGAAGGAGAAGACATCACGGTAATCACTTACGGTCTATGTGTACACTTTGCACTACAAGCAGCAGAGCGTCTTGCACAAGACGGAATCTCCGCACACATTCTTGACCTGCGTACTGTTTACCCGCTTGATAAAGAAGCAATCATGGAAGCTGCTTCTAAAACAGGAAAAGTTCTTCTACTTACGGAAGATACAAAAGAAGGAAGCATCATGAGTGAAGTATCTGCCATCATCGCAGAAAACTGCTTATTCGATCTTGACGCACCAATCATGCGCCTTGCTGGACCAGATGTACCTGCAATGCCATATGCTCCAACAATGGAAAAATACTTCATGGTTAACCCGGACAAAGTAGAAAAAGCGATGCGTGAGCTAGCTCAATACTAATACCTGAATTTTTAAGTGGAAGAGTGATTAAAGGAGGTTCTCATCATGGCAGTAGAAAAAATTACCATGCCGCAGCTTGGGGAAAGCGTAACGGAAGGAACAATCAGCCGCTGGATCGTAAGCGTGGGCGATAAAGTAAACAAATACGACCCTCTAGCAGAGGTTATGACAGATAAAGTTAATGCAGAAATCCCATCTTCTTTTACAGGAACAATCAAAGAACTTGTAGCAGAAGACGGTGACACACTAGCAGTAGGAGAAATCATCTGCTACATCGAAACAGAAGGCGGCGGAGAAGCAGAAGCTACTGCTGACGCACCAAAAGAGGAAAGTGCACCTGCACCTGCAACGAAATCTGAAGCACCAACAGCACCAGCTGTAGAAGATGATGCAGACGCACCTAACAAACGTCGCTACTCTCCAGCAGTTCTTCGTCTTGCACAAGAAAACAATGTAGATCTTGAACAAGTGAAAGGAAGTGGAGCAGGCGGCCGTATTACAAGAAAAGACATCCAAGCGGTGATCGATTCTGGTAACATCCCAACTGCTGATTCCAAGCCTGCAGCTGCTCAAGCTTCAACAGCGGAAGCTCCAAAGGCGGCACCTGCAGCACCTGCAGCACCAGCGGCTCCATCTGCACCTGCAGCAGCAAGTGCACCTAAATCAGCTCAACCTGTAAACGTACCAGTGGAAGCAGGCGACATCGAAATCCCTGTAACAGGTGTACGTAAAGCAATCGCTGCAAACATGCTGCGCAGCAAGCATGAAGCGCCACATGCTTGGACGATGATCGAAGTGGACGCGACAAACCTTGTAGAATACCGCAACTCCTTGAAGAGCGAGTTCAAGAAAAAAGAAGGCTACAACCTAACTTTCTTCGCATTCTTCGTAAAAGCGGTAGCGCAAGCATTGAAAGAATTCCCACAAATCAATTCCATGTGGGCTGGCGACAAAATCGTTCAAAAGAAAGACATCAATATTTCAATCGCCGTTGCAACAGATGACGCACTTTATGTGCCGGTTATCCGCAACGCTGATGAGAAGACAATCAAAGGCATTGCTCGTGAAATTACAGATCTTGCAAACAAAGTTCGTGCTGGTAAATTAACCTCTGCAGAGATGCAAGGTGGAACATTTACTGTCAACAACACTGGTTCATTCGGTTCTGTACAATCACAAGGAATCATCAACTACCCACAAGCAGCCATCCTGCAAGTGGAATCCATCGTGAAACGTCCAGTAGTCATGGACCACGGCATGATCGCTGTTCGCGACATGGTGAACCTATGTATGTCTCTTGACCACCGTGTACTTGATGGTCTTGTATGCGGACGCTTCCTAGCTCGCGTTAAAGAAATCATTGAGAAAATGTCTAAAGAGAATACGTCTATTTATTAAGATGTAAGATGTTTGTGGAAACCGATAAGGTCCTTCTAAAAGGAGGGCTTTGTCGGTTTTTTTGTTTTCGCCCGATTACTCGTGAAAATCGCCCGTTTTTTCGAAATATCGCCCGATTGCAGTCCAAAATCGCCCGTAAAATTAAATTTTCGCCCGTTTTTTCGAAATATCGCCCGAAAGACCTCTAGAATCGCCTGAAAAGTTTTGATCGCCGCCATTTTGGCCGGCCGTTTTTTTAAATGTCCTACAGACAAGTGGACGTATTTACAGGTGGAGCAACATACAATGGTTGCAGGCAAATAAATAACTATATTCAGAGGAGGCAGTCGATGAAAGCTGTTGTGTATACCAAATATGGTCCACCAGAGGTACTTCAATTAAAAGAGGTCGATAAACCAGTTCCAAAAGATAATGAAATTCTAATAAAAGTAGTGGCGACAGCTGTTAATGCAGCAGATTGGCGATTAAGAAAGGCGGACCCGGTTGCAGTGAAATTGTTCTTTGGATTGACACGTCCTAAGAAATCCATTCTAGGTGGAGTTCTGGCAGGAATAGTTGAGTCTGTAGGTAGTAATGTTACTCGGTTTAAAGAGGGAGACCAAGTTTTTGGATCTACAGGGATGAGCTTAGGAGCTTACGCGGAATATATATGCCTGCGCGAAGACGGAGTGATAGCATTAAAACCACACAATCTAAGCTATGTAGAAGCGGCCACTGTTCCGTTCGGAGGGCACACTGCTATTCATTTTCTAAGAAAAGCAAATATCCAACCTCGCCAAAAAGTTCTCATTTACGGGGCATCAGGTGCAGTCGGTACCGCAGCCATTCAACTAGCTAAAATATACGGCGCTGAGGTTACTGGAGTATGTAGCACAGCTAATGTCGAAATGGTGAAGTCTTTAGGGGCAGATAAAGTAATTGACTATACCAAAGAAGAAATCGGTGAAGAAAACTATGATGTCATTTTTGATACAGTAGGGAAAATCCCTTATCAAGCAATCAAGAAAACCCTTAAGAAAAAAGGAACGTGGATTCTTGGCGCAGCAGGAGTCACTCAGATGGTGCAGGGATACTGGAGTGGCATGGCACGCGGCTATAAAATAATATCAGGTGTTGCATTGGAAAAAGAAGACGATATTAAATTCTTGAAAGAACTAATTGAAAAAGGCAAGTATAAAGCAGTTCTCGATAAAAGCTATCCGATGGAACAATTAACAGTTGCTCACAGCTATGTAGAAAAGGGACACAAGAAAGGAAATGTTGGGGTTATTGTTGATGAAAACTACGATAAATAAGTAAAAAAATGGTGTAGGAACCGCTATGTTTCCTACACCATTTTTCAAATATTAAGGTTATCAGTTCTTCAAGAACATCCCATCCAACTCCCGCATCTTATCATAAGCCTCCAACAGATTTTCAGGTACAACCGTCCTTCCAAACACCCACGCATTTTTTTCGATTTGTCGCATCAAGATTTCTTTTTCATCTTCTCCACCATACATTAAAATTCTCAAGTCATGCTTGTTCTTTTTAAAATCCAGGTAATAGCCGACTTCATGAAAGAGTATGAGTTTCACAAAGTTTTCATCGGATTCTCTAATTTTATTATTTATCTTGGCTTTGTAACCATTAATCTGCAAATAATTGAATTTGATCGTGTTAGTGGAGATGTTAAAACTCATTGGTGCTTTCAAGTTATTGTCAAATTCAAAGTAAATATCTAAACCAAGTTCCTCTAATGTTTCATTAATTATGTTTTCAATATTCCATATGTATAACATCGCTACCAATCACTACCTTTTTATGAAACTATCATTTATATAGTAAGTATAGTTTTTTTGCCGGGTGAATACTACCGAAAAATAAATAATTCCAATGCTTTCTTTATTTGCCGTGCCCCCATAACTATATTAAAATAAATATATGAACTTTTGAAAAATTTAAATTTGTAAGCGATTACGAAATTAAGGGGACGAGGGGATGAAGATGAGTAGATTAAAAGACATGATAAACAATAGTTTCCCGAAAGTTACAATGGAAGAATGGGCTGAGCAAGCAGAAAAAGCGTTAAAGGGGAAGCCTGTATCCAAGCTCGACACCGTTACATACGAAGGAATCACACGTAAACCGGTATATACAGAAAACGATAATAATAATGCATCCAAACAATTAATAGAGAAGTCTGATTGGACAGTCAGCCAGCAATTGTATGCATCTACTTCGTTTGAAGAATTAAATGCTCAACTGAAAATGGAACTAGAAAGCGGCTTGCAGACCATTCATTTTGCCACTTTCCCATCAACAGAAGCTAATGCATTAATAATAAAAGACCAAACAAACTTAAAGACTTTATTAAATAATATCTCATTAAATGACATAACACTCCAAGTACATGCAGGCCCGAGTGCAACAACGTTCATCAATGCGTTAATCGATAGCGAGTTGGAAACGAAGAGTTTGCAAGGGATCATTGGAGCTGATCCAATTGGCGAGCTTGCAGCAACAGGATCACTGAATCAGCCATTGGAGCAGTATTATGATGAAATGAAATCCAATATCGAATGGAAGGAAAACAATGCTCCAGGACTTAAAACAGTGTGGGTGCAGTCCAATGCTTACCACAACGGGGGCGCTAATGCCGTGCAGGAGCTCGCAGCTGTTATGGCAACAGCAGTAGAATATTTACAGGCACTTATGATCAGAGGGATGTCTTTTGAAGAGGCTTCCCAGGAAATAGCATTTACTTTCCCTGTTGGAAGTGACTTTTTCATGGAACTTAGCAAGTTGAGGGCGGCAAGAGTGTTATGGGCAAATATCGTGGAGGCTTTTGGAGGGGATGAAAAAGCACAGACGATGACATTACATGCAACAACCTCAATATTCACAAAGTCAAACTTGGATCCGTATGTCAATATGCTGCGGACAACAACAGAGGCATTCTCTGCAGCCGTTGGTGGAGCTGACAGTATTAATGTGGACAGCTACCAGCAAGATTCGGACGCATTCTCACGAAGAATCGCCAGGAATACTCACTTTATCTTAAAAGAAGAGAGCTTCTTAAATAAAGTCGTAGATCCAGCAGCAGGGTCATTTTATGTCGAAAACCTAACAAATCAATTAGCTGATGAGGCATGGAAGTTGTTTCAGGAGCTGGATAAGCTTGGAGGTATAATGGAAGCTCTGCGAACGAACTTCCTTCAAGACCGCATTGTCGAGGTAAAAGAAACACGACTTAAGGATGTCCAATACAGGAAAAAAGTGTTGGTCGGTATCAATATGTTTGCCAATCTTCAAGAGGAATTAAAGTGGCAAATAAGCACAAAACGTACGAAAGAAAATGAGCATGCTCCAGAAAAAATACAGGCCATTCAGCCCCTAAGGCTTTCTGAAGCCTTTGAAAGTTTACGATACCAAGCGAAGTTGTATCAGGAAAAACAGGGGACATCACCAAAAGTTACCTTGATTAACCTTGGTACATTAGCATCACACAAGCCACGAACTGACTTCGCATCAGGCTTTTTCCAAGTAGGAGGTCTACAACCTGTAGTCAGTCCAAGCTTTGAAGAAGCCAAAGAAATTGTGGAGTGGGTATCTGATCAAAACATAACTGGCTATGTGTGCATGTGCGGAAGTGATGACACGTATGAAGAGTTCTTGAATGCAGCGGTTATGGCAGTCCATTCACCTAACCGAAAAGTATTAGTTGCCGGATACCCTGATGCAACTCGTCAAAAAGAGTTGCAGAAATTAGGGGTTAGTGATTTTATCCATATGCGCTCCAATTGTTATGAACAATTAGTAAAGATACACCAAGAAATGGGGTTGACAGACAATGAAGCCTGATTTTTCAACGAAAACACTGAATAAACATACCACTACGGCACAAACAGTGCCACTAACCAACGAAACGGTGGAAGAACTATTTTTTGAAACAAATGAACAGATTAAATTGAAGGCTAATTACACAGACGCTGACTTGGATGGAGCCGATCACTTGGGAACTCTTCCTGGTATGGCCCCGTATGTGCGTGGACCTTACCCGACGATGTATGTTAACCGTCCATGGACGATTCGTCAGTATGCAGGTTTTTCAACAGCAGAGGAGAGTAATGCATTCTACAGAAGAAACCTTGAAATGGGGCAAAAAGGGTTGTCGGTTGCCTTTGACCTTGCGACGCACCGAGGCTATGATTCTGATCATCCACGAGTAGAGGGGGATGTTGGGAAAGCTGGTGTAGCCATTGATTCCATTCTCGATATGAAAGTTCTTTTTGATGGAATTCCATTGGATAAAATGTCTGTGTCGATGACGATGAATGGCGCGGTACTGCCGATTATGGCGTTTTACATCGTTACCGCTGAGGAACAAGGGGTAAGTCCAGAGAAACTTTCTGGGACTATTCAGAATGATATTTTAAAAGAATATATGGTACGTAATACGTATATATATCCACCTGAGATGTCTATGCGAATCATCGGAGATATTTTTGCCTACACGTCCCAGCATATGCCGAAGTTTAATAGTATCAGTATTTCCGGCTACCACATGCAAGAAGCAGGAGCACCGGCGGATATTGAGCTTGCCTATACGCTTGCAGATGGTCTCGAATATGTGAGAACAGGATTGGAAGCTGGCATTGATATTGATAAGTTTGCGCCAAGACTATCATTCTTCTGGGCAATAGGTATGAACTTTTTTATGGAAGTGGCAAAAATGCGTGCCGCTCGATTTATCTGGGCGAAGATGATGAAGGAGTTTGCACCTCAAAATCCAAAGTCGATGGCCTTAAGGACCCATTCACAAACGTCTGGATGGAGCTTAACGGAACAGGATCCATTTAATAATGTGACGCGTACCTGCATTGAGGCTTTAGCGGCTGCCAATGGGCATACACAATCCTTGCACACCAACGCATTGGATGAAGCCATTGCACTACCAACGGACTTTTCCGCCCGTATTGCTCGTAATACACAGTTGTATTTGCAGGAGGAAACAGAGATAACAAAAGTAATCGATCCTTGGGCTGGTTCTTACTATGTAGAAACCTTGACAAAGGAATTGATTGATAAAGCCTGGGCACATATTGAAGAAATAGAAGAGCTTGGTGGCATGGCAAAAGCGATTGAAACTGGATTGCCGAAGATGAGAATAGAAGAGGCATCTGCACGTCGTCAAGCAAAAATCGATTCAGGCAAAGAATCCATCATTGGTGTGAACAAATTTCGTTTGGAAAAAGAAGATATGGCAATAGATGTTTTGGATATTGATAATGCCGAGGTTCGTAAAAAGCAAATCCATCGTTTGCAAGAGCTTCGTGAAAATAGAAATGAAACAGAAGTTGTTTCTGCTCTAGAAGCACTGACAGATGCGGCACGTACAGGGAAAGGCAATCTTCTCGAGCTAGCCGTTGACGCTGCCCGTGCGCGTGCAAGTTTAGGAGAAATTTCAGATGCTATTGAAAAGGTTGCTAATCGTCATCGTGCTGTTATCCGCTCTATCAGCGGCGTATATAGCAGTGAATTTTCCAATGAGGAAGAGATGAAGACCGTGAAGGATAAAATTGAGGAATTCCTAGAGCTTGAAGGAAGAAGACCGAGGATCATGATTGCGAAAATGGGACAGGACGGCCATGACAGGGGAGCAAAAGTAATCTCAACTGCGTTCGCCGACCTTGGGTTTGATGTGGATATTGGACCTCTTTTCCAAACACCTGCAGAAACCGCGCTGCAAGCAGTGGAAAATGACGTGCATGTTATCGGCATCAGTTCGCTTGCTGCCGGTCATAAAACACTTCTTCCACAACTTGTGGAAGAGCTGAAAAAATTAAATCGCGAAGACATCATCGTTGTTATAGGTGGAGTAATCCCAGCACAGGATTATGAATTTCTATATAGCAAAGGTGCATCCGCCATCTTCGGACCTGGAACGGTTATCCCTCGTGCCGCCGAAAAAGTTCTAGAGGAAATCTACGAACGCCTTGGCTATGAAGAAGTGGAAGAGACGCATGACTAAAGAGCGTAAACCTCGTAAAAAGGTGCTCAAAAAAGTGGAGCGGAGTACAGCGGATATCATTACTGGTATCCATGCAGGAGTACGATCTGACCTCGCTCAAGCTATCACGCTTGTGGAAAGCAATGCAACACGACATTTTCATAAAAGCCAAGAGATTATACAAGAGATCATGCCTTTGACTGGTCGCTCTGTCCGCATTGGGATTAGCGGCGTTCCAGGTGCAGGTAAGAGCACCTTTATTGAAGCGTTTGGGTTGTATTTGTGCGAGCAGGGCCATAAAGTGGCTGTGCTTGCAGTCGATCCGAGCAGTTCTAAGACAGGTGGAAGTATTCTTGGGGACAAAACGAGGATGGAGCAGCTTGCCAGACACCCTAAGGCGTTTATCCGTCCATCTCCTTCAAGTGGCACATTAGGTGGAGTTCATAGAAAAACACGTGAAAGCATTCTTTTATGTGAAGCAGCTGGCTATGATGTGATTTTAGTAGAGACTGTTGGAGTGGGACAAAGTGAAGCGATAGTGCGTGATATGGTGGATTTCTTCTTACTGCTTGTTCTTACAGGTGCAGGGGATGAGCTTCAAGGTATGAAGAAAGGCATTATGGAGCTTGTGGATGCGATTGTCGTGAATAAAGCGGATGGAGATAATAAAAAAAGAGCCGATAAAACAGCTCATGAGTACAAACAGATCCTTCATTTCTTGCAGCCTGCAACAGAAGGATGGGAAACGAAGACATTTACTTGTTCGGCTTTAAATAATGTGAATGTTGATGAGACCTGGAAGATCGTTCAAGAGTTTGTGCAAAGCACGAAGGATTCCGGAGCTTTTGGAGAGCGAAGGAATGCACAAAAGAAGACTTGGTTTTATACTTCGTTGAAGGATCAAATAGAGCGGATGTTTTTTGAGGATGAAAAGGTGAAAAAAGAGTTGTCGATTCTTGAGCAGCAAGTTGGGAAAGATGAAGTTTCAGTATCTTTGGCTGTGGAGAAGTTAATTGCAAGTTACAGACAATAATAAGGGGCTACAAAAAAAGGAAAGTGAGCATATCACTTTCCTTCATCTAGGGAGTATAGGGGTATGGATATCTGGATGCTACTGGTATAATACCCTCCAACTTAGAAAATAAACCTTTTTTATTTTATTTATTTGAAAAAAATTGGTATGATAGAGATAGTTTAAGAAGAGGTGATACAACATGAATATCGATTTTAATATGTTTATGAATGATGTTGTTCGTACTGCCAGAGAAGAAATGGATAACGCTGGCTATGAGCAACTTAGAACAGTAGAAGATGTTGAAGAAGCATTTGCACGTAAAGGGACGACACTT
Source organism: Bacillus sp. RO2 (assembly GCF_012911845.1). Lineage (GTDB taxonomy): Bacteria > Bacillota > Bacilli > Bacillales > Bacillaceae_I > Sutcliffiella_A. The sequence continues at coordinate 102,689 of NZ_JAAXCU010000046.1, read as the reverse complement.
GTAATGGTTAACTCTGTTTGTGGTTGTGCCGGCGGTATTGCTCGTCCAGCTGCAACGCATGCGGTGCATTATGACAAGCGTCCAACACACTTAGTTACTGTGTTTGCAGGTCAAGATAAAGAAGCGACAGAGAAAGCACGCGAATATTTCGAAGGCTATCCACCATCCTCTCCTTCTTTTGCTTTATTAAAAGACGGCAAGATTGTAACAATGGTAGAAAGACACGAAATTGAAGGCCATGCGCCAATGTCTGTTATCACAAAGCTACAAGGGTATTTTGAAGAGCATTGTGAAGAGCTGTAAGATTTAAAAAAATGTCGATTCCAAATATGGGATCGGCATTTTTTTGTTGTGTAGAAAACTAATATTTACCGCTACATCCTCCACCCATAGCATATTACAATAATAGTTAGGCAGTTTATTAGGAGGAAGTAACAAAATATGCAACTTAGACGGAAACTTACGCTATATTTATTGGCTCTACTGGTTCTTGTGAGTGCAGTAGTTATATATTTAATAAATTCTACAAAGTCAGTACCTACTAAATCGGCTACAGAAAAGATACCAGAAGTCGTGGAGGAAACCGACAACCCACCTGAGATTATTAATTTTACCCATACTTCTTCAGATGAGAATGATGATTCTGTAGTAAGTGGGGATGTAGAACTTCAAGTTGAGGCAAAAGATGACAACGAAATCATTAAAATTGAATATTACTCTAGCAATGGCGACTACTTAATTGGCGAAAAGACAGAAGCGCCATACACTATCAATTGGTCCACCGATCCTTGCGTGGAAAATGGAGAGCAGATACTGAAAGCCGTTGTGTATGATAGCGCCGGACATAAGGCGGAAGCAACGAAAAAGGTAACAGTAGAAAATAAAGAAGTACCAGAAGCGGACTACAAAATGGTCGGTTATTATGCTGGTTGGTCCAGTTATTCGGGATTTAACGTGGCCAACATTGATGCTAGTAAACTGACACATATAAACTATGCATTTGCTAATATATCACCCGATGGAGAAATAGTTGTGGGAGACCCTGCAATTGACCATGAAAATTTCAATGACATGCAACAGCTAAAGAAACAGCACCCTCATCTGAAAACGATGATTTCTGTTGGTGGTTGGACTTGGTCGAAGAACTTTTCTGATGCAGCGGCAACTGAAGCTTCCAGAGCCAAATTTGCAGAAAGTGTGCGACGATTTATTTTGGAAAATGGCTTTGATGGGGTGGATTTGGATTGGGAGTACCCAGTGAGTGGAGGACATCCTAATAATATAAACCGCCCAGAGGATAAACGTAATTACACCCTTTTACTTAAAACGATCAGGGAAACCTTGAACGACCAAGAAAAAAAGGATGGCAAGGAGTATTTGCTAACAATCGCGGCGGGAGCGAGTTCGTCTCATGCTGCAAACATGGAATTAGCAGAGCTGCATCAATATGTTGATTATATTCAATTGATGACCTATGACATCAATGGGGAATGGGATGAGCTGACTGGATTGAATGCACCATTGTATCCAGATCCCAATAGTGCGTTCAGTTGGCAGTGGAGTGTTCAAGACGGTATAATAACCTATTTGAAAAGCGGTGTTCCGGCATATAAGCTGGTGATGGGATTGCCTTTTTACGGGAGGGTGTTCCATAATGCTGATTCTGCTAATAACGGACTGTATCAGTCTTTTAGATGGGGTACATCGTTTAGCTATGCCAAGCTTGAATCGCATTACATTAATAAGAACGGATTTAAGCGTTACTGGTTAGAAGATACGGAAGTACCGATTCTTTATGATGGCAATACGTTTATTAGTTATGATGATGAAGAGTCGATAGTGAAGAAGACCAAATTTCTGAAAGATAAAGGACTAGGTGGAGCGATGGTATGGGAATTAAGTCAGGATCCTGAGAGAGTATTATTGGAACGAATTTATACAGAATTGAATAGATAGAGATAGAAATAAATATTAAATAAATTGAAGCTATATATTCATCACTAAAAACGCTCATAAGGAGCGTTTTTTATTGTGAAATATTCTGGCTTAGGATAACTAATAGGAATAAAGATTCAATATTTTCGTAATAAAAAGAAAACGGTTGCACGGAAGAAATTCATCATGTTATTATAAATTTGAAATGGACAACTATGAAAAATATACCATCGTTTGCACAATGAAAAAATAGAGAATTGGGGAGTGATATTAATAGAGATTTATTTTTTTGGATTGTTATGAAAGCGTTTGCACAAAAAAGAGAGGGGTATGTTATGAAGTTTGAGAATCGAATAGTAAGTTTAGTATTAACAATATTGTTAGCTGTAGCGGTGCTGATTCCGTATACATCGGAACCAGCGAAAGCTCATCATAATGGGACAAATGGAACCATGATGCAATATTTCGAATGGTATTTACCAAACGATGGAAATCATTGGAACAGGTTAAGAGATGACGCAGCAAACTTAAAAAGTAAAGGTATAACAGCTGTATGGATTCCACCTGCTTGGAAGGGGACTTCCCAAAATGATGTAGGTTATGGAGCCTATGATTTATATGACCTAGGAGAGTTTAACCAAAAAGGTACCATTCGTACAAAATATGGAACACGCAGCCAGCTTCAGTCTGCAGTGACATCTTTAAAGAATCAAGGTATTCAGGTATATGGTGATGTCGTCATGAATCATAAAGGTGCAGCAGATGGTACAGAAATGGTAAATGCAGTGGAAGTGAACCGCAGCAATCGAAATCAGGAAATCTCAGGAGAGTATACAATTGAAGCATGGACGAAGTTTGATTTTCCTGGCAGAGGAAATACGCATTCTAGCTTTAAATGGCGATGGTACCATTTTGATGGGACAGATTGGGATCAGTCACGTCAGCTTCAAAACAAGATTTATAAGTTTAGGGGAACAGGCAAGGCATGGGACTGGGAAGTCGATACAGAGAATGGAAACTATGACTATCTTATGTATGCTGACGTTGATATGGATCACCCTGAAGTAATAAATGAACTTAGAAACTGGGGAGTTTGGTATACCAATTCTCTAAATCTTGATGGATTTAGAATTGATGCAGTGAAACATATAAAATATAGCTTTACGAGAGATTGGCTTACACATGTTCGTAACACCACAGGCAAACCAATGTTTGCAGTGGCAGAGTTTTGGAAAAATGACCTTGGTGCAATTGAAAACTATTTGAATAAAACAAGCTGGAACCACTCGGTATTTGATGTCCCTCTTCACTATAATTTGTACAATGCATCTAGCAGCGGTGGATATTATGATATGAGAAATATTCTAAATGGTTCTGTCGTGCAAAAACACCCTACACATGCGGTCGCATTTGTTGATAATCATGATTCCCAGCCTGGGCAAGCATTGGAATCCTTTGTTCAGTCATGGTTTAAACCACTAGCATATGCATTAATCCTGACGAGGGAACAAGGTTACCCTTCTGTTTTTTATGGAGATTACTACGGAATCCCAAACAATGGTGTTCCCGCATTGAAAACAAAAATAGACCCGCTTTTACAGGCGCGTCAAACCTATGCGTATGGATTACAGCATGACTATTTTAATCATCAAGATATTATCGGATGGACAAGAGAGGGCGACAGTTCCCATCCAAATTCAGGACTTGCCACCATTATGTCAGATGGTCCTGGTGGTGGTAAATGGATGTATGTCGGTAAAAATAAAGCAGGACAAGTTTGGAGAGATATTACAGGGAATAAAACCGGCACCGTCACAATAAACGCAGATGGATGGGGTAATTTCTCTGTTAATGGAGGGTCTGTTTCTGTTTGGGTGAAGCAATAACAGTTCTTCTGGGGGATGATTAATTAAATGAAAATTGCGCTGCTACATGCGGAAATTAGTGATCTATCATATCACATGTATAAATTAGAGGCGTATGCAACCGTCCCTATTAGCACAATGGATAATAAAGAACCTATGATGATCTATTCAATTGGTGCTCACTTTGACAAAGTCCATAGTACGAATGTAACGGTAATGGGTAATCAAAGAGTTATCAAGTTTGATATCTTGTTAACGAAACAGTCTGGATTATTAGCAGAAGGGCTTACTTTTCAATTAAGCCTTTCTTCTTCCTATATAACAGGTGATTATCATATTGGAGGAAGCTTTGGAAATATTGTTCTAGAAGAATCAATAATTAAACATCATTTACTATATTTACAACACCTAAAACTAACAGGATCAATTTTGATAAAATCTTCGTATAACAAGAGAAGTGTTCGATTTGTATGTTTTAATGAGAGCCACTCACTAATTAGTGAAGCGAGGTTTAAAGAGTACATTCCATTTAGTAAGATAGAACTTTGGGAATATACTGTTAATTTAAACGAAGAAAGCCTAACAGACGATTTGTTTTTCTATGTAGAGCTAATAGGAGAAAACATTTCTTACAAGGATAATAATTTCCAGAAATTTTACAAGTTGTGGGAACAAGTACCTCGTCTCACATAAGATACTAAAGAAGCTACAAAACCAATTGAACTGGGTTTTGTGGCTTTTTTTTATACAAAACAGAATATACCTTACTTCTAAATAAAGTTTAGATTAATTCTTATATTTAAATTAATGTTTCCATGTTTCCCACTTCACAACAATTATATAATAGGTTAGTAACTTAAGAAATTCTTAAGAAAATACTTCAATAATACTTAAGATTTACCATATATGATGTGTATATAAAGAAACAATGGTAAGTGGGAGAAGGGTGAGAAATGGCGAACTATACGGTATTGGTAGTAGATGATGAGAAAGAAATTAGAGATGCGATTGAGATTTATTTGAAAAATGAAGGTGTTAGGGTCTTAAAAGCTCAAGATGGGGTGGAAGCGTTAGAAATGCTTCATGAAAATGAAGTGCATCTCATTTTACTAGATGTGATGATACCAAGGCTCGATGGGATATCTGCGACGCACAGAATTCGCGAGGAGAAGAACATCCCGATCATTATTTTAAGCGCAAAAAGTGAGGATACCGATAAAATCCTTGGGCTTCAGATGGGAGCAGATGATTATGTAACAAAGCCTTTTAATCCAATGGAGCTTGTCGCGAGAGTGAAATCGCAGCTCAGAAGGTATGTAACACTTGGAACGTTTGAAGGAATCAAGAAAGTAATTGATTTGAACGGCCTGACCATTGATAAGGAATCGAAGGAAGTAACAGTTCAGGGAGATCCGGTCAAGTTGACGCCAATTGAATACAAAATAGTGGAGCTGTTGATGACTAATGCCGGTCGGGTATTTTCCATCAATGATATATACGAGCGGGTATGGAAAGAACCTGGCTACAATGCGGAAAATACAGTGGCGGTACATATTAGGAAAATTAGAGAGAAGATAGAGATAGATTCGAAAAATCCAAGATATTTAAAGGTGGTATGGGGGATTGGGTACAAGATGGAGAAATAGAATAATAGCTTTTTTAATGGCACTAGTTTTTGTTTGTGCGCTAAGCGGGAGCTTTTATTTTATCTATAACTTAGATCGATTTGGACAGAAAAATTATTTTGAAACAGATGAGTTCCAAAGTGAGCTTGACGGATTTGCCAACTATTTAATTAGGGGCGAACTTGGAACTGTGTCAATAGAAAGTGTAAAAGAAAAAATTACCGTTACCATGGAAGAAATAGAAGAACACCGTTATAGATACGGTTCATTGGATGCTCAACTTGATAACATCCGCTATCAATATGAGGAGCGACTTCAACTTGCAGAGGATGGCGAAATAAGCGAGCAACCAGAAGAGATAGTAGCTGAAAGAGATGCAAAATTAGAAGATATTCAAAAAAACTTCTCAAGTGATGAGCATGTAGAGAAGAAAATAAGAGCAGAAAAAGAAAAAATAGTGGAAGCCTACTTTGAAGATGAGAGTAACTTCACTTCTGATTCATACAGATTTAACAAGGATTTCTTATACTTTTTTGAACAAAATGGAGAAAGTTTTACTAACACAGATGCCGAAATTAATTCAAAAGAACAATTATTCAATGAGAATAACATGCAATATGTTACTAATTACACGATACATGGAGATAGGTATTTTCATTCATACAATTGGCCGTATGAGGATTGGCTGTACCAAGCACTGGCGGATGTTAGAGGTGATTTTAATGGGGAAATTGGTGTGCCATTAGAACTTGCATCCGATAGCCTATTGATGACTTTTAAAACTAATTATGAAGAGAAAAGGATTTGGTTTTGGAGACTTGGGATAAGTTCACTGATTGTATTATTATTATGGTTTGTCACCATGTTAAAAATTATTTCTCTGCCAAAACAAGCTGGGAAGTGGCAAAACCTATACGGAAAAATTCCGGTTGACCTTAGGATTGCGGTGACGGGAATCTCTACCTTTTTATTATTGTTCAGTCTAATGTGGGTACATGATTGTATCAATCAATTGACATACAGCTTATCAACAGCATGGGCTACTGAATTCATAATTAGTATTCTAATCTCAGCATGCATGAGTTTACTAACTTACTACCAAATAAGATATTTGATAGCAACCATGCGAAATATGTCTGATTTTAAGGAAGCATGGACAAGAAGTGTGCTTCTTAGAGCATTAATATTTTGTAAAAAGGTGTATAAAAAGTTCTTCCGTATCGTAAAGGAAGCATTTCTAAATACAACTACAGGCATCCAAGTGTTCATTCTCCTGGGGATCATCTTTGGACTAGGCTTTGGTTTCTTTATGATCTTTATTGATATAGCTTTCTTCCTGCTATATTTTCTCTTTGCTATATTTATTGGTGTGCCAACGTTCATTCTTTTAGTAAAAAGTGTCGGTTATTTCAATAAGATCTCCATCAAAACAGAGGAGATGGCATTAGGTAAATTAGGGGAGCCAATTGAAGTAAAGGGAAATTCCATCCTTGCTAAAATGGCAGCAAACCTGAATGTATTGAATCAAGGGGTAAAGGTATCTTTAAACGAGCAGGCAAAAAGTGAGAGATTGAAAACGGAGCTGATTACAAATGTCAGCCATGATCTTCGAACACCGTTAACCTCCATCATCACTTATACGGAGCTTTTGAAGAAAAGCGACCTGAATGCTGATGACCGATCCGCCTACCTTGAGATTATTGATAGGAAGTCACAACGTTTAAAGGGACTAATTGAGGATTTATTTGAAGTTTCCAAAATGGCGAGTGGAAATATTGAGCTTGTTAAAGAGCGTGTAGATTTAAATCAGCTTCTTCAACAAGCTCTGGCGGAATATGATGATTCATTAAAGGAATCAAATCTGCAATTTCGTGTTGCAAACACGGATAAACCTTTATATGCCATGGTAGATGGACAGAAAATGTGGCGAGTATTTGATAACTTAATTGGAAATATCGTGAAATACTCCTTGGAAAACTCTCGAGTATATATACAGGCCCATCAGTATGAAAACAAAGCAAAAATTACGTTTAAAAATGTATCAAAATACGAGTTGAATGATCAAAGTGAGGAATTATACGAACGTTTTAAAAGAGGAGATACCTCCAGACATACAGATGGTTCTGGACTTGGCCTTGCTATTGCAAAATCTATCATCGATCTTCATGAAGGAAGTCTCGATATTGAAACGGACGGCGATTTATTTAAAGTGAATATCTGTTTGAGAGTGGTGGAATAGGTGGATTTTACGACGATGTATAATGTGCATTATGACAGATTGTTTTACGTCAGTTTCTCTATTATTCGCGACCGCCAGTTGGCTGAAGACAATGTGCAGGAAACTTTTATAAAGGCGTATAAGAAGTTGGATAGTTTACAAGAGGGTGATAAAGTAGGATCCTGGCTTTGCGTGATTGCCACAAGAACAGCCATTGATTTTATCAGGCGAGAGAGAAAAATTGGTGGATGTCCAATGGAATTAGATGTGTTAGATAGCCTTGGAAAAGAAGCAGGCCATAATGTTGCAGGAGAAGTGGAAGCGAAATTGTTGAAAGAGCTCCTAGATGAAAAAATAGAAGATTTTTCAAAGGAAGACCAGAAACTGCTCGTTCTTAAAATGGAAAGAGGATTAAAGGAGCGGGAAATCGCTAATGCTTTGGAGATGAATCCAGCTACAGTGAAGACGAAGATCCATAGAGCTAGAAGAAAATTAAAAGAGCGAATGGCTGTAGAGTTGAGTGCTTAGGTGGATTATTGTTGGTGCAGGGGACACTTTTCCTAAAAAGTGCTCCCTGCACTTTTTTGAATAGGAACTTGTATAAATGTTTTGCTAAAGAAGTTCTTTCGAGGACAAACTCCAATGGGTATGTTTACGAAAATAATTATCTGGATTCAAAATCACGTTGATCTCTTTCATCCAATTTTGCAGATATTTCTTCAAGGATTGCTTCTATATCCTTCGTTTGATCCTCTTCTATTCTAGTCAGGGTAGCATTGATTTCATTAAAGCGGTCGTTCACATCATGCCTGAATAAATAGAATTCTTCCCGAAGTGTACCAGTGGTATTTGTCAAAGAATGAAGCTCTTCTTTTATCTGATGCTGCCCAGCAGAAAGGATGAATGTCTTTTCACTCAGACCACTGATTTCTTCCCTCACAAGCATTTGGTTGTCAGAGAGGATGGAAGTTTTTTCGTTAAGACCTAGAATTTCATCTTTCATCAGCAACTGATTATCAGCGAGTGTGGAGGTTTTATCGTTAAGACCTTTGATCTCATCTTTCATCAGCATCTGGTTGTCAGAGAGGATGGAAGTTTTTTTGTTAAGACCTCGAATTTCATCTTTCATAAGCAACTGATTGTCAGCAAGTGTGGAGGTTTTATCGTTAAGACCTTTGATCTCATCCTTCATCAGCAACTGATTATCAGCGAGTGTGGAGGTTTTATCGTTAAGACCTTTGATCTCATCTTTCATCAGCAACTGATTATCAGCGAGTGTAGAGGTTTTATCGTTAAGACCTTTGATCTCATCTTTCATCAGCAACTGATTATCAGCGAGTGTGGAGGTTTTATCGTTAAGACCTTTGATCTCATCCTTCATCAGCAACTGATTCTCAGAAAGTGTGGAAGTTTTTCCGTTCAACTCACTTAAATCTTTTTTCATTTCATACTTAAAATCCAACATCCTATTTAAAATCAAGTCCAATTTAGCATCTGTGTTCATCTTAAATCACCTCCTTTTTCTAGTTCATTGTAATTATAACATGAACCTAGACTAATGGAACTATAACAAAAAGTGTATATTTCAGAATAATAAAAATATAAAAATAATATTTATCTTTATTAACTATATTGCATAAATATTAACATGTGTTAAAATACATTTATTCGAATAAACATACATCACAATAGTACTTGATTTAAATGTAGGTTTGTTTCATAATTAGATTAAATTTTTACTTTTCTGAAAAAGGAATAGGGGGAAATTATTGTGAAAAAATGGTTTGTGTATTCATTTATTAGTATTTTAGTAGTAGGTTTGTTATCCGCTTGTGGAACAACAGGTAATGGGGATGAAACGAGTGGAGAAGGTGAAAATGAAAAGAAAGTATTAGTCATGGGGACTTCCGCTGACTACCCGCCATTTGAGTATATTGACACGGAAGTTGGAGAAGAGATTATCGGTTTTGACGTTGATCTTGCAAAAGCTATTACAGAAGAGCTTGGTTATGAATTGAAAGTTCAAGATATGGATTTTGGAAGTTTAATCACTGCGATGAAGTCAGGTAACATTGACCTTATTTTGGCAGGTATGACACCGACAGAAGAGCGTGCAGAGCAAGTTGATTTTACAAATGTATATTATACTGCGAATCACATGATTGTTTCATTGAAAGATAGCAATATTACTAGTTTAGAAGATTTAGAAGGTAAAACGGTTGGCGTACAAATGGGATCCATTCAATATGACAAAGCGGAAGAAATTGCAGAAGAAGTGAATATCACTATTGAAAACCGTGACCGCATCCCACAAATTGTACAAGATCTAAAAACTGGTCGTTTTGATGCAGCTATCATTGAAGATACAGTTATGAAAGGCTTCATGGAAAAAGATGCTGATTTGACTGGTTTCACACTTGAGTCTGATGAAGAAGGATCTGCGATTGCCCTTCCTAAAGGCAGTGAATTGACTGAGGAATTTAACCGTGTTCTGAAAGAGATGGAAGAGAACGGTGAGATGGAAAAGTTAATTAACAAATGGTTTGGTGGAGAAGAAGAATAAGTCTTAACGAAATCAAAAGGGTGCAGGAATTGCCCTTTTGATTTTCTTGTTACTATGAGAATACGGTTTTACACCGCTGATAATTTCCGTGCAAGGCTTCGCTTTCCACGGGGCGCTTGGGGAGCCTCCTCGGCAAGCCTGCGGGGTCTCCCCTAAGCGCTACCTCCCGTAGGAGTCTTCGCCTTTCACTCCAATCATCCGCTCTTAAACTGTATAATCATACTTGCCTTTGTTATTTAGGTAATTTGACGGAAAGGACTGGTAGCACTTGACGATTGACTTCTTAGATTTTAGTGCCATCACTGGTTCCATGGATTATATTCTTGCTGGTGTGAAGGTTACGCTTCAAGTCGTATCACTTGCTGGGATACTTGGTTTTATCATAGGAACGTTGTTGGCTTTATGTAAAATCGGTAGAATTAAACTACTTAAAATTTTTGCAGATGTTTATACATCCATTTTCCGAGGGACACCACTTGTTCTTCAATTAATGTTAATATTTTTTGGATTGCCGCAAGCAACAGGTATAACGTTTGAACCGGTTACTGCTGCCATTCTTGCTTTTGGGTTAAATTCTGGAGCATATATCTCTGAGGTAATTCGTGCAGGGATTATGGCTGTTGATAAAGGACAGCGAGAAGCAGCTATGGCCCTTGGTGTGCCATACCGCCAAATGATGAAAGACATTATCTTACCACAAGCATTGAAAAATATTTTACCTGCACTTATGAATGAATATATAACTCTTACAAAAGAATCAGCAATAGTTACGGTTATCGGGGTAATGGATGTTATGAGACGCTCCTTTATGACGGCTTCTAACACGTATGCATATTTGGAATCATTTATTTTTGCCGGACTTATCTATTACGTACTAGTAATGATCCTGACGTTCATTGGCAAGCTCATTGAAAGGAGAATGAGACGCTATGATTAAAATAGAAGAATTGCACAAATCCTTTGGCAAGTTAGAGGTGCTAAAAGGAATTTCTACTCAAATAAAAGCCGGGGAAGTAGTGGCGATCATCGGGCCGTCTGGTTCTGGAAAGTCAACTTTGCTTCGTTGTATGAATCTACTAGAAGAGCCAACTTCCGGTCACATCTGGATTAAAGAGCAAGATGTTGCAAATAAGAAAACGAATATCAATAAAGTACGACAGAACCTGGGGATGGTATTCCAACACTTTCACCTGTTTCCTCACAAGACGGTACTTGAAAACTTAACATATGCGCCTGTCTCTGTAAAAGGTATTGGGAAAAAGGAAGCGGAAGCAAAAGGGATGGATCTCCTTGCAAAAGTTGGACTTGCTGAGAAAGCAAAAGAATACCCAAATCGTCTGTCAGGTGGTCAGAAGCAGCGTGTAGCCATTGCCCGCGCACTGGCTATGGACCCGGAAGTTATGTTGTTTGATGAACCAACTTCTGCCTTGGACCCAGAGATGGTAAAAGAGGTGCTTGAAGTAATGAAGTCACTGGCGCATACGGGAATGACGATGGCTATTGTGACACACGAAATGGGCTTTGCACGTGAAGTGGCAGATCGTGTATTATTCCTTGATGATGGAATGTTAGTGGAAGATGCACCACCTGCTGAGTTTTTTACCACACCGAAAACAGAACGTGCTAAGGTGTTTTTGGAGAAGATGTTGTAGGATTAACAAGGGACCAGCTCTATTTTGAGGAGCTGGTTTTCTTTTTTTGTATGAGGACAATGTTAGCGGGAAAAAGAGAAACATTGTCCTCATAGGGCGTGTATGAGGACAAAGATAGAAGAAAAGTAGAAACACTGTCCTCATAGGGCGCGTATGAGGACAATGTTAGCGGAAAAAGGGAAACATTGTCTTCATACAACAGCTTCCCATACATAATTATTCATGCTAACTTAACACTAACAATATTAATTCTTCCCAAAGAAAGGAGCACAAACAATGACCAACCACAATCACAACCTTCAAACCGCCACTCTCGGCATGGGCTGATTCTGGGGAACTGATGCCCGGTTCGGGTATTTAAAAGGAATCATCAGCACAAGAGTGGGTTACGCAGGCGGAACTACACCTTCGCCTACCTACAAACAAATGGGAGATCATACCGAGTGCTTACAAATTGATTATGATCCTACCCTAATAACCTTTGAAGAAATAACCCGTCACTTTTGGAGCTCCCACAATTCTAATCGTGGAAACTACAAGGGGAGACAGTACTTATCGATATTTCTATACCAGGACATCGACCAAAAAGATGCTATAAAAAAAATTAAAACAGAGATCCAAACTAAAAACTCACAAATAATAGGAACAGAAATTGCACCACTTGATCATTTTACAATTGCAGAAGAAAGACACCAGAAATATTACCTGAAAAGATATTCTAATGCTACTCAAAAACTAAGAGAGCACTTCCTTACTGAAGTGGCGTTTACAAATGCGACTTTAGTAGCGAGGTTAAACAGTTTTGTAAAAGGATATGGTACACTATCTTCCTTGAAAGAAGAGATTATGCAGTGGGATAGGGAAGAAGCAGGCAAAGTAATTTCGTTGGTGGATACATTGAAATGGTAGGGTGGTTTGCGCATTGCTTCATCTCTATCCACCAGGATGAAGACACTTCCATCCCGAATTTCCCCCAAGAGTGTCTTCATTCAGTTAATGAAGACACTTATATAGAGAAATTACCCCAGTGTCTTCATGCATCTTATGAAGACACTTTCACAGCTCACTCCCTTTCCTATCAAACAGCTCACCTACCATTACCAGCCCTCCTCATCCTAAACAAAATGTATAGAAAAAGCTGGAAAACAAACACTAATCCTTAGCAGAAGACTAAGGGAGGACACACAAAAAATGAAAACCACACGAATCATTGCATCATTATTAATAACCGTCATTCTAAGCTTTACCTCAATTCTAACCTACGCAGAAAGCCCAATCTATAAATCACGCACTGATATTCCAACTGAATATAAATGGAATCTCCAGACTCTTTACAAGAATGAAACGCAATGGAAACAGGATGTATATAAAGTTAAAAAGTTGGCAGACCGTTTTTCCAGAAAAGAAGAAAAACTGGACAACGACAAGCAAATCCTAAATTTACTAGAGGATTACTTTGAGCTGTTTCGATTAATAGAAAAAATCTTTGTCTACTCCCGTATCAATTTGGATGTGGATATTAGCAATACTTCCGCCCAGGCATTATCTGATGAAAGCCAAAACATGATGATATACGTGGTGGAGCGGACGGCATGGTTTTCAAATGAATTACAGGAAATAGAAAAAGACCAATGGGAAGAACTCATGAAAAGTCCGAAACTAACACCTTATTACAATCACTTACAAGACACTTATGATGAAAAAATACATTCCCTGCCTCCGGAAATGGAAAAGATGCTAATAAAGACGATGCCAATTGTAAATGCACCTAGCGAGCTTTTTACGATGATGTCTAAAGACCTTGTCTTGCCGAGCTTTACAGTAAAGGATAAAGTGTATGAAATGTCGGCACCTTTATACTCTGTCTATATGTCCAGCAAAGACAGAGAAGTGAGGAAAGCTGCTTTCCAAACGTATTATCAGACACTTGGAAATTACCAGGATACCTTTGCTTCCATGCTTGCCAATGTCGTAAAGGCAAATAACTTTTTTGCCACTACGAGGAACTATCCTTCCTCATTAGAAGCTCATTTAGATGGGAACGATATTGATCCGAAGGTTTACACACAATTGATTGACACCGTAGAAGAGGGGCTTCCGCTATTTCATCGGTATCTTAAATTGAAAGAGAAATATGTTGGCATCGACGACTCTATGCATATGTACGATTTGTCAGCTCCATCTCCTTATACCAAAGAGGAAAAGATTCCATATGAGGAGGCAAAGGAAATAGTCATAAAGGGATTATCGCCAATAGGAGAGGCGTATGTTAAAACCCTATCAAAGGGGCTTTCTTCCAATTGGGTGGATGTTTATAACACACCTGGGAAAGCAACAGGGGCTTATCAAATTGGTTCTTATGATTCCCATCCCTTTGTGTTATTGAATTATCAGGGACTTCCAAGTGACGTGCTGACTCTCGCCCATGAGATGGGGCATGCGATGCATTCTTATTTTTCCAATGAAAATCAGCCTTATCAGGATGCAAGATATGTGACGTTTACGGCGGAGGTTTCTTCTACCTTGCAGGAGCATCTTCTTCATAAGCAATTGATGGATGAAGCAAAAACGAAGGAAGAAAAGATTCATGCTCTCTATCAATACTTAGAGGATTTTCGGGTAACGCTTTTCCGTCAGACGCAATTTGCGGAGTTTGAAAAGATTATCCATGAAATGGGGCAAAATGAAGAACCATTACATGCAGAAGCCATAAAAACAGTCTATTATGACCTAAATAAAAAGTACTATGGAAAGGACATGAAAGTGGATAAGGAAATTGCCATGGAATGGGCCAGAGTACCTCACTTTTTCCATTCAAGTTTCTATACGTATCAGTATGCAACAAGTTTTGCTGCATCCGCAGCGCTTGCAGAGCAATTGGAAGAAGGCGGCACTGATGCGCAGAATAAGATTTTGAAAGAGCTATTTTCTTCAGGAGGCAGCCTACCCCCAATTGATATTTTGAAGCGGGCAGGAGTGGATATGAGTAAAAAAGAGCCGATCGAGGAATCGTTGAAACGATTTGAAGAGCTGGTCAATGAATTTGAGGAGCTATTGCAATAATACCGATAAATAAGTAAACAACTCCCTCCAATTTTCATGTATAGTAATACTATGTGATATATTGAACAAACGAAAGTCGGGAGAGTTTGATGTATGAGAAAATTTAAAATCGGGTACCGAACAGCAAAGACGGCCCTCGGTACAGGGATTGCAATCAGTATTGCACAGTTATTAAACCTGGACTTTTATGCATCAGCTGGGATCATTGCAATCCTCTGTATCCAAAATACAGTAAGGAAGTCATGGAAAGTGGCAACTGCTCGCTTTATCGCATGCTCCTTAAGCCTTTTATTCGGCTTTGTGTTCTTTGAGCTGTTAGGGTACAATCCGGTATCCATAGCACTTCTTTTGTTATTTTTTATACCTGTTACGGTGATGCTCAGGATTACAGAGGGTATTGCCACCAGTTCCGTCATACTTCTTCATGTGTATTCAGTTGAAGCTTATTCATTAGGACTTGTCATCAATGAACTAAGCATCATTTTTATAGGTATAGGGGTCGCTCTCATTATGAATACTTACATGCCAAGTGTGGAAAAGGAATTGAAAAGCTATCAATTGCAAGTGGAAGAAAACTTTCATAAGGTGTTTTCAGAGATAGCTCATTTTCTTCGTCATGGTGATCGCGGATGGGGTGGACAAGAGATTCCAGAAACGAATAAGTTATTAAAAGCAGCGAAAAGTCTGGCTTTCCGTGATGTGGAAAACCACTTCAGACGTGAGGAAAATCATCATTATTTTTATTTTAAGATGAGGGAAAAGCAGCTGGACGTCATGGAACGGATGCTTCCTATAGTTGCTACAATAGAACATAATGTGGAGCAAGCTAACATGGTAGCAGATTTTATAGAGGATCTTGAGCATGCTATTCACGCAGGAAATACTGCTTATCTTTTCTTGCAACGCTTGCGCGATATGCACGAAGCGTTTCAAGAAATGCCGCTTCCACAATCCCGTGAAGAATTTGAGACGAGAGCGGCTCTTCGTCATCTCCTAAAAGAATTCGAACAATACTTAATACTTAAAAGTGATTTTATCGGTTTGGAAACTACGAAGTAAGCGAATGGAATGGACATCTTTCAACCACACTATACCTAAAAGGCAGGAGGATGGAAGATGTTCATTTTTTCATTAATTTTCGCACTGGTGACCTCACCACTCTGGCCGCTTGGACCAAATCCTCTTCCAGGTGATCCATATATTATTGTAAATAAACAGACCAATCAGCTTGCATACTTTCAAGGTGAAGAATTGAAAGAAGTTCATACAGTAGCCACAGGTAAATCGAAAGAACTTACACCTGAGGGTGAGTTTACTGTCACTGTAAAAGCTATTAATCCATACTATCGCAAAAAAGACATTGCTGGAGGCGATCCAAAGAATCCCCTTGGCACTAGATGGATTGGATTTGACGCAGAAGATACCGACGGCAGGACGTATGGAGTACATGGAACGAACAATCCGTACTCCATCGGAGGCTATGTAACACAAGGGTGTATTCGGTTGGAAAATAAAAATGTGGAAGCTTTGTTTGACAGGGTGCCTGTAGGTACGAAAATTTGGATAGTGAAAACAGGGAAATCTTTTGAGGAACTTGGGAAAAATAAGGGTGTATTGAGGTGACCAATAGGTAGTTCCTCTACTTTTTAATTATTATATAAGAGTCAGTTCTTTTTTAACAAAAAGAACTGGCTTTTTTTATTGAGATTTCACTATTTGAAATTTTCTAATTGTTTTGATAAATTTTTCATCCTATAGTTTAGGAAGAGAGTTTGCATGGAGGTGACACTACATATTCTTGGAGACAAAATGCAACAAAATGAAAGCGATTTCAATAAAGGGGGAATTGGAATGGGAATCAGGACAGGGGAGCAATACATTAACTCTTTAAGAGCAAGAAAGCCTGAAGTCTGGCTTGGTGGTAGGAAAGTTGAGGATTTATATAACGAAGATGTGTTCAAGCAGCCAATTCATAAAATTGCCAAACTTTATGACATGCAGTTTGATCCCGAGTATCAGGATAAGATAACGCATGTGTGTAAAGAAACAGGAGAACGGGTGAATAACGCGTTTCTTGTACCTAGGTCCCATGAAGATCTTATGGCCCGCAGCAGGTTGTTTGAGGCTTATGCACGTGCAACATTCGGACTGATGGGAAGAACTCCGGATTTCTTGAATGTAGTGGTCACCTCGATGGCAAGCAACTCCTGGTTTTTGGATAAATACAATCCGGATTGGTCCGTAAATATACGAAACTATTACCGTCATATCAGGGATAATGATTTATTTTTAACACATGCAATCATTAATCCGCAAAATGACCGAAGTAAAGCTTCCTATGAACAAAAGGATTTGTTTACCCATTTAGGGACGGTAAAGGAAACGAAGGATGGATTAGTTGTTAGAGGTGCCAAAATGTTGGCAACATTAGCTCCTATCACAGATGAAGTGATTATCTACTCTTTCCCAGGCTTCCAACCGGGTGATGAGAGATATGCACTTGCATTTGCCATTCCTATTGATACACCAGGATTACGGATTATTTGCCGTGAGCCGATGCAGGATGGAAAACGATCTGTATTTGATCATCCGTTGGCTTCTAGGTACGAAGAAATGGATGCTATACTTGCGTTTGACGATGTTTCGGTGCCGTGGGACAGAGTATTCATGTATAACAATGTGGAAGCGGCCAATTCCTTATATCCAATGACAGGAATTGCTCAGCAGCCTGCGCATCAGTCAGGGGTCAGAGGGTATGTGAAACTAGCTTTTGCAACGGAAGTCGCGTGTAAAGTAGCGGATTCCATTGGAGTAGATGGATTTTTGAATGTGCAAAATGATCTTGGTGAGCTTGTTCAAGCGGTAGAAACAATTCGAGCACTATTGCGTGTATCCGAATATGAGTATGAAGTGACAAAGGATGGAGAATATCGTCCGGCACCGGCACCTCTTGAAACCATCAGAGGTCTGCTACCGAAAATGTACCCACGGGCAATTGAAGTGATGCAAATTATTGGAGCCGGTGGTTTGCTGATGTCTCCTACAGGTGCCGACTTCGAAAATACAGAATTACGCCCAGATTTGGACAAGTATTTTGGAGGACGAGAAGGAGTGTCGGCAGAAGAACGTGTTCGCATATTTAAGCTGGCATGGGACCTTTGCGGAGAAGCTTTCGGCCAACGCTTATTGCAATACGAACGCTATTATACCGGGGATCCAATCAGAAAAAGAGCAATTTTTTACAATCAATACAAACGTAAGAGTAAATTCGATATGGCTGAACAAGCTCTGAAGGATACTACTAAACCAGAAAAAAATCTCATCTGAAATAAAGGGAAATGGCGTTCTTTGTATAAATATTAGAATATTAGTTATATTCTGATATTTATTGTAGAACTTTGATGAAAAAGGGGCGAAGACATGATATCCTCTGTGCTGAAAGTAGCGAAGATTCTGGACTGTTTTACAGGGAATGAGCCAGTTTTGGGTAACCGGGAAATTGCGGAGAAGTTAGGGATGAATGTAAGTACGGTCCATCATATTGTCAGTACGTTATGCCATGAAGGAATTTTGATACAGGACAGCAGAAAGAAATATCGGCTTGGCTGGAAATTGCTTGAGTGGAGTAATCATGTCATGTATCAGCAGGACATATACAGTGAAGCCATTCCGATTGTGGAGGACTTGGTCCGCCAGTACAACGGTACCGTCCATATCGGTATGTTTGATGCTGGAGAGGTACGTTTTGTCCTGAAGGTTTCTGCCAAAAATTCAGTACCTGTTCCGACTTTTGTCGGTGCCCGCAAGCCTGCTTATTGTACAAGTACAGGAAAGATTTTATTGTCTTTCAATCCATCATTCATCCAACCTACTATTTCTAAAGGCCTGTTGCAAAGAGCGCCAAATACCATCACTTGTGTGAAAAAGTTAAAAAGAGAATTGGAAGAAATAAGAGAACAAGGGTACGCCATCAGCAATAATGAAAATGAATTGGGGTTATACGGAATTGCTGCTCCTATTCATTCTTATACAGGACAAACAGTAGCGGCTCTCAATATGGTTGGACCGATATCTTATATGCAAGGAGAGCAAAAACAGGCCATCATTCAAAGTGTTTTACGGACATCCAGGCAAATTTCAAAAGAACTTGGTTATATTAGCGCAATTTGATAGCGCTTACAAATAATGAGGAGGAATTAGCTATGGCATTAAAGACGAGATCTATGAACATTATGAAAGTGATTGAGGACAATAAGCATCTATTGAAACCGCCGGTTAATAATAAAGTTCTTTGGGAGGATTCTGAATTTATTGCAATGCTTCTTGGTGGACCGAATAGAAGAAGGGACTTCCACGTTGATCCTTCAGACGAGTTCTTTTATCAAGTAAAAGGTGACTGTTATGTAGAATGCATCAATGAAAGTGGAGAGCGCGAAGTGGTTACGGTGAAAGAAGGGGAAATGTTTATGCTTCCGGCCAACGTACCTCATTCCCCTCACCGTGTAGCTGACACGTACGGAATTGTTTTAGAAAGGAAACGGGACAAGGGGGAGCTAGAAGACTTTGTTTGGTTCTGTGATAACTGTAATGAGGAAATGCACCGGGTAACGGTTCAATTAACTAATATTGAGACTCAGGTAAAGGGAGCGATAGAGGAGTTTAACGGAAGCGAAGAACTGCGCACATGTGACCATTGCGGCCATGTAATGCCAGAGGAAGTAGATGTGTGGAAATGCGAATAGACTTTCATACTCACATCATTCCAAAGGAGTTTCCGGACTTTGCCGAAAAATATGGCGGAGACCGCTGGCCGACGCTAGATCAGACTTGTACGTGTGGGGCAAACATTATGGTTGCAGGAAGGGTCTTTCGGGAAGTGACCGATCAAGTTTGGTGTCCGCATAAGCGTATTCAGGACATGGACAGAGAGGGTGTGGACATACAAGTTTTATCCCCAATTCCCGTGACATTTTCTTACTGGGCGGACAAAGAGGCTGCACTTGAAATGGCGCAGCTTCAAAATGATTTTATCGCTGATACGGTTAAAGAATATCCTAACCGATTTATTGGTCTAGGAACTGTACCTCTTCAAGATACGGTTGTTGCTATTCAGGAAATGGATCGGTGTGTGCATGACCTTAAACTTGCCGGAATAGAAATCGGAACAAATGTAAATGGAGAAAATCTCGATTCCCCGCATTTAACAGAGTTCTTTAAGATGGCTGAAGAGTGGAAGGTCCCTCTCTTTATACACCCTTGGGAAACGATGGCGAAAGACCGTACCCCAAGACATAATTTTATGTACACGATCGGGATGCCAAGTGAGACAGCTCTTGCTGCCGCAAGCTTGATTTGGAGTGGGGTATTGGAAAAGTTCCCGAATCTAAAAATTTGTTTTGCCCATGGTGGAGGCTCTTTCCCATATATTTTACCGCGCTTGGACAAGGGGTGGGAGGTATGGCCACACCTCAGGCTTACGACACATCCTCCTAGTCATTATGCAAAGAAATTCTATTTCGACTCATTGAACTATGATTCGCTTACCATGAAATATCTGATTGAACGATTTGGTATCGATAAAGTGATTATGGGTTCTGATTATCCTTTCCTGTTACGAGAAATTGCACCAGGAAAAGTGGTAGATGAAATGGAGGATCTGTCTGAATCGGACAAAAAGCTGTTGTTAGGGAAGAATGCTTTGGAATTTTTGAATATAAAGGAGACCGACTATGGAACAGAAGCTGATGACTCCAGAGGAAAAGCTGAAACAATTAGGTCTTGAGTTAAGAGATGTACGTCCGGCAGTCGGTAATTATGTCAGTCATGTCAAAGTAGGTAATCTGATCTTCACCGCTGGCCAAGGGGTGGATCAATACCATGGCAAACTGGGCAGGGATTTTACGATTGAGGAAGGGTATCTTGCTTCCCGCCAGTCGATGCTTAATTTGTTAAGTGTGTTAAAACATGAGCTGGGTGAATTAAGCAGGGTGAAAAAAGTAGTTAAAATGCTAGGCTTTGTCAATAGTACAGAAGATTTCACTGATCAGCCTAAGGTGATGAACGGGGCATCAGACTTATTGGTTGAGGTATTCGGTGATCGAGGAAGACATGCCCGTTCTGCAGTAGGCATGGCACAACTGCCTAACAATACGGCCATTGAAATAGAATTGATTGTTGAAATTACAGAGTAACGACTCCTTCTCTCTCTTGGCTTGGATGAGAGGGAGTCTTCATTTTGGAAAGGGTGGGTTGTCTCATGCAAGTTAAAGAGTTTATTCCTGAGAAAATCAAGCCGATAAATTGTCGGCATTTTATCAATGGCGATTACATCGATTCTGTTAATTTGAAAACCTTCGATAATATTAATCCTGCAACAGAAGAAGTGATTGGAAAAGTGACGGAAGGCGGGAAAGAAGAAATTGATCGTGCGGTTAGTGCAGCAAGAAAAGCGTTAAAAGGTCCGTGGAAAAAGTATACAACCAAGGAACGATCTGAATTACTACGGAGAATTGGGGATGGAATATTAGAGAGAAAAGAAGAATTGGCCGTCTTGGAGTCTATGGATACAGGGAAGCCATATGAGTTGGCTCTTGAAATGGACATCACCAGATCTGCCTATAATTTTTACTTTTTTGCTGATTTCTTAACATCTATGGGCGGGGAATCTTACCAACAAGATAATGTTGCTCTTCATTATTCTATTAGAAGACCTGTTGGAGTCGTTGGGATGATCAATCCTTGGAATCTACCTTTACTCTTATTGACTTGGAAATTGGCTCCATGTCTTGCGGCAGGGAATACTGCGGTCATGAAGCCTGCGGAATGGTCACCAATGACAGCTACTGTACTGGTGGAAATTTGCAAGAAAGCAGGTGTACCGGATGGGGTTATAAATCTCGTCCATGGTTTTGGAGCGGATTCAGCCGGTTCTGCATTAACCGAGCATCCAGGTGTGGATGCGATAACTTTTACAGGGGAAACCAAAACAGGATCAGCCATTATGAAAGCTGCAGCTCCTACACTGAAAAAATTATCTTATGAGCTTGGGGGGAAAAACCCGAATATCATTTTTGCAGACTCCAACCTGGATGAGGTCATTGATACCACGCTCAAATCAAGTTTCATGAACCAAGGGGAAGTATGTCTTTGCGGTTCAAGGATTTATGTAGAGAGTTCTATCTATGAATCGTTTCTTGAAAAGTTCACTGCAAGAACCCAAGAACTACAAACCGGAGATCCTTTTCATCCTGCTACCAAAGTAGGAGCAGTAATCAGTAGGGAACACTACGAACGGGTTCTCTCCTATATTGAAGTTGCTAAAGAAGAAGGCGGGACCATTTTGACAGGAGGAGGTCGCCCGGACTCTGTTGATAAAGGGTTTTTCATTGAACCAACCATTGTCGTAGGCCTAGATAGACATTCAAGATGTGTTAAAGAAGAAATCTTCGGGCCAGTCGTCACCGTTATCCCGTTTGAAACAGAAGATGAGGTATTAGAACAGGCAAATGATACTCATTATGGGCTAGGTGCGACGATTTGGACAAATGATCTTCGCCGCGCACATCGCGTTGCAAGGGAGATTGAAGCGGGAATCATCTGGATTAACACATGGTATTTAAGAGACTTAAGGACTCCATTCGGTGGTATGAAGCAAAGCGGAATTGGCAGGGAAGGCGGCATGCACAGTTTTGATTTTTACAGTGAATTGTCGAATGTTACGGTAAAACTATAGTGGCAGAAAGGAGTTCCTGAAATTGACCATTCAAATGAAAAAACTTTCAGACCTGTTAATGAACGCAGAAAAATCAAGAAAAGGAGTCTCTCCTTTAACCGATATAAATCCAGGTTTAACTGTGGAAGAAGCTTATAGCATTCAATTGGATAACATTCAGGTGAAGCTTGGCAACGGGGAAACAATCAGTGGGAAAAAGATCGGACTAACTTCACTGGCCATGCAGCAGCTACTTGGGGTGGACGAACCCGACTATGGTCATCTCCTTCAATCAATGGAAGTGAATAATAATGGGATCATTTCCCGCCGGCAGCTTCTCGAACCGAAAGTGGAGGGAGAAATAGCATTCTTTTTAAAAAAGGATTTAACTGGACCTAATGTGACGGTGGAGGATGTGTTGGATGCTACAGAATATGTAGTTGCTGCATTGGAGATTGTCGACAGTCGTGTAGCAGATTGGAAAATCAAACTATGTGACACAATAGCGGATAATGCTTCTTCAGGCCTGTACGTACTAGGTGATAAAAAGATCTCCCCACATCAACTGGACCTAAAGGAAGAAAAGATGGCGTTTTATAAGAATGAACAATTAATCAATGAGGGTATCGGTAAAGCGGCTTTAGGAGATCCCGCCTATTGTGTTGCTTGGCTTGCTAACAAACTATCCGAATTTGGAATCAGATTGAGAGCCAATGAGGTGATTCTGTCGGGTGCTTTATCAGCGGCAGCAAACGCAGGAGAAGGTGATGAATTTGTAGCCAAATTCCAAACACTCGGAGAAGTAAAAGTAAACTTTAGATAAAGAAAGGGGGAGTACGCATTGGGGAAAGTGAAAGTAGCGATTATCGGTTCAGGAAACATCGGTACAGACCTAATGCTTAAACTTCATCGTTCCAAGTCCCTGGAACTGACTGCCATGATTGGCATAGATCCTCATTCAGACGGCCTCAGACGAGCAAAGGCTTTTGGACATACCATTATCATGAATGGAGTGGATGGGTTTCTAGAAAAGCCGGACCTAGCAGACATTCTTTTTGATGCAACCTCTGCCAAAGCCCATTACAGGCATGTAGAGGCTCTGAAAAAAACGGAGAAACATCTCATCGATCTAACTCCTGCAGCTATAGGTCCTTTCGTCGTCCCGACCGTAAACCTGCTGGAGCACATAAATGAACCTGTTGTGAACATGGTTACTTGTGGTGGACAGGCAACCATTCCTATCATTCATGCTATCAGTCAAGAGTGTCAGGTGGAGTACGCGGAAATTATTGCAACCATTGCGAGCAAAAGTGCTGGCCCAGGGACACGTATGAATATTGATGAATTTACTACCACGACAGCACGTGCCATTGAAAGAATAGGTGGTGCTAAAAATGGTAAAGCCATCATCATTCTTAATCCTGCAGAACCGCCAATTTTAATGAGAGATACGGTTTACTGCCAAGTGCAAAATTTGAAAGGAAAAGAAGAAAAAATAAGCTCGGCTATAGCTAGACGTGTTGAAGAAATTCAAGAATATGTACCTGGCTATAGACTACGCACTGACCCAATATTTGATGGAAATAAGGTCAGTATTTTCATAGAAGTAAAGGGAGCGGGGGATTACCTACCAGAGTACTCAGGTAACCTGGATATCATGACTGCAGCAGCAGTAAAAGTAGGAGAAGAAAAAGCAAATAGATTGGTAGGAAAAAGAATGAAAGCGATTAAAGCTACGTAAGAGAGGGGAGGGCAAAAGGTTTGAAACGTGATGTATGGATTACAGAAGTTGCTCTAAGGGACGGCAGTCATGCTATCAGTCATCAATTTACCGTTGATCAAGTGAGAAGTGTTGCTAAAGCATTGGATGATGCGAATGTCCCTGTTATTGAAGTGTCCCATGGTGATGGGCTTGGAGGATCCTCCCTTCAATATGGATTGTCACATACAAATGAAATGAATCTGATTAGTGCTGCAGCAGATGTTGTAACGAAGGCAAAAATAGCCGTCTTGTTGCTTCCCGGCATAGGTACCGTTCAACATTTAAAAGAAGCAGCAAGCCGTGGTGCCAAAATAGCCCGGATTGCTACCCATGTAACAGAGGCGGATGTGTCTAAGCAGCATATTTCTTTTGCAAAGGAACTGGGTTTAGAAGCAGTTGGTTTTCTGATGATGTCTCATATGGCACCAACGGAAAAATTGCTCGAACAGGCAAGCTTGATGGAAAGCTATGGAGCGGACGTAGTATATGTGGTTGATTCTGCAGGGGCTCTTTTACCACATCAAGTAAAAGAAAGAATTCATTGCTTGCGCAACAGCTTGGATATACCAATTGGGTTTCATGCCCACAACAACCTTTCATTAGCGGTGGCCAATTCCTTAGTTGCAATAGAACAAGGGGCTACCAGAATAGATGGGAGCATTCGTTGCCTTGGAGCAGGAGCTGGTAATACACAGACAGAAGTCCTGGTATCTGTACTGGACAGGCTGAATATTCAAACTGGTATTGATGTATATAAAATGATGGATGTGGCGGAGGAAATTGTCGCCCCTATTTTGCAGAAGCCGCAAGAAATCACAAGGGAAGGCCTACTGCTTGGATATGCAGGCGTATACTCTAGTTTCTTGGTTCATGCCAACAAAGCGGCACAACAGTTTCAAGTAGATGCAAAAGATATATTAATAGAATTAGGGAAACGAAAAGTAGTCGGCGGACAAGAAGACATGATTGTCGATATTGCTGCTGAGATGGCTAAAAAGAAAGTGAAGGCTTAAGAGGAGGAGCTATATGGACTTACTTCAAATTGCAAAACATGTGGCAGATCACCAAAAAAATGGACAAGAGATGGATAAAATCACACTGACTCATCCGAACATGAATGTGGAGCATGCTTATGAAATTCAAAAACTAAGCATGGATCATGCAATAAACAATGGAGATAGATTAATTGGGTGGAAGATGGGATTGACTAGTAAAGCTAAACAATTGTCGGTGGGAGTCGAGGAGGCCATTTATGGTAGATTAACATCTTCAATGGAATTGAGAGAACCTACCTTACATATTGGTAATCTCATTCATCCGCGAGTGGAGCCTGAATTTGCGTTTATTCTTAACAAAGAACTAAAAGGAGATCAAATTACAGTTCGTGATGTCTGGATGGCAACAGAATGCATCTTCCCTGCGATAGAGATCATTGACAGCAGGTATCGCAACTTCTCCTTTACTCTAGAAGATGTTGTAGCAGACAATGCATCATCTTCCAAGTTCATTTTAGGAAATCAAGCATTTTCCCCATATTTTACATCCTGGGATAAGGTTGGAGTATCAATGACCAGAAATGGGGAGAAGGTTCAATCAGGGGTGGGAGCGGCAGTATTGGATCATCCTGTGAAGTCTATTGTGGAATTAGTGAAAATGCTGGACCGCGAAGGCCTTTCCGTCAAACCTGGAATGGTAGTTCTTGCCGGTGGAATTACGGAAGCGATTAATGTCTACAACGGGGATGTAGTAGAGGTTCACTACGATCAATTAGGAACATTGAAATTGAACGTCGAGTTGTAAAGGAGAAACTATATGCCTATTACTCACATTCATTTGCTGGAAGGAAGAAGTGCCGAGCAAAAACAAGATCTGATTCAAAATGTCACCCAAGCCATCACCCATACGCTTGAAACTGCTCCTGAACAAGTGAGGGTGTTGCTCATCGAAATACCTAAGGAAAATTGGGGAACAGGCGGTGTTACAAAGGCACAACTTGATGAATTAGGAAAATAAAGGGGGAGAACAATGAAAAAGGTGAAGCAAAGAGTAGTGATGATGATGATCATGGCAATGGCATTGTTGCTCGCAGCATGTGGAGGAGACGAATCAAGCGGAGATGAATCAGGTAAGACATATTCCTTTAAATTAGCTCATATTACCCCAACCAACCATATGTGGCATCAGGCTGCAGAAAAATTTGCAGAAGAACTGGAGAGCAAGTCCGATGGAAGAATGAAAGTGGAAATCTATCCAGCAAGCCAGCTTGGAACTGAAGCAGATATGGTTCAACAAATTGAGGCGGGATCTGTAGACTTTGGATTAATCACGGCAGCTTATATGAGTTCCCGCTCCCCTTCTTTTGCCGCATGGTTTATGCCATACGCATTTGAAGACATCAATGCAGCTCATGAAGCTAGGACTTCTGATGTTTCTAAAAAGATTTTGGCTACATTGGATGAGCAAGGCCTTGTAGGATTGGATTATCTGTTTGCGGGTCAGCGTGTCATGCTTTTTAAAGACAAGGAAGTGACTTCACCAGAAGATATGGCTGGTTTAAAGTTACGTGTTACGCCAAGTCCGCCGATGCAAGATTTTTATCGTTCCGCAGGTGCCTCACCTGAAGGGTTGCCCCTTCCTGAAGTTTATGCAGCCGTTCAAACTGGCGTAATTGATGGGATGGACATGGATTTGGATGCTGCCATCACTAATAAATATTATGAAGTTGTAAAGTATGGAGCTGTTACCAACCATATGGTTTGGCCTTCCGTTGCCATTGTAAATAAATCCACATTTGAGGGTATGTCTGAAGCGGATCAAAAGATTGTTCGTGATGCACTGACAGTAGCTACCGATTTTGCAGTAAACACTCGCTCTGGACAAGAGGAAGAATTCAGGCAAACATTAAGCGACAATGGGATGAAAATCTATGATATCCCTGCAGATGCATTTGCAGACCAGATTGCAGAGTTTGATGCAAAATACAAAGATTCAGATCCTCTCATTAAAGAGTTCATTGATACGTATAGAAAATAAGATATGAAGGGGGAAGTTACAAAATGATGAAAATCAGTGACGGAATAGCCAAAATCGAGAAATTTCTCGGTGCATTCTTAATGTTGTGCATGGCGGTTATCATAACATTATCAGTAGCCTTCCGATACTTCCTGAATTCCCCCTTGTCATGGGCTGGGGAAGTATCTATCTTTCTATTAATCTGGATTAGCTTTATTGGAGGTAGCTTGGGACTGAAATATAAATCCCAGGCTTCTGTTTCGATATTCCTGGAGTATGTGCCAACAAATATAAGCAAGGCATTAACCTTAATCGGTCATATATGTATGCTGTTATTTCTTTTCGTCATTCTTTTTTATACCTACACTTGGATACTATCCCCTAACGTAGCTTTGCAAAAATCAAGTGGTATTCTGTTACCCATGTGGATCCCTTATAGCGCAGTCCCAATTGGTCTTACGTGTGCATCTTTTCATATTTTGACTAATTTTCTAGTTGTTTTTCGAGAGGGGGAAGTAGAATGACGATACTAGTAATTGTCTTATTTTTTGTATTTTTACTGATTGGTATTCCTATTTCTCTCGTATTAGGTATGACAACTGTATTGTACTTCTTACTTGTAGGAAGCCCAGTGCTACTGGAATCCACACCTATGCGTTTGTATTCTGGGTTAGAAAATTTCGGGCTATTGGCAATCCCACTCTTCATGCTCGCGGGCGAATTGATGAATAGCGGTGGAATTACGACAAGGCTGGTAAAATTCTCAAAAACATTAATAGGTCACGTTAGAGGTGGCCTGGCATACGTAACGATTATATCCAATATGTTTATTGCATCCATATTAGGTTCAGCGAATGCACAAGCAGCGATGATGAGTAAAGTTATGGTACCGGAAATGGAAAGAGAAGGGTACAAAAGAGAGTTCTCCTCCGCGCTCACCCTTGCCTCCTCCATTGTCGCCCCTATCATTCCTCCAAGCATGATATTCATCATTTATGGGACCCTCTCTGGCACCTCCATAGGTGGATTATTCATGGCAGGAATAATTCCAGGAATCATATATGGTTTAGGATTTATTGGTCTCATTGCCTTTATGGGTTATAAATACAAGTTCCCCAAAAGTGACCGTGCTTCATTTAAAGAAATTCTACATCACGGATTGTATGTCATACCAGCATTAAGTGTTCCATTTATCATTATCTTTGGTATCTTAAGCGGTGCATTTACCCCGACAGAATCGGCTGCCGTCGCATGTTTCGTCGCTTTGATAGTTGGTATGTTTCTCTACAAAGAGTTGAAACTGAAGAGTATTCCCAAGCTATTGATGAACACCGTAATAAGTACCGCCACCGTGACGTTTCTTATAGCAATGGCAAACATTTTTGGTTGGATGATTGCGTTTGAACAAATCCCACAACTTGTAGCTGACGGCATGCTGAGCATTTCAGAAAACCCGCTAGTTTTCTTATTGATGGTTAATTTAATGCTCCTATTACTTGGTGCAGTTTTAGACGGTATAGCAGCATTAATTATTTTAATTCCTGTATTAATGCCACTTGTTGTTGCATTTGGGATAGATCCAATCCACTTCGGAGTCATTATCTGTATCAATTTGACCATTGGACTTTTAACACCGCCTGTTGGTACTGGATTGTTTGTAGTCTCCTCCATTGCGGATGTGAAAATCGAGAAGCTAATAAAGGCTACCACTCCATTTTTAATAATGGGAATTTTCATTTTGATGATCATCACATATTGGGCAGACGCTGTATTATTTATTCCAAGGATGCTGGGTTTTTAAAATAGCCGGACCGGATTGGTTCGGTTTTAAATTTGTGGAAAATAAATGAAACCCCAGTTGCTCTTTCACGTATTACTAAGAGGCAGATTTTTTAGGGGGGATAACATGTATGATACATATAAAGGGCTTACAAAAATTTTATGGGGATTTCTTTTTGTATTAATAGACATAAACATAGAGTATGTAGATATCATACCGGATTTCGTGGGCTATGCCATTGTCGCATATGGATTGATGCAACTTGATTTTGAGAGGGAGCGGAACTGGGCAGCAGGACTTGCAATCATTGCTTTTCCATCCTTTTTCATACCAAAAGTAAATGCGGCAGAATCTATGAGTTATAACGGTGATTATTTTTTAAACTTTCTTTATTATACAGGGTTTGGAGTGTTGCACTTAATCCTGATGTATCTCATCATCAGTAGGCTGATTAAAACTGCAGAAAGCAAAGGTCTATTTGAGATGTCACAAAAGGCTAGGACTAGACTGACTTTGTATGTAGGCCTTAGTATTTTTGCTTTAATAGGCTTTCCGCTTGGAGAGATACTAGGATTCCTATTAATTATTGCAGTTATTTTTTTGTTCATCATGGAAATTGTTATGTTGGTATTAATTGCGCAATTCCGCAATGTTTTGTAGGAGAGGGGGATTTGATATGACTTTTGTGTGGATGATGTTAACAATAGCTGTAGCTCTTGTCATTGTTGATGTGGTTTTAAGAAAGTTACTGGGAATAAAACGTGCGAAGCTAACAGATCCAAAAGGAAAGAAAATAGATTTGTTCGGACGAATTATTTGTGCCATTTTAATTTTTATTTTGTACCCGGCCGTTATTGAAACAGGTGTACTTCAACTGAAGCATCTCTTTGTTATCTTTTTTACCGTTCTGTTTTGTCTTCAGGCAATCATCCAATTTATTTATATTAAGGAATCTAAAGAGTATATCATTACATTGCTTATAAATGTTGTGTTTGTAGCTTTTCTGCTCAATATTGACTCCCTTTTAATGCTTTACAGCTAATAAAAATACGAGCCAGGAATCTCTGGCTCGTTTTTGTTTGCCAATCTATTAAAAAAACATGGAAGCTCCAGCTAATAGTGTCGTAATAAGCATAACGCCAATCATTAAATATACGACAACCTTTTGAAATTTGCGGTTCATCATTTGAGTTCATTCACTCCTCATCTATTCTACTAACTCTATTTTACATGGATTACAATTCTTTCTCAAGTTAGGATTCTAGACGAAAAAGGAAGGAATTTTGCACAATAAGTCGAAATGTTATAGAGTCATAGTAAGGGGACATACAACAAGGGGGATTGGCATGATTAAAAATGTAAATCATATTGGGATTGCTGTAAGCTCCATTGAGACAGCGCTTCCATTTTATACAGAGACTTTGGGGTTGACCTTTGAAGCCGTGGAACATGTCGCGGAGCAAAGGGTAAGAGTGGCATTTATCAATGCCGGAAATTGCAAGCTGGAGTTATTGGAACCCACCTCACCGGAGAGTCCGGTTGCCAAGTTTATCGAAAAGCGTGGGGAAGGAATTCACCATGTAGCCTTAAGTGTAGAATCCATAGAAGATAGAATTAAAGAAATGATTGAAAAGGGAATCCCGATGATTGACAAGCAATCCCGAATTGGGGCAGGAGGAGCGAATATCGCTTTCATGCACCCAAAAGCAAGTAATGGCGTACTGGTAGAATTCTGCGAAAAGGCGGCGAAACAACATGACAATTGATATCTATGAAAAAATAAACGAGCTTTATGACAAACGTCGCGAAGTAGAACTTGGCGGTGGGGACGATCGCATTGACAAGCAGCATGAAAAAGGGAAATTAACTGCTAGAGAACGCATCGAGCTTTTAGTCGATGAAGGGACTTTTGTAGAACTTAATCCATTTATCGAACACCGTTGCAATGACTTTGGCCTGCAGGGAAAAAAAGGTCCTGGAGATGGCGTCGTTACTGGGTATGGAAAAGTGAACGGCAAACCAATTTATCTATTCTCTCAAGACTTCACTGTCTTTGGTGGTGCCCTAGGAGAAATGCATGCCAAGAAAATCGCCAATGTCATGGATATGGCAGCGAAAAATGGAGCACCGATTGTTGGATTGAATGATTCTGGTGGCGCGCGTATCCAGGAAGGTGTTCTTTCCTTAGATGGATACGGGCACATTTTTTACAGAAACTCCATTTATTCAGGAGTGATTCCGCAGATATCGGTCATTATGGGCCCATGTGCAGGCGGTGCCGTTTACTCTCCGGCCATTACTGATTTCGTATTTATGGTGGAAAAGACGAGCCAAATGTTTATCACGGGACCAAAGGTAATTGAAACGGTAACAGGAGAGAAAATAAGTTCAGAAGGACTCGGTGGTGCAAAAGTACATAACGCGATAAGCGGTAATGCTCACTTCTCCAGTTCATCGGAGGAAGAGGTATTGGCACAGGTGCGAAACCTGCTAAGTTACCTTCCACAAAACAATGAAGAAAAGCCGGAAAGAATTTCTTGTGAACAAGGTGATGACTACCGTCCGGACTTAGCGGATGCCATCCCGTTTGACGCAATCAGACCTTATGATGTTCGAATTGTCATCAATCAGGTAGTGGATGAAGGGTCGTTCATGGAAGTCCATAAGGATTTTGCCAAAAACATCGTAGTTGGATTAGCAAGGCTTAAGGGAGAAGTAGTTGGACTCGTTTGTAACCAGCCAAAAGTGATGGCAGGCGGACTTGATATTGATTCTTCTGATAAAGCATCCAGATTTATTCGATTCTGCGACTCCTTCAATATCCCGTTGATTACGTTTGAAGATGTTACAGGATTCTTCCCTGGTGTGAAACAGGAACACGGAGGAATCATTCGTCATGGTGCTAAGATTCTTTATGCTTATTCAGAAGCGACTGTGCCAAAACTGACTGTAATTTTACGTAAAGCATACGGTGGAGCATATGTAGCCCTAAACAGTAAATCCATTGGCGCTGATCTTGTATTTGCTTGGCCGAATGCGGAAATTGCGGTAATGGGACCTCAAGGTGCGGCTAACATCATCTTTGCCCGTGAAATTAATGAAAGCGACAATCCAGATGAGACACGCGCCCAGAAAATTGAAGAATACCGTGAAAAGTTTGCTAATCCATATGTGGCAGCAAGCCAAGGAATGGTAGATGACGTGATCGATCCAAGAGAGACAAGGATTAAATTAATTCAATCATTAGAAATGCTCCGCAATAAAAAGGAAACAAGACCTTATAAAAAGCACGGGAACATCCCACTTTAATTCATGACGAGAGATAGTAGGTGAAATAAGCCTGCTATCTTTTTTATTGGTGTAGGCTCAAGCAAGGAAAAAATCGCATGAATAGGTTATAATAGGATGGGATTCAAAAAGTAGTAGGAGGAACATACATATGATTAACAGAGACAGACTTGTCGAAGAATTTTTAGAGCTTGTACAGGTAGACTCAGAAACAAGATTTGAAACAGAGATTTGCAAAGTATTAAAAGAGAAATTTTCTGCTCTTGGTGTCCAAGTAGTAGAAGATGATACCATGAATGAAACGGGACATGGTGCAGGTAACCTGATCTGTACATTAGAAGGCACAAAAGATGGTGTGGATACCATTTATTTTACGTCTCATATGGACACAGTAGTTCCAGGCAAGGGAATCAAACCATCCATTAAAGACGGTTACATTGTGACTGACGGTACAACTATCCTTGGAGCAGATGACAAAGCAGGTCTTGCTGCCATGCTTGAAGCGGTAAAAGTACTAAAAGAAAATAACATCGAACACGGTAAAATCGAGTTCATTATCACAGTCGGTGAAGAATCCGGCCTTGTAGGAGCAAAAGCTCTAGATCCAGCTTTAGTAACTGCAAAATTCGGTTTTGCTCTTGATAGCGATGGAACAGTTGGAAACATTATCGTTGCAGCGCCTACACAAGCTAAAGTAAAGGCAACGATATACGGGAAGACGGCTCATGCTGGAGTTGCACCGGAAAAAGGAATTTCAGCGATTACGATTGCAGCAAAATCCATTGCAAAAATGCCTTTAGGCCGTATTGATGAAGAAACGACTGCAAACATCGGACGTTTTGAAGGTGGCGGACCAACAAATATCGTGTGCGACCGTGTGGATATACTAGCAGAAGCACGCTCTTTAGTTCCTGAAAAAATGGAAACACAAGTTGCAAAAATGAAGGATGCATTTGAAACAGTTGCAGCAGACATGGGTGGCCGTGCAGAAGTAACAGTAGACGTTATGTACCCAGGCTTCAAATTTGCTGATGGCGATCATGTGGTGGAAGTGGCAAAGCGTGCAGTTACGGAAATCGGCAGAACGCCTGAACTTCAACGTAGTGGCGGAGGCAGTGATGCCAATGTTATCGCAGGATTTGGCGTTCCAACAGTCAATCTTGCGGTTGGATATGAAGAAATTCATACGACAAATGAAAGAAT
Source organism: Bacillus sp. RO2 (assembly GCF_012911845.1). Lineage (GTDB taxonomy): Bacteria > Bacillota > Bacilli > Bacillales > Bacillaceae_I > Sutcliffiella_A. The sequence goes on along the minus strand of NZ_JAAXCU010000046.1, from coordinate 69,012 downwards.
GCCAATTGAAGAATTAATTAAAACAACGGAACTGGTTGTCAGTATCATGAAAGAAGTAGCAAAATAATATTGGGAAAGCTTGGTGAAATTGCCAAGCTTTTTTTTATACCTTGTTTTATAATAGAGAAAAAGGGAGAATAGGAGAAAAGTCATGGAATCCAAGAAACTAGTGATTTTTGAAGCAAAAGAAGAAGAGTATGGAATACCAGTTGAATATGTGGTGTCTATCGAAAAGCTTGGAACCGTTACAGCTTTACCTGAAATGGAAGCTTATCTAAAAGGCCTTATGAAAGTAAGGGGACAACTAATACCAGTTCTTGACGTAAAGCATATATTATTTTCTGACCCGATTGAAGTAAACGATAAAACACGTTTAATTGTAGTGCAAACATCGGAACTTTCTGTAGGGTTATTAGTAGAAGACGCAAAGGAAATACTGGATGTGAAAAAAGAGGCTATTAAGGATTTAAGTGTGTTGGCATTTCAGTCATCTCCGTATATAAACGGAATGGTAAATCTTGATAGTCGACTGATTGCAATTATTGAACCGAATAATTTAGTGGCGAGCCTTGAAAAAGTTCACCGTATCAAGGATGCAGTAGAATCTTCTACTATATAGAAATTTAATATTTCTCTTATGACCACGACAGTATACATAATAAGTCTATACAAATAAAGGCCACCAGCTTAATTGCCGGTGGTCTTGTTAATTTTATTCTGCTTTAGTTACTAATTCTACTTCGATATTACCTCTCGTTGCTTTAGAATAAGGGCAAACTTCGTGAGCTTGTTTAACGAGCTTTTCTGCTTCTTCTTGAGTAACGCCACTTATGCTCACATTTAATATAACCGCCAATTTAAAACCACCATCAGTATCTTTCCCTATAGAAACTTCTGCAATTACTTCCGAATCGATTTTCTGGCGCGCTTGTCGTGCAACAAGGTTCAGTGCACTGTCAAAACAAGCGGAATATCCTGCTGCAAATAGTTGTTCTGGATTAGTTGCGCCCTCTTTTTCTGTTCCGCCTAATGATTTTGGCATTGCAAGTGCAAGATCTAAAGTCCCATCTTCACTTTTAATTTTCCCCGCTCTACCCCCGGAGGCTGTTACTTTCGCAGTATATAATGCATCCATGTGAAAACTCACTCCTTTTAGTTGTTTAAAATTATATTGTGCAAAACTTAATTCTTAACTATCATATCGTGTGTTAATTATTTAGTCAACTAATAAGTTGTGTAAAAGGAATTTGTGTATAAGGTAAGTGAGTTGTACAATAGTAGTATTGAGATTTAAAGGAGATAGATGTATGGAAAGCAACTTAAAACTAGATAATCAACTTTGTTTTAAAATTTACTCTGCAGAAAAAAAAATGATGAAATTATATAGGTCGTACTTAGATGAGTTGGGAATAACTTATTCTCAGTATCTAGTACTATTGGTATTGTGGGAAAAGGATGCAATATCTGTGAAGGAGTTAGGTGAAAAGCTAATTCTGGACTCTGGTACTTTAACTCCAATGCTAAAGCGTATGGAAACCAATCAATTAATTACAAGAAGTCGCTCTAAAAAAGATGAACGAAGTGTTGTGATAACTCTTACTCCGAAAGGAATGGACTTAAACAAAAAGGTTGAGTGTATCCCAAACAAGTTTCTCGAAAAAGTATCATTAGATACTGATGAACTAAAAGCATTAAGCGAACTCCTTACAAAGCTGGTTGTAAATTAAAATAGGCAGAGAAGTTTAGGGTGGATTGTATGAATGGAAAAACAACAAAGGGACATCGAATAATCTTCCATGTAGATATGAATAGCTTCTACGCATCTGTTGAAATGGCATATGACCCATTGCTTAAGGGAAAGCCCGTAGCGATTGCGGGAAATGTAGAAGAACGAAGAGGCATCATCGTCACTTGTAGCTATGAAGCAAGAGCATTTGGTGTAAAAACAACGATGCCTCTATGGGAGGCAAGACAAAAATGTCCTCAACTTATAGTGCGAAAACCAAACTTTGATAGGTACAGAAAAAGTTCCCAAGCCATGTTTGATCTTTTAAGAGAGTATACAGACTTGGTTGAACCGGTTTCCATCGATGAAGGTTACATAGATGTCACAGATTATTCTGGACATTTAACGCCCTTACAAATAGCAGAAGAAATCCAGATGAGGTTACACAAGGAACTATTATTGCCGTGCAGCATTGGGATTGCCCCAAATAAATTTTTGGCAAAGATGGCTTCGGATATGAAAAAGCCGATGGGAATTACTATCCTCAGGAAAAGAGAAATCGAGAAAATACTCTGGCCTATGAAAGTGGGGGAAATGCATGGTGTAGGGGCCAAGACTGCCGAAAAATTAATGACAATTAATATTACTACAATAGGAGAATTGGCAGAGGGTAATGATTACCAATTAAAGCATCTCCTTGGTATTAATGGAGAGAGGCTGAAAAATCGAGCAAATGGTGAGGATAACCGCCCTGTTGATCCCGATAGTGTCTCTGAATTCAAAAGTATTGGAAACTCCACTACCTTACCAAAAGATACAGACGATGAACGTTTGTTAGAAAAGACTATTGAAAAGCTCTCTTCTTCTGTGAGTGCAAGAATGAAGCGGAAATCTGTGCTCAGTCATAACATTCAGCTAATGATAAGGTATGGTCTTCATCATACGGTGACAAGGAGCCGAAAGCTTTCCAACCCAGTAGAAGGTGAAAAGGATATCAAGGAAGCGGCTATGTTTTTGCTTAGAAAGCATTGGGATGGGGAGCCTGTACGCTTATTGGGTGTAACTGCACAAGAACTTGTGGAAAAGGATGATTCCTTTAAACAGTTGGACCTTTTTACGTTTCAAGAGGATGCCAAAAAAGAGCCGCTGCATAAAACCCTTCAGGATCTAGAAGATAAGTTTGGGAAGGGGATTATTAAAAGGGGTATTAAGAATAAGAATACTGCGGATGTGGGCTCAAAGGCTAAAATAACGACTAGTTTTCAAAAGGATTTTCTAGAATAAGCAATTTCTGATCTGTAGACCAATTTGGTTTACAGGTTTTTTAATACTAAAAAAATGATTAATAATCTGTCCAACAATCATATATATATAAGGGGAGGAGGATTGCAACTATGAGGAGAATGCGTCGGACTTCCCTATTGAAAAGTGGGCCACTGCCAATAAAGTATGTGTTTTTAATTACGTTTATTTTATTTAACATTTTGACGGTATTTAGTTTGGTCATAATTAATAAAAATTTGGAGCCTAGTTTAAGGAGTATAGCGGAAACGAAAGCTCGTCAGATTGCAACGCAAGCTATTAATGATGCCGTATCAAAGAAGATCGCAAACAGTTTGAATCCCGAGGAATTAATTATCGTTCTGAATGAAGGAACAGATCATGTGGCATTTAGTACCAATCACAAAGTAGTTAACACAGTCATTTCAGAAACTACATTACGAGTTCAAAGGTATTTGGACTTCTTAGAAGAAGGTAATCTGGAAGGAATGGAATCATATAAAAATGATTTAAACATAGATTACGAAGAATCAAAAAAGCAGAATGGGATCGTTTATAAGGTTCCATTGGGGATGGCAACTAAAACGACCCTTTTTTCCAACCTTGGTCCCAAAATACCAGTACGGTTTGAAATACTAGGAGATGTTATCTCGAATGTGGAGACCAAAGTAATTGAAACAGGAATAAATAATACAGTTATAGAGGTTTATGTAAACGTAAGCGTAAAAATGAACATTATCATCCCGTTGGTAGAACAGCCAATGGAGATAAATAACTCTGTAAAAATAGGAGACTTAGTGATTCCAGGAAAAGTTCCGATGTATTATCATGAAAGTGGAAGCGGTGGTGGAGGAGTTGCACCAGTTATTATCCCAGAGATTCCAGTAGAAGAACAAAAGAATAATAACTGATTAACCTGGTCCTGTGATGTTCGATTGCAGGGCTTTTTTTAATTTTGTTGGTTTTTTCAGGTAGTCAACGACATCTTCTTTACAGACATCCACTACGTAGCTGATTATATCCAAGTCATTAGTAACATTATAATGGATTAATCTTTTTGCAATTTCGAGAGCAGTTTCCTTGGAAACGGAAGAAGGATCAGGATTCATGATGAGTCTCTTCGTAGTTATTGATTACATTCTTCATCCCAGGGATTGCAATTAAACTAAGGGAAGTCATTAAGCTCAGCATGAACATAGGGGCATTGCTTGTCTTATCTGTCATCATCACATAAAAAAGAATGGCAAAACCGGAAACAGCCAATAGTTTTAATATGACGTAAAAAGATTGTTGGATTAACTTCATTAGTATCACCTCATTAGTATTTAGAACGTTTGTTCTGTTTTCATTATAATCGAACAAACGTTCTAAAAGCAAGCGTTTTATTCAAAAAAAATAACACCGTGAAGTGTTATTTCAAAAAGGATTTATCTAATAGCATGGAGAGATCTGTTAATCCTGAAACTGTATAGGTTGCTTCACTTTCTTTAAAGAGGTCAAAAGGATCGATACAAATTGTACTACAACCCAATAATGCGGCAGGAAGAATTTCATTTATATAGTTATCGCCCACGCTCAGCATTTGGCTGTAAGGAACATGGTGTTGTTGAGATATGTATGAAAGACGATCTGTTGTATTTACCGGTTTATTAGCTTCATAAATTTTTTCATGGAAATAAGAAGTAAATCCGAGTTTTTTCAATATGACATCGCTGTCTGTCTGTGGGCTATTTGTCATAAGAATTAAAGTGTATTTTTTATGAAGTTTCTCTAATACACTAGCAAACTCTGCTAATGGTTCTAATACGAAGTCATCTGTCATCATATGTTCTCTGGTTTGAAGAAATGCCGCATATGCTTCCTCGCTGCTTAATCCGTAGTGCTTGGCAATGGAAACCGGTACCCACCATAGATCTCCGATACTGAGCATATCAAACAGGTCAAATTGAAGAGTATCAGGATAATAAGAGGTAAGTTCTGTTTTTGATACTTCCACTCCATCCCAAGTCCAGCCTTTAGATACCTTGCCATCAATATGTGCTAGAATTAGATCCTTTTTAGCGTCATACACCCTACCCATCTTAAGCGTATGTGTACCTGCTTCAATAGCTGTATAGTCTTCTTCAAACTTGGGCTGTACTTCCGCAGGCAATTTGTTTTTTAAAAGATCGGCATAATACTGAAAGTGATGGGTGTCCTCATAAAGAGTTCCGTCGAGGTCAAACACGATTGTAGAAATGTTATCCATAGCATCCATTCTCCTTTTTCCAAGATATTATCATTGTACTATATTCATTGATAGTATTATGGAAATTTTCTTTTTTGAGTATAATGGAACAAGAGGAGCGGATGAAGATGAAACTAACTTTTTTAGGTACAGGTTCTGGTGTTCCTGCAAAGCACCGAAATGTATCTTCGCTGGCATTACATATAGATGATAAAGAGGGCTCTGTGTGGCTCTTTGATTGTGGGGAAGCAACACAGCACCAAATTTTACATACATCATTAAAACCAAGAAAGATCACCAAGATTTTTATCACACACTTACACGGAGATCATATATTCGGCTTGCCTGGATTGTTAAGTAGCCGTTCTTTTCAAGGTGGGGAAACACCGTTGACGGTTTACGGGCCGGTAGGGATAAAAGAGTATATAGAAACCTCTTTGCGAGTGAGTATGACACATGTGAAGTATCCCTTATTTTTTGAAGAGTTTGAAGAAGAAGGATTGCTTTTGGAAGAAGCGGATTTCACCATAAAAGGGAAAAAACTTTTCCATGGAATTCCTTCTTTTGGCTTTAGAATTGTTCAGAAAGACTTACCAGGTGCATTATTAATGGACAAAGTTAAGCAAAGCAAGATTCCATCTGGCCCACACCTCCAAGATCTAAAAGAGGGAAAAAGCGTCACCCTTTCTGACGGCAGAATAGTAGAAGGAAAAGATTATATCGGTCCTCCTAAAAAAGGGAAGGTGATCACAATACTTGGGGATACAAGGTACACTCCTGTTTCTGTTGAGCTAGCGGAAGTTGCGGATGTTCTAATTCATGAAGCAACTTTTGCAGCAAAGGACGAATTGCTTGCAAAGGAGTATTTTCATTCCACTACTGTACAGGCGGCACAGGTTGCCAAGGATGCAGGAGCGAAACAATTGCTCTTAACGCACATAAGTGCGAGGTACCAGCTTGAGGATGTTCTCACATTAATGGAAGAGGCAAAGGAGATATTTTCTAACACGGTAGTGGCAAACGATTTTGATGTAATTGCGATAAAATAAAATAATTATGGGGTAGGACGATTACTTTTGAGGTAATCGTCTTCTTTTGATTTGTTTGTTACATTTTCATTACGAATGTTACAAAGGAGGGGAGTGAGTGGGTAATACATCATTAGCTAGAATGATTTTAGGTGGGGTGGAACATTATTATGTGCGTCCATACCTTATACATCAATTAGTGGAATTAGAATTAAAATATGGGGATTAGAATTGCGTTAGATAGAGATTTAATAGGGAATAACGGATTCCAATTTTATCTATTTCACCTAACTTTAAAAGGGGTGTAACAATTAATAGATAGAATATTGGTACAATATTACATATAAGGTAAGGGGGAGATAAGATGGCTAAAGAAATAATAAATAATGAAGATCTATACGAAATGTTAGACGGACTTCTAAGAGAACCGGAGGCTTTTTGGAATGACTTTTATAAGGATAGAAACAAGGAAATCCCATTCTTTAAAGTGAATGGTCCGGATGAAAATTTAGTTTCTTATCTGGAGAACGGTCTGTTACCTAAGCGAGTATTAGAGATAGGATGTGGACCGGGGAGGAATGCAATATATTTAGCAAAAATGGGTTGTATAGTAGATGCTATTGATATCTCGGAAAGTGCATTGAATTGGGCCAGAGAAAGGGCTTTTTCTGAAAAAGTGGATATCAACTTTCACCATGCTTCCCTTTTTGACTACAAATTCGAACTCAACACTTATGATTTTGTTTATGACAGTGGCATGTTCCATCACCTTGCTCCACATCGCAGATTGAGCTATGTAGAAACAATAAAAAAAGCTCTTAAAAAAGATGGTCACTTCGGTCTGGTTTGCTTTAATACAAAAGCGGCTGCAGAAACTGCTGATTGGGATGTTTATAAACAAGGAAGCATGCACAGGGGCATTGGGTATTCGGAAGAACGATTGATGCGTATTTTTTCTAAGGATTTTAAGATAATTGAATTCAGAGAAATGGTAAAAGATCCGCAAGTAAATGATATTTTTGGCGAGGCATTTCTATGGACAAGTTTGATGCAAGTTAAATAGAAATACATAAAAAGGCATTATGACTTGAGAACCTGAAACTAATTGAGCTTTCGTTCGTAAATAGATTATGAGAGTTTAATTAAAGGGGGATTTATCTTGTTTACAAATCTAAACCAAGAGTTATTAGAAGTGAAAGACAACCTGCGTAAGAAAGCAAAGTACGAAGAGCATATTGAAAGACTGGATACATATTTGACAGAAGAAAAGCGTAAAAAAGATCAGCTGGAGTCGCTTTTAGAAAAAGAAGAAGGTGATGTTGCACGTCTTGAAGGCTTTACACTGACGAGTGTTTTCTATTCGATGATCGGCAAAAAGCTAGAGAAACTTGACCAAGAACAGAAAGAAGCTTTAGCTGCAAAACTAAAATATACCGAAGCTGTTGAAACGATACAGGATGTTGAACGGGAGCTAGGTGAGTTTCAAGCGTTGCTTACAACAGTTGCCAATGCTCCAATTAAATATGAAAAGATTATCCGCGAAAAGGAAAAGCTTATTCACGACTCTCACTCTGTATGGAGTGTGAAATTATTTGAATTAGCGGATAAGGAAGCAGACCTGCAATCGAATTTAAATGAATACAATGAAGCGATTGATGCCGGCCAATTGGCATTGCATGCTTTGGAGCGAGCGTTATCTTCCTTAGATTCTGCAAAAGGCTGGTCCACGTTTGATATGTTCGGCGGCGGAATGGTTTCCACTGCTATGAAACATAGCCGCTTGGATGAAGCAAAAAAACATATTCACCATGCACAGAATAAGTTGAGAGTGTTCCAAGATGAGTTACTTGATATCAAGCATCATTTTGACTCTACGATTGAAGTGGGCGGAATGCTCACTTTTGCTGATTACTTCTTTGACGGGTTGATTGTCGATTGGATGGTACACGGGAAAATTACAGAAAGCTATGATCAAACATCTCAAATTATCGGAAGAGTTTCTAGGTTGCTTGGAAGTTTAAAATGCCAGCGAGATCAAATGGAAGAAGAGTTGCGTACTGTTAAAGAAAAAAAGAAAAACCTGCTTGAGTCATCAAATTAAAAGAAAGCGGCCACTCTGAAGAGTGGCCGTTTATATTACCAAGAACGGTCATATTGTTTTGGAGATTCAATTTCAACCCCCAGTTGTTTCGCCGCTGTTCTCGGCCAGTAAGGGTCACGTAGTAGTTCTCTTGCCACAAAAATCAAATCTGCACGATTGTTTCGTAAAATTTCTTCTGCTTGCAAACCGGAAGTAATTAATCCTACAGCACCAGTATCAATGTCTGCACCGGATTTGATCGTTTCTGCAAAACCAACCTGGTAGCCAGGATACACATCAATGGCTGCCGGCACCACTGCACCTGAGCTGACATCGACCAGGTCTACTCCTTGCTCCTTCATCCATTTTGCATAGATTACATAGTCTTCTGCTGTTAAGCCTTCAGGGTGGTAGTCATTGGCTGATACACGGACAAATAATGGTCCATCCCATACTTCATTTACGCCATCAATGATGTCACGAAGGAAGCGGTAGCGATTTTCTGTACTTCCACCGTATTCGTCTTTACGTTTGTTCGTAAGGGGTGATAAGAATTCATTGATTAAATATCCATGAGCACCGTGAAGTTCAATAATATCAAATCCTGCTTCCTTGGAACGTTTGGCGCCTTCCACAAATGCAGCGATCGTTTCTTTTATATCTTCTGTAGACATTTCCACAGGGGTTTTCATTTTTTCGTTAAATGCCAAAGCAGTTGGTGCATAGATGTCGCCGTCTACCATTGCTTTTCTGCCGGCATGAGCAAGCTGGATGGCAGTTTTGGATCCATGGACCTTGATTTGTCTGTTTAGTTCTTGGAATCCTTTAATATGTTCGTCGTTCCAAATTCCAAGATCTTGTGGAGAAATACGGCCTTGTGGTTGGACAGATGTTGCTTCTACCATAATTAGCCCTACTTGGCCGACTGCACGGGATACATAGTGAGTCATATGCCAATCTTGAACATGCCCATCTTCATTATGACTGGAATACATGCACATCGGAGACATGACAATCCTATTTTTTAGTGTGACGCCTTTTACTGTATATGGGGAAAATAATGCTGAATTCATAAGTGACTCCTCCTATATATTTCGAGTTCCTAAAATATTATATCAAACGTTTTTGTTCCCACCAAAAGATAGGTGTTCATTTTCTAAAATTAGTAGTATGATAGGAGCAAAATACTACTATCTAGAGGAGGATGGGAGATGCACTGGCAAACGAAAGAGCAGTTGACAAATCTACTTGTATCCCTTGTCCAGCACGGAAGTGTGACATTATCAGGGGAAGAGAAGCGATTGGCTTCCTTTATTTATTATCAACTGAATCATCTAGATTATTTCCAAGAGAATCCTGGGAATCTGGAGCTGCATCGTATGGAAGATGGGCGTTCTTTTGTTACTGCTTTAGTGAAGCAATCTGAGAAGAAAGAAACGATTGTGCTTGTCAGTCATTTTGATGTAGTAGGGGTGGAGGATTATGGTTTTCTAAAGGACTTGGCCTTTCAACCGGTTGAGCTCACGCGGGAACTGGAGAACAATGCCGATGCACTTCCTGCTGAAGCGAAGGAACATCTTTTATCAGGAGATTGGTTGTTTGGCAGAGGGGTCATGGATATGAAAGCGGGACTGGCACTGCAAATGTCTCTCCTGGAAAAAGCAATTGACGAGAAATGGGATGTAAACCTGCTTTTATTGGCAGTCCCAGATGAAGAGGTGAACTCTCAAGGTATGCTTCAGGCTTTGCCTGCTTTGGCTGATCTGGCTTCTACGCATGATTTGAATTATAAGGCTTGCGTCAATTCGGAACCAATGTTTCAAAAATACCCTGGTGACAACAACCTTTATCTTTATACTGGCGCAATAGGTAAATTATTGCCTGGCTTTTTCTGCTACGGAAAAGAAACGCATGTAGGTGAACCGTTGGCTGGCCTTAATGCTAATTTGATGGTTTCAGAGATTCAAAAATTAATGGAGTGGAATACAGATCTGTGTGAGCAGGTAGGTGCGGAAGTCACACCACCTCCTACTAGCTTGATACAAAAGGATCTAAAAATGGAATATTCGGTGCAGATTCCACACACTGCGGTGACGTTATACAATGTCCTTTTTATGGAAAAGTCACTGATGGATTGGGAGGCAGATTTCCTTCGAATTGCAAAACAGGCGGCAAAGAATATCAATGAATTTTGCAAAGGAAAAGCCGACCAGTTTAAGCGTTTTACGTCTTTTACGGAAATGCCTGTAGACGTAGCGGTATATACCTATGAAGAAATTCTGGAAAAGGCAAAAGCCATCCATGGGGATCAGGAAATGGATATGAGAATTTCTTCGGTGATTGTATCCAATTTGCATTTAGATGAAAGAGAGCAGTCCATCAAAGTTGTAGAAGAAGTTGCCTCGCTCTGTAAGGATTTGGGTCCGATGATCATTTTGTTTTTTGCGCCTCCATATTATCCTGCGGTGGCTACGGACAATAAGGTGTTATTGGATTCTGCTCGACAATTCATTCAAAAGTGGAAAGTGGATGCGAATGTTGAATTCAATGAGCAGCGCTATTTTTCGGGCTTATGTGATTTGAGTTTCATAGGCAAAGGGGACTTTTCGGCAAAAGACCGTTTGTCATTCAATATTCCGGTTTACGGGGCGACATACTCCTTACCATTTGCAGAGATGGAAGCATTGCAGATGCCGGTGTTCAACTTGGGGCCAGTAGGGAAGGACCCTCATCAATGGACGGAGAGATTGAATGTGAAATTTTCATTTGAGGAATTTCCGCCGATACTGGCTGATTTTGTGAAGAATTTATAATGATGTAAGTCTGTTTGGAGAGCCTAGGCTTTCTGGACAGGCTTTTTATTAGGTCAAAAAACCAACAGCGATTGGTTAATTATGTTAAAATTGTCATATATGATCTATGATTGGAGTTTGATGCGCATGACATCTATTCAAGTAACTTGGGGCGATTCAATCGTTCAATTAACCTGGGACAAGCAATCTCAACTTCCACCAAGAAATCTGATAACTAGCGCTCATGGCTATTGCTTTTTTCAGGATAAGCTGATGCTTATCAACCTCAAAGATAGAGGATGGGATTTTCCTGGTGGGCATGTTGAACTCAATGAAACCCCAGAAATGTGTTTTCAAAGGGAAGCAATGGAGGAGGGGTATGTAGAAGGAGATTGCCGCTTGCTTGGTTTCATTGTGGTCGATCATCATGTAAATCCGAATTGGAATGAGGAAAGTCCATATCCGAAAGTAGGATATCAGGTTTTTTATAGAATGGATATTACGAAGTTTCATAGTTTTAGAGCCGAATATGAATCTATGGAAAGGATCTTTATTAAACCGGCAGAGGTATCAAATTATTATGAGGGCTGGAACAAAGTTTATCAAGCTATTTTAGAGAATTGTTTGGAAATGGGGAGAGTATGTGGAGGCAATCGTTAAATTTTATTATGTTGAGGCTTCTTTATGAAGTTTATAGGGAGTGAAATGTCCTTGTGGTTTAAAGCCACTGTATATATTTGGATATATTATCTTATTTTTTTCATCTTTAATCCTGCTCACCCATTAGATACATACGGCCAAATCACAATCATCGGTTCTTTTTTTGGATTACCGTTATTAATGTGGTTACTTATTCCTATTTGGAATGCTTTATATACCTTTCGAAATAAGTCCGTCCGTTGGAAGCCTCTTCGTCTTATTATGTATATTTGCTCGGCATATTTGGTTCTTTTAGGTGTGATGATGGTACATGCGGAGATATCCAATTCCATTGTAAAAGAAAGGCTTTTCCCTGAGGGGTGGGATAAACATGTGGCTGTGAGCTTTGAACGATTACAGTCTACTTCGGATGGTGACCTAACACTAATGCGGGCATATTATACTGCGCCTTATCACTCTAATATTAATGCGGGTAATATGAGTGGTACTAGAAGCCCATCATTAACTATAGAGTACATCTACAACAATTGTTCTGATAAAGATGAATGTTCATTTATTTATAGGGAGCTTTATGATGCTTCGTCCGGTGCTCTTATAAGAAGCGAGAATGATAGTTTTTAGAACCAACAGCAGCTGTTGAGGCTGGTGGTTTTTTTTGTGGTGATAAATAGATATAAAAGCAATAAATGTCAAAAATGATTCTTTGTTGTTTGCTAAAATATAGGTAAGGAGGTCAATAGATGAGTAACGATACTATAGTAAAAAGTATGATTGGCTTTATAGAAGAAAACCTACATAAAGATTTATCCCTTGCCCATTTATCAAAGGTCGCGGGTTACTCCAAATATCATTTCTTGCGATTGTTCCAGGCTGAAGTCGGTGTTACGGCATCGGAATATATCCGTTACAGGCGGATTGCCAATGCAGCTAAAAAGCTCATTTACTCCAATGATACCATTTTGGAAATCGCTTTATTTTACCGCTTCGAGACTCAGGAATCATTTACAAGATCTTTTAAAAAAACTTATAATCTCCCGCCTGGACAATACCGGAAGATTATGAGCAGTATCCATCATCAACAGGAGGAGATAGCATTGAAAAATGAACAGATGTTAAAGGGGTGGTTCCTGAGTGGCAGTCATCCGTTTCATTATAAAATGGGGGTTGATCGCGAGACGTTTCATAAAGGGAGGGCATCTGGTTACCTTAAGTCTGTGACTGCTCACAAGGCAGAAGAATTTGCCACTATGATGCAGCAATTCAAAGCACAAAATTATTTAGGGAAAAGATTAAAACTCTCAGGTTTTATCAAATCGAGTGAAGTAGATGCCTATTGCGGATTTTGGATGAGGGTGGACGACAATCTTAGAGATATCCTTCAATTTGATAACATGAGCGACAGACCGATTACGGGCAATACAGAGTGGAATCACTACAGTATTGTTTTAGATATTCCTGATACAAGTTCAACCATCTCCTTTGGAGTGCTTTTAGTGGGTAGCGGGCAAGTATGGGTAGATGAATTGAAGTTTGTTGAAGTAGACGAGAATACACCAACAACTAATATTGAGTTTGCTAGTCAGTTGTTGGAGGAGCCTACCAATCTAACATTTGAAGAATAAGGGGGGATATGGTTGGAAAATAGAATTTTTATGTTAGGGAAGTCTATTTGGTTATGTATGTTTTGTTTTCTACTTGTTGGCTGTAGTTTCTTTGAAGGTGCTGTTAAAGAGGCACCGAAGGAGAGAGAGCTGGAAAATGATTTTAACTTTGCAACAATTGAGCAACCACAGGGTATTTCAAAAGAGTTGGAAGAGAACTTGTTTTATTTAGGGAAGATTTGGGGATTTTTGAAATACTACCATCCTAATGTTGCGGAAGGCGAATTTAATTGGGATCAAGAGCTTTTTTACATACTGCCAGAAATTTTATCTGCCACTTCCTCTTTAGAAAGGGATGCCGTATTAGTGGAGTGGATAGAAAGTTTAGGGGAGATTAAAGGGGAAAAAAGCACTTCACCTGAGGATGGAGAAGAGAAAATTAAAATGGAGCCGGATCTTGATTGGTTGAACTCGTCAGGTTTCAGCGAGGAGCTAGAAGGAGTCTTGCAAACTGTTAAAAATAGTGAACGTAACGATTTACATCACTATGTTTCACTAGCTGAGGGTGTTGGGAACCCTGTATTTCAGAACGAACTGGAATACCGCCACCCTTATCCTGAAACTGAATATCGCTTGCTTTCCTTATATAAGTATTGGAACATTATTGAATACTATTTTCCTTACAAGTATCTGATTGACGAGGATTGGGACGATGTCATGAAAGAGTTCATTCCAAAACTAATTCATGCTAAAAATGAACAGGAATACCACCTGAATACATTAGAATTAATAGCAAGAGTACATGACACCCACGCAAACATATGGAACCCTAGTTCAGTGATTGAACGGTATTGGGGGAAAAGATATCACCCGGCTATTTTAACGTTTGTCGAAGGAAAGCCTGTTGTGACAGGATACTATAAAGAAGAGGAAGGAAAGAGTTCGGGACTTGAAGTTGGCGATGTAATAACAAAGATAGATGGAAAAACCATCGATGAGATACTAGAAACTCAATTAAAATATATTCCTGCCTCTAACTATGAGACGCAATTAAGGGACATGGCCCTAAAGCTGTTACGGACAAATGAAAAATCGTTATCTGTTGAAATTGAAAGAAACGGGGAGTTGAAAAGTCTGGAGCTTGCCGTTTTCACAAAAAATAATCTAGAAGTGGATCAATATGATATCTTCCATAATGGAACAGAGCCGTTCCAATTGTTGGATTCAAATTCTGTTGCTTATATGTATATGGGAGATTTTTCTTATTCATTTTTAAACGACTATCAATCAGAGTTAGATCAGACAAAAGGTATGATTATTGATTTTAGAAGTTACCCTTCTGAATTTACGGTTTTTAGTCTGGGAGAATATTTACTCCCAGATAGTAGGGAGTTTGTCAAGTTTACTAATGGGAGTATCGAGCATCCTGGGCTTTTTACAATGACAGATCCTCTGACAGTAGGAGAAGAAAATAACGAACATTATAAGGGTAAAATTGTCATTCTTATCAATGAAGTCACCCAAAGTAGTGCTGAGTACCACGCGATGGCTTTCCGTACGGCTGAGAATGCAACGGTAATTGGCAGTACTACGGCTGCAGCAGATGGAAATATGTCCTTTTTTACGCTGCCAGGTGGCATAGAAACAGCTATAACGGGCATTGGAGTGTATTATCCGGATGGCACCGAAACGCAACGTGTCGGAATTATTCCGGACATCTATATGACACCGACGATCGAAGGAATAAAAGAGGGAAGAGATGAATTATTAGAAAAGGCTATAGAGATTATTAATGAACAATAAGGTCTTTTTACAGAGAAGCACTTGGAGCAGATACATCTCCAAGTGCTTTTCCTTAATTATTAGCTCGACGCCTTCTCCTTCAATTTCTCCGCCATTTCTTCTCCCATTTCTCTAGAACGTTCTGTCGCTCCTTCGATACAGCTCTCAAATGCTTCGGAGACTTTTCTTTCATCTAGCAATGAAATCCCTCGCTGTGTTGTGCCGCCTGGACTTGTTACTTCTCTTCTTAAGACTTCTGCATCTTTATCTGTTTCTTGCAGCATATGAGCTGCTCCAATCAATGTCTGACTAACAAGTTTTTTGGCAACATCCATATCCAAACCTTGAGCAAAGGCTGCTTTCTCCATCGCCTCTGCAATGTAGTAGATATAAGCAGGACCGCTTCCGGAAACGCCTGTTACTGCATGAAGTTGGTCTTCTTCCACTATGGTGCATAGACCGATTGCGGAGAACAACGATTGTACTAACGCCAGGTCTTCTTCAGTAGCAAAGGAGCCTTTTGCGATCGCAGTCGCAGATAGTCCAATGGCTGCTGACGTGTTTGGCATGGAGCGAATGACACGGAGCTCTTGTTCGAAAAGGTCTTGGATGACTTCAGTCGAAATACCTGCCAGCACAGAAACGATAAGCTGATCTTTTGTTACATAGGATTTTATTGCCTGGATTCCATCTTTTGCGTCCTTAGGCTTCATCGCTATGAAGATCACATCTGCATCTTTCACTACGGTCTCTTTATTTTCCAAAGTGACTACTCCATATTTACTTTCTAGGTTTTCCAGACGTTGTTGATCCTGTTTGTTCGTTACCGTAATATCCTCTTTTGTACAGATCTCCTGTTTCAGCAGTCCGGCCATAATCGCTTCAGCCATAGATCCGGCACCAATAAATGCTATTTTCATCGTTAACACGCTCCTTTTAGAATAAAAAAAGACCTATCTGTCCTGTATAAAAGGACGGATAGGTCTTATCCGCGGTACCACCTTAATTGGTTGGTTGAACCCAGCTTTGATTCCCGTATCGTGGGAGGACGATCAGGTTTACCTGATTGTTCCTGGGTAGGTTCAAAAGTGCAGGGGATGAGGAGGTCTTTCAGCCGGTGAACCTCCATCTCTTGTCATCTTGCAGCTTTCTACTGGTCCCATTCGTCACGTTATCATTTGTAATTTTATACATTATCTATCGGAAGCGGGGGAAAGTCAAGGGGGTATTTGTCATGATTATATAAAATTTTTGGAGAAAATTGCTCCCAAAATCCTAAATAGGGCTTGACGTTATTTCAAAAAAATGAACTGGGAAATTTTATTAGTTATTGAGGAATAACCCTTTCTTTTTTTCCTTATTTAGTGCATTCTATAATTGAATGGTTATTCAATTACTTTTTTGGGTCTATTATTTTGTTATAATTTTATTGTACATTTCATACATATATTCATACTAAAACGAATTAAAAGGGGATTATGATGAACGACGTTTCTTGTAAGCAAGAGATCAAACAAATTACAATCCCGACCCCGTTTGCGGTTGGGGACGTACATACCTATCTTATCATTACGGATAAAGTGACACTGGTGGATGCTGGTGTGAAAACGATGGAAGCTTGGGAAATCTTTCAGCGTGAGTTAAGTAGTCATGGACTGAAGGTTTTAGACATTGATCAAGTGGTAGTGACGCATCATCACCCAGATCACGTTGGGCTATTGGATTATTTTCCTTCTAATATTCCAGTATTCGGGCACAAGCGTGCACATCCTTGGATGACGCAGGATCACCGTTACTTTTCTACTCATGAAGCTTATTATAAAGAGATGTTTGAACGTATGGGTGTCGAGCAACGCTTTTATCCTGTCTTGAATGCTATTGATAAACCGTTACGTTTTGCTTGCCACAGGGGGCTCACTTCTTTCATTGGAGAAGGAGATCGCCTAGACGGCCTGGCAAATTGGAGGATCATAGAAACACCCGGTCATGCAAGCAGTCATCTCGTTCTATTTGATGAAAAGAGTGGAACCTTAATTGGTGGAGATTTAATCTTAGCGGATATCTCACCTAATCCATTGGTAGAGCCGCCTTATGTGGACGAAACGGAACGGAAGAAAGCCATGCTTGAATACATTCACTCTATTGAAAAAATGAGACGTTTGCCAATTCAGCGTGTGCTAGCAGGACATGGAGATATTGTTGAAAATGTCCCGGAGTTATTAGAGACACGATTGAAACAACAGGATAAGCGTGCAAATAAGGTTTTAAAGTTTCTCCAAGCTCAGCCTGCTACTGCCTATGAAATTTGTCAGTATCTTTTTAAATCTGTCTATGAAAAACAACTGCTACTGACACTTTCTGAAACGATTGGTCAGGTGGATTATCTTCTTGAAAAGGGCTTGATTATAGAAGATGCAACATCCAAGCCATATATGTATTCGGCAGGAGGGAAGTAAACGATGGCTAGTCTTCAAGGTAAATATATAGTTATAACCGGTGCTTCTGGTGGGATTGGGAAAGCACTTGCTCTTGAGGTCGCCAAGCGAGGAGCGACACCTGTACTCATGGCACGATCCTTGGATAAGCTGGAACAGGTTGCAGCCCAGATAAAGTTGAATTATCAGATAGAGGCACCTGTTTATCCTCTTGATGTACGTAAACAGACAGATATCGAGCAAACTTTCAAGCAATTATTGACCGAGATTCCTGCGGTTGATGTGTTAGTGAACAATGCTGGATACGGAAAATTTGATGAAATTGCCGACCTTTCTCTTGATGACATGAGTGGAATGTTTGAGGTGAATGTGTATGGATTGATTGCATGTACAAAGATGGTCCTACCGTCCATGCTCGAGCAAAATCAAGGTCATATCATCAATATTGCTTCACAGGCTGGCAAAATTGCCACACCAAAGTCGAGTGTGTATGCAGCAACGAAGCATGCTGTTCTCGGTTTCACTAATAGTATGCGAATGGAGCTATATGATACTAATATTTTTGTAACATCCGTTAACCCTGGTCCAATTAGAACGGAGTTTTTTGATATTGCGGATTCATCAGGTAGCTATAAGCAAAAAGTGGAAAAGTGGATGCTTGAGCCTGAATATGTTGCCAAACGGATAGCAGATGCGATGTTCACTCGTACCCGGGAAATTAATCTTCCTGGCTGGATGAACATGGCCAGCAAACTGTATCAGGTGTTTCCTGGAGTGGTGGAAAAATTAGGTGGCAAGGCTTTCCGACAAAAATAGTGTAACCTTTCTATCCTTCTTTCGTCCAATAGAGCGAGAGGTGAGAAGAAGATGAAAACAGTGAAATTTATGACATTGCTTGCTTGTTTCCTTCTTTTATTCGGTTGTGGAACAGCTGGCGGAAACGACAATAACAGCTCAGGGACCAACACGGATTCCGACGCACCAAATGAAGAACCTGCGGATGACGAGGAACAGGCAGTGGAGGACTTAACCGGGTATATCGTTTCTATTTCAAATAATGGTCAAACACGGATTTTAGTAACGGGACAGCACCCTAGTAGCAACGGTTCAGGCATTTCTGCTACGATTTACACCCTTGAAGAAAGCACGACATTGGAAAACTCGGAAGGAGAACCATTGGAAGCAGCTGATCTTTTAGTGGGAATGAAAGTGACTGTATGGAACTCAGGAATTGTAGCGGAATCCTTTCCGGCCCAGTCTGGTGCCATAAGAGTGGTGGTAGATGCAGACCAGGATGAAATGGAACAAAAGGCTATTGCCAAGGCATTGGAAGAAGTAGAAGCCGGCTATCCGTGGCACGTAGAGGAAGTGACTGAACAGAGTGAGCAATTATATAAGGTAACTTTGAAGAACCTGTTAGATGATAGCGAGCCGGTGGATATTGAGGTGGAAATGAAAGAGGGGTAATGCCTTTGTGAGACGTCTTGTGTGAATAGTGCAGGGCGTTTTTTTGTTTAGGGAGAGGGTTCTCTTAGTGAGGTTGGCTTGTCGAAGTTTGATGTAGTTTGTCGATTGGTATGTATTACCTTGAGTTTGGACAGTAAATGGGTGACTTTGGCTTGTATTCTGAAAGTTTCCGACAGTATTTACCTTAAAACGGACTGTAAATAAGTCTGCTTCGACAGTAAATGGTCTAGGACGGGTATTTCTTGTAACCTTACATATGAAATGGAGGCATATACATATGAATTTTATTTTAGAAGATGAGGATTTAGGTATCGAGGTCATTAAATCAATTAAATCCGGCGATGTTCCAGTGCTTAAACGTTTACTTCATGATCATCCCCACCTTTCGACGGCAAGAATTATCGCAAGAGGTTATCAGGATGAAAATTCTGAAGGATTCGGAGTGTCCCGCACATTGCTTCATGTGGCCACCGATTGGCCGGGTCACTTTCCGAACGGATCAACAATCGTTCGCACATTAGTGGAAGCGGGAGCAGAGGTGGATGCTAGATTTACCGGTCATCACACGGAAACTCCCCTTCATTGGGCTGCCAGCAGTAATGACGTAGAAGTTCTTCAGACGCTTCTGGATGCTGGTGCGGACATAAATGCCACAGGAGCAGTAATCGCGGAAGGCACCCCATTAGACGATGCAGTAGCATTTGGCCAGTGGAATGCAGCCCGCCTGTTAGTAGAGAATGGGGCACAAACCAAGCTCTGGAATTCAGCGGGACTGGGGATGCTGGATGAAGTGAAAGCATACTATGAAGAAAAACATATTCCTTCTTCATTTGAAACCACTCAGGCCTTCTGGTTGGCTTGCCACGGTGGTCAGTTTATGGTGGCAGAGTACCTTCTCGGCCAAGGAGCAAATCTTAATTGGATTGGTTATGACCGACTTACTCCATTGGATGCAGCTGTTCGCAAAAACACAGATGTGAGGCTAATTGAGTGGCTCCGTGAGAAGGGTGCTCACTCTGCAGGGGATATGGTGTAAGGTCTTTCTTGTTCAGGTTCTTTGGTTGAACTCTTACGGACGTACTTCTCCCACAGAGCCTGAAATCCGTACATCAATAAGGCTTTTATTAAAAATAGTCCATATAGCTGATGGCTGTTCATTTTTTTTAACTCAAATATCCCCATATTCTTAAATAATACGTATATTGGATATACAAATATGGCATCTACGACTGCATTCAATAATAAGTACAAGTAAAATCGTCCATATGTTAGACGTAATATCCACAGAGAGCCAGCAAAAAACGGTCCGATTATAAATGCAAACTCATTCACAAAATATGGCGGGATTTTTTTATAAATAGCCCACCATTTATACTTCTCGGCCACAATGCTTTCTAATGCAATTAATATAGACATAAATAATGTTCCGGGCAAAAAACGTTTAAAGTGCTTCCACCCAAGAAAAGGGAGTGTCAGAATGGAGATGAATACCATTATCCATAATACGAGTACAGGCTTTTTCTTCATGATGTCGCTCCTTTTCTAGATGAACTCTTCTTTTATCTTGTGTAACTACATCGGATTTATGAATTATTTTGTCGGGTGCGCTTACCACTTGCTCAAATATTCATACACCACATCATTGACCACATCAAACACATCTGAAGCGGGATTTTCGGCAACTACTCTGCTTACTTCCTCTGCCATTTTTTCGTACTCTCCCTCACTAAGCGGAACAGACTCAAAACCATGCTGATATTGAATAAAGCAATTTCGAATCATTTTTTTTACTAAATTTCTCTCCACGTCGTCACCTCATTTCCTTTATTATAAGGGTTTTACCCACTTAACAAGCATATGAAAAAGACATTTGTCGAAATATGTAGTGGAATTTACCATTGAAACCGAACGTATATTCGCTTATTATTGGGTGTATACTACTAATGCGAACATACTTTCTGTTTTAGTGAGGTGTGAAGGTCGTGGACATGGATTACAGCAAGATGCCAAACAACAAGATTTTATGTGTAGATATGAAAAGTTTTTATGCCAGCTGCTCTGCAGTAATGATGGGTCTTGATCCGCTCACCTGCTATTTGGCAGTGGTTGGGGATACGGAGCGACAGGGGAGCGTTGTACTTGCAGCTTCTCCCATGCTGAAAAAGGAGTTTGGAATTAAGACGGGCTCACGTCGGTTTGAAATTCCGAATGACAAACGCATTCATATTGTAAATCCCAAGATGGCAACCTACCTGCGCATTTCCACAGAAATCACACGACTTTTCAATCGATATGTCCCAAAGGACGCCATCCACACCTATAGTGTCGACGAAAGCTTCTTGCAAGTCGACGGGGTAGAGGCACTTTGGGGAGATGCAACCACGATTGCTGAAAAAATCAAAGAGGACATGGAGCGGGAATTTCAGCTTCCATGCGCCATCGGAATTGGTCCAAATATGCTCATGTCCAAACTTTGCCTGGATCTTGAAGCGAAAAAGAAAGGCATAGCTGAGTGGACCTATGACGATGTAAAAACAAAACTCTGGCCGCTTTCCCCCTTAAGTGAAATGTGGGGAATTGGATCCAGAGTACAAAAAACATTAAACCGAATGGGAATTTTCAATGTTGGACAGCTCGCTAATTACCCCCTCGAGCTGCTGGAGAAAAAATTCGGTGTGATGGGGAATCAGTTGTACCATCACGCCTGGGGGATTGATTTATCAGAGCTTGGCGCCCCCATTATTCAAGGGCAGATCAGCTTTGGAAAAAGTCAGATTTTAATGCGAGACTATACAGACCCAAAAGAAGTGAAACAAGTCATTTTGGAAATCTGTGAGGAAGTCGCCAGAAGAACACGGCATCACCGAAAAGCCGGACGTACTATTAGTCTTGGAATTGGCTACAGCCGCGATGAACTTGGCGGAGGGTTCTACCGCTCCCGAACGATGGAACGAGCAAGCAACGTCACCATGGACTTATATCGTACCTGCCTCGAACTATTTGAGGAAAATTATGAACCAAAAACCGTTCGGAAAATTGCCGTCTCGCTCTCCAATATTGTGGAGGATAGCGAAATGCAACTGAGCCTGTTTGAACTCGAACAGCCGAAAAAACGCGAACTGGGCTATGTAATGGACACCATCCGCGGAAAATACGGAACCAATGCGCTATTGCGGGCTGTGTCCTATACCAATGCCGGAACTGCGGTGCACCGAAGTAGGTTGGTTGGTGGGCATAAGGCGTAGAGAATTTGCTATAGCTAGAAACGTAAGAAAGGATGTTTATGAATGATACGAGATCGCGGAACCATTAAATGGACGTCCATGATGCTGCCGGAGCATGTCAAAATGCTGCGCGATTGGACCAAAGAGGATTTATACCAAACCAAGCCGGAGATTGATGAACAGCGGCTCGAAGAAATGAATGAGCTGTTTTGCGAAGCGATGGAAACGGGTAAAGAAGTAACCATTACCTATTATGAAAAAAGAAGATACCATCTGTTTGTAGGAGCGGTACACCATCTCGATGCCTACCATAGGCGCTTGCATGTGGTGGATAAATTCGGCGAAACAGGCTGTTTATGTGTAGATGACATTTTGGATATTTCTTGATAAAACAGGCTGTTTTCACAAATTTTGTTGCTTTCAAGAAGCTTTATACAGATAAGTGAATTGAAGCGGAAGGCACTCGACTCCGGCGGAAGGTACCGGTAGACTTGAAACCCCTGAAGCATTGTGAGGGAGGTTCAAGCACCGCCCCGCGGAAAGCGAGTGACTGCAGCGAAAAGGAACGGTAAAATTTTATAGCGAACAACATTATTTTTAGAAAACAGCCAAACAAAAACATCCTTCCCAATAAACGAGGAAGGATGATCCATTATTATTTCTTTTCAAAGTACCCAAGCGACAAGATTGCCTCAAATACTTCTTCGCCTTCATCAGAAGTAACTTCCACTTCCTGTCCTGGCTGAAGGGCAAGCGCCAAAACACCAAGCAAGCTTTTTGCATCCACTACCCAATGTTCTTTTTTAAATAAAACCGTTCCAGAATAAGAACTGATTGTATTCACTAGATTGCTTGCAGACTCGGCAAAAATAGGTTTTAAAACTGTAAGTACCATATGTATCTACCCCTTTTGTATTGTAATACTTTTAAGTATAAAGAAAATGATGGAAACAACAAGAGAAAAATATTGATATCATGGAAGAGGGAGAAAAAGGATGAGAGTGGAAGTAACGGAGAAGACCCCACAAAAACTTTTGACGAAAGCGAGCGGCTTTCTGAAAGGCTATACCCACACCCTTAACCCCTATATCGGCTGTGCCTTCGGTTGTTCTTATTGTTATGTAAGGCAAAGCCCTGTTGGTTTGTTCCGCAAACAAGAGTGGGGCACATGGGTGGATGTGAAAAAAGATGTGAAAGAAAAGCTCGCCAAAGAAATGCAGCTTTTAAGGAAAAAAGAGCAGCCCATCAGCATTTTTATGTCATCTAGTACTGATCCTTATCAACCGGTGGAACAAAAGGAAGAGGTTACCCGAACCCTTTTAGAAATAATGACAGAAGAACCTCCTGACTTTCTTTTTGTTCAAACAAGAAGCCCATTGGTGACAAGAGACATCGACCTCCTAAAGAAATTAGGAGACCGCGTAATGGTAAGCATCACGATAGAAACTGACCTAGAAGAGGTACGTAAAAGGTTTTCACCAGCAGCTCCACCCATACCGGCAAGGCTAAAAGCACTAAAAACGTTACATAAGGAAGGTATACCAGTCCAAGTAGCTATTGCACCAGCCTTGACATTTTCCGAAGAATTTGCGTTAAATCTGAAAGGGATAGTGGATAGGGTGTGTGTGGATGATTTTACAGGGGACGGAAGTGGAGGCAAGCGAACGGCCAGATTAGGTGTATATGAGAAATATGATACGGGAGAAAAGGCGAAGTGGGTGGAAGGAAATGTGCAACAGGAGGTTTTCGAGGTAATGCGAACAGTATTTCCTGAAGAACAAGTCATCCGAAGTCCGGAGGGGTTCTTTCCGCCTAAAGTATAGTGGAATTCAAAAGCTTAGGATGACAAGGACCCTAAGCTTTTGATGAAATATAAGACCGAATTTTGTCTCTTAAACCACCGTTACTTGTGAAAATTAAGTAGGTATCCGATTTCGTATGTATCACTACTCTGTCAGTATGACCTGATGGAAACCCGACACGAAGAGCATGTTTATCAGTCCTGCTTTATGTGGGATCATTTTCGACCGATATAATAGAAGAGAGAGGAACATTAATAGTACTAAACTGCCATTTAATGATTAGATCTTCCCCACTTTTGGTAATCTTAACTTCCATACCTAACACTCCAATCTATCTAGTAATTAATACGGAAGACAAGGAGGGAAGTTTCATTTTTATTCATACCCGCCATTTAAATCAGGTAGCTCCTGATACTTCTCCTTGGCTGCAACTAATTTATGTATGTAGTTCTCGAGGTTCATCAGATTTTTAGCGTCTCCATCATACTCACAAAAATTAGTATATGAAAACTCCTTCGTCTCCCCGTTCATTTGGATGTGCCAAGACGTGAATGAAGGAGGTTCTATTGCACACTGAAGCTCCCTACCAATATCCAAATCCCCCATTATGTTTATTTTTAACATTTCATTATAAATAAGCTCTTTCTCTTCGACTGTTAAAGGTATCTCAGCTTCTATGGTGCCGTCTATCACAAGATCTTTAATTATCATATCATTAAAAGTATCCACTTTTTGTTTGCCATAGGTACCGTATATAAGGCTGAATTCAAAATCACAAGGCATGACTTGAGAACTAACATCTTCATCGTAACTGCAAGCAGAAATGAAGAATAAAATTGGCAACCATATAATGTAAATGCGTTTCATTTAATAACCACCTATTCTATACAGACGATAAAATTGGAAGAAGGTTACTGTTATTCGCAGAAAAATGTAAAAATACGATACAATAGAAAAATAGTAATAAGAAAAAAAGGAGGATAACAAATGGACAGCATTATTTTTGATTTAGACGGTACATTATGGGATTCACGCGAAACAGTACTGGTTGCTTGGAATGAGATTCTGAAAAATGATGATAAGATCGAGAAAGAGTTAACAAGTGATGATTTCAAAACAACCATGGGGTTGCAAATGCATGAAATAGAAAAGATTCTCTTTCCAGATATGGAAGAAAAGTATCGTGCTCAATTGTCGAACAAATGTTGCGAAGCGGAGAGAGTGCTTCTAGAGCAAAAAGGAGGTTAGCTCTACGAACAATTAGAAGAAGTGTTAGAGAGCTTATCTCAAAAGTACAAACTTTTTATCGTGAGTAACTGCCAAGAAGGGTACATAGAAGCTTTTTATAACTATCATCAATTGGAGACGTATTTCATTGACTATGAGAATCCAGGAAGAACAGGGCTCTCAAAAGGTGAAAATATAAAATTAATCATAGAACGCAATCAACTTAAAAGCCCTGTTTATATAGGAGATACGCTAGGAGACCAACAGGCAGCGAAGGCAGCTGGCATTCCTTTTGTCTACGCTAACTATGGGTTTGGAGAAGTGGAAGAATATGATTATATCATTCATTCACTACGTGAACTTCAAACAATATTTTAGACGTAAATCATATTAAAACCTTGAGGATGTTCAGTCTTTCAAGGTTTTTTATTATGCATCAATACGTGTAGTTAAAAAATTGTTATTGACGGTTTAAAACGGGAGGTGTATAGTGAAGTTCGTAAATAGTAATCTTTACGTTTTGTAAGGTGAATTTCTGAATAGACCGGATCGGTTTGGTATTTAAATCGTAATAATACCGTTTTGTAGAAATGTGTAAGGGCTTTTCAAGGAGGGGGAGTATTGAACAAAGGGATCCTACTTGCCATTGCATCATCATTAACATTTAGCATCATGAATGTTTTTGTAAAAGCTGCGAGTGAAACCATTCCAGTGTCTGAAATAGTATTTTTTCGTAGCTTTATAGGAGCATTTCTTATTTTTTTCCTTATGAGAAAAGCAGATGTGGCGTTTTCTAAAAGCGGTGTTCCGATGCTGGTGTTACGTGGAGCACTTGGAGCACTTTATCTGTTGGCTTATTTTTTTACCATTGCTCACATTCCTCTTGGGGATGCCAGCATTCTTGCGCATTTATCGCCGTTCTTTGCCATCATACTATCCGGTTATTTTTTGAAAGAGAAAATGAACAGGAACATGTTTATGTTGTTTCCTATATTCATTGTGGGTGCAATGTTTTTGATAAACCCACTTAGTTATGATTCGTACACTGTTTATGCACTAGTCGGTGTTCTTAGCGCTTTTTTAGCGGCATGTGCAGCTACCTCGATTCGTTATTTGAGCACAAGCCATCATAGGTATGAAATTGTTTTTTATTTTCTGGCATCAGGTACACTAGTTTCTCTCCCTCTCATGTGGAATGAGTTTGTGTGGCCGACGCCTCTTGGATGGTTCTATTTACTCTGTATCGGAGTGGTGTCACTAATCGGACAGCTCGTATTAACGAGTGCTTTTACCCATGAAAATATCATGGTAGTAGAGGTAGTTCGATACATAGGAATTTTCTTTAATGTAATGTGGGGATTTGTTTTTTGGGGAGAGACATTAAGTGTTCTCTCATTAGTTGGCGGTGCATTAATCATTGGTGCATCCATTGTGCTTTCAAGACAGAAAATGCCTGAAGCTAAGATCAAACCGAGTCTTGTTAAGGCTGAATAGGTAAAAGGAGAGAAAAATATGAAATCAAAAAAGTCATTGGTATTTTCCATTTTAATCGTCATGTTATTAATCATTACAGGTTGCAGTAGTGCAAATGAAAAGACAACATCAAAAGAATCTAGTGAAAAGTCTGTAACGATGCTATTCAGTTTTGCTTCGGAAACAATGGATCCGCATCAGGATTGGATGGGAGTGCGTGCTGGAGTGGCAGAAACATTGGTTCGAATTGATGACAACCTGGATATTCAGCCTTGGCTGGCAGAAGCATGGGAGAGAAAAGATGAAAAAACCTGGACATTCAAAATTAGGGAAGGTGTCACCTTTCATGATGGGTCACCAGTGGATGGAGAAGCAGTGAAAGCTTCCTTTGAACGGGTGCTGGAAACGAATGAAGCAATTTCATCTAGTTTGAAAATCGAGTCAATGGAAGCGGACGGTCAGGAGATAACGTTCGTCAACACAGATGAATATCCGGCCTTTCTTTCAGAGTTAGTACATACAAATACCTCCATCATTAAAGCGGATGCTGAAAACATTGGGGAGCAGCCGATAGCGACTGGACCATTTAAAGTCGAAAGTTTCATCTCAGAAACGGAAGTGAACTTAGAAAGGTATGAAGATTATTGGGACGGAGCAGCCAAGTTGGAGCAAGTGAAAATCAAATTTAATTCAGATGGAAACGTTAGGGCACTCGCCCTTCAATCTGGTGAAGCAGATATTGCCTATCATCTTCCTCCCGAGTCGTTGGAGCCAATTGAAAGCAACGATAAACTAAGGGTTGAGTCGGTCCCAAGCCTTCGTGTTCATTTTTTACTCTATAACAATACTAACCCTGCATTGCAGGATGTAAATGTGAGAAAAGCAATGGACCTATTAGTGAATCGTCCAGTGGCAGTAGAGGAAATTATGGATGGTCACGCAACAGAGGCGGCTGGCCCATTTAATCCTAACTTTGCATTTGCGGGTGAAATGGAACCAACCAGTTATGACCCTGAAAAGGCGGAAGAGCTATTAACAGAGGCGGGCTATCAGAAGAACGCGGACGGAAAGATGGAAAAAGACGGAAAGGTGCTTACTCTAAAACTGGCCACGTATCCAGGAAGACCTGAGCTTCCCTTGCTTGCTCAATACCTTCAAGGGGAAGCGGCATCTGTCGGGATGAATATAGAAATTGTCACCATTGAAAACATTGATAGTTATTTATGGGAGCAACAAGATGAATGGGATATGGTGACATACTCTAACCTGACAGCTCCTCGTGGGGATGGAGGTTATTTCCTTAATGTAGCTTATCTACCAGAGGGAGCGTTAAATCCTGGCCAAATTAATATTCCGGAATTAAACAAACTAACCCAACAACTAAACACTACAGCAGATTCAGAAAAGAGAATAGAACTACAGAAAGAAGCTGTGAATATCATTCAGAAGGAGGTTCCTCATTCCTTCATCTTGCACCCGCACATTATCGTAGGGGTAAATGATAGAATCAAAGATTGGGAGCCAGGATCAGAGGAATATTATCTAATAACAAACAAGATGGATGTAAAATAAAATGATGAAGTGAAAGTATCCTAGATGCTTTCACTTTTCTTCATGCATAGAAACGGGTGGAAAAATGCGACAGGCAATTTCTATTATCGGTTCAAGGCTGTTTCAATTGATTATTATGATTTTGATTCTTTCCTTCGCAACATTTGTCCTGATGAAAATAACCCCGGGAGACCCGGTAAGGGCATTATTGAAAGTGGATGATGTTATATCCACCACTGAGGATAAGGAAAGGGTTATGAAGGAATATGGATTTGATAAACCGATTGTCATCCAATATGTTCAATGGTTAAGGAATGTAGCGCAATTGGATTTTGGAGAATCTATACTATCCAAACGACCAGTATTGGATATTATTCTAGATAAACTCCCCGCAACTTTCGCTTTGTCCATTGGAGGCTTGATAGCCCTATTTGTAATTGCTGTGCCACTTGGTGTGCTAGGGGCGGTATATGAAGGAAGGTGGCCTGATTATTTTAGCAGGTGGTTTGCCATACTCGGTGCATCTATCCCTAGCTTTTGGCTGGGGTTACTACTCATCTACTTCTTTTCATTAAAGTGGAACCTGTTGCCAGTTATGGGAAGGGGGACACTTGCACACTTTGTCCTGCCTTCTATCACACTGGGGATTGCCATGGCGCCTTTATATATAAAATTACTGAGGGAAAGACTCATTTCTACCTTGCAAAGTACATATATCGAATCAGCTTATGCTCGGGGATTGGGTAAGGGAAGAATCCTTTTAGTTCATGCATTAAGAGGTAGTCTTGTTCCGCTTGTCACTATGTTTGGGTTGAGTATTGGCAGTCTTCTCGGAGGGATCACCGTAATTGAGATACTATTCTCCTGGCCAGGTATGGGAGAAATGATTGTTCAAGCAGTGATGCAACGGGATTATCCGCTAATACAAGGATACATTATCGTGGTAGGTCTCTTAGTGGTCATGACCAATTTAATGGTTGATTTGCTCTATTTGATTATAGATCCACAGATTAGGCATGGAAAGGAGATGAGTTGATGAAAAGCATGACGATAAAATGGAAAAGTACTAGTCTTCTTGGCAATCCTAATCTAGTGATTGGTTCTATTCTTGCGACCATACTGGCTAGTGTCATTTTGTTCGGGAGTACAATAGCTCCCTACGATCCTTTCCAAATAGATATGGGTAATAGGCTAAAAGAGGCTTCATTCATTCATTGGCTTGGAACAGATCAAATGGGCAGAGATGTCCTGTCAAGAATTTTGTATGGAGCCAAGTTAACTATCGGGCTTGGCTTACTAGCGATTTTCCTTGCAATTGTAATAGGAGTTCCAATCGGCCTCATCTCCGGTTATATAGGAGGGAAAGTAGATGCCGTTTTTATGAGAATGATAGATGGAATTTTGGCATTTCCCGATTTTATTCTAGCAATAGCTATAGCCGGCATATTGGGTCCGAACCTGACCAATATTGTGCTTGCCATCATTTTAGTCAGGTGGATTATGTATGCGAGAGTGGTGCGAAGTTTGGTTATGGCAGAAAAGGAAAAAGAGTATATTCTTGTGTCTAAGATTTCTCATTCTAGTACTTGGAAAACCATTCGCATGCATCTTTTTCCTCAGGTATTGTCAGAGATCATTGCAATGGCAGCCGTTGACGTAGGAAAGGTGATACTCATGATTTCTACCTTATCTTACATAGGGCTTGGAGCACAACCACCTATTCCAGAATGGGGGGCAATGTTGAATGAAGGACGAGGATACTTTCAAGCAGTACCTTCCCTAATGCTTTATCCTGGTCTTGCCATCATGGTAACCGTCTTAACATGCAATTTATTGGGAGACGGATTAAAAGATCACTTTGACATTAGAAAGGGCAGTGATAATCAATGAGTGAACCGTTGCTTACTATTGAAGACTTAGTTGTGGAAAAACACAAAGAGTCTAAGGCAATCATCAGCAGATTAAATCTCCAGATTGCTAGAGGAGAAATGGTTGGATTGATAGGGGAAAGTGGTTGTGGGAAAAGCATGACTGCTAGAGCAATCCTGAACCTGCTACCAGGACAGATGAATGCAACAGGGAAGATTCACTATAAAAATAGAAATCTATTAGGTCTGTCGCATCAAGAATACCGTAAGCTGTTGGGGAAAGAAATTGCAATCATCTTTCAGGATTATAGAGGAAGTTTCACGCCTTTTATCCCCATAGGAAAACAAATGGTTGAGACCATACAGGTACATAATCCTCTATCAAAAAATGAAGCAAGAACTGTGGCTTTGGATGTTCTTGCAGAAATGGGACTGGAAGCGGAAAGAGTCTATAGAAGTTATCCTTTTCAATTAAGT
This sequence comes from Bacillus sp. RO2, assembly GCF_012911845.1. Classification (GTDB taxonomy): domain Bacteria; phylum Bacillota; class Bacilli; order Bacillales; family Bacillaceae_I; genus Sutcliffiella_A. The sequence continues at coordinate 38,311 of NZ_JAAXCU010000046.1, read as the reverse complement.
GGAGGACAGGTGCAAAGGGCTGCAATAGCGATGTCCCTTGCGTTGAAGCCATCGTTGCTAATTTGCGATGAGGTGACGACTGCCCTTGACGTTATGAGCGGAGAAAAGGTATTGAATTACATTGAAAAAATGAGAAAAGAAACGGGGTGTGCCGTTTTGATGATCACACATGATCTTACCCAAGCATACAAGCGGACGGACAAGATATATGTGATGGAACGGGGTGAGATAGTAGAAAGTGGAACTCCTGAAGTGATTCGCTGTTATCACCAGCACCCATATACGAAAAAATTATGCGGTTGTCTATTGGCTCTACCAGGAGAAGAAAGCGAGTCGAAGCCAACTAACGAGAAGGTGATATCCATATGAGTCAATTAATCGTAGAAAAGCTCTCCATCCGTTATTCCAAAGGGGTAAAAGCTCTAGACAATGTGTCCCTCGCTGTAAACAAAGGAGAGTGTGTAGGGATAGTAGGAGAAAGCGGTAGTGGCAAGAGTACGCTTGCAAAGGTTTTATTAGGTCTTCAACCTTATAAGGATGGGCACATAACATTAAATGGGAATCAAATTATGCCCAAAAAGAAAGATGCGTTGCGGGAGTACAGGAGACAAGTCCAAATGGTGTTCCAGGATGCCAACAGTACGCTTAATCCCAAGCTTCCAATATGGAAAAGTATCATGGAACCGCTGGATAATTTTAAGGAAGTACAACCATCTTTCTTAAAAAGAGAAGAGGCAACCCGCAAAGAAATAGCAACGACACTCCTTGATATGGTCGGTCTAGACGCGCATCTCCTGGAGCGGCTCCCAGGGGAGTTGAGTGGAGGGCAAAAACAACGTGTCAGTATTGCAAGGGCACTTAGTCTAGAACCAGGCCTTCTAATTTGTGATGAACCTACCGCAAGCCTTGATGTTACCATCCAAAAGCAAATCCTTCAGTTACTAAAAGACCTTCAAGAAAAAACAGAAATGACGATACTTTTCATTTCGCATGACATAAGAGCCGTCACCTACTTATGCAACCAGATAATCGTCTTAAAAGATGGGCAAGTGGTAGATCGGTTCCCGTTGGAAGATCTCTACCACGATAATCGCCACCCATATACGAAGGCGCTGATCAAGGCTGCTTCGTTTTAAATGACAGAAAGGAAAGGAAAGTATGGAAATAGTATCAAAAGAGAGAGCAGCCTATAGTAACAAGGAGTATATGGGACTTGCATTACCTCTGATTATAGCAGGAATTACCACGCCCTTAATAGGAGCGGTCGATACTGCAGTTGTTGGAAGGCTGCCTGATCCATCTTCCATAGGTGGAGTCGCAATTGGTGCAGTCATCTTCAATACGATGTACTGGCTACTTGGTTTTCTTAGAGTAAGTACAAGTGGCTTTACAGCACAGGCACACGGTTCTAATAATATCAATGAAACCATATTAACTTTACTTAGGCCAATGTGTATCGCCATAATTTTTGGCCTGCTTTTCATTATTTTACAAAAGCCAATCCTACATATTGCATTAAAAGTAATAGGAGGGAGTGACGCGGTATCTTCCTTTGCCTCCACCTATTTCTCCATTCGCGTTTGGGGGGCGCCATTTATCCTTATGAGTTATGTGTTTATCGGGTGGTTAATCGGGATGGGCAAAGTACGGCTATCGCTTGCCACCCAATTGGTTATGAATTTAATGAATATAGTCCTTAGCATTGTTTTTGTATTGGTGTTAGGACTTGGAGTAGCTGGGGTAGCCTATGCCACACTTATCTCTGAAATAAGTGCTGTTCTCTTTGGTGGATTCATCATTGCCAGACATAACAGAATAGGGTTCTCCAAAGTAAAGCGTAGGATGGTTTTAGATCCAGAACCTTTGATGAAGATGGTAAAGGTAAATGGGAATCTTTTTTTAAGAACGGTATGTTTGTTGATCATGACCGGCATTTTTACATCCACTGGTGCCGCTATGGGAGAAGTGACCCTTGCTGCCAATGCTATTTTGCTACAAATTCATTATATAATGGCTTATTTAATTGGAGGATTTGCCAATGCGTCCAGTATTCTAGCGGGCAGAGCTATAGGAGGAAAAAATTCCTACCTATTTAGAAGAGCTGTAAATTTGTCTGCAGTTTGGGGGCTAGGAACTGCTGTAACATTGGCTGTCTTTATGTGGTTATTTGGGCATGGTGTTGTCGGGTTGTTTACCAGTATAACCTCGGTTAAGGATATGGCAATTGCGAACTTGGTTTGGATGGTAATATTCCCATTTGTCGGTTTTTGGGGTTTGCAACTTGAAGGGATATTTTCAGGGGCCACAGACGCGAAGTCAATCAGAGATTCTATCTTTCTTGCATTACTTGTATTTTTGCTGGTCATATGGTTATTCGTGCCTGTATATAAAAATCAGGGAATCTGGTTGGCTTTTGTTGTATTTAGTCTTGGTCGTTCTATCTTTTTATCCCTTTATCTTCCGAAACTTAAGCGTCTCCACTTTTCATAATGGAAAGAAGGGGGAAGTGTTTTCCCCCTTCAAGCTTTGCTGGTTACGGCTGCGCCAAATCAGTCGTTTAATACTTGGGCAGCCCGCACACAGGATTCAAAATTCCCTTTATGGGAAGCGTCACAGTAAGGTAGCTTTTTAGATAGGCCGCAACGGCATAAAGTGAATGCCGGCTTGTCCTCAAACTTGTTTCCTTCTGCATCAACTAACTCTACATCACCTGTTACACGGAAGCCTCCGTTATCCATTACTTTAATTGTTACTTTTGACATTGGTAATCTCCTCCTTCTGATAAAGATATTAGTATCGTACCTACAATTATCCATTTTGACAACAAGAACTTATCCACTACCATCCTTTCCAAATGCCTTCTAGTTATACAAATCAGCAATATATGGTACAATCATGCTAACAATGAAACAGTTGGAGGCATGAAACGTGAAAGTAACGTTCACAGAGAAAGCAGCAGAAAGAGTAAAAGCAAAGCTTGAAAACCAAGAAGGAAAATGGTTGAAGCTAAAATATGATACAGATGGATGCGGATGCGTCGTTAGCGGAGTTTCCGCACTATGGATCACACCTGAAAAAGACGATGATGATGTGGAGTTGGAAACAAACATTGGTCCATTATTAATGGAAAAGTCCAAGCTAGTCTTTTTTGATGAGGACATGACAGTCGATTTTGTAGAAAGTGCAAACTGCTATATGTTGAAATGTCCGAGCCAGATTCTAAATCCACGAATGAGTTTATTGATAGTGGAGGGAGCAAAATGAGCAATGGGGGTAAACTTAACTCGTTGAAGAACGTGGCTCGTTCCAAAACGTGGGCGTCATTCTTAAATCATAATCATCCTTACAGCTTGCTACACTGGTCGATTGGTGGCATCAATCATGAAGACAAAGATGTATGGCTGCTTCAGGATGAAGTAACATTTGAGGTTCAAGAGTTTGAGAACCTGGATGTGGCAGTGGAATGGATCTCGGAGAATATGGACGGGATTACGGATGTACTAGGTTAAGATAAGTGAGGTCGAAAAAGTCGGGGAACTTTATTCTTCGGCTTTTTTGTGTTGGGATTATCATATCAACGAAGGTATTTGTCGTATTGTGTCATTTGGCTTGTATTGTGTTGAGTTTGGACAGAAAATGGTGCACTTTGGATTGTATTTTTAAAGTTTGGACAGTATTTTACTCCGAACCGACAGTAAACAGTGAGTTTTGGACAGTAAATGGTGTTGGTAAAAATAAAGACTAGTAAATTGATAGAAATCACCTATATTCTCGGTAAAAATAGAACCAATTATTTACACCCCTCCCAATTACAGTTATAATTTTCAGAATGGAGCCAAAAATATGAAAAGGTCATACAAATTGAGGCTGCTTTTAATTGTATAAGGTGAAAGGAGAATACAATGAAATTTTTCCGATTTGAAAAAGAAGTAGGTTCTCCAATAAAACAATTCGATTCCCAAGAGGCACATTACATAAAGGTATTGAGAAGCAAGCAGGAAAACAATGTGGGATTTATACAAATAGATGTTGGCGGAGTGGTGGGAAATCATCAGGCAACCATGCAGCAGTTGTTTATTGTTGTCCAAGGGGAGGGCTGGGTAACTGGAACAGACAGGGAACGCATCTCTATAAAAAGTGGAGAGGGAGTCATGTGGGACAAGGGAGAATGGCATGAATCAGGTAGTGAGAACGGGGTGCTTGCGTTGGTAGTTGAAGCCAAAACATTAGATACCTCCCTTCTTCAAGAAAGAAAAACAACAAGATAAAGGAGTGCATAACAATGCAAGCAATCATCTTTGATATGGACGGAACACTTTTTCAAACAGATAGAATACTAGAGTTGGCTTTAGATGATACATTCAAGCTGTTAGTAGAAATGAATATTTGGGAGAAAGAAAAACCTACTCCCATTGATACATATAGAAGAATTATGGGAGTACCACTGCCAGTAGTATGGGAAAATCTTTTACCTTCCTATTCACTTGAAGTAAGGAACGCGGCAAACCAAATTTTCCATGAAAAGCTAATAAACCACATTAAGAATGGCAATGGGGCTCTGTATCCAAAAGTCCAGGAAGCACTAGAGTATTTGAAAAAGCGGAATGTTGATCTTTACATAGCAAGCAATGGGCAAACCCCTTATCTTCGTGCAATAGTGGAACAGTATAATTTGACGAAGTGGATAACAGAGGTTTTTAGTATCGACAAAATTGAGTCTTTGGACAAAACAAAGCTTGTAGGGGAGATAGTGAAGAAGTACTCCATTCAACATGGTGCGGTTGCTGGGGACCGCCTATCGGATATAAATGCGGCAAAGGGAAATGGGTTGACGGCAATCGGATGCAGGTTTGATTTTGCACAAGAAGAAGAACTTGCCCATGCGGATTTGGTAATCAGTAGTTTTGAAGAGTTGAAAAATATCCTCCATGAAAAAGTTGAAAGTAATTAATAAACATTGGAACTTTTACCCTACAACTTCGTATTAATAGGACAAGTAACGAATTAAAAATTTTTTCAAATCGTCGAAAGAATAAGGGTGATACATATGAAAACAGAAAAAATTAAAAAAGAATTATTCAGTTGGGGGAAAGCTTGCGTAATCGGCCTCGTTTTCGCGTTTCTTGTCAGCGCATTGGTTGTTCAGCCGTTCACCGTTAAAGGGAGTTCCATGGAGCCTACGTTAGAAGGGGAGGATATCTGGAGCAACAAGGATGATGGTGATAAAGTATTAATCTTTAAAAGCGGGTACATGGTTGGGATAGATCCAAAGTACAATGATATTGTTGTCATCGACAGTCGGGTGGAGCGAGAAAGAAGCTTGACGGATAATTTTAAGGAAAGTCCATTAGTCAACGCTTTGTTAAATGAAACACAAGGAAAAAACTACTGGATTAAAAGAGTGATTGGTGTAGAGGGAGATAAGTTGGAATATCGCGGAGGAACTGTGTATCGGAACGGGGAAGCACTAGAAGAAGAGTACATACAAGAAGAAATGCTATACCCATTTGAGGAATTGACAGTTCCGGAAGGTCATGTTTTTGTGATGGGGGATAACCGTAATGACAGCAGGGACAGTCGTGAAATAGGCTCTATTCCAAAAGAAAACGTGATGGGAAAAGTCGTGCTGAGATATTACCCATTCAATCGGGTGGATACAGTTGAATAATACGAATATGGAAAACTACTTTAACAATTTAACAGATACTATCAGAGCCATCACAGAAGATAATTTCCTAGGAATTTATATCCATGGATCTCTGGCAATTGGTGGCTTCAACCCTAATCGCAGTGATGTAGACTTATTGGTAGTCTTGAAAAATTCGTTGGACATCGCTACGCAATGCCAATTAGCAAAATTCCTGCTTGCCAATTCAAACGACCCATACCCGATTGAAATCAGCTTTTTAACACAAAACCAACTTAATAATTGGACTCATCCATGTCCCTATGAATTTCACTATAGTGAAGGGTGGAGACAAAGCTTTGAGCGGGAACTATCAGCGGGTACATACGGAGCAATAAACAATGATCATAAAGTGGACCCTGATCTGGCAGCTCACATCACTATACTAAATCATAGCGGCATATGCTGGGAAGGTCCTCCGATAAAAGACGTTTTTCCCGTTATTCCCGAACCTCACTATTTATCTTCAATCCTTGCAGATTACCATGATTGTTTAAAAAACGTAGAATCGGACCCCGTATATTGTGTGCTGAACTTGATAAGAGTTTATTGGTACGTAAAAGATGGAGTGATTTCTTCTAAGCTAGAAGCAGGGGGACATGGGCTGACTTCGTTTCCACTTGAATATAAAGAGACAATCCAAAAAGTGTCTGAGAGCTATCAAGGCCTTAGGGTAAAAGAATTTCAGAGAGAAGAGTTAACGAGAATAAGAGATTACATTCAAGGTGAGATAGAAAAATGTGAGGAAGGGTCAATCATATGAAAATAAGAAACATAAAAGACGAAGACTTTCTCCGTATATCCAAGAACCTTAACACATGGTGGGGCGGCAGGGACATGGTCGACATGCTGCCACGATTATTCATTCATCATTTTAAAAACACGAGTTTTCTATTAGAAGACAACGAAGAGATAATTGGGTTTGTGATAGGCTTCGTTTCTCCTTCAAATCCAGAACAAGCATACATACATTTTGTGGGGGTAAACCCCAAGTCGCGTAAGAAAAATATCGGAAGAACACTTTATGAACATTTTTTTCAGTCAGTTAAGGAAAAAGGGTGTAAAGAAGTGCGTTGTGTAACATCACCTGTCAATAACATATCCATTAACTTTCATACAAAAATGGGATTTTCAATGAGGGATGGGGACATGGTGATAGAAGGCATTCCCATTCATAAGGACTACGACGGGATCGGTCAGGATCGGGTGGTATTCATTAAGTCATTAGAAGTTTGGAGTGGATCTCATTTCAAAAATTAAAAACATACATCTTTTTATTGTTTATATAATAATTTCTCTTAGCCTCTTGATATTTACGAATATGAACAACTTCAATTTAACAGGATACTCGTATCAGTTTCATGAAAATGATGTTCTAACTATTGAAAAAGGATATTTAATAAAAAATCAAGTGATACAAACTCCTACCAATGAAGCAATACAAGCAATCGAGCTGATATCAGAAGCAGATACTTATTGGAATGTAACTTTTACGTTCTTTTTCATGTTTATTATTTTGATATTCAAAAATTCTTACAAGCCATTAAGACCTGAAAGTAGTTGGAAAAGGTATGTAACTTTCTATTCTATTTTCTTAATCGCTTTTCTAATTTGGATGATTAGTAGTCAAATATCTCTAACGGTACAAATCTCAACCATAATAAATGATTTCAAAGGAGGCGAATAGAATGGATGTCGTTTTCCATACAGAAAAAGCGGTTTTTAATTACAGAGTGGCAGGTATCTGGATACAGGACGGCCGTATCCTCCTTCACAGAGCAAGCGGAGACAAAATCTGGTCCCTTCCAGGTGGAAGAGTAGAGATGAATGAAGCATCTCCACTCAGCCTGCAACGGGAATTTAAAGAAGAACTGGATTTATCTGTAAAAATTGAAAGGTTAGTTTGGATCGTTGAAAACTTCTTTGAATACCGTGAAAAGAAAGTGCACGAAATAGGCTTTTATTATCTTGTTTCAACTGAGGATAAACAAGAACTTAGTAAAGGACCATTTCATGGGATGGAAGGAGAAAGGTTGGTTTACGAGTGGGTACCCATTTCTGAGCTAGAAGATGTAGTTTTATACCCCGAATTTTTGAAGAAATCGGTAAAGGATATACCTGAAACCACCGAGCATCTAATTGCAAGCAACTGAATCACAGGATATTATCCATAAATATGGACATCATATTTCGAAAAGAGATATGAGGAGTTAACCATGATTCTGCTATTAAAAATATTGACGATATACATAATTACGATAGCCATTATGAGATTAATGGGGAAATCCACTATCGTACAGATGACCCCATATGACCTAGTAGCCATTATTATTGTTGGAACTGTGGCATCAGAACCGCTAATCAGTACAGAATACCTACCTACGCTCGGTGCTCTTGCTGTGCTTGTTATCATACACATAATATTTTCGAAACTAACCCTTTGGCAATGGGGCAATCGTTTCTTTCTGGGAGAACCGACCATCCTCATTAAGCACGGACAAATAGTAGAGGATAATATGGAAAAAACCATGGTATCCATCGCACAGCTTCTTTCCATCCTAAGAAGTAAAGGGTACCCGAAAATCTCTGACATTGACTATGCCATTTTAGAACCGATTGGGGAGATAAGCATCATTCCAAAGCCGGAAAACACCCCTGTGACGGTGCAACATCTTGAAATATCTATTGATGATGAGGGATTGCCAATTTCAGTTATCATTGATGGGAAAATTCAATATAAGAATCTAAAGTTGCTGAATAGATCCAAAGAGTGGCTGCTAGACCATTTAACAATCCGACAAATCGACGTGAAAGATATCCTCTACGCCTATGTTAATGAGAAAACTAAGAAATTGATCATTAATAAACGGAATAACATACAAAATTAGGCGTGACTTTCAAAACGGCATCCATTATAATGTAAGTATCTTCAAACAGAAGGAGTTTGTTTTATGGAAAAGGTAGTTCTTAACTAAACGTAATCAAATACGTGCGATATGAGGAAAAAGTTCGATAATGTCGAGCTCTGTTTGATTATGCTTTTTTTCTCATAGCGGAATGTTAAGAACACGGGTTTGCGCCTGCTCCATAAAATGATAGTTACAGCATGAGTATAGGTATTTTTCTACCTATTGTGCATTTAAATTTTAAAACTACCATTCAAAACGCAAAGGACGAGTGTTGTTCTTTGTGTTTTTTTATATGCTTAGATTTTTCTCGCCCTGCTCTTAACATTTCCTTGCACGGTTTTAGTGACTGCATCCAATAAACTGCTTACTAATTACTAGGAGGAAAATACAGTGAACAACGAAACAATTCAGGCTTTACAATTTACAGATTTAAAGAAAGACGTGGCATCTTTTGCAATATCAGAGCCAGGAAAAAACGCTGTCTTGGCATTAGAACTATCCATTAATAAAAGACAGATTGAAGCATGGCTAAACGAAGTGACAGAAGGAATAAAGATACTTGCCATTAGTTCAAGCGTACCAATTCACGGTCTGCAAGGCATTGAGTATATCCTTAAAAATCTTCACAAGGGGATTACGTTCAGACCAGACCAGCTGATGGGACTACATGATTTCCTAGATACCATTGAAAAGCTCAAACGTTTTATGAAGGATAAGGAGTACGTAGCACCTGTCATCACCAGCTATATTTACTCTGTTTCGGAGCTTTCTCATGTTATGGAAGAAATAATCCGTTGCATACGAAATGGAAGGGTAGACGATTACGCAAGCAAGGAACTGCTAAAAGTAAGAAAGCAGATATCTACCTTGGAGGAGCGCATCAAGAATCGTATCGAGCAGCTAGTGAAGTCGACAAAGTACAGTAAGTATCTTCAGGAAAGCCTTGTTAGTACCAGAAACGGTAGGTATGTCATTCCGGTCAAAAAAGAATACAAAAATAATATTAAGGGTTCGGTTCTGGATGTTTCTGCTTCCGGATCCACCGTGTACATGGAGCCAGAAGAAATTAGCATCATTCAGGACTCCATAAGTATGCTGAAGTTTCAAGAAGAGGCAGAGGAGGAGCAAATACTATTTGCGCTTACTGGCTTAGTCCAGGAGCACGAAAAAGAAATCAAATTGGCGATGGATTTGATGGTCAGCTATGATGTGATTTTTGCAAAGGCAAAGCACAGCTTATTGCTTGATGGAACGGCACCGCAGATAAATGAACACCATGTAATCCGATTGGAAGGTGCTAGACATCCGTTACTTGGAAAAAATGCAGTGCCTTTAAATTTGGTTATCGGTGAAGATTACGATGCGCTTGTCATTACAGGTCCTAATACCGGAGGAAAAACAGTCACGATTAAAACGGTTGGACTTCTAACGCTGATGGCCCAATGTGGCATGCACATTCCTGCTGAAAAAGGCAGCGAAATAGCAATCTTCCATCAGGTTTTGGTTGATATAGGAGACGGACAAAGTATTGAACAGTCTTTAAGTACTTTCTCATCCAGAGTGAAAAACATTATTGGAATTTTAGCTGAGTCCACACCTCAGACATTGGTCCTGCTTGACGAACTCGGTTCCGGAACAGACCCTGCAGAAGGGATGGGACTTGCTACTTCTATTTTAGAAGAGCTATATAACAAAGGAACAACGATGTTGGCCACCACCCACTATAGTGAAATTAAGGAATTTGCCAATGAACAGGAAGGCTTCTGCAATGGCTCGATGGAATTCAATGTGGAGACCCTTAAGCCGACTTATCGTCTTATTGTCGGAAAAGGTGGGGATAGTCAAGCATTTGCTATTGCGTTACGCCTTGGCATGCATCCTAAGTTGATCGAACGGGCACATAAAATCACGTACAAAGAAACAAAAGATTACACAGATAAATCGGAAAAGCCAAGACATGAGCTCGACAGGCAACTAGCCATGAATCAAAAATACGTTAGGAAAATGAAGCATCCAGAAAAAGAAAAAACAAAACAGGACATCATTTTTAAGAAAGGTGACAATGTAAAGATCCCATCTATCGGCGAGTTCGGTATCGTTTATAAACCGGCTGATGAGAAAGGAGATGTGCAAGTGATGGTAAAAGGACGCCTGGAAACTTATAACCATAAGCGACTTTCCCTGTACATTAAAGCAGAGGATTTATATACGGAAGACTATGATATGGATATCGTCTTTGAATCAAAAGAAAACCGTAAGCTTCGAAATAAAATGAAGAAACGCCATATAGATGAGGTTATCTTAGAGGAGTCAGACGACTGATATTTAGGGGATGTAAAGCGTACGTAAACATTGTTTAATTGGTGTTAATTATTGGTAAAAAACCTTTTCTTCGGCTGAATTTTCTGTATGATTAAGCTTGTAATCCACTAAAACAAGCATAGCTCAAGGAGGAAGTTCAATCATGAAAAAAATGTTAATGGCTTTATCATCTTCCGTATTATTATTAGCTCTTGCCACTGGATGCGCTGCTGAGAATGAAGAAATGAACAACAACGAAACGAACATGGAACAAAATGAAACGAATACTGGGGAAACAAACGAAGAATAGGTTGAGTGAATAATAGCATCTGGGAATGGCGGCTCTATTAATTGGAGTCGGTGTGCTCCTGGGTGCTTTTTTATGTGTGAGAAAATGGTTCGGTCAAATTGAATAACTGTTCGGACATTTCAAAGACGAAATAGTGGTGGGTTCGGACAAGGAATGACGGTTTTCGGTCACTTTTAAGCGAGGTTTGGACATTTAAATTTTCGGTTCGGACAAAAAGACAAAAACTTCGGTCAACTTTGGAGAAACTTCGGTCAAAAATGCGGAATCTTCGGTCAACTTCACAAAAACTTCGGACAATTACCATGATTTAAGCTTATACTTCAGCCAAAGCGGACACTTTCAGGGTACATAAGGACAAAACAACTATCCAATGAGCAGCTATGCAATTCAGCCTATCCAACCTCCCCCTAAAATCAACGAAAAACCACCGCACCCGAAAGTCCTCAAACTCTCGGTCACAGTGGTCTATCCAAAAATCAATTTTAGTTCACAATCGCCAATGAAAACGCCTGTGGTCCTTGAGGTACATTGTATGCCTGAACCTCTACCGTATATGTCCCACTTTGTGGTGCATTAACGAATACGTTTTCTACGTTATTACGGCCGTCCCAATTATTATTGTAAGGAGCCGTAAAGTCGTTTCCTACATACTGAGTTCCGTTTGGAGCAGTAATTACTAAGTCAAGATCATTCACCAGCGTTACAGAAGCAGATGTGCTTGCAGGAGCATCAGACCAAACTAGAGAAATCTTAAGTGGTTTGCCTGCAGTTGCTGTGAAGGAATATGTTGCCTTCTGGCTTGTGGACAGAGAGGTTGTCTCGTTCACAAATGATGTGTTTAAGGACTTATCCAATGTTACACGGCCCCAGCCTTGGTTGCCGTTCGGGAAGCCAAGACCCACATCCGTTGCACCAGCAATCAAAGCTGCCTTCAATAGGGATGGCTTAGGTGTGATGCCTCTGTTTTTGATAAAATGCTCGCGTAATTGTGCCACGTTTCCAGCAACAATCGGTGTTGCCATGGAAGTTCCGCCCATGTATGCATATTTGCTGTCATGATTTGCCCAGAAAGAAGAATCCGGTGCAAGGGAAGATCGTGCTGATAAGATAAATGTTCCTGGAGCCATTACGTCCGGCTTGATACGACCGTCACGAGTCGGTCCACGGGAAGAGAATTGTGCAACATCATTGATGTTGTCCGCATATGATCCAAAGCTTGGACGATAATTCTCTGTTGCTCCTACAGTAATGGCATTTTTCGCGGTACCTGGTGCATTAACAGTACTGCTGCCTGGACCTTCATTCCCAGCTGCAAAAAGGACCGCCATATCATTCTTACGAACATAGTCATCGACATTTCTGGAATCAGTCGTGTAAGCACCGTTTACCGCAGCACCCCATGAGTTCGTATGAATTCTTGCTCCAGCACTGTACGCTTGGCTAAACAATGTACTCAGGTTAGATGGAAGGCCTCCCAATCCACCGCCGCTATCCATGATGGATTGAAATACTAAGTTTGCTTGTGGTGCCATTCCTTTATTGCTTGTCCCATTTCCAAGAACAGATCCGGCAACGTGAGTACCGTGACCATTCGGATCATCGGAATTATTCGTTCTTCCTAGAGCATATAATGCGGTGATTTTACCGCGGAAAGCTTCATGCATGGAGCTGTCGTTACGGCCAGTATCAAGTCCTGTATCCGCAACAGCAACTGTTTGACCTTGCCCGTATAACCCATAGCTGCTCTGGGCAACATCGGCTTTAACAATCCCTCTCGCTACATCATTTAACACTGTATATTCTGGTCTTGGGGAAATATAGAGTACGTTATTATTTGCGGCATAATCAATAAGTTCGTCTATGCCTTTGAAGTTCATTTCCTTGTTATTTTGTTTTGCGTCAAGTGCAACAGCTTTTACTAAAGCAGAAGCACCTTTTGTAAATAATAGTGGATCTACTTTATAAAGAGGCAAATACGGCTCTACTGATTCTAAGTGAGCGATGCCGTTTGTTGCCTTCGCAACATCACCTTTGTATTCCACAATGTAAGCATAGTCCGGTATGTAATCTACAATCGTTGCACCAGTAGATTCCAACTCTTTTCTCGTTTCTTCTAAAATAGGACCATCAAACTGCACAATGTACAGGCTATTGTCTTTTGGCACGACTTCAAGCTTCTTTTTCAGGCCTTTTGGGATTTTAACATTTTCTGTATTTGCTAGAAAAGAAGCTTCACCTAATTTTCCGTTTTTAGAAACTGCTTTCTTATCTGTAATCTGGCTAACTCCTTTGAAATCTAATTCAAAGTTGCTTGCTCCCCCAGTTGATGGACTGCTTAGCGCAACAGTTGATAGAATAGTTGCAGCTGATAAAACGGATAAAAACACTTTCTTAGATTGACCCTTTTTCTTCATCCTCATGCTCATCTCCTCTCAATTGGTAACACATGAATAATTTAACATATTAAAAGAAAAATTTATATTGGGAAAATTCAGAATAAAAGACTGAAATAATAGCATCAAAAAGCATTTAATTTCCCAATGGAAAAGATTTGTAGATTTATGTTCATAAAATAGATATAGAGTTGTTAATCCAAGCAGTCTATTTGACTTGTTTGGACTTAATTGGAAAATAAGTATTGAGTTAATGATTGTGATTTGAAATAATTGGTATTAATGAAATGTTAGTATGCTGACTACTGGGAGGGAATTATGGACATCACAAAATTTAACGCCATTATCAATGAGCTTTTTCCTAGAGAATTATTAGAAGAATTCGATGACGATTACGGGTTTACCAACACATCCAATAACACCATAAAGACGATTGGATTTTCAACCAACCTTTCAATTGAAGTGATTGAACAGGCAAAAGAAGCAAAGGTTGACTTAATCATAACCCATCATGACGCATGGGGTTTTATTTATGGATTGAAAGATGAATGTATTAAGAGGTTAAAAGATTATAACATCAGTCATTTCTGGATACATGGTCCACTAGACTACATTGAGTTCGGTACGTGTACTTCATTGATGAATAAAATTGGTATTGATAATTTCATACGTTTTTCTGAATACAAGCACTCTAGTGTACCTGGTATAGGTGAGTTTAACGAAGCTAAAAGTTTCGAACAACTTGTAGAAAAAATGAGAAATGAACTGGACGAGCCTGTAAGAGCGTGGAAAAACCATGGGAACAAGGTAAAGAAAGTAGGTGTATTGACTGGAGCAGGACATTCAACTGATCAAATTAAATTTGCTTTGGAACAAGGGTGCGATACATACATAACTGGAGAGGCAAGTTTATATACCATTCAATATGCTAAGTTTGCAGGTGTAAATCTACTTGTTGGAAGTCATACCTTTACGGAGATTTTTGGTGTGGAGAGTTTGGCCAAGAGAGTGAAAGAAACGGACGAAGGGATTTCCCTGCTTGAGTTGAAGGAAGAACATTTTGAATTGAATCACGTATAAAGAAGGTGAGGCAAATATCTTATGAAAAAGTGGCTTGGTTCAGCTGGAGTATGCATAAATGACAAGAATGAAGTGCTTATGGTGAGAGCAAATGATAATGTGGGGTGGGCTTTGCCATCTGGGGGCATAGAAACTGGTGAAACACCAGAGGAGTGTTGTATTAGAGAAGTGATGGAAGAAACAGGATATAGGGTTGTTATCTTGGAAAAACTTTTAATAAAAGAAAAAGTTATGAAGGATTATGAAATTCTAACTCATTACTTTAAAGTAGAAAAAATGGGAGAGAGTATGGGGATAGATGATCCAGATAACACCATCATTGAAGTAGGATGGAAATCTATCACTGAACTTGAGAAAATTGAACATACATATCCTGAGGACATTGAAACTATAAAAAAATTCGGGCTGAAAAATAATAAAATTACGGAGCAATTCGATGATCAATAAACCTTCTATCATGTTATTAGGTACCGATCATTTTGAAAAGTCTGCGGTTCAAGACTATGGAAAAACGGAAGAGTTGGACATTTTTTCTCAAAGTAAAAAACTGGAGATAGACAAAGTTATAACTTGTCTAAAAGAATATGCTCCTACAAAAATAGTATTGGAATATCCGTTAAAGTATCACTCCAGATTAACAGACGAATACCAAAAATACTTAGAAGGAAACATTAAGATATCTGCTAATGAACGACATCAAATCGGATTTCAATTAGCGAAAGAGTTAGGTCACTCAAATGTATATGCAGTAGATTGGAACGAAGAAGAAGGTGTACCAGATATATTCGGGTACATGCAAAAGCATGAAACACAAAAATCCAGGCAAATATTTATGGATATAGAAAAAATGATAGGAGAAGCCAATGAAAAATCTTACACCTCAACTATTGGGGAGTTTCTATTATTTTTGAATGGGACTGAACAAGTGAGGAAGAGCCATCAGCTATATATGGATATTGCGTTGATAGGAGAGAATGACAATCCAATTGGAGCTAATTGGGTCGCAAATTATTGGTATTATCGTAATTTACTAATCTATAAAAACATAAAAAGTCTAACCTGCGAAAATGATCGTTTATTAGTCATATATGGGGTAGGGCATGTTTACTTGTTAAATCAATTAGTAACAGAAGGGGACTGCTACACTATTGACAATGTTGGGGACCTCTTAGTATGAATGAACACTAATTAAAAAACGCTCAAACCTGAGCGTTTGCACTGTTAAAAATCATATTCATCGATAATCTTCTTAGTAATCAAATCATATCCCTTTTCATTAGGATGCAAGGAATCACTGAAATACTCCTTTGATTTTTCGTTAAAAAGATCATTAGTGGAAATAAATTTTATGCGTTCATAGTCATTCACCAACCTTTGACTATTTGTGTTCCACTCATCAATGATACTTTCGTGTTCAGCAGAATCTGGATAGGAATTGTATAACCCGAGAAATAATATCGGAACGTCTTGATTTTCTTGACGGATTGTCTTAACGATATCTTGTATGTTCTTCTCGTATTCCACAGCGCCTTTTTTGATTTTTTCTTCATTGATTCCTTTTAAGTCGCCACCATTGCTTTGGATGAGATCATTGGTGCCAATAAAGAGAATGATATAATCAGCGTTTCGGATGTCCTTCTGAATGTTAGTAAGCTTTACTTGCTTTACAACACCGTCTGATTCTTGTCCAGGGATACCGTAGTTTTTCAATTTAACATTTGTCTCTTTTTCTTCTTGGATCAGCTTCTCCAAATTTTCAACGTATCCTTCACCGGACTTGTCACCGACTCCATAAGTCAAGGAATCACCTAGTGTGACCATAGTCTTTGGTGAATGTTTAGATTTATTTGTTTGTGTATTATCTTGATAGCCACTATAAAGTCCTGCCCCTAAAAGAGCAACCACAATTAAGGCGGCAGTATAGATGATTGTTTTTTTCATAGGTGAACCTCCTCAATGTTGTAGTAGTTCCCTGTGGTAAAAATAATTAAACTGATCAATTGAAACTTTTTCATTTTCAGATTCGTTCATTTTAATAGAGAATTGTTTTAGGAGGGAGATTAAATGAGTTATAGAAGAACCATTCCATTCGGCTTGGCCATTATGTTTTTCTGCATCGCCACTTTCGCTTCTTGGTATGAAGGGAGCGAGTTGGTAGATAATTCGTTCGAATGGAAACATACGGCAGTTATTACATCCTGGTTAAATGATGGGGAAGTAGAGAGGGGAAATATATCTCAACTAGATTACTTCGTTTACTCTATTAAATTCAAGCCCATTTTTCCAGTTATCATGATGCTAAGTTTTATTTATATAGTCTTTGTAATTGGTCAGAAATTACTGCAGCCTGGAGTAAAACTGAACATATTTATGAGTATTCTTGGTGTTTGTTTACTATCTGGAGCGGGATTGATATCCGGGTCTCCAACTTCTGGAGCAAAAGTTTTTATGATGTCACAAGTATTAATCGGAACTTTACTTATTGCTCTAGCAGTATTCCTTCAATTTAGAAAAGTACAATTAGACTGATGTGAAAAGTGCTCTCCCATAAAGGGAGAGCACTTTGCAAATCAATATCTATTGCCGTTCTTATCTACATAAACGGATTTCACGATTGTTCGTTCAAATGGATTTCCGTCTTTTGTGGTACCTTTCACATCAAGCGTAATAGTGTAGACGCCTACCTCTTTGAAGTCCACGTCTACCTTACCTTTATTGGCAACCTTCATCCCGAAGTCTGCTTTCGCCTTACCATCTTTATTAATTTTCACATCTACCTTCATATGTTTTACTTTTTGCCCTTTATTTTTCAGTTCAAATGTGGCATCTTCCAAAACAACCTCTTCATTAAGGTCTGTGTGGAAGCCAACGGTCATTAAATAGGCAGCTTTATCTTTCTTCGCTTTTACTGTCCATTGTCCTTGTTCAGGGGAGGAGATTTGGAACGTATGGTGGTGTCCGCCTTTAAAAATTTCCTGATCGATGGAATGGGCAAAATTCGTATATACCTTTCCGGACGGACTAATCACTTCAACATCTTTAGTTTTCTTGTCGCTCAGCCAATCTAGGTCAATTTTTTGTACATTTTCCTCCACTGTAAAGGTTTGTTTCACTTCTTTTTGGAACTGACCGCCACGATGAAGTGCACTTATGTTGATTGGCTCCTGTTCCATTGGTTCGACTGTTGCAGCTGCCTCGGCAAGTGCAAAGCCGGCTGTCTGAGTAGTTGTAAGGTATGGACGGAAGTATTGGAATGTACCTCCTTCACGGACTGTGGTATGGTTCCAGTTGCTTACCCGAACCTGGGTACTGTAAGTAAGACGGGAATTATTGACGGTAACCGCACCATCATTAGATCCATAAGAACTTAAGTATAATCCACCCCAATAAAGAGCAGATCCAAACCCGCCCCAACTGGTTCCTGCTAGGGTATATATTTTATTGCGGTTCCTATTTGTATGATTATCCATTTGAGGTCGGTAGCTATTCATATAACCAGTTTGAAGCGAGTAGGTTGCATCATTTTTACTACCAAGAATACTTGCAAGCCAGCTTGCCCAGCCACTGTAAGCAAGGTCTGCCAGCTGCGATCCATAATGAGGGGTGGATAGCGTGATGAGATTAGAAACATAAGGATGCGCTCCATAGTGAACAAGGGCGTTTTGTGCATCAATGCCGCCTTTGCTATGCGCAACTATCACTATCTTCTTTTGGTTGAAATGATTGGATATATCACGGATTCGACTATTGATGATAGCACCATTGTCCCACATGTTCTTATCGGGATGAACATCGATGAACGCTGTTTCATATCCGTTATTTAAGGCTGTTTGATACATATTATTGTTTTCCCACCAAGTCTTTGATGAGCTATTAATTCCGTGAACAAATACAAGAACCGGTTTGTTCGGATCGACATTATTTGGTGTATCACCTACATACCACTGACCTGGCACACCACCAGGATTGTCTTTCCCACCAATGGTGCCGGCATTCACGGATACTGGTACAACTAGCAAAGCTACTAACAATAAAATCACCAACCTTCTCATTTCAACACTCCTTTTGAATAAATTAGGAGATATCTCCCCATCTATTCTATCGGAAAAGGGAACACTTTCAGAATAGATTTTATCAAAATGAGCGGAAGGACTTGGAGTAGTGCCTATATTAATAGGAAAAAAGATACATATTCGACAGAAAGAAGCAGGATTTTTAGGTTGTTGGAAGAATTATATGGAGTGGAGTATATGTGTATTCAACAAATTAACTTACAACAAAAGAGGGTTGCAAATGATTTTTATTTTATGGGCTTTACTATGTATAACTTCAATAGGAAGTATATATGGCATTGCCGTAGCCAATTCAACGTCAGAGCTAATAGCTAGTATCATTTTTCTTGTACTAAGTATGATCGGACTGTTTGCGAGCATCCATTACTATATGAAAAGGCGAGATAGGAGGAATAGGAGTAGCGGGGGATGGGATTGTCTTTATTGTGATATTCCATTTCCAATGTCATCAGGCAAATCAAGCGGAATGGATTGCACAGACTGTGACTGCAATCCATTTAACTAAGGGGAAGGGCAAATGAAAGAATATTTTGATGCCGTAATCACCTTACGCTTTTTTCCTTGTCATAGAAAAAAGGAGCGCTCACTTGTAATAAGGGGAAAGCAATTCCCTATGTGCTACAGATGTATGTCAATATTGTTGGGGTACTTAGCTGTGGTTCCATTACTATGGCTAGCAGCAGACGTCTCGTTTATTAAACTTTTTGTAGTTGGTGTTCTCCTTAACTTTCCAATGGTTATAGATGGATATACACAGCTACGAGGCTGGAGAGTGAGCAACAATTTCCTCCGATCATTAACGGGGTTAATCAGTGGCATGGGTATGTCATGCATCATTGTAGCAGGCTCTTTTCAGTTTCATCGAGCGATTAAAGGTTTTGCTAATCTTATAGAATTTTTTATGGCTTGAGTGTGGGCAGTTTATTAGAAGTGGGGAAATAAAGATGAAAACAGTAGGGCGAGCGTTAGTTTACTTATTAGGCTGTTTAGTGGTTCTAATTTTAAGTTTTTTCCTATACAGCTTAATAGGTTATCTTCAATACTTGGTTTTTGTAACTGAGGATTATATGTTATGGGTATTTAAATACCCTGCCTCTAGATTTATGATCATTATTGCTCTCTATTTATTTCTTATATTCTTATATTTTTTCTATAGGAAATATAGGGAGAAAACTCAGGTCACTAGAAAGCGTAGAGTTTTATGGATCAGCTTCATCGTAACTAATATTATTGGATTTTATATTATCTTTTCTTCGGTTACAGTAATAACAGATCAAAAAATCATTGACCATTCATTCCTACATCCACAAGGGAAGGAGTATGACTTTCATGACGTGGTCAAAGTAGATGCTGGTGTCCGTGGTGCCAGGTATTACATTCCATTCACACACAGTAAAGGGGATTTTTATTATAAGATCGAGCTCATTGATGGAAAGAAAATAGATTTGAATGATGAAGCTGGCGGTTATGAAGATGAAGATGAACATCCAACCTTTATATTGAATAAAATTGATGCCCGTTTAATAGAGATGGGGATAACTAAAGAATCAAGCATGGAGAATTTTCATTACACAACAGAAAGTTTGGATAGGATGTATACAGATCAAATAAAAAGCATATTGGAAAGAAAATAAGGCATTGCGCGTAGCAATGCCTATTTGCATGTGAATTTCATGAGGCTCCATAAGTTGCCACTTTCCACAACTGCGGTACCTCCCTCGTCCATACAAGCTTCCATCTGAGGAAGTATACTTTGTGAATTAGAGTGAATCTGAAAAAGCCTACCAACAGAAAAAACTACAATAATAAGACTAACAATGACAATGCCTCGAACCACTCTTTTATTAGCATTAGAGAGTTCTTGATCCGTCTTTTTGCTTTTAGTGGCGAATGTATAATTGCCAGAATAATATAGATTAATTTCCATGTAAAAAAGAAGGTTCTGGAAGATTATAACAAGCAGTATGGCCATTATAAATACTGAACGCTGCAGAGGGATAACCATCAAAAGTACAAGTACCGGAAGCGCATTTGCAAAAAGTATGTAAACCTTTTTCGTGGCATTTTTTGATACTTGTTGAAGCATTTCATCATCTTCCAATATCTCACCAGGTTTGTAAAAAACAAAGAAGTACAGCTTTTCTCTAGGATTCTCCTGATTATATTTTCTATATCTATAATAAAATGCAATATAGAAAGAGATAAGTAACAAGATACTCACGAAGAATAATTGAATGGACAGTATACCCCAATTAAAAGAAGTTTCTGATCCGTTTACCACGAAAAAAGCATCAAAATTGTGTATCATTAGATCAATCAGCTGGACAGTACTAAATGTTAATGGCATCAAAAGAATGCTAAATGCGATTGTCCAAAGTGGCAGCTGAATCCGTAAATCATTTTCCATATTCCTCATCCTCTCCTTCTAACCAAAATAATTCATCCGCCGTTACCTTCAGATGCTTAGCAATTCTTAACGACAAAGCGATGGATGGTGAGAATTCACCTTTTTCAATAAACCCGATTGTTTGCCTCGTTACCCCGACTAAACTACCCAATTCAGATTGAGAAAAGCCATGACGAGCCCTTAACTCCTTCACTCGATTACAAAGCATATGGTTCTCCTTTGTGTTAACTTTTATTTACTTAATGTAAAGTATTATTAACATATTGTCAATGATACTTAACCTATGTTTCGTTAAAAAACAGTACAAGAGGTGTCTTGTACTGTAATTGATTTAATATGAAAATTGAATAACGCTGTTTATTACCTCTTTAAGCATATCAATGGAACCTAATACATCCTCTTTATTCTCAAGACTATGATCTCCGTTTTTTATTAAAAGTGTTCTTAATGCTGGCTTAGAATTTAGGTTTGCAAATCGCTCTTCCCGGTAGCAGAAATCATTGTCCCCAATAATACAAAGGGCATTATTTTCATTCTGTAACATAGCTTGGTATACCTCATCTCTATGTAGCAATGGAGTGAGCCATATTAGATGTGCTTGTTTGTAAGCTGGATGTTCCATCAGTTTTGACAAAGCTATAGTACCAATTGATTTTCCTATCATTACACATTGATCATAGTTTTTATGTTTCAGGGTTTCCTCTAAAGTAAGTAGAACATTAGCAGTAAATCCATCTGCATCAAAAGGGTTAAGTTCCTCTTCGCTAAACCGATAATTGACCTGAAGAACATCATATCCTTTATTGAAATAGTGTCCTGAGGAATAATGCAACAATGGTCCTTGAGAAGTGTAACCTGCTCCTGGTAATATGATGGCAAGTTTTGTAGAGGTTTCTTTTTGTTTCAAAAAATTAGAAGGAAATACTTTGACTTCTGATTTCTGATTTTCTAATATCATCGTTTCACCCCAGAAATAAGTTTGAGTGAATTATATCATGTATATTAGCAGATTAGGTAAAAATTGTTTTAATATCCTATTTTTGTAGTCTGTTATTGGAACTTAATGCTAAAATAAGTTATTAGATTCAGTACAAGGAGAGGGATATATGAAGTATTTTTCTTATGAATTATTCCTTGCGCAAAATAAAGAGAGTATAAGCGTATTAGAACAAGAGAAAATTCAAAAGCAGTGGAATCATAATGTTTTCGATTATAGGACTGCGTATAAAAAATTGTCTGACAGGATGCCATCTAATGTCTATCATCACTTTTCCGGTCGGGGTTTTCATGATTATCAATTAATAAGTTTAGAAATAGAGCATAAAAGCCTGCTGGAAATGGGTTTAAAATTTACTTTAAGCAATGATGATGGTTTAAGTAAAATTATCTTAGTATTTCATGATGTGTCCTATTTTGAATACATTCATGAAAACTATCACAACGAACAACCTGTAATGAATCGTGATATATATCAATGGTTATACGAAGAATTTATAAATGTAGACCCATTCACAATTTCCTTTGAAGTGATCTTTTCTTCAGGTGCTTCCATAGCTTTAACATTCCCCAATCTTGCAGTTTCACTAAAGGAGGAGAGATGATGTTTAATGGAATTATTCTTGCGATATTAGTAGTTTTGTTTTCTGTTCTTTTCGGTACCATGGGGATGGAAATCATGCTTTACACTTTTCTTATTGCCTCTATGTGTTTTAACATTTATATAGTGATACAACTAAAAAAAGTTAGTAATGAAGTAAAAAAATTCAACTCAATGAAATAGTTTGGTAACAAAAGAAAAGAGGAGAGAAACTAAATGAAAATTAAGATTGATGATGTTACACACCCGACTGTCATTGCTTTTGTTGAGGAGCATATGAGAAATTTAAATCTGCTCTCTCCACCAGAAAGCAACCATTATTTGGACTTAGAGGCTTTGAGAAAACCGGATGTTACTTTTTGGAGTGTGTGGGAAGGGGAAGAAGTTATTGGATGTGGAGCTTTGAAGGAATTAAATGCAATGAGTGGTGAGGTTAAATCCATGCGTACGTCTTCGAGTCACTTAAGAAAGGGGATTGGAAGGCAGATTCTTCAATCTATTATTGATAAGGCTCATGAACGTGGGTATCAGAATTTATATCTTGAAACAGGTTCAATGGAGGCTTTTTATCCTGCACAAAAACTATATAAAAGTTTTGGATTTAACTATTGTCAGCCGTTTGCTGATTACGTAGAGGATCCTAATTGTGTTTTTATGAGAAAAATTTTATAAAATATAGAAAAATAGGAAGGTTTTGTTAAGTGTCTTAGCGAATTTATTATTGCAACTAAATTTAAGTAGTTAGGTGGAATTCGCTATTAGTATTGCAATGGTAGATGTAAAAGTCAAAATGAATGATCATGATTTAAATGACAGGGAAGTTAAAATCCTTGAGGTGTTCTTACTCAATTTAGCTGCTCAATCAAATGCTACTTCAACTAAGATGGGAATGGCATTGAATCCTCTCAAAAAATTGGAACATGACGAGATTTTGCATTATCGGTTTGCCTGGCAAACTTCCATTTCTGAAGAATTGTATGGGGAATTCAAAGAGGGACTGGAGCGAAGAATCTCAGGGGCTTTTAAAATGTGTGATCTTCCAGAAGGTCAACTGCTATTTAAGGAAAACGCTTATATCGTGAGTACATAAAACATAAACTGCGTAGGGAGTTATGGTGTTATTTGTCGGTTTGCACGTAACTACTAGTTATTGGACAATAAAGTGTCCAGTTCGGATTATATTTTTAATTTTTCGACAGTATATGGTTAAGTTTGGCTTGTAAGTGGGATGTTTTGGACAGTAAATTGGCGAAGTGGAATAATAGATGCCGTAAAAGCCTCTAGCACTGAGTCATTTTAATCTAAAAGTAACCATCTTATCTAAAAGGGGGTACTATTTATTATGACAACAACAAAGGATAAAACATTTATTTTGGAGTCTACTGAAGGTTATACACATGAGATTGGTCGACTCTTAGCTATGATGGAGTATGCAAGAGGGACTAAGATAGATGCTACTCAACATCTAACAGTGGAAGAATTAGACTATAGAATAGATGGTCAGGGAAATTCTATAGGCAGTTTACTATTACATATCGCATGCGTGGAAGAAGTTTATCAAATTCTCACCTTTGAAGAAAGAGAACCTACAGAGCAAGAAATGGAAAAGCTAATGGCGGGTTTAACTTTGGGTGATAATGCCTTTAAAGAATCCAAAGGTAATGCTGCATCATTCTACCTAGAAAAACTGAATAAAGTCCGGGAGACGACAATGCACCAACTAAAGCAAAAAGAAGATAGTTGGTTGGATGAAGAGTTCCCGTTTGGACCTAAACATAAAGCAAACAATTATTTTCGTTGGTTCCATGTCTTTGAAGATGAATTGAATCATCGAGGGCAAATTAGATTAATATCGAGTCATATGAAAAGGATTAAAGACTAAACCAGTAAAAGGTGCTCATCCCTTCCCGGAGGCACCTTTTAATCTAAAGCTACTTCACAAACTCCTTAAGGTACTCATCCTTCGCTTTCTTCACCACACCGCTCAAAAACACAATCCCAATGATATTCGGTACCACAATGAAGAACAGCAGCAAGTCCAACAGTTCCCAGACAAACTTTAATCCACCAACAGCACCAATAATAATTGCAGATAAATAAACGAACCTCATAACATAACGCATTTTGCGACCAAATAATAATTCAGCCTGACTTTCCCCGTAAAAGATAATCACCCCAACGGTAGCTAAGACGAAGAACACTAGAAAAATGGAAATGGAGAGGGAGCTGAGCCAATCTGGCAACGTGGTTTTCATCGCATAGGACACCATAGACGCAGCTTTCTTTACACCTACTTCTTTCCAGACATCTGTTATCAATACTGTAAGCCCGGTGAGGGTGCAAATGACCAAGGTATCGATAATTACTGCAATCATCCCCCAGAATGATTGTCTTACTGGTTGGTCCGTATCAGCAGAAGCGTAGGCGATTGCAGATGTCCCCATTCCGGCCTCGCTAGTGTAAAGTCCACGCGCAAGACCCCATCGCATGGTCTGAACGACAGTTGCTCCTGCGAAAACACCCACAGCAGAAGTTGGAGTAAAAGCATCCTGAACAATTAATGAAAAAACTCCTGGAAGCTTGCCAATATTCATGCAAATAATAGTTAATGTCAACGCAACATAGGTAAGAACAAATATTGGGAGCAATCTTGAACTAATTTTACCGATTCGATCAATACCACCAAACACGATAAAGGCAGTGGCGATGGCTAAAGTAATTCCTACCACTAACAATGAGATATTGTATTCATTTTCCAATTGAACACTCACACTATTGGACTGAACCATGACACTTGGTACCACCTCAAGCATCAATCCAAATGCATAAAACCAGCCAAGTTTGTCCCAGCGCAAGCCTTTGGAAAGATAGTAAAAAGGACCGCCAACCCATTTTCCGTCTTTATTTTTTTCACGGTATGTAATTCCTAACACAAGTTCTGCAAAAATGGTAGACATACCAATGAATGCTACGATCCACATCCAAAACAGAGCTCCTGGACCTCCAAAAGCGATGGCAACCGGAACGCCGACAATATTGGTTGCACCAGCAGTGGCGCTCAATGCAGAAGTAAAAGCGGCAAACGGACTTATTCCTCCCGCTGAACCCTCTGCTTTTTTCCCTATTTGCCCTAGTGTCATTTTTACAATGTGAGGAAAGTAAAGAAAAGGGAGAAAGCCAAGTCTGACCGTTAAAAAGAGTCCAGCAATTACAAATAGAACAATCATTGGGAAACCCCAGATAAATTCAGTAAACGTCGATAGCATGTGCTTCAAGTATATTCCCCCCTCTAAACTATCTTTTTCAAAAGGGAGGAATCTATTCTACAAAATGAGGTTTAGAAATTTTGACAAGAATGGGAAGGCGGAGGCAGTTAGAAAAATTCCAGCACCGAGATTAACGGCTTTAAGTATTCTTTCTTTAATAAACGCACGGGCAAAATGAACCGTAAAGGCGATATTTAAATTCCAAAGGAATATTCCGAGTAACAAGGAGAGGCAACCGACCAAAGCGATGAACCAGCTCTTCTCGGAGAGTGATTGGATGGAAGAACCGAAGATTCCAAACCAGAATACAAAGTTAATGGGATTAAAGGCAGCAATGCTAAATCCAACAATGAACGAATTTCTCTGAGTGGGTTGTCCGAGTTCAAGAATTCTCCTTTTGGCGAATGATCCATAAATAGTGGTGATACCAAGGTATAGTAATAAGCTTCCTCCTATCCCATACATACATAACTCCACGAATTCAATTTGGAGATAGGGAGCCATTCCAATTAAGATAATCATTAAAAAAATGATATCAGCTGTCATACCGCCTAATCCTACAAGCCATGATGCATAAAACCCAGATGAAATTCCGCGTTTGATCATCTCTAAATTTATTGGCCCAACTGGAGCGGCCAAGCTAATTCCAAGTACCATAAAGTGCAGAACGGTCCAAATTATATCCATGTGAATTACTCCTAACTACAAGACTTGTCCATAAATTTATATGTAAAAGAAAAGCTGTTTCATGCATAGATGGAGAGATTTGTTCGTATTTATAATTAGTATTTTGTTTAACTAAAGGGGGAGAATGGATGCAACAATTAGATTTGGAGGCATTATATTCGCTAAAGAATATTCCTCCATGGGGAAGGCATGTCTTCTCTGAATTTTCGAAGGATATGTTGTCGGAGAGTCGTCCGTTTCCATGTGTATTCGGAGTAGAAGGGTTTAAACAAGGTTCGCTCCGTTTTACGTTTATTGAAAGTCCAACTTGTCCCAATGCAATGGAGAAATTGGCCGATGCATTGAAATTATATCTGGAAGAAGCGAGGGAACTTGGAAAAAACACATCGTTTGTTGCTTTCTTCAAGCCAGAAGAGAAAAAAACGTTGGAACAGTATGAAAAACAATTTTGGGGTATACTTCAACATCTCCATCAGTTGGATGAGAAGGAATGGCCGCAAAATATTCCTGCAGACCCAGATCATCATTTATGGGAATTTTCCTTTCATGATGAGCCTATATTCGTTGTATGTAACACTCCTGTACATGAAAAACGGTCAAGTAGGAAAGCTGCAACGTTTATGATCACTTTTCAACCAAGATGGGTGTTTGACGGAATAAATGGAGAGACGCAGATTGGGAAACTGTTTCAAAAAACGGTCAGGGATCGTTTGGAAGTGTATGATAGCGTGCCTGCTCACCCTTCCCTTAATTGGTACGGTAAAAAAGAAACAAGAGAATGGAGGCAATACTTTTTGATGGATGACAATAATGTGGAAACATCACAGTGTCCGTTTCACGCGTCTTTGGAAAAAGAGAAAGGCAGTACTGAAAAAGTTGCTTATTCTTTTCCCTCTGATTTTAATGAATTTCGAGTAGAACGCGGGATTGCTGGCAGCCTTGAAAAAGTAACGATGGAACTGTTACCGATCAAGGGAACAGGATATGTGGAAGTTCAGAAAGATGAGCCTTTCAAAGCACATCCTACTCATACCCATCCAACAAACGAGATTTTACATATACTGGATGGTAGTGTTTCGTTGCAGGTGGGTGGAGACCTCGTTACTTGTCAAAAGGGAGATCGTATTTACTTACCAAAAGACACGGTACATGGTTCCTTAGCAGGCATTGATGGATGTTTATATGTCATTGCGGTACTGAAATAATGTACTAACTCCATTCTCTTTAATTGGAATGGAGTTTTTCTGTTGTACGGGGAAGAATATATATAAGTGGTCATTCCATAACTTTCAAATAATAGCTGAAACTTCCATTTATCTCGAAAGTATATATTTTGACATTGAGATATTCGTGTGTTAAAAATAATTAGTAAATAAAATTCAACCAGAAGAAGGAGAGAGTTCTTCATGAATAACACAACTACTAAATCAGCCATTCAAACGATGAAAGAACGTCATTCAGTACGTAAATATACACAATATGATATGCCACAAAAGGATCTTCAAGACATATTAGAGGCAACCATTACGGCTCCATCTTCATGGAATCTGCAGCACTGGAAGTTCCTTGTCATTCAATCGAATAGTCAGAAAGAAAAACTATTACCAATTGCCTATAACCAACAGCAAGTAGTGGATAGCTCTGTAACTATAGCAATTTTAGGTGACCTAGAAGCTAATCAAAATGCGGAAAGAGTATATGGAGAAGTGGTGAAGAAAGGTTTCATGACTCCAGAAGTAAAAGAAATCTTAACAAATCAAATTCATGGAGCATATACAAATAATCAGTTTGCGCGTGATGAAGCAGTTATGAATGGTGCACTTGCTTCTATGCAGTTGATGCTAGCTGCAAAAGAAAAAGGATATGATACCGTACCAATGGGCGGATTCGATAAAGGAGCATTTAGAAAAGAATTTAACATCCCAGAGCGCTATGTCCCTGTCATGCTAATATCTGTTGGAAAAGCGGCTGGAGAAGCACACGGTACATTGCGATTCCCACTTGATGAAGTTGTAACGTATGAAACTTTTTAAGTAGTAATAATCAAAAGGACTCACTTTTATAACGTGAGTCCTTTTGTATTAGAGCATCATTTTACTTATATAAAAATTCAAACATGACTGGAAGCCTCTCGCGCCAAGCCGCTTCGTTATGAACCGCATCCTCCACAACATCAAAGCGCACGTTCTCGATTTTCTCCGCCAACAAATCATACACTATTTGACTGGAGTCGATGTAAATTTGATGATTGATAAATGAAGTATCTTCCTTTGTACCAACATCCAAATAAAATCGTTCGACTTTACTTAAATCACGTTCTTTTATGTATGCTTCCATTTCAGGTTGATTAATCCAATAGGCAGAAGAAAGGGAAGCAATCTTCTTATAAATATGAGGGTATTTACATGCAGCGTAAGTGGAAATTAGACCACCCATAGAGCTGCCAGCCATCGCAGTCTCTTCCGGAAGTGTTCGATATTTTTCATCAATCAAAGGCTTTAATTCAAACGTTAGATAATCAATATATTCTTTGCCTTTACCCCCTGTAAGGTTCTCATCATTGAAAAGCCTCTGTCCAAGCTCTTTATTTTCCCATGGCGCATATTCGTTAAATCGCTCATACCCTTCATGATTGCAATCAATACCTACCACAATAATTTCAAGGTCTGACTGTTGTTCTAAATAATCCTTAATTCCCCAGCTCACTCCAAAGCTTGCTTCACTATCAATGAATAAGTTTTGTCCATCGTGCATATACAAAACAGGGTATCGCTTGTCGGATGTTCCATATCCTTTAGGTAAGAGGACACTTACTCTTCGTTCAGAGTGAAAAGGGGTGATATTAACGTTAAAATATTCTAGCATGATATTACGCTCCTCCGTATTTATATTACTTTTATTATAGTAGTAAATATGAAAGGAAGGTAGAAAAATTTAGAGATAACTTACCTACATAAGAAAGGACAGTGACATTCGCACCGTCCTCGTTCCATACTTATTTTAAATGTTTCCTCAATAATTCAATATGCTGCTTATGCTCGTTCAGTATAGACTGAACGATATTCCTGCTCTCCAAATCCAAATCACCCTTTACAAATTCGGCCATCATATCGGACCCGAATTCCTCACCATGTATGGCACCTTCAATAATTGCCCGAGAATCCTTCGGGTAGCCTTTTACCTGTTGAACTCTTTCCTGAAAAGATCCGACAAGGCCAACATCATCGACTGCCTCGCCTCCCAAGTTCTGAATTCTTTCTGCTACAAAAATAGCATGCATCTTATGGTTCTGCTGAATCGACTGCAAATCCTTCTTTATCGCTTCATCCTCTGTATTTTTAATATAATGTTCATACGCATGAATGCCCATAAATTCGCCTTCCAAAAAAGCATTTAATTCCTTAATTTGCTCGTCCATTTCTTTCACTCCTTCAAATTTGTCGCTATTCTTATGATTCAATTTACAATAGGAAATTATTCTTAGGAACAAAAAAGGAGCAACCATTGGTATGATTGCTCCTTAGGAATTACTTTTCGATTCCAAACCCGATTTCGTCCAAAAATTCATCAATCGCCTTTTCGTATTCCTCGCGATTTTCAGAGTAACTCATCGCATGCATCCCGTTTCTAGCTACATACAATTGCTTTTTCCCTTTCTTCTTTTCGAATAGTTGCTGGGTCATCATAATGGGAATAAAGTCGTCAGGTTCACTGTGGATAAACAGGACTGGATTTTCAATGTTTTCTATAACGTTGATTGGTGAGACATCTCGGATGGAGTACTTATCCCTTATGCGTAAAAAAGTGTTGGCAATTGGCATAACAAGCTGCTTCGGAATTTTGAAATCCGCTTTTAATCGATAGGTCAATTGTTCCTCTAAATCAGAAAACGGACAGTCCGCTATATAAAAATCAGCACCATCCTCAATGGCTCCTGCATACATCAATAGCGTGGCAGCACCCATGGATTCCCCGTGTATCCCGACGATTGCCTCACTTCCCGCTTGTTCGCGAACCCAATCCACGACGGCTTTCAAATCGTGCTTTTCATAAAATCCATAACTTGTTGTCTTCCCACCAGATTTTCCATGTCTTCGGTGATCATATAAAACGACATTCCAGCCTCTTTCCAGAAAGATATTCATGTATTTAATGGAATTGAGGGTGTTCTGCGTCACACCATGACTGAAAATCATATAACGTGTAGACCCAGGTACATCAAACATTTCCCCGTAAATATTGTAGCCAAGGGGGGAGGGGATAGTAAGTTCTCGTTTTGGCAATTTGATATAAATGTCTTCTTTAAAGTGTCCGAGCAGTTTTTCCCGATGTAAAATTTCTTCATTTGTTTTTTTACGAATGTACATGACTTTATTGGTGAAAAAAATGCCGACAAATAGAATATAGGAAAGTAAAATGCCCATAACAATTAAAATGCGTTTTAGCTGTTTCACCGAAAAACCTCCAAAAAGGATATATATACCATAGTTTATCATTTGGATCAGCTAGAAGGGAAATTTTTCTTAAAAATGATCATTTGTTTATGATATGCTTTTGAGAAAAGAGGTGTTTAAGAGATGGAATTTCAACGATTATCTTCCGTTCAAGCTGCAGAGAAAATTATAGGTAAACTTTTTCCTGATTGTGAAGGAGCCATACTTGCTGGCAGCGTGGTGCGGGGTCAGGAAAGCGCAACATCAGATTTGGATATTGTGGTCTTTGATCAAAAGTTACCCGCTTCTTATAGAGAATCTTTTGTCGAGTTTGGATGGCCGATTGAACTATTCTGCCATAATCTAGAGTCCTATCAAGCATTTTTTAAAAGTGATGGTGAAAGGGCAAGACCATGTTTGCCAAGAATGATTTCAGAGGGAATCGTTCTCAAGGATAAGGGTATTTTAGATGGAATAAAACAAGAAGCGGAAACACTTTTACATGCTGGTCCAGAAAAATGGGACACAGCAACCATTAAGTTGAAACAATATTTTCTTACCGATGTACTTGATGATTTTATTGGATCTTCAAATCGATCTGAGTCAATATTTATTGCTGGGACCCTTGCGGAGCTTGCGGCGGAGTTTACATTAAGATCCAATAATAGGTGGATTGGTTCCTCCAAATGGATTATTCGTTCTCTTGCTGAATTTGATGAGAACTTCGCAGAGGCATTTACGCAAGCATTTGATTTATTTTATAGTAAGAATGATAAAAGCAAGGTAATCCATATTGTGGAGAATATATTGGAACCGTATGGTGGTAGGTTGTTTGAGGGTTTCTCACTAGGTAAGAATCAAAAAGTGATATACTAGCACTAAAACTCTTTAGAAAGGGTGTGTAACCAAGATGAAAATATCAGACCTACATCATGTCAGCCTAGCAGTAAATGACATTGCAGAGGCAAAACACTTTTATGGAACACTTCTTGGGTTTCCTGAGTTAAAACGACCAGACTTTGATTTTCCTGGAGCATGGTATCAGGTGGGGACTGCGCAACTTCATTTGATTGAAAATAAACAGGCAGAAACATTGAGGCACGAAAAAAATATCGACAGTAGAGATGGACATTTTGCCGTCAGGGTTGATGATTATAAACAAACGGTGCAATTTCTTCAAAATAAAGGCATTGAAATAGTGCAAAAACCTCATAGCAAAAGCGGTTTTGCACAAATCTTTTGTATGGATCCCTCCAATAATTTAATTGAATTCAACGTGGATCAGAAGGACTTAAAAGAAAAGGAGTAGTCATTGTTTAACTACTCCCTTTTTTTTGGCAAACATAGACCATTTGTGGACTTTTTGCGGTTAATGAGTTTTTATTCCAGCCTCCGAATTCATGCAATACTTTAAATCCATGTTCATTTAAAAGCCGGCGCATCTCCAATGGGAATACATAACGTAATGAAATTTTATCTTTCTCTATTGATTCTAAATTTGTGTCCTTAAGAAACTTTCTTTCCGTCTCGCAGTGAAGGATTTGTGTCAGAGGGTTATAAGTTTCTCTGTGATACTCGATTACCTGCATACCATTTGAATGCTTAAAGTGCTCTTCATACTCATCCACCTTTGATAACTCATCCATAATCGGATTTCTTGTATCAAAAATGAATATCCCTCCATTTTCTAGATGTTGGTGGACGGATTGTAAAAGTGCATCTTGCACTTCATTGGTCAAGAAATGTTGAAATGAGTTACCACTCATGAACATTAACTTAGTGGATTGTTTAAGGGATAACTGAGTGCAATCCTGTAAGAACCATTGAATAGTCAAATTCTTATCAGTAGCTTTGGTTTTAGCACGTTCCAGCATCCCTCCATGAATATCCACACCAATCATTTCATGTCCCTGTTCAGCCAGTGGAATAGTCAACCTTCCCGTCCCACACGCCAATTCAATAATGGGACCACTCTCCGGTACCCATTCTAGAATTAGTGGCAAATCTACTAAATAGTCTTCATGTATTCGATCATACTCGATGGCGTCTTCATATTTCTCTAAGTTTTCTCTGAAAATACTATTCATCATGCCACCTTTTTGTTTCTTAAAACGGTAATAAACCCATCTAAAATCTCATGACTTAGAAAAAAGCCCTTTCGTTTATAAAACTCAAGTGCCTGCTCATTTCCATTGGATACAAAGATAAAATAATCTTCCACTTCATTGAAACTCTGTAGCCAATCCATCGACATGGTAAACAGCTTTGAACCAATTCCGTATTGGCGGTATTTGTCCTTTATGTAGAATTGAGACAAGCATCCAACATGCGTTTTCCCAACGGATTTCATGTCAAAAAAAGTGGCAAATTCAGACGAATAGACCTCTTTTGGAGAAATGTTTGAATAAACATAGCCAATCACTTCATCTTGATCTTTAACTACCACCACATAATTGTGCTGAGCTTTTTCTACAGACGGAATTAATCGCGTTTCATATGTCATGTCGTCAAAACGCTCTGGTGTAATATGCGCCAATGATTTCTGGTATACCATTAATTCATTACATATCTCTTTACAAGTTTCTAACCTATCAATTGGTAATATTTCATATGTAAAATTCACTATTATCACCCCTTTAAACATTATAGTATAAAAAAGTGAAAATTCTCTACTTTCTCTATCTATGTTGTTGCTATAATAAGAGAGAGAAATCTTTAATCGGCTGGGGGATACCTAGCCAGAGGGAGGAAGCATGAAACTAGGAGCATTTTCAGTCAGTTTAACGGTTAAAGACATACATAAATCAAAAGAATTTTATGAGTGTCTAGGCTTTGAAGTATTTGGTGGTGAGATCAGCCAAAACTGGTTGATTATGAAAAATGAAGATTGTATTATCGGCCTTTTCCAAGGGATGTTTGAGAAAAATATTTTGACATTCAATCCAGGCTGGAATCAAAATGCAGAAAACATGGATGCATTTACGGATGTCAGAGATCTTCAAAAGAGTCTCAAGGAAAAAGGAATTAAAATTCTTACAGAAGCAGACGAATCCAGTGAAGGCCCAGCTAGTTTCACCATAGAAGATCCAGATGGCAATCCTATCTTAATTGATCAACATAGATAAAAAAAGTCGACTTGAATAGGGAGGATATCCCTCATCAAGTCGATTTTTTATTTTAACGATTAAAAATTTCATCCCAGCTATTTACCATCTTCCAAGAAAATTTAGGCAACAATTCGAAAATATTTTGATCGGTTAATGTAGCCGCAACCATAATGGTTGTGAGAAAAAAACCTGTAATCAAAATTAGTAATACGTATGTTTCCATAGACTTTTTGAGCTCGGTTTTCTGATTCAATGTCTTTCCTCTTTTCAGTGATTTAGTTTTAATTAGTATCTAAATCACTGAATCGGTTAGGTAACTCCCCTGAAAAAAAGTAAGGGGTAAGGTATAGGTGGGGATTTGCTAGGTTATTCCTTTTGATTGAATGCTTGCATGGAAATTGATGAATTTCTATTGATTTATAAGGTGATGGTTGAAAAGTAAAATCCTTCTTATTTTTTTGCCAGCCATTAGTACCCGGAGCCTGAACTGCCGGTTCAATTTGCATATTACTATGAGGTGTTATGGCATCACTGGATAATGGAAAAGAGTGTGCAACTTCTCCATACGCCAAATAAGGAAAGAATAGAAATAAGATAGCTATAATTATGTAAAGGCGCTTTTCCATCATGATCTCATTCCTTGGCGTGGTTTTTAAGAAACATTTTACTCCCATAAATTACAGAAGGCAATATCATAAGGAATGTAATGTAAAAAAATGAAATATGTAATTTTATGTTAAAGTTGTTATAGATTAATAGAAATTGAATAAAAGGGGAGTTTGGATGGTAGATGGTGTTCTTACATTAAAGTTTCTTGTTAGTTTGATTGTTTTTGGAGTATTACTAATTGGAGTGGTTAAGCTATTACTTCGCAAAAGCCGGTTCGGACCACTCATTGTTACATTGGTGTTGTTTGTAGGAGGATACTTCCTGTATGACCAGATAAGGTCGACTACGTCAGATACTGCTGTACTTGCTTAATATCGTGAAGATAGTGAAATCAGGCATATGAAAATTAATAAAGGTACATTTGACTCAGGCTTATATACATACAAAGAAAGCATTTTACTAGAAGATGAGAAAACAATCCGAGATATTTTGGAAGATTTGTCGGGTCTTACTTTAAAAAGGGAAGCCAATAAGGAACGAGGTGGAGCGGAATATGTGCTTGAGTTGCTGGTATCAAACCCTAACGATAACATCATTGAAACAGGCACCATCCACATAACAGTTGGAACAGAGTATATAAACAATTACAAAATTGTCAGCGAGAAGGATCATCTAAAGACAATTAAAGAGCTGGAGGTAAGAGAGGATTTGGAATGGGAGAAGGAATAAATGAGTTTATTCCTTCTCTTGCGTTTTCTTGTTACGTGTAAAGGAGGTAGCAATTGCAGCGAAAATATCACCTAACAATGTTAGAAGAGCGGCCAATGTTTAAACACCTCTTTTAATTGGTTTTAGAGTCAGAACTTTCTTATAATTTTAACATAAGTCTTACGAGGATAGTGGACATTATTAGGAGGTTTTTAAGTGGGAGAAAAAAGTGCTAAGAGGAAAAGGGAGAAATTCAGACAAAAGGAATGGAAAAAGAATCCTGGTGGAGTCCTTAACGACGGTTTTGCAAGGTCCATGGTCGGAAGCTTGGTTGATCTTGTAGGATCAGTAGGTTGGAAAATGACAGGAATTTTTATTATCTTGGTTGTTGTACTTATATTGGTGGCAATATTTTAAAAATGTAATAGACCAAAAATTAGTTATGAGGGATAATATAATGTCCATACGTTAACAAAGGGGATGTGTTTAATTGGCTATAATTATGGAGCAAGAAATTCCGTTCATGAAAGATGCAAAAAGTATACAACAGCTTACCAAGGGTTTTTCGAACGATCAGAAGTTCGTAATTGATGATAAGTACCTTATTAGACTGTTTCCTTTAGAAGATGCAGATGATAGAAAGAAAGAATTTGAAACTATAACTATGTTATCCTCAGTTTCAGATTTTGTACCAGAAGCTATTGAATTTGGGGTACAGCAAGCCCTGGGGTTAGCTTATATGGTATTAACATATCTGCCAGGTAAGGATGGGGAAGAAGCGTTAAGTAGTTTGACAGAAAAAGAGCAGTATCACGTTGGGTTTCAAGCGGGGAAAGAGCTAAAAAAATTGCATGAGTATCCTGCGCCTGAAGGAACCGAACCATGGAACATACATAAAAGAAGAAAAAGTGATAGATACATAGAAGAATTAAAGCTACTAGAAGATTTAGACACCGTGGTTGTTAGTAAACTTATTAGTTTTATGATGATTTTCACCCTTTCAACCTCATTGTAAAGGACAAGGAGTTCAATGGGTTTATCGATTTTCAGAGGATGGATTGGGGAGACCCTATACATGACTTACAAAAACTCGGCTTTTTTGGTGTAAAGGTCAGTGTCCCTTTTTCCATTGGTGCCATTGATGGATATAATGGCGGAGAGGAAATCAGTAAGGATTTTTGGCAACTATTTGCCCTTTATAGTGCGATGCATGCAGTTTCATCATTTGTTTGGGGGAAGAAAATGGGAGACGAGCAGTATGATCTATTGTCCCGGTATGCCATGGATGTATTTAGGGATCATGATAATTTTAAGGAGAATATTCCTCGTTGGTATAGGGAGATTAGGTGATTTTTATGGGAATAGGGCTATCTATTAGACAGTTCTGTAAGTTTGGAAGGTGCTTTGGTTAAATAGACCGCTTCTATTAGACAGTTTGACGGGTTCTTGAGGTGCTTTGGTCAAATAGAGTGCTTCTATTAGACAGTTCGTCGGGTTTTTGGGATGTTTCGGTCAAATAGACGGGTTCTATTAGACAGTTCGACGGTTTTATGAGGTGCTAAGAGTAAATAGATTGGTTCTATTCGACAGTTTGTCATATACGGAGGTGCTTTTGTTCAATAGAATGGAAAAAGGGGTTCTTCAATGAAGAACCCCTCCTGAAAGATTCTATTTCTTCTTCTTTTTCGACAAGTCCACAAAACCTTTTTTTACTACTTTTTCTAAAGCAACATGAATATTAATATGTCGGTCATCAATATGGCTTACACTCAAAACTTTCCCTTTGCGCCCCTTTATCTTTAATTCCTCATCCACGTTCGGCAGCTCTTTCCGATACTGACTTAATACTACATTCTTATTTTCCATAAAATAAACGAAATACATAGAGAACTCACCTGTTTCATTTTAGAATGGGTTATAGGAGCTTGCTCTTATAACACTTTTTA
Source organism: Bacillus sp. RO2 (assembly GCF_012911845.1). Lineage (GTDB taxonomy): Bacteria > Bacillota > Bacilli > Bacillales > Bacillaceae_I > Sutcliffiella_A. Next base: position 799 of record NZ_JAAXCU010000046.1, on the reverse strand, counting down.
CAAATTATGTTTGGAAACATTGTTTTAGACCTCATTTGGAGGTATGGTTGGTAGAATTGAAATGATTATTAGGGAATGTCTATATTGGTCCAGACGTTTGCACTGTTTATCTTGGCTGGAATAGCGGAAATTGGTGGGGGCTATTTGATATGGTTGTGGCTTAGGGAAGGGAAATCTGCTTATTTGGGATTGGCTGGAGGAATTGCATTAGCGCTATATGGGGTGTTGGCAACGTTTCAAAGCTTTCCTTCATTTGGAAGGGTTTATGCTGCTTACGGTGGTGTATTTATTATACTTTCTGTACTTTGGGGATGGGGAGTGGATAGAAAGACTCCGGATTTGTTCGACTGGATCGGAGCCGGTATCTGCTTGGTCGGAGTTTCAGTCATGTTATTTGCACCTAGAAATTAGTGGTGAGGAATGAGGACAATGTTAGCCTATATTAAGAGATGCCGGGGTTCATAGAAGGTCAATGTGGACAATGTTAGCCAAAATTAGGAGTTCCCGGGGTTCATAGAAGGTCAATGAGGACAATGTTAGCCTAAATTAGGAGATGCCGGGGTTCATAGTAGGTCAATGAGGACAATGTTAGCCTAAATTAAGGGATGCCGGGGTTCATAGAAGGTCACTGCGGACAATGTTAGCCACAACTAGGGGATGCAGGGGTTCATAGAAGGTCAATGAGGACGATGTTAGCCAAAATTAGGAGTTGCCGGGGTTCATAGAAGGTCAATGAGGACAATGTTAGCCAAAATTAGGAGATGCCGGGGTTCATAGAGGGTCAATAAGGACGATGTTA
>NZ_JAAXCU010000045.1 GCF_012911845.1 Bacillus sp. RO2 | reverse complement strand
GCTCTTTACTACTGTTTTGCATTTTTCGTGGCGAGTTTGGGAGGAGAGACGGGCTCTCTACTACCGTTTTGCATTTTTTTCGGCCAGTTCGGGAGGAGAGGACGGCTCTCTACTACCGTTTTGCATTGTTCCTGTCCAGTTCGGGAGGAGAGGAGGACTCTCTACTACCGTTTTGCTTTTTTCCTGGCAAGTTCGGGAGGAGAGTACGTCTCTCTACTACCGTTTTGCTTTTTTCTTGGTGAGTTCGGGAGGAGAGCAGAACTCTCTACTACCGTTTTGCTTTTTTCCTGGTGAGTTCGGGAGGAGAGAACCACTCTCTACTACCGTTTTGCTTTTTTCTTGGTTAGTTCGGGAGAAGAGAACCACTCTCTACTACTCTTTTGCTTTTTTTCTAGATACTTTTGGCATATAGAACGCCTCTATATCACCATTTACCCTTTTTCCCAGTTGCTTCGGGCATATAGAACGCCTCTATTTTACCTTTCATCCTTTTTCCTCGCTGCTTCGGGCATATAGAACGCCTCTATTTTACCTTTCATCCTTTTTCCTTGTTGCTTCGGGCATATAAAACGCCTGTATTTTACCTTTCACCCTTTTACCAAGCTGCTTCGGGCATATAAAATGCCTCTATATCAAGCTGCTTCCAGCATATAAATTCAGCTTTTTACAATACCCCCTTACAATAAAGAAAACTTTCCCGACAAATCAGGAAAGTCCTTTAGATTATCTGTTTCTCCTTAGCCAATTCGAATGCTGCACGTTTAGAATGAATCTGTTCCTGTTTAATCATTTCTAAAAACGAGACAAAAAAACTGCCGTCAAACTGCTTTTGTGCTTTTAGAGTAATTTCAATAGCTATGTTGACCAAATAGTCCGAGCTGTCTGTATAATGCTTGCCAAATTCTATAAAACCGAGAGAATCTTCTCCGAATTTAAATCCTTTTGCGGTAAGTTGTTGAAGGTAATCTTCTGTACTCCATGATTTGTTCAAATTTATCCATCCTTTTGTACGTCCCCTTCTTCAATATTACCGCAAAATTTGTCGTTTGCCCATCATAGATTGTCCCAAAGTTCCAATTTTTTCTTTTTGGGTAACAAGCGAATTCCTAAAAAAGCTAGAGCAATACCGAAAATAGCGCCTCCAACTACTTCTTCCGGTTGATGCCCCAGACGTTCTTTTAATCGTTTTTCTAATTTGTCATGGACATTCTTGTCAGGTTTTCCTTCCAGTCTATCCAATTTTTCAGCAAGATCATTTACCGCAAGCGTTATCTCTCCTGTTTGTCTTCTAACCCCTTGTGCATCATACATAACGATCAGACCAAATATGGCGGAAAGCGCAAAGTCTATTGTTCTAAAACCCCTTTTCATTGCAATAATGGTGGCTAACGCTGAAACTCCAGCCGAATGTGAGCTTGGCATTCCTCCCGTTTCAAAGAAGGTATTCCACTCCCATTTGCCTGTTCTAAGGAATTTTATTGGAATTTTTAGGAATTGTGCCAATGTGATAGCACTCAAAGCAATTTTTAGTGGTCGATTCAAACTAATCACCTCATGTGTAGTTTGAGTCATTTCGAACGACACAATGCAACATAATTTTCAGCTGGAAAAGGAAAACTAAGAAAGGAGGTGAGAAGCATGGGTAAGAATAATTCAGCAAACAGAGGCAAGAAAGCTCCTGGTGTAAACCCTCAAGGTTACGGCCACGATGCGGAGTTTGCCCAGGAAGTACAATCCAAGCTTGAAAATAAGGCGAAAAAAGACAATACGAAACGATAAAAAAGAGAAGATGACTTGTTCATCTTCTCTTAACAAACTTTATCAATAAATCCATGTAAATTTTTAAATTCCAACTCATCAAATTTACTAGCGACTTTGCCGCGGTCAATTGTGATAGTGGCATCATTTAATTCACAGGTAACTGGTACATCACACTTAATTGTTGCAAGTTCTCTAGAGAGATGCAATAAATCCAAGCTGTCTTCAAATTTCTGACGTTGACTTTTGGTAAGAGCAGACAGATTTTCTAAGATCCCATCGACTGTCTGATATTCCATCAACAGCTTTGTAGCGGTTTTTTCCCCTACCCCTTTAACTCCAGGGTAATTATCACTGCTGTCCCCCATTATTGCTTTAAGGTCGATAAGTTGCTGCGGCGTAAGGCCTTTTTTCTCGTAAAACCCATTCTCATCTAACACTTCGTAGTTGCCATAACCTTTCATTAGCAATGCTACTTTAATATTTGGTTTAATCAGCTGAAGAACGTCTTGGTCACCCGTTAGGATTATGACCTCTGCTTCTTCACGATAAAGTTCAGCAAGGGTTCCTAAGCAATCATCTGCTTCAAATCCTGCAAGTCCAATATTGGGGATGTCAAACGCCTCAACCACTTCTTTTACTAGGTCAAATTGAGGGATCAACTCTTGTGGTGGTGCAGGTCTGTTTGCTTTATAGTCATCAAACATTTCTGTGCGGAAAGTCTTGCTTCCCATGTCCCAACAGCAGACAACATGTGTTGGCTCGAACGTTTCCATTGACGTAATCATATGTTTAACAAATCCCTGAATCGCATTCGTTGGGATTCCGTTGGATGTATACATGAAGCGATTATAAACACTGGTTGCATAAAAAGAACGGAATAATAAAGCCATTCCATCTATCAATAATACTTTTTTCAAAAGAACACTTCCTCTCTATTCCGATTCTGATTATAGCATATTTTAGAGTTGGAGGACAGGCATTCGAGGAAGAGCAAATGTTCAAAAAAACAGGTGAATTAGTCAAAAAAACAGTTGAATTAATCAAAAAAGCTCCTCAATTAGTCAAAAAAACACTTAAATTTATCGAGAATCCATTTATCTCCTAGTAATATAACATTTTTCATTATAGTTTAAAGTTGTTTTCCGTACCTTATTTTCCATTTTGTAATAATTGAAGGAATACTAAACAAGAAATCCTAATTAAGTCCATATTTTATTATCCAAAAACCTGTTCCATTTCAAAAAAAAACTGCCCAAAGTCAAAAAAACGACTTTGGACAGCGTTTTAAAAATTGAAGCCATCACCCCAAAAAAGGTAATGGCTTAAAACCTATTGGTTTTTCTTATTTGTCATTTTTGCTGCTTCGTATTCCGCGTATGAAGCAAACTCTGTATCCATGTTACCTTTTTGTTTAGCGTTATTGTTACGCTGTGCATTTGCATTTCCTTTTTTCGTACGTCCCATTCTAAATCTCCTCCTTCATATGGTGGATCTCTTATAGTTTGCTCAAGAGAGGACCCAATTAAGTGAGGGTAAATTTAGTTCTTTATTTTAGATATTGGGTTGTCTGTGTAACTTATCCAGTCGCTCCAGCTGCCGGCATACAGCTTTACTTTTTCAAAGCCAGCTTCCTTAAGTGCTAAAAATGTGGGGCATGCTGTAACACCAGATCCGCAGTAGACTACAATTTCTCTCGAAGAATCCAACTGAGAAAATCTTTCTTGCAACGCTTCAGTCCTTTTCCATTTTCCATTCTCCATATTCTCCATCCAGAAAAAATTAAGTGCTCCGGGAATATGACCGGCAACCTTATCAATCGGCTCTTCTAACCCACTATATCGGTTAGACTCTCTTGCATCCAGAAGGTAAGCTTCTCCGCTGTGAAAAGAAGATAAATGGGCCTTAACCTCTTCCATATGCATGACAAAATCTTCTTCTATCACTTTAAAGGTAAAAGTTCCACGTTTTTCTTTTAAGGGCACTTCTGCCGTTACAGGGTATTCTTGCTTCAGCCATTCACGATAACCGCCATCCATTATCAGAACATGCTCATGTCCTAAAATTTTGAACAAAAACCAAAGCCTTGAGGCCATCGCGCCGTTTTGATCATCATAAAGAACTACTTTGCCATCATCATGAACTCCGATGTTTTGCAGTTTTTGATGAAGTTCCTGAAAGTCTGGCAAAGGGTGTCTGCCTCCATGTGTATCGACTGCACTGGATAGATCTTTATTTAAATCCATATAGTGTGCCCCTGGGATATGACTTTCTTGATATTCTATAAGTCCTTTATCAGGTGCTGCAAGATGGAAGCGACAATCAATAACGGTTAGTTCGTTTAAGTGCTCCTTCACCCAATTCACTGAAACAATATGATTCATGTTCTCCCCTCCACAGTTTAGTGACTTCGAGAAACAAACTCTTCTACCATTTCTTTCGATACGAGTTGTCGCTGAGGTGCAATCCCTATACGTGCCAGCTCGTTTATTCTTTTTGTTACTTCATTAATTTTTTCGGTTGTAAATGGTTTGTTTTGACGGCAAAGGACGATTGCCTCTTCTATGTATGCTTCTCTTTGTTGTTCAAGTTGTAAAAAATTCATCACTACTTGATTTTGTTTTCTAGAATGTTCACTTATTGCTTTATGTACGCTCATGGTTGTTCCTCCAATTTATCTGTTCTTTTTTCATTAATTGTATTATGTTCTCTTTCGGTTGCCAACAATCAAATTTGTAATGCGGTTTTGTGTCAAAGCCAAGTCTACTGCAACGGTAGATGGTACGAGTATTTAATTTTAGCACTTGATAATGCTTGCAGGTAGCACATGCCTGGAATCGATTAACTTTTGTAATCACGCTCACCCTCTATTCCCAACTGTTGAAAAAACAGCTTCTCTAACAAGTGAAGATTCATCGTTCCTTCTTTTAAATGTGGTAAAGACGCTTCAGAAGCAGTGATGAAATGATTAACTTTACCACAAAGTTGAGAAATAACTGGATGTCCGGTTACTTCCTCTCCTGTCTTTAAGCAAAATAAAAGCGATAACTCTTCATTGGTAAATGTGTTACTTTTCTCTGTTAGCTCTTGAAAGTTAATTGTAACAGGTTCATTTTCAAAGTGGATAACCTGTTCTAACATCAAAGATGCCCGTACGGCATGAACAAGGTGAGAAACTTCATTATTTCTGCTCCAAGTTTGAAGGTTATTTTTAACCATCTTCAAATAATGAAAACCAAGAACTTTCTTTGAGTAGTCTGTTAAAATGACGTTTTTCATTGTAAGCATGGAAGGATCTAACTTTTTATATACAATTGGTGATAACATCCATTCATATAGGGAGGGGTTGGATTTACCAGCCAAAACTAAAGACTTCTTTAAATCCCAGCCCTGCACGTCATACTTGCCATCCTGGTTTGTAATGGTATCTTCCTTTTTCATCATGGAAAGATACTTTTTAAGGGGGGCACTATAGATGAACCTGATATCATAATCACTGCTTTCGGTAGCAAAGCCGTATGCCCTGCTACCCGCTTCACAGGCATAAAGGATCTTCACATTATGATGTAATTCAATATTCGCGAGCATTTCCTTTATTTGGTTCACCTATTTTTTCCTCCTTACTTTTTATGCTGTTGTATTTGTGCTAGCACTTCTTCCAACTGTGGGATGTCCTGTTCTTGTTGAAGTGCTGCCTGCATTCCTCCAAAATAATCCTCGAGCTGTCTTAGGATATACTTTTTGACCTCTTCTAGAGAAATCTCCATTTCATTTTTGTAATGGTTTGTTAGTTTTTGAGCACTCTCTTTCAAGAATGAGTCCATTAAAGGTGACAGCTGTTCTTCCAAAAACATGGCCATTTTTTGCTTTTCGTTTTTCTCGAAAAAAGCTTTCGAATTTCGGTAGTAGCCTATCGTTTGTTTTTCCAGCTTTGGGGAAATGGAAGGAAACGAACTATTCACTTTAAACGGTGTATATTCTTCTGCTTCCAACACACGTAAGGAAAGCTGAGCTTCTAGCTGTTGAGCTTCCGATTCTAACTCCTTTTGCCAGGACTCTAACGTTTTGCGAATAAAGTTCTCTGTCCGCACGGTAGTTGCTCTAACTTCTTGGGAAAGATTGTGAGAGATATCCGTAACAAGCTCATGTAGGCAACTGACAAGCTGAGCCTTGATATTACGTCCGTCCTCCCTGATCACTGCAGGGTTGAAACTTTCTTTGAAGAAATCGGAGAAACGTAATAATGTTCGCTGCTTAATGTAATATACAAGTTCGTTTATTTCTTGCTCAAGAAGCGTATAGAAACTTTCCGTTGCGTACCCTTTAATATGAGCTTCCAGGTTCCTTTTGTTAGTAGCATGTAAAAGCTGCAATTTCTCTTTTTCCTCGGATCCAAGCTTAGCCTGTTGGACAAAATGTTCAAATAAGGCCACAGCTTTGTTTAGATCGGATTGCGCTGCATGAAGACTCATCTCGACTAAATCAGTTTGAATGAAATCAGTAAATGCCTGCTCAAAAGCATTCATCAAAGAGCTTTCCAAAAAAGGATGTTCAAATGGTCGGTTTTCTTTTTCCTTCAAGGCAAGAAGACTTGAAACTGGATATAATCGTGGATGACGAATTCCATAAGCAGTTAATTGATCTTCTACATAATCACATACGAGTTCAAGTTCTTCCTCATTATTAGCAAGATCAGCCGCATTTACAAGGAAGAACATCTTATCCATCGAAAAAGCATCTTTCACCCTGCCTAATTGTATCAAGAATTCACGGTCCGCTTTAGAAAAAGCGTGTTGATAATAGGTGACAAACAGAATGGCATCCGCATTCTTAATATAATCAAAAGAAACATCGGTATGTCTTGCATTGATAGAGTCTGCTCCAGGTGTATCCACCAGTGTTAGACCCTGTCTTGTAAATGGGCAATCATAGAACACTTCGATCCATTCTACAAAACAGGATTTTTCTTCTTTGGCGACATATGCTTCAAATTCATTTAGTGACACCATTTGAAGCGTTCCCAATTTGGTCTTCATATCCTTCCAACCTGTTAAAAAGGCCTTCAGAAAATGAAAATGAGTCTTCTTATTTGCATCCAGTTCTAAGTGTTCATTTTTAGTGATGATACTCTTAATCGTCGGGACAGCTTCTTCAAGATCCCTTACATCCGAATTGAAAATTTGTAAGGCTTGTTGAACATCCTGATACAGTTGTTCCACTGTCTTCATCTGTACATGGACTGATCCATGTGGATGTTCTCTTGTTACAGGAGATATCTTGTTGATGGAAGCAGTTGTAGGATTAGGGGAGACAGGCAGGACCTTCTCACCAAACAAAGCATTAGCAAGGGAAGATTTACCTGCACTGAATGCTCCGAACAACGCAACCGTAAAAGTCTGGTTTTCAATTTTCCCTGCTCTTTTTTTCAGGTCATCCACAATCGTCTGAAACCCATGTATTCTCTTTAAAGAGCTTGCTGTCTCCTTTAGTCCCTTGACTAATAATGCTGGGTCACTTTGTTTCATAGGTTCTACAAGAATGGCTTCTTGTTTCTGTATAACGTTATTACGTTTAGATGTTGAAGAAGCTAATTCATCTCCCCGAACTGTTTTATAGGAACGGTTCAGGTAGTGAGCAAGGACATTATCCGACTTAACTTGTTCCTCTTTTACGAAATTGGAAAGGATGATGCTGTTTAGTTCTTCAAATTTCTGTTCTAGCTCGATATGCAAATGTGTAATCGCTTCTTGGGCATGGTGAACCGCTTCTAATCTTTCGACTTCCACCGACAATTCTTTTGTGCTATCTTGAATTTTCTTTTCCAGTTTTTCGAAGTAACCTTCCATGAATCGCTGTACTTGTTTTTGATAGGCTAATTTAATAGAATGGGCTAGATCTTTTGTGTAGTGCAAAACGGCATTCCCAGTATAGCCTGCACCAGCTTTTACATGACCAGCTACAAACTCTTCAGTAATAGGCACCGTCAGCTCCTGTACGGTATCAAAAATCGATGGAGAATAAAAATTCTGCTCTTTTAAAAAAGAAATAATATGTTCATGAATGAACTTCTCTACCTGTGTTTTCACTCGTTCAGTTATATCACTGCGAAAAGCGGCACTTCTTTGCTCACGCTCTTCTTGTGTTTTTTTCCCCGAGAACAGCATCCCCACCTTGAATCCTTTTTGTTGAGACTCAAGGTAACGTTCAGCTAGTTCCCTCATCTCAAACGGTGTGATATTTGCATTTTCCAAGATCCGCTTTGTCTGATTGATAAAATCCTCTTTCATTTCAGCCGTTTCAGATTGGATGGTAGTCAGTTTATTTTTTCTTATCCTTAACGTTTCTGCTACATCTTTTGGCAGATCTCCTAAACAATGAATCGTTTGTTCATACCGGTCAATTTCCTCTGCTCTTTGTTCAAGATGCCATTCTTTATGTTCATCCATTACTTGAATGAGCGCTCGCTCAATCGTTTTTGGCAGAATATCCAACTTGTCTTGTCTAAGGATTTGAATCGTTTCTTTTACAATCGAAAGGTCGTTAAGAGGATGGCTGGTTTCTTTAAGGCTTGTAAAATAAATGCTTGCAGGTATAATTCCCCAATCCCCAAAAGACTCCATTATTCTTTCGTTGTATGTGGTAAATGGGATTTCTTCCTCCTGGTGCTTGTCAATTTGGTTAACGATTAAATAAATCTTTTTTTGCTTGTCTTGAAGCTCCTTAATAAATTTAAGGTTAACCTCAGATTGGACATGATTATAGTCCATTACATAGAAAATGACATCTGCCAAATGCAGGGCTGATTCTGTGGAAATGCGATGGGCATCGTCAGTGGAATCCACCCCTGGAGTGTCTAATACGACCATATCAGCAGGTAGCTTCTCAAAAGGAAATTGGTATTCAACGGATTCCACTTGATCTCCGTTTTTGCAATACTCTTTTACATGTTCAAACGAGACTGGAGGAAGGATCTCCAGTGATTCTCCCTCAAAAAAATGAACATGCGCAAGCTCTTCTCCATTTTTTATCTGCACGACATTGGCCGAAGTTGGTATAGGACTAGCCGGCAAGATTGCCTCCTCTAATATCTCATTGATAAAAGAAGACTTACCCGCTGAAAAATGTCCGCAAAAGGCTATACTTAATTCTTTTGTTGAATGTTTATGTAAGAGTTCCGCCACTTTTCTGGCGCTTTTATGATCACCGTGATTATGTAGCTTTTCTAAAATTAATTGCAGTTTGGTTTGGAGCTGATTTATCTCCTGTGTATGCTGTTGGATTTGCTGTTTTGGATTGTTTGATCCCATTTATTCTGTCCCCTTAGTTGTGTGTATCATTTCTCCGCTTCTTATATCTATTTTACTTGATATTTCAGTATTTTCCCATATAAGACGCCTTATTTATTAATATTTTTGCTCAGGAAACTTGTGCATGGTTTTGAATAAGTGAATCTATAAAAAACAGGGCCTCTACATGTATATATGTAGTAGACCCTGTTATGTATTATTTAATTGTTCTAGGCTCACATGTATGCTGTAAAACAACTTTCATTAATACGGAATATGCTACCACAGTCGTACCAATCAACAATAATGTCATGTTGGTAGTCCCCCTCGTTGATAGTGATAATTATTATCATAATCATATCAGCTTACAAGCTAATTGACAATGACTTTCATTCAGTTTCCTTCTGAAAAGTTGGAGAAAACCGTTTTCGATCCTCCATATATGAAGCATAGTTGTTTGTCATTTCAGCTAATGCTCTTTCTTCAAGTGGAATTCTTACACTTAACATCCAGGCATTTAACACAGTAAAAACGATGGCTGTGTAAAACGCATGAAACATTAATGGGATCAACAGAATTTCTAACACTACAATTGTATAGTTAGGGTGGCGTAAAAACTTGTAAGGGCCCGTTTTCACTATGGAAGCATCAGGCAAGATCAGTACCTTTGTGTTCCAATACTTACCTAGGGATTGTATGGACCATACTCGAAGGGATTGTGTCATGATAAACAGAATGAGGATCGCCGGCCAAAAAGGACTTAGCGTTCGATCAAACAGGATGACCTCCAACAAGAAACAAGTTAAAAAAGCAACATGCAGACTGACCATGTATTTGTAATGCTCTTTACCGTATTCTTTGGCCCCCACCGATCTAATCCATTTCTCATTTTTTCTTGCAATGCCTAGCTCCACGACTCTTTGTGTGACGATAAATGCAAAAAACAATGCGAAGATCATTTTTACCTCACTCCCATTCTAATAGCAGCATTTCGGAACTGAAACCCGGTCCAAGTGCAGCTGCAATCCCTTTCTCCCCTTTGTTCGGACCTTTTTCCATGATTTCCTTTAAGACATATAAGACAGTAGCAGAAGACATATTTCCATATTCTTTTAAGACCTGTAAGGAAGTATTTAACTTTTCAGCATCTAACCCTAAACACTCTTGGTATGCTTCCAATACCTTTTTTCCACCAGGATGTAAGACAAAATGGTCCAGTTCTTCTAGTTTTACGTCCTGGTTATCGAGAAATCGTGTGACATTAGGTGCTAACCAGTTCGTGATGATAACTGGGATATCCCGAGAGAATACGACATAGAGTCCTTCATTCTTAATCTCCCATCCCATCACGTCTTCTGAATTCTCCATTAATGTAGACTGACTTCCTAACACTTTCGGGTAAGGGCCCTTACCATCAATATGCACTTCATCCCCTACCATCAATACACAGGCAATGCCATCTGCAAAAAGGGAGGTTCCCACTAGATTACTTTTTGATCGATCATTCTTTTGAAAGGTAAGACTGCAAAGTTCCACACATAATACAAGCACCTTAGCTTTAGGAAAGGCAAGACAATATTCATAGGCTCTAGATAGTCCCGCTGCGCCCCCAGCACATCCGAGTCCCCAGATTGGAATTCTTTTTGTGTAAGGTGAAAAAGGCAGGATATTCATGATTCTAGCCTCTATGCTTGGTGTGGACATACCTGTAGTAGAAATATAAAAAATAGCTTCAATATCTTGATAATCTATAGATTGTGAGAGTGTCGTAGAATTGTGTAAGCAGGCGTTAATTGCCTCTGCTCCATAAGCGACTGCCTCTTTTATGTATATATCGTTTTTTTCCTGTAGCGTATGCGGTTGTTTGAACCATTCAACGTCCCTGGCAAAATGACGTTTTTCTATTTGTCCATTTTGAAAGACTGTAAGGAGGCGATTGATATCTCTAAACGACTCTTCAAATAGTTCTTTCGCAAATTCGACAACAGTATCTTGTTGGATCGGAAATTTAGGAATGGACGTTCCAACCGACAATATCTTTGGCATTATAAGAGCACCTCATCCAATTTGGTACTGTTAACTTTTCCAATATTTATATATTTATACAGATGAGATAGTTTCTGAGAGGAAATAGTAAAGGAGAAAAAAAGAAAAAACCTTCCCAAATTCACTTTGGGAAGGTACATGTCGTTTTAAAGGAGTTGTTGTGTTGTGCAATTTTATTATAACGAATGCCGCAAAAATTATCACTATAAATAAATGGAAATCATTTTTTGTAGAACTTTGCCATCCAAATCTCATCAACATATTCCCCATTAATAAATGCTTGTTCTTTTTGATTTCCTTCTTCATGAAATCCATATTTTTTATAAAGTTGGTAAGCAACCTGATTAGAAGAGAAAACGGTTAAAGATAATTTTCTGATATGCTGTTCACACCACATATCGGTGTAATCCATGATTTTTTTCCCGATGCCAAGTCCTTGTGCTTCCTCAGCTAACCAAGTCCGAAACAACCCAGTATGTCGCTTCATTTGGATTTCCCCCCGTATAACGCGAGCTATCCCTACTACCTTTCCATTACGTTCTACTCCAATATACATATTTTCCTTTTTCTTCATATCACGAATGAAAAGTTTTTCTTCCTCGGGAGTTCGAGGGACATCCTTTTGTATGTACTGACCCGCAGCAATAATACTCTCCACTGCCGTCACGATATCTCCTGCATCCGATTCTTCCACCGGCCGTAATATTACGGATGACTCATCTTTCGCTGTAAATTCAAAACGTAGATCTAACATGATGTTCCTCCTATAAACTCTTTAGGTACTACATCCTACTTCATTTATGTTTATTCTTCAACAAAAAACCCTTTATCAACCGTGAATTTGTTGAAATTTGTTGAAAAATAGAAAGGGAAATGTGGTATGATGAATTTGTACTATCCAAAAGAAATGAAGGAGGTGCCAAATGTCCCTTTCAGAGAACTTAACGCAAGTTTTTGACAGGACTTTAGACTCGTTTAAGACGGTTATTCCGATAGAGTTTACCTTTGATCAACCTCGATTATATACAGAAAATCTTACTAATGTTTCGTACGGTGTGCTTATCATGTTAACCGGTGACATTCGTGGTCAGTTGATTATTCAAGGGGACCGACATGCTTTTCAGCACATCGGAGAAATGATGTTTGGCATGCAACTAGAAGGTGAAATGCTTCAATCCTTCACAGGAGAACTTGGAAATATGATTGCAGGGACCTTAACATCGAAAGTGGCGGGAAGTGGCATCAATATGGATATCACTCCACCTGATGTGTTAAGCGAACAACAAAAGGAGTTTCATCTAACGCACCGTATACATACTCCTGTTTATATAAAAGATACCATGCACATGCAAATTATTATGGAATTAGAAGAAGCTTCTTAACCACTGGACCCTCCTTAATGGCGGGTTTTTTTGTTTACCCAACAATTAAAAAGACCAGAGATACTCCCCTGGTCCCCTTAACATTAATTAAGTTAGTTGATAAATTTTATTATACTTATCTTCCAAATACTTAATGAGGTGGTCTGCATTCAATTCTTCACCTGTTACATCTTTTAAAATTTCTAATGGTTTCTTCAATTTACCGTGTTGATGTATTTTATCTGTTAACCATTCTTTCACCGGTTCTAAATTTCCGTTTGCTAAGAGCTCATCATAGTTTGGCAAATCTTTTAACATTGCTTGTTTAAATTGCGCCGCATACATATATCCCAAAGCATAGGAAGGGAAATATCCAAAGCTTCCACCAGACCAGTGTACATCTTGTAAAACACCTTTGGCATCATTTGGTGGTGTTATGCCCAGATAGCTTTGGTACTTTTCATTCCAAGCTTGAGGAAGATCCTTTACTTCCAATTCATCATTGAATAGCGCTTTTTCCAATTCGTATCGAATCATAATGTGTAAAGAGTAGGTCAATTCATCTGCTTCAATTCGAATTAGTGATGGTTTGGATTCGTTAATTGCAAGATAGAATTCCTCTAGGCTGATCTCATCAAATTTACCTCCTGCATAACGTTGCAGACTTTCATAGTGGCGCTTCCAGAAGTTTTCATGACGGCCTACAAAGTTCTCATAAAATAAAGATTGAGATTCGTGAATCCCCATAGATGTTCCCGTGCATAACCCGGTACCTTGAAGTGCTTTGGATATATTCTGCTCATATAGTGCGTGCCCACATTCGTGTATGGTACCGAAAACAGCCGTTCGGAAATCCTCTTCATCATATTTAGTCGTCACCCTAACGTCACCAGGGTTCAGTCCAATAGCAAATGGATGAACAGTCTCATCTAGTCTTCCTGCGTCGAAATCATACGAAAGTTCCTTTAATATCTCTAAGCTAAATTCGCGTTGTTTAACTTTTGGGAAAGGTACCAATAATTCATTTGCCCTTGGATGTACAGAGGAATCTGCAATATTTTGGACTAGAGGAACAATCCTCTCTTTTAGCTTTGCAAAAACCTCATCCAATTTATCCACAGTAATACCCGGTTCGTACATATCTAACAATGTATTATATTTGTTTCCTTCATAGCCCCAGTACTCGATGAACTTTTTATTGAAAGCGACCAATTTTTCTAAGTACGGTTGCAGAAGAGAGAAATCCGATTTTTCTTTTGCTTCTTCCCAAACGGACTCAGCCTTGGTAGATAATACTACATATTCTTGGTATTCTTTTGCTGGAACTTTCTTGTTACGGTCGTAGTTCTTTTTGCTTTCTAGTAGTGAGGCTTTTGTAATGTCATCTAGTTCGGTGAATATTTCTTCGTTTAAAAGTTGTGTTAAATAGCTTGCCATTTCTTCTGATGTTGACATGTTAAATACTTCTGAGGACAGGATTCCGATAACGTCTGATCGACGATCTACCCCTTTTTTAGGAGCACCTGTTCTGAGGTCCCAGAAAATAAGAGATAGTGCTTCGTTATAACTATCCATTTTGTTAATGTGATTTACGTATTCTTCTTTTACTTTGCTGATTTCTATCATATGTATCTCCCCCAATATCTCTAAATGCAAATTATAATAGAGCTCCTGTTAAGAATACACAATTTTCTCACTAGTTGGCAACAGGTTTTGGGGAGAATGGAAAAAGCACCGATTTAAGCTTCGGTGCTTTTGGTTTATGATAACTATTGGGTTACTGGGCTGGTCGGTAAGACACCTTCGATTTTTGCACGTACTGCTTCCGATAATACAGATGGAAGATAGACGGTAATTTCTCCGCTATCATCTGTGGTACGGATAAGTCGGCCCATTCCTTGACGAAGTCGAAGCAGCATATAGGGAACATCAAGTTGCATATATGGATCTTCAAGCCCTTTTCGCTTGGCAGCAAAGACTGGATCATTTGGCGGAAATGGCAAGGACCAAATAACAACATTTGACAATGAAGGTCCAGGGATATCCAACCCTTCCCATAAATGATAAGCACATAGAACAGCACTTTCTTCATTCTGGAATTCAGAAACCAATACACTGATTTCCTTTTCTCCTTCATAAAGGAATGGATAGTCCATGTTGTTGGCATTTTCCGCTTTAAACCTTATTAATTCCTCTTTAGTCGAGAACAAAACAAGCGTTCTTCCGCCATTTCTTCCAATGGATTGCATAGTCTGGTTGAATTTCGTATAAAAATCCTCTTCGATTGTTAATGAAAGTTTCATATTTTCATCATAATCAAACGGAGAATTTATGGAAAAGGATAAATAGTCTTCTATACCCAATGAAGAGGCAAGATAACTAAAGTTCTCATTGTCTGATAACGTTGCAGAAGAGAAAATGAAAGGAATCCGCTTAGAAAAGACATTTTCCTTAAGTACCTCTTCAACAGTTTTAGGCATCACAACTAGTGTCAGGTCCTTATTTGCATGCTCAGCCCATGCTATCACATCTTCTTTTGATAAAAGAAGTTTTAGTAAAAATTCGATAGAGTCCAAGTACTCCTCCACTATGTGCAATTGATAGTGATCTACTGTGTGGAGTTCCCCTTCAAACACAAGCTGATTGCCTATCTCTTCTATTTTTGCAAGGAGGTCTTTGGCACTTTGCACAAGGCGGTTATCCATTGTGATATCTTTTCGGTCTGAGCCCTCAATACTTGTAAGGCTTTCTTCCAACATATCAAAAAACAGGTCGTTTGCCTGTAAAGAATCCTCTACTAAATAAGCAAATTCTTCTCTTAAATCGTTTCCTAATAAGCGGGTAAGAATTTCTTCCACCTGCTGGTTTTTAATCTTATACGTTAATGCCTTTTGGGCAGCAAACTCCAATAAATGGCCTTCATCAAAAACGACACTTGATGCTTCTGGCAATAGAGGAAGCTGACCTTCTCTTTTTCTTTTTTCAAATGTCCAAACATGTTCCATGTAAAAATCATGGGAACAGATTATCAAATCAGTTGATTTTCTGTAATGATCGCGGGATAGAGTTTGTCCACAACGATGTCGTTTTTCACAACTGAAACAGTCTTGGAACGTGTCCCATCCGACCATATCCCATTCTTCATCATTCAGTTTTGCGTAATCTTTGCGATCTCCATAAGGATGGAAAGACTGCATCGCAGCAGGTTTCGTCACAAAGCTTGGAAGTGCATCATACACTTCATCTATGTTGTCGTTATCATATTTGTTAACGGCATAATCTAATTTGTTCAAGCACAAGTATTGTTCTGGAGATTTCGCTAGACGAACGTCCATTGTAATGTCTAGGACTTTTGATAGCTTAGCTATGTCCCCTTCTTTTTTAACAAGCTGTTCAATCAACGACTCATCGGCACAGGTTATGATAGCTGGCTTCCCCATATATCTCGCATAACAGATCGCGTATAAAAGGTACACCATCGTCTTCCCAGTTCCAACACCGGCTTCGGAGAATATGACCTTTTTCTCTTTAAAAGCTCTCTCCAGTTGGAAAGCCATAAAAATTTGTTCATCACGTAATTCGAATCCAGCTTCGGGTAGGATGTCGTAAAAAACATCCCCAATCCATTCGTTCAGGCGATCAAAAAAAGCATCCCCTTTGTTCATTGTAAATGGCAGACGATTGTTCATTTTATGTACCTCCGAGAAAAAGTTTGCATCTGAACATTATTGAATATTTTAGTGGTGTTTGTCAAGTATAATATAAAACAAAAAGCCCCCTGACTAAGCAGGAGGCTATTGTTATGTTAATTCTTTGTAATATGGATAATCTCATCATCAAGCAGGGTGGCGTACAGCATTGCTTTTGTATATTCATCACGTGCAGCGTTCATTCGTTCTACACATTCATGATTATCTAGCAGGTTTTCACTTGCAAGGCGCTGATAGCTACTTTCCAGTGCTTTGGAGATCCTCATAAAATCATTTACATGCAAAGGCATAGAAATCCCTCCAAACAGTATTGATAGGAGTATTCTATGCCCAATTTCTGAAGTTTATTCATCTATGGTGTATAGGGAATTTTTATGATCTGTTTAAATTTCTTTACTTGAAGAACGCCCCTTAGAACCTTTCTTGTCGCGTTCTTCCTCTTCTTCATATTTTATATCTTCAAGGGGAAGCTCATCTATCGGCATGACAAGTTGATCTCTGTTTTTCTGGCTCTTTTCGTTTTTCTTAAAAGCCTTGTCTTTCTTATTTCTCTCAAGCAATGCTTTTTCTTTCGTTTGATCTCTCAAAACCATCACTCCTTTTTTAGTAGTAATTCCCTCTGAGTTGTGTTGATAAACGTCATTTACCCTTTTCTAGGCGGACGTTTGCCCCAGTATTGATAGAAATCGGTTTTTATGAAACCATTAAATAATTTACGTTTCTTTGTTGCTTTTTTTCCGTAATAGCTTTCAAAGCCTTCATGGGATGTGAGCATATAGACAGACCAAGTATCAAGTTCAGAGAAAGCTTTCCCCATCTCTCGATACATCTTCTCCACTTCCGGTCGCTCTCCAAGACGCTCTCCGTACGGAGGATTTCCTATAATAACACCATACTCTTTTCTTGTGGTAAAGTCCCTAACTTGCATTTGTTTAAAATCAATCAATTCTCCCAGTCCCGCCTCAAATGCGTTTTCTTTAGCAATAGATATCATGCGGTGATCTATATCATATCCTGCAATATCTAGCGGCTGGTCGTAATTAGCCTTATCTTCCATTTCTTCACGGGCCTGTTTCCAAAGGTCGTCCCCAATCCAATGCCAGTCTTCTGAAACAAAGTCACGATTAAATCCAGGTGCAATATTTTGTCCAATTAGAGCAGCTTCAATAGGAATTGTACCTGAACCGCAAAAAGGGTCTACAAATGGCTTATCGGGATACCAGTTCGTTAGCATGACCAAAGCAGCTGCCAATGTTTCTTTTAGTGGTGCTTCGCCTTGATCAGCACGATACCCACGTTTATGTAAACCGATTCCAGAGGCGTCGATGGTGATTTGAGCAACATCTTTTAGCAAAGCAACCTCAATCTTGGAGACTGCCCCTTTCTCTTCTAGCCATGCTGACTGAATTTTATAATGTGACTTCATTTTTTCCACTACTGCCTTTTTTACGATAGCTTGACAATCCGGTACACTAAAGAGCTTGGACTTTACTGATTTTCCGATAACCGGGAACTCGGCATCTTCAGGTAAATAGTCTCCCCAAGGTAAGGCTTTAGTTTTTTCAAAAAGTTCCTCAAAGGAAGTGGCTTTAAATTCACCAACCACAACCTTAATTCTGTCGGCAGTACGTAACCAAAGATTCGCTCGGCAAATTGCCATTGCATCTCCTTTAAAAATAACCTTACCATTATCAACCGTACATTCATAACCTAAATCTCTTACTTCCTTAGCGACAAGAGATTCTAAACCCATTGCTGCGGTCGCAATTAATGTGTAGTCTGTCATCGTATTATTCACCCTAACTAATAATCAAATTCTCTTATGTATTATTATCACAAATTCTCTATCCCATGTCCCAACTATCAAATAAAGCTCTCCTGGCAACAGGAGAGCTTATGTTACATAATCATAGTTGGATGCGACATTCAATCAATAGTGATCTGTAAGCCATGTTCTGTTCCTTTGTACTGCAAACGGATCGCTCCTTGTACGCAGGTGGTAACCATCTGTCTACAGAAACTTTAAAGTATCTGTCCCTCTCATCGTTGGATTCCTTAGAGAAGGTGCCCCTACCATTATTTGGGTTTCTCGCTCGAGGGGTTTACCTCGTTCCACTCTTACAATTTCTTGTAAGACTACGTCACTGTGGCACTTTCAAGGTATTAACACCATATCTAAAAAGACTTAGGTGCGTTCCCTGCCGTTAGCTTCGTCCGAAAACCAAGCTACCCTAGCTTATTTTTTCGCTAGGCACGAACACTACAAGCATCTCAGCCTGTGCGAGCATGGACTTTCCTCTACAGCCGAAACTGTAGCGGTTACCCAATCACTATTGATGTCAGCAAAATATAGTATAGTAAATTTGAGCAATAATTGCAACTGTAAATTAATGTCAGTCGTATAACTTACTTCCGAATACATGCTTTTCTAGGTTTGATAATCTTCTTAGGATATCAAAATTAGTAGATCCACTGTTAGTATTGGATGGCTGTGGTTTTTTGCCTGCTTCTTCAACTTGACGTTTCAGTCTTGCATTTTCCTGGACAAGCAAGTCATATTCTTGATAAAAGGTTTCATAGTCTTTTATCACAACGTCTAAAAATTTGTCCACATCTTCTGCTTTATAGCCTCTCATGCCTGACTTGAACTCTTTTTCTAGAATTTCTTTTGACGTTAACTTAATTTTATCTGATAGCATAAGTTCCTCACCTCTATGCGAGTGCCCACTTTCCATTAATATTAATGGGTCACTTCTCAATTTCTCTATTTCATTCTTACCACTCTTGATTGCTATTGTACTGTTCTTCTTCTACAACAAGCTGAAGTTCGTAGCTGTCAATCATATATATAGGATAATTTGTCTGAGCTGATTTTTTACGGGCATTGTCAATAATATATTGAGGACTACCCGGCCCCTCTTCATCGTAAACCACCAATAGAGCGTCCGACTTATCCACGACAAACTGGTTTTTTAATCTAAGTTGAAGTGGGGATTCATATTTCTTTTTCGTAATGGAGTCAATATGATTAGCTTGCGACAAAATAGATTCGTAATACTCCTTATTTTGTTCACTCCATTTTTCTTCTTGTTCCAAATATGGGGTAAATACGGCAAGTTTTAGCTTAGGGAAATCTGTTTGCAGAACATAAACAACTTCTGCAGCCCAAAGTTCTACACCTAACTGCCCACTAATGACAACCCATTCTAACTCATTATGCTCTTCTAGTAAAGCAGTCAAGCGCTTCTGTATCGCTTTTTTAATAAAGTGTACAGCAGGATCGTTCTTTTTGAATATTTGCAGCTCCTGGGGTTTATACCCTGTAATTACTAATACTTTCATAAGCACCTCTACTTAAAATAATAAATAGAAAGCCAGAAAAGCGCAAGTCATACATCAATATGTAATGGAAAAAGAACTGACTTGAAGCCAGTTCTTTTTCGTCATTTATCAAACAAAAGCAAGTTTAACTCGCTTATCTTCCATAGCCATAATGCTTACATTGACCAGGCATTCCGCCAGGTCCCATTTGTCCCATTCCAGGACCTTGTTGTGCACCCATTACTTGACCAGGCATTCCCATTTGACCATATCCAGCGTTGGTTTGTGCACCCATTACTTGACCATATCCAGGGTCAGTTTGTGCTCCCATCACCTGACCAGGTTGACCACCCATTCCAGGGCCTCCAGGACCACAATTGAAGTGTTGGTGTGACACAGAATCTACCATGGAATCTGTTTGCGGAAAATAGTGTTTGTGTTGGAACTGTTGGTTGTTTACGTATGTTGTGTGTGAAGGATGAATGTGAGGAACCTCAGTAGTAGAATAAAGATTTTTTACACAACATTTTGTAGGATGGACAATTGGTGCCATCATGTTAGGTCTGCAGTTGTACATACTTTCGATCTCCTTTCAATTTGTTTTTCTCTTTACATTAACAAACTATGAAAGAAGTGAGATACATGTACTAATACAAACACCTATTTTCTTAATTTATATACATTTGCCTACCATTTTTATAGTAAAATCGTGTAGATATTATCCTTTAAATTGGAAAGACCAAATAACGTAAGACCGATAACAACAAAAAACAAACATAAAATAAATCTAGACAACGTGCTCTCTCTCCCATATATCTAATAGTAATTTTGACATTCACAATAGTTAATTTTACATGGTAAAAAGCACGTTGACAATATATGTTTTGCAGAAATTCAGACAAAATGTGAAAATATTTTCAATTTCTCGATTTATTTTTCAGCCGATTAATTCTTTTCTCAAAATCAGCTAAAATAGAACCGCTATTTTTAAGATGTTTATTATTTGACGACTGAAAAAACTCCAACGATTTTTCCGCATAAAATAGAGCAAGGGAGTAGTTTTTCTCTTTATGTTCGAGTATTTTAGCGATTTCTATTCCCGCCGTTTCCTTGCACAGATGATTTTCATCTTCAAAGCACTTCTGGAAAAGTATTTTTGCCCCTTTATAGTCCTGTTCCTTTTTCTTTAACATTCCTAAATTAAACGTTGCTTGGGGAGAAAAGTCGGAAATATTGTTATATAATGCTTTAGCTGCTTCCTTCTCTCCCAATGTGTCATACCAACGTCCTATTTCGTACTCTTCCACTTTATCTCTTTCTTTGCTATCCACCAAAAGGAGTGCAGAGAGATGTGCATACAATGTTATGAGCGTTAATACATCCCATTCATTGTGTTTCATCACTCCCTTTATCCCTTGCATTTCGTTTGTTTTTACAAAATCAAAGTAAATCATCGGTGCTAAAAATCCTGGGATATCATCTTTCCGCTCAATTCCAAGAATCTCTTTTTCCACATTTGCAAGTCTTACTGATTCTAATTTCTTCTTCCAAAGTCTTCTTGATGCATGTAAAAGATCATAATGTCCAAATGCAGGAAGCTTCGGGACATGTTCTCTAATAAGGGTGTGCCGTGTTTTTACTTGAGGCCAGTCGAATGCCTTACCATTGTATGTAACAAGAGTCGTGTAATCCACTTCCTCCAGGAAACTCTGGTAAAGGGCAACCTCATTCCCCGGTCCAGGTAAAAGGTGTTGCCTAACGATCACTCTATCTCTTAGAACTCTTGCATATCCTAGCAAGAAAATAGTTGTGCCTGTCCCACCACTTAGCCCGGTTGTTTCTGTATCAAAGAAAAAAAGATCATTTGCCTGATGACCTTTTGCAGACAACGGATGCTCTACACCTGATTTTTGCCACTCATCCATAATGGGCAATAGATCCCCTAACCGATACTTTCCGTGCTTATAATCCAAATCATACTCTACTTCCCGTATAAGGCAGTACTCTCCATTTGCAAAGTATGGTTTTACCCCATAGGCTTCCCATTCTTTCAAATTAGGGATATCAGCAAGGGATGAATCAGAATCCATCAGGTTCTGCATTCTTTCAATCTTGCGTTCCACAGGCATTGCATCTGAATTACTCGTGAGATGCTTTTTCATTCTACTTAATTTATTTTTCATACCCATATGATTCCCCCCTTTACACAAGTTTTTGAAGTAGAGAGAGTGCCAATTCTTTGGAGTCTTCTTCAGGATAATCCGCACCGATGCAAGATGGACAACCTGAACGGCATGGGCAATTGCCTATTAGTTCACTCGCACTTGTAAGCAGCTCATTTATATAGTCGTACGCTTTTTCACTTAACCCGACTCCTCCAGGATAACGGTCATAAAAATAGACTACGGGTTTTTCATCGTGCGTGGACTTGACTTGAGGTACTACTTGCATATCCATCGGTTCACACATTAATAATAATGGAATCACGTGTTTAAGGGCGTGAGCGATACCCAAGAGACTTTTCTCCAAATCATCTCCTTTAAGTCGCTCTGTAATTTCTTCTTCAAGTGTAATCCACGTTGCACTTGTCTGAAGCTCTTCTTCTGGAAGGTAGATAGGTCCTGATCCGATGTTTTCGTGAGTTTCAAATTTAATCTTTTTAAAAATAGTTGCCATCGCCCGGACCGAAACATCTCCAAACGATATAGTGCCTGCTTGGTAATCGGCCTGTTTGTCCACCTCAAGTACATCAAGGGAAACTGCAAGATTCGCATCGGTAAAATAGTCGACATTTACTTCTCTTACAAATGCTTTCTTTTCTTCCCAGTCAAGTTTCTCTACTTGATATTGAACTCCTTGGTGCAAGTAGATTGCTTCATCATGGAGGAGAGTCATAGAACTGAAACGGTCCATTTCCCCAATCACTTTATTAGCGGGTTCTGATGATTGGTCAATGATAATGACATTTTCCTGTGAAGCTGAACGCAGGCTGATGTTATGGGCCGGGAAGGCATCATTCATCCAATGAAATTTCCCTCCGTTTTCGTGAAGAACTCTTTCGTCTGCCAAATAATCTAAAATATCCTCAAGCTCCACTCCATCAAAGGTATCGCCTTTTTTAAAGGGTAACTCATAGGCAGCACACTTAATATGGTCCACTAGTATAACGAGATTATTTGGATTAATCCTGGCTGACTCTGGATTGCTTTTCAGAAAAAATTCCGGGTGTTGGATGACATATTGATCTAACGGATTGGAGCTTGCCACCATGACAATTACCGCTTCTCCCTGTCTGCGCCCAGCTCGACCAGCCTGCTGCCAAGCACTTGCTATCGTTCCAGGATATCCTGTCATGATACAGACCTGCAATTGTCCTATGTCCACTCCAAGTTCCAGCGCGTTAGTACTGATCACACCATAAATTTCTCCGTTTCTTAAGCCTTTTTCAATCGCCCGGCGCTGGGTCGGGAGATATCCTCCCCTGTACCCTTGGATAGACTTTTCTCCGAGTTGGTTTTTGACTAGCTCTTTAAGGTACGTTAACAGAATTTCCACTCGGACCCTGCTTTTCGCAAAGACGATGGTTTGAATTTTTTCTTGAAGAAACTCTGCAGCCAGTTTTCTTACCTCTAGCGTTGCACTCCTCCTGATATTCAACGGCTTATTGACGATTGGTGGGTTGTAAAAAACGATATGCTTTTTACTGGCTGGAGCTCCGTTATTATTGATAAGTTCAAAGTCCTCCCCAGTAAGCTCCTGAGCGAGTTCTTTCGGATTCGCTATCGTTGCAGATGTACAGATAAACGTAGGGTTACTTCCATAAAAATTACATATTCGTTTTAACCTTCTAATCACATTAGCAACATGACTTCCAAACACACCTCTATACGTATGCAACTCATCTATCACGATATATTCCAGGTTTTCAAAAAGTGAAACCCATTTGGTATGATGAGGTAGGATTGCCGAATGAAGCATATCGGGATTTGTTATAACTACATGTCCGGCTTTTCTTACTTTTTGTCTGATGGTAGGGGCAGTGTCGCCATCATATGTATAACTGTTGATTGGCACACCCATTTGCGTAATGATTTCGTTCAGTTCACTCTTTTGATCCTGTGCAAGTGCTTTTGTCGGGAATAAATAAAGTGCTCGGGCGTCATTGTTTTGTACAATTTTCTGAAGTACCGGCAAGTTATAACATAAGGTTTTTCCTGAAGCCGTCGGGGTAACCGCTACAAAATGTTTTTTATTAATTGCAGCCTCAAATGCAGCTGCTTGGTGGGTATATAAAGAGTTGATACCTCTTTCGGTCAATGATTTCATCAAACGTTCATCTATTTGAGCAGGAAACGGGACTGTTTGTGCTTCTTTGGGAGGGACTGTTTCCCAATGTACGATATTTTTTGCTATGGATTCTTCACTTTTCATCCAATCAATTACTTCATATATTGTTTTTCTCCATTTCATTACAACTCACCTCATTCTCTACTCTCTATTTTAGCGAATAAGCGTTCGGTTCGTAAAGTCCAAAAAGAAAAACCAAGCACTTGGAAGGCGCTTGGTTTTTCCACATTGGGTATATTTACATCTTCTGATTTTGACTGTAGTTATTGATGACTGCTAGCACTTTGGTAGATTGTGTCATGCCGCTGTGGCATAGAGGACATGTTGGGATGTCGCTTTCGCTGTTCTTAAAATTATCTCTCATCCAACCATTGCAATCCTCTGATTCACAAACCCATACTTTCGTTTCCTCGGTAACGATTTCTTCTACTTCTCTTCTTCCAAAAGCCATAGTACCACTCTCCTATCTTTTGAGGTGGGGCGCAGTTTATCCTCACTAATATAATCTTAGTATGCCAATATACGAGGAAAAAATAAGAAAAAAAATAAAAAAAGCATCCTCGTCATACAATCTCTTCCAATATAGTATAGCATAATTTTAGGGGAAATGCATTTTTCTAAAAGATTTATCCGTTGCAAAATCTGCAATAAAAGAACCACCAAATACAGGAACCCGACTAAGCCCAAATCTATATAGTAATGATAAAGAGCACGAAAGGAGTCCTACCATGAAAGATGAACAAGGTAAGCTTCCAAACAAGAAAGTCCCTCAAAACAATATCATGAATTCTATTGATACATTTTTCAGCAACTCCCCAATAAAAGGGATGCTTCAGCAAATGGATAATTTCTTTGGCCATGCGTTTACAGAAGCTTCATTGCCAGTGGAAACACGAGAAACAACAGGAGAGTTTCTTGTTATTTGTAAACTCCCTGGAGTTAAAAAAGAACAAATTACAATAGAGACCTTTGATCGATACTTAACCATCGGAGTTAAAAATGAAGAACAGCTCGAAACAATTGATGAGTCCACATCTTTTGTAAGCAACAGCTACACGATGAAGCACCAAAAACGGACCATACCTGTCCCACCATATGTAAAATTACATGCCCTTCAAGCTAGCTACCGAGACGGTCTACTCCAAATCCGCATACCAAAGAAAAACATCAAACAAATTAAAATAGATGATTGAAAAATATTAAAAAACAAAAGAAACCCCTGTCCTATTACAACTTTGTTTTTAGGTAGTAGTCGCTGTTCCTTTCCGCTAGTGGCTTCGCTTTCCACGGGGCGACCTTGAGCCTCCTCGCTTCGCTGCGGGGTCTCAACAATGCCGCTACTCCCCCGTAGGAGTCTCCGCCATTAGTTCCAATCCACAGCTAGAGATTACGAGTAATAAACTGTTTGCCCTTTTCACTTTAATCGGTTAGAATACCTACTCTTTGGTAATAAAACTCTTGTTGATTGCCGTGGAAGTTGCGCAGACTCCTATGGGAAGAAGGGACAGGGAAGACCCCAACGGAGTGAGGAGGCTTCCGGACCGCCCATGGAAAGCGAAGCAACTGGAACGGCAATCAACGGTTAAATACAATTTTGATATTCTCAATAACAACAAAAGCAGTCACCCATAAAAGTGACTGCTTTTAATTTAGTTTTTATGCGATTTTGATCCGTACTTTGCATTCTCTTCAGGAGTAGAATCCATCTGAATGCTTGCCAATTCCTTAGAAACCTCTTGCTGATGCTGATTATTAGGATATTTATTCTTACGTTCTCGATTATCATTTCTATTCGTCATCATTAAGCCTCCCAAAATAAAAATTTTCGACCTACCTCTATAGCATGGATGGAATCAAAAATTTTATGAATGGAAATAAAAGTCCAATTACAACACTACATAAATCCACCACCAGTACACAAGATAACCAATAGGAGGTGTACAAGATGAGCAAACAGTATAAAAAAGTGTATGCAAGCCCATCCACTTCGCCATCACTTGTAATAAAAACCAACCTTGATAAAGAACAAAAAGAAGAAAATCCATATTATAGCTCCTCCCTTAATCATCAGGAAGAAGAAAAGTTGGACAACTACTTCTTTGAACAAGACCCAAAAGGCGATTATCATAAGTAATAGCAGGAGAGAACCTTCTCTCCTTTTTTTACAATTCAGGGGTGATGAGAGTGAAAATGCGTGTATTGAAAAAAAATGACGCAGAACAATATAGACGATTGCGTTTAGAATCCTTATTAAAAGAACCCGCTTCCTTCGCTTCCAGCTATGAGGAAGAACAAAGTAGATCTTTAGATGACATCAAGGATCGTATTCCAGAAAATAAAGAATCCTTTATTTATGGTTTATTTGATAAAGAAATTCTTGTTGGTATGATTGGTTTTAAACGAGAAGACAAAATAAAGTTCAAACATAAAGGATTTATTTGGGGCGTATATATCGCAGAGAATTATAGAGGACAAGGCTATAGCAAGCAAATGCTAAAAGATACACTTATTAAAGCGAAAGACATACCAGGTGTACAGCAAATTCAATTAACGGTGGCTGCGACCAATAACTCTGCCAAAAAATTGTATGAGAGCTATGGATTTAATACTTTTGGATATGAGAATGGTGCTCTATATGTAGACGGCTTTTATATAGATGAAGAACACATGGCTTTACATATATCAAATTAAGATGCCCTCTATTGGAAGGCATCTTATATTATGCTTTAAATGTTGATGCAAGACCTTTGAACATATTATTAAGTTGATTGACTGTATTCATCATTTGTCCAGCAGTGTCCATCATTTTCTTCATATCCACATTTCCGTCTTGCCCTTTAAACTGATTCATAAAGGAGTTGACCTGTGATGTTTGAGGCTTAGTTGATTGTCCCTGGGTAGGATATGGATTCATAAATGGCATACTCATTTGATTTGGCATAAAATTACCGCTAGGTCCCCCACCCTGTTGTTGTGGAAATCCTTGAGGATATCCGTTCTGACCCATTGGATTAAACGGCATACTTTGGACAAAGCCATTTTGCCCCATATTGCCGCCCAATGGCATAGTTTGTGGGAAAGCATTCTGACTCATATTATTCATCATGTTAAAAGGAAACGCCGAATTTTGTGTACCATTCCCTGAAAATGGTATCGCATTCATATAGTCAGGAGACATCCCCTGTTGGTTCATCCAGCCTCCGTTCATGACCTGCTGAGGAAACATCCCTTGCATGGATCCTCCGCCGGAATAAGGCAGTAAATTATTTAAGAAAGGAAGCTGACTTAACATATTCATATTCCTATTATGTGATAAATGTCTAGGCCTCGCGTACATTCTCCTAAACATTCGAATCCCTCCTCTTTTCTAGCTATAAATAACGTATGAAAAAAAACGGGAAAGGTGCCTATTCCCATTTACAATATAATCGCAATAAGTCTTGCCACAATACTCCATTTTTGTCCCAATTTGTCGGAAGTTTCATTTTTTCAAAAACAAGAAAAATTTATTTTGCATGCTATGATGGAATTAACTTCAAAGGGGGGATTGGATTGGTACTTGAAGAGTTGCGTCATAAATTTATAAGTTGTAAGACCTATGAACCGATGGAGCATAATGAATTAATGGATTTTGCCAGACAGCTGTACCTTAGAGGGGAAATAACAATTGGTCAGTTTCGAAATTTAATTCAGGAGCTAGAGTCAAAAGGTGCTGTTCCACCAAATACGTTTGAAGACATTTTAGAAGTAACATGATAAGCATTATAGTTAGGAGACCTTTATGGGTCTCTTTTTTTTACCTTCATTGCGTAATGAGAAGTGCAATGTGGAAAGCTAAGTAGGATAAAAAGGAGGGATTTAGATGAGTCGTGGAAAAAACTTTAACCATAAGAAAAAAGGACACGAACCTACTATTGGGGCCAAGCCGGCTGAAAGAAAGGTGTTCGAAAAAGTGGAATACGCAATCGAGCCTGTGGCTACTGCAGAGGAACGCCCCGTAACGAACAAAGCTGAAAAAGATCGATAAAATGAACGAGCCTGATCTGCTACTGATCAGGCTTGTTCTATTACATATTTTTAGATATTGTATCATTCAATACATAGCGAATAGACTGTAACATTCCTTTGAAACGTTTTTCACGGGTATCCGGATAAAAGCATTGCACAGCTACCATATTGATATTTTCGACCGTACTATCTATTTGTTGGACGTGTATATATTTTGGGTTATCTGATTTAATCCAGTTCTTAACAATATTCTCCCATTGTTCGACTGTCGCAAACACTTCGTCAGCATACGGCTTCACTGTTTGAAAAAAATCAGGTTCCTGTTTACTAGCTTTCACTTCAATAAAGTTTGCTTCTATCCTGTCCAATTCAATCAAAATTTGTTTCGTTAATTCCCTTACGCTATTTTCACTGCCAGACATCTCACTTCACCTCTAGCAATACATTACCATATCTTCTTAAACAGAGTAAGCACTCTGCCTAAGGTCGATTGTTTTTGGAGAGTGCATTTTTAACAGCCGTTGCTCCCCCATCACTTTTTCCACTTCATCTAGTGTGACATGCAACTGTCTAATTTGATGTTTCATGACTTCTTCCATCTCTTCTCGCTCTATTTTAAGTGAATTTGACATTGTCTCCTCCAATACATCCATTTGAAGCATCATTTCATTGAACAAGTCCGCAATCTCATTTCTTGAAACAACTACATTGGACATATAAATCCCCTCCATACTTTGTTAGTTTATATGTTCTCTGTTCATCTTTTACTCCCTTCCTGTGTGACAAAACTAGAAGCAATTCGTCAAAGAAAGTGTTTATTTGCAAAAACACCTTCCATTTTTCGCATGATTGATTGCCTATTTGTAAAAAATAAGACGGTAAAAAAATATTAAAGGAGGATTTATCTATGTCTAAACAAAAGAAAAATCAACAACAACGTAAAAACCAAGTTGAAAGTGCACCTGGCCAAGAAGATAAAAAGTTAAAAGGGCCAAACCGACCTTCCACCTGATTTCTTTCAACTCAAAAAACAGCTCCTGCTCCGGAGCTGTTTTTATATGTTATAGCCACTTTTTTATAGCAATTAAGCTATGCAATTGATGTTGTTTATGAATAAACCACTTTGTTATCTCTATCTCCTTTCTCTCCCCGCTAACCCTTTCCTTCCATTTAGAAAGGTGCTTTGCCTGTCTAAAAACCCAGTCGCCTTGTAGGAATGGCTGATGAGGAACAACAGGATAAACTGCTCTAAGAACAGGAGTTTCTCGAAAAAGTCCGTTATGCAAATATTGCTCATAGTCATATCGTGATCCTGTAGGTTCTGTTTCCTGAGAAAAATTCAAAAATGAATCAAAAAAAGCCCGGTCAAACAAAAGATCTGCCAATCTCTTTCCTAAATCAATTCTATTATGGAGCTTTTGAAATCCATGCACAGAATATCCATACAATTTTCCTGTAAGTGTTGGAAAAATGACACAACTAAAATGACCAAGATCTTGAAAGGCATATACACTTGTTCCAAAGACCTTTCTTTTCAACTTTTTGTTTTGAAGTACAGGTTCTTGAATAAGATTTTGTTCATTAATAATAAGGGAAGTCATTAACCTTCCTATATCCCTTTTCTCCCAAAAATACTGCCACTCCACTTCCATAAAACAAGAAACATGGAACTCTTTTAATAAATGAAATAATGGTTTGTTATATTTCTTGGACAACTCATATAGTAATAATTGGGGGTAGGCATCATGGAAGATCATCCAATTAGCTAATTCGTAAGTCAAAAAAATTGGATATCTCTTTCGCCAGTCTAAAGCAAGCTTGAACCATTTTCCCTCCAAGTCCGTCATATTCCAGCCAGCATTTCGTGAGACCATGCTAGCCAAAAAGGCCCATCGAATTTCTTTGTTTCTATAATAATAATCAATATAGGCTTTTGTCCTAGAAATATTGTCAGCATTGTATTTCGCTGTATTTTTTTGAATAGTAGTGATAAAATTATTTTCTTGAAAGGAGTACTTGTATGTCGATCTTCTTTCTTTTATTACCGAATAGAGAGTACTATTTTTCACGTACATATCCTCCTCCTTTCAAACAAAAAGTGACAAAGTTTACAAAAAGATGACGTTTTTTTCTAATATAAGATTAGTTTTAGTCTAGAGGGGGAAATTTATGACTATACGATACCCAAATGGTAAAGTATTTCAGGCAAATAGCAGTTCACCTTCCAAAAAGACTGGTCCAACATTGTATGGCAACAGAGGAATGAGTTTAGAGGATGATCTCCATAATTCCAACATGTATTATCTCCACCAAGGAATTGCTGTTGTCCATAAAAAACCGACACCAATTCAGATAGTTGATGTGCACTATCCAAAAAGAAGTGCTGCCGTAATCAAAGAAGCATACTTCAAACAAGCCTCAACAACAGATTTTAACGGAGTGTACAAAGGAAGGTATGTTGATTTTGAGGCAAAGGAAACGAAAAACAAAACTTCCTTCCCTCTCCAAAACTTTCATGAACATCAAATTCAACATATGAGACAAGTCGTGAAACAAAATGGAATCTGTTTCGTCATATTAATGTTCCGTCTTTTTAATGAAGTATATCTGCTTCCGGCCGAAAAGTTATTTCATTATTGGGAAAGGAAAGAATCCGGTGAAAGAAAGTCTATTACAAAACAAGAAATCGAACGGGACGGCTACTTGATTCCTCAAGGTTATCAGCCAAGAATCGATTACATCAAAATAATAGACATGTATTATTAAATAGCTCCGGAATTACTGTATGTGTGAAGAAAGGCAGGTCTGAAACATGACTGAAAAGTATCAATCAAGAGAACAAAGACGTAAAGCTATGGAAGAAGAACGAAGTGCCAAATCCGGCACCCAAAAGAAAGGACCCAAAAAAGGGCTTTTCAAGAAAATATTTTTATCCGCACTTATTATAGGAATTGTAGGATTAATAACTGGTATTGGAACATTCGCTTACTATGTCCAAAGCACACCACCGTTGGACGAAACGCTACTTAAGGTCCCTGTACCGTCCAAAGTTTATGGGATGGACGGTGAGCTGGCAGCTGAAATAGGCGGGCACGAAGCTCGGGAATATGTAGATTCTGACGAAATTCCTGACCTTGTAAAAGATGCCTTCTTGGCTACAGAGGATGTTCGATTTTATGAACATAATGGTGTAGATTACAGACGTTTGGCTGGAGCAGTACTCGCAAACGTTACAAGAGGCTTCGGTGCTGAAGGTGGGAGTACCATTACTCAACAGCTAGTAAAATTATCATTTTTATCTACTGATAAAACCTTAAAGAGAAAAGCACAAGAATTCTACTTGGCTTATCAACTGGAATCCCGTTTTACCAAAGATGAAATTTTGGAAATGTACTTAAATCGTATTTATTTTTCCAATTATGCTTATGGAATTTCCAATGCTGCAAAGAATTACTATGGAAAATCTCTAGACGAGTTAGAATTGCATGAAGCAGCAATGCTTGCTGGTCTCCCACAAAGTCCTAACAATTATAACCCTGTTACAAATCCTGAAAATGCTGAACAGCGCCGTAATATTGTACTGACGCTAATGGTGAAGCATGGAAAAATTACAGAGGAAGAAGCCGATGAAGCAAGAGCAATTCCAGTAGACTCGACACTAGCAGACGATGTAGAGAAAACGAATTACTCGAATAAATACAACGCGTTCATTGATCGTGTAATAGAGGAAATCTCTGATCAATTAGGCGATGTAGACCCTCAAGCAGATGGGCTGGAGATTTACACCACACTTGATGTAAATGCACAAGAACAAGTGGAATACATTTTATCAGATGAGAGTGGCATCCCGCATTTAGAAAATGAAGACTACCAAGCAGGTATTGCCTTAATTGATACGCAAAGTGGGGAGATTCGCGCCATTGGCGGTGGTAGAAACCATATGAAGACTGGGACCAATTATGCTACAGATATAAGGGTGCAACCAGCGTCAGCGATTAAGCCAATTCTTGATTATGCTCCTGCAATTGAGTACTTGGATTGGTCCACCTATCATCAAATTAATGATGAACCTTATAGTTATTCTTCCGGAACCGAGATTAATAACTGGGACAACAAGCATAAAGGTTTCCTTAGCATGAGACAACATATAGCCGACTCTCGTAACATCCCGGCATTAAAAGCTCTTCAAGAAGTCGGTTTGGACAGAGCAAGGGATTTTGCAGTTAAGTTAGGCATACCTCTTGAAGAAGAAATAAATGAAGCATATGCAATTGGTGGATTTACTAACGGTATTTCCCCTCTTCAAATGGCTGGAGCATACAGTTCATTTGGAAGTGGCGGTGTATATACCGAACCGTTCGCCGTGACAAAAGTCGTCTTCCAGGATGGCACTAGCGTCAACCTAAATAAAGAATCTGAAGTAGTGATGAAAGATTCCACAGCTTTCATGATTACTGATATGCTTAAAACATCCGTAAGAAACGGATTAGCAACCGCTGCAAATGTTCCTGGATTGAATATTGCAGGAAAGTCAGGAACTACAAACTTCTCTGATGATACAATTGCAGAATATGGGATACCTGAAGGCGGTGTTCCAAGCACTTGGTTTGCTGGGTATACCCCAACATATACGGCCGCAGTTTGGACTGGATTTAGAAGAACCGGAACAGATAATTATCTGCGACCAATTAACGGCGTAAACCAAGATCAGTATCTATCACGGATTATCTTCAAACAATTAATGGAGAACATCTCTACGACAAACGAAGATAAAGCAGATTTCCCTGTTCCAAACAGTGTTGTCCGTGTTGCAATAGAGAAAGGTTCAAATCCACCATTAAAAGCAAGTCAGTTCACGCCATCTGACCAAATTACAAATGAATATTTTGTGAAGGGAACAGAACCAACAGAGGTATCTAAAGAATATGATAAGCTACCTACTCCGTCTGGTTTCACTGCAAAGTATGACGAAGAAGCAAATGTTATCAATTTGAATTGGAAATACCCTGAGGAACGATTAGAAGGTGTGACATTTACAATAAACGTAGCTGTTAATGAAGGTTCCCCTCAACCTCTCACTGAAACGAAAGATCTAGGATTGGTTGTGGAATCACCAGATCCGGGTGCTACCTTCACCTTTGAAATTATAGCAGTACAGGATGAAAACAATGAAAATAGAAGTGATGCAGCAACGCAGACTATAACAATTCCTGAATTGGTTGAAGAGGATGAAAGTATCATTCCTGAGATTCCAAACCCGCCTGGTGAAGGGGAAGAGCCTCCTGGCGATGGCGAAGAGCCTCCTGGTAACGGCGAAGGTCCTCCTGGCGATGGCGAAGAGCCTCCTGGCGACGGCGAAGAACCTCCTGGTGATGGTGAAGAACCTCCTGGTGATGGTGAAGAGCCTCCTGGCGACGGGGAAGAGTCTGATGATGCTAATACACAGAGCAACACAAACAGAAATGGGCAACGAAATAATTCAGAAGAAGACAACGATTAAGCAAAAAGGGCTACCTACGAGGGTAGCCCTTTTTATGTATTGTCTAGATTTACTTCTTCTCTAACGCCTTCATTTTATAAAACAGCTTGGCGCATTCGGTGTATAGCTGTTGAAGTTGAATAAATGAATGATACATTTCAGGTTTTTTAATGACAAATTCCAACCTCTCATCCACGTTTATCGGCTTCCATTTCAACCTTTCCACTTCTTTTTTCCAATCAAACAAACCTCGTACTGGTTGCGCATTCATCCAAAATAGCAATTGCAGAAACCAAGCAATTGGCAGCAGGATTTGTTCCCTTGCTTCCTTTCGATTCCTTACTTCGTGAAGAGAGTTTAAAAGAATTTCTTTCTCTTTCCAACTAGTGAGAATATGCGGTATTGAATCACTTGGCATCTCCCAAGGCAATTGATCTGGCGCTACTCCCAGGTAATATGCTATATCAAACTTAAATGGGACTTCTATGATATCTTTGGAATCAAAAGTTTTTATGGAAATGGAGTCTTGATTCGAGTAAAAATGGGGATGAAGAAAGCTTTCTGGTATCTTCATTAGCCCACCTTCTTCTTCATTCTCTTCTTACCTTCTCTGCACATTTCAAGTAAAGGACAGCTTTCACATTGAGGATTCTGTGCTTTACAATGGTATCTCCCAAAGAAAATAAGGCGGTGATGCGTGTCAGACCATTTTTCCTTTGGAATTTTTCTCATCAACGTCTTTTCTACTTCTAAGACGCTGTCTTTCCACTTACAGATGCCTAAACGCTTACTAACTCGTTCTACATGTGTGTCCACTGCGATAGCTGGGACACCAAAAGCAA
The DNA here is from genome assembly GCF_012911845.1 of Bacillus sp. RO2. Classification (GTDB taxonomy): domain Bacteria; phylum Bacillota; class Bacilli; order Bacillales; family Bacillaceae_I; genus Sutcliffiella_A. Next base: position 121,572 of record NZ_JAAXCU010000045.1, on the reverse strand, counting down.
CAGAAACTACTACATTTGCTGTTTTTCTACCAACACCCGGAAGTTTAACGAGTTCATCCCTGTCTTTTGGAACTTCACCATTGTACTCTTCAAGTAGAAGTTGGCATAAACTTCTAATATTTTTTGCTTTATTTCGATAAAGACCAATAGAGCGAATATCTTGTTGCAATTCTTCCAGTGTAACGGCAAGGTAATCCTCAGGCTTTTGGTATTTTTCAAATAGGTTCTTCGTTACTTTATTAACAAGAGCATCTGTACACTGAGCTGACAACGCGACTGCAATTACTAATTCGAAGGGGTTTTTATGATTGAGTTCGCAATGTGCATCAGGAAACATCTCTCCCATCACATCTACTACTTCCTTTATTTGTTTAAGGTTTAACATTCCATAGGTCCTGCCTTTCTCTCGATAATTGATAAAAAAGGGAACACGCAATTCCTCATTACGTGTCCCCTTTTTTTAATCAAGCCAGTTATAAAATGGAACAGTTGAATTGCTTGATTTATTGGGTGGAACGGAAGTTATCTTTTGTTGATTTTTACGAAATTTTTTACCATATTCATTTGCTTGATTGATTGTCTTTATCCCATTCTTTTTCCATTCAAAAAGGATTCTATCGATATAACGAAAATTCAACTTCCCTGAGATAACAGCCTCTCTTAATGCAGCTTTAATAATAGTTGGGTCATGGTGATCTTGGTCCATCCACATATTCAAAGACTCACACTCAAACGGCGATAATGGTCTTCCGAATTCCTGCTCAAACACTGTATAAAGATTAATTTCTTGTTGTTGATTCGAGTGTTGTGTGGCTTGCTTGTTTTGGTCCATCATATAGGTAATCATTTTTTCCCAAAGAGGTTGGAGAGAATAGCGTTCATATTTGATGGAGTATTCATCCATTTCATCACTAATGGATACATACCCTTTTTGAAGTAGATGACGCAAGATTTCCATACATTCTGAAGGGTCAATTGTCATCTTATCTGCGATTTCCATAGGGGTTGGAAAAATAATTCCATTTTCCACGAAAGAATGTACATGTAGAAGAAGGATAAACTCTTTTTCATTTAACCCAAGATTTACGTAATTGTTTAACAAATATTTAGGAACGGACAGGTTGCCCTCTTCCATGAATTGAATAAATTGTTCTTTTTTCATCTGAGACACCTCTCCGATAAGTATAACAAATATCTACTGATACTTCATAGGTAATATATTTCAAAAAAACAGTCACCCGTCTTAAAAGCGGGTGACCATTGTTATTATTATGGATATAAACGGTTTAGTAATCTTGGGAATGGAATTGCTTCACGAACGTGTTCTGTTCCGCTGATCCATGCTACCGTACGTTCAAGTCCAAGACCAAAGCCAGAATGAGGCACGGAGCCGTATTGGCGAAGCTCTAAGTACCACTTGTATGCATCAGACTCCAAGTTATGCTCTTCTAAGCGTTGTTTTAAAAGGTCAAAATCATGAATACGTTCAGATCCACCGATGATTTCTCCGTAACCTTCTGGTGCAATTAAGTCTGCACATAGTACTACATCGTCACGTTCAGGATGCGGCTGCATGTAGAATGGCTTGATTCCTGTAGGGTAATGAGTAATGAAAATAGGCATATCATAGCTTTCAGCAATGGCTGTCTCATGAGGTGCACCGAAATCATCGCCCCACTGGATATCATCAAAGCCTTTTTCATTTAAGAATTTAATGGCATCATCGTAAGAAATTCTTGGGAATGGAGCTTGGATTTTTTCAAGTTTTGATACATCTCTATCCAGAATGCCCAATTCCAATTTGCAGTTTTTCACAACCGATTGAACGATGAAAGATACATATTGTTCTTGCACGACAAGGTTGTCTTCGAACTCATAGAACGCCATCTCAGGCTCAATCATCCAGAACTCAATTAAATGACGTCTAGTTTTAGACTTTTCCGCACGGAATGTCGGGCCAAAAGAGAATACTTTACCAAGCGCCATCGCTGCTGCTTCCATGTAAAGTTGTCCACTTTGAGAAAGATATGCGTCTTCGTCAAAATATTTCGTTGCAAACAGTTCAGATGTTCCTTCAGGAGCACTACCTGTTAAGATTGGAGGATCTACTTTAGAGAACCCATTTTCGTTAAAGAATTCATAAGTCGCACGAATTACTTCATTTCTAATCTTCATGATGGCATGTTGTTTTTTGGAACGCAACCATAAATGGCGGTTATCCATTAAGAATTCTGTTCCGTGGTTTTTTGGAGTGATTGGGTAATCAACAGCTTCATGGATTACTTCCACTCCTGTAACTCCAAGTTCGTATCCAAAAGGTGATCTTTCGTCTTCACGCACGATACCTTTTACATATACTGACGTTTCTTGAGTAACAGATTTTGCTGCTTGGAATACAGACTCCTCTACTTCCGCTTTTACTACTACTCCTTGGATGAACCCGGAACCGTCACGTAATTGTAGGAATGCAATTTTCCCGCTAGATCTTTTGTTGGCAATCCAAGCACCAATGGTTACTTCTTCTCCAACATGTTTATGTACTTCAGATATTGTCGTTTTCACTACTTTATTCCCTCCAGCAATGTTCTTGCAATGTATTTACACTTTTATGTACATACCTTCTATTATACAAGCCTGTAATATTGTAAGCAAACAATTTTCCATAACTTCTATAAAAGGTGAAGGCTAAGTAATTTTACTTAGCCGCCACTTTTGCCATATAGTTTGCAATTCGTTCTACAGCACTTTCCAATAAGTCCAGACTTGTTGCATAAGAAAGACGAACATAATCATCCGCTCCAAATCCTGAACCAGGGACAAGTGCCACCTTTTCTTCCTCCAGCAATGCTTTTACAAAACTATCTACATCACTAAAACCTGCCATTTTTGCAGCTTCTATGGCTTTAGGGAAAAGATAAAATGCCCCTTGTGGCTTAAGGCAATGGAAACCAGGAATCTGATTTAGTTTTTCAAAAATAATGTTTAGTCTCTCCTCAAAGGCTTGTCGCATGACTTCTACATCATCCTGCGGTCCTTGGTATGCAGCAATCGTGGCATATTGTGAAATGGATGTAGGATTTGATGTACTATGGCTTGCGAGGTTCGTCATCGCACTAATAATGGTCTGGTTTCCTACTGCGTATCCGATTCTCCATCCTGTCATAGAGTGGGATTTGGATACCCCGTTAATGATGACTGTTTGCTCTTTCAATTCTGGTGAAAGTTGAGCAATGGATACGTGTTGGTTTCCAGCATAGAGAAGTTTTTCATAAATCTCATCTGATACAATAAGAATATCATGTTCTAGACATACTTTCCCTAGTGCTTCCAGCTCTTCCTTGGTATAAACCATTCCAGTCGGGTTGCTTGGAGAGTTCAATACTACTGCTTTGGTTTTAGGCGTAATTGTGGCTTTCAGTTGCTCAGCAGTAATTTTAAATTGATTTTCTTCTTTCCCTTCTACATAAACAGGCACACCTTCAGCAAGCTTTACTTGTTCTGGATAGCTAACCCAATAAGGAGTTGGAATGATCACTTCGTCCCCTTCATCAAGGATAACTTGGAAAAGAGTATAAAGCGCATGCTTAGCACCGATACAAACAATCACTTCTGATGGTTTATATGTTAATTCCTGATCACGTTCAAGCTTATTGATGATCTCTTTTTTCAAGGCAGGAAGTCCGCCAGATGGCGTATACTTAGTAAATCCTTTATCCATCGCCTCTTTTGCAGCATCCATTATATGTGCTGGTGTATTGAAGTCAGGCTCTCCTGCACCTAAACCAATAACATCATGGCCAGCGTCTTTCAATTCTTTCGCCTTTGCGGTGATTTCTAATGTTGTGGATGGTGTTAATGTTGATACCCTTTTGGCTAATTTCATTTTTACTTCCTCCCGCTACCATTAAAAGATTATTCGTTGAAAATATTCGCCATTTTCGAATTTAATATAGTACAGATTATATTGATCATTGATGTCTTTATATTTAATTTCCCATAATGGGGTGTTTTTTTCCATTGCAAGAGAGATGGAAATAATCTCTTTTGGCTCCCTGTCCGTTTGCAGATAGTTCAAAACATCTTCCCTTGGAATTCCGTCCTTCATTTTCATGGTATGGACAATTTCCTTGCTTTCTTTGACCCACACTACAAGCTCTTCCTTTTCACTATCCATTCCATGAACAATTACATAGGAGTTTGTTCCATTGTATGCCGCTACATCTTCCACTGTTTGTAGCTCTGCCCCTTTTTGGGCAACTGCCACCCCTTTTTCAATCTGGTCTTTTACTGGTGACATCGCTGTTTGGTATATAGAGATAAATTGCCACAAAATGATGATGGCAATCATGATAATGCTAAAAATAATCCATTTCTTCATTTCATCACTTCTTTATGTACGATATATTGTAAATACAGCTTTTTCTTTATTTTCCTGGTCTAAAGCCAAGCCGAACATAAGGTTTTCTCTTTTTAATGTTCTGTTTAATGTATCCACGATTTTATATAAATCGGATGAATTCTCTATTGTTACAGTTGACAAGACCTCAATTTTACTTTCCATCCCAAAATCCTCCTGCGTTTAAACAATTTTTGTTACTTATACTGACCTGTATTGTCGGTTAGAATATAAGTACTGAATCACCTATAGTGTTCAAACACATTATAACAGTTTCTATTCAGTTTAGTACATTGATGTACGTGAAAGTATAAAATTTGCTCCTATCCCACACCAACTTGATGGGTGAATCTTTCTAAAATGGAAGATTCACCCCTTTTTATATAAGCCGCAATAAGGCTTCGCTTTCCACGGGGCGAGCTTTAGCCTCCTAGGGTTTGCCGAGGCCACTGAAAAAATCATTGATTTAAGTATTTTTTTAAACACCGCTGTTGATTTCCGCTAATGGCTTCGCTTTCCTAGGGGCTGACGTGAGCCTCCTCGGCTACGCCTGCGGGGTCTCACCTAGCGCTATCTCCCTAGTCTTCGCCATTTGCTCCAATCAACTGCTTTAGACTAGTTTATATTATTCAAAATTGCAAAGAAGGAGTCTTTTTTGACAATTGCGTTAGGGATGGCTTGTAGGAAAGTGTTACCGTATCTTTTTTCCACCACTCGCTTATCAAAGATGAATATCTCTTTTGGACCTTCTGCTTCTAAAAAGCGACCTATCATTGTTTTGAATCTTAATACTGCTATTGGTAATGATACATCTGTAAACGAATTGCGGCCTTGTCCTTCAATAGTGGCAATTTTAGCTGCCATCACAGGTTCGTCCATTGACTTGAATGGAAGTCTCATGACAACGAGTGTGTCTATTTTTTCACCTTGTAAGTTAACTTCTTCTAGGAATCCGTTTGTTACCAACAGGATAGCCTTTTCAAAGTTGGCTGCAGCTTTTAGTATTTTTTGCTTTCCACCTGACATGCTACTTTGGCTGACTACTACGGATTCACCTGCATTTGGCAGGGATTTGATCGCCTGATAAACAGCAGTCAACATCTCAAGGGAGGAAAAGGTAACAAGAATTCTTCCACCTCTATCTTCCAAAAGCTCTAATAGTTGCATGGCAGCAATCTCGTTGAATGCATCATTTTTCCCTCTTGTAATTGCTGGCATATCTGTGGGAATAAATACATCTGGATAATTAGTTCCTGCGTTTTCAACAGTTATGGTCTTAGGATAGAAGTCTGTCAGTCCTAACTCCTCAAGCATATAATCAAAATTCTTGTCCACACTTAATGCTGGTGAAATAAAAAGTATACTACTTTTTTGCTGATAAAACTTTTCAGCAAGAGTATGAGAAACATCAAGAGGTTGCTCATAAATGGCAACCGAATTCTTTGCCCCTTTTGTGTGTACATCAAACCATGTTAATCCATGCTTCTCCCCACTGAATAACAGGGCGTGAAAGGTATCCCTCATTTGCTTCAAAGGTGTTGAATCAGCCTCTTTTTCCAATGACAAAAGGACTTCAGTCAACTTCATATACAGTCTTTGGGCAGCTTCTAGAACAGCATACCACCCTGGTGATTTTTCCTTCAACACATCATATCTGTATATTACTCTTGATTGCCCCTTTTTTGTTCTCAAAAGGCAGTAACTTCGAATCAACCGAAAAGCCTCGTCCAACTCTTCTTTTGCCTGTTGGACGACAATGGATTCCTTTAGCCTTGATAAAGCAAAATATAGATCCAGATAGCTGATTTCTTTCCCTAGGAACCTGCTTACACTTTGCTGAAAAAGACTGGCATCTTCAACAAGAAAATGATCCATTTGCCTAAATGCTTCAGGCTTCCAAATTTCCTTTGCTAAAAACATGTGATTAGTAAAAATAATGGAGGCACTTTGTACTCTATTCTTTGCTCTTGAATAAAAACAAAGGTCATCTTGTGAGTCATCAGTTGAATCTCCGTAAGAACAATTGATGGAATCCCAGAGCAACCTTCCCCCAGACGAAAGAGAGAGTTCTTCCATATCTCCTGTTTCTGTTTCTGTTAACCAAACTAGAATCTGCGCCTTTGTTAAAACAGCATCATAGTTATCATCTGCTTCTCCTAGCACTGTCACTAACCTCGACAAGCTAAGATAATAATACTTTCCTTTTATTTCTGATAAGAGAAATGCCGCATGGTTATTAAGTGCTAACACTTGTTTCTCAAGCTCTTGCTTCGTTTCTTTCGTGGCAGAACTCATTACCACTTTCTTATTATTTTCCAGGGCAAAAGCCAGAGCACCTAACGTATGCATGTTGTGAGAGGCTGTAATTTCCAATAAACCATGTTGCCGAGCATCGAGAAGAGAAGTCAATTCTTTATCAATGGGATTTAGCAAGCCCTTAACTTTAGTTAGCATCGCACTTTTCACTTTTGCAAGATCTTCGGTAGGTTGTAGAGAAGTTTTTCTAACAGCAAGCTTTTCATCATATAGAACATGGTTAGGAGAAAATGACACACCCTTTTGTTGAAATAATAGGTGAATATCACTTTTCATTGTATGTAAATATGTATGTAACTGATTGATCGTAACGGAGGGTAGACTTTGTATCTTATCCATCAACTTTAGAAAAATAATGGCCGTTGCTTCTGCGTCACTATCTGCTCTATGTGGATTGTCATGATTTAACTCATAAAAAATAGATAAGTCCGTTAGTTTATAGCTTTTTTGTGTAGGCAGTAAAATCCTGGCCAATTCAACTGTATCAAATGTATTTCCTGAAAATGTAGGATGTCCGCTAGTTTTCAACTCATGTTGCAAGAAAGAAAGATCAAAAGGTACATTGTGTGCCACTAAGGCTGACCCTTTTAGCATTTCACACAGCATTGGAGCTATTTGTGCAAATGTTGGAGCCCTCTCGACCATATCCTGATTGATATTGGTTAGTTGTTCAATAAAAGGCGGGATGGTACATTGAGGGTTCACAAAGCTTGCAAATCGCTCGACTATTTCACCATCTTCTATTAAAACAGCGCCAACTTGTATTATTTTGTCATTTTTCTTGGGAGTATTCCCTGTCGTTTCCAAGTCAAGAACGACAAATCGCTGTTTCATTCAATCCACCTCATTACATCTGTTCAACATATATAAAAGGTACCATAGACATCATCTGAAAAAAATATGTATTTTTATTTTTCCCATGTTTAAATAGAAAAACCCCCTGTTTTGAGGGGGATATCCAAATAACAGTTGATTTTATTTACATAACTGTTGCGGCTGGTTCTGTACCTAACATTTCGATTATTTCGTTGTATTCGTTCATGACCGCGACTTTTGGTTGATGGTTTTTTACTTTTTCCTCAGCCATCATAGCATAAGATATGACGATGATGATGTCGCCTTCTTGGACGAGTCTTGCTGCTGCACCGTTTAGGCAAAAGTCTTTCCCGCCTCTTTTACCAGGGATGATATATGTTTCAAAGCGTGCACCATTATTATTGTTCACAATTTGTACTTTTTCGTTTGCAGCCATACCAACTGCATCGAGGATATCCTCGTCAATTGTAATACTCCCTACATAATTTAGATTAGATTCAGTTACTCTAGCACGATGTATTTTTGCATTCATTAGTGTACGAAACAATTTTTATTCCCCCTTAGAATATGAAAAAACAATGTTGTCAATTAGCCTTGCCTTTGAAAACTTCACTGCAATAGCAATGATGATACTCTCCTCTTCCTTTACCTTCTTTAGTTCTTGAAGGGTCGGGTACGCGTAGATCTCCACATATTCCGCTTTGTGTCCTGTTTGTAGGAGAATATATTCCTCCACTTCTTCTTTTACGGAGTGGACATCCATTCCATATTTCAATTTCGCCTTACCGAGTGTTAGTGCTTTATACAGGGATGGAGCTTTGCTTCTTTCCTCTTCACTCAAATACACATTGCGCGAGCTTTTCGCAAGACCATCTTCTTCCCTGACTGTCCCCACTCTTACCAATTCTATTGGCAGATGGTAGTCATTTATCAAACCGTCAATCACTGCAACTTGCTGTGCATCTTTCATACCAAAGTATGCTGTATCTGGTGTCACAATCTGAAAAAGTTTCATGACAACTGTTGCTACTCCGTCAAAATGTCCAGAACGATGTTTTCCACAAAGAACATCCACTCGTTGTTCCACTCTTATGATGGTTGTTCGATTCTCTTTGTACATTTCCTCTACTGAAGGGTAAAAAAGATAGTCCACTCCACGTAATTTTGCAATTTCTTCGTCACGCTCAAAGTCACGTGGGTAAGCTTCTAAATCCTCATTTGGTCCGAACTGCAAAGGATTAACAAAAATACTTAACACGACAATATCATTGTTTTCTCGGGCTTCCTTTAGTAATGTTTGATGTCCTTCATGTAGAAAGCCCATCGTAGGAACAAAACCTATTTTTTTACCTTGCTGCTTTTCTATTTTTATGACATGTTGCATGTCGGTTATTTGTTTAATGATTTTCACCTTTTATCCCCCATATAAGCGATGCAGTGTTTCCTCTTTCATCGTAAAACTATGTTCAGGTTTAGGAAAAGCATTTTCTTTTACCTCATGTACATACTGTTGCAGACCATCTTTCATTAACATTTGGGAATCCACATAAGAATGCACAAACTTTGGAACTCGATCTACTCCGTATTTTACGACATCATGGTAAACAAGTACCTGACCGTCGACATCAACACCTGCACCTATGCCGATAACTGGAATGGTCAGTTGAGCTGCTATATCTTTCGATAGTTGCTTTGGCACGCATTCTAATACAAGAGCCATTGCCCCTGCCTCTTCAGCTGTCCTTGCATCCTGGATCATTTTCTTGGCACTTTCTACATCTTTCCCCTGTACTTTGTAGCCGCCAAGAACCCCTACTGATTGAGGAGTCAGCCCCAAATGGGCGACAACTGGAATACCGGCACTTGTCAGAGTGGAGATAACATGGAACACTTCCCCGCCGCCTTCCACTTTCAACGCATGTGCCCCAGATTCCTGAACGATTCTTTTGGCATTTAAAAGGGTGTTTTCCATCGAAAGGTGATAGGACATAAATGGCATATCCGTAACGATAAACGTAGAAGGTGCACCTCTTTTCACTGCTTTCGTATGATGAATCATGTCATCCACTGTGACAGGTACGGTAGATTCGTATCCAAGCACGACCATACCAAGAGAATCACCCACAAGTATCATGTCCACTCCCGCTTCTTCAGCGAGCTTTGCAGATGGATAATCGTATGCTGTTAACATGGCGATTTTCTCGTTGTTTTTTTTCATTTTTAAAAAGTCTGTTGTAGTTTTCATTTTCCGTCCTCCTTTTTAGTAAGGGGAGGAAAAGAACCGAAAAAAATCCCTCTTTTGCGCATGCGAAAGAAGGATGTAGTGTTTAGCTCAAAAAATCATTCAGTTCAATCCCTCTGTCCCAGTCCTTTGGATCAAGGCAGATATTTGGTTGGTTGTATAAAAATTTTAAAAAAGTTGTCAGGTGCAGTTCTTTGATAGATACTGCCCAACACCTTTATTATAGTGCATGTGGTGAAAGAATGCCATCATTTAATCGCTTCCAATTTGGATATCCGCTGAGTGAATATAGTGGGTTACGTCTTGGTCATCCTCAAGCATTAGAACACCGTCTTCTGTAATGCCTTTAGCTGTTCCTTCTAATGTTCCTGTGATAGTGCGAGCAATGATCCTCTTGCCGATACTGATGGCATAAGACTCCCATAAAAGTTTGATCGGATAAAACCCATGCTGCAAATACTTTTGATAAAGATTTTCAAATTTCATGAGAATGGATTGGATAAGCTCCGCCCGATTGACCTTTTCTCCTAATTCAATGGACAAAGAGGTTGCAATGGAATGAAGATCTTCCGGAAATTGTTCCAAAGTTTGATTCACATTTATCCCCATGCCGATAATGACAGAATTGATTTTATCTGCTTCTGCCTGCATTTCAGTAAGTATACCGACTGTTTTCTTTTTATTGATCAATATATCATTAGGCCATTTAATATCCGGACGCAATCCGGTCACCTCTTCAATCGCCTGAGTGATGGCGACTGCTGTCAATAAAGTCAGTTGAGGTGCTTTTGCAGGCGGGAGGTTAGGGCGTAAAATCAGACTCATCCAAACTCCTGTGTATTTTGGTGAATACCAGGCCCTGCTTAATCTCCCTCTCCCAGAAGTTTGCTCCTCGGCAACAACCAATGTTCCCTCAGGTACACCATCATAAGCCAATTGATGGGCTATTTTTTGGGTGGAGGTGACGGAATCTTCAAAATGTATTTTTCGTCCTAGTGTTTCCGTTTTTAACCCTAAAGAGATTTCATTGTGGGATATCTTATCGGGAATGGTTTTTATTCGGTATCCCTTTCTTCTTACTGCCTCAAGCTCATAGCCTTCCTGCCTCAAGTCTTCAATATGCTTCCAAACGGCTGTTCTTGAACACCCTAATTCTTCGCTTATCTTTTGGCCAGAAAGGAAATCACCTTCAATCTCGGTGAACATTTTTAATAGTTTGGATCGTATTTCTGTAGCCAATTGTACACCCACTCCTTCAAAGCCGCTCTTTCATTTTCTGTTTCCTCGTTTATCAAAGCCATTTCCATGTCTGAGAGTATCTCGGAAATCCACTTTCCTCTTTTTCCTCCTGCCAGTTCCATTAGGTCATGACCGTCGAAAACAATATCTTTCAAACTGTGGATCGGCAAATTCTCATATAACTCATCTATCTTCTTTTTAGAGGTTTCTTCGTCCAAACCTAGCATGCACATCACTTGGTGAACTTCTAAAGACTGCTCACGCCCCGCTCTGTATACTGCTTCCCTACGCCAGCCATATTGTTGAATCTTTTCCATGAGCAGTAGATTCTCTACGACTGACTTAATGATCTTCTTTGGCAGTTTCCAGCTCGTTAAAAACCCTTCCACTTCATGCTTGTCAATCTTTAAAGCGTATGACAAAATCGTCCAAGTGGATGACCGGTTTTTAAGGCGATGGAGAGGCATGTCCCCAAGCTCCGACAATTGCTTCTCTTTCCCTTCAAGCTGCGGGAGGTAGGAATGAAGGCCAGTGGTAACCAAAAGTTCTAAGCCAAACTTAATTCCTTGTCCAAGTAATAGCTTTTCCATTTCTATCGTTTTTCTTTCAATAGAAACATTGGCAAGCAACGCTTTGTCTGCTTGAATTCCCAAAAAAGTGTCTGCTTCTAAAGAAAAAGACAATTGACTGGCAAATCGTACAGCCCGGAGCATCCTCAAGGCATCCTCCCTGAAACGGTCAGTAGCCTTGCCCACAGTACGAATAACTTTCCTGTTTATATCCTTCTCTCCATCAAATGGATCGAGAATTTTGCCGACTTTATTCATCGCAATTGCATTCATCGTGAAGTCTCTTCGTTTCAAGTCTTCCTTTAAGCTCTTCACAAAGATCACTTCATCTGGATGACGATTATCTGTATAGGTTCCATCTGTACGGAACGTTGTCACTTCATAGTTTTCGTCTTCTGAAGAAACAACTATGATTGTTCCATGTTCCGCACCGACATCTACCGTCTTTGGAAATATGGCTTGGATTTCTTCTGGAGTGGCAGAAGTAGCAATATCGATATCCCCTATCACTCTGTCCATCAGAGTATCCCGAACAGAGCCTCCTACAAAGTATGCTTCATGTCCGTTTTCTTCTAAACGCTCTATGATTTCAATTCCTTGTCGGAAGGCATTGTTCATGATTACTCCCCCGTTTTCATCCCTCTTGATTAATCAATTGCTTATACATATCTTCATATTGTTCCACTATTTTCCGTGAACTGAAATGTTCTTTCACACGAGAAATGGCATTTTCAGCAAACTCTTTATGTAGCGTTGCATTTCCCAATATTCTTACCGCATTTTGCGCTATTTCTTCTATATTTCCTACATCACTTAGGTATCCGGTTACTCCGTCATCTATCACTTCTGGGATTCCACCAATCTTGGTTCCTACAGAAGGAACGCCACACGCCATTGCTTCTAATAACACAAGGCCAAAACTCTCTTTTTCTGATAAAAGAAGCATAAGGTCGCTGATGGAGTATAAGTCTTCTAGGTTCTCCTGTTTTCCAAGGAACAGCACCTTATCTTTTAACCCAAGTTCTCTTACTAAATTACAGACGACTGAAATTTCCGGTCCATCTCCTACAAGCAGTAGTTTGGAAGGTACTTGCTTTTCAATAAGATGAAAAGACTTCACAACATCTTGAACTCGCTTTACTTTCCGGAAATTGGACACATGAATGATGACTTTTTCCTCATCAGATATCCCATATTGTGTTTTCAAATCTTGCGTATCTTTTTTAAAATACACCCGTTCATCAATAAAATTATAAACGGTTTGAATGGCCTTCTTTGGTTGCAGAAGGTCATAAGTCTGTTGAACAAGAGATTCAGATACTGCCGTTACTACATCCGACCCTTCAATACCAAAACGGATCATATCGTTTAAAGATGGATCGTAACCTAATACCGTAATATCCGTACCATGTAAAGTGGTCACTATTTTTAGTTTATCATCCGTCATCTTTTTGGCCAAATAAGCACATACTGCATGAGGGATAGCATAGTGTACATGCAGCAAGTCTAATTTTTCCCTTTTTGCCACTTCTGCCATTTTGCTTGCTAAGGCCAAGTCATAAGGCGGGTACTGAAAGACAGAATACTGATTCACCTGTACTTCGTGATAATAAATGTTGCTATACACTTTATTTAGTCGAAAAGGCATACTCGAGGAGATGAAGTGAATTTCATGCCCCTTTTCCGCCAAGAGTTTTCCTAATTCCGTTGCAATTACCCCAGATCCCCCTACGGTTGGATAGCAGGTAATGCCGATTTTCAATTTCAATTAAATCCCACCTAATAAATCATAATTTAGGACAAGTGGTCCTTTGGCAAAAAAGCCTTCTGCGTACTTAGAACCGATTTGCTTCCCATATGCCCGTTCACGGCTTATGACCGCGTCCACATACCCGTTGGTAAGCGGTGTCTCTACGCCGTCTTTATCTTTTTCGAATTGGCTTGTATAGGCTTGAAGCGCCATCGTTTTTTTATTGATTTGATCTGATACATCTATGTAAAAATTCGGTGTATTCATCCCATTAATCTGATAAAAATAAAGGTTATCTGGTTTATGTGCTTTTTGGTTCTTGTAATCTTCCACCATTCTAACACCGGAGGAAAAGACTGCCTCTTCCACTAACTTGGCACAATTGCCATGATCAGGATGACGATCTTCAAGATATGGGGCAAAGACAAGACGTGGCCTGTAAGTTCTAATGACAGATACAATCTCGGTTATGTATTCTTCTTTCAGATATAACCCCCTATCCGGCAAAGATAGCTGAATAAGTTCATCAAGCTCCAAAATACTTGCAGCCTTGGCTGCTTCACTCTGGCGAATTTCTACGGTTCCGTTGGATGATTTCTCTGCAAGTGTCAGATTACAGATACCGATTTTTAAGCCTTGTTCTTTATATTTGGCAAGCGTCCCTGCCATCCCAATTTCGACATCATCAGGATGTGCCCCAAAAGCGAGGATGTCCAGTGGTTCAGTCATTGCTCTCTGCCTCTCTACCGTGAACAATCTCTCTCCAGCTCAGCTCTCCCCTTGCAAGGCCGTGAATTAAAATCTCCGCTGTCCCCATATTGGTTGCTAAGGGAATGGAATATACGTCACATAAACGAAGTAATGCTGTCACATCCGGCTCATGAGGTTGGGCAGTCAAAGGATCCCGGAAAAAGATTACCAAATCCATTTTATTTTGGGCAATCATGGCCCCAATTTCTTGATCCCCACCTAGTGGTCCAGACTGAAAACGATAAACAGTCAAACCAGTCGCCTCTGCAATCCTAAGGCCAGTGGTACCTGTCGCAAAAATTTCATGCTTTTCCAATATCGTTTTATACGCGGTAGCAAATTGAATCATATCCGGTTTTTTCTTATCGTGTGCAATTAATGCTATCTTCATGACAGTTCCCCCGTTACTCGATAATATTTTCCAAGCCGTACACTAACTCTTCCAGATTCATAATTGTTTCCACAGACAGTCTCACACCAGACATAAAGCTTGCACGATTGTAGGAATCATGACGGATCGTCAATGATTGGCCTTCCCCGCCAAACATTACTTCTTGGTGCGCTACAAGCCCAGGCAATCTAACACTGTGAATTCGAATTCCATCTTTGGTTTCTGCTCCTCTTGCTCCATTGATGGTCTCCTCTTCCTCAGGATGGCCTTGGTGTTTTGGTTCACGCGTTTTGGAAATAAGTTCTGCCGTCTTTATGGCTGTGCCAGAAGGAGCATCCAGTTTTCTATCATGATGCAATTCCATGATTTCCACGTCTTGAAAATGCTTTGCTGCCATTTGAGCAAACTTCATCATTAAAATGGCTCCTACAGCAAAGTTTGGAGCAATGATGACACCGACTTTTTGGGATTCTGCAAGTTCTGTTAATTCTTGAAGTTCCTCTTCATTAAAACCAGTAGTACCAACTACAGGACGAATCCCATGTTCCACTGCGAGTTTCGTATTGATTTTTCCTATTTCAGGAGTGGTAAGGTCTATAAGTACATCTGCTTCTATCTCTTTAAAACAAGTTCTTGGATCAGTGTAAATTGGAGCATCAATTTTGGGGAACCCTTCCACATCAGAAAGCAATTTGCCCTCGTTCTCTCTGTCAAGGCAAGCAACCAATTGAAAGTGTTCTACATTATGTATTAAATCCACTGCTTCTCTTCCCATGCGTCCACGAGGGCCGGCAAGGATAATCTTGATGTTTTTCATTATTTCCCTTCCTCCTCAATCCTTGTCCATCTATCTTTATCTCTGGTTTGAAACTTTTCCATTACACGGTCGTGTGCTTCTTGTAGATCTATATTAAGAGAATTAGCGAAGCAGATCATCACAAACAACATATCACCTAACTCTTCTTCCATTGTATTTTCTTTTTCTGTGCTTTTCTTTGGCTTTTCTCCATAGTAATGATTAACTTCGCGAGACAGTTCTCCAAGTTCCTCTGTCATCCTTGCAAGCATCGCTAATGGACTGAAATAACCTTCTTTAAATTGGGAAATATAATTGTCAACTTCCTTTTGCATCTCTTGCATCGTCTTTTCATTCATGCACATGTCACCTCACCTTATCATGTTAGCTAAAACCCTATCATTTGACAAATGATTGAGCTTAATTCTTGCGATTACTCAACACCATCCTGTCGATTGTAGTGCAAGGTGTGAGACTCCGGCGGGAGGGAGCGGTAGACTTGAGACCTCACAGGCGCGGCCGAGGCCACTAAAAAACTGATATTATATAGTACTTGGTATTTTTGAGCTGTTGATTGGAGCAAAAGGCGAAGACTCCTAAGGGAGATAGCGCTTGGTGGAGACCCCGCAGGCTTGCCGAGGAGGCTCTCGTCAGCCCCTAGGAAAGCGAAGCCATTTGCGGAAATCAACAGCGTTATCTAAACAATTGATAAAATCAAAGCTTTTTCAGTGGCTTAGGCGCAGCCGAGGAGGCTTAAGCACCGCCCCGCGGAACTCGAACACCTGGAACGGAATCGACAGGAAGTGATAAAAAAACAAATAATAAGCCTTACCCTTTATCTCATTTACTTCTCTTCTCCTTGTCTATTATAATAGAGAGGTTGTAAACTATCTAGGTCTTGGAGGTTCATCATGTTAAAAGGCTTGAAAATAAAAAACATTATCTACATACTTATCGGTTCTGCCATTTTCGCATTTGGTCTTGTCAACTTCAATATGCAAAACAATCTAGCAGAAGGCGGCTTTACTGGCATCACCCTACTTTTATACTTTCTTTTCAGATTTGATCCTTCTTATACCAACCTTTTGCTTAATATCCCTATCTTCTTCATTGGTTGGAAGCTGCTAGGAAGAAACACGTTCTTTTACACATTGATTGGGACGTTCAGTTTGTCCTTGTTTTTATGGATATTCCAAAGGGTTCCTTTGATGTTTCCTCCTCTTGAAAATGATTTAACTTTGGCAGCGTTGTTTGCAGGAGTGTTCATCGGGATAGGTCTGGGGATTATTTTCCGATACGGAGGAACAACAGGCGGAGTGGATATTATCGCACGTCTTGCGCACAAGTATATTGGCTGGAGCATGGGAAAAGCGATGTTCATGTTTGATGCTGTGGTTATCGTACTCTCCTTGATCATGTACTTAACCTATCAGGAAGCTATGTATACGCTTGTTGCTGTGTTTGTTGCCGCTCGTGTGATTGATTTCATGCAAGAGGGAGCTTATGCAGCTAAAGGAGCAACCATTATTTCTGAAAAGAACGAAGAGATTGCATCAAAAGTACATGAGGAAATGGACCGCGGTGTGACAATATTGCGAGGGCAAGGTTCTTTTTCAAAGGTGGAGCGTAATGTGCTGTATTGTGTAGTTGCGAAAAATGAGCTGGTAAAGTTGAAAAATGTCATCACTTCCGTTGATCCACATGCGTTTGTTGCGGTAAGTGATGTGCATGATGTACTTGGGGAAGGCTTTACGTTGGATGAGAATAAGAATCCGATGGAGAGATAGACAATGCTTAGCAGATATTGAAAAGAGCAGCCACTAAAATGGCTGCTTTTTCAATCTAACTATTCCCTACTACCCAAATAAATCAAAATAAACCTCACCAGCTCCGCTACCGCAACAGCTGCTGCTGCCACATATGTCAATGCCGCCGCATTTAGTACTTTCTTTGTTTCACGCTCTTCGTTGTTATTAATAATTCCAAGCGACACCACTTGATCCATCGCACGATTAGATGCGTCAAATTCAACAGGCAAGGTTACCAACTGAAACAGCACCGCAGCAGCCATAAAGATGATTCCGACAAGAATCAGGTTACTAGCACTAAAGATAATCCCAGCGAAAATCAAGAAAAATGACATATTCGAACCAAGACTTGCTACTGGCACTAATGAATGGCGAAACCGCAAAAACGCATAGTCCTGGTTGTCTTGAATGGCATGGCCTACTTCATGAGCCGCAATTGCTGCACCTGCTATGGAATTACCATGATAATTATGTGACGACAACCTGATTGTTTTTGACCGAGGATCATAATGGTCAGTCAAATGCCCTCTTGTCTCTTCCACCCTCACATCATGGATTCCGTTATCGTGTAATATTTTCCTAGCAACCTCTGCTCCCGGCATCCCGGAAGAGGAAGCAACTTTTGAAAACTTTTTATACGCGCTTTTCACCCTTGACTGCGCCCATAGTGGGACAATCAGCAAGAAAGCAAAGTAGATTAGATACATTCCCAATCCCATTAGTAAGTCCCTCCTTAGCTTGAATACATAGCTAACTGTAGTCTTCCTATTAGGATTATTTTATTTCCTTTATTTTATCCCTGTCAATCTTTAAGCTTTTTCCGCATCTCAAGCCTCTTAGCACCCAAGTACTTACGGAAGGCCACATAGGACAGTGTCAATAAAATAAAGCTTCCAGTTGAGATCATCACCCACAAAAGTGAAGGATCTGTTTCATCCTCTTTAAGTTCTTTAAATAATGCTTTAAGATCTGCCTCAATTACCTGCATATCGTCGAATTCCTCTGAATGGGAAAGCAAAGCGTCTCTATTTTTATCTAAGTAATCGATATGGGCATCCATCTTTTGAATATACTCTGGTTTTACATCCATTCTGACACTAGGATGAATCATATCGTATTCCAATAGCAGTCGTCGATATAATGCTTCATAAGAATCACTGTCCCTAGTTTCAACTGAATCTTTCAGCTGTTCAAAGGTCATGATTAGCGGGTCTTCCATCTCCACCCACATCGGCTGGTGTTCAGAAGTCATCGCATCTACCGCCATACGGAGTCTAATGATTGCCCTTACTTTTTCTTCATGCGGAAGAAGTGTGTCACTTAGGGAGGCCATTGATTGTTGATGAACCACAGATATAATCCTAACTTCATCAGATGGGATTTGCTGGTTTGTCACCATCAACTTTGTAAATTCATCAGAAAAAATATCCATTAGGTTGTGCGCTTCTACATACCGTTCTGTTTTCACAAGCTGAAGAGCATCATCCATAATAAAATTAAGAGCAAATGGCTCTAACGGTTCATGAGAGTGTGCTTTTATACCTGACGGGAAAATAAGTAAAAATAATAGAATAGCCATTATATGTCTTTTTGCTTTCATCGCTTGTCCCTCCCATATTCTCTACTAAATGTTATGAGAGTGTGGACAAGGTTAGAACATTAATCCAAGGACAACTTCATTCTATTGTTCCGTAAAGAAAAATAATACGCAACACCGATGGAAAATATACTTAACCAAAATGTGAAATATCCTATTTGAGGCAAGTATTTCATTAAGCTGCCATACCATGGCATCATTTTAAATACATAGTCAATAACATCATTATGTAAAGTCCATATTCCTGCTGCTACAAGATGCCATAGTTTGAAACGGTAATACGGACTATATAGCACTCCTTGCACAGCCATAGCCCCATGGGAAACAATCAGCATATACCCTTCTATCGGCAAATAGCCGTTTTCCATGAGCGTTAATATATTCATTACCACAGCCCATATACCGTACTTCACTAATGTGATAATTGCTAACGCCTCAAACAGTTTGAAATTTTTTTTAAAAATAAATCCAACTAATACAAAACAGAAGAAAAGACTTGCTGTCGGACTATCTGGAACAAATATAAGAAAAATGGCAGGGGTTTCTGCTAACTGATAGCCATACCATATGTATCCATAGATAGTGCCAAGAACATTAATAATCAACACCAGCCAAAGCATCACCGGTGTTTTTAATAAGTGTATAAACCAAGTTAACATCATGTGTCCTCACTTTTATTTAATTGATGTTTCCATTATACAAAAAAGCTGGCTAAATTAGCCAGCTTCCTTGTTATTCTGCTTCCGCAGCTTTTTTATTCATTTCAACTAGGTAGTCACCTAGGATTTTAAGTTCTTCGTCTGTACCCTTGAAAAGATCTGCAGGCATTCCACCCACACCTTCTACTGCAATCGTCTGATAATCTTCAGATACGAAGTCAGGATTATCAATTAAAGATGGAGCCATTCCAGGGTTACCTTGAAGATTGTCACCGTGACAGGATAGGCAAGTGTTTTCTTGAAGAATAACATAACCTTCTGCTTCCATGTCAATTTCAATATCAATTTCATCAGTGATTTCCCCTTGCTGAGCCGCAGCTTCCCAGTCATGAGAATCTACAGACTGCCAAGTCAAGAAGAAGACTGAAGCGATACCTAGTAACATAAGACCAGTAGCAATAGGACGCTTACTAGGGCGACGCTCAGGACCGCGATCTAAGAATGGAGCAAGTAATAATGCACCAAACGCAAGACCAGGCATGATCATTGCACCAATAACCGTGTATGGTCCAGCTGCGTATTGATATTTAAGTAGCTCGTATAAGAATAAAAAGTACCAGTCTGGTAACGGAATATATCCAGTATCAGTAGGATCTGCCACACGCTCCAATGGAGATTGGTGAGCGACAGTCAGGCATAGGAATGCGATTAGGAAAACCGCACCAACCATCCATTCTTTTAGCAAGAAGTTTGGCCAGAATGCTTCCGTTTTACCAGGAAACTCGGAATAGTCTTTTGGAATATTAGGCTTGCGTACTGCCGGGACACGCGAGTCACCAACAAACTTCATACCTTTTCCTCTATGCATATAGGTTCCCCTCCTTTGTTATCAAAAATAATGAATCTTATAGCGGACCAGAAATACCTTGCTTACGAATCATGACAAAGTGAGCACCCATCAAGCCGAATAGAGCTGCAGGTAAGAAGAAGACATGAATCGCAAAGAAACGTGTCAGTGTTTGTGCTCCAACAATTTCAGGATGACCAGCTAGTAAGGTTTTCACCATATCTCCTATTAATGGAGTTGCAGCGGCGATCTCTAACCCTACTTTTGTTGCAAATAATGCTTTCATATCCCAAGGTAATAGGTAACCTGTAAAACCAAGACCTAACATAATGAAGAAGATAAGTACTCCTACCACCCAGTTAAGTTCACGTGGTTTTTTATATGCACCTTGGAAGAAAACACGTAGTGTATGTAAAAACATCATTACGATAACCAAACTGGCTCCCCAGTGGTGCATACCGCGTACGATTTGACCGAACGCAACTTCATTTTGTAAATAATAAACGGATTCCCACGCATTTTTAATGTCTGGAACATAGTACATAGTCAGGAACATACCTGAAAGTACTTGGATAACTGTTACGAAGAACGTCAATCCACCAAAACAATATACGAATGCGGAGAAGTGATGTGCTGGGTTTACGTGCTCAGGTACCTCGTGGTCCGCGATATCGCGCCACATCGGCGTAATATCTAATCGTTCGTCAACCCAGTCATAAATCTTATTTAACAATTATTACGCCTCCCCTTTTGGTTTTGCGCTACCTAAATAAACGATACCATCTTTCACTTCATGAACGTATACATCAAGTGGAGATAGTGGTGGCGTATTAGGTACGTTGTCACCATTTTTTTCATACAAGCCATAGTGGCATGGACAGAAGAACTTATCTGGATTACCAGGGTCTGAACCCCAGTTTACAGTACAGCCCAGATGCTTACAAACTGGAGATAAGGCAATAATTTCACCGTTTTCATCTTTGTAGATCCAAGCAGTTCTAGGTTCTTCGGATTCATACCAAGCATCTACCTGCTTAATCTTGAAAGGGAAGTTTTGCGGTTCCGCAGTAAGTTCACTTTCTTCACATACAGCAACTAATTCTTGCTCATTTCCAGCTTTAAGTACAGGATCAATTGCAAAACGGACCATTGGCATAAGCATACCTGCTGCCATGAAACCGCCTACACCAGTAAGGGTATAGTTTAAAAATTGACGTCTAGACACGCGATGGTTTTTCTCACTCATTGTTTTCCCCCCTCTATAGACAGAACTAAGTCCATACGGACAGTAGATTATAACACATAGAAAACTAGGACATTCTCATGATATATCAATCTTGTCCCAAGGTCAATAATCTCCTGCCTCGAAAAAATGGCAAGGTTGTGACTTATTTTTAATCCTTTTAAAATATTTTCGTTTTTTTATTGCTTTTTTAATATCATTTTGCTAGTAGTTTGCCTTTTGGGATATTTTGCACCAATTTCAATACTTTTAATCCTGCCATTTTTGGATAAACATCGGCAATAATTGATTCATCTGATCTTGAATGATTTTCTGTTTATATTTATCTTCCATATCTTCTAAAGGAATCGCCGGTAGCCATACAAGCTTTCCTTCTAATTGCTGTTCTTTTTGACTCCAAGAACTGTCGGATGTCATAAGAAATACATGTTTAATATTACTTTTTTTAATATGTAAGGACAGATTGTTAAGCTGTGCTACTTTGTTTTCAGCTTGGTCTGATTCGATATAGCTGAAAGGGGGCAACAGAATAACTCTTCCTTTGAATTGTCTTTCCAATTCGTAACTTAATATGTTTATGTATTCTCCGTGAGATGCAATTGTTTTGATATTGTCCCCGAAACTAATCGGCAACAGGGGAATGATGACCGTATCTATATATTCTTTTGCTTGAACGTATTGGGAGATATCTTTGCTTGTCCATTTCATGTTTGGTTTCAACTCTTTCTATTGTGGATTTAGTGTCGTTCTTTAAATATAAGTTTTGTAGTGGGTGAGGTCAAATATTTAGAGTAACAACAAAAAAACCCCGCAACATTTTTAAGTTGGGGGGTAAGAAATATTATAATCTCTTCAACTGACCTGTCAGTTTTCGAAACGCTTCTTCATCCTGCCGGTCCAATGCCTCGTCAATCATTTTCAATAGCTTCTCTTTTTGAAAAGTGTAAATGGATTCTTCTAGCATCCTTTCTGCTAAAATACGATCCTTTTCATTGATTTGGGACTGTTTTGGCATAAACGGATTATCTTCGAGCACTGCTGCATATTGCGGTGAATGATAGACAGACCGGAAATTTAACTGGATATAAATATCCTCATCACGATTAAGCCTAATGTCATGGAAGGACTTCTCAGCGTCCGTCGTCATCACATTTTCTTTATAAAACCTGAATGGCACTTCCTCTACACAATGGGTTGACATGATAATTCCCCGTGGACAAAACTGGGCTTGCTCAACAAAGTGAACTTTCTTCATCAACTGGTCATGACTCATCAAATAGTTTAAAATCCATACACATTCACGTCTTTTTAACTGATAGTTTCCCAAGAACCACCTTATAAAGTCCTTCTTCTCGTTGACAGATACAGGGGTAGCCACAACTATCGTCCCTCCTCTGCGTAGAATATTCCCTACTCTTGTAAATTTAGATACAGATCTTGCAATTCTATGTTGGTTGGGTCAAGTTGTATTAGTTTTTCAAAAAGCGGCTTTGCTTCTTCTCGTTTCCCTTCCTCCAATAAAAAGTGTGCATAATCGTAAAGGAAGCTGCTGTCATCTTTAAAAGAAGTATATGCTTGACGGTAATGATTTAATGCATCAGAATATTTTTCGGTTTGTTGGTAGGCAACAGCTAAGTCCCAATCATATTGCGGGTCGGACTCTCCAAAGTTAATGAGTTCATTTAGGCAGTCTATAACATCTTCATAGCGCTCTTCCTGCAAGAAGATTTTAGTTAAAGTTAAGGCTGCTTCCACATATCCAGGGTCAATGGCAATTGCTTCTCTTAACAACTCTTCTGCCTCTTGCACATTCTGCTGTTTCATTGCCACTTTCGCTCCGTACACTTGCAATTCTTTGTTATATTCATTTACCGCTAAACCTTCTTTTGCAACACGCAAGCTATCTTCTAACAATCCTTCGTGTTCATATGCTTTTGCAAGATATAAGTAAAGAGAGGAGTATTCATAATCCATTTCTTTTACCTGATTAAGTTTTTCGATACAGGTCTTGAAATATCCTGCCTGAAAAGCGGTAAATCCGTATTGAAATAGTACGTCAATTTTCAACTCTTTCTGCAATGCCTGGTCGAAATAAGGCATTGCTTCCTCAAATTGCCCTGTAGCACTGTAGCATTCAGCAAGTCTTTCCTGCAAAGAGAAATCAATTTCATCTTCATGCGGAAGAACGGATTCATAAAATGGAATGGCTTTCTTATAGTCACCTTGAGACAGATATACTTCCGCTAAGGCAAGGCTGATGATCGGTTCTTTTGGTGCAAGTTTTTTGGCAGCAAGTAACTTTTGCTCACTGACCTCAAACAGTCCCTGTGCCTGATAAAGGTCTGCAAGTAGAAGCAGCGACTGAATGTAGACATCATCATCTTCCGCAATGTTTTCTAATAAAGCCATCGCTTCATCTTCTTCATCTAGGTCGATGTGGACTTCAGCCAGTGAAATAATGAGGTCAGACTCATTTGGAAATTGGTATAGAAGGTTCTGGTAAAGTTGTTTGGCGTCATCAAGCATGCCAAGTTGCTGATAGATCTGAGCAGTCTGGAACAAATCCTCTTCCCCAAACTTAGATTCGTTTTCTTTTAGGATAGTTAGTCCTTGTTCTATGTCTCCGTTATCTATTAGTTCTAGAGCTTTATCAATTACTGTGTAAGACAAAATACTACTTCCCTTCGTTTTTAAAATCCGCCATCACACGTTCTTCAAATCTTTTCAGATAGTAAAAAATGGCCAGGAATGGTTACTGTACATTCTTTTCCAAAGCCTGGACGAAATAAAACCTCATCTCCCGCTTTGATAACCGTCCCTTTTTGAACTGTAACTTCTGGAATATGACTATCATAATCCAGATTTTCGATAGTTTCAATAATATGGCCTTCTGGTGACAAATAGAGATTATAGTCTAATTCTCCACCGACCCTCAAATCTCCTTTGGACGGATAAATACCAATTTTCATTAATAGATCCAAATCAAGCGGTTTCCCCTGTTCTGGACACTCCGTGGAATGTGGTAATTTTTCTTCTTTCATCATTAGTTTCCACTCTTTTTTCTTCTTGTTTTTTTTGGATGGAGAAATGTTTTGCCAGCACGGAAGAAATGTTAATGGAAATTGATACAAGGCATCTTTTATCCAACCCCATGGGACGGAAGAGAGTTCGGTTGTATCATCCATCTGCAAAAAGATAGCAGAAATCTTATACCGCCTGCATTGCCTTACAAAAGAAGGTGAGAGTTTATCGAAGGGAATTCTGACAGCAAAATAATAATCAATGGGACTATTCAATAAGAAAGTTCTCGCTCTCTTTAATGTTTGCAATAATTCTTTTTCGCGTTGAACCGATATGAGAGAAAGAAGGGTTGTACAACCTTTTTTTAAATAGTTGCTTGTGATGAATTGTTTAAACTGCGGAAAAGGCATTTGTTCAAGGTTATCGACAAGCATGACATGTCCAGGTGTCAGTACATAAGGGGAAATATCCATTCTCATGGACCTCGAATGGAAAAAATGCCCTTCTTTCATGTAATGGATTTTGTTGTCTTTCACTAGCAGATTGGTATGGAGGAGTGTTGATTTGTTCTTAACTACATTGGCAGCTTCTATAATATATTCCATAGCATCCCCCTCTAGAAACGTTCTTAAGACAAGCTATGCGACTGGAGGGGGAAATATGCTTTGAACGTGTTGTTTGGGATATAAGTAAATTTTAGGATTTTCATGGAAGGCGCGGGCGGAAGAGGACGGACGCGAGATAACCCTAGAGGTATCCGAATCCGTTTCGGGCGATAATTTGAATTTACGGGCGATTCAAAAGACAAATCGGGCGATAATTTCATTTTACGGGCGATTCCCAAGACTAATCGGGCGAAAATAAGATTTTACGGGCGAATTGCGTTTATCACCCACCCAAATCTTAAATTATACCCCACCTCCTAGCCAAGCAACGTCTTCCAATAATCGGATCATCAAAGCTAATAAATATTCCAAACTAAAAAGAGGCCCATCCCCATGGACCCCTTCATCTAAAAATTACGCTCTTCTCAAACTCTCCATATGCTCAAAGAAGCTCGGATAGGAAACATTGATTGCCCCATCATTTTGAAGAACTGTTTCCCCATCAGCAACCAGGCTCGCAATGGCTCCCATCATGCCGATACGGTGATCCCCGTAACTGTCAAGCGTGCCACCATGCAACCTAGTTTTGCCCTTAATGATCATTCCGTCCTCAGTTGCCTCAATGTCCGCTCCTAGCTTCTTCAGCTCATCCACAACCGTATCGATACGATTTGTTTCCTTCACCTTCAACTCTTCCGCATCCTTGATCACTGTTGTGCCTTCAGCCTGAGTAGCCATCAAGGCGATGATTGGCACTTCATCAATAAGGCGCGGGATGATATCGCCGCCAATTTCGACACCTTTAAGATCTGAAGTTTCTATTGTAATATCCGCATATGGTTCTGGTCCATCCTCTACCACATTAGAATAAGAAAGACTTGCCCCCATATTTTTCAAAACTTCTAAAATCCCAGTACGAGTAGGATTCAACCCAACCCTTTGCAATGTAACCTTGCTTTCAGGCACAATCGCACCTGCCACCAGGAAAAACGCTGCAGAAGAGATATCTCCAGGAACGACAATATGTAAATCAGACACCAGTTTTTGCCCACCAATCACGCTTACCTTGCATTCTTCCTCTTCTTTTACTTCCACTCCGAATGCACGAAGCATTCTCTCTGTATGATCACGGGATTTAAAAGGTTCACTCACAGTGGTTACCCCTTCAGCCTGCAACCCTGCCAACAGAATAGCAGACTTCACTTGAGCACTTGCGACAGGTGACACGTAATCAAGGCCTCGTAAGCCACCTCCCTGAATAGAGATAGGCGTGAAATTGCCATCATGGTTCCCTTGGATTCTTGCACCCATATCGCGCAACGGAACAGTAACCCGTTTCATTGGTCTTTTGGCGATAGACTCGTCCCCAATCAGGACAGAGTGGATAGGCAAGCCGGAGAGAATACCCATCATCAGTCGTGCTGTTGTTCCAGAGTTCCCGACATCCAATATTTCTGATGACTCTCGAAGTCCCTTCAATCCGTTTCCGTATACCGTCACATTGGAGCCTTCTTGTTCAATTTTCACCCCAAGCTTGGAGAAACAACTGATTGTACTTAGGCAGTCATCACCCGGGAGGAAGTTTTCCACTGTCGTTTTGCCCTCCGCCATAGAACCAAACATGACGGAACGATGAGAAATCGATTTATCCCCAGGAATCTGTATGGTCCCTTTTAACCCACTTGCGGTACCTGTAAGTTTCTTCATTTTCACTCTCTCCTAACTAGACAATATAAGTTTCATACATGGTGTGCTTGCGTAAGCAATCTTCTGCAGATTGGCGATCGTCTTCTGATTGGAAGCTTAGTCTCAGAACTCCATAGATTTCTTCTCTTGTTTCCATGATCCGGATATTGGTAATACTTATTTTCTCTTTTGCAAGTATACCGGTAATCTCTGAGATGATACCAGGATAGTCGGGAACATCCACATATAAATCGTAAAAAGAAGGAATAGCTCCCTTAGACTTTACTGGAAGACCGTCACGAAACTCCTTGGCTTTGCTGAAATACTCAAGCAAGAAAGCCTCGTTATCCTGTGACAACTGCTCCCTCACCACTACCATTTGCTCCATCCATTGATCTAAAAGTGTTAGAATGGTTTCTTTATTATGTATCAAAATGTCCTTCCACATCGTCGGATTGCTTGAAGCGATCCGTGTAATATCCCGGAAGCCACCTGCTGCAAGTCTTGAGACAAAAGGATTGGTAGATTGCATATCCTCTGCCTGATGAACAAGGCCAGCTGCGACCACATGAGGAAAATGGCTGATGACCCCTGCAACCAAGTCATGCTCTGCGGCAGACATAGTGATAAAATTCGCCTTCGTTCCAGCGAGCCACATTTTTGTTAAGGCCACCTCTTTAGGATTGGCATCCTCTGTAAAAGGTGTTAGCACATAAAAAGCGTTTTCAAACAGATGGCTTTTGGCAGCAATCACACCGCTCTTATGGGAACCTGCCATTGGATGGCCCCCTATGAATGTAACATTATCCTGAGAGAAAAGGGTAGCCGCTAACGTTGTAATACTATTTTTCGTACTACCTACATCCGTAATCACAACTTGTGGTTTCGTAAATGTAATTCCGCTTAAATGTTTCAACACTTCATTAGCTTGCATCACCGGTACAGAAATGACAATAAAATCTGCATCTCTTGCTTCCGCATCATAATTTTCACAGAACTCGTCGATGACTTTTAATGACTTTGCTAATTTCGCCTGTTGAGTATTTATATCGTATCCTATTATACACGCATTTGGATGTTCTTTTTTTATTGCAAGGGCTATCGACCCACCGATCAGCCCAAGTCCGATCACTAATACTTTCCCGTTCAATTCACTTCACCGCCTGATGTCTTTATATATGTAAATAGAGAGGATGTCTCCTCTCTATTAAATGGCTTGTTTCATTTTATATTCTTTCAGGTAAGAGATGATTTCTGCGTTTTGATCCTTTGTTCCGACTGTAATACGGAGACAAGTCGGATAACCTAAGGCTTTTCCGGATCGTACAATATACCCTTTTTTCATCAAGTATTGAAACAGTACATCGGAGTCCGTCTGAAAGTCTATCAAGATGAAGTTTCCTTCAGAAGGGTAGTAGGCAAGCTTCATTTCCTCGCAGAAGGTGTAATATTGCTCTAAACCTTCTTTATTCTTTGTCACACACTCTTTGATAAAAGATTGGTCCCCTACTGCTGCCTTTGCTGCAACTTGGGCCAGTGAATTCGTATTAAAAGGTTCCCTTGTCGGTTCGATGAGGCGGATTAGCTTTTCATTAGCAATTCCATACCCGATCCGAAAACTTGCAAGCCCATAAGCTTTCGAGAATGTACGGGTAATCATTAGGTTTGGATAGTCTTTTAAAAGGGTCACCGTTTCAGGGTAATCCTCTGAAGTGACATACTCCTTATACGCTTCATCTACAACAACTAAAGTACTGCTAGGGACTCTCTCTAGAAAAGAAAGAAGCAGCTCTTCCTTGATATAAGTTCCTGTAGGATTATTGGGACTGCATAACCAAACGATTGCTGTATTTTCATCAATGGTTTTAAGCATTTCATCAAGCTGGTGATAACCATCTTTTAATGGAATTTCTCGCACTTCTGCCCCTTCGATAATGGCATTATGCTTGTATTGTGGAAAAGAAGGTGTTGGCATCACAGTATTCTTCCCAGGTTTTAATAGAGCCCGGCAAACAATTTGAATGACCTCATCAGAACCATTTCCGAAAATAAGTTCGTTTTCTCCTACACCTGTTTGGGCTGCAAGTACTTCGCGCAGGTCTCTTGCATAACCATCAGGGTATGTTGCAGCCTTGCTAAGCTCCCCCATTATTGCCTGTTGAACGGCAGGAGAGCAGCCATATGGATTCTCATTAGAAGCGAGTTTCACTATTTTCTCTAACCCTAATTCCCTCTTCACTTCTTCCATTGGTTTACCTGGTTGATAAGGGGTCAAGTTAAGCAGTTGTTCTTTAATTTCCATCTTCAACATTCACCTTTCTGCTAAAAGTGGAGAAATAAGCTCCTCAATTTGTTGCTTTAATTCATGCAAGGTTTTTTCTTCATCAACTTTAAATTGCTTTTCTTTTTGTTCAATCATTTTTATGAGTGCACTTCCCACCACAAAGCCATCACAATATGGTTTTAAGGTTTGTATGTGGTCACTCTCTGAGATTCCGAATCCTACTGCAGTCGGCACGTTGCTTTTCATTTTTACTTCTTCAAGAAAAGCATACAACTCATCGGAAAATTCCTTACGCACCCCTGTCACGCCAAGCGAGGAAATACAATATAGAAAGCCTTGGGCATGTTCCGTAATTGTATTCATACGCTCTTTGGAAGTTGGGGCAACAAGCGAAATATACGTTATAGCATGTTCGCTGCATTTCTCTCGTATGTGCCCGCTCTCTTCAAACGGAAGATCAGGAATAAGGAGCCCGTCGACCTGATTTTGCTTCGCTAAAGCGAAAAAGGATTCTTCTCCTAATTGTAACACAGGATTGTAATACGTAAAGAGGATGATCGGAATTTTCAGTCCTCTTCTTCTCATTTCTCCGGCAAGCTCCATGGTGCTCGTAATGGTTGTTTTATGGGCTAAAGCCCTCTTGGAAGCACGCTGAATGACAGGTCCATCAGCTAACGGATCGGAGTACGGAACTCCAAGCTCTAGGACGGATGCGCCAGCTTCCTGTAAAAGAAGGGCAAGCTTTATGGTCAATTCCGGTGTAGGGTCTCCAGACATGATAAATGGAATAAACAGCTTGTCATGTTTTGGTAATCTCTCTAGATACGTCGTCATTCTACTGTCCCCTCCATTCTATTCATTAATGTATGCACGTCTTTGTCCCCGCGCCCCGATAAACAAACGAGGATCGTTTTATCACTTGGCATTTTTGCCGCTTCTTTATAGGCAGTTGCGAGAGCATGGGCCGACTCGATTGCAGGTATGATGCCCTCTTCTTTTGCAAGGATATGCAAGGTCTCCAACGCTTCCTCATCTGTCACACTTTGATAGTCTACTCTTTTGCTGTCCTTGAGGTAAGCATGTTCTGGTCCAATTCCGGGATAGTCAAGTCCTGCTGAGATGGAATAGGGTTCAATAATCTGACCGTGTTCATCTTGAATCAAGTAAGTCAGAGATCCATGAATAACACCTTTCGTGCCTTTCGTTAGTGTAGCAGCATGCAAAGGGGTGTCTATCCCTTTTCCAGCAGCTTCCACACCTATCAGTTCCACTTCATCATCAACAAATGGAGCAAACATTCCAATTGCATTGGAGCCGCCACCTACACAGGCTATGACTTTATCTGGCAAACCGCCTTCTCTTTCCTGGAACTGCCTTTTGGATTCTTCACCTATTACTCGTTGAAATTCACGCACCATATAAGGATATGGATGTGGCCCCACAACAGAACCAATCATATAAAAATGGTCTTCACAATGTTGCACCCAATAGCGAATGGCTTCATTGGTGGCATCTTTAAGTGTTTTATTGCCGCTTGTAGCAGGGATTACTTCTGCTCCTAATAATTTCATACGGAAAACGTTTAATGCCTGACGCTCAATATCTTCCTCGCCCATGAACACCTTGCACTCTAGTCCAAACTTGGCAGCAACTGTTGCGGCTGCTACACCATGCTGACCTGCCCCAGTTTCGGCGATAATCTTCTTTTTCCCTAAACGTTTAGCAAGTAAGGCTTGGCCGATGGCGTTATTTATTTTATGCGCGCCAGTATGATTCAAATCTTCTCTCTTTAAGTAGATTTTCGCACCGCCAATTCGGCTAGAAAGTTTTTCTGCAAATGTTAACGCTGTAGGCCTGCCGGAATATTCTTTTAAATAATAATGGTAGTCTTCTAGAAAGGTTGGGTCTTTCAAGGCCTCTTGCAAACCTTGTTCTAGTTCCTCCAACGGTAGCATTAATGTTTCAGGCACATACTTGCCCCCGAACTCTCCAAATCTACCGAAGCTATCTGGTGTTTGTACGTTTGTCATGTTCCCTCACCATTCTTTCTATCAGATTCATTTTTTCTTTACTTTTAGCAAAATTCTCTTCTATTCCACTTGATAGATCGATTCCTTGTGGAGAGTATGGTAGCAGTTCTTGCAATGTCTCTCCATTTATTCCTCCAGCAATCAAATATGGGATATTATATTGTTTTGAGAAATTGTCATAAAGAGGGATATTCCCCCAGTTGAAGCTTGTTCCCGTTCCACCGTATTGATTGCCGAGCTTTTTATCTACAACGAACCCGTCTATTGTTCCAATGAAAGGTTTTAATTTTTCTACAGTAGATACATCTTCATGGTGGATCACCTTCCAGATATCCACCTCACTGTCTGCCTTCAACTCTTTTATAAAAGTCAGGTCCTCATCTCCGTGGCACTGAACGACATCAAGCGGAACTGTGCGGACAGCATGAAGAATTTCTTCTTTGGTTTGATTAACAAAGATTCCTACGAGCCGTTTGTTCCGAGGTGGAACGCTAGATAGCCAATCTGCCACCTGTTCGGGTTTTACCTGACGCTTACTCCTCGCAAAAACGAATCCTAGATAATCTGCGTCAGTCTGCACGGATGCTTCATAATCTTCCAAACTTTTGTTGCCGCAGAATTTCACTTTCGTTTTAGACACGTTCAAGCTCTCCAAATAATCTTCTTACTCCAGTCCCTGGCGTTTGATCTTTCATGAACGCTTCCCCTACAAGTACAGCGTTCGCTCCAAACCCTTTTACTTGGGCAAGGTCCTCTGCAGTTAGGATGCCGCTCTCACTAACAAGCAAGGAAGAGCTAGGAATGTGAGCTGATAGTTCCTTGGTTGTTTGAATATCTGTTTCAAAGGTTGCAAGATTTCTATTATTGACTCCAATGATCTTTGGTGTGATTGTTTCAAGTAGTTGTGTGAGCCTATCCAAGCTGTGCACCTCTACGAGTACATCCAAGCCTAAATCTGTCGCTTGGTTATATAATGCAGCCAGTTTTTTATCAGGGAGAATTTCCGCTATTAACAAAATGGCATCTGCACCAATACGCGCACTTTCCTCAACCTGAATGGAATCTATAATAAAATCCTTTCTCAATACAGGCAGGCTTGTTGTTTCCTTTACCATCATCAAATCATGCTTTGATCCTTTAAAATAGGTCTGATCTGTGAGCACTGATATCGCATCCACTCCAACCTTTTCATACTCCGCTCCAATATCTATTGGGGCAAAGCTTTCTTTCAAGATTCCTTTAGATGGGGATGCCTTTTTCATTTCTGCTATCACGCCTAAATCACGTTTGGGATTGGCAAGTGCATCATAAAAGGAGTAACGTTGTACCTGTTTCTGGGAAGGAAGCGTTAGATTTTTCACTTCCACCTTTTTAGTCTCGACAATATTAGTTAACATGTTCAGTCACCCCTGCCTTCTTAAGTTGCTGTAATAGTTCGTACGGTTTATTTTCCACAATTAATTGGAGGGCAAGCTCAACACCCTTATGGATCGTATCGGTAATTCCTGATACATAAAGAGCGGCACCTGCATTTAAACAAACAATATTTCGTGCACTTTCGTTGCTTTTATTTTGAAAAATCTGTTTGATCAGATGAGAACTCTGTAAACTGTTAGATACTTGAATGTCCTCCAGGCGGCCTCGTTCAAATCCAAAGTCCTCTGGGTCTATCGTATAAGAGGAAATGTTCCCATTTTTCACTTCCACAACATGGGTACTTGCAGCGATTGTTATCTCATCCAAGCCGTCTTCCCCAGCAACAATCAAAACATGTTCTGAACCAAGCTGATTCAGCACTTCCGCCATCTTATAAGCATAATCCCTTGAAAAAACTCCGATCACCTGTTTTTTGCAACGAACCGGATTGGCAAGCGGGCCAAGAAGATTAAAAATAGTCCGGAATCCAATTTCTTTTCTTGGAGCAACCGCATGCTTCATCGCCTCGTGGTAGATAGGTGCAAAAAGAAAGCTCATCCCATTGTCCTTAAGATTTTCTGTAGCTTCTTCAAGCGTTTGTTGCACAGGAAGTTTCAGTTGTTCCAATACATCTGCACTTCCACTTGAAGAGGAAACTGCCCTGTTTCCATGTTTGGCTACTTTTGCGCCGCCACTTGCTGCCACGATCGCAGAAGCAGTAGAAATATTGAAGGTAGAGGCTCCATCCCCTCCAGTCCCGCATGTGTCGATTAAATGAGGATGTTCATAAGCTATCGGCTTCATATGACCGCGCATCGCTTTGGTGAATCCTAACATCTCCTCAGAAGTCTCCCCCCTGAATCTGAGAATAGAGATAAAACTTGCAATCTGACTGGAGGTAACCTCCCCTTTCATCATTAGATCCATCGCACTCTCTGCTTCTTCTGTTGAAAGGGTCGCTCCATCTATTAATTTTGTCAAATAGGCTTTAAACATAGCTGCATGAGCCTCCCGTCTTTTTTGCAAAATATTTATTTGCTAATTGGATTGTTTCAATCAATGCTGACGCTTTGTTTATTGTTTCTTGATATTCCAGTTCGGGAACAGAATCTGCTACTACTCCTGCACCTGCCTGAACAAAAAAGCTGTTACCGCGCTTTTGAATCGTCCTGATGGTAATGCATGAATCAATATTGCCATCAAAATCGATATAACAAATGGCCCCGGCATATGTGTTTCTTACTGTCGGCTCGAGCTCTTGCAAAATTTGCATCGCCCTTACCTTTGGTGCTCCTGAAACAGTTCCAGCGGGAAAAGCTGCAAGCAATGCTTCCACAGGAGTGTAAGCGGGAGCGAGCTCCGCTTTTACGATGGAAATCAGGTGCATCACTCTTGAAAAATAAACAAGCTCTTTCATGACCGGTGTATGGACGGAACCATATTTTGCGACCCTTCCTAAATCGTTCCTCGCGAGATCTACCAGCATATAATGTTCGGCTTGTTCTTTTTCGTCTTGCATTAAATCCTCCGCTAACTCTTGATCCTCCTGTTTTGTTTTTCCTCTTTTCCTAGTACCGGCAATCGGATGGATTTCTAACTTTCTATCTTGAATTTGTATTAGCCTTTCTGGTGAACTTCCTATCAATTCCATCTCGTCATATTTTAAATAAAACAGATAAGGCGAAGGGTTTTGTCTCCTTAAGACTCGGTAAACATCAAACCCTTCCATTTCCGCTTCTAATTTAAAACGCTGGGAAAGTACGCATTGAAAGATGTCACCTGTCTGGATATATTTTTTTATCTTTTCAACATGTTCAATGAATTTCTCTTTTGTGTAATTGGATTGAACAGGAAGCTCGGCTTTCCCATTATCCACTTCCACAAGAGGGTCGCTTTCTTGTCGTTTTCTTATTAAAGAAACTTTATCAAAAATTGATTGTTTTGCTTGATTAAACTTATCCAGTAACTCTTTTTCATTTTCCTTTCCATCTAAACGAATATAATGGATAAAATGTAATTCATTTTGTTTGTGATCACATACGACAATATCCTCACAATATAATAGATTTGCTGTATGTTCTCCGCCATAGGAAGGGTGCATTGGCACTTTTTCAATCGTCGGGATAAAATCATAACTCAGATAGCCAACCGCTCCACCTGTAAACCCTAGCTTTTTTTCAAGGTGTTTTACTTGAAGTAGTTTATTAGCTTGTTGGATGACTTCATTCAATTCATTGGAATGGTAGATAGATTTATTGGTCTTTACTTCTCGCAACGTAATGCTGGTATCCTCGGCGGTTATCTTTAAAAATGGATTTAAACCAATAAAGGAGTACCTCGCCCAATCTGAATTAGGCTCTTTACTTTCCAATAGATAGACCGCTTCTTTTCTTAATGCCTGAAAGATGGATACTGGTGTTAAGGTGTCTTCAAAAAAACTTTCAATGATGGGAATGGTTTTGAATTGTTTGCTTGCATCTAGAAACTCTGCAAACTGTTGCATCTGATCTCCTCCATTTTCAAGAAATGGAGAATGAGACTTTGTAACGAGGTGTTACAGAATGAGGAAAAAACAAAAACCCAAAGACAGAGGATAGTCTTTGGGTAGATTTATAGAATACATTCTAACCTCAGCTAATCTCGACTCATTCTCAGCTATTCTCTTCTCAACTCGGCTAAAAAATAAATATCTTGGTTTGGTCATGCTCTTTGGCTCTATAGCCCTCAACTTAATTCTCTAAACTATTCTCTAAACTGTTTTACTACTTGTAAGTACTATATGATAGAAGATTGCTAATTGTCAACCGGTAAAGTTTTTGCAAGGTCCGGCCTTAAGCTCGTAGCCTCATGCAAGTAAACATGTTGAATATTTTTTTGAGGTACTTCTGTGTTTACTGTCATCATAATCCTGATACAGGAAGGCAGTGAGTTTGGCACTGCAATTTCTTTTGTACACATGACAGGGACATAATCCCAGCCTTCAAGGTTCCGGAGTGCCTTCGCCGGGAAACATGCCGTGATATCTGCTGTTACGGAAATCAGTACTTGGGCGACATCTTCTGCGAAAATGCTGTTCGCTTGAATCATGTTTTGTAATAACTCTTCTGTTTTACAAATAATTTCTTTTTCAGAATTCTCAAGTATGGTTGTTGCGCCTCTTACTCCACGAATCACCGAATTCCCCCTTGTTGGATGATTTTTTAATAAAATTCTTGTAAAGTTTCAAGTATAAGTTCATCTGGCACGGATTTCAGTTCTACATTTCCAATGGACTGTATCAATACCATATGTATATGACTGTTTTGAGTTTTTTTGTCTTTTTTCATCCAATCTAACAGTTCTTCTGGGGAAACCGATGTTTGAATCTTTGTCGGAAAGCCGAAACGATTCCAGGCTTCTGACAAATCAGTGGTTAGATTCAGTTCCGGTTTCAACTTTTCACTTAATCTAGTTGCAAAAAGCATTCCTAGAGCTACTCCGTCTCCATGCGTTATTTTCCCATAGCCATAAGCTGCCTCAAGTGCATGACCGAGTGTATGGCCAAAATTTAAGATGGCACGCAAGCCCGTTTCTTTTTCATCACTTGATACAACTTCCGCTTTGATTTTAATTCCCTTTTCCAAACACACAAGCAGCTCGTCTTCTGTAAGGTCGTCCAGATTATTTATGGTTTTCTTTATCCAGTGATAGAATGCTTCGTCCCAGATAAGGGAATGCTTTATCACTTCAGCAAAACCTGAGCGCATTTCTTTTTCGGGCAGGCTCTTTAAGAAATCCACATCATATATGACCGCTTCCGGCTGATAAAAGCTGCCTATCATATTCTTCCCTAGGGGATGGTTGATGGCAACCTTTCCGCCGACTGCACTGTCATGCGCGAGGATAGTAGTAGGAACTTGGATAAATTTGATCCCCCTCATAAAGGTCGAGGCAACAAATCCTGCAATATCGCCGATCACTCCGCCACCTAGGGCGATGATGGCAGAATGGCGATCCAACCCATTTTCCAGCGCAAATGTTTGTATGGCATAATAATTTTCGAATGATTTTGCTTCTTCGCCATTAGGAAGAACATAGGAATGGACGATAAAATTTTGCGCTAAACTTGAGACTATTTCAGAAAGGTACAGGTCAGCTACTAAATCATCTGTCACAATTAGCACTTTACTAGGTTTCTTTTGAAAAGACCCCAATAACGGTGGCAGTTCTTGTATTGCCCCTTTACCTAAAAATACGGGATACTCCTTTGAATCAGTCTGAACGGTAACCTGATTCCAATTAGAATTTTGCGGCATGTTCTCGCATCCTTTGGACATTTTCCTTAATTAGGTCCATTCTGTCCTGTCCGAACTGTTCTATGATGGCTTGTGCTATTTCCCAAGCGACCACCGCTTCTGCTACCACACTTGCTGCTGGTACCGCACAACTGTCGGAACGCTCAATACTTGCCTGGAACGGTTCTTTTGTATCAATATCCACGCTTTGTAGCGGCTTGTAGAGGGTTGGAATTGGTTTCATGACACCTCTTACCACAATCGGCATACCAGTTGTCATACCGCCTTCAAAACCTCCAAGGTTATTGGATAGACGGTAATAGCCACGTTCCTCGCTCCAAGCAATCTCATCATGAACCTTACTTCCCGGAAGGCTAGCTGCTTGGAACCCTACGCCAAACTCCACTCCCTTAAAAGCATTGATGCTCATAATGGATGCTGCTACTTTAGCATCTAACTTTCGATCATAATGCACATAACTTCCTACTCCAGCAGGAACTCCTTCGACGATGACTTCTACAATACCGCCAATGGAATCTCCGTTTTCTTTAGCTGTGTCAATCGCATCCATCATCTCTTGCTCTACTTTTTTATCGTAGCAACGAACCGGGGATGCTTCGGTTTGCGCTTTTAAGTCATCTAGGTTGATGATAGGTTGAGGCTCGGCTTTCACTCCGCCAATTTCTGTAACATGTCCAGCTACCTTTATGCCTAGTTCAGCGAGGAACTTTCTAGCAACAGCACCTGCTGCTACCCTAACGGTTGTTTCTCTTGCGGAAGAACGCTCTAGGACATTCCTCATATCACGGTGACCATATTTAATCGCTCCATTTAAGTCTGCATGTCCAGGACGGGGCTTTGTCACCTTCCGTTTTACTTCGTCTTGGTCTTCTTTAGAAAGGGGCTCTATCCCCATAATCTTTGTCCAATGCTTCCAATCATCATTTGTTACCGCCAAGGTTATGGGAGAACCTAACGTTTGACCATGACGAACTCCACTCAGAATATCTACGGTATCCTTTTCAATTTGCATTCTTCTACCACGGCCATGCCCTTTCTGTCTTCTAGCCAGATCATCATTAATATCCTCGACAGTCAGTGGCAGCCCAGCTGGGACACCTTCCAATATGGTTGTCAATTGCGGTCCATGCGACTCGCCAGCAGTCAAATATCTCATCGTCATCAGCCTCTCCTTTATCTCTTTAAAGCTTTTAAGCGTGTAAGTGAAATTAATTATGTAATACTATATCACAAGTGTAGCGGATTGTTCTAGTAAA
Organism: Bacillus sp. RO2; assembly: GCF_012911845.1. Lineage (GTDB taxonomy): Bacteria > Bacillota > Bacilli > Bacillales > Bacillaceae_I > Sutcliffiella_A. The sequence goes on along the minus strand of NZ_JAAXCU010000045.1, from coordinate 83,560 downwards.
AAAAAGCAGGTTGTTGGGGAAAAGGGGAGAATTGCGGGTTTAGAACCGTTCTATTAGACAGATTGGGATCTTTTTGTTGGTGTTTGGGAGTTTAGATCTGTTCTATTAGACAGTTTAGGCTCTTCTTGAGGTTGTTCGGGCTTATAGAATCGTTCTATTGGACAGTTTGTGCTCCTCTTGTGGTTGTTCGGGCTTATAGAACCGTTCTATTAGACAGTTTGCGCTCTAATTGTGGTTGTTCGGGCTTATAGAACCGTTCTATTGGACAGTTTGGGCTCTTCTTGAGGTTTTTCGGGCTTATAGAACCGTTCTATTGGACAGTTTGTGCTCTTCTTGTGGTTGTTCGGGCTTATAGAATCGTTCTATTAGACAGTTTGCGCTCCTATCCATGCTATTCAGACTAATAGAACCGATCTAATTTACCGTTTAGACAGAATTGTATTTTAAATGTTATATCTTCCTGTAAAAAAACGTATCCACCACTTCGAAACCATATTTTGCAGGTTGGAAGATTTGTTCGGTACTGCCTACAAACAATATCCCACCCTTTTTTAGCGCATGACTGAATTTGTGATAAAGCTGCTCTTTCGCTTCCTCTGTAAAATAAATCAAAACGTTGCGGCAGACAATCAAGTCGTGTCCTGTTTCAAAGGCATCAGACAATAGATTAAGCCTTTTAAAAATAACAGTATTCTTTATTTCGTCTTTAACCTTATAGAAACCATCATGCTTATAAAAGTGCTTATTCTTGACTCCCACCGGTACTTCTTGAAGGGATTTTTCTTGGTAGGTCGCTAGCTTTGCCCTTGCAATCACGTTTGAATCAATATCGGTAGCTTTCACTCTTATATCTTTTAGTGGAAGGAAGTTACTGAGCACCATGGAAAGTGTATAGGGCTCCTCTCCTGTCGAACATGCCGCACTCCACACTTTTGGATTTTTGTTTTCCTTTAACATTATAGGGAGGATTTTCTCTTCTAATATCTCCCACCGCTTGTAATTGCGATAGAACTCCGAAACATTGATGGTCATTCGGTCTAGAAATTCAAAAAGTTCTTCGCGATCTTTATCGAGCAGACGATAATATTCATTAAAATTCTTCAGGCCCTTTTTTTCGTAGAGAGAGGTCAGCCTTCTTTTCATCTGCCCTTCTTTATACAGTGCCAAGTCAATGCCTGTCTTCTTTTTTACTTGTTCAATAAACTGATTGTAATCGTCCCTCATGTTATTCATCTACTTTCTCTCTATATCTGTAATTTCAGTATAGCTGATTTGAGAAAGGAGATGGGAGGTAGCTTCAAAAAATATTGCGATATACCTTCTACACTGAAATCTCAACCTTCAACCGTTTTACTGCAACCTTCTACATTTCCCAGAATACTTTCTACATTTCCCAAACAACCTTCTACCTTATAACTCACATGTTCTACAAATTAACCTTTCCCCTTAAAAAACCAATCACCGAAATTCGTCCACATCATCAAAAAATCAAAAAAACGCCGCTCTCAAAATGAGAAGGGCGCCTCTTATAAAGCGTTTTCAATTTATTACAAAAATTAGTAGATCCAGTTGTTTACGTCTCTTTTGTATTCAACAAGACCTTCGCCATTGAAGAAAAGACCGATTTCGCGCTCTGCACTCTCAGAAGAATCAGAACCGTGAATGATGTTTTTGCCAACGATTACGCCGTACTCTCCACGGATAGTTCCTGGAGCTGCATCTTTAGGGTTTGTAGCACCCATCATGTGACGCGCGGTAGCGATTACATTTTCACCTTGCCAAACCATTGCGAATACAGGACCAGAAGTGATGAAGTCTACAAGCTCTCCAAAGAAAGGACGCTCTTTATGTTCACCGTAGTGCTCTTCTGCCAATTCAGTTGGAATTTGCATTAATTTTGCACCAACAAGTTGGAAACCCTTTTTTTCGAAACGAGAAACGATTTCACCGATTAGGTTACGTTGTACGCCATCAGGCTTTACCATTAAAAATGTTTTTTCCATAATAATTTCTCCACCCCATTACGATTATGTAAGGTTAGGTAAACCCTAACCTAACAAAATATATCACGGTTTTTACAGTTTCGCAACAGAAGATGGAGAATTATCGTAATATTTTACAAAGTTCACGAAATTGGGTCTAATATTTCCGTTTTCCGATGTACTTTGCCACGTTGTTAAAGGTGCGTTTAGCAAGTCCGTTTGGAAGTTTCTCCAGCTCCTTAAAGGCCCTCTCTAAATAACGGTCACTAAGTTCAAAGGAACGGTCAATTGCATCAGACTTTTTAATCAACTCAATGATTTCCTTTATTTCTTCCGAACTGCTGTGTTCGCAAATAGTGCGGATCTTTACGTTCAATTCGGGCGATTCCATGGCATATAAAACAGGCAAGGTAATATTACCCTGTAGAAGGTCACTTCCGGCAGGCTTTCCGAGCTGTTCTTCGGTCGATGTAAAGTCTAGAATGTCATCTGTAATTTGGAAAGACATACCGACATAATAACCAAACCAATATAGGCTTTGATGAACAGTAGCAGGGACCCCGGATGTGATGGCCCCTAGCTGACAACTCACTGCAATTAGGATAGCGGTCTTTCTTTTAATTCTTCGCAGGTATGTACGCAGGTTTTGATCATAATTATATTTATCCCGAATCTGTTCAATTTCACCTTTACAGAGTTCAACAAGAGTATTAGAGAGGATGCGGTGAGCTTCAATGTCTTCTACTCTGGTCATCATTTCAAGGGATCTGGCAAAAATATAATCGCCTGTGTACATAGCAATACGGTTGTCCCATTTAGCTTTAATGGTCTCTTTACCACGCCTCAACTCCGCGTCATCAATGACATCATCGTGAACAAGGGATGCCATATGCATGAGCTCTAAGGCAACCGCCACATTCTTGACTTTATGAATGTCGTAAGTTCCGAGTTTTGCAGCCAATAGGACAAAGACTGGTCGGATTCTTTTCCCACCAGCCTGTAGCAAATGTAATGACGCCTCTTGCAACAAAGCACGTTCGGTTTGAATGGCGGCTTCTAATTCATTTTCAATTATTTGCAAATCATTATTTAAAAAAGAATACATCATCTTTAATTTCATGTAGGTCACCTTTACAAACTATTTTCTAGGTTTAACTCCTAAATGCATGGCAGCGACTCCACCGGTATAAGCCTTAACCTCAACTGGACGGAAACCTACTTTTTCATACATCATTTTTAGTTCTTTCATCCCTGGAAAGTCTTTGGCCGATTCATGTAACCAAGCATATTCATTATAGCTTTTGGCGAAAACCTTTCCAAGCATAGGCATTACGTATTGGAAATAAAGAAAATAGACTTGACGGAAGCCTGGCATAGTAGGTTGTGATGTTTCTAGGCAGACAACCTTTCCTCCAGGTTTGACTACCCTGTACATCTCTTTTAACACTTGTAAGTAGTCAGGTACATTACGTAAACCAAAACCTATCGTGACATAATCAAAAGTATTATCTTCAAACGGAAGTGCCATCGCGTTCCCATGAATCAATTCAATGTTGTTCATTCCAAGGCCTTTTACTTTTTCTTTGCCGATAGATAGCATATTTTCACTGAAGTCCAGGCCAACCACATTTCCATTTCGTCCAACTGCCTCTGCCATAGAGATGGTCCAGTCCGCTGTTCCGCAGCATACGTCCAATGCTTTTGCGCCATCTTCCACATTCATTCTCTTCATCGTATCTTTACGCCACGCGACATGACGTTGGAAACTGATGACTGAATTCATTTTGTCATAGTTTTTATATATTTTTTCAAATACGTTATGAACACGCTCTTCTTTAGATGGATGTTGCATGGCTTACCCTTCTTCCGCATACTTTTTTGATGAAAATGGTATTTCATAGAAAAGTTCTTGTATTCTTGCTTCTAATAAATTGTTCATTGTTGGGATGGTGTGCGTCAATTGTTCTATTTTTTGTTTGATATGATCAATATATCGATCAATAAGGTATAACATATATGTTTCCTGTTCTTTTGAGGCAACATCCTTTTCACCTTTTGAGAAAGCTATTCTTCGCAAAGTGTCAAAAAGGAAGGTTGATCTTTCATTACAGAAAAGTTTCCGCTCTTGAATTAAGCGCTTTAATAAAAGAAAGTTGCCGCCCAGTTCTTTTAGAAGCGAGTCGGAGAAAAAGCCAGAAACAGACTGAATAAGAGAGGATTCGATCTTCTCAAGACTGCTCATTAATGGTTCAATTCCTTCAAGCTCTTTATGATAATAGGCAATTTTATGCTCATTTATTTGTTTTATGGAATGTGCGAGTGTTTTTATCATGGAAATATCATTCACGTCTGCCAGAAGTCTGTAATAAAGGCCACTATAAAAATCCCCTGCCAATACAGTCAGTTGTCGACTTTTCTCATCGCCGACCTCTAGTTGACCTGCTTTTGCATTTGTCACCATATCATGGGTATCAAGGGCGATCTGTACAAGCATGGTTGATAATATGTATTGTTCTTTTTTTTCATCAGATATATCGATGGGCTCCAAGATAGAATAAAGCAGCAATAACTTATCCTCATCTATGGCAGGGTATTCAATATGTTTAATTAAATATGGATGTGTAATCAGATTATGTAGTTTCTCTTTTATTATGGATATATGTATATGACTCACTAAAGACCACCCTTGTTCCCTTTTCTTGACTGCCGTCTGTTTCACAAAAAGAATTACAGACGCTATAGTCGAACTAAAATAGACAAAGTTAATTATAGCACATTAGTGGAGCATATTGTTAAAATGGGCTATCTTTCTTTAGTTTAACCCGCTATTGAATAGATAATAAGAAAAGCAGAGAAATATTTATTCATCTGCTTTCTTACTCAGGATATATGATATTTTTTTGCGTCAGTCTGTTTCCATTTCTCCATGGGAAGATTGGATGAGCGCTTTGCCTCTTATCTTGATCGCGGAAGTGTGCTCTGTAAACTGGGCTATCATCACTTCTCCTCTGTCAAGCTTTTCCGAATGATGAAAGCGGGTGTCTGTTCCACGTGTAAGTCCAATGACACTTACGCCATCTTCCTTAGCTTTGATAACAATAAAGTCGTTCGTGTTAGATTTACTCATGACAATCCTCCTTCTAGTTTACAATATGAGGTTACCCTTTAATTAACGATAAAACTTCCGCTCTTGCTGCAGGATCATTTTCCAGCACACCACGGACTGCAGAAGTAATAGTTAATGCTCCCGGCTTCTTGACACCGCGCATAGTCATGCACATGTGCTCAGCTTCCACTACTACCATTACACCATGTGGATCAAGAGATTCTACAATGGATTCTGCTATGGTAGATGTAATTCTTTCCTGTAGCTGTGGTCTTTTTGCAACCGCCTCCACCGCACGGGCAAGTTTACTTAGTCCAGTAACTTTTCCCCCTTTAGGTATGTATGCTACATGGGCTTTCCCAAAGAAAGGTACCAAATGATGTTCACACATAGAAAAGAATGAGATATCTTTCACAAGTACCAATTCTTCATGCGCTTCCCCGAACACTGTCTTAAAATGCTCTTTAGGATCTTCATTTAATCCAGCAAATACTTCCGTGTACATTTTAGCTACACGCTTTGGAGTATCAAGTAGTCCTTCTCGATTAGGATCTTCTCCAATTGCTTCCAAAATCATTCTTACCGCTTCTTCTATCTGAGCCTTATTAACTTCTGTCATTTATTTATCCTCCTACATTACCGTTAAAATTAGCTGTAATGTGATTCTAGCATAAGTTTTTTTATAAAAGCAAAAATAAAGAGGCGCAAACTATGCGCCTCTTTAAGATGACATTCATTTGACTATGTAGCTGTCAATTATTTCACAGCATCCTTAAGTGCTTTACCAGGTTTGAAAGCTGGTACTTTGCTTGCAGCGATTTCGATCTCTTCCCCAGTTTGTGGGTTACGACCTTTACGCGCAGCACGTTCACGTACTTCAAAGTTACCAAAACCGATTAATTGTACTTTGTCACCGTTTTTAAGTGCGTCAAGAATTGTATCGAAAACAGCATCAACTGCTTTAGTAGCATCCTTTTTAGAAAGTTCACTAGCTTCAGCAACTGCATTGATTAAATCTGTCTTGTTCATGCCATTCACCTCCTCCCAAAGGAGTTATCGCTATTCTAAACCAAAATAGTATTTTAGTCTAGCAAAAGCCTTTAGTACTAACATTTGTTCACAATTTTGATTGATTCTATACATGGTAGAATCGCTTAATCTTGCAACTAGGCTTATATTAACTCATTAAACACTAGATTTCAACAAATTTCTCACAAAAAAGTGCTTCTAGAGGAATATTTCGCCAATTAAGAGAAGATTTTCTGTTTGTAGATTATCATAAGAACGCCTTTATATCAAGCGTTTCTCTGTTTTAATACACAAAAAAAGGCGGCCTATCTGTGTTATTTCCACAGATAGGCCGCCTTTAAACATATTCGACATTTTTCTACTCTGCCTTTTACTCCAGGCAACAGCTAGAAGTCTTATAGAATAATCGCAATTAGGCCGCCAGAGCCTTCGTTGATAATTCTTTCTAACGTTTCTTTTAGTTTGTATCTAGCGTTTTCAGGCATCAGTGATATTTTAGCATGAATTCCTTCTCTAACAATGGAACTTAAGGAGCGTCCGAAGATATCGGAATTCCAGATAGATAGTGGGTCATCCTCAAAGTCTTGCATCAAGTAACGAACAAGTTCCTCGCTTTGTTTTTCTGTACCGATAATCGGTGCGAACTCACTTTCCACATCTACTTTGATCATATGAATGGACGGTGCCACTGCCTTTAATCTGACCCCGAAGCGTGATCCTTGACGGATAATCTCTGGTTCTTCTAGGCTCATATCAGTCAGAGCAGGAGAAGCAATTCCATATCCTGTCTGTTTCACCATTTTTAATGCGTCGGAGACTTGATCGTACTCAGCTTTTGCATAAGCAAAATCTTGCATTAATTGCAGCAAGTGGTCCTTGCCTCGTATCTCTACTCCTACGACTTCTTTCAAGATGTGGTCATATAGATCGTCTGGAGCATATAAGTCGATTTCCGCAATCCCCTGCCCCATTTCTATCCCCGCAAGTCCAGCCCTGTCAATGAATTCATATTCACTGAACTGACCTACTACACGGTCCACGTCACGAAGGCGCTTAATATCCTTCACCGTGTCCTTTACAGCTTCCTGGTAACTCTCACGCAGCCAGTGGTTATCTTTCAGGACCATAACCCAACTTGGAAGATTAACATTCACTTCAAGTACCGGGAATTCAAATAGTGCTTCTCTTAATACATTGTAGACATCAGATTCTCTCATGCTTTCTACACTCATTGCAATAACTGGGATATCATATTTCTCACATAATTCTCTTTTTAATGCCTCGGTTTCCGGGTGATGTGGCTGTACAGTGTTGATTACCATGATGAATGGTTTCCCAACTTCTTTTAATTCCTCCACAACCCTTTCCTCAGCTTCAATGTAATCTCTGCGAGGAATTTCACCGATGGAGCCATCTGTTGCAATGACTACGCCAATGGTAGAATGTTCTTGAATTACTTTTCTTGTACCAATCTCTGCTGCCTCATGGAATGGAATTGGCTCTTCATACCAAGGAGTATTGATCATACGAGGACCATTTTCATCCTCATACCCTTTGGCACCAGGTACCGTATATCCCACACAGTCTACAAGACGGATATTTACATCAAGGCCCTCATCCACTTTAACCTTAACTGCCTGGTTAGGAACAAATTTAGGCTCTGTTGTCATAATCGTTTTTCCAGCAGCACTTTGCGGCAACTCATCTTGAGCACGCGCTTTATCAGACTCGTTTCCGATATTCGGCAGAACCACTAACTCCATGAACCTTTTGATGAAAGTTGATTTCCCTGTACGAACAGCTCCTACGACCCCTAAATATATATCGCCGCCCGTACGTTCAGCGATATCTTTGAAAATATCTACTTTTTCCAAGTGATTCCCTCCCGACATTTATCTTGGGATTTTCATTTTCTAGTAAGGATATAATCTATGACACTATATGTGTATGATGTTGTCCTAATTAAATATGACTACTTTAATAGAAAATTCATCCCGTTTCCCTCTTTATTTTTATATATGGTTAATAGCAAGAATTAGTGGGGCATTATGTTTCATAGAAATAAAACAAAAAACCCTTCTTTAGAATGTATTCTCTAAAAAAGGGTTCATGACAACTATTCTATTCTTTATTTAAAAAGACCGGTTCATTGTTCTCATCTATCGTGTAGGGAAGGGAAAATGCAGGTACAAACACGGAATGTTCCACGATAATGTCACGGATGTCATCCCCTGGTTTGTAACTATGTTCATGTTCTTTAAGAAAATCGTACAAGTCAATAGAATAATCCAATTGAGCTTGTCCTTCATTATTCAAGACAAATGGCAGGTTTTTACCGGATATCGGACTCTCTGCGAAAGGCTCTGATTCATAGCCAAGTTTTTCCCAATCCAATTTGAATGCCTGATCATTAATTACTTCTTTGATCGGTGCATATCCATTATTCGAGCGCTTGTACATATCAATTCTAATATTAATATCACGAATTTGTTCAGCCACACGAAGATCAATTAACTTCACTTTAGGGTCTTCTTCCACATCCACAAGCACATAAAGATAGACTCCTCCACTCTCATATGCCGTCCCAGGAGGTTCTTGTATGTATCGAGGGGATAATTTATTAAAATCGATTGGGTACTTTTGATAGATTGGTGTCTCCATATCCCTATCTTTTATGGGTAACAATCCCCCAGTTGCTTCACGGTATTGATCCACAGAGGACTGTACGGCTTCTAATTGATCTAAATAAGGGACCTGGTTTTCCTTTAAACGATCTTGAGGGTATAAACAACCCGAAAGGACGGTGCTTAACATCATTATTCCTACAAGTAGGAAGAACCTATTTAATTTCATAAATTATTCCTTCCTTCTTCATTATTGCTCCGGTACTGGACCACTGAATACTACATAAAAAATAATTAGGCCGGCAAGTAAAATCAATAAAAAAGCAACCGTATTCAAAATGCCTCTGATAATATTGTTTCTAACCTTAAATCTAGTAAAATAAACCGTTAAAACGGATATAATCATGAACCCCATCGCTACAAACGAAATCCACATCTTCATTAATGCAGGTGACATCCTCATCTCTCCTTTTCCGTGAAACATTATAGCATAAGATATACACTAAATGAAACAACAAAAAAGCTGAAGTAAAAGGGGCCATTTTTACTTCAGCATAAAAAGAAAGACTAAATAATCCAATCCCACAGCTCAACCAGTGATATCCTCATACACATCTTATGCGGCAATTTACATACATGCATCGCCAAATGCCTATTTATCGCAAAAAAGCTTGTAAAAATTATGGATTTCTTTCCTGAGCACCCTCCTATGGTTTCTTCTATATAAGTTATGCACTTGAATAGGATGGGTGTTTGTTTATTTTATGTATAGATACATTTAGAATAACCGGACAAAAAATACATTTTTTAAGTATATGACATTAGTTTGTTGTTAATCGCTGCTGTTCCTTTCCGCAAATGGCTTCGCTTTCCGCGGGACGGTGCCTTGAGCCTCCTCACAACGCTTCAGGGGTCTCAACCTACCGTTATTCCCCCGCTGGAGTCTACGCCATTTGCTCCAATCCACAGCTGAAAATTACATAAACGAAAAGTTAATGCTTATTCAATTAACTCAGTTAGATTGCTTTTCATAAACTCTTAGTGAATGAAGCCACCTAGTTGATTGTAGCGGAAGGCGCGCAGACGCCCGCGGGAGGAAGGGACAGGTGAGCCCCCGGAAGGCGAAGCCTGAGGAGGCTCACGGACCGCCCGCAGGCAAGCGAAGCGCCTGGAACGGAAATCAACCGAATTATCGACTTTCTTATACTTTTAGTAATGCCCTTAAACAAACAAAAGCCCCTCCGTAACACGAAGAAGGGGCTTCTAAATTTACTGGACTCTGTCACCAAGGAGCTGTGCAAGGTCGTCCAATTCGGTTGTTTTAGAGCGGCTCATTAACTCATCCACCGCATCTTTTGGATCCACACCGTCAAATAATACATGATATAGAGCAGATGTCAGTGGCATTTTCACTTGCAGCTTCTGGGAGAGCTGGTAGGCAGCCTTGGTTGTACGTACACCTTCGACGACCATGCCCATACTATCCAATACCTCTTCAAGCTTCTTCCCTTTACCTAACATGTTACCTGCTCTCCAGTTTCTGCTGTGAACGCTTGTACATGTTACGATAAGGTCGCCCATTCCTGTCAAACCTAGGAAAGTAAGCGGATTGGCACCAAGACAGCTTCCTAGACGAGCGATTTCGGCTAGCCCTCTTGTAATTAATGCAGCTTTCGCGTTATCACCATAGCCTAGTCCATCTGTAATTCCGGCAGCCAACGCGATGATATTCTTTAAAGATCCACCAATTTCTACACCAACCACATCACTATTCGTATAGACACGGAAATGCTGATTGATAAATAGATCTTGTACTTTTTCAGCAGCCGCAATATTTAAAGAAGCTGCTGTAACAGTTGTAGGTTGTCTCATACTTACTTCTTCTGCATGACTCGGCCCTGAAAGAACTACAACCGCTTCACGGATCGATTCCGGCAGTTCATCTTCTATCACTTCTGAGACCCTTAAGTGTGTATCAGGTTCAATCCCTTTACTTACGTGAACAAATAAAGCAGGTGCCTTCAAAAAGCCTTTTAATTGTTGGCACACTTCCCTCATCGCTTTTGTAGGCACTGCAAGCACAATGGCTTCTACAGATTCTACGGCCTCTTTCATAGACGTAAATCCTACAATTTTATCGGATAACTTAATATTTTTTAAGTATTTTTCATTCGTGTGACTTTGATTTATTTCATCAATTTGAGCTTGCTTATGTCCCCATAGACGTACTTCATGATTATTATCGGCTAGCACCATTGCTAGGGCAGTGCCCCAGCTTCCCGCTCCCAATACAGCAACCTTTTTCACTGACTCACTCCTCCCTTTTACTTTCGTGGACGTGCGATTAGTTTAATAGGTGTTCCTTCAAACCCAAATGCGTCTCTGATACGATTTTCCAAGAAACGTTTGTAAGAGAAGTGCAGAAGCTCAGGATCATTAACAAAAATAACAAAGGTAGGCGGTTTAACTGCAACCTGAGTTGCATAATAGATTTTTAATCGCTGTCCTTTATCGGTAGGCGTCGGGTTCATCGCAACAGCATCCATGATCACATCATTCAATACGGTCGTTACCACACGCATGGAGTGATTTTCACTTGCCATTTCAATTTTAGGAATAAGTGTATGAATTCGCTTCTTCGTCTTAGCAGATAAGAACACGATTGGTGCATAATCTAAGAATAAGAAGTGATCCCTAATTTTTTGCTCAAATTCCTTCATCGTCTTTTCATCTTTTTCCACGGCATCCCACTTGTTTACTACAATGACAATGGCTCTTCCCGCTTCATGCGCATAACCTGCTATTTTTTTGTCTTGTTCAATAATTCCTTCTTCTCCATTTATAACAACTAAGACAACGTCCGAGCGTTCAATGGCACGTAAGGCACGTAGTACACTGTACTTTTCTGTTGTCTCGTATACTTTCCCTTTTTTACGCATACCAGCTGTATCAATAATCACGTAATCTTTCCCGTCAAATGTGTAAGGAGTATCAATTGCGTCTCTTGTTGTTCCTGCGATGTCACTCACAATAACACGTTCTTCACCTAGTAACGCGTTCACTAATGAGGACTTTCCAACGTTAGGACGGCCAATTAATGAAAATTTGATGATATCCTCATCGTATTCTTCATCTTCATCTTTAGGGAAGTTCTCAATGACAAAATCAAGCAAATCTCCAAGTCCCAATCCGTGGGAACCTGAGATTGGAATCGGTTCACCAAATCCTAATGCATAAAAATCATATAATGTATCTCTCATATCAGGGTTGTCCACCTTATTTACGGCAACCACTACAGGCTTTTTAGAACGGTATAGTATTTTCGCTACCTCTTCATCAGCTGTTGTTAACCCTTCACGTCCGTTGGTCATGAAAATGATTACATCTGCCTCGTCGATAGCAATTTCCGCTTGTTCACGAATTTGCGTCATAAACGGTGCATCACTTATTTCAATTCCACCTGTATCAATAATATTAAAGTATTGGTTTAACCATTCACCGGAGCTATAAATTCTATCTCTAGTAACCCCTGGCACATCTTCCACAATGGAAATTCTCTCTCCAACAATCCTGTTAAATATTGTGGATTTACCCACGTTTGGTCTTCCAACAATCGCTACGGTTGGTTTTGGCATGGTGACCACCCTCCCATTTTTCTATAATTTATGTACTATTTCTTTCATACTTATTAATTGATTATCTTAGTCTTTACAAAAGGCTGTTTTAGGATACTTTATGGTATCTTCTAATAAAAGAAACCCTCCTACAAAGGAAGGTCTAACTTGAATAGTTTAACATTATTCCCCGCAATAAGGAAGTCTGACTTTTTCTAAATTCTTTTTAATGTTTCACGATAATATATAAATCATCACCCAACCCGTGTGCAATTCCATCTAGTATCGCCTCAAGGTTTGCTGCAATAAACTCCATTTCCTCTTTCGTTTCACAGGTGAAAATAGGCGCCCCTCCAGCTACTTTTGTGGCATTGGTCGTAATGACAGCAAGTATATATTTTTCCATTTCCATCCTACTTGTTCACCTTTTCCTTCAAGTTTTTCGTAGGCATTCTAATGGCATTTTCAAGCGTTGGTACCCGTTCAAGGATTGCCATACCTATTTTCAAGTCCTGTTCTTGTGGTAATAGGAACACTCCAACACGACCATCATCCAGATCCCTTTTTGCCAGCGGGACAAGTGCAGGCGTGCCCGAATCCCGATAGACTCCAAGCGCAGTTGACATGTCATGAAGAATTGCCTGTCTTTGGCCCAGGTTTGCTATTGTCGTTCTGGCATTGAAGTTTTTAGGCTTTAAAATAAACCCCATCCCATATTGCAATACTTCCTTTTGACGCTCGGGTAATCCGATATTCATGATATAAATATTATCAACATATAGACCTGCCCCATCAAAATGAGGCTTTACATACTCAATATCCACGATATCCTTCAACTGACCGCCAGTCATAAGTCTATGAGAAATTAAAGCAGCGGAAATACCGACAACTAACCCTACCCATATATTTGCAGCCAAATAAGCGAGCGTAGCTAAAAACGCGGTAATCATGACTAGATAGTTTCTTCCTTCAAAAGCAATAGCGATTCCCTCAATATATGTACTTCCTCTCGGCACCAATTCATATGCATCCAGTTCAGTAAGTGTGTTTCTTTCCATGTTCCTAACATCTCGAAATTGTGAAGCTGCCAAAGCCAGAAACGTAATTGCTGCAAACTCTTCTTCCATGATGGCCGGAACTGCAATAGTACCTAGACCCGAAGCAATGAAGGCGAGTGATAAGTGTATGATTTTCCCATGTAAATAGGTAGGATATTGACGATAATCCGTAACAAGCATGTGTAGCCTTGTCGCTAATCCTATCAATACCCCAAAAATAATGGGCAATGTGTATTCATTCATCCTTGTCTCTCCCTTACGCGCTTTTGTATTATAGAATCTAAATGTATAGTCACCGTTTCAAACATCATCCATGTCGCCATTCCTGCTGAAGATAAAGCAAGAACTGCCAAAAACTCAAATGTCCCAATAGCTGAATAAGAAAAGATACGGTCCATTACAATACTGCGTAAAATCTCACCAAATAAGACCCCAGTAAGCATAAATACGAATCTTTCTCTCCTTGATTTAAAAAGGAGTAAAGATAAGTATAAAATAATGGCGGACAGCAACCAGGTTCTATCTAAAAAAATCCAGACAGGATCATATATTTCAAATAAGATAAAACAAACATACGCCAATGCTATAGTGCAGATAGATAAATAATGTAAAATGTATTTTTGTTTCAATGATTTTACTAAAAGAATAAGAGCAATACCCGCCAATACAAGAAAGGAAGCAGTCACAGTGAATCCAAACATTTGTATAGTAGTAGTTGAACCTGCTATCACCACTAGGATTAATATAGACATAAATGTTCTGACTACAGATTTAGGGAAGAAAAACGTAATGATTATCCAACCTATCCAGCAAATAAAATAAAAGTATTGTCCTGTTATTTCCATTTTTCTTCCCTCCTCTCACCAAATCATTATGCCTAAAAAGAGATGATACTAATCATTAAACACAGTATGTTTTTATCGATTAAGCAAATAATATGAAACAGATTCTTAGAAAAGAGGTGATCATATGGGAAAAGATAGACAAGAAAGAAAATTGAAAGCCCAAAAGAGAACAGAATCAGATCGCGATCAATCTCTAAAGTATCCTGGTGCAACAGCTATGGAAGGTCCTGAAGGAGCTAGAGAGCGGAATAAATAAGATAAAACGAGGGTGAAAAGGTGATTGGAAAAAGCCGCTGTTGATTTCCGCAAATGGCTTCGCTTTCCTAGGGGCTGACGTGAGCCTCCTCGGAAACGCCTGCTCTTCTCCACCTAGCGCTATCTCCCTCAGGACAAGGAAAGCTTCGGTAGCAAAACATCGCACGAAGAAAATGCGTAGCATTTTCGAGGAGTCTTCGCCTTTTGCTCCAATCAACAGCTAGAAATTAGATGAACACAAGGTTAATCCTTTTTTCAGTTAACTCAAAAGCCTCTTCATAAATACTATGGTTAATGAAATCAACTGTGTTAAGTACTTCCTATTAAAAACGCCTTCTTTCTATTGTTCAGAAAGAAGGCGTTGGTATTTACTTTAATTTTGAATTGCTCTATTGCTGTAAGCTGAGCAGTCTACTCTACGCTGAGTCAACCAATGATACGTTTCTCCTTTAATGACGACGGGAGCTTGTTGTAATTGCTCAATGGTAGACGCCCCTAGAGCAGTCATCATCCATCTAAGTTCATCATGAGTATCATGAATTAATTGTATTAAAGCTTCTTGGCCTTCTTCCATAAATACTTTCAGGAAGTAACCTGCCATTCCAACCGCAGAAGCACCTAATGTTATCGCTTTGGCAATATCCAATGGTCTTTGAATCCCTCCAGAGCCGATAATCGACGTGCCGGGTAAAGCATGCTTCACTTCAGCAATGGATGCAGCGGTAGGTATTCCCCAAGCATTGAAGAAATCCAATCTTTGTGTACGGCGTTCATTTTCTATTTTAGAGAAGTTAGTCCCACCAAAGCCACTAATATCAATGATGGACACTCCTACATCTACTAATTTCTTAGCTGTCTCACGGCTAATACCAAAACCTGTTTCTTTAACAATTACCGGCACATCCAAGGAGTTTACTATTCGCTCAATTCTACCAAGGGCACCGGTAAAATCACGATCACCTTCCGGCATTACAAGTTCCTGGATAACGTTCAAGTGAATTTGAATAGCATTTGCTTCTAGCATGTGAACTGCCTTTTTTGCCTGATCAACAGTGGCCTCACTTCCTAAGTTTGCAAAAACTAGACCATCTGGATTGGCTTTTCTAACTATTTCATATGTAGCTGCCTCATCCTGATCTTTAATTGCTGACATTTGAGATCCTACAGCCAAGCCAATGTTGCAGACTTTCGCCACTTCAGCTAGTGCTTTATTGATTTCCCATGTTCTTTTGCCGCCTCCACCTGTCATTGCATTGATAAAAATAGGCGAACTTAGTGAAAGTTCGCCTATTTTTGTATTCAATTGTATGTCAGTGGTGGAGAGATCAGGCAAGCTTTGATGAACAAACATTACATCGTCAAAACCAGTCTGTCTTACTTGTCCAGTTGTTAATGCATGTTGTATATGGTCCATTTTTCTTTGTGCTCTACTCACCAGTAATCACCTTGACATCTTTATTTGTATATAGTTTATTATTTCTTAAGTTTGCTTAGTTTATCCCCAATCATTTCGCCTAATTGGAAGCCGCCAGTGTCTTCTGATTGATTATACTGACTGTAATCCTCTTCTTGTTCAGGCTCTTCCAATTCACGGATACTTAAGGAAATTCTTTGATCCGCTTCATTTATATCCAACACTTTAACTTGTACTTTATCGCCTTCTGTTAAAACTTCGTGCGGAGTACCGATATGCTTGTTGGAAATTTGGGAGATATGAACCAATCCTTCTACACCTGGAAGCACTTCTACAAAAGCTCCAAAGGAAACTAAGCGTTTTACAACACCTTCTGTTACACTGCCTGAGGATAGCTTTTCGGACACTTGTGACCACGGTCCAGGTAGAGTTTCTTTAATAGATAAAGAAATTCTTTCATTGTCACGATCAACAGAAAGTACCTTAACATTTACCTTTTGACCTTCTGTTACAACATCTGAAGGTTTTCCTACATGTTCATATGACAATTGAGAGATATGAACCAATCCATCTACTCCACCAATATCTACGAATGCCCCAAAATCAGTGATTCGTTGAACAGTACCTTCTAGGACTTGACCTGTTTCAATGGTATCTAACAATTGATGTTTTTTATTTTGCATCTCTTCCTCTACTACAGCACGGTGAGAAAGGATCACGCGATTTTTCTCTTTTTCCAATTCTACTACTTTAAATGTTAATGTTTTTCCCTTATAATCAGAAAAATCATCGACGAAGTAATTTTCAACTAAGGAAGCGGGAACAAATCCTCTTACGCCTAGGTCAACTACAAGTCCACCTTTGACAACGTCCTTAATTTCAGCCTCAAACACTTCCTTGGACTCGAATTTCTTTTGCAGATCTTCCCATGCCAAGTCAGCATCCACTGCTTTTTTCGATAGAACCAATAATTCTTCTTCTACTTTTGTTACTTTAAGTTGAAGCTCCTGGCCTTCTGAAACGACATCCGTCGCTTTTTCTACATGAAGGCTGGATAGTTCACTGATAGGGATGATACCATCTAGCTTGCTGCCCTCAATGGAAACAAGGACCTGTTTTTCTTCTACTTTTGTAACTGTTCCAGTCACTGTGTTGCCAACCTCTAAATTGTTAACTTCTACTTGATTCATGTCTTCCACCATCATTATTACCTCCTCCATACAAACCAGCTAATCCATTATTTATGTAAGTAACGGTAGACGTTACGTAAGCATGTCGGCATATGCCAATACATGCGAACTTAACAAAAGTTGCATCTGTTTCGTGTAATAATTCATAAATTAACGGATGTTAACTTACTTGATTGATCGGACAGATCAATTAGAACTGCCAGGTACTAAATAAGTAGATATAACCTTTTCAAGTTCCTACATAATTTAGCTTCCTTCTATTAACTTCTAATAAATAGGACATTTTGTCAAGTCAAAACTCTTAAACTATCTGTTTTTTTCGATAAGTTCCTTTATGGAATCCATTACCAATAAAGTGGCTTCTTCGGCTGAGATTTTCTCCAAACGATGTTGGGTGAAATCGATAGGCTCTCCATACACCACTTTTAAGGGTTGAAATTTTTTATAAGGTCCAATGATGGCACAAGGAACTACTGTTGCTTCGGAACGAAGGGCAAAAAAACCTGCTCCAGCCAATCCCTTACCAAGTTCGCCCGTTTTACTTCTTGTACCCTCTGGAAAAAGTCCCAAAACATGCCCCTCTTTCAACACTTTTAACGCTTTTCTCAATGCTTCCCTATCACTCATTCCTCTTTTCACAGGAAATGCATGCAACTTTGGAAGAATAGTCTTCAGGATTGGAACATGGAAGATTTCTTCCTTCGCCATAAAATGAACAGTTCTTGGTGATGTAATTCCAACAACCGGAGGGTCCAAATTATCAATATGATTAGAACAGATTAATACAGAACCCTCTTTTGGTATGTTCTCACTACCAACCACCTTAATACGATAGAGCGGCTTTAGCACTACAGAAACGATGAACTTGGCAAATGAGTAGAATGTCATGGTTATCTAGTCCCCTCATTTTGATGAACCAAATCCATTATTTTCTCCACTACTTGACCAATGTTCAAGGAAGTGGTATCAATTTCTTTCGCATCCTCTGCCTTTTGTAATGGGGCGATTTCGCGCTCGGAATCAAGTTTATCCCTTCTAGCAATTTCCTCTTTTAGTTTTTCAAGATCAGAGTCAAAGCCCTTTGATAGGTTTTCGGCATGTCTTCGATGTGCTCTTTCATCTACAGAAGCCAAAAGGAATACTTTTACTTCCGCATCAGGAAGCACATGGGTCCCAATATCTCTTCCGTCCATGACCACTCCGCCTCTTTTAGCTAGCACCCTTTGTCTTGCAACCATTTCTTCACGTACATGCTTATGCTTAGCAACAATTGATACATTATTCGTTACTTCATGCGTCCGGATTTGTTCTGTTACATCTTCATCATTTATGTAAACATGTTGTGTCTGGTTGTTTGCGATTCGAAGGTCGATATCCATCTTTTCTACTAGTTGCTGTAAAGATACCTCGTCTTCAAGGTTAACATCCTCTCGAATTGCCTGAAATGTTACCGCTCTGTACATGGCTCCTGTATCAATGTATAAGTATCCTAGTTTGTCTGCTACAATCTTTGCCACCGTACTTTTGCCTGCAGCTGCAGGACCATCAATTGCTATAGATAATTGTTGTTTCATAGTTCCTCCTGAATGTACCTTTAATCATTTTTCACATGAAAAAAGCAGGTCACCCTGCATGTTTCCTTAGACTTATTGCATGTATATTTTATCATACTCATCTACTTTGGTCGAATGTTTCTATATGTTCAACTATCTTCATGCCGCCTACTCCCTCATATTGAATGACTTTGCTTAAAAAAGGAGCAGAATCAGTATATAACAATAGTCCCTGAGCACAAATTAAACAGATTAATTGTATGACTATCAATTTAATGATAATCCGTTCCACTCTTTTCATATGATTCTCCTTCTATTTCACCGATCTCTTTTACTATTATTAATAGTATGGATGGAATTGGAAGGAATTATGCTAAAGAATGCGTTTTTCTTAATAACAGCTGCTGTTCGAAACAATATTTCATTAATACTTGCCTTTGAAATTCATTAATGGGATCGAATTGCAATGATGCTTTCCACCTATTCTTTGACGTTACTTCCACTAGTCTGATTATCTTACTTTTAAGTTTTAAATAGTGCGTCTCCCCATTATTTAGATGAATAACAAATGTGGTGAAAACGTGCCCTTCTTCAGGAAAACTAGCGTGTTCAGGCAAAATAAGTGCAGCCCCGCCGGCACTTATATCTTGTGTAAGCGTAATAAAAGGCGTGAAATGATGAGATAGTGGATGGACCGATACATCGATATTACTTTCGACCCTCACATACTGTCTCCTTTGCACTTTAAGCACTTGATGGTACCCTGGAAAAGACAATTGGACCATTGGTATCGCTTGCTTCAATCGTCCAAGAACTTCACTTTCAAATGTATAAGCAACACCTTCATCTGACACATAAGTGATTAGTAATTGCGTACCGTTCAATATGTATGTCGTTTTCCCATTCACGATATGTGCTGGATAGTCCACATAAAATTCTTTCTCTTTTACTTCCTGTACCTTACATCTATATTTTTCAACTTTATCATCGTTTTTCACTTGAAGTGTTAATACAACCCCTGGCTTTAACAAAAAATTGCCTCCCTTAACAAACCCGTTCTCTCTATATACTTATTAAACCATTTAACGAAAAAAAGGAAAAGCCAATTTTGACTTTTCCTCCATAAAATTACAAATCATACAAGAGTTCCGGGTTTTTTAACTTCTCCACTTTTTCTTCCCGTCCATCATTGGCATTGATGAAAATCTGGTAGGTATCATTATCAATTGTCCCCAAAAACTCATAACACAGTACTTCTTCCCCGAGGTCATTATTAATGATCGCAAGGGAATCTTCCATGATCATCACTTTATCATTTATTCTCTCCCTGGCTTCTTCAAGTGAGATGCCAGCTTTAGGTATCTCTCTTAAATGGTGGGACATTAAGTAATCTTTGGCAGAAAAGCCTACAATTTCACCAGTTTCCAGGCTTACTTTCATCTTGATGGAATCTGGATATATCCGTACTCCATCTACATTTGACACAAATGTGAAAATACCGAGTTTGTTGTATTCTACACTTTCATATAAATCCAATGTGTCAAAATTGTTTTGTTTCAAAAAGTTTCTTGCTTTTTCAGTTGCTTCGTTTAAACTGATGTTTTTCTTTTTTGATTCTTTGTTTTGGACTAAGTAAATAGGTATGCCACCTTTCTTGGCAATATCCATGTATGTGTCCTGTTGACTTTTATCTACAATTTTCAAACTGTAGAAACCAAACTTTGAACCTTCCCCGTTTTCTGTAATGGTGATTTTTTCATTACCTTCAAGTTCTAAGTATTTATCGGCAACCTTTTTTGCCTCTTCTTCTGTGATGGTTTTTCCTTGGAGCTGGCTGAAATCCTTATCTTCCTGATTCATAGAAGTAAATGTAGGTCCGAAGTCAGCTTCATCATAGCCTTCCACGTTTTTTTCCACCGTTTTAAAACCATCAATAATGGTATTATCTTGAGGCTGATCTTTTGCAGATAGAGCTAATTCTACATCCATCCAGCGCAAGTTGTTGCTCATAACCATGCTTTGAACTTTTCTCAGCTCTTGCTTTATTTCATCCGATTTTCGATAAAGCGCTTGAAGTGTACTATATTCATCTTCTGATAACGGATTTTTGTCCAAGTCCCTAACTGCAACTTGATACGTATAGTCTCCCGTTTTCGTCAAAAACTCTTCCGTTTTGTTAAAAGGTAAAAGTGTCAGAGGCAACTGCCCTACATCGTTTTGTGCTTCTGATGTGATTCTCCACACTTCGGCAAAGGAAGGGGAAAGTTGCTCTCTTGAACTCATTGCCAAGGTCGTTCCTATTTTGTCATGCAACAAATCTACATGATAAACAAGGTCATGAAAAGCACGCTGATAATTGTTTTCCGCATTAATGAGGACTGCGTTTTTATCTTGATGCTCTTGATAACCCCAGTAGCCTGTTCCTGCTACTGCAATTGCTAAAACAGCGATGATTACAAGTCTCAACATAATTCTTCACCCTCTTTTTTAGTCACAGAAAATGTGCTTTCCAATTCGCTTAATTTGTGGACGTCCCCAAATCCAACCACTTGTTGCCGTATCGGGATTAAAATAGTAGGTTGCTCCTTCGGATGGATCCATTCCGTTAATTGCATCGATGACGGCTCTTTTCGCCGTTTCATTTGGTGTTAGCCATATTTGTCCGTCTGCAACGGCTGTAAAAGCTAGCGGTTCGAAGATTACTCCTGAAACCGTATTCGGGAAAGTCGGTGAGTTAATGCGGTTCAAAATAACGGCCGCTACCGCGATCTGGCCTTCATACGGTTCACCTCGTGATTCCCCATAAACGGCATTCGCCATCAATTGGATATCATTTTCCGAGAACCCACCAGGCATATTGGTTGCACTTTGTGCTTCCCCTTCATCTTCTGCAGGTTGATCTTCAGGAGCTGGCTGCTCTTCAGGTGCCGGTGCTTGTTCTTGTGGCGCAGGTTGTTGTTGCTCGGGTGCTGGTTGCTCTTGTTGCTGTCCCGGAGCTGGCTGTTGTTGATCAGGAGCAGGTTTCCCTTGATCTTTTTGCGGGGCAGGAGCTGGTTTTTGATATTGCGTTTTTTGCTTTGCCCATTGATTTGTTGCTCCTTGCTTTGCTTTTTCAACAGTCGCCTGAGATGGCTCTACTTGATACTTAAGTTCCATACCTCCGTAGTGGGTAAATCTCTTACCGGAATTTATCTGTTGATGTACCCAATCTTTATAAAACTTTGTGGATTTATGAAGCATTTCTTTCGTTTTAGGCCCTACAAGCCCATCAACTTGGTCTAAACCGAATTCTTGCTGAAAGTTTTTCACCGCCCAATATGTGCTCCATCCATATACACCATCAATCCTTGCATGGTAATAACCGTTATATTGGAGGCGTGCTTGCAATTCGACAACATCATTCCCCGTCGCACCTTTTTGAATGATTTGCTCAGAGAAGGCACTGACTGAGTTTTGATTTATCGTAAATAACATACATGTGCTAAAAAGAAACATACATGAAATTAACAGTAACCGTTTCACCTTACATTTCCTCCTTTGACTTCTTTAAACAATTGTTACAATGTATTTTCTGTAGATATTGGTATTTTATACAGGTTCATTTGGAGAAAAGAGGTATTCCATAAAATGGATTTCCCTCATAAAAAATAGTCCGCCACAACGTTTTTGAATTTCACGTTTGTGCGGACTATATTTCTACCGTATTTGCCAGCTTGACTTTTCTTAGGCCGAGCCACCATAGGAAAACCATAAATGGAACCATATATAATCCCCAATATTTCTGGGAGAGGATAATCATGTCATACATACCGTGCAAAAAAATCGGGGTCAATAATGACAATGCAAGGCATATCTTTTTATGTTTGATATTTGTGTTGAATTTCCCTTTTCCAAGGTAGTACCCCATTATAACGCCGAATAAGGCATGACTTGATACAGGAAGTATGGCTCTGCCTAACGCGAGCTCCACTCCATTTGCAACCAAGAAGAGAATATTTTCTGCCGTAGCGAAGCCGAGTGATACAGCTACACCGTAAACGATTCCATCGTAGTGCTCATCAAAATGCAGGTTTTGATAGACAAGGTAAATGAGGATAAACCATTTAAAAAACTCTTCTAGTAGACCTGACAATAGGAATGCCTTTATTAAATGAGATGTGACTCCAAGCTCAAGTTCTATAACATATTGCATGAACATGAGGGGAAACACAAGTAAAGCCCCAAACATAAAAATTTTAAATACATAGGTGATTGGTTCTTTTTTAAAAGTATCCTTTAAATAAAAATAAGACAACAATGCTAAGCCTGGAGCAATCCCGGCGGACACAACTGCCAGCATAAATAAGCCTCGTTTCAATCTGTTTTTTTTTATCGTATCATGTTATCGTAATTATTGAAATAAGATGTCTAAACTTTTGGGAATTGTTTGTAAAATAAAGGCAATAAAGAAATAAAAGAAAGCCTAAATTAATGAGGTGCATACGACAATGAAAAAGAAAATCATGATTATACACACCGGAGGGACCATCTCGATGTCAGAGGACGAACGAACTGGCGCTGTATCGCCAGGAGAAAGAAATCCTTTGACTACGATACCTTTGATTGTTGATTCTAATATTGATATAGAAAGTCATGAACTATTCAATCTTCCTTCCCCACACATCACATCAAAACACATGCTTATGCTTTCAAAATTTATTGATCAACAAGTCATGGAGCAAGGTATCGAAGGTTTAGTAGTCACACACGGAACAGATACTTTAGAAGAGACCGCCTTTTTCCTTGATTTAACGGTTCAGACACGGGTCCCAATAGTTCTGACAGGAGCAATGCGTTCAAGCAATGAAATTGGTTCTGACGGGCCTTACAATCTCCTTTCTTCTGTAAAAGTCGCAGCAAGTGAAGAAGCTAAAAATAAAGGGGTACTTGTTGTGTTGAATGATGAAGTTCATACAGCTAAAAACGTTACAAAGACGCACACCTCTAATATTGCAACCTTTCAAAGTCCACAGTATGGTCCAATAGGAATTGTGACAAAGCGAGGAGCATTCTTCCACCACTCACCTGTTTCCGAAGACAAATACCAAGTGGATTCCGTTACGAAAAACGTCATGCTTTTGAAAGCATATGCAGGAATGGATTCAAGTATTTTTCATGCGTTAAAAGATATGAATGTGGACGGGGTGATCTTAGAAGCATTAGGACAAGGTAATATTCCTCCAATGGCTGTGGAAGGAATCAAGTCCTTACGGGAGGCAAACATTCCTGTTGTAATGGTATCACGTTGCTTCAACGGTATAGTCCAGGATATTTATGGCTATGAAGGTGGCGGCCGCAGGTTAAAAGAACTTGGGGTTATATTCTCTAATGGTCTTAACGGACAAAAAGCACGAATTAAACTTATGGTCGCATTAGAAAGCACGAATAACCCTGATAAACTGCAGGAGTTGTTTTTAAGGTAAGAGGTTTTTTTTGGTCTATTACCGTTTTATGAATTTAAAACGCGTTTCGGGCGTTGAGATGCACTCTCTCTTACCGTTTTCGGGATTTGACACGCGTTTTGGGCGAAGAGACGCCCTTTCTCTTACCGTTTTCTGAATTTGAAACGCGTTTCGGGCGTTGAGAAGGCCTCTCTCTTACCGTTTTTGGGATCTGACACGCGTTTTGGGCGAAGAGACGCCCTTTCTCTTACCGTTTTCTGAATAGGAGACCCGGTTCGGGCGTTGAGACACTCTATCTACTACCGTTTTCTGAATAGAAGACCCGTTTCGGGCGGTGAGACACTCTCTCTACTACCGTTTTTTGTATAGGAGACCCGTTTCGGGCGGTGAGAGGCACTCTCTACTTCCGTTTCACGAACACTGGTTTGATTTGGGGTTTAGATAGCCCCAAATCAAACCCACTAACAAAAATATCAAACCTACTAGCGCCTTTTAATCCTTTCCGCTATCATCCCGCCATGAAAACGTCCGTTTTCGATAAAGATCTCGTTGGCATTATTACCTGCTGCAATGACACCTGCAATGAAAATTCCAGAAACGTTTGTTTCCATTGTTTCTTCATTAAAAGTTGGACGTCCTGTCTCTTCATCAATCCCAACGCCCATCTTAGTTAAGAAAGAATGGTCTGGATGATAACCAATCATAGCAAACACGTGATCATTATATAACGTTTGCTCCTCACCAGCTTTATTAACAAATGAAATCTCTTTCTCTGTAATTCTAGTTACGTTTGACTCAAACTCCATGCGGATGGTCCCATTACGTACTAACGCGTCAAATTCAGGAAGAATCCAAGGTTTCACACTCTGCGAATACGTCTCTCCTCGGTAGATGACGGTTACATGTGCATCTGCTTTCACTAATTCCAATGCAGCATCGACACTCGAGTTCTTCCCTCCAATGACAGCGACATGTTTATCGAAATAAGGATGTCCCTCCTTAAAGTAATGCGACACTTTATTTAAGTCAGCTCCAGGCACATCTAGTTTATTGTGATTATCATAATAGCCTGTTGCTATGATGACATACTTTGTGGAATAGGATTGTTTCGATGTATGTACAATAAATGAACCGTCCTCCACTTTTTCCACATGCTCTACCAATTCAAAAGCATTCACTTCAATTTTTTTCCTTTTCACTACTTCCCGATAGTAAGTCAGTGCTTGTATTCTGACGGGTTTTCTATTTTCCGTAATAAATGGTACTTCTCCAATTTCCAGCTTCTCACTTGAACTGAAAAATGTTTGGTGTGTTGGGTAATTGTATATGGCATTAACAATGTTTCCTTTTTCTATGACAAGCGGGGATAGTCCTGCATCTTTAAGTGCAATGGCTGCTGCCAGTCCGCATGGACCACCGCCGACAATGATGGCATCTCTGTTTATCACCGTTGTTCAACTCCGTATTCTTAAATTCAGGGGATCTATTATAACTTTGTTGATCTCCGTTGCAGGCTCTTCGCTTTCCGCGGGCGGTCCGGGAGCCTCCTTCGCTTCGCCGAGGCCACTGAAAAACTATTTGAATTAAGGTTGCTGATTGGAAAACCGCTGTTGATTTCCGCAAACGGCTTCGCTTTCCTAGGGGCGGTGCTTGAGCCTCCTCGCTCCACTGCGGGGTCTCAAGCTACCGCTATCTCCCTCAGGAGTCTTCGCCTTTTGCTCCAATCTACAGCTAAGATTACTAGAACATAAAATTTCAGTTTTTCAGTGGCCTAGCTTCGCCTGCGGGTTCTCCCCTGTCCCTTCCTCCCGCAGGACAAGGAATACTTCGACAACGATACATCGCACGAAGAAATTGCGATAGCATTTTCGAGGAGTCTTCGAGCCTTCCACTCCGATCAACAAGGATTCTTCTTTTACTTACTCAATTGGAAAATCCCCCATCATTATATGATAGGGGATTGTGAATGCTTAAGCAAATATTAAATCCAGCCTCTAAAGCGGGATGCTTCGGCCATTTTACGAGCACCGACCATATAAGCAGATAATCGCATATCTACACGGCGGCTTTGTGAAGTTTCATACACATTATTGAATGATTTAACCATTACTTTTTCAAGCTTTTCTTCTACTTCTTCTTCCGTCCAGTAGTAGCCTTGATTATTTTGTACCCATTCGAAGTAGGAGACAGTCACACCGCCTGCACTTGCAAGTACATCTGGAACAAGCAGTATGCCACGGTCTGTTAGAATTTGCGTACCTTCAATCGTTGTAGGGCCATTGGCTGCTTCTACCACGATTTTAGCACGTATATTGTGTGCGTTCTCTTCCGTAATTTGGTTTTCAATGGCTGCCGGAACTAAAATATCACATTCAAGCTCAAGCAATTCCTTGTTCGTAATAGTGTTATTGAAAAGTTTTGTCACCGTTCCGAAACTGTCACGACGATCTAATAAATAGTCAATGTCCAGACCATTTGGATCATACAGCCCACCGTAAGCATCAGAAATACCTACAACCTTCGCTCCTGCGTCATGCATGAACTTGGAAAGATAACTACCTGCATTACCAAACCCTTGTACAACAACACGAGCACCTTCAATGTTAATTCCTTTTTTCTTCGCTGCTTCACGAATGCAGATGGTAACACCTTTTGCAGTAGCTGATTCACGACCGTGGGAACCACCTAACACTAAAGGTTTTCCTGTGATGAATCCAGGTGAGTTGAATTCATCTATTCTGCTATATTCATCCATCATCCAAGCCATAATCTGAGAATTCGTAAAAACGTCTGGAGCAGGAATATCTTTTGTCGGTCCTACAATCTGACTGATTGCACGAACGTAGCCACGGCTTAATCTTTCTAGTTCTCTAAATGACATCTCACGGGGATCACAGACAATCCCGCCTTTACCTCCACCATAAGGAAGGTCCACAATACCACATTTCAAACTCATCCAGATGGATAGTGCTTTAACTTCTTTTTCAGAGACATTTGGATGGAAACGGATTCCACCTTTAGTTGGACCAACTGCATCATTATGTTGTGCGCGATATCCAGTAAAGATCTTCACTGATCCGTCATCCATACGAACAGGGATTTTTACCGTAAGCATACGCATAGGTTCTTTTAATAATTCATAAACTTCTTCGGGATAGCCTAGCCTCTCTAACGCTTTATGTATAACAACTTGTGTCGATTTTAATACATCTAACTTATCTTCGTTAGTACTTTTTTTATCATTGCTTTTCTCGGCTACCATAAGTAAACCTCCTAGATTGTCTCACATAATAAGATTGAAAAAAGTCCATCTTCATGACATAGTATACACCTTACTTGAACTTATGCAAAGATAGAAAATAAACTTTTATTAAAAAAATGAAACCGATTACAAAACGTAAGAAATATCTGAAAATACTTACAGCCTACACTACAAATTTATATATGTAGAATAGGCTGTTTTCTAATTAAAATACGTATTAATTTGCTTTATAGCGGAATGTTTCATTATTAACTTTCCATACTCTTCAATTCGATGTATCGTCATGGTCGATGGTGTGCCGTATTCAGACAAAAGTGCGATTAAGGTGTCAATATCCCAATCAGTATCAACATCTTCATCCAGCAGAAGATAGAACATTTGCTCATGAGAATAAATGGTACCGCCATTTATGTTGAGGCCTCGCAGCCTTTTGGCTAAATCAATTAAGTGGTCGAACGATTGGAACACATAAAATAACTCTTGGCATTCATCTACTGTCACTTGCATCTCTATATAATCATCATTGAACTCTTCTTCTAATTCTTCATGTTCTGTTGATGTTACGATAACCACCATTCCCTGAGCTTGAAGAGCGTATACTTCTACATTCAATGATCCGCTCACTTCAAAACCCAGCTCCGCACTAGCTTCATCAATCATGTCTCGAAACAGCTGATGAACCTTTTGCGAATCTTTCCATAGATCCTCTTTTGTTAACCCGCGGTCTTCCAAGTCATCAAATGTGAGGAATATCTTTATCTTGTTGTAGTTTAAACGTTCCAGCCGCATGAAAGACTCCTCCCAACCTTTAACACCATTGAACTTCTTACATTTTATGATAAAAGGTGTAAGTTGGTTCGTGAGTAATTGTTATTGTTGGGGATGAAATCAGTTCATTCTTAATCTCAGCCAATTTTCCCATTCTTTCATTGAATTTCCAATTAAATGTTCATGGTATTGGCTTTTTTTATTTTCAGGCATTTTATCCACAGCTGTGCCACCCAAACCAATAATCAACTCCGGATATTGTTCTTTAAGTGACGTCACTAACTCTAATGTTTTTGGCAGATTTATGGAGAGTGTACATGATAGGAATAGAAACTTAGGTTGTACTTCTTTTAGAACAACATGTATATCATCATCGGCAATACTTGTACCTAAATATATTGTTTCAAACCCTTTTCTACGTACAAACAAAGTATAGATTAGTAAACCAAGCTCATGCCATTCTCCTGGTCCGCACACTGAGACGGTTTTAGGCAGGAACCCATTAACAGGTAATCCATGAAGAATCATTCCTATTCGAGAACGTAAAAATGCAGACGCAAAGTGTTCATGGGCGCTTGATATCTCATCATTCTCCCACATGTCACCAACCTTCACGAGCAGAGTCCCCAAAATATCTATCAAAACTTTTTCTACAGAATATAAGCTAAATATTTTATCCATTAATTCGTGCGCTTGACCTTCATTAAACTCTAAAAGAGCTTCTAGCAACTGGTTTAGCAAATCAGTAGATAAATCTTCTTTATCCGTATGATGTGGGGAATCTGATTCCAAAAGAGCCTGATTGTTTTTTTCAAATAGTGAAACAGCTTGACTGATGGTAAACCCTTTATTTACCCTCTGAATTAACCATTTGAGTATTTTAATATGCTCTTCTGTGTATAAGCGATGCCCAGATTCGTTCCTTACGGGTGCAATAATCTGATATCTTCTTTCCCATGCCCGTAATGTACCCGGTTGGATACCCAGCATTTTGGATGCTGCCTTAATATTATATTTACCTTCGTTATTTGCCATACAGATCCCTTTCTCTCTTTGCAAAATCATTACTTGCATTATATAGTACGAATGTTGTTGTGTAAACTTTGTATAGGTTTTGAATAGGCTGACACAGAAAAAAGCGGCACCTGAAAATCAGGTCTCCGCTCTAGTGGTAATGGTCAATATATGTGTTTCAGGTGGAGCCCCGAGTCTTAACGGCACCAAGGATGTCCCAAAGCCATTACTAATTAACTGTGTTGTATGAGGCAGATGAGTCAGTCCTCCTCTTTCATGGGGACCGAAACCAAAGATCCTAATTTGCCCTCCGTGAGTATGACCACTTAAAACCAGGCTGATTTTTTCCTCATCTGTAAACTTATCGACTATCTCAGGTTCATGACTGACCAAGATTTTAAAACTGTCTCTCTTTGTATCTTCTAGAGCGGTTCCAAGCTCGTCCCGTTCATGTACCATGTCGTCCACACCAACTAACTCAAGCATGTGTCCTTGTTCGCTCTCAAATAAATAGCTCGAGTTATCAAGTATTTTTACTCCGTGTTGAAGAAGAAGGGAGTCTAATTCGTGGTAATCAACCTCGTAGTCATTATTTCCCCATACGAAAAAAACAATGCCCAGTTTCTTTAGTTGTTTGATATTTTCAGAAACTTGCTTTAAAGGTACCTTCTTTTCCGTTAAATCTCCACCTATAATGACCAAGTCTATGTTTTTAATCCTATCAATGAATTCGGGATTAATTTTACGCTTATGAATGTCGGAGATAAAAAAGATTCTAATTTTACCAAAGCTTTGCGGAAAATCTGGAAAAGCTAGCGTTTGCTCCATAATATTTTCTTGTGTTGCTTGCTTATACATATAAAAAAGAAGTGATACTCCAAAAAGAGCTATCACTCCAAGTAGAATCCATAACATTTTGAAGTTCCCCTTTTGCACATAATTGTAAATCAACTATATCATACTCATGGGAAATTGTATTACACTCACTTTGTCTCATGATATAAATTAATATCAAACTCTTTTTTCATTAGATCAAATACGTGGTGTCTTTGCTTCCAATCAGCCGGTTTGGACCAATAGTCGTCACTGCGCTTTACCATTTCCTTTCTGAGGTCATGGTATTCCTTTTCTGCCTTATCTTTTTTATATAGTAGGTATTTTATCATCCCGATTTGATAGGCAATAAACATGACAATCCAAAAATGAATAGAACGATCAAAGAAATAGGAAATGCTTGCTGAAGAAGAAGAGAACTGTTTAAAAATAAAAAAATAAATGTATGTTAAAAAAAGGCCTAACGTCATGCAACAGGAAATTCTCCATCTCCACTCCCGCTTCTTAAATGTATCTTGTTTACGCTTTTTGTCTACTAATAGTTGTAGTGTTTGTTTTGTTGCTTCGTCTGTATGGTGATTTAGTGTTTTTATTACATGTTCCAATGTCATCCCCTCTTTCCAACCTGTCCTACTAGAAAACTATGCAGGACACACCCACTCTATGATTTACTAATGGAGAGATTTAGGGGATATAGAAAAAAACAAACCGAGCAGAAATACCACCCGGTCTTAAAAAGCGAAAATTTTTAGTTATTGGTTAATCACCGCTGTTCCTTTTCGCAAATAGCTACGCTTTCCAAGGGGCGACCTTGAGCCTCCTCGGCAAGCCTGCGGGGTCTCAACATTGTCGCTACTACCCCGTAGGATAAGGAAGGCTTCGACAGCGAATCATCGCACGAAGAAAATGCGTAGCATTTTCGAGGAGTCTCCGCCATTTGCTCCAATATACAGCTGAAAATCACGTAAACTTAACATTAATGCTTTGAGAGCTTTATCAATTAACCAAGTTAAATACCTTAACACAATCCCTATGCGAATGAAGACACCTTGTTGATTGGAGTGGAAGGCGCGCAGACGCCCGCGGGAGGAAGGGACAGGTGAGACCCCACAGGAGCAAGCCGAGGAGGCTCACGGACCACCCGCAGGCAAGCGAAGCGTCTGGAACGGAAATCAACGGTATTATGCTCTCTTTACTTCAAATTTGCTTTGGTGCTTCTTGTTATCTATTTATAGGAATGAGAAGCTTTTGACCGACATTAACTTGGTCGTTTACAAGGTTATTGTGGTCACTGATGATTCTTTCTCCATCTCTGCTGCTGAAGTATTTCATGGAAATACGATAAAGTGTTTCACTTTCTTGGACAATATGCTCTACATATGTCACATTAGATGGTTCTTCTTTCACTTCCTCTTCCGTTATATCTTCTTCTTCGGATTCCGGTTGTGAAACAGGAGATGAATCTGTTTGATTAGTAGAGCTTTGATTCTCTTTATTATCTGCAGTTTTTCCAGAGCCCTCTTCATCATTTCCTTGATTAGTACTTTCATTTGATTCTTTTTCTTGGGTAGACATTTTTTCAACATCTACTGGGTCTTTCTCTTCTTCCTTATCAGCTGGATCTACAGTACTTGCAGAAACATTCGTAGGAATGGAGATTTGCTCCACGTTTTTAACTGCTGGTGTAAACATTTTGTCTAAGAAATTAGTTTCCTGATTATTAAAATGAATGGCCATAATACTGATAGGAATCAACAAAAACAATACACCAATTAGCCTGACGAACGGAAAGTTCACTTTCCACTTTGTTTTCTTGCTTCGCTTTTGTGCGTGAAGTTCACTTCTAGATGGAAGTTTATTTGCTTCTTTTTGTACTTCTTCCCGTAAGCCGTCTGCTTGATCTAAACCTCTATTATTCTCCATCTCTCTCCACTCCCGTCTTCCACTTATTTTTATTTTTTAAATAGTCTGCTCTTATCTTGCAGGCGAGCAACATATCAATTAGAAAATGGGCCCAAATTGTAACCCATAAACTTCCAGTCACCTCATAGGTGTAACCCAGTATAAAGCTGATAATGACAACCGAGATGAACAATACCCATTTATGTAAATACCTGATATGAAGTACTGCAAACAAAATACTGGCAACCCAAATCCCAAAATGAGTTTGAATTACTCCCCTAAAAAGGAATTCCTCTGCAAAGGCTATAATGAATGCTAATAAGATAATGTGCGGGAATGACCTTGTCTGAAACATTTTCTCATTTATACCGCCGTCATCTAAAAGCCTCTTAGGTACCAACTTCATGAGTAAGAGATCAACACCTACCACAATAAGTGCGACTACTGTCCCAATGACAAAGATGTTTATGGGCTGCCATGCAAATATTTCTCTTACGGATTGGATACTGCTAAACAAAAAATAGGCTAGTACTAGTCCGATAACGAAAAAAGCAATCTGAGAAAGATAAAGATGATATAAAAGCTCTCTCGCATTCATATGTTTAATAATTTCTGCTTGTCTGTTTTTCAATTCTCATCTTCCTGCCAAAATATTTTCTTCAAAACCTTCTCCCAGCTTACAGGTTCATCAAAATTACTCGTTGATGTGATACTTAATTCCTTATTATAAATGTCCATATTCAATCCACAGTTATCACAACATTGTTCAATAGGAGTGGACATGTTTTCATCGAAATATAAAAGCAATTCTTTTCTCCTGCAAAGAGATGTTGTAGTCCATTTATTAAATTTCTCAAGCTTGGAGCGTTTCATGGAGGTTCGCTTTTCAATCCTGCTTTGTATCAGGTGTATACATTGTTCAAGGGAAGTGATATTCAGTTTTCCGTATCTTTCTAAGAACTCGTTTAGTTGAAAGAAGAGATACCTCCAATGGGACTCTTGCTCTAGATAATCTTCCATCCATACTTTCATTTGTTGCTTTGATAAAGATTCCATTTCACCATACTTTTTCACGAGGTTTTGAAGAGTAAATGACACCCACTGCGGGTCAGGTAATTCATTACCAATAATAAACTCTGGTAACATCGCATCTTCCTTACTTTTCAGCAAGAGCGCGATACTTTGGTTTCCCCCTCTTCCTGCACGACCAATTTCCTGTACATAAGACTCCATCTGAGTTGGCTGGTGGTAGTGAAGGACATATCGAACATTACTTTTATTGATGCCCATTCCAAAAGCACTGGTACAGCAGATAATATCTATCTGATCCATCAAGAACTGTTGTTGAATTAAAATCCGTTGTTCTTGTGTTAATCCAGCATGATAATAGGCGATCTTATTTGTTCCATTTTCTGTTAGATATGCATATAGCTCTTCCGTTTTTGTTCTGCTTGAAAAGTAGATAATACCAGGAGGTTGCAGGAGAGTCACCAATTCCAATAGTCTTTCCTTCTTTTCTTGATTATTGATGACCTCTTCCACTTTTAAAGCTATGTTTGGCCTGTCCAATGAATTGATATGAAAAGCAGGGTCTGACATGCATAAAAATGTTTGAATATCCTTAATGACGGCTTTAGTTGCTGTAGCTGTCAGAGCCAGAGTTGGTGGCTCCCCAAGCAATTTCTTAACCTTTCCCAATTTTAGATAATCTGTCCGAAAGTCATGACCCCATTGCGATACACAATGCGCTTCATCTACTACGAACAAATCAATTCGTACAGATTGAAGTTTCTTGATCCATTTATCTACCTGAAGCATTTCTGGTGAAATAAAAAGGTATTTATACGAGTTCAAGTCGATGGACAACAGCTTTTCCTTTTCAGAGAAAGTTAAAAAAGAATTTAATGCGACGACACTCTTTTCTCCACTTGACCTCAGTTGTTGTACCTGGTCTTCCATTAGGGATAATAAAGGGGAAACAACGACGACAGTGCCCCGAAGAGCGTAGCCTGGCAGTTGATAACATAGAGATTTACCCCCTCCTGTAGGAAGTAATGCAATGACATCTTTTTTGAAAAGGACATCCTGGATAATTTCTTTTTGCCCAGGTCTAAAAGAAGAAAAACTTGTTTTAACTTCCAGCAGGTTGTCTAGATTCATCGCTATCCCCCATCCTTGTCAGCACTAACCTTATTTGAAAATAGCTGATATCCTGGTTGTTTAACTTCTCTTTTATTCTTCGAAGTTGGTGTGTTTGCAAATCATCAATAACAGCTTTGACTGCTTGAACGTCGTCCTCTTTTACATAAGGAGTTATGGAAAAGTCATGAATCTGCATGGCAATCTCTACAATGTGATCTTCAATCGTACTTTCCTTCAATCTCCGAATATTGGCGATTTCCCTTAAAGTGAGCCCTTGATGAAGCAACTTCAAACTTTTTTGTGTCGTTTCCGTAAGAAGTGGTTTCTCCAGCAAATCACGACATATTTGGAAGAGATGTTTGTTTGTTGACACAGCATCTTTATCTTCTAAGCGTTGAATAATATAGTGCAAAGCAGATTGAAATTCTACATGGATCCATGCATTGTCTTTTTTTAAGGTTCTGGCTATTTGCTCATCTGTATTTCCTGCACGACGATAACCCGATAGTTTAAGTGCAAAAACAGTTGCCTGATCTGCCGGCAATTGAGTTAGCAAACCGTTCGTTTCTTTAAATAAATCGTTTAACAACCGTTTCTTCGAACTGCCTTTTTGACTAAGCAAATAATTTTTTACCCAACTCTGGACATAGTCGTCATATTGAATAGGGATAAAAGTACTTTCTTTCCCTGCCAGATTAGACAAAGTTTGAACGAGTAGTGAATATCTCTTCCAGAATGTCAAACTTTTGTCTTTGTATGCATATCCATTTAAATAGGGAGCTAAATCGAAAAGTTTTTCGTCATTTGACAACTGGATTTTCCCTTTGTGCGTAAGTTCAAAATGCTCGCTATGTACTTCACGTATCAGTTGTTCCGTCTGTAATATTTGTATTGATTGTTGAAGGAAATTTCTGTTTAAATCGGGAAAAATTCCATAAACATTCACCAATGCAAAGATGTTGGCATCCTGTATAGTTTGAGAAGATTTCTTACCTCTAAACAAATGGTATATCGCTGAAATGCTCCGTTCTCCTCTAAATGATTGAAGACATTTCAGGCACAAATATTCGAATGATTTCATCAAATTTCTACACCTTTCTTCCCCTACAGACATTTTATCAAAATTTTGTAAAGGATGACATGTTTATCACATCTTTTCGTCGGGTAATCTAACAATATGTTTCAAAACCCTTGTGTGATAAGCATTCTCATTGAGTTTTCTATTGAAAAGTTGGGAAAACAGTTTTACAATATATAATATGAGGAATTGGTTTCCAACTAAATATTGGAAATCATTTAATTGACTAGTTACTATTTGGGAGGTATATTTTCATGGCAAAATACACGATTGTTGACAAAGATACTTGTATCGCTTGTGGAGCGTGCGGTGCTGCAGCTCCAGACATCTATGATTACGATGATGAAGGTATTGCATTCGTAACACTTGATGACAACCAAGGAATTGTAGAAATTCCAGATGTACTTGAAGAAGATATGATGGACGCGTTTGAAGGCTGTCCAACTGATTCAATTAAAATTGCTGATGAGCCATTCGATGGCGACGCATTAAAATTTGAGTAGTAAATAGTAAGAAGCCCCAATCCTGATATGGAATTGGGGCTTCTTTTATTGAGTATTCATTTATACATTTTTCGTTTCTAACTGACGGTCAAGCCAAACTGCAAGCTTCTTATATAACAATAAGAACAAGAAAGTGACAATCAACCCTTTGATTATGTTAAATGGAAGGATCCCTTTCACAATTCCTTCAATCATCTGAGCTGAAGACCCGGATGGTACATTGAGGAAATAAGTGAATGCGGGTAGGAAGATATAGTAGTTAAGCACACTCATGATTAACGCCATGGAAACTGTACCTGCAACCAAACCTAACCCTAATCCTTTCGTTGTACGAATTTTATTAAAGATGAAATAAGTCGGCAATATAAACAAGATACCTGCTGTAAAATTAGCCAACTGACCAACAGGAACTCCTGTCATGCTTCCTTGCACAATGTAATGCAGGATATTTTTTATTGCTTCGACTGTGATGCCAGCAACAGGTCCAAAGATGATGGCTGCCAGTAATGCTGGAACGTCACTAAAGTCCACTGATAAAAATGGTGGCAACAAAGGCAGTGGAAAACTTAGCCACATAAGCAGGTACGAAATCCCACTTAACATCCCTACTGTTACCATTTTTTTGACGCGTTTTGATTGATTCATTTTTCTTCTCTCCTTTTCAAATGGAGATCCATCTCGTACGAAAAGAGAGAATTCAAAGATGTGTGTTTATTTCTTGATGCCAAACCACGCAAATAACCGTTTGTCAAATAAACAAACGGGAGTACGAAGGCATCAGGAAATAAGCATCGAAAATGAAGAATTTTCGACAACTTTGAACCTCCATCTTCTCCCATCCAGACTATACTGTCGGCTTTGGAATCGCACCAAATCCTGCCCCATTATCAGGCTCGCGGGCTTAGAGAATACCTCTCATCACCGCCGATCGGGAATTTCACCCTGCCCCGAAGATAGATCATATTATTAACTTACGAATTTATTATACTCAAAAAATAGTAAAAAGGGAAGGGAAATGAACTGTTATTCATTTTTTATAGGAATATTGAAACAATAAGCGCTTACATAGGTTCGACCTGTTGTAAAGTTATTGACAGTCCCTCTGATAGATGATAAATTATCAGAAATTTTATATATTTTTGGAGGGATTGCATTTATGTTTCATGTGCTCGTTGTAGATTCTATAAGTTCAGATGGACTGACTCCGCTCTTAGAAGCGGAAAACATTAAAGTATATCGGAAAGATCGTGAAGGAGACAACTACAATCCAGATGACATCGATGCGCTACTCGTACGAAGTGCTACCCAGGTGGATGATGCCCTTCTCTCTTCCCTTACCAATCTCAAAGTAGTCGCCAGAGCCGGAGTGGGCGTAGACAATATTGATATAACCGCTGCAACCAAAAGAGGCATAGTCGTTATAAATGCACCCGACGGGAATACAATTTCCACTGCAGAGCATACTTTTGCCATGATATCTTCATTAGTGCGCCATATTCCTCAAGCAAATATGAATGTGAAAGGCTCCCAATGGAGCAGAAAAAAGTTTATAGGTACAGAGCTATTCGGAAAGACCCTTGGAATTGTGGGATTTGGACGTATTGGCGGAGAAATTGCCAAGCGTGCAAAAGCTTTTCAAATGAAAGTAGTAGTTTACGATCCGTTTTTAACAGACACGCGGGCTGAGAAATTAAGTGTCACCTCCTTACCTCTAGAAGAGGTGATGAAGCAAGCAGATATCATTACAGTACATACACCTCTCACGAAAGAAACGAAAGGTTTATTTAATAAAGAAAATATTCCTCAATTAAAGAAAGGTGTTTATCTAGTTAACTGTGCCCGTGGTGGAATCATTGATGAAGAAGCATTGCTTCACCATTTAAACACAGGCCATGTTGCTGGTGCCGCTCTTGATGTTTTTGAAGTGGAACCTCCAACCAATTATGATTTGGTACAGCATGACCATGTAATTGTGACGCCGCATCTTGGGGCATCCACCAAAGAAGCACAATACAACGTAGCTTTCCAAGTTTCAAAAGATGTACTGGCCTATTTAAATGGCCAATCTGTCAACACAAGCATCAACTTGCCAACCATTCCAAAAGAAATTTACAAAAAGATTCAACCGTTTTATCAACTTGGAAAAACGTTGGGTTCTATCCTTTCACAATCAGCCAAAACACCAATTGAAGAAATTACTGCAACCTACGCCGGTGTAATAACGGAGTGGGAAACATCCATTTTGACTAAAAGTATTATAGCAGGGTTTTTGAGAAATCGTGTCGATACGACTGTCAACGAAGTGAATGCTGCTACCATTGCAAAAGAACGCGGCATCAGTTACGGAGAAAAACATCAAACAGATAGTTATGGATACTCCAATATCATTCAAGTCGAGGCACGGGGAAAAGATGTTAACTTAGTAGTAAGGGCGACTTTCATTGAAGGTTTTGGCGCAAGAATTGTTCATATGAATGGATTTGACATCGATTTTGCACCTAGTGGACATTTACTTTATGTGCAGCATAAGGATCGTCCTGGTGTAATCGGGCAACTCGGACTCATTTTCGGTAAACATGAAACGAATATTGCGACGATGCATGTGGGCCGGATGCTCCAAGGCGGTAAAGCCATAATGATGCTTTCTTTTGACCAGCCGCTTGAAAAAATGCTTGTAGATGAAATCCTTCTCATACCGGATATCTCCTCTGCGATTATATTAGAGTTATAGGCCGAAAAATTATCCCCTCACGTATGTAAGGGGATTACTTGTTGTCATAAAAGGAAAAAGGATTAACCCAATTCCATTTCTCTGCGTTCGCCTCTGTTAAAGGTCATAACTGTCTTGTAACCTACTTCTTTGGCAAGTAGAACAGCTTGGTCATAATCCGCACCAACATGTTCAGGTACATGAGCATCCGAGGAAAGCACAATTGGCACCCCTTTATCATGACACATCTTCAATAACCGTTTATCAGGATATAGTTCCCCAACAGGCTTCCGGAGTCCCGCTGTACTAATTTCCACACATGTTTTTGAGTTGGCAAGTGCAGAGGCTGCTCGATCATATTGCTCCAATAGAAACTCTTCATCCTTCGGCACATATTTGAAAATTTTCACCAGATCTAGGTGTCCTATAATATCAAACAAATTTGACTGTGCTAAGGTGACAACTTGATCAAAATATTTGGTATATACCTCATTGGTATCCCTGAGGTCCCATTCTTTACGAAACTCAGCCAAGTCAATTCCAAAGTCTTCTACCCAATGTATGGAACCGATCACATAGTCAAAAGGATATGTATCAATAAACTTTTTCATCTCTGCGTGCTTGCCAGGTGTATAATCCATCTCTATGGACATTTTTACATTGATCCCTTCATTCCAAGCTTGCTGAAAAAGTTGATAATAATCTGCCATATCATAATATCTTCGTTCTTCCACCCATGGATTACTTAGGATATCCTTTGTTTGATAGAAATGATAGGCATGTTCTGAGATACCAAACTCGTGAATGCCTTTTTGTTGAGCTACTCTCGTAAATTGTTTCAAATAATCTAACGTTAATGTCCCTCTCTCCAGATGGTTATGATAATCAGTCAGCAT
Organism: Bacillus sp. RO2; assembly: GCF_012911845.1. GTDB lineage: Bacteria > Bacillota > Bacilli > Bacillales > Bacillaceae_I > Sutcliffiella_A. The sequence continues at coordinate 44,340 of NZ_JAAXCU010000045.1, read as the reverse complement.
AGATATATCCCCTCTCTTCTTTTTTGCTAATTATACTATTTATCCAGAGAAAGTTGGTACATATTTTCAAAAAATTCACAAATAAAAAAGATGCTAATCAGCACCTTTTTCCTCATCATTTAATAGTGGAGTACTATCTCCCAGATTGTATAAGCTGCCGTCCTGATGATCTGAATCATGATAGAACTTCTGCTCAAGTTTCATGTTTGTAGCAGTTGCTTCTTCCTGCGCCGTTAGCTTCTCTTTGGATTCCTTCTTCATTCCCTCACCCCTCCATTTTATTGTGCGGTGTACCCTCCATCCATGACAACCGCCTGGCCAGTAACACCTTTCGCCTTATCACTTGCTAAAAACAAAGCATAGTCAGCAATCTCATCTACAGATAATAAACGTTTCTGCGGTACAAGCGGATATATAACCAATTCTAATGCCTTTTCTAATGGTATATTTCTTGTGTTTGCAAGATCTTGTAACTGATTTCTAACAAGTGGAGTATCCACATAACCAGGGCATAATGCATTCACTGTAATGCCATGTTCCGCCCCTTCCAATGCGGCTACTTTCGTAAGGCCGACTACTCCATGTTTTGCACTATTATAGCCCGCTTTACCGGCAAAACCTATTAATCCGTTAATAGATGCCATGTTTAAAATTCTTCCAAATCCGTTCTTTTTCATTAAAGGAAAGACATGTTTAGTAGCCATAAATGGTGCAATGAGCATTATTTTCAACAACAACTCATATTTTTCTGTAGAGAACTCTTCAATTGGGGCAACGTGTTGCATCCCTGCATTATTTATTAAAATATCTACGGATCCAAAGTGTTCATAGGTTTGGTCCAATGCGCTCTTTATTTCTTCTTCGTTTGTCACATCACATTTAACTCCGAACACTTGATGTCCTTTGTCCTTCAATTGTTTAACTGCTTTATCAATTCCTTCTTCGTTGATATCAGAAATAGCCACTTTTGCTCCATTTTCAGCAAAACGCTCTCCAATTTCATACCCTATTCCTTGTGCTGCACCAGTGATAAATACAACTTTATTCTCAACCATCCTATTTCCTCCTTTTCATTTTACATAATCCCAATGCTTGCCATAATAATGGCTACCACAACAGCTACAGTAGGAATTAATAATGCCACAACTGCGATGTCTTTATATGAATCTTTGTGAGTAAGACCCGTTACAGCAAAAAGCGTAAGTAGTGCGCCATTATGAGGTAAAATCGAGGCGCCTGACGCAATGGCTGCTATACGGTGAAAGGCGTCGGGATTCATTCCCGTAGATTGCGCCAATTGATAATACTGATCTCCCAAAGCCTCCAATGCGATACCCATACCTCCCGATGCAGAACCTGTAATCATTGCCATTAATTGAACAGACAAAGCCTCAGAGATAAGCGGATTTCCTTTTATGCCAAGTAAAATATCCGTTAACGTTTCAAATCCTGGAGCCGCTGTTACGACTGCCCCAAAACCTACCGCAGCACTTGTATTAATGATGGCCATTACTGAACCAGATGCACCACCATTTATGGCCCCAATAAATGACTTATATTTCTTTAAATTAAAGAGCATGATCGCGAATGTTCCAACAATCAGAGAAGGAATGATGTCCCATTTAAATCCATTGAGTGTAATTACAACAATTAATAATGGGAGAAAGGACAAAATCCAGTTAGGCAACTCTTCTTCTTTAATTTGTTTTACTTCTTGGCCGCCTTTTGGCTCATCAAATGTGTCACCAGCTTTGGTTAATCTTCCTTCTCTCCACTTTAAATAGAAATAACCCCCGACAGCCATTATTAAGCCCGCTACAATACCCATAATAGGAGCTGATAAAGGCGTTGATTTAAAGTAAGGAATTGGAATAAGGTTTTGAATTTGAGGTGTTCCTGGCAAAGCAGTCATCGTAAATGTGAATGCTCCTAGAGCAAACGTACCAGGAAGCAGTTTTCTAGAAATATCCGCTTCCCTGAATAGCGCAATGGCGAGCGGATAAATGGCAAAAACCACAACAAACAAACTCACTCCGCCATATGTCAGTACAGCTGCAGCTATCAATACACCAAGAATAGCTCTCTTTTTTCCTAACAACTTAGTGATTTTAAATGCAACAGCTTGAGCTGCACCCGTGTCTTCCATCAATTTTCCAAAGATGGCACCAAGCAAAAATACCGGAAACCATTGTTTGGCAAAATCAACAAAGCCCGTCATATAGGTTTGGGTATACGCCGGTAAGAGATCCAAACCGCTTATCAACGCTACAACTGCAGATACAAGTGGAGCTATCCAAATAATGGACCAGCCGAGGTATGCTAGTAACATTAAAAGCACTAGCCCGACAATTATACTGAACATATGTACCCTCCTTTAAGGGGGAGAAATGGTATTCTTCCTATATATGGAGGTAGTATTTGCTTGTGGGATTTTAAATATGTATAAAGTAAAGGGGGGATGGGCGTTGAGATGCCTTATCTTTTACCGTTTTTGTTTTTCTGGAGGAGTTTCGGGTGGAGAGACCACTTCTCTACTACCGTTTTTGTATCTCTGGAGCAGTTTTGGGCGGTGAGACCACCTCTCTACTACCGTTTTTGTTTTTCTGCAGGAGTTTTGGGCGGAGAGATCACTTCTCTACTACCGTTTTTGTTTTTCTGGAGGAGTTTTGGGTGGAGAGATCACTTCTCTGTTACCGTTTTTGAATCTCTGGAGCAGTTTTGGGGGGAGAGACCACTTCTCTACTACCGTTTTTAAATCTCTGCAGCAGTTTTGGGCGAAGAGACCACCTCTCTACTACCGTTTTTGAATCTCTACAGGAGTTTTGGGCGGAGAGACCCCTTATCTGTTACCATTTTTGCTCTTCAAGTAACCATTCGGTCGGAGAGACACCCAAAAAAGTAAAAAGCGTGCTCATCTGCACGCTTTTTCAACTTACTCACTATAAGGAATTGGATTCGGGGAATAAGGAACGCTAACTTCTTCATTGAGTGTGATGTTCCCAATCGTCCCATTTTGAGAGGACTCAAAAACCACACCCCTTAATCCAAATTCTTTAGCTACCATCATCATCGCCTCAAGGGCAAAGATGGTTTCGTCGTTATTTTCAAGTACGCTTCGATCTGATAGCTTAATGCGAACTACCGCACCGTCACTTTCCAACGCCAACCCTTCCACTTTTACCGTATCTGGAATGGATGCCTCTAGCTTACTATAATCTGCTTGCTCTGGTGCAACGGTCATCGCTGTAAGAGCTTCTCCAATTGATAAATACCGTTCATGTCCGGCTACAAGTAAAGGTAGACTACCTATATGATATTTGAAATAAGCCCTCTTGTTTTTTGCCTCTAACTCTACCGGGCTATCATATACATTATTGCCAATTTCCACACTTTTTGTTGATCCATTGTTACTAAACAAAATATGAGTATAGTTAGTACTGAAAGTATCACTAAGTTCTTTAAAGAAGAGATCACCTTGATAGGTTGCTAATCCTTTAGCCATATCAGTTACATCTAGTATCGGCATAGGATTTGCTAACCCTATGTCCCCTTCTGATATTTTTACATTGTCATTAATAATAGGAGATTCAGTTCCATACTCCTCATATGCAATTGTCCCTCGGACTTTATTGAGAGCATCCACGTACGTGTCTTTTCCCACACGAGGAACGATTACTGTCAATGGAGTAGTAGAACCACCGTATTCAAAGTTATCCGCTTCACTCAATGACACCCCTATGGTAACGGCGTACTCTGACTCTACATTAAACGAAGATGTAACAAAACTCTTTCCTTCTGCTGTATTGATCTCCGCTGCAGCAAAGTCACTTGCTTCTTCAGTCTCCTTCATCTCTGTTGAAGAAACTTCCTCTTCCTCTATTGCTTCCCTACTGGTGTCTGCCGCTGAATCATCTAACGTTTCATCTACATTCATGGTCGCCATGTCCATACTTTCTTCTGAACTATTATCAGAACCACTTAAGCTCATGTCAAATTGCATGTTATTGATGAACATCGGTGCCACTATGGCGAAAAGGACTAAAGCAGCAAGCAATGCAAAAGCAGGTACTATTTTTGACCGGCGCGGGGAATTTGATAGTTTCGGTTGTATTTCTTTATATATTTGTTTTGGATCTCGATCATCTTTCATTTTGGGCATTTGCCTTAACAGCTTTTCCATTTGGTCTTCATCATTATGACGCATTGCTGTTTCCTCCTTTCTCTTGAAGTTCTTCCATATATGCCTTCAAGACCTTTAAGGCTCTATGTTGAGTTGTTTTCACCTTACTTTCCGTCCAGCCAAGAATATGGGCTGTTTCTTGAATAGAAAGGGCTTGTATGTACCGCAGGACGAGGACTAGTCTGTGATCGACTTTACACTTATCCAAGCACCGGTACATTTGTTGAACTTGTTCATTTTGTACGGCTATCTCTTCAGGTAGAGGAGCGTGATCTGTGACCTGTTGCTTATTCCAGTCAAAAGTTTCAAGTAGTTTGTTTTTCCATCCTTTTTGTTTGCGAAAGGAATCAATGGCAACATGCTTGGCAATAGAAAACAGCCAGGTCTTTTCGCTGCTCTTCCCTTCAAAACGATCATAGGAACGTAAAACTTTTATATAAACTTCTTGAACGAGGTCTTCCGCTTGCTCCTTGTTGTTCACCATGTAATATAAGAATTGATAAACATCCTGGTGATATTTTTCATAGAGCTCTTGAAAAACGGTATTCATAGTTTCCCTCCGTTCATTTCATTAGTCGTTTATTATAGTAAGAAAGTTACATTACAAATATATTACTAAAATTACAATTTAACTAGGGTTATATGGTAATTATTTCTTATAGATTATTATCTGTAATATAAGTATAAGGGATGTCCATATAGGATTGTAGGGATTTTTGTAGGCTTTTCCTAAGAGGTTTCATACATATTTCGACCTATTTTCGTATTAAGTGATATATGAAGACACCTTTGTTGATTTCCGCAAGGACCTTACCAAAGAAAAAATAAAAGCGCCAATCTAATTGATTTGGCGCTGGGATATTATTTCTTGTACGTGCTGCTCATTTGATATTGTGACACGCTCTCTTTTCTTTTTATTATAAAGGAAGCTCGTTCATTTAAAAGTTTGGAAAGTATCGGATAGAGAATGATAAAAAATACGACGTTTCCTATTGCATGGTTGATATCAAATGGAAGCCCGGCCAGATAATAAGGCAGAAAAGGAAATCCGCCGACTATCATGTTTTGAATGGAAAAAACTAAACCGAAAAAGAGCCCGCAAAGTCCAGCATAGATGGAAAGAATGAATACTGGTATTTTTTTAAACCAGATGCCGATTGCTCCACTTAACAATCCAATAACAGACCATGCAAATATTTGTGTAAATGTCCACATGCCAGTGCCCAGAACAAGGTTCGTTGCAAAGGTGGTGCCTACTGCAAGAATCACACCTGAAACTGGCCCCATCCAGAAAGCACATATTATGATGATTGCTGTGACTGGCTGTACGTTAGGAACGGAGGCGAAGACAATTCTTCCAACCACACATAATGCTATTAGAACACCTAGCAAAGCTATTTTTCTGGTTGCCATCATTATTCCACCTTTTGGTAATCAAAATGAACTTCGTCGTTCTCCTCTAGCACGTAATCACTTGCCCCGACCATTAGACTTTCACCGTTAACGGATATATTCCAGTAATAATCAGACTCTTCTTCGGACCCTAGGCCGTCAATTCCGACGATGAAGTCTCCTCCAAATCCAGTAGTAAGATCAAAGTTTCGGTCCATAACATCCATTAAGGACTCACCTTCTTCAAACTCAACTGTTTCTTCACTAATGACTTCATCACCTTGATTAGTCAGTTTAATGCTTGTAGATAATTTGCTCTCTTGTTGTTCTTGATTTTCTGCAGGTGTTTCATTATTCGCTGTTTGATTTGTTTCATTACTAGCATTAGCACACCCTGTCATTGCAAGAGTTAATGTGAGTAATAGTGTAAGTAAAAGTTTTTTCATCTGTTTTTCCCCTTATGTAAGAAATTTTGTCATGCAAGTAGAATCGTGAAATGAAATTTTCTCCCCCTACCTTTACCCCTGGATGCCTCAATCAATGTGTTGAGCAAAAACAAAAAACCTCACCCAATTCAGGATGAGGTAAAAAACGGCAATGTCATAATACGACAAAAAAGACGGATTTCTGCCGTTTCTCCTACTCAACCCCCGAAGTATTGAAACTGGTATCATAATTGGCAGGTCTACTGACTTATGCTTCTTCCTACTTTGAGCCTTCCCATATGGGGACCTAGTTCTTAAGCCCGTTCATACAGTGGTCATCTCATTTCGTCCACATTTACAGTTGCGGGGACAGTTTTGGCATCGCACCAAATTCCCTATTAAGTCACAAAAGTGACACCAACTATTTCATATCGCTATTCAATTCGCTATGATTCATATTACAAGATATGTCTGGTCTTGACAAGATAATGTTTCATAGAAAACAAGATTTTTCGCTACAGGTCTCCATTTTGAGAGTGTTTTTGCGGAATATACATGGAAAATGTCGTTCCCTCGTTCTCTTTTGAATGAACGGAAATGGTACCACGGTGAGCTTCAATAATATTTTTTACAATAGCCAGACCCAAACCTGTTCCAGCACGGCCTCTTGTCCGAGCCTTATCAGCTTTATAGAAACGTTCAAAAACAAAAGGCAGGTCTTCTTCAGGAATTCCGTGGCCTGAATCTTTTACATCTATTTTGACACCGTTATTTATCAATTTTGCATGAATGGTAATGGTCCCACCATCGGCTGTATGGCGAATCGCATTGTCCACTAGATTCGTCATTACCTGTTCCATACGGTCCACATCCATTTGGATTGCGCCTTCACCATCTACATGAGACTGCAACACAATTGACTTCTCTTTTGCAAGTCCTTGAAACTTTCTGGTTATTTTTTCGACAAAAGCGACAATATTGGCTTTCTCATAGTTCAATGATATATGACCTGCTTCCATTCTTGCCAAATCAAGTAAATCATTTACGAGGCGGCCCATCCTGAGGGATTCATCATAAATAACAGAAGCTAACTCTTTTTTCTCTTCATCTGTTCCGGCTATATCATCCACAATCGCTTCGCTGTAGCCTTGGAGCATGGAAATGGGGGTACGCAATTCATGAGACACATTGGCAATAAAGTCTTTACGAAGTTTGTCTAGCCTTCTCTCTTCCGTCATATCTCGGATTACGGCAACTGCACCTCGAATATGGGTTTGTGTATATAATGGACTCATTACAATAACCCACGTACGCCCTTGATAGGTTAATTCAATAGTTTGTTCTTTTTCAACAGATATCGCCCGTTGGAACATTTCTTTCACTTCTCCAGGCAGGTCTTCCCCGCTGGCATTGCCTTCTTGGTAGAACCAGGCTTGCAAAAACTTCTCCGCAGGGGGGTTCGTTACAAGAATGGTGCCATCTCTGTTTAAGGTGATAACCCCATCCGCCATACTGCTAAGAATGTTGGCCAAATGTTCCTTCTCTTGGTTCAATGCATTAATATTAAATTTAAGTTGTCGTCCCATTTGATTAAAAGCCATTCCAAGTTCTCCAATTTCATCTGAAGTTAATATTGGAACCTTAGTATCAAACTTTCCTCTTGCTACTTCGAACGCAGCCTCTCGCATATTACGCAGCGGTGCTGTTATCCTTGTAGATAAGAAGAAGGCGAAAATAGTCGTTAAGAAGATCGCAAAACCTGCGGCAAGCAAAATGAGTTTTGTTGTTTGCTTGGTTGTTTCTTTAATTGCAAGCAATGACTGATAAACAAACACAGCTCCATCTTTATCCTCATTGATATGCAAGGGAATACCGACGATCATGACTTCGCCTTGCATTTCATCTGTGATTTGAAAATCAGGCAGGTATGTTTTTTTCGTCACGATAGGCTGATCTTCAAACACAAGGGAAAGGTCCGGGTCGTTTAGGAAGAATTCAGCCGGCAGATGGTCAAATTGAGATGTCGGGGAATGAGAGTACTCCCCTTTGTCTGTAAAAATGACCACCCGAGATACTTCATCTACGAGTTCCCATGCTATAGATTTGGATTGCTCCATGTCTTCATGTTGTTCAAGGATTAACGAAATCTTGCTTGCTGCCTGCGTCAAATCCTTCTCCGCTTCCTGCACATGATAATTCTCAAAGAACTCTAGCAAAAGAATAGTTAAAACAAATAATACAAATGAAACTAAGAGTAACACGGTAAGCCAAAGCTTACCAACTACACTTCTCCAAATCATGATTCATTGCCAACCTCAAATTTATAGCCTACGCCCCATACTGTTACAATCATTTTGGAGGCTGGTTCAGACACTTTGTTCAGCTTCTCGCGAAGACGTTTTACATGCGTGTCGACTGTTCGTAAATCTCCAAAAAATTCGTATTGCCATACTTCTTTTAACAGCTGTTCGCGGTCGAAAACTTTGTCCGGAGATTTTGCCAGGAAGTATAGTAGCTCATATTCTTTAGGAGTAAGATTTATTTCTTTTCCTTCTGATGTTACTCTGTGTGCATCATTATCGATGGTCAGATGAGGGAAGACAATGACATCCTTTGTTGTTGTTTCCGTAGTCAAGAAGGTGGTGCTAGAAGAACGACGTAATAACGCTTTCACTCTAAGCACTACTTCCCTTGGGCTGAAGGGTTTTACAATATAGTCGTCTGTTCCCATTTCAAAACCTTGTACTCTGTTTGTCTCTTCTCCTTTGGCTGTAAGCATAATGATTGGGGTGGCCTTTTTTTCCCTGATTTCTTTGCACACTTCCATACCATCCATACCAGGCATCATCACATCCAACAGGATGACATCGTATTCTTTTTCAAGTGCCAGCTCTAGCGCAGTGTTTCCATTATCAGCTTCTTCAATAACGTAATTTTCTCTTTCTAGGTACATTTTCAACAATCTTCTAATACGGTCCTCATCGTCCACTACAAGAATTCTCACTTCTTTTTCCATTTTCCTTAAACCCCCTTTGGATATCTGTAAGAAAAGCCCTCACAATATTGTGAAGGCAGGTTATTTGTTTTACATTGCATAGGAATGAAGACCAGCAATGATTAAGTTAACGCCGATTAAGTTGAACAGGATAATCGCAAAACCAACAAGCGTGAGCCATGCGGATTTTTCGCCTTCCCATCCTTTAGAGAGACGTAAATGTAGGTATCCTGCATAAAATAACCATGTTATGAACGCCCATACTTCTTTAGGATCCCAAGCCCAGAATCTTGACCAGGCTATTTGAGCCCAAATCGCGGCAAAAATAAGTCCACCGAGTGTGAAAACTGGGAAACCAATTGTTACTGCCCGATACCCGATTTCATCTACCACATCAAGATTCACCTTAGCTACTGCAGGCTTTAATGCTTTTCCAATTGGTTTTCTAAGGACTACTCTAAATAATAGGTACAGTAATGCTCCTCCAAGAAGAGACCATATTACTGTGTTAAGTTTTACTGTATTAATCCAAGGAGAAAGATTGACAAGGGAATCCATTCTGTTTTCCGTCAGCAATTCCCCTTCATTAGGCCCTACAATTGGATATAAGTTATATGCTACCTGTTCTTGTTTCCCATCTTTGTTGATATAAGAAAACTGCGCTTCGTAATCCGCTGCGCCGAACCCAATGGAGATAAGTATAAAGCCTAGGAAAGAAATTAACACATATAGGGTAAATTCAACCCAGAAAGGTTTTTGTCCCTTTTTACTATAATCTACCACTTTCACTAAATAAATTAAACCTGCTGCAAAACTGACAGACAGAATTGCAATTCCTAGTGCTACCGTTGATACGTGAATGGCAAGCCAATGACTTTGGAGTGCTGGTATCAATGGAGAGATATCGCTTGGAAACATTGCTGCATAAGCAATCAATAGCAATGCTATTGGCAGAGTGAAAACTCCAAGTGTACTAGTTTTATATATGAAATAAATGACGATAAAAGCCAATACCATCATCATGCCAAAGAAGGTTGTAAATTCGAAAAGATTACTTACAGGTGCATGTCCTCCAGCAATCCAACGGGTAATAAAATAGCCTAGTTGAGCTGTAAAACCTAGGATTGTAATAAAAATTCCTATTTTCGCGGCTTTATTCCCTTTTTTCCCACGGATGGCCCCACCGAAGAAGGCTGTACCAATCAGATAAAGTATAAATGCAGTATATAGCAAATTACCACTTAGCTGAGCCATTATTATGCCTCCTCATTCTTTTCTATCTTCTGTTCCTGCGCTTTTTCTGCTTCAACTTGATCGACAGGAATAGTAATAGAAGTATTTTCTAACGCTTTATTAATTTCATTTTTTAACCCAAACCAGTTCTTGTTGGTATGACCTGCTAACATAATTTCATTTCCGTTCCTTCTAATCCAAACACGACGGTGATTCCAATACATTCCTTGAATGACACCAATCATGAAGATGGCTCCACCTGTGCCTAGTATCCATAAAGTCAGGTCTTTTCGAACAGTCAATCCGGATACATTGCGGGTTTCTACTCCAGCGAATGTCATCTTATTCTGGTTTGTACCATTAGGTTCAATGTTTTGTCGTATTGCTACAAGTGCAATTTCCCCTTCAGGTGTCTCAGGTGTTATCATTCTGAAAACAAATGCAGGATTATTTGGTACCCGAGTTTTTGTTGCTGGTTCTCCACCCTCTAAAGTGAAATCTGGAAAGTAGTTTACCAATTCCACAGACACGCCTTCACCAAGGTCGTATGTTTCTTGCGGATTTAGCAAGTCCACTTTTATAGGACCAAAACTTTCACCAGTGTCCTTGTTTTCAAGGTTGAATGACATGCTCTTAAATTCGTTTAACTTATAGTCTACCTGATAGAGCGCATAGTTATCATGTTTCAAAGGTTGATTTACTTGAACGGCATGCTCTTTTACTTTTTCAAGTTCGGGTTCAGCCCCGACAATATATTCTCCTTTGCGCTCATATAATACGGCGTTAGTTTGGAAGTTACTCGCAATGGCATCTTCACCCGCTCTAGAGATAGCGGAATTAAATATTTCGTCAGATGATTCACTATTATACGTTTCAAAAATAAAGCCTTCATTTTTCAAATAATATTGACCACCGGTTCCAGGGATAAGCTCTGTCTCCCCTTCACGCACCCAAACCGTTTCGTCTACATACATACCTGGGAAAAACCGAAGCATAGCACCAATAAGGAAGATGATGATCCCTATATGGTTCACATATGGACCCCATCTGGAAAATCGATTTTTCTCTGCTAAAATGTTTCCATCTTCTTCTCTTACGTTAAACTTACGCTTAAGTAGGCCTTGCTTAGCTTTTTCAATATCCTCACTTGGATCTTTATCTACAACAGTTATCCCATATACACGCTGGCGTTTCATAAAGCTCTCATGTCTTGTCACCTTTTGTGTTTTCAGCGATTTATGTAAAGGGATAAATCGGTCTAAACTAGCAATAACTAAGGAAATTCCTAAACCTGCAATCAATAGCATATACCACCATGACCCGTATAGATCATGAAAACCTAACGTATAATACAACTTTCCTGCAAACCCGTATTCCTGCTCATAGTAAATTTCAGCTGGAATTGCCTGATTGATATAATCTTTTTGTGGAAAAATGGTTCCGATGGAAGAGGCAACTAGAATGATAAAGATGATCCAGATACCAACTTTTACAGATGAAAAGAAATTCCATACTTTATCTATAATTGTTTTGTTATAGGTCTGTGAACGTCTAGCACTACCCTCATAGCGCATATCCAATAGTTTTTCCTTACTTTGATCATTTTCCGTCGGTTTTCCGCACGCTTCACAAAGTATAGTACCCTCTGGATTTATGTGTCCACATTCACATTTTATTTCATTCATTCGTAAAACTCCCTATTATTCCGGTTTAATCATTTCCATGAATTCTTTAACTTCTTCCTCTGTTAAATCACCTGAGTGTTTTTTTACGATCTTGCCGTTCTCATCCAGAAGAATAGTCGTCGGTAATGGTAAAATTCCGTAGGCCTGTCTTACTTGGTCACGCTTATCCATCGGGATAGGAAAAGTTAGCCCATGACGATCTCTGAACTTCTCGACTGCCAGGTTCGTTTCTCTGATATTTACAGCAAGTACTTCTACGCCTTGGTCTTTAAATGCTTGATATTGATTTTCCATATAAGGCATTTCTCTTTCACACGGCTTACACCATGTTCCCCAGAAATTAAGGAACACACCTTTTCCACGGTAATCTGAAAGCATCACTTCATTACCTTCAAGATCGGTAAGTACAAAATTTGGTGCCTCATCTCCCACATCCACTATTTCTTTGGATTGGAAGAAGTTTGTATACATGGTATATCCGATTGCTACTAAAAGAATCAATAGTATGCTTGTCCGCATCAGCAAACGTTTCTTTTTATTCATATACATACTCTCCTAAAACTGAGACATTTCATCCTTGTTATTATAACATTTACTACTTTTTGCATAGATAATAGAATATGAAGGTTTTGTGACTGAAAAACATAGGTTCCCTTACACCTGGTGCCAGCAACAAACAAAAGCGGAAGCTGCCCTATAAGCTTCCTCCGCTTTCACTACTATTTTTTCGGTTTTGTCGCCATCACACGAAGCTGCTTCACTTCATGCGGAGTCAACTCTCTTGCTTCGCCCGCAGACAGTCCATGCAAGTTCAAGAAACCATAACGCTCCCTTTTCAGTTTCATGACCGGATGGCCGATCGCTTCAAACATACGACGAACCTGTCTGTTACGGCCTTCATGAATGCTAATTTCAAAGATAGATGTGTTCTTCGTTCTCTCCATGGAAAGCAACTTAATTCGAGCTGGTGCCGTCTTGCCGTCCTCTAGCTTGATACCCTTTTCCAGACTTTTAATAGCTTCTCTTGTAGGAATTCCTTTTAGCTTTGCTACATAGACCTTTTCTACTTCTGAAGTGGGATGCATTAGTGCATTGGCAAACTCACCGTCATTGGTCATTAGCAACAACCCGGAAGTATCATAATCTAGTCTACCAACAGGATAAATGCGCTCCTCAATGTATGGAAAGAAATCAGTCGCTACTTTTCTACCTTTGTCGTCACTAACACTGGAGATAACGCCTCTTGGTTTATATAGTAAGAAGTAAACTGGTTCCTCGCGTTCAACTGGAATTCCTTCTACTTCAATTTTGTCATTTGGGGTAACTTTTACGCCTAGTTCTTTTACCACTTTATCATTAACTTTTACTTTGCCTTCTTTTATCAATTCTTCTGCTTTTCTTCTGGACGCAATTCCTGCGTGTGCAATTACTTTTTGTAACCGTTCCATATCTTTCACCTCATTCAACATCTTACCTGACTTTCACAATAAAAGCCAAGATTTCTCTACTTCTATGATTCCCAATGTTTGCAAACTCTAATTATACCTGTTGTTGTTTGCAAAAAGAAAGAGGAAATAATAGATAACTGTATTTGGCCCAATAAGTTAGGGAAAAACCAAGACAAAGCACCGTTCCTCTTTTAGTTGCTGGTTATGCGCCGCTGTTCCTTTCCGCAAATGGCTTTGCTTTCCGCGGGACGGTGCTTGAGCCTCCTCGCTGCGCTGCGGGGTCTCAATCTACCGTTACTCCCCCGCTGGAGTCTTCACCATTTTCTCCAAGACATCTGAAAATTACATAAACTATACGTTGATGCTTATTTAATTATCACAATTATTGCTTTTCATATAGCCTTCAATAAATGTTGTTTCCTTGTTGATTGGAGTGGAAGGCGCGCAGATGCCAGCGGGAGGAAGAGACAGGCTAATAACCCGAAAAGGAGGAAGCCACGGAAAATCGATAACGTTAAGTTTCTAATAATTCCTAGCTGTTGATTAGAGCAAAAGGCGAAGACTCCTAGAAAATGCTACGCATTTTCTTCGTGCGATGTTTTGCTACCGAAGCCTTCCTTGTCCTGAGGGAGATAGCGCTAGGTGGAGACCCCGCAGTCGTAGCCGAGGAGACTTCAGCAGCGCCCTAGGAAAGCGAAGCCATTTGCGGAAATCAACAGCGGTGTCTTAACAACATCTAAAATCAAAGACTGATTAGAGCATTATCCTTTCAAATCGGATGGAAAGGAACGTGTTAGGGGACTTTTTCATATCCAAAATGTAAATAATTATCATAGCCGTCTGAAAGGTTGGATGGACCGTTTTAATGGTGTGGAAACTAAATACCTCGACCCTTATTTGGGCTGGTTTCAGTTCCTGGACCTAATCAGATTCCGTAACGATTCTACAATGGTAAGCAAAATGATTATTGATAGTTGCTTGTTCACAATAAATGTTACGAATCGCACGCTCAGACTATCTGGTTTCAGGTTATAATATGGTCAACTGCTTAGTTACTCAAATAAGAAAGGTGGTTATTTAATGAAGAACTGGATTCCGTTTTCTGACCAAGAATACGACCAAATTTGGGACAGGATATATAGAGATATTAAATTCGAACCAAGTTTGTCTAACTTCCCGTCATTTCAGGTGCCGTATCCTTTTATAACATATAATATTTCCGATTATTTCGGGGGTTCGGCAGATTTAGATGCTTATGATGACCTTGAAGAAAATGCGTTAGATGCATTTATAGAGACCACATTAGTGGACGAATATATACTGGCACTCGATTGGCAACACGAATGTTATTGGGTAAATCCACGCTTAGAATTCGAAAAGGATGAATTCGGAGAATGGACAATACCAATCTTTCCGAATGGTGATTACTATTTCTTTATCCAGAAGGATTTTAAATGGGGCTATTTAGGAAACCCTTGGGAAAGAAGTATAACTATATTTGGAAAAGAATTAATAAATGCTTTTGAAAAGCACAAGCCAAAAATGTTTCATAAGATTTTAAGACAAGGCTAATTTATTACCTATATTAAGGTCCCAAATTGGGTCCCTTATCTTTTGAGAAAATCAACACTATTATTTCACAGAACAAAAAAAATAAAAACGCCGAGATTTGCCTCGGCGCAAAATAATTACATTGCAAAGAAAATGGTAACGACTAAGATAGATACAATTATACCGACTACATCCGCCAGCAAACCTACTTTCAAAGCATCCCCCATCTTCTTAATACCAACTGCCCCAAAATAAACCGTAATGACATACAACGTAGTATCGGTACTCCCTTGGAGTACCGAAGCTAACCTGCCCATAAATGAATCTGGTCCGTAGGTTGCTATCATATCTGTCGTCATACCAAGGGCTGCTGTACCTGATATAGGTCGGATGATGGAAAGTGGAACTATTTCAGCAGGAACGCCAATTGCCTGCATGGCCGGTCTGACAAATTCTACGAGAAAATCCAATGCACCGGAAGCCCTGAAGATGGAGATGGCAACCAACATCCCAACTAAGAATGGAACGATAGATATCGCTATCTTGATTCCTTCTTTTCCTCCTTCAACAAAGGTTTCGTAAGTAGGAACTTTTTTAAACGTAGCATACAAGAGAATGAACCCAATAATTAGAGGTATCATCCATAAGGATATGAGCGAAATGAGTTGCATGGTCTACCTCCTTTTCGCCATTCGCCGGTAATAGAATAATCGGTCGATGGTAATGGCTGCGATAGTGGAGCAAAGTGTCGCAACCAGGGTAGGGCCGACTATTTCTGTAGGAGAAGCAGATCCATAGTTCATTCTGATGGCAATGACCGTGGTAGGAATCAAGGTAAGACTTGATGTATTTATAGCTAAAAATGTAATCATAGAACGGCTTGCTTCTATTTTCCCACCGTTCAGCTCCCTAAGTTGTTCCATCGCTTTTATACCCATTGGAGTAGCAGCATTACCAAGGCCGAACATATTAGCAATCATATTAGAAAGCATATAGCCCATTGCAGGATGATCTGGTGGTACCTCCGGAAAAATCCTTCGAACCACTGGTTTAAAGAGAGATGCTAATTTTTCAAGAAGTCCCGCTTCCTGAGCAATCCTCATTAGTCCCAGCCAGAAAACTAGGATACTGATAAAACCGATGCAAATCGTTACCGCTTCCTTTGCACCTGTAAATATTGCTTCGTTCACTTTATCCATCGTTCCATTAATCATCGCAAACAAGATTCCGATAATGGTCATGGCCACCCAAATAATATTTACCATGGGGTCTTTCCTGCCATACTGAAAAAGATATTCTTGAAGATGCTCCAGAAACCGCCTTCCTTTTCTTGTTTTTGTTCGAAGTAAATCGGTGTTTCCACAACAGCCTCATCATGGATAATTATTGTATACTCCCCTACCACTTCCGGTACATTTTTCTCATCTTTCCACTCTTTTTTTGGTTTTTCTAAAGTAACCTTAATTCTTACATTTTCTCTTTCCTTTTTCGTCATAGGATATTTCACATCACGGGAGAGGGAGACCTTCCCTTTATAGAATTCATCTTTCACATTGTCGAGTTCTCCCTTTTCCGCAATATCATACAATTTATAGTCTGTAAAAGCCCGGTTAAACATATAAATATGATCTTTCCAATCATCCGGTCCATTCAATGTCACTGCAATAACATCTAATCCATCTTTTGTGGCGGTCGTAATAAGGGTCCGCTTTGCCCGCTTTGTATATCCCGTTTTACCACCTGTTGCGTATTCGTACATACCTGTCACTAACCGGTGTTTATTAGTCCAACTCCTGTCCCATGACTCACCAGGGGCAGCAGGTGCTCTGTACACTTTAGTGCCTGCGACTTCTTTGAATTTATCATTTTCCATGGCATATCTAGTCAATAGAGCCATGTCGAATGCTGTAGAGTAATGGTTCTCATGGTCATCCAAACCATGTGGATTAGCAAATTCTGTGTTGGTCATACCAAGCTCTGCTGCTTTTTCGTTCATCATGAATACAAAGCCTTCCAAACTTCCTCCAACATGTTCGGCTATGGCAACAGCAGAGTCATTTCCAGAACGGAGCATCAACCCATAAACGAGATGTTCCAGTTTAATTTTTTCTCCTGGTTTCAAGTACAGGGACGAGCCTTCTGCACGAACAGCTTTATCACTGACCTTCACAATTTCATCCAGTTTTCCGGATTCAATTGCCAGGATTGCTGTCATGACCTTGGTGATACTGGCAATTCTCTCCTTTTCATGTGCATCCTTTTCGTAAATGATCCTGCCGCTTTCCTGTTCAATCAAGACTGCATTTCGAGCACTGACCCCTACTTGTTCTGCAAATACATTTATGGGTATGCATATGGAGAAAATCAGCAGCGAAGCTAACGCAATGCTGAACATTTTTCTTTTGAGAGACATCCAATCCCATCCCTTATCTATTTTTGTACAAGTTTATGCACAACCTGTCCTAGATTATGAGTGGTTTTTATGTCGATTGGATGGAAAAGAAAAAGAGAAGCCTGGGCTCCCCTCACTTATCAAAACGGTTTCCACTTCAATTTTGACGCTTCTTGGTAGCGTTTTTCAACGTCTTTCCAATTTACAAGATTCCACCACTTATCGATATAATCTTTCCGATTATTTTTGTATTGGAGATAATAAGCATGTTCCCATACATCTAACCCAAGAAGCGGGATGGTGTCCCACTGAGTAAATAGTTGTTGTTTTTCCGTTTGCAATATTTCTAGTCGGTGTGCACGTGGAGACCAAACAAGTAAAGCCCATCCAACCCCCTCCACTTTGTCAGCAGCTTCTGAAAAATGCCTTTTAAACTTCTCATAACTACCAAAATCCTGAACTATTTGCTGCATTAATCTTCCGCTAGGGAGACCCCCACCATTTGGTGACATGTTATCCCAGAACATGGTGTGCAAATAATGGCCGGATCCATGAAACGCCGCTTCCCGCTCCCAGTGCTTGATAAGATCATAATTGCCAGTTTCCCGTGCCTCTAGCATCTTCATTTCCGCTTTATTCAGCCCATCCACATAGCTTTTATGATGTTTCTGGTGATGCAGTTCCATTATCTCTCTAGAAATGTATGGTTCTAGTGCATTATATGGATATGGAAGTGGTGGCAGTGAATGCTGCCCTATTGGCACTCTCCCATTATAAGCACGTCTGCCTGAAACAGTACGCATCTCTTCTGCCGTCTCTTCCACACACTTTTTAATTTCCAGGATATCAGTCTCAAAAATATACTGTTGCTCTTGTGTATGTTGAGCCCTCTTGAGTATCCCTCTTACCTCAGGTAACCAACTGTTACGAATATCTTCTTTGCTACCCTGATTGGAGGTCAATATTTCCAAGCACCAATCTTCCACATCGCTTAAGAACTGCTTAAAAACAAGCTGATTTTGTTTGATTTTCCTCACCCTCCCTTGCACTCATCGTTTAATTGTATGCAGCATCTGGGCGATATGGAACAGGAGTGCAAGAGGTAGGAAAACAAAAAACACCAACCCTAAAAACAAGGGTTGGTGCTATAAAATCAATTACTTTGCATCATTTTTGTCCGGTAGTCTGTTTCATAATATTCAAGTTCTTCACGAACTGCTTGAAAATCACTTTCCAAGCCTCGAATCACCAATTTCAATGATTCTGGTGGCGCCTCATGGAACTGAATAGAATTTTTCCCGGTATATGCAGAACGGCTGTCCTCATACCAAGCATCGTTTCTCGGAGCAAAGAACTCTTCAATACATTGATGATAAATGTTATATAAAACTTTCTCAGCAGCTGATTTTCTGAACGGTTCACTTTTCAGGATAACTTGACAAGCATTCAACCCTTCGTCACAGAATACAGCAAGTCGACGAGTATTCAATAAAAGAAGTTCTACATAACCCTGGTTCGTTGATGACTCTTCCATCAACGTCGAAAGCGTAGCTTCATTCAAGAACGTGTTCAATTGATGTACCGTATTTCCTAAAAAGCTCTCAACCTGTTCTGTTTGTGATTTTACAATTGTATTTGCCATTGAAAAATGACCCTCCAAGTATTAGTTTTTTCTTATTGTGGGTTTCTACTACGTTACGTACCTTAACATAAAAGTATTACTAGCAAAGATAGAATGTACTTTTAGCTTGGCCTACTTCAAGAAGAAGGTTGTGCTAAAAAGTGAAGTGGAGAGGTAAGTTTATAGTCACCCTGTTGGTGAATACCTTCAAAGATTTCTCTTACTTTAGGGACATCCACTCCTTCAAAATAAGCAGCAAACTCTTCTTTTGTATTGATGTAGATCCGTTTTCTTTGACGAAAACTTGGGTTTTTTATTAAACAAACAATGGCTACCAAATCTTTAAAAGTAATTTGTTTTTCACCAATCTTGAAAATAGGATCTGCTTCTCCACTCATGGAGGGGATTAACTCAGCAAAGGTTTCGTCATAGTACCGAATATACAGTACATGTAAGGTCTTTTCTTGTCCATCATCTTCAAAAGTCACTTCAGAGCGGTTAAAAAAATCCTCAGAAGTGTTGGGTTGTGCCTTTTCTAATTCATACCCTCTACATTTTATTATACGCATACGGTCACTCCCACCTGCTAATCTGTCCTAGGGGCTTTTTAATTTGCAGCCTCCCATACTACTATTTTACCATAATAGGATTAAATAATCTTAAGATTCAAACGTTTCTTGAAACTTTTCAAAAAACAAATCAGCTTCTTCGTCCATTTCTTCCATATTGACAGATAGGGGCGGTAATTCTTTAATATTTTTTAACCCAAAATAATCGAGGAATTCCTTGGTCGTACCATATAAAATTGCCCTTCCCGTTCCTTCCGCTCTCCCGACTTCTTTTACAAGCGCTTTTGCTGCCAATGTTTGTAGAGGTCTTTCACTTTTCACACCACGGATGCTCTCCACTTCGGTCCGGGTAATTGGCTGCTTATATGCGACAATGGCCAGTGTTTCAAGGGCCGCCTGTGAAAGTGTTTGGGAAGAAGGAGATTCCACTAGCTTTTTCAGATAGATAGAATGCTCTTTTTTGGTAGTCAATTGATACGTACCTGCAAGTTCTATGAGGGTGATGCCCCTCTCTTTCTTCTGATAACCTTTTTTTAACTCATCTAAAATATCCCTAGCGACATGTTCCTCCACTTCAAGAACATTTGTAAGTTCTTTTAACGTGAGCCCTTCGTCTCCTGCAGCAAATAGGAGGCTCTCCACAATCGCTTTCCAATTAATAATAGCCACTTTCCTCGTTTCCTCCTTCCTTATAAGACACATATATATCTGAGAAATTATTATCTTGTTCCAAAAGAATACTATTCTTTTTTAGTAGTTCGAGTATCGCTAAAAACGTCACGACAATATACTCTTTACTTGATTCTGGGAATAGCTCATAAAAATGCTTGCGACCCTTGAATTGACGCAGATCCTGAATCAGTTCTTCCATTCGCTTCTCAATCGGGATTTCCTGGCGTGTAATCCTCGTTTGCATTGGTTTTTGTATTTTTTTCCTACGCATTAGTTTCTGCAAAGCACCAAGCATGTCATATAAAGAAACATCCAGTTTTACTTCCTCGGGCTTTACTTCCTTCATCAGGTTGCTCAAATCACTTGGAGGCTTCGTAAAAAGATGGCTGCGTTCTTCTTCCATCTCTTTGAGGTCATCTGCTGCCTCTTTATATTTTCTGTACTCTATTAGTCGATTCATTAATTCCTCACGAGGATCCTCTTCATATTCTGGAAATTCATCCTCTTCGTCCAGGATTTCATCATCATGTTTTGGAAGCAGCATTTTGCTTTTAATTTCAATAAGGGTAGCCGCCATGACAAGATACTCACTGGCAACATCTAACTGCAGTTCTTTCATAGTATGTATGTATAATAAGTATTGCTCGGTAATTTGAGCAACCGGAATATCATATATATCAATTTCCAACCTGTTTATTAAATGTAATAATAAATCCAACGGGCCTTCAAAGGCCTCTACTTTCACATTGTATTCCTGCACAATCATTCATCCACCTAACATAAACATCAAACTATACAATAGTATAGAGTATTGTAGCAAGATTTTATAGAGTTTTCATGATTATGTTAAAATATTATTAGAATTGTATTAAGGAGGAAATCCTTTGTATCCTAAAGCTTACCTCGATTATTTATATCATTTTCATTGTGATAGAGACTATTTTGAATGCCATGAAGTACTCGAAGAATATTGGAAGGAAAAAGACGCGAGTGAACGCGAAGTTCATTGGGTCGGTCTTATCCAAATTGCGGTGGGTCTTTACCATCAACGACGGGGGAATTTCAATGGAGCATCGCGAATGCTTCAAAATGCGTCTCGGATTTTGGGCAACGAGGCGGTAGCTATTGAGGCGTTGGGGCTTGATAGTGGAGAGTTGGTTAAATTGCTTGAAGAGCGGATTGTATGTGTAACGAAACATGAACCCTATGTGAGTATGAATTTGCCGATAGTAGATCCTGACCTGCAACTGTCTTGTGATGCTATGGCGATAAGTGGGGGAAAAGTTTGGGGAGCAGCCAGCGATTTGCATGACGGATCCTTGGTGAACAGGCATACTCTTCGTGACCGTTCGGATGTGATTGCGGAAAGGCAGAGGCAACTTGAATTGCGGAAGCGAGGGGTAGATTGATATAGGGGTTGCAACATACGACTGATAGGATCGGTCTGTCGGATTTTGACTACTTTTGTCGAACGGCATGTATTTGATGCATTTCGGCTCGTATTTTCGTTTTTCGGACAGTATATACTCCGGTTTCGCTCGTATTTTTATTTTTCGGACCGTATTTTAGCTAGTTCCGCTCGTATTTTTATTTTCGGGCCTTTTACAGTGGCTATCCGATCAAGAAAATGCATCTCCACAACACAAAAACGACGCGCTTTCACAATGAAAGCCGTCGTTTTTATCATATATGCAGTTAATCACTGCATTCATCTTCATTTAAATCACATTTTTCAATAAATGCAGTAGTATATTGTGTTGTTTTGACCACTTTGTTTGGATAGGTCTGCGTGAGCGCGACAACCATTTTCTTCCCGAACCCTTGACCACGGTGGGACGGGATCACACTAATGTGTTGAATGGTGAAGCTATCCTC
Organism: Bacillus sp. RO2; assembly: GCF_012911845.1. Lineage (GTDB taxonomy): Bacteria > Bacillota > Bacilli > Bacillales > Bacillaceae_I > Sutcliffiella_A. Next base: position 22,302 of record NZ_JAAXCU010000045.1, on the reverse strand, counting down.
TTCCAACTCAATACCAATCAAACCAATGATATCGTCTTCCTTCCAAAGGAAAAGCTGCCAGTTTTCTTTCTCTTCGTAGTCTCTCATCGATTGCTGTAATTTCTTCAGCTCTTTTTCAGTTGGCATAAAGGACATAAGACCCATAGCAATTTTCTCAAAGCTCTTCTTATAACGAATTAACATAAATTACCCCTCATTATCGAAAAAACTTTCATAAGTATAACTACAAGTAGTATAGGAAAATGGATGAAAAATGTTCCTATCTGAAAGATTTTCTTACTCTTAAGTATACATTCTATCCAAACAAAGCTTTAAAGTACACCTTTTTAAAATAAAACTTAAAATTCGCGTAATAAATTTGCCATTTCAATGGCAGCTGCTGCAGCTTCCCAACCCTTGTTTCCTGCTTTCGTACCTGCTCTTTCAATTGCCTGTTCAATAGTTTCTGTGGTAAGCACGCCAAAAATTACCGGAATGCCTGATTGCATAGATGCTTGGGATACACCTTTAGCCGCTTCATTACATACGTAATCAAAATGAGGAGTTGATCCACGAATAACGGTTCCAAGGGTGATCACCGCATCATATTTTCCTGAGTCAGCCATTCTTTTGGCTACCAATGGAATTTCAAATGCACCAGGTACCCATGCTACATCCACTTGGTCCTCTTCTACACCGTGTCGTTTAAGTGCGTCTTGTGCTCCGCCGAGAAGCTTGCTTGTAATAAATTCATTGAATCTGCCCACTACGATTCCTACTTTAAGTCCTGTTCCTACTAAATTACCTTCAAATACTTTTGCCATGTTTAGTTCCTCCTAATTTAACTTTTATACTTCTTATTAAACCGTTGTTACTTTTCTCAAAATGATTCGCTTTCCGCCGTGTGACCTTGAGACTCCTCGGCTTCGCGGAAGCCACTGAAAGAGACCTTGATTTTAAAATTTTACTATACACCGCTGTTGATTTCCGCAAATGGCTTCGCTTTCCTAGGGGCACTGCTGGAGCCTCCTCGGCTACGCCTGCGGGGTCTCCACTTAGCGCTAATTCCCTCAGGAGTCTTCGCCTTTTGCTCCAAGTAACAACTAAGGGTCTATACTATTTAAAAATGCAACATATGCCCTAGTTTTGAATGCTTGGTTTTTAGATAACTTTCATTCGCTTCTTTGGTTGGCATTTGGAGTGGCACACGGTCAACAACCTCTAGCTCATATCCTTTTAATCCTGCAATCTTTCGAGGATTGTTCGTCAGAAGCTTCATTTTGGATACACCAAGGTCTCTTAAGATTTGTGCTCCAATACCGTAATCGCGCAAATCTGGTCCAAAACCCAGTTTCTCGTTAGCTTCAACCGTGTCGTAACCTTCTTCCTGCAACTTATAGGCGCGCATCTTATTAAGCAAGCCGATGCCACGTCCTTCTTGTCTCATATATAGAAGCACTCCATTGCCTTCCTTCTCGATTTGAGCCAGTGCAGCATGAAGTTGTGGGCCACAATCACAACGATTGGAACCAAACACGTCCCCTGTCAAGCATTCAGAGTGAACACGGACAAGGGTTGGAGATGCAGAGTCGATATCTCCTTTTACTAAAGCTACATGTTCTTTTCCATCCACTACATTTGAATAACCGATAGCTCGGAAATCACCGAACTCAGTTGGGAGCTTTATTTCTACTTCCCGTTGGACAAGCTTATCTTTACGATTTCGATACTGAATCATGTCCTTGATGGTAATCATCTTCAAATCAAATTTGTCCGCAATTTTTCTTAATTCTGGCACACGTGCCATTGAGCCGTCTTCATTCATAATTTCACAAATGACACCAGCTGGATAAGAGCCGCTCATTAACGCCAAGTCCACTGCTGCCTCTGTATGACCTGCTCTTCTTAACACTCCGCCCTTTTTAGCTACAAGCGGAAAAATATGTCCAGGACGTTTGAAGTCTCCTGCCTTTGAAGTCGGGGACAAGAGCTCTAAAATGGTCGTAGAACGCTCAAAGGCAGAAATGCCGGTCGTTGTGGATTTATGATCAATGCTGACAGTAAAAGCAGTGCCATGTGAATCTGTATTATGATTCACCATCGGTACAAGATCCAGTTTCTCAGCCAATTCTTCTTGTACAGGGACACAAATCAGTCCACGTCCGTGGGTTGCCATAAAATTCACTACAGCAGGTGTTGATTTTTCAGCTAAAGCCACGAAATCTCCCTCGTTCTCTCTATCTTCATCATCACATACAATGATAACTTTGCCTTGTTGCAAATCTTCTATTGCTTCTTCAATTGTATTAAATATTTCACTCATCGTTCTCACCCACCTTATTTATATCCATGCTCTTCTAAAAATGATGCAGAAATACTAGATTTATGAGAAGGAGTTCCGTTCTGTTGTTTCAACAGATGCTCCATATATTTTGCCAACATGTCCACTTCAATATTGACGGTATCACCTTTACTTTTTTCACCAAGAATTGTTTCATTCAAGGTGTGGGGAATAAGAGAGATAGTAAAGCTATTATCTGTGACTCCAAATATAGTCAGGCTTGTACCATCTACCGTTACCGACCCCTTGAGCATCAAATAGCGAGATAATTCATTTTCAACCGTGATAGTATAGTAGACCGCGTTGCCCATTCTCTTCTTATCTTGAATGGACCCTGTTCCGTCAACATGACCGCTGACAAAGTGCCCTCCGAATCTGCCATTGGCAATCATCGCTCTTTCAAGGTTTACCCCGGAGCCCGCGTTTAATATCTTTAACGAAGTTGCACGTATCGTTTCAGGCATAACATCTACTGTAAACCGGTTTTCAGTAAAGCTTGTAACCGTTAGACAGACACCATTGACTGCTATACTGTCTCCCAGCTTTACGTCCTCTAACACTTTCTTGGCTTCAATCTCTAGAATAATTGCTTGATCGCCCCGAATAATTTGTTTAATTGTGCCTATTTCTTCAATGATCCCTGTAAACAAATGCTCACCTCCGTTTATCTACCTTAGGTGTTGAAATAATTTTTAGGTCGGGGCCAATTTGACTAACCTCTTTTATTTCAAGCTCCATCACTTCATCCATTATTGCAAAGCCTTCCCCACCAATAACTGTAGGAGCTTCTTTACCACCTATCAATTTAGGAGCGATATATGTTATTACTTGCTGAATGGCATTATTTTTCATAAAACTGCCATTTACTGTCGCTCCTCCTTCTACGAATAAAGAGGTGATTCCATTCTCCCCAAGCAACGAAAGAAGAGTGTTGACCTCTACCTTTTCCATCGGGAGAGTAAAAACTCTAACGTCTTCTTGTCCCTCTAATATAGCCACTTTCTCAAGATCCGGTGTGGAGCCGGTAATGATCCAGGTAGGCGCCTTACCATCTGTAACCACTTTAGAGTCCAGAGGAGTTCTAAGATGAGAATCCAGGATGACTCTTATCGGGTTTTTACCGCCATTTGGCAGTCTAGTGTCTAAACTTGGGTTATCGGCAAGTACCGTCCCAACTCCCACAAGGATCGCATCATGCTGATGACGATATTGATGAACATCCATACGTGCGTCAGGTCCAGTGATCCACTTACTCTCCTTGGTATGAGTGGCCGTTTTTCCATCCAGGCTGGCAGCTGTTTTTAATGTAACAAATGGTTTCCCTGTTTTTATATGATGGAAGAAAACCTGATTCAAGGCCAGAGCTTCATCCGCACATACACCAACTTCCACCTTAATCCCTGCCTTGCGAAGCTTTTCCATTCCTTTTCCTGCGACCAATGGGTTTGGATCTGTTGATGCTACGACTACTCTGCTAACCTGTGATTGAATGAGAAGATCTGAGCAAGGAGGCGTTTTTCCAAAATGACTGCAAGGTTCTAGTGTTACATAAACAGTTGACCCTTTTGCTTTTTCCTCGCCTGCCATTTGAATGGCATTGACTTCTGCATGAGCCTCCCCTGCTCGCAAGTGTGCCCCAAATCCTACAATTTCTCCTTCTTTCACTACCACACAACCGACAACCGGGTTTGGAGAGGTTTGACCTGTTGCACGCTTGGCCAAATCAATAGCAAATTTCATATAATACTGATCTTCCAAAGCTAATCCCCTCCTTAGATACATCAAAAAAATAATAAAAACCTCTAAGCATATCGCCTTAGAGGTTTGAGTGGATTAAAATTGCGTATAGGAAAATAAACAGTGCTCATAAATGAATTTTTCACTGCTTGCAATCTATAATCCTTCTCCCATCCAGACTTTCACTGTCGGCCCTGGAGTTGCACCAGATCCACCGCTTTTCTTATTCAAGAAAACCGGGTCACGGACTAAGAAGCATAAAGCTTCATCACCGCCGGTAGGGAATTTCACCCACCCCCGAAGGACATTCATATGTAGTTGTATACCGTTATTATTTTAGCATATCTTCCAGATAAGTAAAATTTAAAGTTTCAGATAAGTTTGTTACACGATGAAAAACCAGTAAATGATGCCCCAGACTAGGGACATTGCCAACAACACGCCTAGTAAGATCCAATTCTTTTTATTCATGGTAGTTACCTGCTTTCTTTTCTTGTAAAAAAAGAGAGAGCATCTCTGCTCCCACTTTTAAAACTATTATTCAGCGTCTGTTACTTCTACTTTCTCCATAACGTCGCCATTTTTCATGTTTCTAGCTGTTTCAAGTCCAGAAGTCACTTTACCAAAAACAGTGTGAACACCGTTTAAATGAGGTTGTGGCTGGTGTACGATGAAGAATTGGCTAGAACCAGTGTCTCTTCCAGCGTGAGCCATGGAAAGGCTTCCTGCTTCATGCTTATGTGGGTTACCTTCTGTTTCACATTTGATCGTAGTGCCGCTACCGCCTGCACCAGTACCAGTTGGGTCTCCACCTTGGCTTACGAAACCAGGGATAACACGGTGGAATGTCACACCGTTGTAGAATCCTTCGTTTGCTAATTTTTCAAAGTTAGCAACTGTGTTAGGAGCTTCGTTTGGGTAAAGTTCGAATTCAATTTTTTCTCCGTTTTCCATAAGTATGTATCCTGTTTTTGCCATTATGAACATCTCCTTGTATATAAAATTAAAATGAACCAGTTATTATCATACATGATTATAGTAGGAAAAGGAAGTCAGACGGCCGGTAAAGCTGCTATTTCGTTAGTAGATCTCATATTCACCGCTGTTGATTTCCGCAAATGGCTTCGCTTTCCTAGGGGCGCTGCTGGAGCCTCCTCGGCTTCGCCTGTGGGGTCTCCACCTAGCGCTATCTCCCTCAGGAGTCTTCGCCTTTTGCTCCAATCACCAGCTAGGAATCAATAAAAACTTTACGTTATCAGTTTTTCAGTGGCCTAAAACGGAAATCAATAGTGTTGAATAGTATCTTAAATCAAAAAATGCGCACCCTTATTTAAAAGAGTGCGCTTTTGTTGGATTGGGTTTATTTTGTTAGCTTAGTTTTCGCTTGAAAAGGTAAATCCAATCTTACCAAGTCTTCAAAGGTTTCTCTTCGGATGACCAGTTGAGCTTCGCCGTCTTCTACAAATACAACTGCCGGTTTGGTTATTCGGTTATAGTTGTTTGCCATTGCATACCCATATGCTCCGGTACAGAATACTGCCAAATAGTCTTCATGATTGGCTTTTGGTAACGGAAGGTCCCAAATCAACATGTCACCAGATTCGCAGCATTTACCTGCTATGGAAACCTTGTCATCTGCTTCATCTTCCACTCTGTTTGCAAGTACCGCTTCGTATTTTGCCTGATACAACGCCGGACGAATATTATCCGTCATTCCGCCATCGATGGCCAAATAATGCCTAATATTAGGAATCTCTTTTTTCGAGCCGACAGAATAGATAGTCGTCCCCGCATCTCCAACCAATGAACGGCCGGGTTCAATCCATATTTCCGGCATTTTTAATTCATGATCTTTTACAAAGGATTGAACGTCGGTGATGATTTCTTCCACGTACACCGATGCAGGTAGAGGATTATCTTCTTCTGTGTAACGGATTCCAAATCCTCCGCCTAGGTTTACTACGCGTGCTTCAAACCCTTCATTATCGTTCCATTCTTTTAACGTTTCAAATAGTTTGCCTGCAGCGAGTTTAAATCCTGTTGTTTCAAAGATTTGAGAACCAATATGACAATGAATTCCCAGCAAGTCCAAATGAGTTGCATTAGATGCAATCTTCATTGCTTCGTGCGCCTGACCGCTTTGCAAGTCAAAACCAAATTTGGAATCCTCTTGTCCAGTCAAAATATAATCATGTGTATGTGCGTTGATTCCAGGTGTAACACGAAGCAAGATTGGCATAGTATAATCATGCTTTTCACATATATCCTGTAACAATGTCAATTCCAAAAAGTTATCTACAACTACACAGCCAATTTTCTTCTCCACTGCCATTTCTAGTTCTTCCACACTTTTGTTGTTGCCATGAAAGTGGATGCGATCTACAGGAAAATCCGCAACGAGAGCAGTATAAAGCTCCCCACCAGATACCACATCTAGAGATAACCCTTCTTCTTTTATTAGCTGAAACATAGCAACAGAAGAAAATGCTTTGCTTGCATATGCAACCTGTGCTTTAACACCTAGATTTTTAAAAGTGGTCTGAAAATCTCGTGCACGCTCTCGAATTAGCGCTACATCATAAACATATAGTGGAGTGCCATAATCCTCCGCAAGTTTAATTGTGTCGACTCCTCCTATTTCCAAGTGCCCTTTTGTGTTTACCTTACTTGTTCCATGAAAATACATATGCCGTTTCCCCTCGCGCAGTTAGTTTATAAGTAACTCTATCTAATACCATATTCTCTAGTAGAGAATTGTGGATGTGTTCTAGCCCTGTTTAAAAAATTTAAGCAAAAGACAGCTAAACAGAATCTTTAGCTGCCTGCAAACTCTTTCATTCTGTACTTGATTAAACTAAACTTTACCACACATAAATGCCTCTATCAAGCGAATATTCTTACTAGTTTGTTATTGAGGTTGCCTGAAACGATTTCTGGGATGCACGATACTCGGACGAATCTTTGCACCGGGTGTACTTCTTCTTACTAGGATCATTAGCAATGCTTTTGGACTAAATGGAATGAATGGCCATAAGTATGGCGTATTTAACGAACGAGTTCCTGCAAGGAATAATATTAATAATGTTATCCCGACAACCAATCCTGGCACGTGGAATAAAGCAACCAGTAGTAAAAGACACAATCGCATTATTTTATTGGCGACACTAAGTTCATAACTTGGGGTTGTAAATGAGCCAATAGCTGCTACCGCAACGTATAAGATAACCTCAGGTACGAAAAGTCCGACATCAATTGCAATTTGCCCAATCAATACGGCGGCAATTAAACCCATCGCAGTGGATAGCGCGGTTGGTGTGTGAATTGCTGCCAGTCTTAGAAACTCTACCCCGATATCAGCAATAAATATTTGAAAGACCACAGGAATATTAGACTCTTCATTTGGTCCGATAAAACTAATCTGTTCTGGAAGTAGACTAGGTTCTAAAATCATTAAGAACCAAAGTGGCAAAAGGAATAAAGAAGCAAAGATACCGCAAAAGCGGACCCAGCGGACAAAAGTACCTACAGCTGGAGACTGTCTGTATTCCTCTACATGTTGCACATGGTGAAAGAATGTAGTCGGGGTGATGATGACACTTGGGGACGTATCTACCATCACAATGACATGGCCTTCTAACAGATGAGTCGCTGCAATATCAGGCCTCTCTGTGTAACGTACGAGCGGGAATGGATTATAGCCTTGTTTTACAATAAATTCTTCTACCGTTTTATCTGCCATGGTCAGTCCGTCTATATCAATATTTTTCGTTTCTTTACGAACTATATCGACCAAATCAGGGTCTGCTACATCTTTTATGTACGCAAGACAAATGTCTGTTTTTGATCGTTCGCCTACTTGAAAAATTTCGTAGCGAAGCCTCTCATCTCTTATTCTTCTCCGTGTTAGGGCCGTGTTGACAATAATATTCTCAACATACCCATCCCTAGCTCCCCTGACCACTTTCTCTGTATCAGGCTCTTCTGGACTTCTTCCTGGGTATGCACGAGTATCAATGACAAATCCGCTGTCTTCGCCTTCAAGCAAGATAACTACGAGTCCGCTAAGCACTTGGTCGACAACTTCATCCATATACTCAATATTGTTAACTTGCTGATTTACCAAACGATTGTTAACAATTTCTTTTACTTTGTAAGTCTTTTTTTCAAAGTCATTGATATGAAGCAATTCTTCCATAAGTTCGATGATAAACATTGTGTCACAAAGACCATTCACATAATAGAGGTTCAACTCTTTTCCAAGAATGGTGAACTTCCTTACGCCAAGGTCAAAGCTGACATTTAGCCCAACCTCGTCTTTGAAAAATTTCTCATTATTCGTCAGCTTCGGTGATATCGGTACTTTTTCCATTCCATTGTGAGACATCATACCCATTCCTCTCTAAAATGATTTCGACCGCTTTGCTGGTAATGGGAGCTCCTCGTTTTACATCATCTCTCCTTGCCATTTTGCCTATATCGCCTATTCCGACAATAAGCGGAAAATGCAATTCATCTAAACAATACACGGTATCTCCATTTATTCTTCCAATATCCATTTCCTGTATTCCACTTTTGTCAACTCCATAAGAGGAGACTTGCAAATCACGATCAACTGTCAGGTGCACTCTTGTCCATTCCGACTGATGTGTTTTAGAAGCAACCGCGATTACTCCTAATACTTCAATTTGTTCGTGGGTGGCAACATAACGGAGAGCCCGTTCTCCTGCCCCCTCGCCAAGAAAACCACTGTCATCAAACATTACAAAAACGGGTTCACTTTTCGCCTGCAATATCAGCTTTACTAACTCCTCCCCACTTAACAGGGTAGGATTCCCAAAGGAAGCGGAAATACATCTGCCACCATAATGTTTAGCAACAAGCTGTATCGTCTTCTTGGCATATACATCTCCATCTGTTATTAAGATGACCCGTTTAGTAATCACATCTATCTACCCTTTCGGTTTAAAGATAAGTGCGGCGATAAAAGCGAACAGAATGGCAGCTGAAATACCCGCAGAGGTTAATTCGAATATCCCCATTCCAATTCCAATAAAGCCATGTTTCTCTGACTGATGCATGGCACCGTGTAATAAGGAATGACCAAAGCTTGTAATTGGTACGGTTGCACCAGCACCAGCAAAGTCAATCAGCTTATCATAAATCCCAAAACCGTCCAGGATTGCTCCAGCTACAACAAACGTACTCATCACATGCGCAGGTGTAAGCTTGGCAAAATCCAGTAATAATTGTCCAATTACACAAATTAATCCTCCGACTACAAATGCGATTAGATATTCCATTATGGATCCACCCTCTCTAATACCACTCCATGTGCGATCGTTGGAATCGATTCTTTTTGCTGTATCATCGTAGGGCTTAACAGTGCTCCAGTTGCGACTACAAGAACTTTCTTCATCATTCCGGTCATCAGTTCATTAATCAGATGGGCATAGGTTACAACGGCACAACATCCACAACCGCTTCCGCCGGCAAAAACCTCCTGATCTGGCCTAAAAATCATCAACCCACAATCACTATGCTTCACCGTGATATCATAACCTTCTTCTTTTAGAAGTTCTTTCAGAATAGGACTTCCTACACCAGATAGGTCGCCTGTCACAATCAGATCATAACTATCAGGATTTACATTTAGATCTTGAAAATGAGCTTGAATAGTATCAGCTGCAGCAGGTGCCATGGCAGAACCCATGTCGAATGGGTCTGTGATGCCAAGATCCATAACCCTGCCAATAGTGGCTGAGGTAATGCGTATTGGACTTGGCTCTTTGCTGACTAGCGCAGTTCCTGAGCCTGTGACTGTAAAGGTTGCAGAATCCGGTTTTTGCCCGCCATATTCAGTCGGATAGCGAAACTGCCTTTCTGCAGTGGCATTATGGCTGCTGGTGGAGGCTAGCACCCTGTTTGCAAAGCCACCGTCCACAAGCGCTGCACCGACTGCTAATGTTTCCATCGAAGTAGAACAAGCACCAAACATACATAGAAAGGGAATTTGATGATGCCTTGCCACATAATTAGCCGTTACATTCTGATTGAGTAAATCTCCGGCAAGGAAAAAATCAATGTCCTTATATTCTAAATTCACTTTATTGAGACATGTTTGAACGGACTGTTCCATCAATCTTCTTTCTGCAAGCTCCCAATTATCTTCACCGCAGTGGAGCTCATCATATGTTTTATCAAACAAGGAACCAAGCGGTCCTTCTGCTTCTTTCGGTCCAACGGCGGTCCCGGTTGAATTGATATAGATTGGACGTTCGAATACCCAACTTTGTTTTCCAGTGAATCGCACTACTTTTACCTCCTAACCAGTAAAGCTCATATTTAATAGATATCTGATCATGCCTACCACATAAGCAGCCACCACTCCAAAAACAATGACACTACCTGCAAGCTTAAACATATTTGTCGCCACTCCAAGTACGATGCCTTCACTTCTATGTTCCATAGCTGCACTTGTCATGGAATTTGCAAAGCCAGTTACAGGCACTGCAGAACCTGCGCCAGCAAATTGACCAAGTTTATCGTAAATGCCAAGACCTGTTAGCAAGGCAGATATTAGAATAAGAGTAGCAACAGTAGGGTTTCCTACATTTTTTTCAGAGAAGTTAAACACCGACATATAAAAATTTTGAATACCTTGGCCAATTAAACAAATTAGCCCACCTACAAGAAAAGCCTTGACGCAATTAATAACGTAAGGTGTTTTAGGCTGATATTTTTTTATATTATTTTTATAATTATCCTTAAGCTTTTCACTCATGATTGTCCTGCCTCCCTACAAATTGACAAACACTAGCCAGTGATATAATGATCCTATTATTTTTCCGAATACAATGGCCATTAAAAGAATTGCCATCTGACCATCCACCCCGATTCTTTTTGCCAAAATCGGCAACACATTCAACACTTCCGTCAAAGCTGCAGCCAGTAAACCTACAAACACCCCACAAAACAAGCCGATCGGTATCGCAATGATCGAAGGAAGATGAAAAGTCACGCTATTTAAACTGATCCAACTTCCAAACAACGCGCCTCCAATTACCCCCCATTCGTAGCCATACACAAACTTGGTTGTTTTGGTCAATTGAGTCAACCTAGGAATGATCCCCAGCACCGCAAGAAACGCAACAAATCCAGATCCAACAGCAAGCCCCCCAGCCAAACCGAGAAATACAACAAATACGATATTAATCGTCATCAATTTTCTTTGAGCTCTCCTTGTTTTCATGCATAATCACATATTGATCAAGGTCCTGTTGATAGTTGAACATTTCCACTTCAAGGGGGCTTGGCTCTTCGTTAATCCGTTTACGGAAAACATGATTAAAAAACAAGATCATCCCCAAACCCAAACCAATGGAATAGGGAATCTGAAGAAGAAGCGGTTTGTCATCCTCAAGGCCAGTGATGGTTTTAAAAATCTTCTGATGAACGATTCGCATGCTAACATCTTCATGAAAATTCATGATGGCGAGAGCTGCACCTAGAAAAAGCAGGAGCCAAACACCGACAAAAAACATCGGGCGGAAACGTTTTTTCTTATATACAATCTCCACTATGGTCTGCGCCGGCCCAAAGGTCTGAATATCCAGTTCTCCATCTACTTTTCTCATCTCTTTTATCAACCGCATCACATCTAAAACGACAATAGACTTATCACTCATGTTTATCTGATGGATGGGAATATTCCGTACCTTGTCCAAAATTCCCTTGTCTGCAATTAACTGGGCAACATCTTCAATTTTTATCGTTTGATTGGGACGGGCCTGAATACGATGACGAAGGCGAACATATAGCGATTTATCCATCTTCCAAACACATCCTGCCAAAAGATATTGTATATGTAGTATGGATTAGTGGGAGATTTACCATGCAAAGGAAAAAAGAACACCAAGAATTACCACGTTTGCTACACAAGAAAAAACCGTACGGACATCACTCATCCATACGGTCTTTCATTTGTTGCAATATTTTCTTTTCCAATCGGCTTACCTGCACTTGGGATATACCAAGACGCTGTGCAACCTCGGTTTGAGTTTGATCCTTATAGTAGCGTAAATATACAATCAGTTTCTCCCGCTCATCAAGCTCTTCAATGGCCTCTTTCAAGGCAATTTTGTCGAACCAGCGATGCTCGGAATGATCGGCGATTTGATCCAAAAGTGTTATAGGGTCCCCATCATTTTCATAGACAGTTTCATGGATAGAAGAAGGAGCGCGTGCAGCCTCTTGGGCAAGGACCACTTCTTCCGCTGTGATCTCCAAGAACTCCGCTATCTCATTGATGGTCGGCACTCTACCATACCTTTTGGATAACTCATCTTTCGCTTTTCTTATTTTGTTTGCAACTTCCTTCAACGAGCGGCTAACTTTCACACTTCCGTCATCTCGAATGAATCGCTGGATTTCACCGATGATCATCGGAACGGCGTAGGTGGAAAATTTCACGTCATAGGAAAGGTCAAACTTATCCACTGATTTCAAAAGGCCGATACACCCTATTTGGAATAGGTCGTCAGGTTCATAACCTCTATTCATAAAGCGCTGAACGACCGACCAGACAAGCCTCATATTCTTTTGCACAATCGTATCTCGTGCTTCTTGTTCGCCAGATTGACTTCTTTTAATCAGTTCTTTCACTTCATGATCTTTTAGGTATGTTTGTGTTTGGTTCTTAACCTCAACATCCATAGGTTTAGCTCCTTAATTACAAAGCGCTTTGCTCTTAGCTAAATACTTGGTCATACGGATTGAGGTGCCTGTTTCTCTTGATGAATGAATTTCTACATAATCCATAAAGTTTTCCATGATGGTAAACCCCATACCAGAACGCTCGAGCTCAGGCTTAGTAGTATATAACGGCTGTCTAGCTTCCTCTACATCATCAATTCCCATACCTTCATCTCTGATGGTGATATGGACAGCTCCGTCTTCTAGTTCGACAGAAATGTATACAGTGGCGTTAGGGTCGTTGTCATAACCATGAATGATGGCATTTGTTACAGCCTCTGAAACGACTGTCTTGATTTCCGTCAATTCATCCATAGTCGGATCCAATTGCATGATGAAAGCCGCTACCGTTACCCTTGCGAACGATTCATTTTGGCTTAGTGCAGAAAATTGAAGATTCATGTGATTTTTCATCATGCCACCCCCAATTTTTGCAGGGCGTTTTCTTCACTTTCTTCTAAACGGATAATTTTAAATAGCCCGGACATTTCAAACAGACGCTTAACAGCAGGTGAAATAGAACAAACCACCATTTCTCCCCCATTATTTTTAATTTGCTTATAACGACCCAATATGACTCCGAGCCCTGAGCTATCCATGAAGGACAACTGTTCCAAATTTAAAATAATATGAGTGATCTGATGTTTTTCAATTATAGCTGTAGCTTGGTTCCGTAAGTTTTCAGCTGTATGGTGATCCAATTCACCTGCTAAACGTACACAAAGAACATTTTGTTTGACTTCCAAATCAACGGTAAGACTCACTGCACTTTCCCCCTTGTGGAAACTTTGTTCAGTGAGTCAATTTCTATATTTTATTTCCGTTTTCCTGCCTACAGACAAAACTAGTGTTTATTCGCTAAAAAAACAGGTTCTATTTTGGTAGAATTCGAAATTATCCTAACTTGGAGAAGTGCCCCATAGAACGTTTGAAGAGTTGCCACCAGCTTGCTTCGTTACTGTCTTTTGCAGCTACAAGGTCACTTTCAGATAGAACCTTTCCACCTTTTTTCAAAACAATCTTTCCTACTTTGTCTCCTTTTTTCACAGGGGCTTTCACATTTTCATCCACTGTAATTTCTTTCTCTACGTCATCGGTATTCTCGCCTTTTTTCGTGAGTACAGATATTGGTTCACTTGTTACAGCATCTACTTCTTTTTCAGAACCTTTACTAATTTCCACCCTACCTACGGCTACGTTTCTTTCATACATCGGGTGTGTTTTGTACTGACTGAATGCAAAATCCAGCATGTTCGTGATCTGAGCATTTCTGTCTTTCGGTGTCGGTGCACCAAATACAACTGCAATCACTCGCATGTTGTCTTTTTTGGCAGTAGCAGTTAAACAGTATTTTGCTTCTTGTGTAAATCCTGTTTTCACTCCATCGACTCCAGGATAGAATCTAACCAGTTTATTCGTATTCACCAACCAGAATTTCTTTTCCGAATCTTGTCGGAGATAGTCTTCATATTGACCTGTATATTTGGTGATGCCTTCATATTTCAATAGTTCTTTTGCCATTACCGCCATGTCATTTGCTGTGCTGTAATGATCTTTTGCCGGTAAGCCTGTTGGGTTTTGGAATAGTGTGTTTTCAAGTCCAAGATCTTTTGCTTTCGCATTCATTCTGTCTACAAATGCATCTTCAGATCCTGCGATACGCTCTGCCATAGCCACAGAAGCATCATTACCTGATGCTATTGCAATACCGCGAAGCATTTCATCTGTCGTCATTTCTTCACCTGGCTCAAGGAAAATTTGAGATCCTCCCATAGAGGCTGCATATTCACTTGTCCTGATTTTTTCATCCCACGTAAGTTCACCTTTATCAATAGCTTCCATAATTAAGAGCATTGTCATGATTTTTGTCATACTCGCCGGAGGCAATTTTTCGTGTCCGTTTTTTTCATACAACACTTGACCAGTGTCGCGTTCAATCAATATAGCAGATCTAGCATTTTCAGTAAGTTGAACACTTTTTTCTTCCGCCCCTGCAACAGGACTAAATGCGGAAAAAGCAAAAGCAATTGCGATTACTGCAGTAATTAACTTTTTCATCCTTAGACCTCCATTCATATTCCTACTTCACATTTTTTCCAAAAAAACATGTTTTATACTAAGTTTTGGAAATGGAGGGAAATAATTTTGGATACCATGGTTGCTCAGGGCTGCTCTGCTACCTTATGGGACTCTGAGATGGTTTTTCGGGTGGGGAGAGAACCTCTCTCTACTACCATTTGGGTAATGCGGATGACTTTTTGGGCAGAGAACCTCTCTCTACTACCATTTGGGTAATGCGGATGACTTTTTGGGCGGAGAGAACCCCTCTCTACTACCATTTGGGTAATGCGGATGATTTTTTGGTGGGAGAGAACCCCTCTCTACTACCATTTCGGTAATGCAGATGACTTTTCGGGTGGAGAGAACCCCCTCTCTACTACCATTTGGATAATGCAGATGACTTTTTGGGCGGAGAGAACCTCTCTCTACTACCATTTGGGTAATGCGGATGACTTTTTGGGCAGAGAGAACCCCTCTCTACTACCATTTCCGAAATACAAATGACTTTTCGGGCGGAGAGAACCTCTCTCTACTACCATTTCCGTAATGCAAATGACTTTTCGGGCGGAGAGAATCCCTCTCTACTACTATTTCCAGAATACAAATGACTTTTCGGGCGGAGAGAACCTCTCTCTACTACCATTTCCGTAATGCAGATGACTTTTCGGGCGGAGAGAGCCCCTCTCTACTACCATTTCCAAAATACAATTGACTTTTCGGGCGGAGAGAACCCCTTTCTACTACCATTTCCGAAATACAAATGACTTTTCGGGCGGAGAAAACCCCTCTCTACTACCTGTTTCGACTTAAAGATAATCAAGAGGATAAAAACTTAAAAAAACAACCCCACCAAAAAGGCAGGGCTGCTCTCAAAGCAATTAAACATTATTCAGAAATCGTATCATACACAAGTGGTGGAACCTTTGCGTCGCCACTTACCACTTTAATGCTTTCATACAACGCTTCTTTTACTTTTGTTAAATCTTCTTGGTTACTGTGGATCGTTGCAAGAGACTCGCCTGCTTCCACTTTATCACCAATCTTTTTGCGTAGAACAATCCCTACTGCAAGATCGATTTCAGAGTCTTTTGTTGCGCGGCCAGCACCAAGTAACATAGCTGCAGTTCCCACAGAATCAGCTACTATCTCAGATACTACTCCAGCTTCTTTTGCTTCAAGTTCCACAACATGCTTTGCTTGCGGCAATTTTTCTGGATTATCTACAACTGAAGCGTCTCCACCTTGGGCTTCTAGGAACGTTTTTAGCGTTTCAATTGCTGCTCCAGAACGGATAACTTCTTCTAGCATACCACGAGCTTCTTCCAAAGTAGATGCTTTTTCCGCTAATAGAACCATGTAGCTACCTAACTCTAGGCATAGCTCTTCCAAATCTTTTGGACCTTCGCCACGCAAAGTGTCGATGGCTTCTTTAATTTCCAAAGCGTTACCAATTGCAAATCCAAGTGGCTGACTCATATCAGAAATAACAGCCATTGTTCTGCGACCTACATTGTTTCCGATATCCACCATTGCTTTTGCAAGTTTTTTTGCTTCATCCAAGTCTTTCATAAATGCGCCGGCACCAGTTTTTACGTCCAGTACAATTGCGTCTGCACCTGCGGCAATCTTTTTGCTCATGATGGAACTTGCAATTAACGGAATGCTGTTAACAGTAGCTGTTACATCTCGTAATGCATAAAGCTTTTTGTCTGCAGGTGTTAGGTTCCCACTTTGTCCAATAACAGCCACTTTATTTTTGTTTACGTAGTCGATAAATTCTTGATTGTCGATTTCCACGTGGAAGCCTGGTACAGATTCAAGTTTATCAATTGTCCCACCAGTATGGCCAAGTCCGCGTCCACTCATTTTAGCAACTGGAACACCAACAGCAGCTACTAATGGTGCAAGTACTAATGTAGTCGTGTCGCCTACGCCTCCAGTACTATGTTTGTCAACTTTGATACCTTCAATAGCAGATAGGTCGATAGTGTCACCGGAGTGCACCATTGCCATGGTAAGGTCTGCACGTTCTTGGTCACTCATTCCTTGGAAGAAGATGGCCATAGAGAAAGCGCTCATTTGATAGTCAGGAATGGATCCGTCTGTGAATCCTGTTACGATGAATTGGATTTCTTCTGTTGTTAGTTCTTTTCCGTCACGTTTCTTTTGAATAAGGTCTACCATTCTCATGCCAAAACACCTCTATTTTCTATAAAATAAATACCTTAAAACTCCGCTGTTGATTTCCGCACCAGGCTTCGCTTTCCACGGGGCGGTGCTTGTGACTCCTCGCCGCGCTGCGGGGTCTTAAGTCTACCGCTACTTTCCGCCGGAGTCTTCGCCCATTGCTACAACCAACAGCTAATGTATTCTTTTTTTACATACCTTTAACAATTGTTTTTAAGAATTGTAGGAAGTTTGCTTTTACCATTTCCGTTGTTTCCATAACTTCGTCGTGTGTTAATGGCTGGTCAAGGATTCCTGCTGCCATATTGGAGATGCAAGAGATCCCAAGTACTTTCATGCCACTATGACGGGCAACAATTACTTCTGGTACAGTGGACATTCCAACCGCGTCTCCGCCGAGTGTGCGAAGCATTCTAACTTCTGCAGGAGTTTCATAGGAAGGACCTGTGTTCCCAACATATACTCCTTCTTGTACCTTTAAGCCGATTTCTGCAGCAACGTCTTTAGCCAATTTACGAAGATTTTTGCAATATGGTTCTGACATGTCCGGGAAGCGTGCGCCAAGCTCATTATTGTTCGGTCCAATAAGCGGGTTCGTCCCCATATTGTTGATGTGATCAGAAAGAATCATTAGATCTCCCGCTTCGAAGCTTTCGTTCACTCCGCCGGCAGCATTAGTTACGATTAACTTTTCGACACCAATATATTTCATCACGCGGACAGGGAACGTTACTTTCTCCATTGCATAACCTTCATAGAAATGAAAACGGCCTTGCATCGCGATAACTGTTTTTCCTTCCAAATCACCAATAACAAGCTGCCCTGCATGACCTTCGACAGTGGATACTGGGAATTCAGGAATCTCTGCGTATGGAATTACAACAGGATTTTGTATTTCTTCTGCTAACACGCCAAGACCTGACCCAAGGATTAGGCCGATTTCAGGTTTGTTAGATATTTTCGCATTAATATATTCAGCTGATTTTTTAATAGCTTCTAAATTCATTTGTAGGTTCCTCCTAGTTTAAATCTTGTAAAAAGCTTTTTCCGTGCTTAGGCATTCTTGTATTAAAGTTGTCCGAAATTGTAGCGCCGATATCTGCAAAAGTTTTACGGATATCTAACTGTTTACCTTCTTTATGTTGAGGGGAGTACGCTAATAATGGCACATATTCTCTCGTATGATCTGTTCCAGGCGCTGTTGGATCGTTGCCGTGGTCAGCAGTAATAATCAAAAGATCATCCTCTTTTAAATTGGCAAACACTTCAGGTAAGCGCGCATCATACTCTTCTAATGCTTTTCCATAACCTTCTGGATCTCTTCTGTGACCGTAAACTGCATCAAAATCAACCAGGTTCAAGAAACTGATACCGGTAAAGTCCATAGTTGTCGTTTCCACCAATTTGTCCATTCCGTCCATGTTGGAGACAGTGCGAAGTGATTTCGTCACACCCTCCCCATCAAAAATATCAGAGATTTTCCCAATGGAAATAACGTCAAATCCACTATCTTTCAGTTCATTCATAACAGTACGTTCAAATGGTTTCAATGCATAGTCATGACGGTTAGAGGTACGCTTCCAGTTACCTGCTTCACCAATAAATGGACGTGCAATTATACGACCGACCATGTATTTTTCATCTAAAGTTAATTCACGTGCAATTTTACAAATGTCATATAGCTCTTCAATAGGAACAACATCTTCATGCGCTGCAATTTGTAGAACGGAATCTGCAGAAGTATAAACAATTAATGCTCCTGAATCTACGTGTTCCTGACCAAGTTGATCAAGAATCTCCGTTCCACTAGCAGGAATGTTCCCAATAATTTTACGACCAGTACGTTCTTCCAACTCTTCAATAAGCTCATCTGGGAATCCATCAGGGAAAACACGGAATGGTGTATCAATACGCAAGCCCATAATCTCCCAATGACCTGTCATCGTATCTTTTCCGCTTGATGCTTCTTCCATTTTCGTAAAATAAGCTAAAGGCTTTTCTGCCTTAGGGACACCTTTCACTTCTTCAATATTACTTAGACCAAGCTTGGCCATGTTCGGCATGTTCAACCCGTTCATGCGCTCTGCAATATGCCCTAGGGTATCGGCACCCTTATCACCGAACTTTTCAGCATCCGGTGCTTCGCCGATTCCAACAGAATCCAGCACTACTAAAAACACTCTTTTATATGTATAAGAACTCATTTTTTTACCTCCTACAAACTTTCGATCTGATTTTACCTCTTGTATTTTCCCCTTTTTTATCTAGGATAGTCATACAAGACTACACTTCTATTTGTCAGAAGTCTGACCTCTGATACCAGTATAAACAAGCGCTTTCAATGTTGCAATTAAAATGATAAAAAAAGACTGTTCAGATTGTTCGAACAGCCTTTTCTTCTGTTCCCGCAAAAGAATCAATTATTAAGCTCTTGGATGGAACATGGAGTAAACATCCTTCATTCGGGTCTTGGTGACATGTGTGTATATTTGAGTAGTTGAAATATCCGCATGACCTAACATCTCTTGAACGGCACGAAGATCTGCCCCATTTTCCAAAAGGTGTGTAGCAAAGGAATGTCTCAATGTATGAGGAGTCAACTCTTTTTCAATACCTGCTTCCTTTGTCAACTTCTTTAATATTTTCCAGAAGCCCTGTCTAGTAAGACGGTTACCATAAAGATTCACAAACAAAGCATCAGTGGTCTTTTTCTTTAACAGTTGGCTTCGACTTTCTTCTATATAATTGGTGATCGCATTTTGAGCCATTGATCCAAGCGGAATGATTCTTTCCTTGTTTCCCTTTCCAATGCAACGGACGAACCCCATAGTTAAATGCACATCACTAAGATTCAGGGATATTAGCTCGGAGACACGCATACCAGTTGCATACAATAGTTCTAGCATCGCTTTATCGCGAATTCCGAACACTTTGGTTGTATCAGGTGAATCAAGTAATGCTTGCACCTCTTCTAAAGACATCACTTGTGGAAGCTTTTGTTCTTGTTTAGGACGGTCAATATGTACGGTTGGATCTTGAGTTGTGACCTTTTCTCTAAGCAAAAATTGATGAAATGAGCGTATAGAGGCAATATGTCTGGCAATGGTTTTGGATGATTTCCCATTTTCGGTGAGAAACTTTAAAAATTGTATGATGGTAGAACGAGTCACCGCGTCTAACGAGGATATCTCCTCTACCTTATTCAAATACAAAAGATAAGATTTCAAGTCTCTCTCATAGGAAACGACTGTGTTTGATGCCAGGCCTTTTTCCACTACTAAAAAATGAATAAAATCTTTTAATTGATCCTGCAATACCCTCTACTCCCCGTAATGATAAAAGAATACCAAGCGCTGCAACCAGCCCTCATCCCTCTCTTCTACCATTTTTGTCACTTTCACCGCTGCCCCTTCAGGCTCGTCATAGCGGTGATAATTTTGATACTCTTGATTAATCCACATGATTCCATAGTAAAATAGAACTGTACAACCGGTGAATAATATAAATACTTTAAATGTATTATAGCATGAATCTATAATTTTCTTCATGAAAGTCTACCTCCAAATATGCAAGTTAAGCAAATAAACTTGTCTTATTAGAAGGTATGACAAATTCAAGCACAATTATACCTTTAAAACAAAATAAAAACCTTTTCCGTGTTTGTCGGAAAAGGCTTATGTACTTTCTTCTTCAGTTTGATCTTCCGGATCTTGGCATCGATGGCAAACTCCATGAAAGGTTAAACGATGATCCTTAATTTTGAAATTCCAATCACGTTCTACAATTGCCTCTACATCTTCTAAGAGATCGTCTTGAATCTCATCAACGGCTCCACACTCTATACAAACTAAGTGATGATGGAAATGCTTAGCGCCCTCTTGGCGTAAATCATAGCGTGATACTCCATCGCCAAAATTTATTTTATCGACAATTTTCAATTCCGTCAGTAGTTCCAAAGTTCGGTATACAGTAGCCAGTCCAATTTCAGGTGACTTTTCTTTCACGAGGAGGTATACATCTTCCGCGCTCAAATGGTCCTCTTCATGTTCCAGCAAGACTCGGACTGTTGATTCTCGCTGAGGAGTTAGCTTATAGCTTGCGGAATGCAGTAGCTTTTTTATGCGATCTATCCTTGTTTCCATTTCGTTCCCTCCCTCGCTATACCACTTTATTTTATCGAAAGCGCAGGGAACTGTCAAAGAAAAAAATAATGATTATAAATAAGCAAAGATAATTATTATTATTTAATTATTATTCTAATATAGAAATGACTGACTTCATGAATATTGGTGAAGCCAACGCTTCGATTAATGAAGCACCGACAAGCAGTAAGCAAATGAGCCCCATCGCCATCGTGTACCTCATAAATTGCTGAAAAAACGGTTCTTGTATTCTTTTTACAAATTGCTGCCTGATCATTTTTAAGGTAAAGGCGACGGATAAAGTTCCGATAATAATGTAGGCTGGAATGGCAATCATGTTCTGTGGAAGAATAGCCACAAAGGAAAACAGGAACCCTTTCCAGCTAAGTTGATTTACTAAGAATCCAACGGTAAATCCTACTACCACTCCTTTTAAAAACAGTAGGATTAAAATTACTGGAAGTCCAATGATGGATATGCCAAGTACCCACATGAGAAGTACGTATTTAATATTATGAAAATAACTCTGAAAAAATATATCTTTCGAGCTTGCAAACTGTCCTTCTTCCACTTGACCAAAGAACCTGCTCAAATAGACAAACAGATCCTGTTTTTGCGAAAAATTCATGCTATTGACCACAATGGCCCCAAAGATTACTCCCATAAAAAAAAGTACCACTATAAACAAATATAGAGAGGAGTGTTCTTTTATATGCCCTAGTAAAATAGTAAACCGCGACTGTTTTTTCATCCCTCTTCCTCCTATCACTCTCTTACTAGATTGTATGATAGAGGCAGGGAAGTATGACTTGTTTTAGAATTAGAATTTTTAAAAGGGCGGATTGCGTCTACTGTGAGGGGAACTTGTGGGATTTAAGTTTTATGAGGACAAAGTTTCTTGTGTTTGACCTGTTGAGGGTGTCATTGGGACTCTATGGGGACATTGTTCCATGTATTTCCCTTCTTGAGGGAGTCATTGGCGCTCTATGAGGACAATGTTCCTCGCATTTCCCTTCTTGAGGGAGTCATTGGGACTCTATGTGGACAATGTTTCATGCATTTCCCTTCTTGAGGGAGTCATTGGCGCTCTATGAGGACAATGTT
>NZ_JAAXCU010000044.1 GCF_012911845.1 Bacillus sp. RO2 | reverse complement strand
AAATGAGAAGAAGTCAAATAGTGCGCGTCTTTATGCCCGAATCGTGGTTGAAGAAGGAGAAAAGGTCAAATAGAGCGTGTCTATATGCCCGAAGTTGTGTTGAAAAAGGAGGAAAGGGCATATAGGGCGTGTCTATATGCCCGAAGTGGTGTTGAAAAAGGAGGAAAGGTCAAATAGGGCGTGTCTATATGCCCGAAGTGGTGTTGAAAAAGGAGGAAAGGTCAAATAGAGCGCGTCTATATGCCCGAAGCGGTGTTGAAAAAGGAGAAAAGGTCCAATAGAACGCGCCTTTTCGCCCGACGCAGTCGCTGGATGTGTAGAAAGGTAAAATATAAAATGCCTATCATGGAAGTAATGCGCTCCAGAATTTTGGAGCGTTTTTTTGTGTGAAGCGAATAGCAGTGTACCATTTAAATGTGACAAATTGTAAACAAAATCCAACTCATTTTTAACAAAATTTTCAAAAAACATTTGAGTATTCCAATCTATTTTGAAATAATTGGAGATAGAATATCTTAGCAGATAGGAGGAGGTCGGATGCCCTGGAAGAGTTTCATCATTTTTACAATTATTGCTTACATCGTCCTATCACTACCTAGTATTTTTAGTGTGGGATATGTAATCGACTGGGTCCCTGAAACAACGAATTTCCAAAAGGCAAAAGGATATGTAGTGGAAGGGCTAATAGCCTATTCTCTTCTTAAACTTCCTGTAGCAACCTTAGTAGGTTTATTGGCCAGTTTACATAAAAGTAAAAGAAACAAATCATAGCCCATCTGAAACCTTCCTAACACACTGCTGAGGTGATAATGTTGAAAAGACCTATATTAATAACGTTCCTTTCCCTGAGCCTAGTTGGTTGCGCATCAACCAAAGAGCCCATCCTCACTAAATCCACAGAAGAAGCATCTTGGGCCTACGAATTTGTTCGAGTACAGGAAACCTCCTTTCAGCTGACCCAGAAAGAAGCGGAGGATAGCGTTAAAGGAGACCTGATCGGTAAAGTCCAACGCAATATTGTGGATATGGATACCGCCGAGGAGTTAATTGAAAAGCATCTAGATAGTAATTCCTTACCGCCTGGGACAGCCCTTTACAAACACACCAAGAATAACAACTTCATCCTATACGAGTGGAAAGACAAATACTATATTGCAGAGAAAAAAGACTGAATGTTGAAAAAAGGGGGATCCGATGGAACTAAAGAAAGAATCTCTTAAATTGTCTGTTTCTGTTATTTTGGCTCTGATTTTCACTATCCTGCTCATTTTTTTTCCTAGAGGAGGGTACTATGGGGAAATTCCTATGAATCTAGAAGATGGTGCATTCCAAGGATTTCAACTTTCTCTATTTTTTGAAGTGTATAAAACAAACATCATCCAGTTCTTTCAGTATATTTGGGACCACCAGAGTCTTGGAGGAACTATGTTCTCTGAAACTTCCGTAGAAAAAGAACTACTTCGGTATTATCCGAAAAGCCTACTTATCATTGTGATTGGATTTGTGGTCAGCATTATTTTCGGTGTTTTAAAGGGGGTTTTTGATTACCGCAATACATATACAAAAAAGAATTTGTTTGGGAACGGAACTACTTGGCTTTTCCAGTCGATCCCTGATTTCTTCGTCGTCATTATCGCATTTTATCTAGCTTTCTATTACCTGCCGATGGGCTTGATTTTCAGCAATCAGAATTGGTACAGCTTTGCCGCGCCGGCCTTGCTGGTTTCCGTTTATCCGACGATGTATGTCGCGCGCATGACGTGTGTGTCGCTTTTGAATCAAGATGGTCAGGACTATATTCGAACAGCTTTTGCTAAGGGGTTTAAAGTCAGTCAGGTTATCAACCGCCATATTTTGAGAAACAGTGCGCTTGACTTGATTGCGCACCTGCCGACCATTATGATGGTGGTTATTTCAAACATGTTGATGGTGGAGTACTTGACTGGCTATGCTGGAGCAGGGAATCGGATGTTTGTAGCATTAGGCGGAAGACAGAACACGGTTGGGTTCGGTACCTCAGACATTGAAGCGGGATTAGTATTTGGTTTCGCTCTTTGTTTTATAGTAACCGTGCTTGTCGTTCATATTGTAAAAATGATTATGCTGACAAAGCTCAGCCAGAAGGGAGCGTAGAAGATGCGAAAAAACACAGCGCTTTGGACCGGAGGATTTTTTCTTGTGCTATTAATCCTGGTAGCCGTTTTCGGTTCCTCTTTTTCATATGTTAAAGAGGGGTTAGAAGGGAAACGGTTAATCTTCCCAGAGGCTGGGGGCATCGTATCAGCGCCTTTCCCTCCATCAGCTGACTACCCGCTTGGCTCTGACCATGAAGGCAGGAACATGGTAAGTCTTCTTGTCATGGGAGCCAAGGATACATTATTACTTATTTTTTTAATAACAAGCATTCGTTATGTGGTAGGTGTTGTGCTTGGTGCGATTGCATCCTTAGGGGGACGTGTAATCTCAAATGTCCTTAACGTGTGGGATCAGATTTTCTCCAGCATGCCGGTAATTTTCTTTGCCATTTTAGCGTTTAATCTACCACTTTTAATTTATGCAGAAAATAGGTTCTGGATTGTTATTTTCAGCATAGCATTGGTGGAAGTGGGGCGTGTGGGCGTGACAGTTCGTGATCAGCTAATGCATGTAAAAACAAAGCCTTATATTGATGCGGCTCGCACAGTTGGTGTCACCAATTTCGGTCTTGCCAAAAATCATTTCTTGCCTTCACTTCTCCCTACCATGCTTGTTAATTTTTGCTTTGATATTGGAAGGGTAGCGCTGATTATCGGCCAGCTAGGGATTTTCTCTATTTTCATTACGATGCAATTTGTAGAGGTTCCGCCTGGTGGAATGTTTCAGTTGGTAAACACAAGCTTCAACTGGCCGACCATTTTAGGGGATGCCCGAAAAGATATTTATACAGCCGTGTGGATTCCAGCGGCTGCAGCGATTGCGATTATGTATGTTATTTTGACCTTTAATATTTTAGGTGAGGGATTGAGAAGGCACTTTAGTCGGTTTGGGATGTGATGTGTGTTGAAAAAATACAGTTTGTTGCTATTGATGGTGACCTTGTTGCTGGTGGCTGTACTCACAAACCCCAGTGAGGAAGAGTATCTTGAGATGACTGGGGAGCCAATTTATGAAAAGTTGCCGGAGGGGCTGGAAATGGAAGTTGAACGCGTGAACCTTTTTCTCTTTTCTGCTTATACTCCGGTAGTAGCGGGTGAATACGGCATTACCCATTTAGGGATCTATGGAAGTTTCTTTCAAATTTCAGAAGGACAATTCTATTACCCGGTTTGGTTGGAAGTGTTTAATTGATTGTTTGAGAGAGAAAGGTGTCATTGAATTACAATGAATACCACTACAAACAAACACACTTTGAAAGCCGCGGTCTTACTTCGCCCCGTCACAGCTGGGATACGAGTGAAGTAACCCTGGGGACTTGGATTGTTGTCTTGCTCCTTTTGGCAATCCCTTTTGTTAACTTTATCGTTTTATTGGTTCTGGCATTTGGTGATCACAACGTGAGCTTGAGGAACTTTGCGAAGGCTTCATTGATCTTTTTGTTGGTGGGATTTTTCCTGACTATTCTGGGGGTAGGGTGTAGTTATTAATATTCTCTATTAAAGCGGGGTTATAAAGATTAAGAAAATCATTCTGCTACTTGCTCTAGTGCTATTACTATTTTGGAGTAGGGCATATTCAAGCGACCTGTTCTGGTTAGTGATAGCACTAGAAGCATGCATCGTAACATACATTATTTTTAGTGTGATAAAAAGCGTTATTGGTTTGAAAAATAAGACTGGGATAGGTTTCAACAATAATATTAGGATGGTCTTGGAGCAAAAGTTAGGTAAATCATTTTTAATAGAGTTTGTTATCACGGAGATCAATGTATTTTATTATTCATTATTAGTTTGGTTCGAGAAAACTAAAACAGCCGACCAGAACGTAAAATCATTTACTTACCATCGAACTTCGGAGATGAAAACGTTCATTATTGTGTTTGCTATACTGATAATTGGAGAAGGCGTGCTGTTTCATTATCTTTTGCAAAAGTGGAATGAAGTTATTGCCTGGATCTTTACCGTACTGAATGTCTACGGAATTCTATATTTGGTAGGATTTTATAATTCAGCAAAATACCTACCGCATATAATTAGGGAAGAAAAATTGATCATTAGGCTAGGCTTTCAAAGTAGCATCACTTTAGATATTGCCAACATTAAGCAAATTGCGCGGGCAAAAGAAATGGAGTTAGGGATGAAAATTCCTAAAAGTACATACTACTCTTTATTGAAACTAGATACCCCACATTATGAACTTATCTTGAAAGAGCCGGTTGAGATGCAAGGGTCTTACGGAATAAAGAAAAAGGTTGATACAGTGGTGTTTAGGGCAGATGACCGGGATGCGATATTAGAGGAAATCAGCCTAGTAAAGACAGTATGTTGTAGAGATAAAGTTAATTAGAGGTAAGTTTAAAATTGTATCTCTGTTCTAAAAACTTGATGCAAGAGTGGAAAACGGTAGTAGAGAGGTGTTCTCTTTGCCCGAAATAGGCTTGTGAAAAGAAAAACGGTAGTAGAGAGCGAGTCTCTCCGCCCGAAAACAGCTAGCGAGAAGGAAAACGGTAGTAGAGAGCGAGTCTCTCCGCCTGAAAACAACTAGCGAGAAGGAAAACGGTAGTAGAGAGCGAGTCTCTCCGCCCGAAAACAGCTAGCGAGAAGGAAAACGGTAGTAGAGAGCGAGTCTCTCCGCCCGAAAACAGCTAGCGAGAAGAGAAGCGGTAGTAGAGACAGGTTCACTCAACCCGAAATCAGCTACTGAAAAGAAAAACGGTAACAGAGAACACCCCCTGCATCCCCCACAGCAACGAATCTCTCAAAAATCGGACAAGCATGGAACTTTTTACTAAGTCACTTCGTTTAACTAGTAGAAAGGTACACTCATTAATAAAACTAGGCTTAATGTCGTACACCTGTACTGTTTTATTTAATATGGAAATCCAAGTAGGAGTTGTTCCAATTGGGAATATTTTTTCAAGATAGAGAACGAAAGAAAAGTTCAAAGCAGATAACTGTAATTAGAATCATTCTTTTAGTAGGTGTGTTCGCTTTTCTGTTAATGGGGTTAAAAAATAACTTTGACCTCTTTTATACTGGTTTGGCATTCATCCTTGTGGGAATCACCAACATAATAAATGGGGCGGAATCACACTACCACCGTGAAAAGAAAAAGGTATATATCCCTGAATATTTGCTTGGTGTATTGTTTTTAACGATTGCAGTCACTTATTTAAGCTAGAAGGGGAACCTACGGAGGCATCAAAATGAACAAATTTCTCGCAATTATTTTGCTTGCACTTCTCACTTTATCTGCCTGCAGCTCAGCAAATAGCAGTAGCTCTTATGTATATTGGACAGAAAAAACAGACAACCAGATTCAACATTTGGATCAAGCAAAAATAAACTATGAAATTAGGCATGGAGATATCTGGATTAGGGAAAAGGATAATAGAAAAGTAGTGGCGTGTTGTAGCTGAGGAGAGCTATAATGCAGTGAGAGTCTAATAATGTATCTTCTAACATTCACTGGATTAGAATGGTAGGTGTAAAAAATGAATGAATCTGTTCCGCATTCCGAAACGGAAAAAATCAATAGTAATGCAGTGTTATCACTAATCTTAGGAATTATTTCTATTATAAGTTGTGTCATAAGCTTTTTGAGCATGCTTTTTGCAGTTCCGGGGTTTGTCCTTGGTGTGATAAGTCTTAATGAGATTTCCAAAACAGATCAATCAGGACGAGGATATGCCAAGGCGGGCATAGTATGCAGCCTAATTGGAATAATATTGCCGCTTATCATTATTCTTATTAGTTTGTTATTTTTCGAATCGACAGACTTCATCATGGAAGTCATTTAAGGTTAAAAGGACAGCCCTCGTTTGGTAAGGGGGCTGTCCTTTTATACTTTTTAATATAGTAATTTTTAAACCAACGTTTGATTAAGAAAATATCTATCCTATGGGGCTATAAGGAGAAAACAATTTTTATGAAATTAACTTTTGAAAAAGGTGTAGTGATATAATTCACAAACCTGCCACCATTCAATACGAAACGACAAATTTCCCGGGAAACCCTTATTTTGAAATAGATCTTTTTAAACAAACGTTTGTTAAATAAAATCTGAACCCCCTGAGTAGCAAGAGGTTCAGCGGAAAAATCGAAATTAACTTTTGAAAAAAGTATTGTAGGAAATTTTCATTTTCCTAATTAAAGAAATAGCACATCTATTTGTCGAATTCTATGGTGCTTGAAACCCGTAAATCGCTATAAAGAGTAATAATGCCCACCCGCAAACACTAAGTGAATTTGCCGCAATCAGCCAACCCTTTGGCCACCCTTTTACTCTAAATAGAGTGACAAGTAATCCTACAACACCAAAGGCAATGGGAATGAAGAGCGTTACTCTGTTGAACAGCTCAACCATTGTTGAACCCCAAGAAGTCAGAAAGGCAACCAAAGGAATGGCTGACAAAAGGAAGAAAAGTGAACTAAATATAATGGCACGTTTTTGCATAAACTCCCCCCTCATTCAATAAATTTATGCTGCTGCCAAAACAAAAACACCAGTTTTTTTTACAGGAAATGGTGGGACTCGGTGCCTGTCCCCTAAGCACGCAAGATTTTCGCCATCGATTTTCCTTTAGCTAACTCATCAATGAGCTTATCCAAATAGCGTATCTCTCTCATGGTTGTTTCTTCAATTTCCTCTACTCGAACACCGCAAACGACTCCTTTAATAAGGCTACGGGCTGTGTTCATTTGGGGAGCTTCGGCAAAGAAGGTTTCGAAGTCTGTTTTATTTTCGATTAGTACTTCTAATTCCTCTTGGCTGTAGCCTGTTAACCAACGAATGATCTCATCCACTTCTGCTTTCATACGTCCTTTTTTCTCTGCCTTCGTAACGTAATGGGGGTATACACTTGCGAAACTGGTCGTATAGATGCGATGTTTTTTCATGATAAACCCTCCCATAGAAATTCTTTCCTTTATTGTACCATGGAAAATTTAGAATGATGTACAAACCGTTGTCAGTATATATTACATGTGATGCATAAAGGAGGGGGGAGATGTTTTGTTTTTTCATATGAAGGAATTACAGTATGAAGCCAAGCCTGATAAGCCTGATCCCATATTTGCAACAAGGTTGCAAGAAATATTGGGTGGGCAGTTCGGAGAGATTTCGGTTGCTGTTCAATATTTGTTTCAAGGCTGGGGAACAAGGAGACATGGGAAGTACCGGGATTTATTGATGGATACGGGGACGGAGGAGCTCGCCCATGTTGAGATGCTTGCAACCATGATTGCAAGACTGCTTGATAATGCACCAGTCAAAGCTCAAGAAGAAGCGGCACAGAACCCTGTAATGGCAGCAATTATGGGAGGGATGAACCCTCAATACGCCATTGTTTCCGGTCTTTCAGCAATGCCAGTCAACAGCGTTGGTGTCCCATGGAACGCAGGGTACGTGATAGCCAGTGGCAATCTGCTTGCCGATTTCAGGGCAAATTTAAATGCCGAAACACAAGGGCGTTTGCAGGCAGTCAGATTATATGAGCAAACGACGGACCCGGGAGTAAGAGATATGCTGTCATTCCTGATTGCCAGGGATAGAATGCATCAAAATCAATGGCTGGCAGCAATTTATGAACTAGAAGCGCAAGAAGGAGTAATCGTCCCAAGCACATTCCCTACTTCAAAGGAAAAATCGGAAGTCGCTCATACGTTTATTGCATTATCAGAGGGAGAAGAGAGTAGCAAAGGCAATTGGGCGAGTGGCCCTGCGCCAGACAGTTTAGCTAATTTCGAATACTTAAGCATGTCAGGGCCTTGGGGAGGAAAACCAATGCTAAACCCTGCTCCTCCAGCCTTGCACAATACTCCGCCATCTGTAAAATAAAGAAGGAACGTTTCGATTAACTTGAGCGTGATCGAAACGTCCTTTTCTTTTTTTATCCTTTAGATATCTCGACTATTCCTTCTTCCTTCAACCTAACTTCACCTTGCTTGTTCAGCTTCACTTTTTCATCATCTTTCAGGTTGGTGAACACAATTGGTGTCATCAAGGAAGGAGCATTCTTCCGGATGAAATCCATATCAAACTTAAGAAGTTCCTGCCCTTTCGTAACAGTATCACCTTGTGCAACGAGTGCTTCAAACCCTTCCCCTTTTAGGTTCACGGTATCAATTCCTACATGAATCAAAATTTCGTGTCCTTCGTTTGATTCAATTCCAATCGCATGCTTGGTCGGGAATAGGTTAACAATTTTTCCGTCAACAGGAGAGACAACAAGTCCTTCTGCAGGTTCAATTGCAAAGCCGTCACCCATCATTTTTCCAGAGAAGACTTGATCTGGAACATCGTCAAGTGGTTTGATTTCCCCTTTGATAGGAGCGATAAATCCGCCTTCCGTTGACTTGGTTTGCATTGCATCTGGATTGATTTCTTCAATTTGTTGCTCGACTTCCTTATTTGTGTCTGTTTTAGCAGGACGAGGTGTCTTCCCGTCCATAATATCCTTGATTTGCGATTTTAACGTATCCGATTTAGGTCCGAAAATAGCTTGGATATTGTTGCCTACTTCTAAAACGCCAGAGGCACCAAGCTTTTTTAAACGAGCTTTATCGACCATGGAAATTTCGTTCACCGACACTCGAAGCCTTGTGATACAAGCATCTAAGTGCGAGATGTTCTGCTTACCACCCATCGCCTCTAATACATCATGAGGGAGGTCGCCGGCAGTTGTCGGAGAGGCTCCATCTTCCTCCTCGTCCACTTCCTCACGACCAGGAGTTGCAAGATTGAATTTTGTTATAGCAAAGCGGAAACCGAAATAGTAAATGACTGAAAATACAAGACCTACTGGAATAACTAGCCACCAAGCAGTTCTGTTTGGCACAATTCCGAAAAGCAAGTAGTCGATGACCCCACCTGAGAACGTCATCCCAATTTTCACATCTAAAATATGCATTACCATGAACGAAAGACCCGCGAACACGGTGTGAATCGCGAATAACACAGGTGCAACAAACAGGAACGAGAACTCAATTGGCTCTGTAATACCCGT
This sequence comes from Bacillus sp. RO2, assembly GCF_012911845.1. Lineage (GTDB taxonomy): Bacteria > Bacillota > Bacilli > Bacillales > Bacillaceae_I > Sutcliffiella_A. The sequence goes on along the minus strand of NZ_JAAXCU010000044.1, from coordinate 33,027 downwards.
CAAAAAAGAGGTAAGGGCAGCAGACGCCATAATCCCACCGACTACTTTCTTCTTTTCAGGACGGGCGGTATGGTAAATGGCGAGCGCAGAGGCAGGAAGACCGAACATCATGAATGGAAATTTACCTGTCATAAACGTTCCGGCAGTAGGCTCGACACCGTCTCGCAGCTGGGCAAAGAACATCGCCTGGTCCCCGCGGACAATATCTCCAGCCTGGTTGGTATAGGATCCAAACTCAAACCAAAACGGAGAATAGAAAATATGATGCAGACCGAACGGAATGAGGGCACGTTCAATGACACCAAAAATAAAGGCGGACAACGTTAAGTTTGTGTTGATCATACTTTCCGACAGTGTGTTCAATCCACCTTGAATCGGCGGCCAAACAAAGGACATGACAATACCTAACACAACGGCAGAGGCAGCCGTTACAATTGGGACGAACCGCTTTCCGGCGAAGAAACCGAGGTAAGATGGTAGCTCGATATTGTAATACTTATTGTACATGAAGGCTCCGAGGATCCCGACGATTACTCCGCCGAACACTCCACTCTGAAGCGTGTTAATCCCAAGAACATTCGCATATGCCGGGTCATCAAGCATCCCATCATCTACGCCAAGCACTACACCCATCGTGGCATTCATGATGAGGTAACCAATAATTGCTGCAAGTGCGGCAACCCCCTCACCACCAGCAAGTCCAACTGCAACCCCAACGGCAAAGAGCACAGGGAGGTTGCTAAATACAATTCCTCCAGCAGCATCCATGACACTCGCCACTAACTGGATCCAATCCGCTCCTAGGAAAGGCATCAACTCCAATAAATTTTCCTCTTTCAATGCAGCTCCAAGCGCAAGCAAAATCCCAGCCGCAGGTAGGAGTGCAACCGGAAGCATCAACGCTTTCCCGACCTTCTGTAACACACCAAATAACTTTTTCAAGGATAATACCTCCAATATATGTAGATTTCAAAGTGTTTTTAATTTCCCCTAAATAGGGAGTTTTAAACAGTGGGTTGAGGGGACAGGCTTTTGCGACCATTTGTGCCGGTGTGACTGAGCCTAAAGACCACGAACTTGTTTTGGCACGAACTCGAAGCATTTTGGCATCAACTTCCTATGTTTTGGCACGAACTGCACGATAACCCGCTTCCTACGGTCAAATATCTCTCACCTGAACTTATCTTCATATAGTTGACTAAGTACCTTCTAATACTACTGTAGAAATTATTACCATCTATCTACCTGTGTGGTACTATAAAAATAAAGACGGAATATTCCTTCATTTAAAAGTAGGGAGATGGGAAAATGGAGTTATTTCAAACTCAGTACGATTGGATTAGACGAACAAGGGAAACGTTATTTCACTATTGTGAAGGCATGGCACATGCCGACTATGTAAAAGAAATGGAGAGCTTTGGCGGGGATTCGATCCGAAATCTTCACGTACATATTGCCACTTGCTATCATTTTTGGCTCGGGACACATGGTCTTGGAGAAGCAATAGAAAAAACAGAACCGAAAGACATTAAAACCGTTCAAGATATGAGAGAGCTTTTCCAAAAAACGGACGAGATAGTTGAGAAGTTTTTGCTAAAGTATCAAGGTAACTGGGAGCATACCATCCCATACACGTTTAAAAACGGTGAAACATCTGACTTCAGCACACTCTGGCTTTTTACGCACACCACCACCCATGAATTCCACCATAAAGGACAGATTGTAAAAATTGGCCGACAGCTAGGCTATAACCCACCGGATACGGATCTCATCGCGCCCGAGGTAAAAACATGTCAATCTTAACGAAAAATCAATTGAAAATCGTGGAACAGTCTGAGATTGATGCGCTAGAAGATAGATTATTAAGAGTTCGGAGCCTGAACGATAATGCAATGGGCGTGGAGCTGCAGCGATTTGGGAATGCCGTGGCGTTCTCTGTTAAAAATATTCCAGGTCCATCATTCAATACGGTGAAGGGAATTAGCGGAGAGAATGTAGAAGATTTGGATGACATAGTAGAATTTTATTCTAGTAGAGGCATTCCTCATAGGTTTGAAGTGACACCAGGCAATGCCTCAACTGACCTTTTCCGAAAGCTTAGTTCATTGGGCTTTTTTCAAAGTGGCTTCCACACGGTACTTTACCGCCCATTGTCTACTGAAGAACCGGCTGGTGGGGACACCGCAATTCAAATTGAAGAAATCAGTCTAGAGAACTTTGATATCTTTGGTGAGTTCTATACGAAAGGTTTCGGGATGCCCGTTGCATTCAAGGACTATGTGACCGCTAATAACAAGGTACTTGCAGAGAGCGACAATTGGACTTTTTATTTGGCTCGTTTAGGCGTTGAGCCAGTCGGAATCGCAGTCTTGTTTATAAAAAATGATGTGGCCACATTGGCTGCGTCGGCAACTGTACCTGAATTTAGAAATAAAGGCGTTCAAACAGCACTCATTGAAAAGCGCATGAAACAGGCTGCTAATGCAGGTTGCCGATATTTGGTTGGGCAAGCGGCATTTGGCAGTGTAAGCCAAAAGAACATGGAGCGAGCTGGGTTGAGGATTGCATATACGAATGCGGTTTGGGAGAAAGTTTAACGATAAAAAGGGGTAAACAAATGGATGCATTTAGGTGGTTAATCCCCGTAATTGTTACAGTTTGTTATTTTAAAATAATGGGAATTGGTGTTCGTAAGTTGAATAAAGATAGACACAAAATTGAAAACAGAACTTTATTGATTTTTACATTCATAGTTCTAACATCGACAATTGTATTCTTTGTGCCAATAGGTTACGGGATTCATAAAAATTTTGCTTTGGGGGGCCTTTTTGTAGCGGGGTTTTTAGGGGTTTTCTTAGCTTGGATAGGAGTAATTAAGTATATCAATCCTCGACTTTATGAAAAATCAGTGGGAGTATTGGAGAAATTCTTAAAATTAATTATTTGAATAGTTAGGATGCCTACAAATACGCAGAGGGTCACTTATGAAGTATTCGGAACAAGCTTTTATGGACCTACATAATGAGTTTATCCGTTGTTGGGATGAAGCCATGGCAAATGGTAAAACGGAAAAATTGGAAGCCTTTTACGATAAGGATTCTTATCACGTTGTGGTATTTACCACAGATGATGCAAAGCCGATGGAATTTGATTATGATCAATAAATTGCAGGTTTGAAGGAATCTGTAAAAGCTTTAATTGGAACAGAGAAAAGGTTTGATAATCGGGTGGTAAGAATGCAAGACCACGTTCGTGCGAGTGTATTCTACGAAATGGTTGTTATTCAAGGAAACGATGAAGTTACTCGTATTTTTACAATAGAAGGTTGGACACTAATAGACAATCAATGGAATGTTACAAGAGAGGTTAATAAAGTAATTAAATAGATATGAAAAAGAGTAATGGTGCCTGTCCCCATTACCCACTTTTCATTTTCATTCTAGTTAGCTCTATAAATCCTGCCAGTGGCTTTGTCATTTGTTTGTCTTTGTGCCAGGCAAGGTGTGTGAACAGGGGAGGGGTGGATGCTGTGAATGGGAGCTCACGCATTTTCCCTTCATTTAATTCTTTTTGGACGACCATTTTTGGGAGCAGTGCTACACCTAGTCCTGCTATGACACATTGCTTGATAGCCTCAATGCTACCGAATTCAATTTGTTCTGTCGGGAAAATCCCTTCTGATGATAGGTAGTCCTTGAACATGTCACGGTAAGAACAACCAGTTTCCGTAAGTAATAGAGTCTCGTGAACTAGATCAGAAACGGTAAGTAATTTTTTAGGATAATCTGGTGCAATAACGAGCTTAAGTTCCTCTTCCGCAAGCTTCTCCATTCTTAAAGAGCCTTTCTGACTACTTTTATCCATAATGAATGCCACGTCGAGTTCGCCTTCCATTAGCTTTTTCCTAGCCATTTCATCTGAATGTGCTGGTCTAAAAATGAGCTTCACTTTTGGAAAAGAAGCTTTATATTCTTTTAAGATAGATGGGAGACGGTAGGTGCACTGGCTTTCTTGAGCTCCAATCGTAAGACTACCGGTCAACACATCTTCCCCTTGGGTCGCAACAATAGCTTCCTCGCTTAAACGAATCATTTTTTCTGCATAGTTTTTGAACTGTATCCCTGCTTCCGTTAGGATCAGTTTTTTCCCTAATCGCTCAAATAAAGGCTTGCCGACTTCTTTTTCTAACCCTTTAATTTGAGCAGTCACACTTGATTGTGCAAAGTTCAACACTTTGGCAGTTTGCGTAAAATTCAAGGTGGATGCAGCATGGTGGAAGGTAATTAATTGTTTAATGTCCATAGTTTCACCCCACTAATCGATATTATTGATTAATGTTATCAAGATTATCAGCTTTATTGATTTTAACGTTCATTATAAAATAAAGCCAACATCATGACAACATAGTAGAAAGGAAGAGGTAACATGTCTATTGCAATTATATATGGGGGGACTCGTCCCAATGGAAACACAGAAACCTTAACAAAATACGCCACACAAGGTATAGAGGTGGAAGAGATTTTTCTAAGAGAACATATTATCCACCCGATTGTTGATATGCGGCACGATGAGAAGGGGTTTCAGGATCGAAAAGATGATTATAACGCTTTGCTTAAGCGAATTCTTCAGCATGATACGTTAATTTTTGCAACACCAATCTATTGGTACAGCATGTCAGGCATGATGAAGAATTTTGTTGATCGCTGGTCGCATACGATGCGAGACGCTAATTTTCCAGATTTTAAAGCTCAATTGTCTACCAAAAATGCATACATTATTGCGGTCGGAGGAGATTCTCCTTCTATAAAAGGACTGCCAATGATTGAGCAATTCAAATATATTTTTGAATTCATGGGAATGGAATTCAAGGGGTACATCATTGGGAAAGGTAATCAGCCCGGGGATATTCATGAGGATAAGGTTGCGTTGTTTCAAGCGGAACAACTTCGTAAGGAGCTATTCTAACAGAAAGTAGGGACGGTTTTTGCTCATTAGAAAAGCAGAACCGCCCCTTAATTTTTATTAACCGTTTAGGGTTCTATTTTACAATGTACCAATATAACCAGCCAGTTCCTCTGCATTTTCCTCAATCTCTTCCTCCGTCAATCTGTGGGCTCCTTGAAGTGTAAAGGAAGGAAGGAATTTCATCCCTGTCAAGTTTGCTGTCGCTTGAAACGGCTTTGTCAATTCACTCATGCTAAAGAGATTATACCCTCCTGCTTGGTAGGCAGAAGCTGGACCGCCCGTTGAAATGACCAGGAGAAGTTCTTTGCCGTGAAGTTTAGTTCCGTTAGTGCCGTATGCCCAACCATATTCCAACACAACATCTTGCCACTCTTTTAAAAGTGAGGGGCTGCTGTACCAATACAACGGGAATTGAAAAACGATGCGATCGTGGTTGAGTAGTAGTTGTTGTTCATGTTTCACATCAATTTTTCCATCTGGATATGCAGCATAAAGGTTATGGACCGTCATGTTCTCTTCGCTCATTAATCTCTTGGTCCAAGCTTTATTAATTCTTGAGGTTTCAATATTTGGGTGTGCCAAAAGGACAAGTGTTTTCATTTATTTTCACCTCCTGTTATTTGTATATGCAAATGATAATGCGAAAAAAATTATTGATTTTCTAACATAACTTCAAGTTCTGTCCGGTTAGTGTTCATTCTATAAAATTCTTCAGCCACATGATCTGGTGAAAGGGATGTGCCTTCCTGAACAAATCCGTTAACAGTAAGTAATCCCAAGTAAGTGTCCTTTTGACTTAGTTCTTGGTTCAAACTGTATGCCAAATTTCTTATAGCTGCTTTCCCTACAGCGAGAGAAGCGTAGTCTGTATAAGGAGTCAAAGCCAATCCTCCGCCAGTGAACAGGATAGATCCATTTTTCATGTGTGGAAGGGACTCTTTGACAGATACTAGGGCTCCTGCCACACTAATTTTGAAATCGTTTATTAAATCTGCTGTTTTAAGAGTTGTTGGTTTTCCTGGAGTACCCGCTGCAGCATTGTAGAGGAGCACATCAATCTTTCCAAATGTTTTAATCACTTGATGGATGGCTGTTTGAAGCGAATCTTCTTCAGAAACATCACCTTTAAATCCTTTTGCCTCTATGTTCATTGATTTCAATTCTTCTGTGTATTGATTTAATGCCTCTTCACGGCGTGCAATCATCGCAATTTTATACCCTTCGCGGCCAAACTTTTTTGCTGTGCTTAAGCTTATCCCAGGGCCTGCTCCAACAATCAACATCACTTTATTATTCATGTATATCCTCCTCAAAAACGTTATTTGTATATGCAAATGAAAATCTAAAAAAATTTATATTTTTTTTTCTATTTTATTGCTCGCTTCATGCAAGGTTTTACTTAGATCCAAGCTGAACTCACGCCCTAATATCTCCGAGTAATTCTTAAAAAGCTCTTTAAGGGAAAGTCTGAATTCAGTGTAAATGTCTTCGCCTTTTTCTGTCAACGTTATAAAGCTTTGCTTTCCTTCCATTCTTCTGGTTGCAAGTTTTAATTTCTCTAATTTGTCAATAAAACGAGTACTCGTGGATGGAGCGATTGATAATTTATGACAAAGCTCTTTCTGTGAGATGCCGGGATTGTATTTCACAAGCATCATCATATATAGATAAGAAGGGGAAAGTTCATCAAAATCGAATGTTTTCTCCGTCAATTTTGTCATATTACGTGCAAATCTATTGGCCGTAAAATACAAACAATGAATGAGCAGCTCTTCTTCTTCTCGCATTTTTTTCAGTCCTTTAATTTCATTTGCATATACAAATTAACACATTATAAAGTAGAAAAGCAACTGTTTCGTTTTAAAAAAGGATTTTGCCGTAGGGCTAGTGAAATTAGGGGAGTATTTGGGGAAGAGGACAGAGAAGATTGGTGGGTGAAACCGCTGAAACCATTCAATAAAAGGAGTTATAGAATTGCTAAAGACCTCTGCCCCAGGAAAAATGGAACTAGAGGTCCTTATTTTAGCAACAAACTGCCTGCATGAAGCCACACCTTTCGCACATCCAAGCAAGTATGGGCCGCCGTGCCTGTCCCCACAACCAACTACCAAAGCGTGCTTTTCTTTGGTTTTACATTTTGGATGAAAATAAAGACGAGTACGCCGATAATAACTGCCATAGCACTGGATATATAGAGACTTGTTAGTAGGTGCTTTTTCATGACCACAGACATAATAGGCGGACCTGCAGCAACCCCGATGAATCGAGAAGAGCTATAAAGGGAGGAGATCGTTCCCTTCTCTTCCTTTTCAACATTTTCGGTGATTATAGCATCAAGGGTGGGCAGCATTGCTCCAATGCTAATTCCAATAAAGCTGGATATGGTGAGCAATAAAAATAGCTTTTCATTTTGATAGCCCACAAAAACGATGGAAATGGCAATAACGCCAAGTGTAATAATCAGAATTTTTCTCATCAATTCAATATTTCCCTTAATCACTTTTCCAGTGATATAAGAAGAGGCGCACAGGGTGAACAAAGGAACCGCTAAGTATAACCCTTTTTTTACACCGTGCAGGTCATGCGTTTTTTCAAGAATGTCGGATAAATAAAATAATAGGGCAAATAGGATCAGCATCGCGTAAACGCCAATGATGAAGGTGGTATAGAGCCATTTTCCTTCTTTTTGGAAAATCTTCTTTGTGTTTTGAATAAAAATATTTAGTGCAAGTGGCTTGTCCTTTTTCTTAGGTACTTTAATGAATATAAGGACCATTAAAATAGAAATTAAACTGAAAATAGATATCGAAAAGAAAGGCAGGTACCATAGGACAGCTGCCAAAACCGAACCTAATATAGGACTAAGAACCTTCCCGAATGTATTGGATGTTTCAATGATCCCCAAGCAAGAGCTGGTTTTTTCATCGTCATCCTGATACAAGTCCCCAACAAGCGGCAAAATGATCGGGGTTGCCCCAGCAGCCCCTACACCTTGAATAATTCGTCCAATGATTATCCATGAGTATGGATCATCTATTTTCCAGGAAGCAAATCCGGAAATTAACCCACCGATAAGTGCAAGCAGTAAACTGGGCAAAATAATCATTTTCCTGCCGAAACGGTCAGATAAATAACCTGCAATAGGTATTAAGAAAATAGATGCAACAGAATAAGAAGTGATAATCATACTGGATTGGAAGGAGGAGATGTCTAATTCTTTTTCGAGCAATGGCAAAACAGGAATAAGCATGGAATTGCCTAGTGTCATAATAAGAGGGATGGAAGCCATGCTTATTATGCACCAAGCACTGACTTGTCCGATTTTCTTGTTTGTCACCTCTACCCCTCCATCGTCATGTCTACGATTAATAAGTTCAATTGCTTAAAGCTTAAAAGAAAACCCATCAATGGAATCAATTCTTCCACGCCACCAAGTGTGACTTTTGAAAGGAGATTGCGCGTTCGCAGAAATATACACCGCATCTTTCAAATGAATAAACGTAGCAATCATATCCTGCTTTTTCTTTTCCTCTTCTTCTTGCCGCTCACTGATATAGGCCTCTTTAAGATCAGTAAATTTTTTATGTAGAACGCGAGACAGGGTACTATTTTCTATACCATCTGCAGATTGAATGATTCCCTCGTAATAAGTGTGGGGACCAACCAGCGTTCCTGCTACTACTGTTCCATTAATGTTTAACGTGATTCCAATTTCCACACCGTCTTTATCTGTTAGATCAAGCAGCATCTGCATTACTGCATCATCGGTGGATACGTTTTCCTCTTTTTTCGCCAAGTTAACCCCTCACTTTTTGTTTCTTTATCCATTTTGTCACGCACACATAGTTAGTATAGGTAAAGAAGGAGAGGTTATTCTGGAAGTTTGTGCAAGTGGAGGTGCTCTTTCCTATGCTACTACCAGGAAAAAGAAAACCGTTCTCTTTGCCAATTAAAAACCTTTTACTAGGTAACAATATAAACATTATTTAGTTAAAGGGGGATTAACATGTCTTTCATTTCCAATGAATCAATGCGGCCGCATGCAAATAGTGAATATGATATGTTGCGCAAAGTGATTCTGTGCAAACCTGAATATATGACCATCCGAGAGGTTATTAATGAAACACAGGAAAAGTTTAAGAATGAAGGCATTCATATTGAAATTGCCATGGCGCAGCATAAAAAGTTCGTGGATAAATTGGAGGAACATGGAGTGGAAGTTATCCTCCTGCCTGCAATGAAAATGTTCCCGGAGCAAGTATTCACACGAGATATTGGCTTCACCCTTGGAAATATCCTATTTGTTGCGGAAATGGCCAATAAAATAAGACAAGGGGAAGAAGATGTCTTAAAACGTATGTTAGAGCAACAAGAAATTTCTTATTTAAATTTAAAGGGGGACATGATAGAAGGCGGAGATGTCATCATCCATGGCGAAACGGTGTATGTTGGTTTGAGCAACCGAACAAATGTAGCAGCAATTGAACATCTTCAAAGCATCCTGCCGCATTATAAAGTAGTAAAGGTGCCTTTTAAAGAAAAATACTTACATTTGGATTGTGTGTTCAACATCATTTCACCGACAGAAGCACTTTACTATGCAGAAGCTTTTACACAGCAAGAGATAGACATTCTCTCGTCGCAGTTTGAATTAATCGAAGTAACAAGAGACGAACAGTTCACCCTTGGCACAAATGTACTAAGCATAGGCAATAAGAAAATTTTCAGCCTGCCCGTAAATCCTAAGGTGAACGCGGAACTCACGAAGAGAGGTTATGAAATAATAGAAGTCGACATCATTGAAATTATTAAATCAGGGGGATCCTTTCGTTGTTGCACGCTGCCCATACTTCGTGGGTAGAGGGGGAGCTGGTGTTGCAGGGACAGGCACCTTGACCCGCTTTTAATAGTGGGTCTCTGCGACACCCCCATCCAAAAATGGAAAATGAATTCTTCGTATAATACGTGATAGTTATTCTCCTATCCCCTATAATGAAAAGAGGAGGTGATAACATGGAAAAACAAATTCTTGAGCTGCTTATCGGCCTGGATACAGAAGTTAAAGGTATGAGAGGAGATGTAAATGATTTAAAATCGGAAACATCCAGCTTAAGGTCAGAGATGACAGGCATAAAGACCGAAATGAGAAGCATGTACACTGAAATGGGTAACATGAAATCAGAAATAGGAAGCATAAAGACCGAAATGAGAAGCATGAACACTGAAATGGGTAACATGAAATCAGAAATAGGAAGCATGAAGTCCGAAATGGGAGGCATGAAATCAGAAATAGGAAATATGAAGACCGAAATGGGAGGCATGAAATCAGAAATAGGAAATATGAAGACCGAAATGGGAGGCATGAAGACAGAAATGCACGAACGTTTCAATACTGTTGAAGCAAAACTTGACGGTATTGGCGGGCAGTTTGAATTAACAAATGAACTAAGAATGAACGATTTCGACTTCATTGATAATAAGGTAAACAGACTTGAAAAAGAGATGTTCATCATGAAAAGTAAAAGTAACAGGTAGGGTGGCTCCTGCATAAACCCCTATATATTCCTCTAAGTATTTACTTCCACCTTGAATACCTCACCAAAAAACAATACTTAAAGTGAAAAGACGCTTCCCCCTCAGTAGGGAAGCGTCTTTTCCAATGCCCTATTCATTCTTAAAAGCTGTCAACTTGCTTCCTGCGGATTTTCGCTCGCGTCTTGGTGGCACTTGCTCAAAGTATCCCATATGCAAAAATCCAACAATTTTTTCACCAGGCTGTACATCTAAGATTGTACGAACCTTTGGATCATAGATATGAGGATTGGTTTTCCAGACAACGCCAAGCTTTTTCTCCCAGGCAAGCAGCTGGAAGTTCTGAATTAGTGAGCTGACTGCACCAAAGTTCTCCTCCCATTGCTTTTGTCTCGGGTCTTCTTCCATCACGATGATTAGGAAGGCAGCCGGTTGACTGAAATAATTCCTTCTGTTTTCCTGCATCTCGGGCGGGAATGTTTTTACTAGCTTCTCAACAAATCCCTGCTTCTCACTTGAGGACACAAAAATAAATCTCCATGGCTCCCGTAGTCCATGGTTAGGTGCCCAGACTGCATCGTCCAGTAATTCTAGTACGGTTTCCTGTGTTACTTCTTTTTCTGTATATCCAGCTTTTATAGAACGTCGCTCGCGTATGGTTTGAGCTAAAGTTGATTTGTTCGCTTCCATGAGATTCATCCCCTCTTGAAGTTAATATATGATTGTGATTATCATTCTCAATTATAGTATAGTCTATATCTTCTAGTAATTCTATAACTATGTCGTGGGGAGAAAAGGTGTGTAGGCAAAAAGTATGGTCCCTTACTCCTAAGTAACAAGGAAATAATTTACATTTTAATGTACAAACGGGTCATGGTGCCTGTCCCTCTAACCTAAGCTATCTTGTAATATTCTTTTAATTCTCCTGTAACAGATAATTCAAACCGGGTTTACTTTTACCCTTTAGTCTGGTTACGAACACAACATAGAAGGAGGAAACAGCATTGAAGAATGGCAGAAGGGAATTTGAAGCATACGATTCGTCTAAGAGAACTTTTTTGAAGTATTTTTTAGCAGGTTCAGCAGTGGTGGCATTGGAAACGACAGGGATTAGCAAATTGACTTCCTTTGTCTCCAATAAGGCGCTGGCAGCAGAAGGTGTGACGCCCTATAAAGGACTGCAACCTGTAGGGGAAGGCTTTCCTCAATCCGTTGCTTCAGGTGACCCAACATCTAGTGGAATGATGTTGTGGACAAGAGTGGAACCTTCCATAGAAGAGGGGCTTTCAACAGAAGAAATCACCAGCAATATCATCTACTATTTAGAAAATACAACTGCCAACAATGATGAGTCTCTGGCAGAGGCAATTGAACAAGGGAAATTCGTCATGTTTGAGGTAAGTACAACAAAGGATTTTTCTAGTGTAGTGCTCAAAGGTTTCTCTCCTATCTGGAAGGATCATGATAATGTGGTTCGTATAGATTTGGATGGACAACTAAAACCGAATCAAACATACTACTACCGTTTTATTACGAAAAAAGGCTATGTAAGTAAAACAGGAGCATGTAAGACACTTCCTGTAGATAATAGTCAGGTTGCCTCTGCAAAGATAGGCTATGTTTCTTGCCAGGATTACACGAATGGATATTTTAATGCACTTGGTCATATGGCAGAAGAGGAAATGTTGTTCTTTTTGCATCTAGGAGATTACATCTATGAATCTGTTGGAGATGCGGCCTACCAAGGAAATTTGAAAGATAGACAAATTAAGCTTCCAAGTGGACAAGCAAAAGCTTTTACCAAAGAGGACTACCGTAAGCTTTATCAGACGTATCGTGGAGATAAAGACTTACAAAAATTGCATGAGCGTCATGGCATGGTGGCTACTTGGGATGATCATGAGTTTGCCAATGACACGTATTATCCTGCGGTAGCACCAGACGATAATCCCGAGTCTGATCCGGCAAGAAGACTTATTGCCAATCAAGTCTGGTTTGAATACATGCCGGCACGTGTACCTTATGACGGAACGAAGTCTTTTGAAGAGTCCATTAAAATTTATCGCACCGTTACAATTGGTAACCTTGCAACAATTCTTTTAACAGATGAGCGTCTTTATCGAGATGCACACCCGTGTGGGCAAGGGACATTAGATCGCTACATTTCAGGTGGATGTGAAGGCATTAATAATTCTGACCGATCTATGCTCGGAAGCACCCAGCGCGAATGGTTCTTGAATGAATTAAAAAATGCAGGCGGAACCTGGAAAATTTGGGGCAATGAAGTGCAGATCACCCAGTTAAAATTACTAAATCGCTACATGAATTTAGATGCTTGGGATGGGTTTGCATATGAAAGAGATGTTATTGCACAAACGGTCATGAACAATAAAATTGATAATTTTATAGCGCTCACAGGGGACTTCCATACTTTTGAAGCCTCTTACCTTCAATATAAATATGACAAAACGAGCGAAAAATACGGCGTAGAATTAATGGTAGGTTCTGTAACGTCAAGTAACTTAAGAGAAACGCTCCGTAATGCATTAAACCAAGCACCAGACACGTCGGGACCAATTCCAATCGACGCTGCCTCAGAACTTATCGACATCGTGAAAGGCCGATTAAGCGAAGGAGCAACGATTACAGCTGAACTTTTGTTTAAAGAAATTCAACAAATCGTTAAAGCAGAGAATCCTTGGATTGAACTGTTTGACAGTACAACACACGGATATACATTACTGGAATTGACTAACACTAAAGCTACTTGGACTGCTTATTCTGTGGACAACATTGAAACACCTAACGCTTCCAAATCACTGTTATGGCAATGTGAAGTACCTAACGGCGAAGCGAAAATCAATGTGACACAAGGACAAGGTTTAATTAAAAACTAATAAGGAGGACGAACAAATGCTACAAAATATTGGTATTCCTGGACTTATTATTATTCTCGTAATTACCTTGCTTATTTTCGGACCGACCAAGCTTCCTGAGATCGGGCGCTCATTCGGCGTCACCCTGCGTGAATTTAAAAAGGGGACAAAAGATTTAATGAAAGATGACAACGAGTCAGTAGACGCAGACAAAAAGATAGAAGAGAAGGCGTTGTAAATAAATGAGTGGGCTATCTCTTTCTGTGGATAGCTCCTCTTTTTTTAACATACACAAAGGAGGATGTTTTGTGGAACAGACTTTTTTTCTCACACATATGGCAGAATTAAGAAAAAGGCTGCTTATGATCCTTTTTATATACGTTTCTATCTTTCTAGTCAGCTTCTTCCAAGTAGGCAAAGTTTACAAATGGATCATGAAGGGGGCGGAAGTAGAATTAACGGTTCTCGGTCCATCCGAAATAATTTGGGTTTATTTTATGCTTGCCAGTATTTGCGCATTAGCAGCGGTCATTCCATTTGCGGCATATCAGTTATGGGTTTTCATCAAACCGGCTCTTAAGCATGACGAACGAAAGTCAACTGCCCTCTTTATACCTGTATTATTTCTTTTGTTTGTGGCAGGCTTATCATTTGGCTATTTTGTTGTGTTCCCAAAGGTCTTCGGTTTCGTAGTCGCTCTATCAGAAGGTATGTTCCAAATCATGTTCACCGCGGAAAAATACTTTCGGTTTTTGTTCCAGATTACCATTCCCTTAGGACTCATATTTGAAATGCCGGCCATTGTCTGGTTTTTAACAAAGCTCGGTATCTTGACGCCGATGATGATGACAAAATATCGTAAATACGTGTACCTAGCAATGGTAATTATCTCCGCCATGATAACACCGCCAGACTTACTATCCCAAGTGTTTGTTCTTATTCCTTTAGTACTTTTATACGAATCTAGTATTTTGTTATGTGGATGGGTGTACGATTCGAAGGGACAGGTACATCGAGCCGAAAAAACAACAACCATCAGTTAGTATGCTGTGGCGTGAAAAATAAGAGGGACGATTCGTTTACTTCTTTGACAAGGAAGCAAAAGGATCGTCTTTTTCTATGGAAATTGAAACAAATTTCCATTCTGTTCGTAGAAATATATACCAGAATAAAGGGGGCTCATTCATGTCAAAAAACATCTACATAATCAGGCATTGCGAAGCCAAAGGGCAACCTCCAGAATCACCCCTTACAGAAAAGGGACAGAAGCAAGCGCAAGAGTTAGCAAGGTATTTTTCCAACACACATATAGACCGCATCATCTCAAGCCCTTTTTTACGCGCTATCCAAACTATAGAACCGCTTGGTAAAAAAAGAGGGATAAAAATAGAAAAAGATGAACGCTTAGCAGAACGTACACTTAGTTCCGACGATTTACCAGACTGGCTTGAAAAGTTGGAAGCAACCTATGAAGATTTAGATCTAAAATTCGAAGGCGGCGAATCAAGTAGAGAGGCAATGGACAGGATTGTCCAAGTCGTAGAAGAAGCTTATGAAACGGAAGCGGACAATATCGTTATCGTGACACACGGAAATATCATGTCTTTGCTAATTAGGTATTACCAACCTAGCTTTGGATTTGAAGACTGGAAGAACCTTGGGAACCCGGATGTGTATAGGCTGAGTTGGATTGAGGGGACAGGCACGGTGACCCCGAAATAGTGTTAGAGATGTGTCAATTCTATTCTGTAGAAAGGTTGATGTAAATTGGATGTTTTGTTGGGTTTTACTATTGCCTTCTTCGTAATTGGTGTTGTGGTGCTCTCCTTTTTTAAAAGGAACCTACAGGGGAAGAAAGAAAACTCACAAATATGGTTTGTTATGGGGACGACTGTTTGGGGGATAGTGACTATTTTTCTTGTTGTTCGGTGGTTTAATGTAAGTTTTTGAAGTATTTGTGGAGGGTGCTTCATGGTGTATGTTCCCATGGTCCACAGTCAAAATGATTGAAAAGAGTAGGGAAATTGGCGGAGGAGTGGCCACCTGCCTCATCCCCGCTCCAACACCTTCACAAGCATCCCATGAACCACTTCATGGTCCCGTAAATCATGCAGGCGATAGCGTTCTCCAGGCAACGTGTACCACTCTGCGGCACCTACATAAGTAATGGCAAGCGAGAGAACTCCATCTTCATCACAAGTAGTTCGCAGTTCAAGTTCGCCGCTGATGACACCAACCTCGGCAGTCATGACTCCGTGTGATGCAGTAAAAATAGAAGATAGCTTTTCCATAGGTAGATCACCTCTCTTAAATAACGAGGCTGCAAAGCACATAACCTGCAGCCTCCATAAATTTTTTAGTAAGAACAGCTGTTAAGCATCGTTTGCAATGCTGTTTTTTCAGAAGACTGAAGACTCAAGTCCCAACGGTATTTCGTATTAATCCACCATTTTGCATATGCGCAGCGGGCTCCGGTACGAGGTGGTTGCCATGTAGATGGATCCTGGTCCCCTTTGGAACGATTAACGCTTGCTGTTACGGCAATAAGTTGAGGTCCATTGAGGTCATTGGCAAAAGCGCGTCGCTGATCGGTAGTCCAGCTATTAGCGCCGGAACGCCAAGCCTCTGCCAACGGAACAACGTGATCAATATCAATTTCAGATGGAGAATACACAATAACGCCATCAAAATAACTATACCATTTTCCAGAGGAGACAGGGCAGTTACCGCTGTAATAGTCAGCATCTCGTTGAAGGACGATTTGGCGGGTATCGCAGCCACTACCTTGGCTGCTCCAATGCGGGAAATGATCCCGTGAGTAGCCTGACATGGAGCCTTCCGATTTTACAGTCAACGAGTTTAATTGCGTTTGAGCTTGAGACTTGGACGGTGTTCCAGGGGGAAGTGCCGATACAGATTGCGGATCAAGCTGTAAAGCAGAGAACGACAGAATAAAGGCAAAAACAACCAACATGGACTTCTTCAGCATAGAAATGCCTCCTACTATAAAATTTTTATATTAAATACTCGTGGATGGACGAGAATCTAATAGACTATGTATCTAACAGAAATAATAATAATATAAAAAAGTGTCCATATAAGTTAAAATATTGTAAATGTTAAGAAAAGGTACTGTTCTCCTGCTCCCTATGAACCACGAAGCGAGGAGAAGCGCCGAGGGGACAGGTCCGTTGACCCGGAATGTGTGGGAAGAATAACTTCTCATTTTTTAGCGGGGCGCGCTTCGCTATCACCCCATTTACGAAAAGCTTACCAAATTCTGCTTCCGATTTACTTGGAATTAAATTATGGATGGGTCGCTGTGCCTGTCCCTAAAACCCGCTAGGAGGATACCGATGCTGAAACGACGATACGGAGACCGCTCTGAATGGAAACGGATTTTGAAACGGCAGTACTCACAGAAATTTTTAGATACAGAAGCCTTTAGAGGGTATGTTACCTTGCTTCATATACATAAAGTTACCGAGCCTTTAATTGTAAACTATGAAGAAAAGAGTATCTGCATTGTCGATGATGGATATATGTGGCTTCAGCACTTTCCAAGCAATGAACATTACTCCTTAACGACCATGTTTGATGCGAGTGGCGAGGTCGTTCAATGGTATATCGATATCACGAATGAGAATGGAATAGAAAACAACCTTCCTTACACGGATGACCTGTTTTTAGACATTATTGTTCTTTCATCAGGAGAAGTAATCCAAAAAGATGCAGATGAGCTGGAGGAAGCATACACCAAAGGTACGATTAATCAGGCCCAATACCAGCTGGCATGGGCAGAAGCAAACAAAATTAATCAACAGATTGAAAATAATGACTTTCAGTTAATGGGGCTGACAAAATCCCACTTGAATATTTTATTGGAGGATTAGATGGATATAGTTATCAGGCAAGAAAGGCAAGAAGATTATGTAATCACAGAACATGTAGTGAAACGTGCTTTTGAACAAGCAGAATATAGCGATCAAAAGGAACACTTTCTTGTACAGCGACTAAGAAGATCGGATGCATTTATACCCGAGCTTTCTTTAGTTGCGATAGATGAAAAGAAGGAGATAGTAGGCCATATTCTGCTGACAAGGATAAAAATAGTTAATCAGAGTGAAGAGAATGCCTCTCTTGCTCTAGCTCCTGTTTCAGTTACCCCAGAGTATCAAAGGAAGGGAGTTGGGAGTACCCTCATTCGTGAAGCTCTTCAAAGAGCAAGTGAACTTGGGTACACCTCCATCATTGTTCTGGGACATAAAGATTACTATCCTAAATTCGGTTTCAAAAGTGCTGGTCTATGGGACATTTCTGCATCTTTCCCTGTGCCATCAGACTCTTTCATGGCACTTGAACTAAAAGAAGGTACTCTTCAATATGTACAAGGGACGGTTGTTTATCCGAAGGAATTCATGGAGTAAAAAATTTTATCTAATAGAGGTGTAAACCATGCTAACTAACGAACAACTACAAGAAATCAAAGAACTCCAATCCCTTTGTGAAAAAGAAGGCGGGTTCGAGCTGAAACTAAATGAAGATATGCTGGAAACCCGCGACAAAAACAGCACAGAAGACTTCTTTCATTATGAAAATGGGCGCCTTATCGGCTTTCTTGGCTGTTACGGGTTTGGAAGTAAAATAGAGATGACTGGAATGGTTCATCCTGATTATCGTAGAAAAGGAATTTTTAAAAAAATGTTTACTGAAGCAATGACAGAGGTGAAAAAGCTAGAGATATCGACTGTTTTGCTAAATGCGCCTAACTCCTCTCAAAGTGCGAAGGAGTTTCTAAAAAGTATCCCTTGTTCATTCGAAGTGGCTGAGTACCAAATGAAATGGGAAACTGGGGAATTAATAGATGATCTAGCTGTAAACATTAGACCATCTACTTCCCAAGAGGATTTTGATGCGGAAATCCAACTGGAAGTAGCCTGCTTTGGTTTTACAGAACAAGAAGCGGTGAGCTTTAATCAACGAATGAAAGAACTCAATAGCGAGGACATGTTCATCATTGAAGCGGAAGGTCGAACTGCAGGGAAAATCCGTGTATCCGAAACAAACGGAGAAGCGTGGATCTATGGGTTTGCTGTATTTCCAGAGCTACAAGGCAAAGGAATTGGACGGAAAGCTTTATCTAAAGTGGTGAAAATGAAGACGGAAAAAGGACTGCCTGTCTTTTTGGAAGTAGAAGCGAGGAATGCCCATGCGCTGAAACTCTATGAATCTTGTGGATTTAGGAGTTATCATTCGCAGGATTACTATAAGTATGGGAGTTAGAACAGGCTTTAGGAAAGAATTAAGGGTATTAGAGGTTCATAAATGGGGAGAATATATCCGCAAATCTTGGGAAAATAGTTTCGCCGGCCATTTGTCTAAAGAAGAAAAGAATGCTATTTACCTAGAAAGTTTCTTATGGCATTTATGCAGTTGGAAAGCGGTACCGTGCTCTACTAAAGAGGAAGCTGTTAGGCTTTTTCATGCAAAACAAAAGGATAAGTGTTTGATATTTTATCAGTACGTGGATACAGTTTATTTAGTAGAAAGCGGGCGTGGTTTAGATGTCAAGGATCTACCTTATGATCCTTTTCATATGTTCTATGGTGATATATATGTCATGGATTGGGACAAAAAGTGGACATTCATCATGACGCACGAAGGAGAGTGCGGTCCATATTTTATTGATTCTTAATCATTGCTTCAAGCATGAGGAGGATACCTATGATAAAACGACTCACCATCATTAGCCTTATAGCAGTCATCCTAGGAACGTACGCATACAGCAGGAAATTTTATTTACCGACCCTGCCTATAGAATCTGTCAGTAAAAAGGAAGTCTTGCAATCTATCAATAAAGCTTCAGATCCCATCGTAAAAATTGCAAACGAGGATGAGCATGATTGGTTTATAACACGAGCAGATCAAGGAGAATACAGGGAAACCCTTAAAGAAATGATAGGTGACCAAGGATGGGTGTTTGTGACCCAAGACGGCAGTGGGTACTTTTTTGAAAAAGGGGACGAGAAGCTGATTGTTACCACCAAAATGTGGACAGGGAAATATGTGATGGTGAAGGTGCCTCAAGATTGGGAAGAGTGATGGAGGTCAAGGTAGGTGTAATTAATGGATAACCACGATGGATTTGCCGATATTCCAGCTGGGAAAATCATTAGCTATGAGCATTTTATATATTATTTAGAGCAAGGTAGGGAAATCGAGTTTACATATAAGGAACAGCTGTATTTCATCGATAATGCTAAAAAAGGAAGAGCATTGTGGCGGGGACACACACAGTTATCTGAATATAGTACAGGAGGCAATCACGCTTTATTAGAATCTACTAAAATAAACGGTGACAGTTTGGCTGCCCTAATAAAAAATAAGAAGTTGATAATCTCTACAATTTTCTAAGGATATTGGTAGGAGAACGCATAAAAAATAGTCTTATTAATGGGCGATTGTCCCTGTCTCCTTAACCTAAAAAAGAAAGGAGACCAATAATGGGAAAATTACTGTTCCTCTTTATCATCGGAACAATAGGTATGACCTTCCGTTTTTTCATTATGGGCGAGTTTGAATTGGATCAGATATTTATTCTATTTTTGTTTCCAATTGGAGCTTTCGTGCTTTGGTTTGTACATAAATGGATGGTACGCAGAGATGTGAACTATATACCTTCAAATACGGATGAAACCTGGAATACGCACATGGGTGAACGGTATTCGACTGGCGTGAAACAGCTTTATAAAGGAAAGGAGAAAGTTGCGGTGTACCGCCGCTTCTACCAACATCGTTGGCAGCATTGGGTCAACGAAGTGGTGGAAGGGGACGGTAATGGGTATATGAATCTTTCCTTTGAGTTGGATGAAGCGGGGAAAGTCGAATTTGTGGAGAAGCAAAGCAGTTTATTCAAAAATAACACCAGTTGGATGATCAAGCGAGATGGCGAGCCGGTTGGAAAAGTGAAAACAGAATTTTCCATGAAGAATGCTGCAAAGCTTAAAGAAGCATTAACTGTAGAAATAGACGATAAAGTGATTTACTATCAATCTTTTGGAATCGGGTCTGCAACAGACGTGCTGATAGATGGCCATGTGATTGCAAAAGGAAAACGTTCTGAAGTGTTACGGTCGAAATACCACTTTGAATTAGTCGATGATGATTATGCAAAATTAGAAGAGGTATTAGTAATGGTCTTTATTTTATTTAATTATGTGCATAAACAGTAGGAGGGAGAATACATATGACCAACACAAAACCAATCTTGAAAGACTTCCCATATGAATTCACTACAGAAAGACTCTTAGTTAGAATGCCTTTGCCGGGAGACGGTTCAGCGGTACATGACGCGATCATTCATTCTCTACCTGAGCTGAAGCCGTGGATGATTTTCGCGCAACATGACCAGAAAGTGGAGGATGTGGAAGCGAATATAAGGGAAAGTCATGCTCAGTTTTTACAACGAAAGGATCTAAGGCTCATGGTTTTCTTAAAAGAAACCGGTGAATTCGTGGCATCGTCAGGGTTGCATCGGATCGACTGGTCCATACCAAAGTTTGAGATCGGTTATTGGATTGATTCCAGGCACAGTGGCAAGGGCTACATTACGGAAGCGGTGGAAGGAATCAGCCAGTTTGCATTTGAACAGCTTGGGGCTAATCGTGTGGAGATCCGCTGCGATTCTAACAACGTGAAGAGCCGTGCGGTGGCAGAACGAGCGGGTTATACTTTAGAGGGAATCCTTAAAAGTAGTGAGCGCGATGTGAATGGGGAATTGCGGGATACGTGTGTGTTTGCAAAAGTGAAATCTCAAGTCATTTAGGAGAGGCAAGCGAGTAAAGTGCTTGTCTTTTTTTTGTGCGGAAATGGGTCGCGGTGCCTGTCTCCACTGCCTAATGTCTGCTCTTCAATAAAATTTTATTGAAAAACAATAAACAAAATGGTAAATTCTATTTATAACAATGAAGCGAGGTGCTTTTGATGAAGCATGGTTCTACACTTTTTTTGAAAATAGCGGTATTTCTTATTGGGACGCCGGTTTTTATTTTAAGTATAATTGGTTTGGTATCGTTGGTAAAAGATCCGGCAAATCCTGAATACGCGTATATTATCTACCCCATTGTAACTGGGATGTTTTTGACCACTATCCCATTTTATTTTGCATTGTATCAGGCGCTGAAACTTTTAGGGTATATTGATAATAACGAGGCCTTCTCGCAATTTTCGGTAGAAGCTTTGAAGAAAATCAAATTTTGTGCGATTACAATCAGTTGTGTGTATGTTGTCATCATGCCATTTATATTTCTTTTAGCAGATAAAGATGATGCACCAGGCGCGATCATCATGGGTGCGGTTCCGATCTTTGCCTCTATCGTAATTGCCGTATTCGCTGCGGTCCTTCAGAGGCTTTTGCAGGTAGCCATCGACATAAAATCCGAAAATGACTTAACAGTGTGAGGTGAAGACAATGGCTATAATCATAAATATCGATGTCATGTTGGCAAAAAGAAAAATGAGCGTCACTGAACTCTCTGAAAGAGTCGGAATAACCATGGCAAACCTCTCCATCCTCAAGAATGGCAAGGCCAAAGCCATCCGTTTCTCCACCCTCGAGGCCGTCTGCAAAGCTCTCGACTGCCAGCCGGGAGACATATTGGAGTATAGGCCCGAGGAGGAGTAGGTAAATTGGGGAGCATATCCTTTTGGATTTTCTAATGGGAGAAGTTAGTGACAGAAGATAAGAGGGGTTTTTATCGCTTGAGCGGAGCGGTAGAAACCTCTTTTTTATGTAAAATTGTAGAACGTTGGCGTGGAAAGGTAGAAGCTTGTTTGGGAAATGTAGAAGGTAACTTGGGAAATGTAGAAGCTGACCGAAAGAGGATCGAAGGTGACGACGAAAAGGTATAAAGTTCAAGCTATAATCAATGAGTCATTTTCGTATATTTTTCACAACTTTTATTAATCTATCATAGAGTTGGAATTTATCCATAATGCGCTGTCCACATAGTTTGAACGTCATATTTATCTTATGAGATTAAGCCTCAACCACATTTTTAAACCATTGACAGAATTAAACAGCATGCTATAATTCTGTTAGACAAAACGTAATGATTATGATTTACCATATTTTAAAAATCGTAATCGTTACGTTATAAAAGAAAGGAAGATACATAATGTTAAAGAATGCAAGGTTATTAATTTTGGTACTTACTATTCTGTTGGTTGTAAGTGGTTGCTCTGATGACAGTTCTTCAAGTACCAAAGCAAAACAAACAGATGAACTGATTTATGCTTCATCTAAAGATATCAATGACATGAACCCACATCTTTATACAGGGTCGATGTCAGCTCAGGGGATGGTGTATGAGTCATTAGTTGAAAACACCAAAGAAGGTATAAAGCCGCTACTGGCTGAATCTTGGGAGATCTCAGAGGACGGCAAAGTGTATACTTTCCATTTAAGAGAAGATGTCACTTTTCATGATGGGGAACAGTTTAATGCCGAAGCGGTGAAGAAAAATATGGATGCAGTTCAAGCTAATGCAGAAAAGCATGCTTGGATTAAGCTTTCTACCAAAATTAAAGAAGTGAATGTGGTAGATGAGTATGTGGTGGAGTTGGTATTAACTGATACGTATTACCCAACATTGGTCGAGTTGTCCATGACAAGGCCATTTGTGTTCTTGTCCCCAAATGATTTCAAAAACGGGGGAACAAAAGACGGAGTGAATGGCTATAACGGAACTGGACCGTACATTTTAAAAGAACATAAAACAGATGAATATGCGACATTTGAAGCAAACAATGCGTATTGGAATGGGGCACCAACCATTAAGAAGATTACCTCAAAGGTGCTCCCGGCAGATGAGACTACTTTTTTAGCCTTGCAAAAGGGTGAAGTGAACTTTGCATTTACAGATGACCGTGGTGCAGACAGCTTAGACGTGGAAACAATGGAACAGTTGGTGGCATCCAATGATTATGAAATCATCAGAAGTGAGCCAATGAATACGAAAATGATTGTGGCCAACAGCAGCAGAGAGGATAATCCTGTTCATGAGAAAGCTGTCAGAGAAGCTATTTGGCACGCTATTGATAGAGAAACGATTGTAAAAGATCTATTGAATGGAACAGAATCAGTGGCAGATACGTTATTTTCATCTAACGTAAATTACGCAGATGTCCCATTAGACAAGCGTGAATACGATGTGGAAAAGGCGAAGGAACTGTTAGAAGATGCCGGGTGGAAAGCAGAAAATGACGGAACACGCGTAAAAGATGGACAAAAGTTACAAATGGCACTTTACTATGACAGTAATTCGTCTTCTCAAAAGCGTCAGGCAGAATATATTCAAGCACTTGTAAAGGATATTGGCATTCAACTGGATATAGTGGGAGAAGAGTCTACATCCATTGCCAACAGGCGTTCAACTGGAGAGTATGATTTATTGTTTAACCAAACATGGGGACTGGCTTATGACCCACAAAGTACAATAGCTGCCTTCACTTCTGAGGCTTCCTATTTACATACAACCAAGGGGATGGCTCAATCAGAAGAACTGTACAAAAAGATTGAAGAAGTAATGATTTCTACAGATGAGGAAGCTAGAAAGAAACTGTATGCGGACATTTTGACGATGGTGCATGACGAGGCTGTGTTCATTCCTATATCTAATGGAAGTGTAACGGTAATCGCACCCAAGAACCTAGAGGGTGTCACCTTTAAACAGACACAATACGAATTGCCATTTGAAGGAATGAAGTTTAAATAAAAGAAGGGAGAAATCCCTTCTTTTATTTTGATATAAAGGAGTGAAACAATTGATAAGATACTTGATTAAAAAGCTGTTGATCGCAATTCCCTTGCTTTTCGTCGTATCGTTTTTAACATTTGTTCTTGTGCATCTCTCTCCACATGATCCTGCTAAATTGATATTACAGGCACAGGAAGTTCCGGAAATTACCGAGGGGCTTTTGGAGCAAACGAGAAAGGATTTTGGATTAGATCAACCATTAATTGTGCAGTATTTAGAATGGTTGTTATCCTGCCTGAAACTTGATTTTGGGGATTCGTATGTAAACGGAATGCCTGTCTGGACCATGCTTGGGCCTGCTTTTATTAACACGTTGAAACTTACCTTTGTTTCCTCAGTAGCTATTATGGTGTCATCCGTTCTTTTAGGGGTCCTTTGTGCATTCAAAGAGGGCAAATGGATCGATAAGTCCATTCGGGGATCCATGTTTTTTCTAACGGCCATGCCATCCTATTTATTAGCTTCTATATTAGTTTGGTACATATCTGTTCAATTGGACTTACTTCCAACGAGTGGAATGTCTGGTTTTCAAAGTTACATTCTACCTGTCTTGGTCATCACCATCAGTTATGCCGGGATTTATTTTAGAAATGTCCGATCTTCCATGCTTGCCAACATGAATGAGGATTATGTGCTATATGCGAGAGCTTCAGGACTTTCTGAACCAAAAGTTCTTTTATATGTGCTAAAGAACTCTCTGCAGGTTACCATCTCCATCTTCGGAATGGCGATACCGATTATTCTAGGGAGCACGGTTGTCGTGGAGAATGTCTTTGCTTGGCCCGGCTTGGGCAGCTTAAGCATTAAGGCCATTCTTGGAAGAGACTTCCCGATTATTCAAGCTTATGTACTGATTGTAGCTACCTTCTTTGTTCTATTTAATACGCTTTCTGACGTAATAAATGTTGCAATGAATCCAAAGCTCAGAAAGGAGTTATAAATGAGAGTCTGGCATAATTTACGAAAAGATAAAGTAGGCTGTGTCTCCTTTTTATTTATTGTAGCATTGCTAATGGCAGGAATATTTGCCCCGGTAGCTGCCCCTCATGACCCAAATGAGGTTAACATGGCTTTACGCTATGCTTCCCCATCGCTTTCCCATTGGCTTGGGAATGACCATTTAGGCAGATGCATCCTTTCTAGAATCATTTATGGAATAAGACCAAGTGTTCTATGGGTATTGGCTGTTCTTATTGTTTCTGTATTGACAGGAGGAGTCTTAGGCTTTTTGGCTGGTTATTTCAGAGGGAAAGTAGATATGGTCATCATGAGGCTTTGTGATATGATGCTCTCTTTTCCTGGATATGTGATGGCACTTGCTGTCATTGGGATTCTAGGAGTTGGACTTGAAAATATTTTAATAGCTTTTGCGCTGATCAAATGGGCTTGGTATGCGAGGGTGATTCGCACGTCTGTCATGCAGTTTGTAGAGCTCGATTATATAAAATTTGCAAAAGTTTCAGGAAGCGGCAACGGAAGGATCTTAAGAAAGCATATCTTACCGGTGACATTTGCCGATATTACAGTCATTGCAAGCAGCTCCATCGGCTCAATGATTTTGCAGATCTCTGGGTTCTCTTTTCTAGGCTTAGGAATTCAGGCACCACATGCAGAGTGGGGGATGATGTTAAATGAGGCAAGAGAAGTGATGTTCATCAGACCAGAGATGATGCTAGCCCCTGGGATTGCCATTATGTTGGTTGTCATGGCTTTCAACTTCTTATCCGATTCCTTGCAAGTTGCCTTAGATCCAAAACTGGTCCGGACAAAGAGTAAAAGAGTTTGGTGGAGGCGAGAGAAAACTAGTTTGCAAGGGAAAGGGGTGACCAACTACCAATGAATCTATTAGACGTTCATCATTTGCAAGTTCAGGATACCATTTCAGGGAAGATTCTTGTGAAAAGTAGCAGCTTTTCAGTCGGGGATGGTAATTGTCTTGCTATTGTGGGGGAAAGCGGAAGCGGGAAATCGGTGACAAGCAAAGCGATCATGAGGCTGAATAAACCAACCCTTCAGACAAAAGGAAGTGTCTTATTTAAAGGAGAGGAACTGACCGGACTTTCAGATAACGAAATGAGAAAAAGAAGAGGGAAAAGCATATGCATGATTATGCAAAATGGGATGAGTGCGTTCAATCCTACTAGTGTCATAGGGACGCATCTTAGGGAGACACTTTCTATACACTTGGGTGTGACGAAGTCCCAGGCGGATGCGAAAATGATTGCAGCCCTTGAACGGGTGATGATTAAGGATCCGGCGGACTTACTGGCCAAATACCCCCACCAACTATCGGGAGGAATGTTGCAACGCGTCATGATTGCATTGGCGATTGTATTAGAACCAGATCTCATTATTGCCGATGAGCCGACAACCGCTCTAGACACGATCTCTCAGTACGAAGTGGTGGAAGAGTTTAAGAAACTACGCGACCGGTTGGGAACTTCCATGATTTTCATCTCTCATGATCTAGGCGTGGTGCAACGAATAGCAGAAAACGTCATCGTCATGAAGGAAGGAACAATCGTGGAAAGTGGGACCACCCAGAAAATTTTCAATGACGCCGACCATCCATATACGAAATTCTTAGTGGAAACGAGACTTTCGTTAAGTAATCATTTCAAAAAGATTATGGAGGGATCCAGTTGTTACTAGTAAAAGACGTAGAAAAATCGTATAAAAAAGGCGGGTTATTTTCTAAGGAAAAGCAAAAAGTTCTACATAAAGTCACGCTAGAATGCAGGGCTGGAGAGTGTTTAGGTATCATTGGAGAGAGTGGAAGCGGGAAGTCCACGCTAGGGCGAATGATTCTTGGAGTGGAGAAGCCGGACAGTGGTAGTGTTACTTTTCAAGAGCTGCCGACTCATTTAAGGAAAACGAGGCTTGGAAAAATCAGTGCCGTCTTTCAAGACTATAAATCTTCTATAAATCCATTCTTTACCGTAAAAGATGCCATTCTTGAACCATTGCAGGTGTTAGGGAGGAAAGATGTAGGGGATGCAAGACTGATAGATTTGTTAAAAAAGGTGGGCCTTCCTGGCAGCTACCTTAAAAAGTACCCACACGAGTTATCAGGTGGGGAAGTACAACGCGTCTGTATTGCAAGGGCAATCGCAACAGAACCTGCTTGTATCCTCTTCGATGAAGCCATCAGTTCGTTAGATGTCTCCGTCCAAGTACAAGTGCTAAACCTCTTAAAAGAGTTAAAAAGCAACTACGACATGAGTTTTATTTTCATTACCCATGATATTCAAGCGGCAGCTTATCTTTGCGACAGGATGATCATTTTCAAAGACGGTCAAATCGAAGAAACAGTTAGAACACAAGATTTAGGCCAAGTACAATCATCCTATGCAAAAAAACTATTACATTCGTTACTAACGATATAAGGAGAGAGACAGATGAAAGGCGCGTTATCATGGCCCTTTATGCGGCTGTATATTCTAGTGCTCTTCTATTTCAGTGCCAATGCTATCTTAAATGTCATTATTCCTTTGCAAGGAAAGGCACTCGGAGCAACTAATACCACAATAGGAATGATCATGGGAGCCTATTTATTTACTACGATGTTCCTTAGACCATGGGCAGGTCAGTTAATTGCTCGGTACGGTCCCATTCCCATTTTACGTACCATTTTGGTTGTAAACGGAATAGCCTTAATTTTATATGCCGTTACTGGACTGGGCGGCTACGCATTTGCGAGAATCTTGCAGGGTGTCTGTACGGCTTTCTTTTCCATGGCATTGCAGATCGGAATCATGGATGCACTTCCCGAAAAAGATCGTTCCCAAGGAATATCATTGTATTCTCTTTTTTCCTATATTCCAGGAATCATTGGTCCGCTCTTGGCCCTTGGGATATGGCAAGAGGGAATGGGAGCTTTCGGGATAGTCATGGTTACCTTGGCTGTTGTAACAGGTTTGATTGGTTTTACAGCAAGGGTAGGAGGACAGACAGATGTAAAAGCTGTTAGCCAACCATCTTTAGGGATGGGAAAGGCTTTACGTCAATTAGTAGCTAATCCAGATCTTTCAAGAAGCTGCATACTAATGCTATTTGGGTCCATTGTGTTTGGGGCAACGACCTTTTTCATTCCCCTCTATTCGATGCAAGTCCCAGATGGAAATGCTGGAATCTTTCTGATGTTGATGGCCTTAACGGTTGTCGTATCTCGCTTTACTTTACGAAAAAGGATCCCGTCAGACGGCAAATGGCATTCTTCGTTTATGATTGCCACTATGCTCTTACTCACAATTGGGACGCTAAGTATCAGCTATGCAATAGAAGGTGGAGCTGTATTCTTCTATTTTGGAGCCATTGTGGTAGGGGTCGCTCAAGCACTGCTCTATCCATCACTCACAACGTATCTTAGCCTTGTCCTACCAAAGGCTAGTAGGAATGTGTTACTAGGTCTCTTCATAGCCTCGGCCGATCTAGGGGTGAGCATGGGAGGCGCTGTTATGGGGCCAGTAGCAGATCTTACCTCTTACTCAACCGTATACTTGGTCTGTTCGGTATTGGGGGGAATGATGGTGGTAGTGGCCTACCGTCGGGGGTAAAACCCACATATTTTTGTTAAGTTGTAGAAAGTTGGCGTTAGAAGGTAGAATTTAGTCCGGGAAATGTACAAGGTAACTTGGGAAATGTAGAAGCTAGCCGGAAAAAGGTAGAAGATGAAGTTAAAAAGGTAGTAGGGTACTATATAAAAAGCTTTCATAGCATTTTTGGTTAGTCTTCTTTTTTAAAGATATAATAGATGTAAATTCAAAAGAAATGAGGTGTTAGATTTGTCGGCTCTAAAAAAGAAGATGTTTTCAATGAAATTGATGCTTTGGAACAATTTATTAAGTCATTATCAGGTAATGAAAGAGAGGCCTTCTCGGATCATATTAAAAGGATTAAGGAAATGTTACAACAGCTTTTAACAGAAGAAGAGGATAATCTTTACAAGGAAATCGTCCATAAATCACTTCAAGAAGTGTGGGACAATGAAAAGGATGATGCTTATAATGACCTTTAACAATAAAGATATTGTTCTAGTCCCGTTCCCCTTCAATGACACACCTGGATTCAAGAAAAAACCTGCTGCTATTATCAGCAAAGACGAGCATGGCAACCAATACGGCAAATATATTTGTGTCGCAATTACTAGCCAAGAAAAACAAGGTGGCAAAGATCGTTATGAACACAAATTAAGAAAAACAAGATCTGTTGGTTTGCTTTACGATAATCAGTGGGTACTCCCCAATAAATTATTCTCCATTGAAGACAGAATAATCATAAAAAAAATAGGTTCCATGGATTCATCAGATTTTGAAACATTAGAGTTAATGTTTCAGGACTTATTCTGACGACTATAGGTTTGACTTTAACTCACATAGGGATGGATTGCAGGGCTCCATTGGGAGCCCTGCAATCCATCCTGTTTTAGTGAAGTTGTAGAAGGTTTGGTTGAAAATGTAGAATATCGTTTGGGAAATGTAGAAGGTATCTTGGGAAATGTATAAGCTTACTGGAAAAGGGTAGAAGCTGAGCAGAAAAGTGTAGAACATAAAACTTAGTAAACTCCAGCCCTTCCCACTTCCCCTTTACAAATCAAACGGATATTGCCCCCTGAAAAATAATATGAAATCTCCAATAACACCGATGCAAAAGAATATAAAGTAGTAGCTTGCGTTGGAAACTTCCTTATTAAATAGTTCATTAAATGCTTGCACAAACATTCGGTTAAAACCGAACCAACTTAGTACCCAGGCAATTATTAAAAAAGCAACAATGGTCATTTGGCAACCTCTCCTCCATAAAACTATTCTAACTTTAACATATTCAACCAGTAAGCAATTTTTTATCGTACATGTCTTTCTAGAAACTGTTAATAATATATTTAAAATACGTTTTTAGGAGTAGGTATATGCATAATAAAAGAATGCTAATTTCTTTATGTGTTTTAATTTTTCCGTGGTTAACTGTTCCTTTTATAGGAGTGAAATCATTTGTTCGTTTTTTGCCCGTAGCAACTTTCGCAAACCTAGTTATAAGTGTATTTACCGTAATTGCTAATCGGAAAAAATGGTTTAAAAACAATAACCCTCTATTTTCTAATGCACCAATAGATTTTACATATATTTTAGGTGCTCACTTTATTGGAACACTGTGGATCTTTAAATTAACATACGGTTCTTTTCGAAAATTTTTAATCTCAAATATAGTGTTAGATTGGGTAAATATATTTCTTTTTGGTGGCTTCTTGAAAAAGGTGGGAATATTTAAATTAAAAAGGATGTCACCAAGTATGTACTGGTGTATTACTGTAATTTTGGCAGTTGTATTATATGGATATCAGTACATCGTAGAAAAAGTGATTAGACAAACAAATAGCACGCCCCCCCTTCCTATGGTACAATCGGAACAGCGATTTTAAACGAGAAGGAAGAGAAAATACATGACAGTACCTGTTCAAAAAAATGAATACTACGATGTCACCGTTCAAGACTTAACCCATGACGGTGCTGGCGTAGCAAAAATAGATGGCTTTCCAATTTTCGTCCAAAATGCCCTTCCAGACGAGGAGATCAAAGTCAAAATTATAAAAATAAAAAAAGGCTATGCATTCGGCCGGCTTGAGGAGATTTACAAGACAAGCCCTTATCGTGTAGATGCTCCGTGCCCGATTTATAAGCAATGCGGGGGCTGCCAGCTTCAGCATCTGAGCTATGAAGGTCAGCTTGTGGCCAAGCAAAAGCAGGTCAAGGATGTCCTTGAACGCATAGGACATCTAAAAGACGTGCCGGTTCATCCGGTACTCGGAATGGACCACAACCCATGGCGCTACCGTAATAAAGCGCAAGTTCCTATAGGCGAGCGCGAAGGCGGACTGATTGCAGGCTTTTACCAGCAACGTAGCCACGAAATCATTGATATGAAGGAATGCCTCATACAGCAGGAAATCAACGACCGTGTCGTTCAAACGGTACGTGAAATCTGCGACAAGCATGGCGTGCGTGCTTATAACGAAAAAACGCACAAAGGCGTGCTCCGTCACGTGATGGCACGTTATGGATTAGTGACTGGTGAAGTGATGATTGTCCTTATCACCCGCACACCAGATATTCCCAACAGCAGAGCGATTGTGGAAGAAATCACTGTCGCCCTACCAGAAGTGAAATCAGTCGTGCAGAACGTAAACACGAAGAAAACGAACGTAATTTTCGGAGACGAAACGCGTGTGCTTTGGGGAAATGAATACATCTATGATTTCATCGGCGACATCAAGTTTGCCATTTCCGCTAGATCCTTCTACCAGGTCAACCCGGAACAAACGAAAGTGCTTTACGAAAAAGCCCTAGAATATGCGGACTTAAGCGGGGAAGAGAGTGTCATAGACGCTTACTGTGGGATCGGAACCATCTCCCTGTTCCTGGCACAAAAAGCGAAAAAAGTGTTCGGCGTCGAGATCGTGCCAGAAGCAATTGAAGATGCAAAACGCAACGCAGAACTAAACGAAATCACAAATGCAGAATTCGCAGTTGGTGAAGCGGAAGTGGTGATCCCGAAATGGTATAAGGAAGGCAACACCGCGGATGTGTTAGTGGTAGATCCACCGCGCAAAGGCTGTGATGAAGCATTACTCCAAACCATTCTGGAAATGAAGCCGAAGAAGGTAGTGTATGTATCCTGTAATCCGGCGACACTTGCGAGAGATTTAAGAGTGTTGGAGGATGGGGGATTCAAGACGGTTGAGGTGCAGCCGGTAGACATGTTCCCTCATACTGTACACGTAGAGGCTGTCGCGTTATTGGAATTAAAATGAATTGCATCAAAAGATATATCAGCAGGCTTAGGTTGAAGTTAACACGTTCTTTATGACCCTTGGACTATCAGGTTCAAGGGATTTTATTTTATAAAGAGCAAGGGTGGTACTTGCTTCCGCCCTCTACAGAAATGTAAAGGGGCTTTCTAGAAAGCCCCTTGAGATAACTTGCCCTTACCATGAAAGTGGGTGATACGGTAATGTATCATACTAAATCCATCTAACACGCCAATCATTATATTCTGTTTTTCAAACATTCCAATTTGCGTCTGAAAGGCAAGGAATTGTTCATCCGTTTCTTTTTGCTTTTAAAGACTAATAAAAGGGGCTTTCTCGTATCTTTTACTTTAGAATCATGAAAGTATTATGATTCAGAACCAGACCCAGACCCAGAGCCAGACCCAGAACCAGAGCCAGAGCCAGAACCAGAACCAGAACCAGAGCCAGAACCAGAACCAGAACCAGATCCAGAATCAGAACCAAATTCAGAACCAAATTCAGAACCAGAACCAGAACCAGAACCAGAACCAGATCCAGAAGCAGAATCAAATTCAGAACCAGAACCAGATTCCACTCCATCATCAGTAGCAAAACACATACCAAGTACAAAAGCATGAGCCAAAACCACAACCAGAACCAGAGCCAGAACCAGAACCAGAACCAGAGCCAGAGCCAGAACCAGAGCCAGAACCAGAGCCAGAGTCAGAGCCAGAACCAGAACCAGAACCAGAACCAGAACCAACTTCAACTTCAGTATCTTTATTACCTGCGGATCCTGGATTACGGCTTAGGAATCCATCAAGTCCATATCCCCTATCCTCATTATATAACTTCGAGATTTCTTCTTTCCCCATCTATGTTACCGCCTTGTTAATTAAGTCCTTAAAAATAAGGTTACGGTATTTTATGTTGTTCTATTTTTAATGGTTCTCCATATTGCTTAATAAAATCATTATCAAGCGCACAATTTTGTTCATATGATAAGGATAATATGGGGGGGAGGCAATGATTTAGATGCAATTAAATGAAA
>NZ_JAAXCU010000043.1 GCF_012911845.1 Bacillus sp. RO2 | reverse complement strand
TTTTTTTCTACCGTTGTTCTGTTCCTGTTGTTTTTTAGTGAGGATAGATAGTCTCCCTACTATCGTTTTACTGTTCTTGCTGGATTTTCGGTCGGTGAGAGAGGCTTTCTACTACCGTTTTTCTGTCCCCGCTCTATTTTCGGGCGGGGAGAGAGGCTCTCTACTACCGTTTTCCTGTTCCCGCTTGATTTTCGGGCGGAGAGAGAGGCTCTCTACTACCGTTTTCCTGTTCCAGCTTGATTTTCGGGCGGAGAGAGAGGCTCTCTACTACCGTTCTCCTGTTCCAGCTTGATTTTCGGGCGGAGAGAGAGGCTCTCTACTACCGTTTTCCTGTTCCCACTCCATTTTCGGGCGGAGAGAGGGGCTCTCTACTACCGTTTTCCTGTTCCAGCTCCATTTTCGGGAGGAGAGAAAGGCTCTCTACTACCGTTTTCTAGTTCCCACTCCACTTTCGGGCGGTGAGAGAGGCTCTCTACTACAGTTCTACCGTTCCCACTCTATTTTTGGGCGGAGAGAGGGCTTCCCTAATTAGGTCTTAGTCGAGTATAGACTGGTCCTAATAGACAGTTAAAAAGAGTCAACCTTCTACCACCAGAATACTTCTCCTATCCCCCTCACCTATTACCTAAAAAAGAGGCGCCCACAAACCGGACGCCTCTCCTCTAAATCTAATATCTAATATCTAATTCTCCTGCACTTCCCTACGGTTCTTCTTAAACATCTTCGACAACACTTCATACACAATCGGCACAATAATCAATGTCAATAGTGTAGAACTGGTCAGTCCACCAATAACGGTAATACCAAGACCTTTTGAAATTAGGCCTCCCCCACCGTCGATTGCTAGTGGGATTAGTGCTCCAATCGTCGCGATAGCTGTCATCAGGATTGGGCGTAAGCGGGTTGCGCCTGCTTCTAGGATAGCGTCGCGCATTGTCAAACCGTCATGTTCCATATGAATGATGCGGTCAACAAGTACGATTGCGTTCGTTACAACGATACCAATTAGCATGAGTAGTCCCATCATAACAGGTACAGAAATGGTTTCTCCTGCCAAGAATAACCCGACAAAGGCACCGATTACAGCAAACGGTAAGGAGAATAGAATCGCAAATGGTGCAACGCCTTCCCCAAATGTCACCACAAGAATGAAGTAAACAATTGCAATTGCGGCTAGCATCGCAAGCCCCAGCTGCGTGAACGTTTCTTGCATGTCAGCTGTCACTCCGGCAACTTCCATCGTGACGCCATTTGGCAGTTCTACATCACTGATGGCTTCATCCACTTCTGCGGTTGCTTTGGACACGTCATCTCCAATGACCGTTCCGCTGACAGAAGCGTAGTATTCGCCTTTTGATCTAGCTAGGGTATTTAACGTGGTGCCTTCTTCTACCTCCACAAGTTCTGAAAGTGGCATCGTCCCACCCATAGCAGTTGGAACTTCTGTTTCTAATAATTCATCAATTGATTTTGCTTGCTCTTTTTGTTCTTGTTTTACAATGACATCAAGGGTTTTGCCGTCTTTTTCTACATTTGTCAGTACTTCTTCAAATTGCGGACTTAGCATCATCACGATTTGGCCTGCCGTCAGTCCGTATTGAAGCAGCTCATCTTGACTCACTTTCAACGTATGCTCAACATACGCTTCCTCGGCAGTTGAAGATACATTTTCTAATGAATCTGTTCCGCTCATCGCTTCTTCTACGTTTTTCACTGCTTCATTCAGGTTATCAAGGTTTTCACTTGAGAATGTGTAGCTAATCTCGTTGGAAGCCATGGCTCCAGTGGCGAAGTTTTGGCTTTTCCATTCACCCGATTGACCGATGTTGAACACATAGTCTTCCACTTCCGTTCTTGCTTCAGGGAAGTTTTCCATGTCAGGGTCAAAAATGAGGTACATTAACACGCCGTCAGATCCGCCGCCCATCATGGCCATCTGCTCATTTGCCCCTTCTGTGACAGACAGCTGGACAATGTCAATATCGTCACGTTCCATCATGGCTTTTTCTACTTCTTCCACATTCGCAAGGGTTTCTTCTTTTAGCTCCCCTGCTTCTGGTGTGTACGTTAAGTACACGACTTTTTCTTCTTCGCTTCCTAAAAAGCTGAATCCAATCAGTGGTGTCAGACCTAGACTTCCGACCAATAAAACAACCGCTATAATCGATGTAATAATTTTATGGTTCAAGGACCAGTTCAAGACACCTTTGTACCAGTTTGCAAGTTTTCCAACTTCCTTATGGCCGCTTTCTGTCTTTTCGCTATAAAGCTTTTTCTTGAAAAGGAAGTGCGACATCGCCGGAACGATGGTCACTGCCACAATTAGTGACGCACCAAGCGCAAAGGTCATAGTCAGTGCGAACGGCATGAATAGCTCGCCAACCATTCCGCCTACGAAAATTAACGGAGCAAATACAGCAACCGTTACAAGCGTCGAGGATAAAATCGGCTTGAACATTTCGAGCGTTGCTTCCCGTACAAGCTCGCGGCCTGTTAATTTTTCTTCCTTCAAATGCAGTCTTCGATATATATTTTCCACAACAACGATGGAGTCATCAATAACCCGACCGATTGCAACGGTTACCGCTCCAAGCGTCATGATGTTCAACGTAATTTCCATCCAGTTTAAAAGTAAAAATGCCATGAAAATAGACACTGGAATAGACACGATAGAGATAAGGGTCGACTTAATATCCCTTAAGAATAAAAGGATGATTAAGATTGCAATCGCGCCACCAAACAATGCTTTTTCCACCATTGTTGCCACGGATTTCTCGATTGGTTCCCCTTGATCCAGCGTGACATCTACCACTAAACCATCGATACGTTTTTCTTCTTCTTCCATTAACGACTTAACTTCGTTCACGACATCCACCGTGTTTGCTTGCGGATGTTTCAACACTTGAATCGCAATAGCGTCTGCTCCGTTCGTTCTGGAAACAGATTCCACTTTACCTACTACTTCGATTTCAGCAATATCACTTAATTTTACAAAAGGAACTTGAACCGTTTCGGACGGAGTGACTGGAATCAGCATCTCCTCTAGTTCCGCTGCAGTCATGAATTTCCCGTCGACGGAAACTGCTTCTTCTCCCTCTTCAAACTCGTAAAGTCCTAAGGAAACATCCAAGTTGCTTGCTTGAATCATCTGTTTGACATTATCTTCGGTTAACCCAAGTTCTGTCATGCGTTCTGTGTCATAGCGAAGCTCGACTTCTTCGATATGTTGTCCGGCAATAGTCGCAGACGCAACGCCTTCAAGCTTTTGGATCTTCGGAAGCAAGGATTCTTCCACCGTTGCGGAAAGTTCCACGATATCCTCTGTTTCACTGCTTGCACTTAAGGCAACAACAGGCATCATGTTCATGCTGATGGCCGTGACCATTGGTTCCTGCGCACCCTCTGGTAGTTCCACATCAGCCAATGCTGAAGTTAATGCTCGCTTTGCTTCATCCATATCCGTTCCATATTCATATTCAATCTGTAAGTTAGCAATGTTGGAATACGAGTTGGAATAAACAGCTTTCACATTGTCTAATCCTTCCGCCACCTGCTCAAGCGGGATCGAGACATCCTCCATCACGGTTTCTGGTGTTGCTCCAGGATAAACATCCATCACCACTAAAAATGGGATCGAGATATCTGGAATCGTTTCCGTTTTCATTTTTGTACCGGAATAGATTCCTGCTACGGTAATAATAATAGTCAGTAACCATACTGCCAGCTTGTTTCTAATTACAAAATTGACTAACCCTCTCACGGTTGCACCTACCCTTTTATTGACTTAAATTACTCTATTCCATATAATAATGACTATCCGGTCATATGTCAACGAATACGTATAGGAGAAAATACATGTCTAAAAAACAACTAATCATGGAAAAAGCGACAGAGTTGTTCGCAAAACAAGGTTTTGAAGCAACTTCCATTCAACAAATAACAGAACAGTGTGGCATATCAAAGGGGTCTTTCTACCTGTCTTTTAAATCAAAAGACGAGTTGCTCACTGAGATGCTTGACCACTTTTTCATGGAGATCACAACAGAGACTGACCAGTTAGTCAACTCTAGTAAAAATGATGCCCAACTTCTTTTTAAGTTCTACCAATTGATGTTTCACTTCTTTGCAAAACACGCCGATTTTGCAAAAGTGCTTATAAAAGAAATGCCTCATTCTTTAAATCAGGAATTACTAATCAAAACCCGTGCTTATGATATTCAGACTTCCAAAAACATCTTGGTGATGGTGGAAAGTATGTACGGAGAAAAGGTTCAGGCAACTAAATTTGATCTGGTTTATTGTATAAAGGGATTTCTGCGAATCTATTCGGAGTTGTTTCTTTTCTATGAGGTGGACTTGGACATGGATTTGCTATGTCAATCGCTCGTTGAGAAAACGAATAGCCTGGCGAAGCATTCTAACATCCCGTTTATTACGGAGGAACTGGATTTCTATTTTAAAAATGCAGAGAAAATAGGTGACTCCGATTCCAGGGAAAAAGTGCTTGCTTTGGTTGATGGAAAGGCTGCGGAAGTGGAGGATTCAGTGGTTAAAGAATCGTTGCAGATGTTGCGCGAAGATATTATGGAGCCTTCCCTGCCGCTTGCAGTTCGGAAAGGATTGATTGAGAACGTGCGGGTTCACGCCGATGGGAAATGGGTGGCGCTGGTGTTGGATCGGTGGTTTGGGTTTTAGGTGGTTTTTGGTGGGTTTTTAGGCACAGGCAACGCGACCCAATGTGGGGTGGCGAGCCTGTCCCCTCACCCCTTGTTTAGTTAAATGTCCGAAGTTTTTGGTTTTTTGACCGAAGTTTTTTGAAAGTTGACCGAAGTTTTGGCAAAGTTGGCCGAAGATTTCCATAAATTGACCGAACGAAATTTTGAGAAGTGGCCAAAGGTGGTCGAAAGTTGACCGAATGTCACTTTGATTTGACCGAACCCCTAGTCTATTTCCACTTCTCTTGTCCGAAGCAAGAAGATAAATGTCCGAACCAAAATTCACCGACAAAAACTGAGTCATTTTCAACTAAAAATACGTGTTTTTATATCAAAAACCACTATTGCGAGCAACAAAGATTTAATTACTGTTTTTAGCAGTAAAGATCCTTACTTAAATCTTTGATACGGGTCAACACGCCCGGTCTATTAAGAAATCTTAGCAGTAAACCTACATCCCGGATATCCACTACACCCATAAAAAGATCCATATTTACCCTTCTTGATTGAAAGCTTCCCACCACATTCTGGACAAGTCTCGGCTTCCGTTTGGTTAAGAGTCTGCTTCTTCACAATTGGTTTTACAACCACGTTCCCCGCTTGCTTATCCCTTATCGCTTCTATATGCCTTTTATGTACCATTTTCTTTTGTTTCCCATCCTGGATGATCAATTGTTCCAAGGCTTTGTTTATCCCTCGCAGCTCCACCTCACTTATTTGACGGCTTAACGATTCCTTAATGATTTTGTTTAGCTGAGGGATTTGAATAACCCTTGCCGAGGTGAAATCATCCTCAAATTTTAACGTGGACTGGCTGGAGAAAGCAATGATAGATTGGTAGTTATGGTGCTCTCCGAGATAACCCTTCAACGCCTTAATATGCCCATAATTCTGCCAGATCGGATTTAAAAACTTCTCTTTGCGTTTATAAATCACCTGCGTCCAGTTGCGCTGATTCTCCTTTCCGAAAATCCATCCATCATAATGTTTGGTTTCAATAACAAAGATGCCAGTCGGAGAAGTTACCACATGATCCACTTGCGACGTACCGCCATTTTCATTTGGCACATATAAATCATGATACACGGTGAACAACGGACCCAGCTTCTCTAATTCTTTGTTTACAGCCCGCTCCCCAACAGCCCCTTTTATCCTTGCATAGTTGGCTTTTAAATAGACCATTCCAGCTAAAAAAAGAAATGGCAAAGCAATAGGGATTATAAAATACAACACTGGTAATACAATAATGATACTTAAAAAAATCACTGCAGCTTTCTGATATTTGGCCAAAGAGACACCTCGTTTGATTTGCTATATTTATTAATTCTTTTCCAATAATAGGGCACTCAGTTGTATAAATCTAGTATTTTATGTAAAAAAATAGAAAAATATGACTATATACGAAACTATAATTCTTTCAAAAGCTATCTCAATAAACTATGCAAAAATAGTCGATATCACTCGACACCTTTTCACCCCACATTTCTCAGCACCAAAAACAAAATTAATCATACGTTTGTTTAAAAATAGTTATTCAAGAAAAATTTCATGGAACCTTTTTTTCATACGTGACCCTCGCACCACTACCACCACCAAAAAGAATAAACTCCACATTTCAGGAAAGAATAACCACTAATAAATACTGATAAAGCGAGTTGAATCATTTGTACACTGAGATGTATCCCATTGAGGTTAATCTTTTATGGTTTTATGTTGCTGTCATGTTCATAGCTGCTGTTATTTTTGCAGTCATGGGGTTTAAACGAAAAAAGTTGCCAAGGGCTGAATATCTGATTGCTTTCATTATTGTCGCTTGGTCTGGAACTGCCTATTCCGCCATAGCATTGGGGCAAGGCCATGTCATGATTGGAGACAAAGTAACCTATTATGCACGATATTTGGACTGGTTAGTGACGACACCGCTTTTACTTGTGGCGCTAGCTTTTACCGCGATGCATTATATGCCAAAAGATAAGGTGCTAATCGGTGGTCTGATCGCTGCAGATGTGTTTATGATTTTGACAGGCCTGATTGCAGACTTATCTCCCACGCCTGTAAGGTATTTTTGGTATGGATTAGGGTGGATTGGCCTGATGTTTATCATGTATATCATCTGGTGGCCCCTTAGACGAAAGGCCATGTCACAAAGCAATAAGCTACATCGATTCTATCTCATTGTGGCCGGATACCTTACCATACTTTGGTTCGGATACCCTACATTCTGGATTCTCGGTCCATCAGGTATTCATCTTTTTGGGCAAGTAACGGATACGATACTTTTTGTGTTTTTGCCCATCTTCTCTAAAGCTGGTTTCAGTCTCCTTGACTTATTTGGTCTACAGAAGTTAGGAAAGAACTCGTCCAAAGTACCCCAGCCCATTCAATAGCCGGATAAAGCGGACGGGATAAGGGGCTCCGTACTTGTCCCCTCAGCCCACTAAATATTTTTGTTGCAAAACTTTTCAGAACATTGTATGATACTCTCAATAGCACATGAGTTAGTGTTATGCTCAAGCTTTGAGCTCATATACTCCAAAGGGGAGTAGCTGACAGTTATGTCGACAGTACGTGATAGGAATATCACCGGCTTAACTGGCAACGTTGACGTTGTTTGCGAGACCTTTGCCATTTTGGTAAAGGGATATATTTGTGTATTTCCAAACCTTTACCTTATATTTGGTAAAGGTTTTTTGTATTTTCCAGGGAGGGATTGGCGATCTAAACAAGCGGATAGCAAAGAACCCAAAATTAAAAACTCATAGAAAAAAGGAGAAAAACGAACGTAATTGAACCACTCATCAGAAAAAAATCTATTAATCTGGTTAACCTTACTTGTTACCTTGAAGTTGTATGCCGTTTCAATTTTAACCTTGGATCTTCACAACCCGCCAAGATCATTGGCATTACCATCAACACCTTCCTTTTAAATGAACCTTGTTTTACATGATGGACAAAAATAATAGAACGGAGGAAGATATAATTGGATATTGGTTTGTTACTTGAATACGGTTGGGTGTTGCTCATTCTGATTGGTCTGGAAGGAATTCTCGCGGCCGATAATGCGCTCGTCATCGCGACGATGGTAAGGCATCTACCTGAAAATCAACGGAAAAAGGCTTTATTTTACGGATTGGCAGGGGCATTTGTGTTCCGATTTGGATCGTTGTTCCTTATCTCCTACCTTGTACACATCTGGCAGGTGCAGGCTGTAGGGGCATTATATTTGTTGGGGATTGCCGTTTATCATTTACTGAAAAAACATGTTTTAAAGCCTAAGCTCATCAAGCATGCGGAGGAAAAGAAAGGCTCTGGTTTTTGGATGACCGTAATTAAAGTAGAGCTTGCTGATATCGCTTTTGCGGTTGATGCCATCCTTGCTGCGGTTGCGCTTGCGGTTATGCTTCCGACAACAAACCTCCCGACAATCGGTGGTTTGGACGGTGGACATTTCGCCGTTATCCTTGCAGGTGGAATAATCGGATTGGTGATTATGAGATTTGCAGCCGGCTATTTTGTTACCTTGCTTGAAAAACGCCCTGGATTGGAGACTGCTGCATTTTTTGTGGTAGGTTGGGTCGGGGTGAAACTTGGAGTGTACGCAATGTCCCATCCGGAACTGGC
Organism: Bacillus sp. RO2; assembly: GCF_012911845.1. Taxonomy (GTDB): domain Bacteria; phylum Bacillota; class Bacilli; order Bacillales; family Bacillaceae_I; genus Sutcliffiella_A. The sequence goes on along the minus strand of NZ_JAAXCU010000043.1, from coordinate 194,804 downwards.
GATTTTGTCAGAAGGATTTGCTAAAGGAGCTCCTTGGAAGATTACGTTCTGGACTGTACTTGTGTTGATTGGGGTACTTGGGTGGATTCTTTCCAAAGAGGAACCAAAGGTACAACAGTTGGAAAATTAATAGGATGGGTTGCAGGGATACTGATTCCTGCAACCTAATTTTCCGAATTGATTCACGCCTTACAGAAACTATCTCAACATACTTTGCGTAAATAGTAGATATTTCTCGATGTATTTTCAATCCTTATTTACCAACTTCATGAACGAAATTATTCAAACGTTTGTTTGAAAATAGTTATCTAGGAAAAATATGATGTTTTCATATTCCTGACTTTTTGAAGTTAAGCAAAAGGTGGGCGGTAGCCTTTCCCCCATACTCACATCTGTATTTTGCAAATGTCCGAAGATTTCGATTTTTTGACCGAAGATTTCTGAAAGTTGACCGAAGTTTTGGCAAAGTTGGCCGAAGTTTCGCGGAAATTGACCGAACGAAATTTTAGAGTGGCCGAAGGTGGTCGAAAGTTGACCGAACGTCGCTGCGATTTGTCCGAACCCTTACTCTAATTCAACCTTTTTTGTCCGAAGCAAGAGGATAAATGACCGAACCAAATTTAAGCAGCAAAAACTAAGCATTTTCTATTAAAATATCACTATTTTTCTAGCAGGCGCGACCATTAGCTTCACTTAGAAGACACCCCCATTTGTAGATCACCATTTCCAAGCAAAAAAATATGGTGTGAAGATCCATAGATCCTCACACCATACTTTATTTCTATAAAAAGCTTAGAAGGGTGATCGTGCCTGTCCCCTCAGCCCACTTTAAGCAGCTCTTCTTCTATTCCAGAAGAATAACCCTCCACCAGCTAGAACTAAAACTAGTCCTGCCAGTAAAACATTAAACGTATTTGTTGCTGTTTTAGGAAGTTGTTGATTACCTTTTCCTGGCTTTTCAACCGGCTTATTACCTGGTTTGTCACCTGGTTTATGCCCCGGATTCTCTCCAGGTTTATTCCCAGGGTTCTCTCCCGGTTTGTTGCCTGGATTTTCACCTGGCTCTCCTGGTTCACCTGGATCTCCTGGTTCACCCGGTTCTCCTGGTTCACCGGGCTCTCCCGGTTCCCCTGGTTCTACACTCACATCTACAATTCGACCTTCAATCTCAGTTGGGATTCCGTCGCTTCCAACACTCACTAAGTGGTCGCGGAAGTTTTCCCAATCGGATAGACCTAGGTCTGTTACACGGCCTTCTGCATAAGCATTTGCAAAGACATCATAGCCGTCTCCGCCTTTTGCTGTGAATGCGTTCGTAGCTATTGTGTAAGTTTCTTCATCTTTAATTTCTACTAAATGACTGTTTTCATCCAGATATTGAATGGATACTACACGCTCGCCTGCAGGTTTCGTAGAATCAAACTCTATTACCCCTCCGGCTACATGCAAGAAGCCGCCATTTTCACCTGGATATTGGCTGAAACTTCTTTCGAATGCTGCTTTTAGCTCGGCACCAGTTAGATCCATCGTTGCCAATGTATTGGCAAACGGAAGAACAGTGATGACTTCACCAACAGTAATCGGCCCTTTGTCAATCGCTGCACGGATTCCGCCACCGTTTTGTAATGCCATGATTACATTCTTACCAGTGAAATCTTTCGCTTTTGCAAGCATTCCGTCGGTAATCAGGTTACCTAGGATTGTTTCGTTTTTACGTACACTTGGCTTTGTATTGTCGCCATCAGTACGTGGATTTTCTAATTCGATTGGTGTTGAAACGCCGATTTCTTCATTAGCTACTTCATCGACATGTGCTTTATATGGAGCCAATACTTCAACTGCTTCAGGATCAGCTTCTTTGTCGCTAACTTTAATTAAGCGTCCGTCATTTTCGATTACTACACCATTTTCATCGAATCTTACGTCCAATAAACCAAGATTGCTATTAGCATTTCCTGTTTGGACAATAATAGTTGGAGTTTCGTCTTCCGCTACTACTACAGGTTTGGACAATGCTGTATGACTGTGTCCACCTACGATAACGTCAATACCTTCTACTTGTTCTGCAAGCAACAGGTCATTATCTACTGCTACATTGTCGTCATATCCGATATGAGTTAATGCAATAATTTTGTTAACGCCTTGCGCCTCAAGGGATGCAACTGCTTTTTCTGCTTCCTCTAGGTAATTTTCAAAAGTGATGGAGCCTGGGCTTGAGATCTCAGCAGTTTCTTCTGTCGTTAAACCGAAGATACCGATTTTCTCGCCGTTCACTTCTTTGATGATACCATTATAAATTTCGCCATTCTCATAAGCTGCTTCAATGGAGTCATTGAATAGTCCATCGAACTTTGCATCTTTTGAAAAATCAACGTTAGCACTTACGAATGGGAAGTTAGCTCCCTTAACAAAGTTCACCAGTGCTTGATGGCCATCTGATGAAGAACCTAAGTCAAATTCATGGTTACCAAATGTCATGGCGTCAATGCCCATCAAGTTCATTAAGGCAAGTTCCGCTTCACCTTGGAATTCATTGAAATAAAGGGTTCCAGTGAATGCATCTCCTGCGTCAAGAAGAAGTGCATCTGGGTTTTCCGCTCTGATTTCTTTTACAGCTGTAACTGTCTTCGGCATGTTTTCCAACGCTGAATGCGTATCATTTGTATGCATAACTGTTAAGTCAAATAGACCTTTTACATCTGTGATTCGGCCTTCTGTTTCCGTTGGGATACCTTCACTGCCAATACTCACAAGATGCTCGCTGAAGTTTTCCCAATCAGATAGACCTAAATCTGTTACACGACCTTCAGCATAAGCATTTGCAAATACGTTATAGCCGTCTCCGCCTTTTGCTGTGAATGCGTTCGTTGCGATCGTGTAAGTTTCACTGTTTTGTACTTTTACATATTGACCGTCTTGATTTAGATATTTGACGGATACGATACGTTCGCCTGCAGGTTTCGTAGAATCAAATTCTACTTTTCCTCCCGCTACGTGTAAGAAACCGCCGTTTTCTCCTGGATATTGACTTAAGCTGATTTCGAATGCTTCTTTAAGCTCTGCGCCAGTCAATTCCATCGTTGCCAGTGTGTTGGCAAATGGAAGAACGGTGATGATTTCCCCTACTGTGACAGGACCTTCATTAATTGCTGCACGTATTCCGCCACCATTTTGCAATGCCATGATGACATTCTTGCCAGTGAAATCTTTCGCTTTTGCAAGCATTCCGTCAGTAATCAAGTTACCTAGGATAGTTTCGTTTTTACGTACACTTGGCTTTGTATTGTCGCCGCCTGTGCGTGGGTTTTCTAAAGCGTTAGGTGTTTCTACACCGATTTCTGTTTGCGCTACTTCATCCACACGCTTTTTAAATGGAGCAAGCACTTCTACTGCTTCTGGATCTGCTTCAATTTTATCTGTGATAGCGATGATACGGCCATCATGTGTAGTAATAACACCATTTTCATCAAAATTAACATTCAACACACCAAGGTTGTTGTTTGCATTACCAGTTTGAACAATTAGAGTTGGTGTTTCATCATTCGCTACCACTACCGGCTCTTTTAATGCTGTGTGGCTATGCCCACCGACGATTACGTCAATGCCTTCCACTTCTTCAGCAAGAACCAGGTCATTATCTACTGCTGCATTGTCGTCATAACCAATATGAGTTAATGCAACAATTCGATTAACACCTTGAGATTCTAAATATTCTACAGCTTTTTCAGCTTCTTCTAGATAGTTTTGGAACTCAATGGATCCTGGGCTGGAGATATCAGCTGTTTCCTCTGTTGTTAAACCGAAGATACCAACTTTTTCACCATTTACTTCTTTGACGATTCCATCGTAAATTTTTCCATTTTCATAAGCTGATTCAATGGAGTCATTGTATAACCCGTCGAATTTCGCATCTTTTGAAAAATTAACGTTTGCACCTAATAATGGGAAGTTTGCTCCCTTAACAAAGTCAACTAATGCTTGATGGCCTTCTGCTGAAGAACCTAGGTCAAATTCATGGTTACCAAAAGTCATCGCGTCAAAGTCCATCAGATTCATCATGGCTAAGTCGGCTTCACCTTGGAATTCATTGAAATACAATGTTCCAGTAAATGCATCACCTGCATGAAGAAGAAGTGCATCTGGATTAACAGCTCTTAGTTCTTTTAGTGCTGTAATAGTTCTTGGCATTAAATCCAATGCGGAATGAGTGTCATTCGTATGGAAAAGCGTCAGGTCTGGTCCCGCTAAATCAAGTTGAACCAACATAGGATCATGGTCAGATGCCTGTCCTTGTGCTTCCGTGAAATTCGCATTGATATGAATCATATCCACTGCTGTATTGGATACTAGATTATTAGAAACTAAGATATGGTCTAATACTTGGTTGTTTCCTTGGAAGAAATAGGAGAAACGGTCTTCGGCAGGAACTAGATCAACCATGTTTGTTAAAACTCCGCCTTTTAATGTTTGAAGAGCCGGTGTGAATTCGAAATCATTCATATCTCCAGCAACGACTACATTTAATGCAGGATTTTTCTCAAGTCCAGCATCCACGAAACTATTAATTTCTTGTGCTAATTGAAGTCGCTCCGCTTCTGAACCCAATTTCGGTGGTTGGTTTGCTCCCCATAGAGATTGGTCTCCACCTTTAGAATTCAGATGAGCTCCGATTACAACAACACGCTCACCTTGGAATTCGAACTCCGCAGCGATTGGTTTACGTGTGTCTGCGAATGCATCTGGATTAATAACACCTGGATTAAGCGTCAAGCTGCCATTTTCTGTCCAAGCATTTGCTTGAGTTGCGTTACCTTCCGTTGCATCAACTAAATCCACTCGTTCAGGGTTGTACAGGTACCCTACACGGATATTTCCGCCTGGCGCACCACCGTTTGTATTATTTTCAGGTGCAACATCTGTCCATGCATACGTTGGACCGCCAGCAGCTTTGATTGCATTAATCAAACGCTCATAGCTCTCAGATGCATCTGCATTACCAGAATCCGTCTGGCCATCATTATCCTGAACTTCTACTAGTGTAATAATGTCAGGAGATTTCATATTTTCTACAAATGAGTTTGCGATTCTTGCCACTTTCTCATCTGGAGTGTTTGCTGTGTTGTTTGAGAAGTTTTCGATATTGTAATTTGCTACCGTCAATTTGTCGTCTGCAGGTTCAATATGCGTCACTTCAGGTTTAATGCTTGATGGAATTACATTTGGCAATGTGCTCTTGTTTGTTACTAGTTGGTAACCGGCACTTGCATAAGAAAGGATTCCGATGACATCGCCATCAAATTGATCGCCTGATTTGTAGTCGTTACCGACGTTATCAAGCATGATTTTTTCTGGATTATAATCGTCTGCTGCAATATTTAATCCACCCATAACGTTCAGCTTGTTGTTTGTAGTGCTTTCCACAATGATTGGAACATCACCAGAGTATGGCGGTCCAACTACAAGCGCGTCAGGGAAAGAAAGGCGCATATATTCAACAGATTCCCAGAAATCAATACCGTCTTCTTCCGGATTAAAAGATTCCAATTTGTCGTTGTCGATGATTTTGTTTGGTGGGATAATATCTTCTCCAACCACTAGAGGCGCTGGAAGGTCAGCTGTACCTGTCTTTTCTACTGCTGTTCCAGTAATCTGTGTTTTGGAAAGGTTAGCTCCTCCACCATATTCTGTCACTTTTCCATCTACAGAAACGGTATCCCCTACAGAAACGCCATGGTTTCTTAGGTATACTTCAACCGCTTCAGATGTTGCGCTGTCATCGTCTGCATTTTCAACATCCTGCATCACGAAGCTGCTTGTACCAAAAACATGTGTGACAACACCAGTGATATCTGTTACGGAAGAACCATTGTATTCGGAAACATGGCCTTTCCCTTGGATATCATGGATAAAGATGCCTTCCGTATCAAGAATTTTGTACGTAAAGCTGAATACTTCACTTTCTGTTCCTTCCACAACTGCGATTGCTTTAATGGTTGTTTCACCAGTTTCTAAAGCAATTGCTTCCGTGTATTTTGTACTAGCTGTAGTTGGCGCTGAACCATCCGTCGTATAATAGATTTCAGCACCTTCTGTACCGGACTTCAATTCAATTTTCGTACCTGCTTCTACAACACCTTCTGGTTGCGTTACATATACGGCAGGTTTGTTCACTAAATCATAGCTTTCTAGACCAGTAGTTTTTAAGTGATAACCAGTACTGTTAATAGATCCAACACCTGTTAGATGTACTTTATCGCCTTCTTTGTATTGCTTGATTAAGTCATCATAGTTGGAACCTGTACGATTATCATGAATGACCGTTACGCTTTCTCCACTTTCAAAAACAGCTTTGAACGTTGCTGTTCCATAGGAATCTTTCGTCATATCCGTAATCGTAACGTTTTCAAGCTTTAAAAACTCACCTTGTGTGCTCTCATCTACTTCTGTCACAACTTGTGCGGCAGGAAGTTCGTTTCCAGATGAAAGAATTTCTAGATTAGTAATATCCTTGATTTCTAATTCATTGTTATATGTTACTAAATTTCCGGTTAATCTAACTTTTTCACCAGGCTTTACACTTTTTGGGCTTCCATAGATGAACATTCCAGCAGTTTCATCTTGCATATAGAAGGAATCTCCGCCCCAAAGTCCTGTGTTCGTTGTCGCAATTCCTTCAATCGTTACCGTATTGTTTTCGCCAAGTTCGCGAGCTTCTGCAATAGTGATTGTTGGAGTTGGTTCTGGATCGGTAGGCTCACCAGGGTCGGCAGCTCCGAAAGTGTGTTTTCCAAGATCAGTGAAAACATCTTTCCCTTGGTTCGACCATTCTGTGCTTTTATCAAAAGCGTCGTTGATGACCGTATCGCCTGTTGTGATATTGCTGTCTCTAACAAGGGAAACGTCTGCCAGGACATTATCAGCTGAGCCGACTTGGCCAATGGAATCGACTACTTGTCCATCTTTTTTCAGGACAACTTGATCGTTTCCGTTGAAGTTGATGACTTGCTTGCTGGTGTCAATTTTGTCTGCGACAGCTACAATATCAGCATGTGCATCTTCGCGAGAAATAACGTATGTATCGCCATTTGCAAGCTTTCCTTCTAATGATAATATCTTATCGGTTGTGGTAGTTCCTGTGGTTGCTGAACCACCGTTGTTGTAATGTTCAAGAGTATAGCCGCTCAGGTCGACTTCTGCACCTGTTCCATTAAAAAGTTCAATAACTTTATTAGAGCCTGACCCCTCAATATACTCCGAAATAATGAGATCTGTCGCAACAACAGTATCTGCATGTACTTTCGTATTAGCCGCTGGTGCAAATAAACTTGTAATCAAGAACACCAATGTGACAATACTAATACTTCTTTTGTGTTGTCTCTTCATTTTCTTCCTCCCATTTTCTTAAATTAATCGACCCTTTTGTTGACTCGTGGTGAAATTCTTCACTACATTTTAGGGGAAATTGTTCTACACCCATAAGGCTTATTACCTACATTTCCTTCATGCAGTCAAGCCTACCCAGACATTATTGTAAAGTCATATTATGAATCTAGTGTTAATTTAATGTGAAGATTTGTAGAATTACCGCAAAATATAAGAATGATAATATTCGGAAAATAACAGCTAGATTCCTAGATTTTCGACTTTTTTTAACCTTTTTAAACAAAAACCCCCTTCCCCATTATAGATTGGAGAGAATTATCTGTAAATACAAATTCTTCTTGATAGCGCTTCCTTTTCTTTCCTGGAAGGGTTTCAGGGGTTGGCTAAAGGGACAGGAACGACGACCTAAATTGAGTCGTCGCTCCTGTCCCTTCAATGTTAAATGTCCGAAGATTTTTGATTTTTGACCAAAGTTTCGGGAAATTTGACCGAAGTTTTGGGTAAATTGACCGAAGATTGGCGCCAATTGACCGAACGAAATTTTGAGGTGTCCAAAGGTGGTTGAAAGTTGACCGAACGTTTATACAAATTTGACCGAACCATAGTATATTTTCTACTTTTTTTGTCCCAAGCATTAAGATAAATGTCCAAACCGAAATTTATTCAAAAAAATAAGGTCATTTTCTATATATAATACTCATTTTTCTATTAAAAACACACTAGCAACCTACCAAAGGGGCAGGGAACAGTGCCATTGTTTATCAAACTTATTAGAACACATAGCGTCTATATATAAGATAGGGAGATGTACTTGCTAGGTTTTTTGACCAATTGGAGCTTTTTTTATATATTTCAGCTCTTTTTTCGACTATTTCATCTAGTTTTTTGTATAATTCGGCCAACAAGTTTATGGACAAAAAGAAAGAAGGGTTTGAGGCAGTCCTCATATCCTTCTTCCTTGTTTGTGCGATACATTTTCATGCTCTAAACCCAAGACGGGTCATCGTGCCTGTCCCTTGGACTCCCCCTTTACCCGCTCGCTATAAGAATAACTGTATAATCAATCCTGCTCCAAGCAGTATCAAGGCTCCGCCTAGTCTGGAAGAGATTTGGGCAAATGGCATTAGTTCCATTCTTTTGGCAGCGGATAGTACGGCTACGTCGCCTGTTCCACCCATGTTTGCCATGCATAGGCCTGCAGTAATGGCAGATTCGATTGGATAAAATCCTACCAGTTTTCCGAGAACACCTGCACCGATAACAGCTCCTAACACCACACCCGCAACAATCAGGATGTATTGTACGCTAAGTGCATTCAACACTGCTTCAAGATCTGTATACGCTACACCAATTCCAAACAATAATGCCAACGTCCAGTTTTTCGCAACAAATTGATACCACTGGCTTGCTCCTTCCACAACGGATGATGGGAGAAGGTTTGCTATTTTTACAATGGCAATTAATATGATCATGATGGCATATGGGTGCAATGGGATTAATCCGTCTAACAGGAATCCTATCGTAAAGAAAGTTAACGCGGCAGCCATCCCTGCTCCCATCTTTCCTATTTCGTACTTTTGTGTTGTCTTTTCGTAGGTAAAGCCTTTCATTAGGACACCATTTCCGGAAAGGCTTGGCATCTTGTTTCCCAGAACATTCAGAGCGCTTGCAAGGACAATCGCAAATACATTTCCAAGTGCCAAGGCCGGTACTAGAATAGAAATATAATAGCTTGGCGTGTTTCCTAGAAGTTCTGAATAGATTTGGCTCATTGGCACAGCTCCTGCTCCCATGCCACCACCCATGATAGGTAAGGTAATGACTAAGACCGCTTCTTGAAGGGTAAATCCGACCATCATACCGATAAGAGCCGCAATAGCAACCGCTCCTAGTACCGCCCCCATGATAGGCAAGAAGAAACGAATCCCTACTTTTACAAGCATTTGCGAGTTCATCCCTAAGATACTTCCTGTTATTAGAGCCGCAATATAAAAGTCAAGAAATCCTCCGGTTGTCATGAAATCAGTGACAGAGGTAGCAACACTTTCAGGTAGCAACCCACTATAAACCATGTAAGCGGAACCAAAAATAGCGACAATGGCTCCTCCGCCGAGAAATGTCTTGATGATGGGCAGACGGTCGCCAATCCAACCTAATGCTTCACCAAACACTACCATTACAAGAAGTGCACCTATCATACCAGTAGGCAGATTATCCGTATAAACAGCCAACACTGTCAAAGCAAGGAACACGGCAAACCATAGAACTGGTATATTAAATATGCTTACACCATGTTTATTGGGAATAGAGTATATTTTGGTATTATTGTTGGAAGGTAGAGTATCTGTGTTCTTACTTACAGCTTGCTCCATGTAGAACAACTCCCTTTTCTTAAGTTTTTAGAGGATCAAGTCCTGTATCCATTAAGATACAGAACTTGATTGAATGGTTTTCTTTTTTGCTATGTTCGCGACGGCTTTGGACACTTCCAATGCCACCTGTTTGTCTAATGCACTTGGAATGATATAATCTGCACTCAGCTCTTTTTCGCCTACCATTTTTGCAATGGCATAGGCAGCAGCAATTTTCATTTCTTCTGTGATATCGGTTGCTCCGGAATCAAGAGACCCTCTGAAGATTCCTGGGAAAGCCAGTAAGTTATTTATCTGGTTAGGATAATCGGAACGCCCTGTTCCCACCACGGCTGCACCTGCTGCCAACGCCTCTTCCGGGTAGATTTCCGGGATAGGATTTGCGAGTGCAAAAACGATTGGGTCTTTAGCCATTTTCGCAATATGACTTTGCTTTAAAGCAGCCGGTCCAGAAACTCCAATGAAAACATCTGCGCCGGAGATAGCATCATGAAGAGTTCCATTTATTTGATGAAGATTTGTACGTTTCGCTATTTCTGCTTGACTGTCGTTCATCCACTCCAGTCCTTCGCATACAATACCTTCAAGGCTGACAAGTGAAATATCCGCAAAGCCCGCTGTGAGTAGAAGCTTGGCAATTGAAATACCAGCTGCCCCTGCTCCATTGATGACAATTTTCGTCTTCTCCATCGGTTTCTTAACAAGTTTTAACGCATTTACCAATGCACCCAATACGACAATTGCAGTCCCGTGTTGATCATCATGAAATACCGGAATGTCTAAGGCTTTTTTTAATCGCTCTTCAATTTCGAAACATCTTGGTGCAGCAATATCTTCTAAATTAATCCCCGCAAAAGTTGGTTGAAGTGCTTTGACAATCGAGACGATTTCATCCACATCTGTGGTATCCAGACAAATTGGAAATGCATCGATATCTGCAAATTGCTTGAAGAGGATACTCTTTCCTTCCATGACGGGCATCGCTGCTTTAGGGCCGATATCTCCAAGACCGAGCACTGCAGTACCATCTGTCACAACCGCAACCATATTACCTCGAGAAGTTAATGAATTAACTTTATAGGGATCTTTAGCAATCTCTTTGCACACATCTCCAACACCAGGTGTATATGCTAGACTCAGATCATCTTCTGTTTGAATATCAATCTTGCTGACCACCGAAATCTTTCCTGCATGTTCCCGGTGAAGGTTTATCGCTCTCTCTTTCAAGTTTGTTCCTTTCATATCCATCTCTCCTTTAAAGGAAATCGCTTTCACTTTTTCTCATCCTACTCCCAGAGGTGGACTTTTCATAGATTAATAAAGTAATATACGAGTTTTGTAACTAAAAAAAGTGACCAACCTTGGTCACTTTTCTAATAGTACTTTGAAAGTACATCCACATTCATCTCTTTATAAACATATTGGTATATAGGCCGGCCGATGGTGCCATAAGTCATCCTTTCTCCAAGAACACCGATACTTTTCAGGAATTTTAAGTACTTCCTAATCGATACTCTTGAAATTTGCGTGATTTCCGCAATATCCTCCGTCGAAAAAGAGTCTGATTTTTTTAACTGAATGGCATCCATGACTACTTTTAAGGTCGCTTTTGTCAGTCCTTTAGGCAAACTTTCTGCTTCCATCGCTTGATGCTGTTGCTCATGAAGAATTTGTTGATCAAGCTCTTTTTGATTAAAAACCTCTTGGTTGGTTAATAGGTCCCATTTTCCTTTATATCTTAAAAGTGCCTGCTTAAATCTATCAAATTCAAAGGGCTTGATAAGATAGTCAAACGCACCAAAGCTTAACGCATCCCGAATGGTATTGGCATCAGAAGCAGCAGTAATAAAAATGACATCTAGTCGAGTCTGGAGAGTTCTTAGATGCCTTATAAGTTCAAGCCCCGTTCTTCCTGGCATGAAGTTATCGAGTAAAAGAAGGTCCACTTTCTTCTTCTGCAGAACATCTTGAGCGGCATCTGGTGAATGAACAACATCCACTAAAGTAAAGCCCTCCAACTCTTCCAGGTACCGCTTATTGAACTCGGCTACCATCGGGTCATCATCTACTATCAAGACCTTTATCATGGTTGTTCCCCCTTGTATGGTAATTCTATATGAAAGGTTGTTCCTTTGGTTTGAAAAGTATCCACGACAACCGATCCTCCAAGTTTGTCCACACTTTTTTTGAGTAGAAATAATCCGTAGCCACGATTCGGGCCTTTGGTCGAGTAGCCTTTGGAGAAAATGTTCTTCAGCACCATGTCGCTGATGCCACCCCCGGTATCTTCTACTATAATGATAAGGGTGTCTTCCTTAAGCGAAAGGGAGACATCGACTTTTTTCCTCTCGCTATTCTTCACCGCTTCAATGCCATTATCGATTAAATTTCCAAGAATCGTAATCAATTCATGGATGGTATCGGATGAAACCGTTTCTGGTATTTTCGTTTCTGTTTGGATGGACAGTTCCACGCCTGATTCTCTGGCATAGCTTAATTTTCCAAGAATAAAGCCTGATAATACCGGGTTTTCTATATTGGTGGTGACAACCCCTATTTCTTTGTGACGGTTTTGGACGGTATCGTTTATGAAGCCCGCGAGTTCTTCATAATTCTTTAATCGGACCATGCCCAATATAACTTGCAGCTTATTCATAAATTCATGAGATTGTGCTCTTAAAGCTTCTGCATAGGATTTCACCCCAGTGAGCTGTTCCGCCAATAAATCCACCTCCGTTTTATCACGAAAAGTAGAGATAGCTCCTACTATTTGACCATCCACTTGAAGCGGAACCCGGTTGACGAGACAGGACAACCCGTTGATTTCAAGTTCCTCGTCCAATTCAGGTGTTCCAGAGGCAAGTACACTGTCCAAACGGGAACTAGGCATATACTCATTTACCTTCATGCCCACCGGATTTCCTTTTAGTCCTGCTTTTTGGAAAATAGCAAGTGCAGATTTGTTTACAAGTACGATCCTGGCATCTTTATCCACGGCAATTATGCCTTCATGTACAGATTGGAGCATCGTGTCCCTTTCTTGAAGTATCTTTGCTATGGTAAAAGGCTCTAAGCCATGTAACGTCCTTTTTATATAACCAGCAATAAAAATCGCACCAATGATGCCTGCAATCAAGCCAAATAATGAACCAATAAGTAGCTTTCCATGACTAGCAAGTACAGTTTCTTCCACCATATCAAGGGGAATTCCAACAACAACTGCGCCAATCTGATTCCCTTGATCATCGTAAACAGGCGTAAAGGTGCGTAAAGAGGTGACCATCGTACCTTTGGAGATGGACGTACTCTCTTCTCCTGAAAGCACTGCTAGTTCGTCTCCACCTTCAAAAGGGCGGCCGATATTTTCTTCATTCGGATGAGACTTTCTGATTCCTTCCATGTCCATGACAACAATAAATAAAACATCTGCCGTCTCCAAGACTTCTGCGGCATAGGGTTGAATGTCTGGTGCCTTCTCTTCGAACATCAATCCCTGCCTTACTGTATCATCTTTTGCCACTATCCTTGCAATTATTTTAGCTTTTTCTTCTTGGTCTTCCTTGATTGTTTTCGTTACGTGCTGGCTTATCAAAATATCCGTTATCAAAAGGGATAACATGACTACCAGACATATTAGAATGATAATAAGAGGCCTCAATCTCCATTTATTCAACATAAGTATATCCTCCAGGAGTTTCATTCCTATTATATTAACACGTATTCAGAGGGACGGTCCTTTGCTTCCTAATTTAAGATATTTTATCAAAGGATTTGACTCGGTTGATTAATAAATCCCCTGCGGTTTCGTTGTTATCCCATCTCACTAACAGCCTGTCCGCTCATCCTCCGCTCTCTTCCCAAAAATAAAAAAGACAAATCCCAATATCGGAATTATAATAAGGAAGTATTGAATTTTTCACCATTACATAGAGGAAGTTGAGGGAGTAAAAGAAAGATGAAGAAGTTATTTGCTTGGGTGGTTGCTGTTGCTGTTGGTTGTGGGGTTTTTAGTGGTTTTTCTGGTGTGGCGAATGCGTTAAGTGAGTATTATCGTGTTTCTGGACAGGATCGTATTTCCACTGCTATTGAAATTTCGATGGCTGGTTGGGAACAATCGGATATAGTTATTTTGGCAAGGTCGAATAACCCCGCGGATGCTTTGGCTGCTGCAAGTTTGGCAGGTACTTTAGAAGCTCCTATTTTATTGACTCCTACAGATACCCTTCCTGATAAAGTGTCTCAGGAATTGTATCGTCTAGATGCAAGCGAGGTTATCATTCTTGGTGGTACTGCAGCCATTAGTGATAATGTCATGAAAACTTTGAAGAAACAAGGTTATTTTACAGAGAGGGTTTCTGGAACCAATCGTTTTGAAACAGCTGCTAAAATTAATGAAGTTGCTGGAACAAGTAGAAATACAAAAGCTATTGTAGTAAATGGATATACGGTGGCAGATGCGATTTCCGCTTCTAGTCCTTCTGCGATCAATGGCATTCCTATCTATCTTGCAACAGACAGCAAGCTTCCTGTTGCATTGCCGGCGAATATTAAAGAAGTGACGATTTTCGGCGGTGAAAAGGTTGTCGGCAAATCTGTACTTAAAGAGCTTGAAAACAAAGGTATAAAGGTTACTAGAATAGCAGGTGCCAACCGCTATCAAACTAATATACTATCATTGGATGAAACACTAACGGATAATGTTCTGATTGTCAGAGGTACTTCGGTAAGCAAGACCAAGGAAGATTATCCTGATGCAGTAACAGCTTCTGGACTTGCAAAAATGTGGAATGCCAATATGATTTTAGCTAACCCATCAAAGGTCGTCCCTGAAGTGGAAGAGCATTTCTCCACAAACCGTTATATTGATATAACTGTAATTGGAGGAGAAAGCGCCGTTTCCTCTGAAGTGGTCTGGGATAGTACGGCATATGTGGACACAGAATTAAAAGAATATATTGATGAAAAAATGGTAGATATGGCTATTCATCCTACCAAACCAATTATTTATTATACAAATACCCGCAAAGCTGTAAAAGCTTTCAATTATGAAACTGGAAACGTGAACACGCTCCATTTTGACGAAGAAGCGGAGAGCATTTATTTTGCAAATAATAAGCTATATGTCTCCTTGTTAAAAGGGGAACATAGCAGCTACTGGTGGGAAGAGGATCAAGTAGGTGCCATTGCCGTTATCAATGCAGATACCTTCACTTTGGAAAAGAATTTAGAGGTAAATATAGATCCTTATGATATCGTAGTGGATAGTAAAGGGTTCATTTATATTGCAAGCGGTTCAGGTCAGCATACTCACTTAAACAGTTATGACCAGAACGGGACGCACCTTTCTACTCAATGGATCTATGAATCCACCAACATTGAACTTGCTCCTGGTGAAGATAAAATTTTTGCAGTAGATACTGTAATTTCCCCGCGCGATATGACGGTCTATCATTTATCAGGCGATGGGCAAATCAGCAACTACAAGGATTCCCCTTACCATGGTGACTATAATTTAGACACGAAAATCCGCGTATCAGCAGACGGAAAATATGTATTCAACAATGCTGGATATGTATTTAATGCAGACGGGCTGGAATTATTACAAGAGCTAGCATACGATTTTACCGATGTAGTCTCTAGCAGTGACTCCTTCTTCTTAGGCAGAAATGGACTTTTGCTTGGCCATAGCACGGGAAAATTTGAGGAAATGGATCGCCTGTCCACTCACGGTGACGTGCATGCACTGCTTCAAAATAAAGATGACATTGTGATTATCTCTCATTTTTACGAAGATGAGTCCACTGTTCCGTTGACAGGGGTGGAGGTTTTCAAAAAGAATTGGTTTGCCGGAGATTTTGCTGAGAGGAAAGTGGAATTAAACGGCGAAGAAATAAATTAAATGATAACGGGAAGCACCTTAGAAGTGGGTTCTAAGGTGCTTTTTTGTGGAATGGATGAGAGGGCTGTCCCTCTACTTCCTCTCAAGCCAATCTCGTTAATTCAAAAAAATATTCTGGTTTTTGTGTTTTGTTAAGTTGATACCATGAGTTTAGTGTTTCGGGTGATAGTACTTCTAGTTTTTGGAGTACTTCCCTTGCAAATTCAAGGGGGGCGATGCCGGATGCGGTAATTAGGTTATCACTGGTAGTTGCCAGGAGGTCTTTTTCGTGAAAATTTTCTCCTTTATAATCTGGACATACTACCTTCAAATAATCCACGCTATTGCTTGTATGCTTTCTATTATTGAGATATCCCATATTGGCTAGCGCTTCTGTAGCGCCACATATTGCGGCAACGATGGTCCCTGTATCTAATGCTTTCCCTACTCTTTCTAGGATGGGGTGTTGTGTTTTTTCTCCCCAGGTAAATCCTCCAGGTAAGATGAGCAAGTCTGCTTTATTAAAAGTACATTGATCGAGGGAAAGATCTGGCGTTATTTTCAATCCTCCCATAGTGGTGATTGTTTCTTTGGTTGTTCCTATCGTCACAATGTTTAGAGGTGGGATGTCTTTTTTAAAGTATCTCCCTGTGTTTAGTTCCGCTATTAAGTGACCATATTCCCAGTCTGACATTGTATCACATACATACAGATACGCTTTCTTTGTTTGCATTTTATATTCGCTCCCAACATCAATGATATTACTTAGTATAATAAAACTTCCCTGACATCCGCTGTCAGGGAAGTTTTTATTCTTGGTAAAATTTTATCAATGTTGATAAGGCTTTTATCATTTCCTCTTTTAGACTTTGCGGCTCCATGACTTTGATCGAGGTACCAAAGGGGATAAGTAAGGAAGGAACATACGTGTGCAACACTTGCTTCTCAAGAAGGAAGGTTGCCTGATTATCTGTTCTTTGTTGTAGGTAATTCCCAAGGAACCAATGTTGACAGATATCCTTTAGTGCATTCATACTACCTGTAATTACGAGCACAGCAGTTTCTTCCTTATCAATAGATGGAAAAAGATTGTTTAGAAAGGCAGCGCTTGTTGAAAAATCATCTGGTTGTTTAAACTGGTTTTCCGTTGGTGAGAGAGTTTCTATTCGATCGACTCTAAAATTTCGAATATCATTTCTGTAATGACAAAAACCAGATACATACCAATTAAGATTCCAATGAATAATTCTGTATGGATCTATCGTTCGATTTGATGGTTCTTCCCTTTTATTTTTGTATTTGATTTCTACAGAATATCCACCCAAAATAGCTTGTTCCAAGGCTTGGAGAGTGGATTGGGGGTGGGAGATTATGCGACTTAATACTTCCAAGCTAGTAAACTGCTTGGCTATCTTTTTTTCCTGTTCTTGATTTGTATAGTTGCTTAGCTTGGAAACAGCCCTAGTGAGTGCTTCCCCACCATAATACCCAGCTCCCTCTGCAAATGTTGCAGCATGTAATAAGGAAGTTTGTTCTTCCTGATCAAAAAAGAGAGGAGATTCATAAAATTGATTCAGTAATGTGTACCCTCCATTATGTCCGGTGTCTGAAATGATAGGAACTCCGCTTGTAGAAAGTGTATCCATGTAACGATAGACCGTCCTTATATTCATTTCTAGCTTTTCTGCTATTTGTTTGGCCGTTATTTTTTCTCCTGTGCGAAGCATCCAAAGAATCGCAAGAGTATTGTCCGTTTTAGGGATGATGTTTCACCTCCGTGGTGTGAGTATGGGCTGTGGGGACAGGCACGCCGACCCATTTTCGCTTCGCAACGTTAAAATAATAAAGTACATGTGTGCAGAAAATCCTCCACCCTTCTACACTACAATTCCAACAAGTGCTACTCCTCAGTTGCTATAAACTATTTCAAAATACCATGCAAAAATAGTCGATATAACCCGAACTACTAAAATCCCAGTTCTTACAACATCAAAAATAAAATTGATCAAACGTTTGTTCAAAAATAATTTTTCTTAGAAAACACGTTACTAACAATGAACGGGTCACCGTTATTGACCCCCTCAACCCACCAGTCCCCTCAGCTCCTAAAAATAATAAACCTAGCTATAAAATAGGGTGTGCATGTACACGCAAGTATAAACATTGCCCTTAATATTTTGGAATCAATCTTTAAGAAATAGTTATCCACTACGGAAGCTAAAATGAAGATTAGCAACATAATGAAAGAAAGTGACCATTGGGCTTCTTTTGAGGCATTCTTCATGAGAGAATTACTACCTGTTCATATAAATCTATTTTTTTCACAACATCCCCTCCCTTTATTAATTGTTACTTCCCCTGAAAATCAACCTGAATAACCAAAATTTGTATATAACCTAACAGACACTAAAATAGCAAAGGAAGCAGCGGACCAATCCAAACTCTCGTCCTCCCTAACGATCTTATAGGTGGCCGGCGTGTCAGTCCTTTAAACCCACACACCTACAACTGTAAAAGAACTAAGTTACTTAAGCCAACCAAGGTCTAATTTAAAGGTTATTACCCTTAACTTCTACAAACCACAAATCAAAAATATCATCTGGCAGTAGTTCGGAGTAAGTCGCATAAACTAATTCGTATCTATATTTTCCTTTTAGGCTATTTTGCTTTACATCATAATATATTTTCATTTCAGTTGGCATCTCTCGAGTTTGTCTCCCCTGTCAGCTCGGTCACCATGCGATTAAGTTGATTTAAGCCATCCTCTAGCTCACTTGTTAGGAAACCTTCGTCGATAAATCCTCGCGAATTGCCCTCCAACCCATCAAGTTCTAATTGCAGTTGTTGAAGCTTAGATTGAAAGTTTGCTAGGAACGATTGGAAAAACTGCAGGAATGGGAGGTGCGCATATTCATAGAACTGCCTGATAGCACTGGCCCCTTTGCCGCGGAAGGAATCCTTGGAGGAAACAAAAGAGCGAATTCCGTTCTCTACGTTATTTAGTTGCTTCTCGAGTTCCGACAGTTGCCGGCTCATTCCCTTGATTCCATCGTGCAGGGAGGATACGTCTAAAACTTTCATGGTTCGCCTCCTTTCGGTAAGATTTTACAGATACTGTATATGCATATGTATGACGGTTCGACACTATTAGGGAAATTCCTGCATCGGGGTGGAAAATGGGAGGAATGGACTATGAGGGGATTAAAAAGAGAGACTATTATTGATTCGTCCCTCTAATACATTAAACTACTTCATATCTATAATTACTGGTTCACTATCATTGTAAGAGGTATTTACATTAGAATCCTCTATAAAGAGTTTACGGGCTACATTTCCAATTGTATTCGTAGAGACTGCATCTATAGTTCCACCTATTAGTCCGCCAGCTATTAGGACCATTTTACCCAAATTGATAGCCCCTTTTTCTCCAAATTTAGTTAACAACCTAAAGCCAACAGCTTTATTAATCTTCTTAATTACTTCACCTGGAATCTTTTTTATACCACTTATAGCCAGTTTCTTTCCTATTTGGATACCTGAATTTTTCAGTATATCTTTGGCTCCATTACCTGCTAAACATGCATACACGAATGTTTTTACTTCATCGGACTTTAGATCATGTCCTCCCATATGAGCAATTGCAGCAACCATCCTGATTTGGACTAAAATTACACTTGTGATATTAGCGGGAATTGCAACTGGCATTACTATTACACCACCAAGACCTGATATGAATCCACTTGTAGCACTCTTTGTATTTTGCCACCTAATTAAACTATTAACATTTTCTACTAATGAGCCGCTTTTTTGTTCATAATTCGTTGCCAACTCAATAGCGGTATCCATTCCAGGTATGCCACCATTAACTGCTTTGTCATAAGACCAGTCTAGCGCCTTCATAATAGTATCTTGGGTTAATGATTTTTTTGTCGTCACAATGAATTATCCTCACTTGTATGAATATAGTATATATTTCTAATATACTCTATAAATTAGATCAAAAGAAATATAAAATTCCAAAAAATTCATAATAACAGTTCTTTTAACATGTATATATTGAAGAGTTATTAAAGGTTTCAGTAAATACTTTGTTGAATAAATAATATTATTCAAATATTCATCGGGAGGTTAAAGTATGAGAAGGGTACATATTTTAAATACTAACAAGTCTTATGACAAGACTTGTGAAGAGGACATGTTAAGAGGACAGAAATGTTCTGCCTACTTTGGGCACTGGAAGCATCTAATAGAAACCATTAAGATGGGAGACTTGGTGTTTTTATATAGTAATGGGAATGGAATCATTGCCAGAGGGGTGGCAACTGGCATTGTAGAGATAGCTGACTACCAAGGTAAAGAAAATGAGGAATATTATATGCACCTTGATAGGTTTGAAATACTTAATCCATACTTAAGTTCAACCGAGATTAAAATTGTTACTAATATGAACATCGATTTAACCAAACGTTATTCAACTTTGCAAAATATGAAACTGGTCTGAAGTTATGGCAACATATTAGCAAGAATAACTCGAAAATAGTACAAAAAACTTAGTAGATGTTTGAAAAACATGCAGAAAGTTCACGCTGATCAATGGAAAAATGCAACTTTACAGGTTCTTATTATATAATTCTCAAATGGTGTCTATGTAAAACAAAGGAGGGGCGCTGTGAAAAAGAGGAAGGTTGAACCTTTCTACTTAGTATGATACTACCCCCTTAGGAAAATATGAATTAGTAGTCTTCCAATTCTTATAATTCCATAATCTAAAAAGGAAGCAGCGGAATTACCTTGCTTCCTTTTGCTTCCTCATCAATCAAACTTAACATTAACCGTATAATCAATATTCTTAAAAAACTCTTTTAACACAAGTTCTGCATTTTCCTCTGCTGTTTCAAGTAAACCAACCGCGATGGCTTCTTTTCTCGTTTTTTCTTGAGCCTGACCTGCTAGGTCAAATCCTTCTTCCCAATCCACATTATCATTGAAGAGCCCACCATCGACATAAGTTACTATTTTATCCATTTGTAAAGCTGGATCTTGAATAAGCTTTGCATGAGGAAGTGTGATATCTATTTCTTTTGTCTCTTCATTAATTACCATGTCCTTTGAAGTGACGCCATTTAAATCAACACCAGCAATTACCGTCGAGGGTACGACCACTAGTATTTCTCGCTTTGTCCCTAGTAGATTCATAGAAATGTCTTTCCCAAAAATTTTATTATCCTCTTCTTGTATAACGACTTTCATATGCGCTTTAACGGTTGCTAGTGTAGCTAGCTCCTGTACTTTTTCGACATAAGTTACAGACTCTGCTTTGAAGGTATCGCCGGTAAAAAGCCAAACTCCTCCTGAGATAAAAACTAAAAGTATAAAAACACTTAAAATAATCTTTAACACACTAGCTTTTAAGAAATTCTTAAACATTCCTCCAGGTAGAGGCAAATGTCCTGCACTACGAGTTAACGCAGTTGTGGCGGCACTTTGTTGTTGTGCTCCCTGCAATTCCTTTAATAGTCTTTCTAGATGGGCAATCTTTTCATCTTGTTCTTCCAAATTCTCTCTATTCGCCTTCATATCCTTCTCCTTTAAATAATCTTATTTAATTTACTTATCTTATTATGGAAGGAAAATATATATTAATAAAGGTATTTTTTTAAAATAAGGTATTTTGTAGTAATTAGGTTGTTGAGTACTGTTCTTTGCTTCCTTATTTGAAAGAATTGAAATAAAAATGGATGAAAAAGAAGCCGAGGTCCGTCCCTGCTTCATATTTTATCTATTTTTTATTAGTACTTTTCAACTTCGCAGCAAATTAGATTAAGTGAGTTGAAGCCGTTTTTTAAAGAGAGATTAGGAGTTCAGTATCGTCCATTGCAAGCCAATGCCGATAGTAATAAACCTTTGAAATTTGTTAAAACGTGTCGTAATTCAGGTTAGAATACCCATTTATCCTTATCCACTAATTTATCAAATTTAACTTATCTCCACTATAAATATGAAAAATCACTATCTCTATTCTATTTTCTAGCATCTCTTAATTAACATTAAACCTAATATTATACAGTTTTTATATAATCTTCTCTGCAATAATAGCAGGAGTGTGGCAGTTATGTTTTGGATAAATTATTGGGATAGTGGTTTTTGTTGTAGAGGTTGTATTTACAAGACATATCGGCGAGGCTCAGGTTATACTACTACAATTCTGACAATAAAAAGGATATAATAATTTTATTATCATTAACTGCATTTAGGAGGATTTGTAAATGAACAATAATTTTTATACATGTCCATGTTGTGGGTATAAATCGTTAGAGAGTGAGTCTCCAGGTTCGTTTGAGATTTGTTCGATTTGTTATTGGGAAGATGATAATGTTCAATATGATGATCCTCATTATGAAGGTGGGGCAAATGAAGTTTCCTTATATCAGGCACAGAGAAATTTTTTAGAGTTTGGGGCAGCTAACGAAAGTTATCTTCAATCAGTTCGTAAGCCAACTGTTGAAGATATCAAGGATTCAAATTTCCAAATTATCAAATGAAGTAAGTACTAAATTATTCATAAGACTGTAGGCAAAACTCTTATATTTGTCTACAGTCTTTCTTTTTCCCGAAGAGCCTTAAGTATTCTTGAAAATATTTTTCACCCTAAGAATTACATAAGGTAATCATGAATAACACCATTCTGAATACCAACCTACCTTATATCATTTTACTTTTGTCTATTATAATAATTAATTTTATCAGTTGGTTTGAATAAAGTTTGAATAAATCCATCTTTACTTAGGATTGAAAAGTCATTTGTTGATTTATTATAAAATACTCGAGATCCATCTGACCTTTTCTTAGAAAGTACATTAGAGCTATCAGAGCCAATTAGATTTTGGGCTTTTTCTAAATATTGGTTTTTTGTAATGGAACCATATTCTTTTTGTTTAATAACATGTTTATCATAATGTTGATCTAATAGTTTTTGACTTCTAAAAGCCAATTTTTTAACAGCAGATTTAATTAAAGCTTTTCCTACTATTCCGATTGCCGCAGTAACTCCTATTCGTATAATATGGGCTATTATAATAGGAACCACAGAAGCATTCATCTCATTAGAATCTAGTAGATAAGTCTCTCCTGTATTTATATCTACTATCTCCGCTACAAATTCTTCTTCGCTAATTTTAATTGGGAGTACATTATAAGTTGCCTTGATTTCATTATTAAAATCATCTAAGTATTCTACATAGATTTCCAAGTTGTTGTTTTCATCAATTATTACTTCAGAACTGAGTGGTGAAATATTTTTTTGTGAATTTTCAATTTGAATTATATGCTCATTGCTTTCATTATCAAATTCTACTTCTGTCTCAAAATTCTCAGCAATTTCTTCCCCCAATATGTTCTCTAATTCTTGTTGAACGTTTTCTTCTAGGTGAGGTTGATTGGTTAATGAATTATCCTGAGCTGATGCAACACCACTAAACAATGAAACAACTAAAGTGAAGATAATAAAAGAGCTTATTATTTTTTTGTACAATTGAGTCACCTCGTTTTTTTATTTTAAGCTTAATTTAAGTATCCCATTGCCTGTGAAACTATCAAAACCTGGTTCATAAATATCGTGAGAGAAATTCTTTAAATCGGTTAATCCATTATTTGTAGTTAGTAAGTTTTGTGACATTAAATTTGCTATTATTGCGGTTACATATGCTGTAGAAAATGAATTACCTGTGAAACTGGAATAGCTCCCCTTATTATCTGTTGAAATTATTTCCAATCCAGGTGCAACATAATCTATTTTTCCAGATCCTGAAGAATTTAATGGTGTATTATTGTAATCAATGCTATTAACTGAAATAACCTTATCATATTTAGCAGGATAATCTACATCTATACCATATGTATTACCAGCAGCAGCAACAACAATAATATTATTTTCTATTGCTTGTTCTATAGTGTAAAGCAATTCATCATTATGATTTTGGAAACCAAAACTAATATTTACAATGTCTATGTTATTTTCTATACACCATATTAAAGCTTCTACTAAATTTTTTATTTCACCTTTTCCTTCTTTATTCAACACCTTAAGATCAAATATTTCTGTATTATGAGCTATACCTACTATTCCAATATTATTATCTTTTGCAGCAATAATACCCGCAATTGCTGTACCATGATTATATTCGTCAGTAACTGATTCATCTTCATTAATAAAATTTATTGAATTCTCAATTGCTATGTCTAGATCTGGATGGTTTTTGGAAATGCCACTGTCTATAATAGCTATTTTAACTTTCTTATCATCCTTAATTTTCAGTTCATCCTCAGAAATATTCATCATTTCAAAAGCTTTAGGCAACATTTGATTATGATCGAGATCAGAAAGTGTGAGTTCAGAATGATCAGCTCGATTATAAGAAATGTAAATTATCCCACCAAAAACAAAAAAACATAATAATATAACGAAAATAACTTTCTTATGCAACTCGTTACTCCTTTACGATTATTTATGAACAGGTTAATTTTACAAAATATTTGCAGAAATTGAAAGATTATTTTATTATTTATGTTAAATAATTCTATTTCAGTTATATTTTTTAACTGTATTGGTATCAAATTTCATATTTGAAATGAACTTCTTGAGCCTTTAAATGTATATCGGCAATTATTATAGTTAAAAAATTGTTTGGGAGTTGGGACGAATACTGATCTTGACAAACTACTCGAGTCATTAAAGAACTACTATCGGCCGTTCGTTAGATGGTATGCTTATGGAAGTGGAATAAGAAACAGGTCCGTTGCCCAAGGGGTGACGGACCTGTTTTTTTAACTTGATATACCATGCGAGATTAGAAAATATTTATGATACTAATAGTGGGCTAATTAGAAACCTTCGTCGATAAAACCGTGGGAGTTTCCTTCAAACTCATCGAGTTCTATTTGCAGTTGTTGAAGCTTAGATTGAAAGTTTGCCAGAAACGTTTGGAAGATTTGCAGGAAATTCTGTCAAATAGTTTTATTCTTAAAGCACAATCGGTTTAACATGCCTGTCCACTCTCCTCTCGAAAAATGTATAAATCGCATGATTAACCTTATCCGGTTGGCAGAGGTTGCTTAGGTCAAAAGCATATTTTCGATATGTATTTCACCATTTGGAACTGCTTCTATTATTTCTTTTGTTTTTGTTATGACTACAGGTACCGCATCCCCGACAATGCCTAGGACAGGTACGTCTACTTGCTTTAATAGAGGTATGTGGTTAAAGCCAAGGCAGCCGAGCATTTGCATCGTGACAGCAAATGCGTTTCTACTTTCTTTGACTTGTATCATTTCAGCATATGCTATATCCCATTTTTGATAATTTGAAAATAGGAGCTTTGACCAAGTGCAGGGGAACCAAGTTGAGAGGGTGACGACGGTGTCAAATAGGAATACTTTAAACTCCTGGATAATTTCTAGGAAAGATGTGTCCATAAATCAACCAGAATTAATTTTGTTACTAGGTCTTTACTTAAGAAGGAAATGCTTTGTGCGACAATCCCTCCATATGATACTCCCAAAATAGTAACTGTTTTCAATTTCAAATGATGGATAAGTTATGTGCCTGTAGATCAATGCAGCCCCATGGATTGTATACTTTTAATGACTGGGACTTTCCTGCTCCCAACATATCAATAGTAATTGTATGATAGTTTCTCTTAAGGAAATCAACTTGAGGACGAAACATGCTGCAAGTTGCGCCAATCCCGGGTAAAAATAAGATCGGTTCTCCCTCACCCTTCACTTCGTAGTATACTCAGTTCACTTATGCCATATGCAATCATTGCGAGCCATAGCTGATTCCAAACAGCTAAATTCCTGCACGGGGTTAGATAATGGGAGGTTTGGACTATGTGGGATAAATTATTAGTATAAGTGATTAAATATCCACTTTGGTCTGTCAGTTACTTATGATTAAAACATAAACTACTATAAAGCAGAGGACCGTACCCTAAATCCCATACCTGATAGCTGGAAAATAAATAAGCATAACGGTAAAATCATTACATTTATAACCAATTTATTATGGTATTATATGTATATATAAAATATGAAAACAATGAGGGGGAATTTAGGTTGACTAGAAAAACACGAAGTGATTGCACAGTTGGTACCTTCGAGAAAAAACATGGTTTACCCGCAGGAACAATAAGAAATTCGAATGGGCGAGATACAAGAAGCGATAAAAAAATTGGGACAATTCGTAAAGAAGCTGACAAACGCAAATAGTAAGTGTTTTCTTTATAATAAGTGGAAGCAGGGTCCTTCCCCCCGCTTCTTTTATTTATATAAGTTTTCTTGTTCTATCAAGCAATTCTCCAAACTAGCAGTTCTAATTGCAAGATCTTTTAAATCTACTTTTTCGTTGGAGATCCTGTCTATAAAACGATTAACATCGTCAATGACTTCATCACTGATTTAAACAGTGCTTGAAGGTGAAATTTTAACTAACCGAAAGATATCAGTTTTAAATAGTTTAAACGGCCATCGAAGCATCTAAAATCGATGGCTTATTTTAATGATTGTACATACAACTTACTCCCAGTCTTGCATTAAGTGCCTCTATCATCCGCATTTGGTGGCTCCAAACTCCACACTGCTGGCTTTTTCCTTCCGCAATACTCACTGATTCTATGTCGGCAAAAATTGAGACAACTCATAGTAACACATTTTATATAAACGCAAACGTGTAGAGAGGAGGATTTCTTATTCATCTTTTGTGGCTGTATGCAATGTCATATCATATCCATCGCTTTTTCCTACCAACAGGGAATCTCCGTCTTTGGTTACCTTCCATGTCTCCCCGGTACCTAATGCAAGTTCTATTTCGTTGTTAGTTTCATTGGTAATAGTGAAGGAGTAGCCATAACCAGTACTTTCATGGATCATCCCACCAAACTCATCAAATGTAATTTCAAAGTACTGATTCATTTCTTTGTAATGCCAATAACCTAGGTAATTTTTGATCGTTGATGTTTCCAGTATGTAATTGTTCGAATCAATTTCATCATGTACATCTGTCAAAATACCTTTTGTGTAAGCTTCTAATAGAACAGTAAGACCATTGATGTTTTCTAATGTATATAGAGAATAACGGTGCCGAGATTGCAATTCCTGATCCCTGTCCTTTTCAAAAACCTTGTTACTTTTAAATGTTAGGGTATATCCTGCAAAATTATCGGATGATACGTTCTTTTTGCTAAGTACCCACCTGTCCTCAGGGGAAGTGGCAATAAAGAATGCCCTATTTTCTTGATTTTCCAAACGATCAGGTGTTAAGGTATTTACCTGCTTATCTTTCTCCGTTTCTCCAGGTACACCATTATTCAAGTAGGCACTAATGACACAAAAGTCTCCAACCAACGATATTGATTTGCAATGTTGTTCATTTCTTTTACCTTCTCAATAATCGATTCTCGAATGTGTTCAGGAGATTCATTCATCCCTTTGTAGGTAATGCTTGTATATACGGTATTCGTTTAATCATAGTTATTCATAAGCGTTCCTACTTCTACTTCATCGTCCGACAAGCTCATTAATTCGTCCTGAAGAAATAGTACAGGCTCTTCCTCAGCTGGTATATCGACCTCACCGAAATATTCCATAGGCTGATCCTCAAAAAACTCATCTTCATTGATTTTTTTGAATTCGTGCGTCACTTCCCCAATTCTAACGGCCAATGTCTCTCCATCTACTTTAAAAATAGTAATAGGAAATGCGTTCACATTCTCATAACCAGTACTTGCTGGATTGACATCAAACACAAGACCATTTTCTTCATTCGAATATTTTTCAAATATTAAATATGCCGAACCGTGGTTATCCAAGAATTGAATTTCACCGCTTGTCCCCTCATAAAGGAAAATAATCAAATTCCCTAATCTTCCATGCCAATACCCAACCACATCATCCATGGTAATAGTTTCAGTATAAGGTCTAGGTGCTTCGTCTTCAGAAGAATTGCTTGTATGCGTAGTCTCGACCGATGACTCTACATTACTTTCATTATGTATAACGTCCGTTTGGTTGCAACCAATTAGAGAAAGTACAACAATAATAATAATACCAAGTAAAGATTTTCTATATCTATTCATAGTGGTCCCCCTTTAATTAGTATATTCAAGACTATTTACCTACCATATCATAACTATTATATTCCATTTATGTCATATAATATCAGGGGTCGAATCGTTTAACCTTTCTCCACACCTTTCTCTCCTAACCACAACCGCAAACCCATAAATCCCAATGACAAAGGGCATGAACAGGATGAAAAATAGAAAGTCTGGGACGAAGAGGTTAAGGGTTCAAAAGGGTACTGCCCTGATAAGAGCAGCGAGAAACACAGACTTTGCAGCTGTAGAACTACTGGTAGAACGGAGCACTAACGTTACATTAAAGAATAATTATGGAGAAACTGCTGTGGATAAAAAGCAAAAGAGTGGAATCAAATTAAAGCACTAAATGTAGTGTGTGCATGTTCAATGAAGTCTGTTGACATTGATGGGGATACCTTCTGGGTTACTTAGTAAATTACTATGTTATCCTAGTTTTTTTGCAGCAGGAAATATTAAAGGATCGAGGTTCCTCTCACCTCGATCCTTTTTTCATTTATCAATCTCTACTATAAAGATCTCTCGTATACACTTTTTCCTCTACATCACGTAAATTATCAGATAGTCTGTTTGCTACAATTACGTCTGACACAGTCTTAAACTCTTCGAAGTCGTTGATTACTTTTGAATTAAAGAATGTCTCTTCTTGAAGAGCCGGTTCATACACAACTACTTCAATTCCTTTAGCTTTAATCCGCTTCATAACACCTTGAATAGCTGATTGTCTGAAATTATCTGAATCCATTTTCATTGTAAGCCTATAGATACCTACAACCTTAGGAGCTCTTTTTATTATCATATCTGCAATATGATCTTTTCTTGTTCTGTTGGCATCTACAATTGCTCCCATAATGTTGTTAGGTACATCTTCGTAGTTAGCTAAGAGCTGTTTCGTATCCTTTGGTAGGCAGTAACCACCATATCCAAAGGATGGATTATTATAGTGATCTCCAATACGAGGATCTAAACCAACGCCATCGATGATTTGCTTGGTATTTAAACCTCTTATCTCTGCATAAGAATCTAACTCATTAAAAAAAGCAACTCTCATTGCTAGATAAGTATTTGCGAACAATTTAATAGCTTCTGCTTCTGTGGAGTTCGTAAATAAGATGTCAATATTTTCTTTATGTGCACCTTCCGCTAGTAAGTCTGCAAAAACTTTTGCTCTTTCAGACTGTTCACCAACAACAATTCTTGAAGGGTACAAGTTATCATATAACGCTTTTCCTTCTCTTAAAAATTCAGGTGAAAAGATGATATTTTTCGTCTCAAATTTTTCTCTTATTGTTTCTGTATAACCAACCGGAACTGTAGATTTAATAACCATCACTGCATCTGGATTTATCGATAATACATTAGCAATAACAGCTTCAACAGATCGAGTATTAAAGTAATTCTTTTCTGGGTCGTAATTTGTAGGTGTAGAAATAATTACGTACTCTGCATCCTTAAATGCTTTATAATTGTCCGTAGTTGCAGTTAAGTTCAGTTCTTTTGTTGCTAGGAATTCTTCAATCTCATCATCTATTATAGGAGATTTTTTATTATTGATCATATCAACTTTATCTTGGATAATATCAAGTGCTATCACTTCATTTTGTTGGGCTAGTAATATAGCATTAGATAATCCCACATAACCTGTACCAGCTATTGTGATTTTCATATATTTTTCCCCCTTTGACCATAAAATCTGCAACTATCCAAAAAGAAACTAACAAAATTCATTCAATTATTGAAACCTCATTATTCTTAAATAAAGATACAGTGACTATAATTAACATTAATATAATTAAAAAAGTATTTGATATTAATACTGCATAACAAAATCCTAGCAAACCAAAGTGAAGCATACCGTAATAACCCAATATTAAATATACTATAAAATATATCCCTTGAGTTAAAGGTAACCATTTGTCTTCACAATATTTTATCAGCGTAGGTTGAATTGTTGTTCCTAATATAAAAACAATGGCAGCTAAATTAGCAATGTGAAAATATTGGAGTGCACTACTGATAATTGTAGGATATAATAATTCCATGATAGGGACACCTAAAAAGATTATCCCAATGTACAGAACAAAACAACATACAACAAAAAAACACGTACGTTTGTAGAACTCCTTTATTGTAATCTCATCTTTTTTTGCATAATAAGTAAGTAAAACTCCAGAAATAGGAATAAAAATAATCCCCACTGTTTTACCTAAATATGAACCAACTATATATAACGAAACCTCTTCCGCTCCTAAAAAAGGATAAATATAAAAACGATCCATATACATCATCATCGTAGACAAAACTGAAGCAGACATAATATATGAGAATTTTCTAAAACTTTTCTTAAATAGAGGTGTTAATATAAAATTATCCCTTACGATATGGGACGAAAACATTATATAAATACAAGAAAATAATTCTCCAAAAACAAACAAGAATACCCAATAACCAGTAACATGGGTAATTATTATTCCCAAAATATATCCGAAGAATCCAAATATATTAGAAATGAGCACCTTTTTGTAATTTATATCTATTCTAAAACTAGCTGAGTAATAAGCCCTAAGCATAATTAAACAGGTTATAGAAATACAACCAATTATTGTTACGTTAAATTCACCCAATACTATTGAAGAAATTACTGTTACAATAATTGCACCAAGTAATGTTATACCAACGAATATGGGATTGTAATCTCCATTAAATCCTTTTACTTTGTATTCTGATTGGAGCAATATTCTTGTATTATTCAAAGAATTTCCAAGGGAAACTCCCACAGCATTAACCACACCCATCAATGTAAGAATTAATCCATATTCCGATGCAGTGAATTCCCTTCCAATATAGGGATATGCAAGCAATTGAACAGCTGAAGTTAAAACTAATGACGCAATAATATTAAGAAATGAATCTTTAAAAATATTTTTTTTAAAAAATGAAAACATATTTCTACCTCTTTTTGGTACAAACTTATTGCCTATATCCCGCTTTTACACTTAAGTATTCCTTCGCCATTTGGTTTCATAGTTTTCATTAAGGCTGGAATTAAATAACAATAATAATATAAGCATTAACCCTATTCCTCCTGTAAGGAAGGCAGTTAGAAGTGAATTATCATTTAATACAAACATCATATAACTAAATGCAGCCACCACTATATATTTAGGAATTCTTCTAGTTAGTGAATCAATTAAATAAAATATCATGGCAAGTAATAATGCAAAGAATATCATATTAAAAAAGCCACCATTTGCATAAGCATCAGAAAAGATCCCCGTGTTTGAATTAGACACAGCGCCATTGTGAAAGTAACTACTAATAATAAATGGAACAGGTTGATTAAATGGACTTTCAACGGATAATATTTTTCCGATAATACCATCCGCAAAAAACATCTTGTCCCTGTTTTCAAAAAAGTCATAATACTGATATTGAATTTGAGCTGGAACATATACCATTCTAAAAGGTATAGAATTTCTAAGAGAGGATGTAATGTTAAGAATGTCAAGTGCATATGAAGCTACAATTATACAAATGAAACCCCAAGTGAAATCTCGTTCAAATCTATTCCTTTTTACAGCAATGGCCACCATTACTAGCATCCCAATAGAAAATAAATACGCTTTAAAACCAAAACTTAAATAAAGTAAGAGTTGAAGAATAAGTGCAATTAACATTTTCCCTTTTTCATTTTTGAAAAGAAAATACGCAAAGAAAAATGGGCAAAATACTTTCGCACACCAATTTAGTAAATAACCTGATATACCAGAGAATTGGACTTCTGAACGCAAATCATAAATAGAACCAAAATCAAATGCCCTTAAATCTATTCCTCCTCTCTTTACAATTAAATATATGGTTATAAGAATATAGAGAATAAATAAAATACTTAATAGGAATTTTGCTGATTTAATTTCTTCAAAAAAGTATATTGGCTTTACTAATCTGAGAAAAAAAGAGATTACTAAACAAGCTAATATTACAAAACTAATATAATATATACTTTTATTATTTAACCAATAAAAAGACAACAATGGCACTACCAAAAAAATAATAAATATTAAATAAAGGTATGTTGAGGGCCTTGTTTTATCTTTAGGTAACAACATAATTAAAAGTATAAGGTACAGTAATGATACAAAGTAGGCTATAACACTAATGTCTAAAGTCAAACCTGTATAATCATACAGAGGTGAAATCCTATAAATGTAAATTAGCTCAATTACTGTTTTATATATAAACACATACATAAATAATTTTATAAGGTTTAATTTATCTACATATTTTTCAATTTTCAAACTCACTTCACCTCTATGGCTTAGTGTTTATTATTATAATTAAACAACACTAAATTCCCCTTACGTTTCTAAGGACATAAGAAATCAATTTTCATTTAAATAACTGTGCATATAATAATTGTTATGGTTTTAAAATATTTGATACGGAAAAAGATTTATTGGATACTTTTTTCAGCAATTTTTGAATAAGAAAAATTGTCCATACCCAGTAGTTCTGCACTATTTTTCATAGAATTATATAATTTGGGATTATTTATAATTTCTTCGATCTTATCTTGAATCTCAGACAAAGAGTCTTCGTATATGAATTGACAGTTCCCACCAACATCAACGTGAGTTGTTCCTTCCCAATGCTTAAATATACAAGGAATCCCAATTCCTACAACTTGTTCCCATATAACAGAATGTCTTCCTGGAAAGACAGCTAAATCAGCTGATGCAAAATATTGATAGGTTTCATCAGGAGAAATCCATCCAATATATTTGATCTTAACATTATCGACTAGCAAATTAAATTCCTCTTTAATCTCAGGTGAAACTGATCCGAATACTACAAGCTTAACATTTATATCTCTTATTCTATTAACCGCTTCCATTAATAGTAGAATTTGTTTCTTTGCAGAATCAATTTTCCCCCCAGAAACTATTAAAAAATCGCTCGAATTTATCTGAAGCTTTTCCCTAATATTTAGTTTTTCAATGTTTGCTTTTGCCGCGTTAACTTTTTCATCGTCAGCTCCTAGGACTAACAATTCTATTTTTTTGTCGGGTAGTTTATATACTTCTTTAAGAAAATTAACTCTAGCAGGTAACACCCCATAAAACTTTTTAGTATAAGGTTCAATTAATTTTCCACAAAATGTCCAAATCAATTTATGAAGTATATTTTCAGAGAACCAATTTTGAGCACTGTTTGAATAATCAGCATGATTGTCAATGTAAACGGTGACTTCAGGATGTTTTCTTAAATAGCGGACTATAGTTAACACATCTAAAAACTGAATACCATGAATAAAAAGAACATCCGGTTTTTCATTAATAATTGTATAATATAAATCATTATATATTTTGAGTTTAGAATTAATGTTTGTATTGAACTTATTTTCGATTCTAATAGTTTTAATTCCATATTCATTATAATATAATTTCCTTTTGTCCATATCTAAATTCCCTGAATCATTCCATATATACTGAGAAGTAATGACACTGACTTCATTACCATTTACTTTATGATACTTAGGAAGTAGATTATCTTGATAAGTCCAATTATCAGTAACCGGTCCACATAAGCATACATGTGTAATTTTCATAGTTTCACCTGCGCTTTTCCATATAATTCGATATACTCGTTGTACTTATCTTCCTTTCTAAACAGCTTATATACACGGTCAATGCAATTCTCTTTATAAAACATTTTGCTTTTTGTTTTTATATGGTTAATTGCTTCAATCATTTTATAAATGTTACCCTGTTCTACAACTATGCCTGTGAATTCATCTATACATTCTACGCTACCACCTGTATCAAATGTAATAACAGGAGTTCCACATGC
The DNA here is from genome assembly GCF_012911845.1 of Bacillus sp. RO2. Lineage (GTDB taxonomy): Bacteria > Bacillota > Bacilli > Bacillales > Bacillaceae_I > Sutcliffiella_A. The sequence goes on along the minus strand of NZ_JAAXCU010000043.1, from coordinate 161,169 downwards.
TAATGACTCTAAATTAGTTAACCCTAATACTTCTTCAAGAGTAGGATTGATGAAAACATCTGCCGAAGAATATATTTCTGCTAATTCAACAATATCATTAGTCTTAGTAATACTAATGATATTTTTTGGTAACTTCTTCTTCATAGCTTCTGATAAACCCACTAAAACTATTTTTTCATCAACTTCTAATTTAGTAGATAGCTCTAGAAAATAGTTAAATCCTTTTTTAGTACTCCAAGTACTTGCAACTCCTAAAATAATAAAATTACCTTCTAAACCATACCTTGATTTGAAATTTCCTATTGTTGGTTTAAAAACATTTATATCTATTCCATTATTTATTATCTTAATAGGATATTCTTTAAGAAAAGATTCTTTAACTATGTTTGCAAGCCATTTTGAAGGAGTAATAATAGTTAAATTCTTTAAGCCAGTAAAAAGTTCCTTTTTGTTTATATAATTTAGTTGTGAATTATCCCTCAAACTACTTCTTGGGTATTCCCCTTTTTGTGGGCATTTACCACAACCTGTTATCCATTTATTACAACCTGAATAATCAAAGTGAGCACAGTGTCCTGTCAATGCCCAACAATCATGTAATGTCCACACTACAGGCTTATTACTTCTTTTTAAATAATTAAAAAGGATTTTAATATTAATATAATAACCATGAATGTTATGCAAATGAATAACATCAGGATTAAGTAGTTCAACCTTTTTAATAAAATCTAGTGTTGCCTTAATTGATCCGAAACCGTGTAAATCAAATACTCTAGTTAATGCTACATGGGTATAATTGTCATACTTTGCGCCTATTTTAATTGCATTTTCACAGTTTAATGGTATTTCTCTCCCGTATGCAATATAACTTTGATAGCCTTGGTCATTTAGAAGTTTGTGAATATCCGTTGCAATCCTACCTGTGCTACCTACCCCACATACGGAGTTAATTTGCAAAACTTTCACTATTTTTGCCCCCAAACAACTCTATTAACATAATCGGTATAAGATAAAATAATCCTAAGTATCTTATCCGATACATTAGGCATACTGTAGTCTGCAACCTCCCTTAAATCTCCTTCTATCTGAGATTCTAATACTTCAAGCCCCTGAAGGATTCGCTCTTTCTTCAGTCCTACCATCATAACGGATGCTTCTTCCATAGCTTCTGGTCTTTCGTGAGCTTGTCTTATATTAAGAGCTCTAAAACCAAGAATAGAAGACTCTTCACTTATAGTTCCACTATCACTTAACACGGATTTAGATTTAATTTGAAGTTTTACATAATCATTAAATCCTAGTGGTTTTAAGGTTTTTACTAGAGGGTTAAACTTTATTCCCTTAGCATTAATCATATTTCTAGTTCTAGGATGCGTACTGATAATGACAGGTAAGTTATACTTCTCCGCAATTGCATTTAAACTATCAACTAAATCTTGAAAATTAGTCTCCGAACTAATATTTTCTTCTCTATGAGCGGAGACCACAAAATAATTTCCTTCTTCTAAATCTAATCTTTCTAATACATCAGATTTCTCTATATCTTTTTTTCTTGAATTGAGAACTTCAAACATAGGGCTACCAGTTTTAATGATTTTATCTGCAGGTAATCCCTCTCTTAAAAGATATTCTCTTGCAATATCACTATATGTTAAATTAATATCTGAAGTATGGTCCACAATTTTTCTGTTTGTTTCTTCTGGCACCCTTTGATCATAGCATCTATTTCCAGCTTCCATATGGAAAATTGGTATGTGCCTTCTCTTTGCAGCTATTGCGCACAAGCAACTGTTTGTATCTCCAAGTACCAATAAAGCCTCTGGTTGTACTTCTTCCATGATTGGATCAATTTTCACTAGAATATTACCTATTGTTTCAACAGCAGTGCCGTTAGCTGCATTCAAAAAATAATCGGGTTTCTTTAAATTAAAATCTTTAAAGAAAACTTCATTTAGTTCATAATCATAGTTTTGCCCTGTATGAACGAGTGTATGTTCTATAGCATTTGATTCTTCCAATTTATTAATCACAGCTGACAATCTAATAATCTCTGGTCTAGTTCCAACGACTGTCATAACTTTTAACTTTTTCATATATTAAACCTCCAGGTAGTAAGTATCTGGCTTCTCTGGATCAAATAGCTCATTTGCCCACATAATAGTGACCATATCGGTATCACCCATGTTCTCAATGTTATGTGTATAACCAGTAGGTATATCCACTACTTCCAGTTTATCCCCACTGACATAATATTCAATAACTTTATTAGAATCAACTTTTCTAAAACGAATAACTCCATGGCCGCTAACAACCAAAAACTTTTCATTCTTTGTATGGTGCCAATGGTTACCTTTTGTAATACCAGCTTTAGAAATGTTAACTGAAACTTGACCTCTTTCTGGAGTCTTAATAAACTCTGTAAATGAACCCCTATTATCTACATTCATTTTTAGGTGATAACTAAATTGGTCTTCTGGCAAATAGCTCAAATAAGTACTATATAATTTTTTCGAAATTGAATTTGACATATCAGGTATTGTTCGTTCTTCTCGACTTTGTTTAAAAGAATAGATTAAATCAACAATTTCACCTAGAGTGATAGTGTGAACTACTGGAACCTCACAAAATTCATCAATTTTATTTTCATTACGATTTAAAGCATTAATAAGCTCTTCAATAACATCATCAATATATACTAAATTCATTTTGACGTTCGGATCATTTACATTGATGGGTAACCCATTAGCAATATTATGACAAAATGTAGCTATTGCACTGTTATAATTTGGCTTGCACCATTTCCCAAAGACATTAGGAAAACGATATACCAGTGCCCTTGCTCCTGTTTGATTACTGTATTGAAAAATTAATTCTTCACCTGCTCTTTTACTAATACCATAAGGGTTTTCTAAATTGGCTTGAACAGAAGATGAAATCATTATTGGACAGGTGTTTTGGTGCTTTTTTAAAGTTTCTAATAATATAGATGTAAAACCATAATTCCCATCCATAAATTCAGATTGATCCTTAGGGCGATTTACCCCAGCAAGATGAAAAACAAAATCCGCATCTTTACAATACTCATCAAGTAGAACTGGATCTGTGTCCCTGCTATATTCATAGATATCTGTGTAGTTTCGGTTTCTTAACTCTGATATGAGATTTTTACCAATAAAACCTTTAGATCCAGTTACTAATACCTTCATTATTTATTCCAACCTTTCAATTCTTCATGAACATAATCAAGCATTAAGAGTTTATCTTTAATCGCTTCAATTCTTAGCCGCTCTGTGTTATGAGAATTATATTCTTCTTCAGAAGATAACTTTTGGTCCCCTTCTTCAAAATACTTTCCATAGTTAAGGTCTCTTTTATCTGCAGGAACTCGATAAAACCCCCCTAAATCTTTAGAAACTACATGCTCTTCCCTTGTTAGCAATGTTTCGTATAACTTTTCACCATGACGTGTACCAATAACTTTTATTTCATTATCAACGTTAAATAATTCTTTGAGTGCCTGCGCTAAATCTCCAATAGTAGATGCTGGTGACTTTTGCACCATAATATCACCCGCTTCAGCATTTTCGAAAGCAAATACTACGAGCTCAACAGCCTCTTCCAAACTCATAAGGAATCTTGTCATATTAGGATCAGTAACTGTCAAAGATTGTCCACTTTTAATTTGATCTATAAATAATGGAATTACAGAGCCTCTAGAAGCCATTACATTTCCATAACGGGTTCCACAAATTAATGTCCTCGCTGGATCTACCGTTTTTGCTTTTGCTACAAACACCTTTTCCATCATTGCTTTGGAAATCCCCATTGCGTTTATAGGATATGCTGCTTTATCTGTAGAAAGGCATATTACCTTCTTAACTCCACTTTCAATAGCAGCATTAAGAACGTTTTCTGTTCCAATTACGTTAGTCTTAACAGCCTCTAATGGAAAGAACTCACAAGAAGGTACTTGCTTTAATGCAGCTGCATGAAAGATGTAATCTACACCGTACATAGCATTTTTAACACTTGCCAAATCTCTTACATCCCCTATGTAGAACTTAAGCTTTTCATTTTTATATTGCTTTCTCATATCATCTTGTTTTTTTTCATCTCTAGAAAATATTCTAATCTCTTTTATATCTGTATCTAAAAATCTTTTCATTACAGCATTGCCAAAGGAACCGGTCCCACCTGTAATGAGTAGTGTTTTATCTTTAAACATTTATTTGCCTCCTAAATTTATCAAGGTGTTTTCTAATTTTGAAATAAATTTTTCTTTACTATAATGACTAACATAATAATCATATGAATTCTTTGCTATTTCTTCTTTTTTATCACTATTACAAAACTCTATTATTAAATTGGCTAATTCTTTATAATTTTCAGCGGAACACACTAATCCGCATTTGGCATCAGTTATCACCTGATTAGCCTCTCCATTAATAGCACCGATTATTGGTTTGCTAGCAGCCATATAAGATTGAACTTTTCCAGGCAAAGTGTAAGAAATGTTCTTATTATCCTTTAATGTAATTAACATTGCGTCTGCTAATCCATAATACTTCGGCATCTCACTCACAGGTCGTCTTCCATAATATAAAATATTTTCAAGTTTCAATTTTTCACTTAGTAGCTTACATTCTTCTAATTTTGACCCGTCCCCAACTATATGAAAAGTTATTTCAGTACGCTCTTTCAATTCGTTAGCAGCCTTAATGATTGTATCGACGCTTTGCATATCACCAATGTTACCGGCAAAAACAAAATTAAATTTATTTTCTTTAGTGACTTCAACACTTTCAGAAAATAAATCTTCAGCATACTGTGGTAAATGTATAATACTATCTGTGTTCACTCCAAGTGTATTTTTATAGTATTCTTTGAACATGTTTGAGGTAACTGCAATGGAATCAGCTGAACTATAAATCCATTTAGATAGCTTTTTAAATACTTTATAAATTATTGAACTTTCTTTGATACCACCAGCAGCCAAACTATCAGGCCATAGATCGAGACAATATAGTAACATTTTTCTGTTATGCTTATTCTTATAAAATATTGCCGGAATTCCCATCATTACTGGAGATAGCTGATTAACAAATATAACATCAAACTTTTCTTTTAGTAACAGAGCCTTAATCGATGCTGATACAGAAAAACTAAGATAATTCAAGAAAAGTTGCAAATTACCGTTCCCTCGACCTATTTCAAAACATCTAATAACTTTAACACCGTTTATTTCTTCACTTCTTTTGTTACCATTACGATAATCATCAAGGATTCTCCCTTCAGGGTAATTAGGAAGACCTGTTAACACCGTAACTTCGTGGCCGTTTTTAACAAGCGTTTCACATATATCTGAGATCCTAAAAGGTTCAGGGTAGTAATATTGGCAAACAACAAGTATTTTCATATATAGATTTTCCCCCGTGTTTCTATTAAACAAATACTTTTATAGATTTAGTTTTCCTTGGTAACAGCAATTCCTTTCTTAGTTCCTGTACCACCTTCAACAACCCCGTCACTTTTAACCACACTTATTATTGTCCCAAAAAAGCACTTAACATCCATTTTAAGACTAATTTTCTCAACGTATTCCCCATCTAACTTTGCCTTTATCTCAATAGGAAGCTCATCTCTACCGTTAATTTGTGCCCATCCAGTCAATCCAGGAGGAACATCATTAGCGCCATACTTATCACGTTCAGCTATCAAGTCATACTGATTCCATAATGCTGGTCGTGGCCCGATTATACTCATCTGCCCTACAAAGATGTTCCAAATCTGTGGTAGCTCATCAAGAGAAGTTTTTCTTAAGAATCTACCCACAGTAGTAATATACTGATCTGGGTTTTCTAATAGATGAGTGGGTGTATCCTTAGGTGTATCTATTTTCATAGTACGGAACTTCAAGATTTCGAAATATGTCTTGTTAATACCTATCCGTTTCTGTTTGAAAAGTACCGGACCTCTTGATTCAATTTTTATTGCAATTATTAAAGAAAAATAGATAGGTGATAATATGATAAGACCAATTAAAGAAAGAATTATATCTAAAAACCTTTTTACCTTAATATACATTTTATGCATCTCTCCCATATAAATTTTTAGTATTAAAAAATGAAAGTATATACTCCAGGAAAGTACTTAACACTAAATTAGGGTAAGAGTCTAATTTAATTTTGTGTTTAAATTGCTTGCTACAAAAAATAAGGGATTTCCTCCTACCTACAGTTCAATTTATTTACTCCACTGTTAGAGGTAGGAAGACATCACCCGTCAAATTACACTTTTAGCTTTCTTTAATAATTGTTCCATGTATTCTATAATTTGTTCTCTTAACTCTTTTCGTTCCAGAGCAAAATCTAACTGGGCCTTAATAAATCCAAATTTATCTCCAACATCATGGCGTACTCCACTAAACTCATAAGCAACTACCATCTGTTTATGGTTTAATTCTTTTATTGCATCTGTTAGCTGTATTTCTCCACCAGCACCTGGTGCTTGAGTTTCTAGAATTTCAAAAATCTCTGGACGAAGAATGTATCTTCCCATAATCGCATGGTTAGAAGGAGCGTCTTCTAATTTTGGTTTTTCTACCAAACTATCAATATGGAAGCAATGCTCATCTATCTCTCCATATTTCTTGGAGATAACACCATACTTCGATACATCCTCCATTGGCACTTGTTGGACACCTAAAACGGAAGAATTAAAACGCTCATAAACTTCAATTAACTGTTTCAGACATGGTTTCTCAGGAGAGTATACAATATCATCCCCAAGGAGTACTGCAAAAGGTTCATTGCCAATGAAGCGTTTAGCACATCCAATCGCGTGTCCAAGTCCTAGTGGTTCCTTTTGACGAATATAGTGGATGTTTGCCAGTTCGGAGATTTCTTGAATCTCCTCAAGTTGTTCAAATTTACCTTTTTTCGCTAAGGTCTCTTCTAATTCATAGGATTTATCGAAATGATCTTCAATAGCACGCTTTCCACGACCGGTGACAATAATGATATCTTCAATTCCAGAAGCAACCGCTTCTTCAATGATGAATTGTATAGTAGGCTTGTCCACGATCGGCAGCATTTCTTTTGGCTGGGCTTTTGTTGCCGGAAGAAATCTTGTCCCTAAACCAGCCGCTGGAATTATTGCCTTTCTTACCTTTTGCATGCTCTGATCCCCTTCTTTTAAACGGATAATTTTTGTCTAAATAAATGACCTAATTTTTCTTCTTGGTTATTGGCAACTGATAGTAGATAGCTTCTCAATTCAGCTTCACTCATCAATTCGAAATTTGTTAAGAAGTAATTTAAAACTTCTTTATCTTTTAGTGGGGCCTTCCCTATGTGGATTTTTGGGAAGATGTCCGCTTTATGAATTTCGTTTTCGTTAAGAAGTTCCTCATACATTTTTTCTCCAGGCCTTATGCCTGAATACCTGATACCAATTTCATCAATAGAGTAACCGGATAGGGTAATAAGGTTCTTAGCAAGGTCGACAATTTTGACCGGTTCTCCCATGTCTAGGACGAAGACCTCTCCACCACGTGCCAATGTTCCAGCCTGTATGACAAGCCTTGAGGCCTCTGGAATTGTCATAAAGTAGCGTGTCATGTCTGGGTGAGTAACTGTCACCGGCCCACCTGCTTGTATTTGTTTTTTAAATAGTGGGATAACACTACCTCTGCTTCCGAGTACATTTCCAAAACGGACCGCTACAAATTTTGTATTGCTCTCCTGCGCTAGTTGCTGAACCACCATTTCTGCGAAACGTTTCGTAGATCCCATAATGTTGGTTGGATTAACCGCTTTGTCAGAGGAAACAAGGACGAATGTACCTACACTAAATGTGTCAGCTGCCTCTGCCACATTTTTAGTACCGAAGATATTGTTCTTTACAGCTTCTTCCGGGTTTCGTTCCATTAGCGGTACATGCTTATGAGCTGCCGCATGGTACACAACATCTGGTCGGTATTTTTCCATAATAGTGAAGATTTTATTTCTATCTTGGATATCCGCTATCTCTGTGAAGATATTGATTTTATCTTTGTACTGGGCACGAAGCTCCAACTCGATGGTGTAGATACTATTTTCTCCATGTCCAAGTAATATAAGGTTTTTAGGAGTGAAGTTAGATATCTGGCGACAGATTTCTGACCCAATTGATCCCCCTGCTCCTGTTACAAAAACTGTTTTTCCTGTAATAGATTCTGAGATGCTTTCCATATCTAATTTTACTGGGTCTCTTCCAAGAAGGTCTTCTACTTCAACATCACGAAATTCATTAACAGATATTTTGCCGGACATAAGATCCTCTAGCATTGGTATGATTTTGGTTTTCGCATCTGTTTTCACGCATTCTTGATAGATAGTATTGATATCTTTTTTACCGAGTGATGGGATAGCTATAATAATATTTTCTATATCCAGATTACCTACTATTGTTTCAATATCTTTCACACTACCCAGTACTGGAATACCCAACACTTGAAGTTTATGTTTTTTTTCATCATCATCTACAAAAGCTACTGGCAATAACTCTGCTTCTCTATTTTGCAGCAATTGCCTTGCGACCATGCTTCCTGCCGCTCCGGCCCCTACAATTAAAGTGCGTTTCTTGTCTGTTGATTTTTTATAGTAGAAATCGCGGTAGACCCTCCAGGAAAATCTGGAACCACCAATAAGTATCATGTGTAGCATCCACGTGATAAGTAGTGCTCTTCCATATACATTTCCTACTACTAACAATTGGACAAAACCAGTGACTGCTACTGAATAGGTGACAGCTTTCAGGATTCCCATTAATTCACCTATACTCGCATATTCCCATGCTTTGTGATAAAGCTTGTATGTATAAGCAAATAGATGATGCCAAATGATAAGGGATAAGGAGCTTAATAATAATGTTTTGGAACTAAAGATATTGGTATCGGGTATCAGCATCCAGAAACTCACATAAATTGAAGACAGGACAATTAGGGAATCAACCAAAATCAGAAATGAAAGCCGTTTTTTGTACGTCAAGGTGGAACCTCCTTTTTTGTATTTTTTGTAATATTTATAGGTTTAAAGTCACTATTTACTCATAAAAAGAAGAGGAATAGCCCTTATTGGCTATTTCCCTCCATAATAATAGTAGAGTGCACCGTCCGATTTCTTCTTACCATTTAACACAACGCCTAGTAATTTAGCTTGGGCTGAGTCCAATAATTCTTTGGCTTTTTGTGCATTATCTTTTTCCGTTGCACCACTTGCAACAACCATGATCGTTCCATCACATTTGTTTGCTAGAATTTGAGCATCTGTTACTGCAAGTACAGGCGGGGTATCAAAGATAACCATATCATACTGTAGATATGCAGCTGCTAACATTTCCTCTAAAGCTTTAGAGCTTAGAAGTTCGGCAGGGTTTGGTGGAATTGGACCACTTGTTAGGATGTCTAGGTTGTCAATTCTTGTTGTGTTAATCGTTTCACGTAGTAGCGATTGTCTAGTAAGAACCGTAGTAAAACCAGTTACGTTATTCTGCTGGAAAGTGTAATGCGCTGTCGGTTTACGTAGGTCAGCATCGATAAATAATACCTTCTTGCCTTGTTGCGCGAAAACTACCGCCATATTACTTGCCGTTGTAGACTTTCCTTCCGATGGACCAGAAGATGTCACCATAATAGAACGAAGATTTGTGTCTACAGATGAGAACTGGATGTTGGTTCTGATTGTTCTGTATTGCTCAGAGATCGGTGACTTCGGCAATTTGTCTGCAATCAGGTGGCGACTAGTAGTTGCGATTGATTTTTGTTTTTTCTTTAAGTTCTTAAGAGCCAACGGTCTCACCTCTCGTTCTTGTAGCTTTTCTAGCGATTCTTTGTGCTTCTTGGATATCTTTATCATCTATTAGAACTACTGTTCCTAATACGGGAAGACCTAGTAGTTTTTCAATGTCTTGTTCTGTTTTCACGGTATTGTCTAGGAATTCCAGTAAGAATGCCAGACCTACACCAGCCATCAACCCTACTACGAAAGCTATGGCCATATTCAATACTGGCTGTGGTTTAACAGGTGATGGATTTTCCCCCACTTGAGCCGAGGCCAAGATATTAACATTATCTACATTCATGATGGAAACGACTTGCTTTTTGAAAACTTCCGCTGTTGTATTGGCAATATTTGCTGCCATTATAGGGTCAGTGCTTTCCACTGTTAACGTCAATACTTGCGAGTTTTGAACGCTTCCTACGGTAATCATGCTGTTTAGTTGAGATGCACTGTAAACACCTTCTAATTCTTCACTTACTAGATCAAGGACTGCTGCACTTTTGATAATGACATTATATGTATTAATCAACTGGATATTGGCTTGAATGTCGCCCGTATTATAGGCGGCTTGATCTGTTTTTTCTTGGTTTACCAATAACTGAGTAGAAGATTGGTAGATTGGCGTTAATAAAAAGTAGCTCACAAGTCCGCTTGCTGTAGTTAGAACAACCGTAATGAGGACGATGAGCGAAAAACGTTTCTTTATGGTTTGAAATAATTCTTTGAGACTGATAGTTTCTTCCATGTTAACCTCCGAAATTTACTCGTTACTGGTAAAGTTTATTTTTTCTACAAATATATTCTTTTATTTCCATACTGAACTATTATAGGTCAATTCGCTACATATATCTACATAATAATTGTAATTTCCCTGTAATAAAAGAGGAATTTCCTTCAAATCGTCATAAAGTCCTGTGTAATTTTTTACAATTAAATCGACTTTTGTCGAATGAAATGGGTATTTTGTCGAATGTATTATAGTGTCTGATTATATGCATATATTTGAATATGGAATGGACGAGGTTTGGAGGCGATTTTATTTTAAGAAGAAGGCGTACTTTCGGCTTTGTAGTTACTTGCATCATAAGTTTAGGGATATTGCTCCTACTTTTATATTTAGTTATTTCCTTATTACTAAACGCAGAAAGACAAGCTAGGGATGTGGTTGAGCAGTTTTATGTTTACGAGAACAATGGAGATTACGGGAGGTCATGGGAGCTATTGCATGAAAAGATGCACATACGATTCGAACGTAGTGTATATTTACAGGACCGGGCACACGTGTTTAACGGTCATTTCGGTGCAGATACATTCGACTTTGATATTGGGGATGCGCGGAAAATAAAGAATTGGAAGATGGATAAGAGCGGAGAGGCATTTGGGTCTGCTTATGAATTTGAAGTGAAGCAGGATTACCACGGGAAGTATGGTCATTTTGTGTTTGTGCAATATGTCTATGTTGTGCGGGAAGACGGCGAGTGGCGGATAGTGTGGGACTATAAGAAGTAAGGTTTTGTTCGTACAAAAGGGACAGCATGAACTGTCCCCCAATGTATGAAAGAGATTACTGCCCGTCTTCTTTTTCCTCTTCCATTTCCATATCTTCTTCCATGTTCTCTTCGTCTTGCTCCATATCTTCTTCCATTTCAGGATCTGCAGGTTCTTCCATTGGTGGCTCTTCTTCTGGCGGAGGAACATCCTGATTGTTTGCTGCACATCCTGTAATTAGCATCGCTGCTAAAGCAGTACCAGTTAATTTTAATAACCATTTGCTGTTCATATAAACCTTCTCCTTTCGTAAATGGAATTTCAAGACCTTTTCAGCTCAAGTTGCTTGGTCCCTTTTTATATTCCCCATTTTTCGAGAAAGCTTGCATGATTCTTGCAAATTTCTTCAAATTACTGCTTTGGTCCTAACGCAAACATCATTTCCAGTTCGCAGACAAGTTGTCCGTCAACCGTTGCGGTACCTTTTCCTTTGCCGATACTTCCGCGTACACGGGTCATTTCGACTTCCAGGCGCAGCTGGTCCCCAGGCACTACTTGTTTTTTAAATCGGCAGTTGTCGATTCCTGTGAAGAACGCAAGGCGGCCTTTGTTTTCTTCTTTTTTAAGCATCGCTACCGCTCCGACTTGTGCTAGTGCTTCTACTATAAGTACGCCAGGCATAACTGGGAACTCAGGGAAATGTCCGTTGAAGAACTCTTCATTGGCTGTTACATTTTTGATGCCGATTGCGCGTTGGCCTTCTTCTAGTTCGATGATTCTGTCGACTAAAAGGAATGGGTATCTATGTGGAATGATTTCTTTGATTTGGTTAATATCAAGCATATTTTTGTGACCTCCTACTAATAGTTACTTATAATTATATAGGAAGGCATAAAAAATAGGAAGTCCTTTGTCGGACTCCCTTATTGTTTGTTGACCAGGTCTAATATATGCTGCCAGGTTTCTTTTTCGAGCACATCCATTGGATTACCGCCACCGAGTACGCCGTAACCGAACATGGCGCCGGCAACGACAGCTACTGCCATGACGATAACGAGGATGATGAGGCGAAGCCATATTGGAATGAGGCGGATTCGAAATTTGTATTTCTTTGGTTTTTCTTCTTGAGTTGCATTTATTTCTTCTTGTTGGCTTTCTTTATTTTTTTGAGCTTTGCGCAATTCTTCCCTTGTTAAGCTCTTTTTGCCTGTTTCTTGCTCCATTGCGCAACCTCTCCTTTTTCGTTGGATTTACTAATTTTGTCTATAAACACCGCTGGTGATTTCCGCAAATGGCTTCGCTTTCCTAGGGGCGGTGCTTGAGCCTCCTCGCTCCGCTGCGGGGTCTCAAGCTACCGCTATCTCCCTCAGGAGTCTTCGCCTTTTGCTCCAATCACCAGCTATGGATCTGAATCAATTTTTAAATTAAGATTTCAGTCCGTTCACTAGGCCCATCATTTGGTCTGCGAATTGGACGGATTTTGCGTTGAATTGGTAGGAACGTTGCATTAAGGTTAGTTCCGTCATTTCTGATGCAAGGTCAACATTGGATTGCTCGAGCATACCTTGTTGCATGCTGATACCTTGGCGTGCTCCTCCTTGTAAATAGCCTACTATCGCTTCTGGATCCTGTATATTGGCAAGTGGTATTGCATAAAGAGAACCAGGCCTTGACTCTAGTATTTGCGGTCTAATGACTTCTGCCACTCCAAGTTCACGTGCGATGGCTTGTCCATCTGTCATTACGGCAGATAGAATACCACTTCCTTGAAGTTTGACTTCTTTTACATTTTCCGGGAGGATGATGGGCTGTTCGTCACTATCTAGCACCGGATGTCCTTCAGAAGTAACAAGCATCACTTCGGCATTATTGATCGGCGACAAATAGAATACACCATTTCGTGTAAATTGTGTACTAGTTTGCCCATTTTCCGTTACTTGAACCGTAAAGAATTGGTCTTCCTTTGTCAGCGCGAAGTCTAACATACGATTGGTGGCTTTCATAGGTCCCTGTGTTAGGTGAAGTTGTGTTTTACTTAAGCCTGTTCCTGAGCCAACGCGGATCCCAAGCTCTGATTGACGTGCCGTTTGGTTATCATATTGTGCCAGTGGCTGGTTGTTTGTTTGTTGGGCAAGCAGTTCTTGGAAGGTGGCACTTCTTTGTTTGTATCCGACTGTGTCTACATTCGCCACATTGTGTGAGATTAGGTCTAACTGCTTTTGAAGCTGATTCATTGTATTAGTTGCATTGAGCATGATTCTATTCATTTATTTTCTCCCTCCGTTAAGGGCTTTTTAGTTGATGCGGCCGATTTCATTTGCTGCTTTTTGCATGCTCATATCATACGCTTGAATAACCTTTTGATTAGCTTCAAATGCTCTGTATGCAGCGGTCATATCACTCATCGCTTGAGCCGTGTCCACATTCGAGCGTTCGATATGTCCTTGTGACACTTGATAGTTCACTCCAGCCGCTCCAGTAGCATCTTGAAGAGGTGCTACGCCTTCTGCAGTTCGGTAAAGTCCGTTCCCTTCACGTACAAGCTCATCCGGGTTGTTTGCAAGAGCCATTCCAAGACGGGAATTTCGGATATCTCCTTCAAGTATTGTACCGTCTTGTTGAACAAGCATAGAACGGGATCTAATCTGAATTCGGTTACTATTTTCATCAAGCACATAAAGCCCGCTGTTTGTTGTTAAATAGCCTTCAGGATCAATGGAGAAGTTCCCGTTTCTTGTATAGCGAGGTGTACCGTCTACTTGCTCGACTGTGAAATACACCGATGCATTTTCAGGCAGGTTTTGATTTAGGATTGCAAGGTCAGTATCATTTCCAGTTGGACGCAAGTCACCCTGTGTATGCTTAGGTTTTGTCTCTTGCAGGTACACACCTGTGCTTAGGCGGACTGGGTCATTCGGGTTTGACATAGGACTGAATGTTTTCGTACCGTTTGTTTGTTCCATCCGTTGTAAGAGTAGGTCAGGAAAGGATCTTAATATTCCTTGGTCTGCTTTATATCCAGGCGTATTTGCATTTGCCAGATTGTTCGACATCATTTCCATGCGGCGCTGCTGGGAAATCATCCCCGCTGTTGCAGTATAGAATCCACGTAACACTCGACTTCACCTCAAATTTTTTAACGTACAGATTTTTCTAATTTCTATTATAGTACAAATGTGAGTTTGTCGATATATGTAATTTTATGATTATTGGATTTTTTAGGAAGATAACAAACAAAAACCCCAGTACCATTACTGGTAGGGGCTTAGTTGGTGCATTTCATTTAGTTTTTGTTTATGGTAGTTGAGTTTACTAATTAAAGTTTTGCGTATTGATTCATCTAAACAATCGTCAATGAGAATTTCATGGTAACTTGCTCTGTAAGAATGCCACTGTCTCATGATTCTTTGGTACATAAGATGATGCACCTCCACGGTTTTGTGATGTAATCTTTCTATACCCTTCGTGGAGGATTTGTAACATGAGAGGGTGGAATTCAAGAATTTAAAGATTAGACTTCTGATTTACTTGTTGAGCACAGTTATGAGTTCTTTTTTCAGGATAGGAGCTATCGTTTTCACATATGTCGCTGTAATGTGGTGTTTGTCACGGTAGACAAGGACATTCCCTTTTACAGGTTTGCAATAGTCCTCATCACACAGATAGTTGGTAAGGTCCACATAGTTCACATTTGCTGGAACGTGCTCCAATTTACTGAACGGACTCTCAGATGGCAATGCATTTTCCCTTTCTTGTGCACATTCTAGTGAATTGATTCCCTTTTCTTCCACACAAGACGGAACATCGAATTCGAACCAGGCGTTGTCTCTTAGCGCAAAGATGGGGATGTCTGCTTTGTTTAGCGTTTCCCACTGTTGGACGAATCCCTGGGGGACCTCTGCTTTACGACCAACATCTGCAATGGTGAAGACAATATCTGGTTTGGTTGATAGGAGTGTTTGTATTAATTCCTTGTTCCATTTGTAACAGGATTCTGATGTGGCAGGGTTCACTTCTTCTGCTGTGAAACGGCAAGAACTTTTTGTATAGTTTATGACCTTTATTTTTTCCTCTTGAGCAAATACTTCTAGTGCAGGTAGCCATTGAGCGGAGTGCGATCCGCCAACAAGAGCGACTGTATAAATTGGGTTATTGGTTGCGCCATATTCGCAGGCGATTACTTCTGAGTCCTCTAAATTTTGATGACACTGGTCTTTATATACTTTCGGAAGATCGTTCTGTGCCTGTAGTGGTGTTGGCAGTACAGGGACATCTTCCACTACGTTATTGGAGAAGACTGCAAGTGCTCCAGGGTATTCCTCGTTCTGAATTAGGTTAGCTAGTTCCGCTTCTGCGTTATGAATTTGGTTGGCCCAAATTGATGTGGTAAACACAACTGGCAGCATACAGGCAATGACTACTGATCCGCGCTTCCATTTAGGTGTTTCTTTTTTCATTGATCGAATTGGTTTTTCAATTAGTTTGGTTGTAACGTATGACAATATTATGGATGTAAATATGATTGCCAGTCCTTCTAGTAATGGAACTGTCTCTTTGCCTGTTAAGATGAAATAAAAGACCAAGATTGGCCAGTGCCAGAGATAGAGGGCGTAAGAAAGATTGCCAAGGCTTGTTAGTGGTTTCAGACTTAGAAATCTGTGAACGCCAAAACTTCCTCCATTGTTGCCGGCCAAGATGATGAAGATGGCGGCAAGGGTCGGCCAAAGTGCGGCGTATCCCGGGAATACGGTGGATACTTGAAGGATAATGCCACATAAGACAATGGCAATTAATCCAATCCAACCGAGAATAAAGCTGATGGATTTACGTAAGACAATCTGCGAACCAATTACGGCGACTATTC
The DNA here is from genome assembly GCF_012911845.1 of Bacillus sp. RO2. Lineage (GTDB taxonomy): Bacteria > Bacillota > Bacilli > Bacillales > Bacillaceae_I > Sutcliffiella_A. Next base: position 144,996 of record NZ_JAAXCU010000043.1, on the reverse strand, counting down.
CACCAAGTGCGAACTCCCATACTCGTGTGAAGGTGTGGAAATAGGCAAATGCTTGGTTGGTGGATGTGAGGTAGATGGAATAGGTTAGTGATGCTGTGAAAACAGTTAGTAGTGCTGTAGTTAGAGTTGCTTTGAAGTTTATTTTGGTTATTTTCTTCATTAGTAGGGCAAGTCCGAAAACTACGGTCGGCCATAGTAGGTAGAATTGTCCTTGGATGGACATCGCCCAGAAGTGTTGGACTGGGCTTGCTTCGTTGTTTTGTGCGAGATAGTCGACTGCGTTAAAGGCAAGTTGCCAGTTTTGGTAATAGAAAGCGGACGCAAATATTTCTTGGAGTGTTTGTGCCCACTGGACTTGCGGGAGCCAGAGTATGCTTGCTAGTGTTACGACAAGCAGGACAAAGAAAGCTGCTGGGAACAGGCGTTTTGCTAGGCCTAGGAGAAAGTCGTTGATGTCGATTTTTCCTTCTCTTTGGACTCTGCCTATTAGGGACGTTGTGATTAGGAATCCAGAGACAACGAAGAAGACGTCTACTCCTCCTGAGACGTTGCCTAGCCATATATGGTAGATTGCGACTAGGAGGGCCGCAACGGCGCGAAGCCCTTCTATTTCGGTGCGGAATCGTTTTTTGGTTGGTGTTAGTGGTTTGGTTTGGTTGATGGATGGCATGGTGGTGCTCCTTTTTATAGGACTTCTGGGAACAACATTTTTGGGTTGTTTTATTAATTTTATGATAGCGGAGATTTTGTTGGGTGTAAACTGGGGTGTTGTTTGGTGTTGTATTGAATATATGGAAGAGCTCAAGAGCGGGGTCAGTCCCCCGCGAGGGGGATTTAATTATTTTGTGGTTTCTTTTTTGGGGGGACAGACCCCACAGACCCCCCCTTTAGTTTTGCTTTTGATTTTAGTTTTAGAAAGAGAAAAGGAGCTGCCCTGAGTGGGTGCTCCTTTGTTTTTGTTGTTTTTAGGCGAAGCTTTTGGATGGTAGGCGGTCGATGTGGTCGAGCATGATGCCTGTTCCGATTGCTACGCAGTCCATTGGTTGTTCTGCTACTAGGACTGGGACTTTTAGTTCATCTGCTAGGAGTTGGTCCATTCCGTGCAGGAGTGCTCCTCCGCCTGTTAGGATGACGCCGCGGTCGATGATGTCTGCGGATAGTTCTGGCGGTGTGCGTTCTAGGACGCTTTTTGCCGCCTGGACAATTACTTGAACGGATTCGCGTAGTGCTTCTTCGATCTCAGCGGATTTGACGGTAATGGTTTGCGGAAGTCCGCTTACCATGTCGCGTCCGCGGATGTCGATGGACTCTTCACGTCCGCCAGGGAATACAGTTGCGATTTCGATTTTGATATTTTCGGCTGTGCGCTCACCGATAAGAAGCTTGTACTTCTTTTTGATGTATTGAAGGATTTCCGCGTCGAATTTGTCGCCGGCCATTTTAATAGAAGAAGCTGTTACGATGTCGCCCATGGAAAGGACAGCAACATCTGTTGTTCCGCCACCGATGTCGACAACCATGTTTCCGCTTGGTTGGAAGATATCCATGCCCGCTCCGATTGCTGCTACTTTTGGTTCTTCTTCAAGGTAGACTTTTTTTCCGCCGCTCTTTTCTGCCGCTTCTCTGATGGCTTTTTGCTCAACGGACGTGATGTTAGTTGGGCAGCAAATAAGGATGCGGGGCTTGGATAGGAAGCCTTTTACGTTCAATTTTTTGATGAAGTGTTTAAGCATTGCTTCTGTAACTTCGAAGTCTGCGATCACTCCGTCTTTTAGCGGTCGCATCGCTACGATGTTTCCTGGAGTACGCCCGACCATTTTGCGAGCTTCTTCCCCTACCGCCAATACTTTTCCAGTGTTCGTGTCCAGTGCTACTACGGATGGCTCGTTTAGGACGATGCCTTTTCCTTTTACGTGGATGAGTACGTTCGCCGTACCCAGGTCAATTCCAATATCCCTTGCAAACATCTTACTTTTTTCCTCCTTGCACATATGCTTTTATACTCGCGACTTTTTATCTGAATGTTCTTTGATTGTTTAATTGCTAATGAACACTATCTTTAGTCCTAATTGTATATTCTATCACATTTTACTAAATAAAGGTGATATTTAACAGTGGATTGGTGTCATTTTTTTGAGTATTTTGTCGAAAGGGGATTGCTTGAGGCTTTCCGAATTACGACACTCTAAAAGTTCGTGCGAAAATGTGATGAGTTCGTGCGGAAATGCATCGAATTTGTGCCAAATTCCTTTTTAACCCCTAGGCAGGGAAAACCAAAAATACCAGAGCTTCTCCTTCGCCCTGGTATTTCTGCTTTATTTTACGGCTTCTTCCTCTTTCTTGTACTTCATCTTGGTTGCTTCGCCGCCCCGTAAATGCCTGATGGATTTATGGTAATCAAGGATTGTTTTGACTTCGTTTGCTAAGTCTGGGTTGATCTCTGGCAGCCTTTCGGTCAAGTCCTTGTGGACAGTACTTTTGGAAACGCCAAACTCTTTCGCTATCACGCGAACTGTTTTCTTTGTCTCCACGATATACTTTCCAATCTTGATAGTTCTCTCTTTGATGTAATCGTGCACACCACTCGCCCTCCCTAAATTGTGGATGTTGAGAAGTGTGAAATGAGACTCGCTTATACCGATGTAACGAAGTGCATATATTTATAGTTGTATAGGAAACAAAAGTAGGATGGCTGGTGTAATTCTTCGAGACAATCTACGATCCCTCACCTCAAACACTCTCTTTGTATGTTTGGTTTGTATCAGTTTATTAGCTTGGTTGGTTGTTTATGCCAGAAATGTCTTGAGGGACAAGGCTTTTGTTTGATTTTTTTGAAAATGGATCCATTTGACGTCTCCAAGTGCTATAATTGGGTCGAAAACCAATATTTAGGGGGTCCTTGTTATATATAGATTATTCGTTCCGTTGTGTTGTTCAATGTTGTTTCTCGCGGGTTGTCAGGGGGCTTCTAGTGAGGTGGTTCCAGTAGCGGGAAAGGAAACTACTTTACAGGAGGATATTCCCTTGACCGATAATTGGCATGGTGATTGGTTTACTTCTTCCCCACCAGCCATCGTTGGCCAATTAACTACATATGAAGAAACGGAGGAAGGCTTTTCTTTTATTATAGAAGTATCCAATGATGAGCTTACTCCAAAATCTGAAGATTCTTCCGAACTTATCGTTTCCTTTAAGAGTTTAGGTGGATACGCGAAAAAGGATGGACCCGTTGCCGTTTCTGAAAAAAAAGAAAATGGCTGTGTGCTCACTTTTCAAATGGGTGCAGAAGGTATAAAAGTGAAAGAGTCGGAGGAATGTGCTGATCCTGTGCTTACGGTCGATTTCAACCATTCTTTTACCCCTGCGGAAACCTTTGTTATAGATGAGCATTTCTTAGCAAGCATAAAAGAAGGCAAGTTTACTCCAGATGGTTATGGTATCGGAACACCAATTAGGACGATCATCAATGAGCTGGGTGAACCAGATGGCGAGATTCAGCGAAATGAAGCCTTTTATCATATTTATTCCAATACCGGCTACGGCACAGCTGGAGGCGAAAATACCGTCGGATTGCTGACAGTCATTCGCCCTGAACCCCTGACACCAGAGGATGTTAAAAAGTTGATGGGTGAGCCGGAACAAGAAGGACTAAACGAAATGGAGGGTCTATATTTCTATTACTACACGATTGACGATGAATATGAGTTGTATTTCGATTTCTTACCAGAAGAAAAAACATTATTACGCTTCCACTTACGGGAGTTAAAGCTGATGTAGTCAAAAAAAATACAGCTTACAAAAGCTGCATCAGTTTTACTATATTGCTACTTTTCAACCCTTTTTTCCTATTCTCCAATCATTAAAGGTATAGTCCTAGTTTTGTCGAATAGTTTAGTAGAGGATGAGATTGCGATGGGAGTGTTGTAGCATGGGTTTGGAAGCAAATTTGACGTATTCAGAAAGTGGTCCCGATTCAGTAATGTTGCATTTTGTCGTAGAAAATAATGGTGACGTTTCCGAGATGGTAACCTTCCGTAGCGGGCAGCGATATGATTATATCTTGTATCGGGATGGAGTACGGGTGGAACAGTTTTCTGAAGGGAAAATGTTTACGATGATTTATGAAGAAATCATCGTTGAGCCAGGACAAGAATTGAGTTTTGACATTCCGTTAAAGGACCTTCAGCCTGGTCATCATAAAGTGATTGTGTGGCTGGCTGACTCCGCTTGGCCAGGAGTTAGAGATCGGTTGGAGTTTGATATTTAAGAGTGTGGGACCCGTCGTTGAGGACGGGTTTTTTTATGTTATATACGCGTAGCTGTTTCGAGTTACCCTTCTCTATTAATTGTTAGCGTTAGAAGATAGATGTAGGTGGATTTGTAATAAGTGACAACAGTTGCGCTCGGTAATTTCCCGAGAAATTTGTCGATTCGGGTTGATGTATGTTTAGAAGACGCTGTCATCGATAATTTGAAGGTTCTTTATTTTCACGGCTGTCATAACTAGCCAAGTTGAAACCTGTGGTATCTTTAGCGAAGATGACGATTTCCAGTTTGTCGACAGGTGTGGAAAATGGAATGTTTTCTGCTAAATTGCTCGGGAAATAATGCTTTTTTGCGAATGAAAACATATTTTGTTGGTGCCTCCTTAAGTTTAGGCGCTTTGGATATATATGGCTTTTTATACCGCTATGTATCGGGTAGCGATACGAAAGTCTAATTGCAAAAAGAGGAGTAGCGTAGTTGTACGCTACTCCCCCCTTCTTTACGATTTAGTTGTCGATCCAGACGTTTCCATCTTTGTATGACATTTGTTCTGGATAGCGAAGGTCGACTACTTCGTCTTGAATTTTTTGTGATGGCGCTTTTGTTCTAAGCGATACGACAATGATGGTGATGATGGCTGCCGTCGCTCCAAAGACACCTGCTCCTGTGTCGATAATGCCAAGGACGGTAAAGCCGCCGTATTTTGCCGCGAAAATATAAGATAACGTGACGGCAAGTCCTACAAGCATACCGGCGATGACTCCTTTTGCGTTGGCACGTTTCCACCATACTCCAAGGAGGAGTGCTGGGAAGAAGGTTCCGGATGCGAGCGCGAATGCCCATGCGACGATCTGGGTGATGGCCCCTGGTGGGTTAAGCGCTACAAGACCCGCTAGGACGGTTGCGGTGACGATGGTGACACGACCCACCATAAGACGGTTCTTTTCGGTTGCATTCGGTCTCATGACACGGTAATAGATATCATGTGCGAATGAGGATGAGATAGCAATCATTAGTCCTCCTGCTGTGGATAGTGCTGCTGCCATAGCGCCTGCCGCTACGAGTCCGATGACGAAAACTCCAAGGTTGGCGATTTCCGGTGTGGCCATTACGACGATGTCATTTGCAATGATCAGCTCGGTCCATTGCAGGACACCATCTCCATTTGTGTCAGCGAGCTGAAGTTTTCCTGTGTTGACCCAGGATTGTGTCCATGCCGGAAGCTGGTCAATTGGGCTGCCTGCTACTTGTTTCATCAAGATGAAGCGAGAAAATGCCGCATATGCCGGTGCGGACAGATAAAGAAGACCGATGAAAAGTAGGGCCCATGCGCCTGACCAGCGAGCTGCTTTCATAGTGGAAACGGTGTAGAAACGTACGATAACGTGTGGCAGACCTGCTGTTCCCGCCATCAGTGTAAACATGAGTGCTAGGAACTGCCATTTGGTGCCGTTTGTGAACGGTGCAAAGTATTCGGATAACCCGAGTTCACGGTCGAGTTCTCCTAATTCGCTAACAAGGTTTCCGTAGGTCAGCCATGGTAATGGGTTGTTTGTCAGTTGCAGGGACATGAAAATTACAGGGACCAGGTAAGCGATAATTAGGATGATATACTGTGCCACCTGTGTCCAGGTAATTCCCTTCATTCCACCGAATGCGGCGTAGAATGCAATTAGGACTACCCCAATTAAGGTGCCGATTCTTGCGTCTACTTCTAGCAAGCGGCCGATTACTACACCAGAACCAGAAAGTTGACCGATAGAGTAGGTGAAACTGATAATGATGGTACAGATTGCCGCGATGACACGAGCGGTATGGCTGTTAAAACGGTCACCGATGAATTCTGGCACGGTATAGCGGCCGTATTTTCTCAGTTGTGGTGCAAGAAGGAAGGTAAGAAGCAGGTAACCGCCTGTCCAACCCATTATGTATGCAAGTCCGTCGTAGCCGAGTAGCATGATCGTTCCAGCAAGTCCAATGAATGAGGCTGCACTCATCCAGTCCGCGCCGATGGCCATTCCATTAAAAATCGGTGGAACGCCGCGGCCTGCCACGTAGAAGTCGGAGGTTTGGCGTGCTTTATTGTAGATGGCAATTCCGATATAGAGTCCGAATGTGATCAGGATTAGGGTGAGTGAGACGATAAACTGATTGTCCAAACGTTGGGCCCCCTTTGGGTTAAGTGAGATATCTTTATATGAGTGCTTGAGTGTGTATTTTTGTGAGATTCTTGGATGTGAGAATTCTGGGTGTAAAAATGTTTCATGTGAGATTCTAGGTGAGGTGAATGAGGTGTGGTGTGGTCTTTTTTGTCGGATTAGTGATCTAGTGTTCTTCCTGCGCTTAGGACTTCGTTGGCCTTTTCGTCGATGCCGTATTTTGCGTCAATTCTGTCGCTGACTTTGGCGTTAACGAATAATAGAATGATAAAGACAATTATCGATCCTTGAGCGCCCATGAAGTAATGGAATGGGAAGCCTCCGAAAATGGTGAATTGCAGGGATTCGGCAAACAGCACTATGCCAAATGAAACGCCAAGCCAGATAGCTAAATAGATTAAGATGAACTTGTTCTTCTCGCGAAAATAAGCATCAGCAACAGACTTCTCGATTTTTTTCAAAGGTTAGCCTCCTTAAAGTTTTGGAGTGGGGTTCGACGTGGTTGACGAAATTCCTGCCGGGGTCTGACCCCTTTTGGGTTAAATTTTTTTACATTCGTTAATATCGTTATCTTAGGCTGAAGATGAATTTGATGGTGTCGAGGAAGGGTGTTGGTACTAGGGCGATTTCCACGACGGCGTAGGTGATTAGGGTTGCTATTGGGACTGATAGTAGGATCGGTTTTTGTTTTTTGATTGCTAGGAAGATGCTTGTGACGGTGATGATTAAGAATAAGTAGAATAATAGCATGTCGTGTTTGTCTCCTTTTTGTAAGCGCTTTAGTTTTTTGTGTCGAATATCCCTCCCTTTTGCTGCACGGTTTATTCTGTATTAAGACAGAATTTTATAATAATTCTAATAATTAGATTATGGTATATGGGTGGTTTCTAGTCAACTGTTTGTTTAGGAATAGAAATCTACAAATTTCGAGGATTGTTTTTTGGTGTGTATTAGTACAATACGTTTATTAGTTTTAAAGAAATGGTTAATTAGTTAAATATGTAAATTATCTTAGTCTTTTGATTTAGTTAAGTAGAATTTTTATCAATATGGGAGTCGTTTGATTGGGAAGAAAAGTTTTTTTCTACATGGGGAATTGAATGTATCGGCAGGCGATATGATCTGGAGCGCTTTTGGCGTATCGGGCGCTCCAGTCCAGATCATGTTGATGTGGTGGCTTTGTGTGTTATAAAACTTCTTCTTCCCATTCAACCTCGTGGGCTTCCATTAGTTCTTCTAGTTCGTCTTGAAATTGGCGGAGTTTAGCGCGGCCCTCGTCGAGGAGTTCGTTGGCTTCTAGGATTTTGTCGTAGCTTTGAAGTTCAAGTGCGATTAGAATCATTTTCATGGCACGGAATTGGGTGTTGCTGGCGTCGATGTAAATTTCGTGAACTTCGCGTACTTCTTTTGTTTTTGGTCGGATGTTCTCTAGTTTTTCAATAAATTCGGTGTAGGCGGGAATGGTGACGGTGTCCATCGTTTCATACATGGTCCAGTCGTCTGTGTAGTTGTTGCCTGAAACGCTGGAGTAGGAATCAACGGCTTCTGCTTCTAGTTCAAAGATGCTCATCAAGTCTTCGTTTACATAGGTCATGAGGTCTTCTTGGACGGGGTCGGCGCTGCAGGCTGATAGTGTTAAAAGGGACAGGATTGCCAGGGAGCACAGGAATTTTTTCATCGTTGTTTTTGTCATGATGGGTCCTCCACGGGTGTTTGTTTTTGACACTCTAATATGGTATTCGGGGTGGACGATTTTTAGCATGTGAGGGTGTTGTACTTTTTTGGGTTTAAAAAAGGTGGTCCCGTTTGGTTATGGGGCCACCTCTTTTGGTTAGTCGAGCGTTTTGATGCAGAGCTTTATTACGTGCTGTGACTTCAAGTTAACACCATTTTCATATGTGTATAACAGTTATTTTTTTAGGAATAGTATGTAGTGATTAAAGTTCGGGTATAGACAGAATAAATCTGTTAAGAAAGGAGCTATATATGGATAAATTCTATAAGTTACCCTTTGAAGAAGTGCTGAAGACTATCGAGGTTTCAAAGGATGGCCTTACTGATTCGCAAGTGAAAAAAAGACAGGAACAGTATGGCTTTAATGAACTCGGAGAAGATCAGCGAAAAAGCACCTTTCAAGTCTTTATGGAACAGTTCAAGGATTTTCTTGTCATTATTCTTATAGTAGCAGCTTTACTATCTGCCTTTTTAGGAAAATTTGAAAGCACCATCGTAATTGTGGTCGTGGTTATCATCAATGCCATTCTTGGAACTGTTCAGCATGTTAAAGCAGAGCAATCGCTAAAGAGTCTGAAAAACCTGTCCTCTCCCACTGCTAAAGTTTTAAGAAATGGAGATAAAATTGAAATACCTTCCAAGGAAGTCGTGGTTGGAGATATACTCTACCTTGATGCAGGGGATTACATAAGTGCGGATGGCAGAATTATTGAAACCCACAGCCTTCAAGTCAATGAAAGCTCCTTGACCGGCGAATCCATCAGTGTACATAAAACCCTTGATCCGATTGATGAGGACGATGTTTCCATTGGCGACAAGACGAATATGGTATTCTCCGGGAGCTTTGTCACATATGGAAGAGCTGTAATTGTGGTTACAGAAATCGGAGAGAAAACGGAAATCGGTAAAATCGCCAACTTGATGGAAAGTGCGAAAGAGAAGAAAACGCCACTTCAGATGAATCTTGATAATTTTGGTAAAAAGCTCGCCATTGCTATTATCATCATTGCTGTTCTTATTTTTGCGATTGATATCATTCGGGGACGTACATTGATTGACTCCTTCATGTTTGCCGTTGCCCTGGCAGTCGCGGCCATACCAGAAGCATTAAGCTCCATCGTGACCATCGTTCTTGCGTTTGGCACACAAAAGATGGCAAAGGAAAATGCCATTATCCGAAAGCTTCACGCAGTAGAAAGTCTAGGAAGCATCTCTGTCATTTGTTCAGATAAGACCGGTACTCTGACACAAAATAAAATGACCGTGCAGAAAGTGTTTCTGGATTCAGAGGTCCACGAGCATGACAAATTGAGGCTGGACAAGAAGCTGCACGAAAAATTCCTTCTTATGCAGCTTTTGTGTAACGATGCAGAGACCACCAAGGATAAGGAGATTGGAGATCCCACCGAGATTGCCTTGGTGGATTTCGGGGAAGAAATTTATGAATTGGACGAAATGGAAACAAGAAAATTTTACCCTAGACTGAAGGAAGTCCCTTTTGACTCTGACAGAAAGCTGATGAGTACTGTCCATACCCTAGATTCCAAACAGGTACTGATTACTAAGGGTGCCGTCGATGTTTTGATGGATAGGGTGGTTAAAGTAGAAACTTCAGATGGTATATCCAATTTTTCAGAAGAAGACAGGAAGAAAATCAACGAAGTGAATCATTCCTTTTCAGAAAGCGGACTGCGTGTGCTAGCCTTTGCTTATAAAGAGGTGGACAATTATGAGGATATCTCGACAAAGGATGAACATGACTTAATATTTGTCGGACTGACTGCCATGATGGATCCTCCCCGTGCGGAGTCTAAGGAAGCGGTCGAACAATGCATTTCAGCAGGCATCAAACCGGTGATGATTACAGGAGATCATAAAATAACTGCTTCTGCGATTGCAAAGGAGATCGGGATTTTCAGAGATGGCGATAAAGCAATGGAAGGATTTGAACTCGAAAAGATAAATGACGAGGACTTAAAAGGCATGGTGGAGGACATCTCCGTCTATGCACGAGTATCTCCAGAGCATAAGATACGGATTGTCCGAGCCTGGCAGGAAAAAGGGAATATCGTTGCAATGACCGGCGACGGTGTTAACGATGGTCCTGCATTGAAACAGGCGAACATTGGAATCGCCATGGGAATCACAGGAACAGAAGTGGCCAAGGATGCCTCGTCTATGGTCTTGACAGATGATAACTTTTCCACCATCGTTAAGGCGATTGCCAATGGAAGAAGCATCTATGCCAACATCAAAAATTCCATCCGGTTCCTGCTTGCCGGTAACACCGCAGGAATTCTATCTGTTCTTTATGCTGCTATAGGCGGATTACCTGTTCCATTTGCGCCAGTGCATCTGCTGTTCATCAATTTGCTGACAGATAGCATGCCGGCGATTGCAATTGGACTTGAACCTCATAATAAAAAAGTGATGGATGAAAAACCGAGGGATGTGGAAACTCCGCTTCTCAATAAAGTGTTTGCAGCCCGGCTCCTAAGCGAAGGATTCTTAATTGCTGTGGCTACCCTGATTGCATTTCATATCGGACTAACCATGGACGACCCTTTGACAGCCAGTACCATGGCTTTTTCCACACTATGTCTTGCCCGACTGTTTCATGGCTTCAACGCACGCTCCAGACAGTCGATATTCAAAGTGGGTTTGTTTTCCAACCTCTACTTGATAGGGGCAGTCGTCTTAGGCATCGCGCTCTTGCAGCTTGTTCTGCTGGTTGATCCTTTAAAGGGGATTTTTGAAGTTGCCACACTAACTTCTGCCCAGTTCGGCTATGTCTATGCTCTTGCACTAATGCCGCTTGTGCTGATTCAACTGTATAAGTTGATATTTGTAAAAGATTGAAAGAGGAATGTGCAATGACCTGTATCCCACAAGGAATACAGGTTTTTTTGCGCTGATTGGTGCCTTCCCTTACATCGTTTCAATTGTCAGTTTGATGGCTGCAGTCAGGTCAGTCTGGGACCAGCTTGGTGTGTTGTTGAGCTGGGTCGCGAGCTGGTGTGAGGCTGGAATGTGGATGAAGCCTGCCGGGATCTGGGCTGTGTTCGGTTCATCTGTATTAATATGGTTAGTCGCTGGGTCTGCCCCCTGTTGCGCTAGCTTGTGCAAGGCCGCGTACATGACATTATTACATAGGTAGGTCCCTGCTGTATTGGATATTTTTGCAGGAAAATTATTTTCATTTAAGTGGTTAACCATTGCGCGGATCGGCAAGGTGGAAAAGTAGCCGTCGGGGCCATCTGGGTTGATTGGGGCATCCTGAAGCACTACTCCATTATTATCAGGTGCACCACCAGCATCCTTACAATTGATTGCAATTCGCTCAGGTGTTATGTGCGCCCGACCCGCAGCAAGCCCAAGGGAAACCACGGCATCTGGTTGTAGCTCCTCCATATACTCCAATAACAACTTTTCCGATTCGGTGAAATCAACAGGCAGCACCCGGCTTATGACTTGGTATTGACCAATCATCTGTTGGTCCAATTCTCTCACAATCTCCTCTGTTGGATTGATCTTAAAATTCAAAAACGGTTCAAAACCTGTTAGAAGTAGGGTTTTGGTCATGATGGAAGACCTCCTTATATTTTGTAAGCGAAAGGACGGTTTTGCTTTTGGTGTCTCGATCGATGTTCGAAGGAGCTAGTGAACCGTCCCACCTGCTTATTCAAAGTAATATTGCTCCGTAAATTAATGCTCCCCCAATGACGTATGCGGGGTGCACTTTCCATTTTTCAAGAAGTAGGTAGCTTGCGATAATTAGAAACACTGTTTGGATGGTGCCGCTTGCTTGGTAGGATTCAGCGAAGAATCGAAAGGCCATGACACCAAGAAGGAGTGCGATGGTTGGTCGCACGTAGTTGGACATTCGTTTTACTTTTGGTGAGTCTTTGAATTTGTAGAGCAGGCTCATGAGTGCAATCATCAGGATGAGTGATGGTGCGACGGTGGCAAATACGCCGACGGCTGCGCCTAGAATTCCTGCTTGTTCGTAGCCGATATAACCGGCCATTTTGGTTGCAATTGGTCCGGGCAATGCGTTTCCGAGTGCGAGTACTTCACTGAATTCGGAGACGGACAGCCAACCGTAGCGGTGGACGACCTCGTTTTCCACTAGCGGAATGGATGCGGGGCCTCCGCCGTACCCCAGGATGCCCGGTATGAAAAAGGCGAGGAAGATCTCCCAATAGATCATCATGGTTGGGTCCCTCCTTTTTCCGGTTTTGGTTTGTCTTTTTTCAGGACGGCAGCTGCAAGTAATAGTGCAATGACGATTCCTGGATGGATGCCTAGAATCTCGATGAATAGAAAACTAGCTAGGATTAGGAAGATGGCTATTGGCCACCCTAGTCCTTTTTGTGATTTTGATAGAAAGTCCCATGTAAGGACGGCAAGTAAGACGCCGACAACAGGCAGTACTGCTTTGGTCATGCCTTGCACCCACGCTTGGTCTTTGAAACTTGTAAGGGTGGTGAGCAGGACGATCATGAGTATGATGGTCGGGATGGTGGAGGCTAGGATAGCGTTCATCATGCCTGTGTAGCCACCGACGCGATAACCGATGTAACCGGCCATCTTGGTGTTGATTGGTCCGGGCAGGGTGTTGGCGAGTGCCAGGATGTCAGAGAAATCGTCGTCTGAGAGCCATTTGTACTTGCCTACTACCTCTTTATGTACAAGCGGAATGCTGGACGGACCTCCGCCGTAGCCGAGCATTCCAACACGGAAGAATGCGATAAATAAGTCCCATTGCTTCATGGTGTATGGTTTCCTCCTTTGTGAGGAGGGGGCTGACTGACTCTACTTTGCTTTGGTGCTTTAGTGGAGTGAGGGTCAGACCCCTCTTTAGTTCTTTAGCGCTTTAACGGAGAGCGGGTCAGACCCCTCTTTAATCGTTTACGTCTTTACCTCATTACCACGACGCAATGCATCCGTCGGTTCTTGGTTCGGTGCCTCCGGTGAGGGTGCCGGTTTTTGGGTCGCGCCAGATGATTTGGCCGCGGCCGAAGCTGCCTCCGTCGAGTGTGATTTGGATGTTATGCCCTTTGCGTTGGAGTGCTTGAGCCAGGTGTTGCGGGAAGTGGTGCTCGACATGTACCGTTTTGCCTTCCATCCATTGCCACCTTGGTGCGTCCAGGGCTGCCTGCGGATTGAGGTGGAAGTCCACAGTGTTCATGACGACCTGCATGTGGCCCTGTGGCTGCATATAGCCACCCATGACGCCGAATGGTCCGACTGCTTCGTTGTCTTTTGTCAGGAAGCCCGGGATGATGGTGTGGTATGTCTTCTTCCCTGGTGCCAGAGCGTTTTCGTGTTCTGGATCAAGGGAGAAGTCATGTCCTCTGTTTTGCAGTCCGATCCCGGTTCCTGGTACGACGACGCCTGATCCGAAGCCCATGTAGTTACTCTGGATAAAGGATACCATATTCCCTTCCCCATCGGCGGTTGCCAAGTAGACAGTTCCCCCTTTTGGCGGCGTTCCCGGTTCTGGCGTGAGGGCCGTGTCGGTGATGAGGCCCCTTCTTTCTTTTGCAAAGGAATCGGACAGCAATTCTTCTGCGGTGTGGGTCATGGTCGTTGTATCTGACACGTATTTTTTGGCGTCAGCAAATGCGAGTTTCATTGCCTCGATTTGTTTGTGATAGGTTTCAAGACTGTCGCGTTCGGTGAAGGTGTCCTCTTTTAGCATGTTAAGTGCCATGAGTGCGACGATTCCTTGGCCGTTCGGCGGGATCTCCCAGACGTCGTAACCTCTATAGTTGACCTTGATTGGCTGCACCCATTCCGGTTGGTAGGCTGCTAGGTCATCGTATGTAAGGAAGCCATTGTGCTGTTTGGAGAAGTCAGCGATTTTGTGGGCTAGTTCGCCGCGGTAGAATGCTTCCCCGTTTGTTTCACCGATTTGTCTTAAGGTGTCGGCATGGCCTTTGGAGGACCATGTTTCGCCGATTTCCGGCGCACGTCCGTCTGGTGCGAAGGTCTCGAACCAGTGAGTAAATTCTTCGGTTGTGCAGAATTTTTTATAGGCATTGTAGGCGCCCTTCCAGTACTTTCCGAGTGTTGGGGAGACTGGGTAACCTTTTTCTGCGTAGTCAATGGCAGGTTGCAGCACTTCTGAGAGTGATAGTTTGCCAAACTTCTTTGAAAGCTCTGCCCAGGCCGATGGTGCGCCAGGAACGGTGACTGGGATTAGGCCCATTTTCGGTATCGTGTCGTGACCTCTTGCTTTTACCGCTTCGATGGAGATGGATTGAGGTGCTGGTCCGCTTGCATTGAGACCGTGAAGTTCCCCTTTTGTCCAGACGAGGGCGAATGCATCGCCGCCGATTCCGTTGGAGGTTGGTTCCACGACGGTAAGGCAGGCTGCTGTTGCGATGGCGGCATCAATGGCGTTTCCTCCTTTTTTCAGGATATCAAGGCCTGCTTGTGCAGCTAGTGGCTGGGATGTGGCAACCATGCCGTTTTGAGCAAAGACGGTGTTGCGTTGTGATGGATATGGGTTGTTGAGATAGTCGAGTTTGAGTGTCATGTGTTGATCCCCCTATTATTTCGTTATGCGAATTATTTTCTATTATACGTAATTTTCTTTATTTTTTCAAAATAAGAAATTTTGCTTTGTTGTTTGGGGTGAAGTGGATTCTGGTGTTTGGGGTGTTGACGTAGTGTGGGTAGGAGTCTTCGTAGTGGGTGGTAGAAAAGTATTTCAGGATGTCTTTTGTGGTGACGAGTGGGTCATGTTGGTTGTTGTAGAGGTATTGCTTATAGCTGCTGAATGGATAGTCTTCGGGGTTGTGAACTATCTGAGCTGCGACCGGGTTGAGGTGGATGTATTTGCTGACGTCGATTTGGTAGTCGATGTCGTGGATGATGCTGGATTTGAATCTTCCTTCTAAGAGGTGGCCGGTAAGTCGGTATTTACGGTTGATGTACTGGGCGTATTTGGTGTTGATTTTTTGCATGATCAGGCTGATGTTGATGGTTTCGGTTTCGATGAGCAGGTGGGTGTGGTTGGTCATGAGGCAGTAGGCGTGTAGTTTGAATGGGTATTTGTGTTTGATTTCGAGGAGGATGCGCTTGTAGGTGTGGTAGTCATTTGGTTCGAAGAAGATGATGCTGCGGCGGTTTCCTCTGGTGGTGATGTGATACATGGCTCCGGGGAACCAGATTCTTGGGTTTCTGGGCATTTGAGTGGTGCTCCTTTCGAGTGTGAGATTTGGATTCGTTGTTGGCGTGCGGCTAAGCGGAAAGTGCGGAGGTCTTGTTGTGGAGGAATCGTTGGAGTGGGCCAACTTATATAGTATTCGACATGAAGTGGAAAACACCTTTAGGGGTCTGACCCCTTTTGAAAAAAATTCTTTTGAAACAAAAAAATACCGCCAAACGGTACCTGCGTTTGGCGGTTTTGACATTCTCTTGTTTTGCGCTGTTGTGTTGTTTGTGTATCGGTATTGTTAGTATACCCAGGGTGGCTTGGTTTTATTCCTGGTTTTGTATGGAAGTAGATAAAAATTTTGCATAGAAAAAGAGCAGCTTTCCGGAGTTGTTTTTCCCGTTTGTAAGCTGCTCTTTGGCTCAATAGAGTTTATCGTTCTAGCATTTATTTTATTAACAAGACTTTAGATTATGTTAGATAGCTAACGGATTCTTCTTCGTCAGAAGATCCTTCGTCGCCGTCTTTGTCTTCTCCATCTTCAGGCTTGTCTTCGCCTTCTGCAGGAGTTTCTTCTTGTTCACCAGCTGGCTCGCTTCCTTCTTCAGAAGCTTGTCCTTCTTCCTCTAGAAGCGAAGTGACTGGTTTGTTAAAAAAGCTGCTCGGATTCACTGCTACATTGTCCTTGCGGATTTCAAAATGAACATGTACTGCGTCTTTGTTCAGTTGGTTTGTGTGTGCTTTGGCGATTGTTTCACCTTGCTCTACGAAATCGTTGACTTTGACTTTTACGTCAGTCAGTGATTGATAGATTGTTTTCACACCATCCAAATGCTCAATTTCTACGACGTTTCCTAGTAATGGATCATTTTCAACATGCGTTACAGTTCCACTTAAAGAAGCGACTACTTCGAATGTTTCGCCGTCTTTCATTGCAATGTCGATACCTGTGTTTGGTTGGTAAATGCCATTGTACTCAATGAAAGCTGCTTCTTGTTCTTCTTTAGATGCATTTGCATCCCAGAATGGTCTTTGGATGACAGAAGAGTTAACATCTGTTACCGGCATTACAAAGTTTTCTACCGGGCTGTTTACTTCCATGGAATCTTGATCACCATAAGAAGTGGTAGGTCCTTGCCCTTCTGTGTTTCCTGGATTACCTTCTGATTCATTACCTGATTGGGATACTAAAACCGCTGTCAAAATGATTGCTGCGCACCCAAGATAGATTGCTGGGAACACCCAACGCTTTTTCATTAAGCGTTGCCAATTTGAATTTTGAGAAGTCCGTTTCTTTTCTTCCTCTCTCATTGTATCATCACCTCAGCAATCATTCTGAACAGATTCACAGAATAATATACATCCAGGCTAAAAAAAATTTTGAAATGCTTATTTTCCTTCAATAGAGGGGGAATTATGCATGGTTTTTGAAAAAAAGTTTGAAAAGGGGTCAGACCCCGGCAGGAACCGGGGTCTGACGGGTGAACCTTTATTCGACGTGGAGATGGAAAACCCTTCGGGGGTCTGACCCCCAAAGGGTAATTTTTTTAAAAAAGTTTTCCCCTTCTCTATCTCTTCGCTGTCACTTTATTTAAGTATTGTTCTGCGCTGGCGATTTGGACGTCTTTGTAGTAGTGGGAGATGATTTGGGTGTAGTTTTTGCCTTCTAGGGCCATGCCGTTGGCGCCGTATTGGCTCATCCCGACTCCGTGACCAAAGCCTTTGGTGGTGATGACGATGTTGTCTCCTTTACGTTCCCATGTAAAGTCGCTAGATCGCAGCTTAAGGATGTCACGCACTTCCCTTCCACTCAGCGTCTTCCCATTAATATCTACCGTCTCCACTCGATTCCCAGTTGTACGGGCGATGATTTTCCCTACCGCACCGTCACTTCCCAGGCTTACACCAAGTTTGGATTGAAACTCTTGTACCGGCAATGATACTTGACTTAAGTATTTTTCAGAATCTATATCCCACGGGCTTTCTACACTTCGTAGATATGGGATTTCGTTTGGCCAGTATTCTTCTGAGTTTTCTGTGAAGCCATTGCTTGTGGAGAAATAGCTTGCATCAATTGGTGCATTATTATAGGTAAGGACGGATCCGGCTGTTTCCGCGACCGCCTGTTTTATTTTTTCCATCTTCCAATTAAAGTCTTCCTCCGCCCAGATTGTTTTAAGTTCTTCTGGACTTTTATAAACCTGATGCTGTTCGGTGTCTGTCACATCGGCGCCTTCTGGTGTGCCTAGTTTTTCTTCCGCCATTAGCTGCCTTAAAATATACGTCCGCGCTGCCAAAGCCTGTGCTTTTAGCGCCTCTAGCTCAAAGTCAGCCGGCATTTCCGAAGCGACAACGCCAACAATATAATCCTCTAGCGGTATCTTTTCAATCATCTCCTGTTTGTGTCGATAGACGGCTACATCAATCGGAGAGTCAATGGAATCCACTTGGTTTTGGATTTGCTGATTCGGTTGGAGTTCTTCTGCTAACTGGCCGCTTTCCTTATCGACAAACGGCATGACTAATAACGTTGGTACCATTAATACCATGACAAATAGAATAGATGTGAGTACGATGATTGGTTTCAAGTTTCTCATAGCGCCGAGCCTCCGATAACAATAAAGTAGTAGTTGTTTGCTGATGGTTGGATACCTTTACTCTTCATTCTTATGGAAGTGGACAAGCAATTATGACTAAAATATGGGCAGGTTTCTAGAGATCCTGCAGCAGCCTCAAACCCTAAAAAACTCCTATAAACTTCTATATTATATACACATAACCCACAACTATCAGAAAACAATTCCATATCCCCACAAAAAAATGGTCTCACAGAAAAAAAGGTGGAATATTAATAAGTAGTGAAAAAAATGCTGTGCTGGGGTCAGACCCCAGCAGGAATTTCCGCCCTCATGTCGAAGGCTCACAAAAAAAGTTAAAAAAAGGGTCAGACCCCTAAAGGAGTCTGACCCTCAATGTAGAATATAAATAAATGATTGGCTGTTTTGTTGTGTTTAGGCTTCTTTGATTTGCTCTAGGATTACTGTTTGTTCTTGTTCCATGGAGCTTACGCGTTCGATGTCTGCGCCTAGTGCTGCTAGTTTGTTGTGGAAGTTTACGTATCCACGGTCTAGGTGTTTTAGCTCGGTTACACGAGTGTATCCGTCTGCGATTAATCCTGCTAGGGTTAATGCTGCTGCTGCACGAAGATCTGTTGCCGCCACTTCTGCGCCTTGTAATTTCGATGGTCCATTGATGACAACGGAACGTCCTTCGATCTTGATGTCGCCGTTCATACGACGGAACTCTTCAACGTGCATGAAGCGGTTTTCAAATACTGTTTCCGTAATCATGCTCGTGCCTTCAGCTGCCAATAATAAAGACATCATTTGGGATTGCATATCTGTTGGGAATCCTGGGTGAGGCATCGTTTTGATGTCAATTGACTTAAGCTTTTCTGGACCGATAACGCGTAATCCGTTTTCTACTTCTTCAAACTTAACGCCCATTTCTTCCATTTTGGCGATTAAAGAGCTGGAATGTTCCGGCACTGCGCCTTCCACAATAACGTCTCCGCCTGTGATTGCAGCTGCTACCATGAATGTACCTGCTTCAATGCGGTCAGGGATGATGTTGTGTTGGCATCCGT
Source organism: Bacillus sp. RO2 (assembly GCF_012911845.1). Lineage (GTDB taxonomy): Bacteria > Bacillota > Bacilli > Bacillales > Bacillaceae_I > Sutcliffiella_A. The sequence continues at coordinate 126,026 of NZ_JAAXCU010000043.1, read as the reverse complement.
GTAATTCGGAAACCCCTTCGATTCTGATGGTACCTGTACCTGCTCCACGAACTTTCGCTCCCATGGAGTTCAAGAAGTTCGCCAAGTCCACGATTTCCGGTTCTTTTGCAACGTTTTCCATGATTGTTGTACCTTCAGCAAGTGTTGCAGCCATCATGATGTTTTCTGTTGCTCCCACACTTGGGAAATCAAGATATATTTTCGCGCCTTGTAATCTTCCGTCTACTTCGGCATCGATATAACCATTTCCAACTTTTACTTTCGCACCCATCGCTTCGAATCCTTTTAAATGCTGATCGATTGGTCTTGATCCAATTGCACAGCCTCCAGGTAGAGCAATTTGTGCTTTTCCGTTACGTGCAAGCAATGATCCCATTACTAGGACAGATGCGCGCATTTTTCTTACATATTCAAACGGTGCTTCCGTATGAAGCTCTCTTGTTGCGTCGACAATTATACGATTATTTTCAAAATCAACATCGGCATTCAAATATCGCAAAACCTCGTTAATCGTATAAACGTCGGAGAGCTCAGGTACATCTAAGATTTCGCATTTGCCTTTGCTAGCTAATAAAGTTGCGGCGATGACAGGTAGTACTGCATTTTTTGCTCCCTCTACTTTAACAGTACCTGTTAACCTTTGTCCGCCGCGGACGATGATTTTTTCCAAAACGTTCCCCTCCGCGTCTTTTATTCTATATATTAATATTCAACAGTAATAATTGGCGTGCCTACAATCACGGTAGTCTTATCGCCCATTCCTTGTGTTCGTAACCCAATTTGTAAGTTCATCTTACCCTGATTTGTCGGAAGAACATTATTCCATGCATCAGTATATGCTGAAACGGATACAAAGGTATCTTCCTGAATCTCTTCAACTATTTGTGCTGAAAATGCGTCTAGCAAAATATTTGTCGTATTTTGCAAACCATCTTCAATTTTAGCACTGAAATCGCCAGTCATACAACTAAATATTTCAAAGTCTTCATGAGAAATTTTGGTAAGATTAGAATGGAAGTTGTTTATTATTTCTGTTGCTACAGGCTTTTCCCAACCATATCCAGTTACCTCATATAATAAATACGATGTTTGGGATGAGTTTGTGTGGTTAGTGATGAGCTGAAGAGTCTCTTCTTGCTTTAGTAAGTCATTATAATAAGTTCCAACTGCCTTCCATTGATCCTCTTCTTCCATCACGTTCCAACTAAGATGGCCCATACTCTGTTTTAAACGATTTACCTCTTTTTGAAAAGTGACTAAATCCCTAATTTTATAGACGTTCTTCCGCCCATAAAGTTTCCATTCTTGAACATTTATTTTCTCCTTCTGAAAAACTTCTGCGATTTCAAGTATCTCAGTACTGATATCGTTTGGTAATTGAGCTCTGCTTCTTTCATTCCCAAGAATTACCCCAGTAAAACATATTACGAAAATAAAAAATAGTCCTAGCAATCTATTAATATAAAGTTTCCACTTTTTTTCTGTATATTTAGTATTAGTAATCAAGCCCTTACCCGCATTCTCCATCTTAAACATATCCCCACGCCCCTTTGTTTGTTACTAGTCAGTGTGGCCAATGTGCAAGTAAGAGATACATAGAAATGTTCGTCAAAATTTTTGTGGTTTATATATATATTTTATTTTTGGGGTCAGACCCCGGCAGGAATTTTTGTTCTTATGTAGACGGCAGCAAAAAAACCAGAGGACTCTCCCCTGGTTCGTTTGCTTAATTATACTTATTTTCACCAAATCATCGGCAGTCTTTGAGATAGGAACAGGTAGTCTAGGAAAAAGTTGCTGACTGTGGATCCGATGGCGATGGTGATGAGGATTAGTAGCAGTTTGATTTGGACGACTTTGTTTGGTTTCATCCATTTTTCGTATTGGATGGCTTGTAGTGCCCACCAGGTGATGCTGATGAATAGTAGGTGGGAGATGATGCTGACGAGTGCTTGTACTCCGAAATCGATCATTGTGAAAGCAGCCTCCTCTTTATTTCAAATTAAAGCTTAGGGTATACGCCGCTGTTGATTTCCGCGGGATTGTGCTTGAGCTCCAATCACCAGCTCAAGATACCTTACTTCATTAGTTTCTTCCTATAGTAATCCGCAAAAAAGAAGGAGCATAGGAACTCCTTCTTTCTTATTAAATCATATACCTCTTAACGGTGACAATCGGTTAGTTGTCTGTTTCGAAGATATCTAATAAAATATCAAAATTGCTTCCGAACATGTCTATGGCAAGGCCCGGGAAGATTCCTAGGGCCAATGTAGCAACCGCGCAAACTAAAACCGTAATCCTGATTCCAACGGGAACGAGGATTTTTTCCTGGCTTGCGGCTGGGCGGAAGAACATTTGTGTCATGATACCGAAATAGTAAAAGTATGAAACAACGGTGGTTAGGATCAAGACGGATGCCAGGACATAGGCGTTAGTTGGTTCGGAAATGGCACCGACGAAGATTGATAATTTTCCGATGAATCCGGCTGTTCCCGGAATGCCTGCCAACGAAAGCAGGAACACTGACATTAACACCGCAAGCAAAGGTGAGCGCTGGTACAGTCCGGCGAATCGGCTTAAATCCTCTGAGTCATCCTGTGCGGTGACGACTTGCAGTACCGCAAGTGCCCCGATGTTCATGAACAAGTAGGCAACCAGGTAGAACCACATTGCTTCAAAAATGAAGATGAAGTTAACGGTGGCCAGTGGCACCAGCAAGTAACCGGCGTGCGCGACTCCAGAGTAGGCGAACATCCGCTTGACGTTGCGCTGACGCAAAGCAACGAAGTTACCGATGATCATGGATGCCACGGCTAGTACCGCGATGAATTCCCCCATGGAGAACAGCATGGACGAGCCTTCTGCTGAGCGCGTTGGGAAGAACAGTGTCACGAATAGGCGCAGGACGATGATGAAGCCTGCTGTTTTGGACACGACTGCAAGGAAGGCCGTTACTGGTGTCGGCGCACCTTGGTAGACGTCCGGTGCCCACATGTGGAATGGGGCGGTTGCTAGTTTGAAGGACAAGCCGACGAACATCATCATGAAGGCAATGACCAGTAAGTATTGCATGTCAATAGCGTTGATTTGCGATAGTGATATCCACATTTCCTGCAGGTTGGTTGTGCCTGTAAGTCCGTACACATAGCTCATTCCGAACAGTGTAATGGCGGTAGCGATTCCGCCGTTGATTACGTATTTCATGGCCGCTTCGTTGGATTGCAGGTTCTTTTTGCGAAGGCCTGCCAAGATGTAAGAAGCCAGGGATAATAGTTCAAGTCCGACAAACAATGTTATGAGGTCGCCGCTTGAGGACATAATCATGGCCCCGAGGACGCCTAGCAGCAAGAGGTAGAAGAACTCTCCTCTGTACTCCCCCATACCTTCTTTTGGCTCGTAGCTGATTGCCATAAGCGTGACGAAGGCGGCTCCTACTAAAATCAACGTTTTGAAGGCCATCGCGAAGCTGTCGAGTCGGTATGTTTCGTATAAAATCGTGGTGACTTCTGTCGGGCCCTTGTCGTACATGCCCACCAAGAATCCGAGGGCTGCCAGGATGCTGGCGAATCCTAGCCATCCAAGCAGTCTCCTGTCTATTTTTTTTGGTAAAAATAAGTCCAGTAGTGAGAGAAGGGTTGCTACACCAAGGATGATGAATTCTGGTGCCATGACACTCCAATCAAAGCTGAGTAAGGTTTCTAAATCCATCTCCTGTTCACCCCCCTATCCCTAAAATAATGGCGTTAATGGTGTCTTGCAGCGGTTGTGCGAGAATGCTAGGGTATACTCCGATCAGGATGATGAAGAATAGCATGACAAATACGGGAATGTATTCGAGCCCGCGCAGGTCCACTACTTTCTCGCTATATCCTGCCGCTTTCGTGCCAAAAGTCATACCGAGCACGGCGCGAAGCAGGTATGCCGCTGTTAAGATGATTCCGAGTGTTCCGACTGCTGCGACCACTGGCATGTCATTGAAAAGTCCCATAAAGGCAAGGAATTCGCTGACAAATCCGGACATGCCTGGCAGGCCGAGTGAGGCCATGGCGCCAACAAGGAAGAAGCCGGCTGTAAGTGGCATTGCTTTTGCGAGACCGCCAAGCTTGCCAATTTCGGTCGTGCTCGTGCGTTCGTACATCACTCCGATCAAAAAGAACAAGAGTGCTGCGATGAATCCGTGGGAGACCACCTGGAAGATCGCGCCTTGGATTCCCGCTTCGTTCAGGGCCGCAAGCCCGATCAGGACGATTCCCATATGCGAGATACTGGAGTAGGCCAGCACCATTTTGAAATCTGTTTGGATGAGTGCGAGGAACGCTCCGTAAAGGAGGTTCACAACTCCCAAGATTGCTAGAATGAAAGCGAGTTGGTCGAATTGTTCCGGGAAGATTCCAACGCCGAAACGGATGAGACCGAATGCCCCTATTTTCAAAAGAACCCCGGCATGCAGCATGACGATGGATGGCGGTGCTTGCACGTGAACCTTCAGCATCCAGCTGTGAAGCGGCACGATTGGCAACTTAATCCCGAATGCCACAAGCAATGCAATCAACAGTCCCATGCGTAGGTCATCTGAAACTTCGCCAAGGAACATGGTGTCGCTGTTGCCGGTGAACATGGCCGTTATTTCCGCAATATTCATTGTTCCTGTTTTGGTGAAAAGGACAACGAAAACGATTAATAGAATGGCAGAACCAAGTCCGTTGTAGATAAGGAATCGGTAGGCTGCACTTTCTTTTTCAAAATAACCCCACTTACCGATGAGGAAGAACATCGGGATCAAGGTGAGCTCAAAGAAAAAGAAGAATAAGAGCAGGTTTTCCGCTGCAAAGACCCCTAGCATTCCAATTTGTAAAAGTAGAAAGAGAATGAAATAGCCTTTCCATTCTTTTTTTATATGGATGCTTGCGATGGCTGCTAGGGTCGAAAGCACTGCCGTCAGTAATATCATGACAAGCGAGAAGCCGTTGATGCCAAGCTCGAAAGAAATCGGCTGATAGACTTGAGCTCCGTAAATTTCTTTGGTCAGATCTTTATTACCAAAAGTGATCCACTCTAGTTTCACCGCGTACTGCTCAAGCCCCGCTCCCGCTTTGTATTGCCAGAAAGCGATGAGCGCGAGGATCAAGGACGGCAAGGTAGCTAGGAACCCAACCATTTTAATGGCTTCCACATTTGTTTTTGGTGTAAAAAGAAGAACCAAGATACCTAAAAGAGGGGCAAAGATTAAGGCTGTCAGAAATAGGCTGTTCATCCGATGTACCCCCCTGTGAAGACGAAAATGATGATGAGAATGGCGAGCCCTACAAACGCGACTGCTCCGTATGTCTGGGTTTGACCGTTCTGTACTTTCGCTCCTAGTCTACCGATTTGTTGAGATGCCGCGGCAATCCCCTTCATCGTTCCGTGGACAAGGAACTCGTCGATGTACTTCAGGAACAGGCTGATTACTTTTGTTCCGTAGACGAATGTCATAATGTAGATTTCATCGACAAAGTATTTGTTGCGTAAAATGCTGTAAAGATGCGGTACACCTTGACTGAATGTTTCGCGCGCAATCGAGCGTCGGAAGTAAATCAGGTAGGCGATTCCGATTCCGGCAACTGATACAAGAATGGCAGCTGCCATGATCCATTTTGGCCCCTTAATATGGGACGCGCCATACATAGTGGTCCCTTCTGTCAGCCAGTCTCCGAGAAAATGGCCGAACCAAGGGGTGTTCATGTAACCGGCCACGACGGCAAGGACGCCAAGCACGATCATTGGGATAGTCATGACGGATGGCGATTCATGAACATGACGCTGGTCCCCGCGTGCTTCCCCGGTGAAAACTAAGAAGAACAGACGGAACATATAGAATGCCGTGAAAAATGCGGCAATCAGAGCTAGCAAGAAAAGAAAAGGATTTCCGTTTACCCAGGCAGCAAGGAGGATTTCCTCTTTACTGAAGAACCCGGAGAACAACGGAACACCTGTGATCGCAAGGGTTCCAATTAAAAATAAGATTCCAGTGGTGCGCATTTTTTTCCAAAGTCCACCCATCTCGTCGATGTTTTGCGTGTGGACGGCATGGATGACGCTTCCTGCTGCAAGAAACAGCAAAGCTTTGAAGAAAGCGTGTGTGGTGAGGTGGAAAACCCCTGCCACATAGCCTGCCGATCCGAGAGCAAGCATCATGAAGCCGAGCTGACTGACGGTGGAGTAGGCTAGCACTCTCTTAATATCTTTTTGTACAAGGCCAATAGACGCCGCAAAAATAGCCGTAAATGCACCAACGATTGCGACCGTCATAAGCGCTGTTTCACTCGCATTAAACAGTGGAAACAGGCTCGCGACCAAGTACACCCCTGCTGCAACCATCGTTGCGGCGTGGATGAGGGCGGACACTGGTGTTGGACCTTCCATCGCATCAGGCAACCAGGAATGTAATGGGAATTGACCGGATTTTCCCATTGCCCCAATGAAAATAAGGATGGCAATGAGGGTCAGCATTCCAGCAGATATTGTTCCTGCATTGACTGCTTCAAAAATAACATCATATTCGAAGCTGCCGACCTGCCAGAATAATAGGATGATCCCGATGAATAATCCGACATCCCCGATACGTGTCATGATGAACGCTTTTTTGGCAGCGGCTTTTGCTTCATTTTTATAAAAATAGAACCCGATGAGCAAGAATGATCCCACTCCAACAAGCTCCCAGAAAATATAGAGCTGAAGCAGGTTTGGTGACATGACAAGTGCCAGCATGGCAAAGGTAAACAGGCCAAGATAGGCGTAGAACACGTGGAAACGGTCGTCTCCATGCATGTATCCTTTGGAATAAATATGTACGAGTAAGCTCACAAGTGATACTACGACAAGCATCAAGGCGTTTAATTGATTGACTTCATATCCCGCCGTCAGTACGACGTCTCCTATTTGGAGCCAGTCGAATGTGGCTTTGAAGGTTGGTGCTGAAAACCGCTCCCATAGTGCTGTGAGGGAAAAGATGAGTGATAGAGCAATGAGTGCGATTCCGAGGAATGCGCTCGATTCTTTCATTCTTTTGCCGACAAGCAGTAGTAGGATAAAGGAGATCAGCGGAAAAAGCGGGATGATCCAGGCATTCTCCATCATCGTATCAAGTCCCCTTCTTTTACGCAGGTTTGTGTTGGTGGCTGCGTTTTTGTGCAAGCTGGCTGCGGAGGTAGAATTTAGTTTGGTAATTCGATAACTCCCTGTTGATTTCCGTTCCAGTGTTCGCTTTCCGCGGGACGGTGCTTGAGCCTCCTCACAACGCTTCAGGGGTCTCAACCAACCGTTACTCCCCCGCAGGAGTCTCACACCTTGCACTCCAATCATCAGGGGGAACTGGAATTGTATTCATAGTATCTTTTTTATAAAATTCATTAATTACCGTTAATGTTCTGCGCACTAGACTAGAATCAACGGAAAGGTTTTAGTTCTTCAACGTATTCATTTCGTCGATGTTAACGGTGCGGCGGTTGCGGTAGAGGGCTATGAGGATAGCCAGGCCAACTGCGGCTTCTGCTGCTGCGACGGTGATGGTGAACAGGGAGAATACTTGCCCTGTAATGGACGGTGCGATGCCGAATTTGCTGAATGCGACAAGGTTGATGTTGACGGCGTTCAGCATGAGTTCGATACAGATCAGGACGATGACGGTGTTGCGTTTGGTGAGCGCACCGTAAAGTCCGATACAGAATAAAATAAGTGCTAGTACCAGGTAGGCTGATAATGGAACTCCGCTCATTCCTTGGTCGCCTCCTCTTTTACAACATCCGCATCTTCGTCATCTCGTCTTGCCAAAATGATGGCTCCTACAAGCGCTACGAGCAGGATCACGGAGGTCAATTCAAATGGAATGACATATTTTGAATAGATGGCTACACCAATCTGTTCGGTGTTGTTCACATGCAGGTCGGCTGAATCTTGTGATCCAAGATCAAGGCTGTACAGTCCGAAGTACATGACTGCTGCAAAGCCGAGCACCCCTGCGCCGACAAATATTTTTCGGCCAAGTCCGGATGTTTCGGATTCATCGTTGTGACGGGTCAGCATGATTCCGAACAGCATAATAATGGTGATGGCCCCAGAATAGATGAGTATTTGTACGGCCGCTACGAATTCAGCGGAGAGCATGACGTAAATGCCGGCGATGCTGATGAAGGTGAACACTAGGGCTACAACCATGTGAACGACCTTTGTCAGGTTCAGCATAAGCACTCCACCGGCGATCGCAGCGATTGCTAGGAAAAGAAATGCGATAAATTCACCGGTTATCGTCATGCTTTATTCTCCCTTCTGATGTTCGTATCGTTTTCGTCGAGCCATTGCAGGTCTTTGAAAAGTCGATCGCGGCTGTATTCGGCAAGCTCAAAGTTGTTGGTCATGATGATGGCCTCTGTCGGACAGACTTCTGTGCAGAGGTCGCAGAGGATGCAAATTTCAAAGTTGATATCGTATGTGTCGATGATTTTCCCTTTTTTCGTTGGATCCGGATGTTTTTTTCCAGTAAGTTGGATGCAGTCTGTCGGACAGATGTTGGAGCACTGATTGCAGACGATGCACTTTTCCGGGTAAAATTTCTGGATGCCGCGGAACCGGTCCGGTAGTGGAAGCGGTTCGTTTGGGTAATCATAGGTTACTTTTTTCTTCGTTAAGTTTTGTAGGGTATATTTTAAACCTTTTGCAAGACCGCGCATTTCGCTTCACCCCTATTCTTCCGTTACTTTTCTTTTATTAAGAGACTAACTGTCATACGAGCTATTTGGGGAATCGGGCGATAATTAGATTTTACAGGCGATTCCCGGTTGGTTTCGCCGATTTTTCAGATTTACGGGCGATTTCTCGTTGGTTTCGGGCGACTTTTCAATAATACGGGCGATTTTCCACTAGTTTCGGGCGATTCATATATTTAATGCCCAAAACTCTCCCCCTATTTAAAAAACAGTTCCTTCATAATCGCTGAGAAAAAGATATTCGCTAGTGCTACCGGCAACAATACCTTCCAGCCGAATTCCATAAGTTGGTCTGCACGCAGACGCGGGAAGGTGACACGGATCCAGATGAGCACGAATACGACTACGCTGAATTTTAGTGCGAACCAGACGGCACTCGGGATGAATCCGAGGAACTCGAATGGTGGCAGCCATCCGCCTAGGAACAGGACGGTGGTAAGGGAAGCCATCGCGAACAGGTACACATATTCTGCTAGCATGAAGAATGCCCAGCGGAAGCCGGAGTATTCGACATGGTACCCTGCGACAAGCTCTGATTCTGCTTCTGGCAAGTCAAATGGTGTACGGTTCAACTCTGCGACAGAAGCGATGACGAAAATTAGGAATCCAACCGGCTGCAGAATGATGAACCAAAATGTTTCGCTTTGAGCGGCAACGATTTCGTTTAAGTTCAGGCTTCCTGCCAAGAGGACAACCCCGATTACCGACATGACAAGCGGCACTTCATAGGAAATCATCTGGGCCGCTGCACGCATTCCTCCAAGTAACGAATACTTGTTGTTTGATGCCCACCCTGCCGCTACGACGCCAACCGTTGTGATGCCGGAAATGGCGATGTAGTAGAGCAAGCCGACCCCGATGTCCGCAAATTGAAAGCGGTCGGTGAACGGGATGGTGGCAAGCACCATGAACGCCGGTGTGAAGGCGATAACTGGTGCAATAATGTATAACGGTCGGTCCGCGAGTTTCGGGATGGTGTCTTCTTTTATAAGAAGCTTCAACACGTCGGCTACTGTCTGGAGCAAGCCCCAGGAGCCCCCGACCTGATTCGGTCCCATACGTCCCTGCATGAAGCCCATGACTTTACGTTCGGCAAGAATTCCGTACGTTACAAAGCCAAGGACGGCAAGAAGCAAGGCCGTTGCCAATCCGAAAAAGATGAAAAAGTTCGTCCAGGATGGTGATGAATGCAACAAGCTCTCCATCATTAGCCATCCACCTCCCCGAGGACAATATCAATTGCCCCTAAAATGGCGATCAGGTTTGCCATGTTTTCGCCTTCTAAAAGTTTCGGTAAGATCTGCAGGTTGTAAAAAGACGGACGGCGGAATTTTAAGCGATATGGTTCTTTTTTTCCGTCACTGGCAATGTAGCAGCCGATCTCACCGCGCGGGGATTCGATGCGCACATATGCCTCTCCCTTTGGCGCCTTGATGATCCTTGGCACTTTTGCCATGATCTCGCCTTCTTGCGGGAATTGTTCGACAGCTTGTTCGATGATCTTCAGGGATTCCTCGATTTCCTCCATGCGGCAGTGGTAACGCGCCCATGCATCCCCGCCTTCACGTGTTGGAACGTCAAAGTCAAAGCGATCATAGATGGAGTAAGGCTCATCTTTACGAAGATCCCACTTCACTCCGGTACATCTGAGGTTTGCACCACTCAGGGAGTACGCAAACGCATCCTCCTTCGTGTAACGGCCAACCGCTTTCACACGGCTCATGAAAATTTCATTGCCTGTCACAAGGTCATGGTAGCCCTTCAGCTGCTCCCTCATATATGGAACAAATTCTTCTACTTTTTTGATCCAGCCCTCAGGCGCATCCCACTTCACGCCCCCGACTCGCATGTAGTTGAAAGTTAGACGGGCTCCTGACAGCTCATTTAATAGATTGATAATCATTTCGCGCTCACGGAACGCATATAGGAACGGACTTACCGCTCCAATATCAAGTAAATATGTACCATACCAAACTAAGTGACTAGCAACACGCCCAAGCTCCATCGCAAGCACGCGAAGGTATTCTGCGCGTTCTGGAATCTCTAGCTCCATCATCGTTTCCACCGCGTGACAGATAACATAGTTGTTGGTCATGGCGGATAAGTAATCCATCCGGTCGGTGTATGGGATGATTTGCGTGTATTGGAGGTTCTCCGCAAGCTTTTCGGTACCGCGGTGAAGGTATCCAATGACCGGTGTCGCTTCCTTGATGATTTCTCCATCGATTTTTATGACAAGTCGGAACACCCCGTGGGTACTCGGATGCTGTGGTCCGACATTCAGTAGCATCTCCTCTGTGCGAATCATCTGCTACACCTCCACATCGTACGGCTCATAATCTTTGCGCAGCGGATAACCGACCCAATCATCCGGCATCATGATGCGCGTCAAATTCGGATGCCCTGTAAACTGAATGCCAAGAAGATCGTATGTCTCCCTCTCCGGCCAGTTTGCCCCTTCCCAAATTGGCTGGATGGACGGGATGACAGGATTCTCCCGATCTATTTTCACTTTCAATGCCACGGACTGCTTGTTCTTATAAGAATACAAATGGTTGTAGATCTCCATATGCGACTCAAAGTCTGTCCCGTGCATCTCCGACAAATATTCAAACGTCAGCTGCTCATTGTAGCGCAGGAATGATGCCACTTTAAAATAGTTCTCAGGTTTCGCGACAAGCGTCGGAACATCTTTGGACAGCGCGTTGATGTACGCTTCTTCCAAGGTGTTTTCCCCGAGGTTGTCGTTGATTACTTTTACGTATTTGTCCAAGTATTTCTGGTTTGGTGATGGTGTTGCTGGTGTATCTGATGTTGTTGCGTCGGCGGTTGTGCCGGACGCAGCTCCTTTGGCTTTTGCGGCGGTTGCGGCTTTCGCTTTTGCTGCTGCGGCTGCCTTTGCTTTTGCTTTCGCTGCTGCGATGGATTTGGCTTTTTCGTCTTGGAGGTCTGGGGAGGCAGGGTCTGTATCGCCTGAAGCCCCTCCGTCTCGTTGTTGTTTGGCTAGGGCAGCGGCTTTGGCCTTGGCTGCAGCTGCTGCTTTTGCTTTTGCTGCTGCGATGGCTTTGGCCTTGGCATCGTCGCCATCGGTTGCTGGTGCAGGTGTTTCGCCAGTATCGCGTTTTAGTTTGGCAAGTGCAGCGGCCTTTGCTTTTGCCGCAGCTGCTGCTTTCTTCTTTGCTAGTTCTTTCGCGTCGTCTGTTGTTTCTGTAGTTTCGGCTTCGGTGGACGCTTGTTCTTTCGCTTTTTGTTTGGCCAGTGCAGCAGCTTTTGCTTTAGCTGCGGCTGCGGCTTTTGCTTTAGCTGCGGCTGCGGCTTTCTTTTTCGCTAGTTCTTTTGCGTCGTCTGTGGTATCTGTTGATTCGCCTTCTGTGGACGCTTGTTCTTTCGCTTTTTGTTTAGCCAGTGCAGCGGCCTTTGCTTTGGCTGCAGCTGCTGCTTTCTTTTTCGCTAGTTCTTTTGCGTCGTCACCAGTTGGTGTTTCAGCAGGTGGTGCTTCTTCTTTATTTTCAGAAGCATTTGCTTCCATCTTCTTTTTCGCTTCTAGTTTTGCGAGTGCAGCAGCTTTTGCTTTTGCTGCGGCTTCTTTCTTTTTTTCTTCCAGGCTTTTCTCATCGCTCACTGCTAGATCACCTGCTTCCCTGTCTTGGCTTCATAACGAATTTTTTCGCGGAGCTTGTTGATTCCATAAATAAGAGCCGCTGGATTTGGTGGGCATCCCGGTATGTACACGTCTACAGGTACAATTTGGTCCACACCTTTTACAACGGCATAGGATTTGATATATGGACCGCCCGCGGTCGCACAGGACCCCATCGCAATGACCCATTTCGGCTCAGGCATTTGATCATACAAGCGTTTCAACACGGGTGCCATTTTTTTCGTCACAGTACCAGATACAATCATACAGTCGGATTGACGCGGTGATGTACGAAAAAAGGACCCAAAGCGGTCGAGGTCATAATGGGACGAGCCAACACCCATCATCTCGATTGCACAGCAAGCAAGACCGAATGTCATCGGCCACATAGAATTGCTGCGTGCCCATGCTTTCAGCTCCTCCAATGTTGTCAGGAAGACCGTCTGTTTCAGCTCTTCCATTTCCTCTGGTGAGATACTCTCTAGATTTAGATCCATTTCAACACCTTCTTCTTCCATGCGTATATTAATCCGATCAGTAATAAAACTACGAAAATAAGCATTTCAATCAATGCAAATATCCCTAACTTTTCATAAGCCACCGCCCATGGATACAGGAAAACTGTCTCCACATCGAAAATGACAAATAATAGGGCAAATATGTAATAACGAACATTAAACTGAACACGTGAATCATGAAAGGGATCAATTCCACTTTCATAGGTCGTCTGCTTGGCTGCTGATGGCTTATTCGGACGCAAAACACGTCCAATAGCAAGCGCCACGACCGGAAGTAATACCCCTAGAGCCAAGAATACAACCACTATCAAATAGTTATTTTGATATAAGTTAAGTAGATTCATGCCCGCCCCCTCCGAAGTCTCTCTTCATTTTCAGACTGCTCACAATATTTAAAATTGTAACCGATAACAATTATATCAAATACCCATATCGGTGTCGACAGGAGATATCCTTATTATGGCTATTGTTTTTAGGGAGGCGAAGGGAATTGTTTTTGGTGGAGGGTGGAGTTTTGTTATTTCCGCTGCCAATGCGAGACGTTTTACTTAACGTTGAAGGGATAATTACCTTGTTTTGAAAAGAGCGTGCTTGGTGAGTGGTGGAACCAATGAATTATGAGGTTACTTGTAGGGGGTTTTAGTTGAAAGTAGGTAATTGTGGGTTAGTTTTTGGGGGCGTGGTACATATAAGCGTTTATAATTGGATTAACAAGCGGGCATTTCGGCGGAAATCAATTTCGTAAAACCACTTATCCATTGTTAAAGTGGTTTTATCCATTGTAAAAAATTTATATCCATTGTAAATCCAGTTTATCCATCGTTAACAGACTTATATCCATTGTAAAACCAATATATCCATTATAAGCGTTTCACAGCATAAATACTTTAGCACATCACCGCACAGCGGGTCAGACCCCTCTTTATAGATTTGCGGATATCAAGAAAAATCAGGATATATCAAGAAAAACTCGGATATATCGAGAAATTAGGAGTGTATTTCAATAAATTTTAAAATATATCAAGAAAAAATAGCATATATCAAGAAATCGACAGAACCTTCGTCTTTTCGACAACAACAAAAACCCCCTCCCTCCAAAGCACGTCTGCTCCGGAAAGAGGGGGTTTTGACACAGTATGTTTACAGGGTATTGTTACCCTCTTTTGGCTACGTTGATGCGGTTGATTGCGCGTTGAAGGGCAAGTTCTGCACGGCGGTAGTCGACGTCGTCTTTTTTGGACTGTAGTCGTTGCTCGGCGCGTTTTTTTGCTTCTTCTGCACGTGTAAGATCGATTTGCTCTGCTGCTTCTGCAGTTTGGGCAAGGATCGTTACTTTATCAGGACGCACTTCTAGGAAGCCTCCGTTTACTGCCACTTGTTCGGTTTTGTCGCCTTTTTTCATGCGAACGCCGCCGATTTGTAGTGGAGCAACCATCGGGATATGTCCTGGTAGAACTCCCAGCTCACCGCTTTGAGCACGGGCTACTACCATTTCTACGTCTGATTCATAAACCGGGCCATCGGGAGTAACTACGCTGACTTTTAATGTCTTCATTTCATTCCCTCCTAGGTCCCTTTAATTAAACTTCTACACCCATTTGCTTCGCTTTTTCCACTACTTCTTCGATGCGTCCAACTAGACGGAATGCATCTTCAGGAAGGTGGTCGTATTTGCCGTCAAGGATTTCTCTGAATCCTTTCACTGTTTCCTGAACAGGAACGTAAGAACCTTTTTGTCCAGTGAACTGCTCGGCTACGTGGAAGTTTTGAGATAAGAAGAACTGGATACGACGAGCACGGTGAACGGTTAATTTATCCTCATCCGTTAACTCATCCATACCTAAGATAGCAATGATATCTTGTAGTTCTTTGTAACGTTGTAAAGTGGATTGCACTTCACGCGCTACTGCATAGTGGTCGTCTCCAACTACTTCTGGTGCCAATGCACGGGAAGTGGAAGCTAGAGGGTCAACCGCTGGGTAGATACCCATCTCGGAAAGTTTACGCTCAAGGTTAGTTGTTGCATCCAAGTGAGCGAAAGTTGTTGCTGGAGCCGGATCCGTGTAGTCATCGGCAGGAACGTAAATCGCTTGGATAGACGTTACAGAACCTACAGATGTAGACGTGATACGCTCTTGTAATTGACCCATTTCAGTAGCAAGTGTCGGTTGGTAACCAACGGCAGATGGCATACGGCCTAGTAGGGCGGATACCTCAGAACCTGCTTGTGTGAAACGGAAGATGTTGTCCATGAAGAATAGAACGTCTTGTCCTTGGTCATCACGGAAGAATTCTGCCATTGTAAGACCTGTTAGAGCAACACGCATACGTGCTCCAGGCGGCTCGTTCATTTGTCCGAATACCATGGCAGTTTTCTTGATAACGCCAGAATCCGTCATCTCGTGATAAAGGTCGTTTCCTTCACGAGTACGCTCACCAACACCTGCGAATACGGAGATACCACCGTGCTCTTGTGCGATGTTGTTGATTAATTCTTGGATAAGAACCGTTTTACCTACACCGGCACCACCGAATAGACCGATCTTACCACCCTTGATGTAAGGAGCAAGTAAGTCTACTACTTTGATACCAGTTTCAAGGATTTCAACGTCTGTTGAAAGCTGTTCGAACGTAGGAGCTTGTCTGTGAATTGGATCACGACGAGAACCTGCTGGGATTGGAGCATCTAAGTCAATGTTTTCCCCTAGTACGTTGAAAACACGACCAAGTGTTACGTCACCTACTGGTACAGAGATAGGGTGACCAGCATCTTCTACTTCCATGCCGCGAACGACACCGTCTGTAGAAGCCATAGCGATTGTACGCACTGTGTTGTCTCCAAGGTGAAGAGCAACCTCAAGCGTTAAAGTAATGTCTACTTCATTTCCGCTACGAGCTTTATGATTAATATGAAGAGCGTTGTATATTTCAGGAAGATGTCCGCTATCGAATTTTACGTCGACAACTGGACCCATGATTTGAGTAACGCGACCTTTCATCGTATTCCCTCCTAACTTACTTTTGCAAAATTTTAGTTCAAGTACGGTCTGTCTAGCTCCGGCGGCTAGCCCCTCGAGGTCATAAGCCGTTTTTACTGCGGAGGTAAAAACAACCTCCTCCGTAAACACGTCTTATGCTTGTCGGGGCTGAACGAGCCACCTATGCTTTTCCATCTATTCCAAAGCCGAAGCTCCCGCAGTAATCTCGGTGATCTCTTGAGTGATGGCTGCTTGACGGGCACGGTTGTAAGAAAGTGTAAGGCCTTGGATAAGCTCTTTCGCGTTATCTGTCGCACTTTGCATCGCTGTCATACGAGCAGCGTGCTCACTTGCTTTTGCATCTAGTAATGCACCGTAGATCAGGCTTTCCGCATATTGCGGTAGCAATACTTCAAGGATACCTTCTTGGGAAGGTTCGAACTCATAGGATGTAATCTTGTTGGATGTAGGTGCAATGTCAGTAAGAGGAAGAAGCTTCTTCTCTGTTACTTCTTGGGAGATTGCACTTACAAAGTGGTTGTAATACACGTATAACTCATCAAACGTTCCATCCGCGTACATGCTGACTGCACGATTCGCAATATCCTTGATGTCTGAGAAGGATACTTGGTCGCCTAGACCAGTAATTTCGGAGAATACAGGGACATTACGCTTTCTGAAAAAGTCGCGGCCGATTCGTCCGATGGCAATTACTGCGTATTCATCTTGAGACTTATGACGTTTTTGAACCGTCTGATGAACCGTACGTAAGATGTTACTGTTATAGGCACCTGCAAGACCACGGTCAGAGGAGATTACGATGTAGCCAGTACGTTTTACCGGACGGCTTTCTAGCATTGGATGCGATACATCGGTACTTCCTAGTGCGATACTTGCCACAACCTCTTGGATTTTATCCATATAAGGATTGAAAGCTTTTGCATTTGTTTCAGCACGATTTAGTTTCGATGCGGAAACCATCTGCATGGCTTTTGTGATTTGACTAGTCTTCTTCGTCGAGGTAATTCTCGTTTTTATGTCGCGTAATGATGCCAAAGGATTTCACCACCTTTTTAACCCTATTCAGAGTGGTTAGACACATGGAAAGGAGGAATCGAAGGTTGGTTCGGGTTCCTCCATCGCATGGTGTAACTCACTATGTCGATCTATTACTTTTCAGTAGCTACGAAAGTCTTTTTGAATGCATTGATTGCTTCAGCCATCGCTTCGTCGCTTGGTAATCCTTTAGTTGTACGGATTTCTTCTAAAAGTTCTTTACGGTTGTGCTCTAACCAAGTAAGCATTTCGTCTTCGAAACGAGTAACATCTTGTACAGGAACATCATCGATGAAACCTTTTGTAAGAGCGTAAAGGATCGCAACTTGCTTTTCTACTTTAAGTGGCTTGTTCAAGCCTTGCTTAAGTACTTCAACCGTACGAGCACCACGGTTAAGTTTTGCTTGAGTTGCTTTATCTAAGTCAGAACCGAATTGCGCGAACGCTTCTAGCTCACGGTAAGATGCAAGGTCAAGACGTAATGTACCTGATACCTTCTTCATCGCTTTGATTTGAGCGGATCCTCCTACACGAGATACGGAAAGACCAGCGTTGATCGCAGGACGAACACCGGAGAAGAATAGGTCTGATTGTAAGAAAATTTGTCCATCAGTGATGGAGATAACGTTTGTCGGGATGTAGGCAGATACGTCACCAGCTTGTGTTTCAATGAACGGTAAAGCTGTTAAAGATCCAGCGCCTTTTGCATCACTAAGTTTCGCTGCACGCTCGAGTAAACGAGAGTGAAGGTAGAATACGTCACCAGGATATGCTTCACGCCCTGGAGGACGTTTTAAAAGTAGGGAAAGTTCACGGTATGCAGCAGCTTGCTTCGTTAAGTCATCATAGATAACTAGAACGTGCTTGCCGTTGTACATGAATTCTTCACCCATTGTTACTCCAGTGTAAGGTGCTAAGAATAGCATTGGAGCTGGTGCAGATGCAGATGCAGTTACAACGATTGTGTAATCAAGTGCACCGTGCTTACGTAGAGTTTCTACTACTCCACGAACTGTAGATTCTTTTTGACCGATGGCAACGTAGATACACACCATGTCTTGGTCTTTTTGGTTAAGAATCGTATCGATCGCAACAGATGTTTTACCTGTTTGACGGTCTCCGATAATTAACTCACGTTGTCCACGTCCGATTGGTACAAGAGCGTCGATCGCTTTGATACCTGTTTGAAGTGGCTCATGAACGGATTTACGATCCATAACACCAGGAGCTTGTGCTTCAATTGGACGAGTTTTGTTTGTTTCGATTGGACCTAATCCATCAACTGGTTGTCCTAATGCGTTTACTACACGGCCGATAAGTTGTTCACCTACCGGTACCTCCATGATACGGCCTGTACGACGAACTGCATCGCCTTCGCGGATTTCAGTATAAGGTCCTAAGATTACTATACCGACGTTGTTTTCCTCTAAGTTTTGGGCAAGACCCATAACTCCGTTAGAAAATTCAACTAGCTCTCCAGCCATGACGTTGTCGAGACCATGAGCACGAGCGATACCATCCCCAACTTGGATAACAGTACCAACATCGCTAACTTCGATTTCAGACTGATAGTTTTCGATTTGCTTTTTTATCAGCGCACTAATTTCTTCAGCTTTGATGCTCATGAATTTCACCCCTATCTACTATCTATTCGTTGTAAGTTGACGTCCAAGACGTTCTAATTTTCCACTGACACTTCCATCGAAAATACGGTTGCCGATGCGAATCTTCAAGCCGCCGATTAAGGATGGATCTACAATATTACTGATGTTTAAAGAAGCTTTCCCAACTTTTGCTGCAAATACAGCGGAAAGTTGAGCCTGCTCTGCATCCGTTAAGGCACGAACAGAGTACACTTTCGCTTCAGCCACATTAAGGGCTTCGTTAGAAAGTGCTTTGTACTCGTCAATCATATCCACTACGATACCTTGACGGTGACGGTCTATTAAAAGCTGTAACGTGTTTACGATAAATGGTGATGCGGAAGCAAATGCCTCACGGACGATTTGCTTTTTAGAGTCTTTGCGTACTTTCGGGTTGCTCAGGACAACATCAAGTTCCTTGTTGTTTAAGAACACCTTTTTTACTTCTGCAAGCTCTGCATCAAACTGTGCATAAAGATTGTTTTCTTTTGCCAGGTCGAAAAGAGCCAATGCATAACGCTTTGCTACTCCGTTTTTGCTCATCGCACTTCGCCTACCTGTTTCACGTAATCATCGATAAGCTTCTGCTGATCTTTTTCGTTTAGTTCTTTTTCAATCACTTTAGAAGCGATTAATACGGACAAGGATGCAACCTGTTCACGCAAAGCAACAACTGCTTGCTCTTTTTCCTGAACGATTTCTTTTCTTGCCGCTTCTTTAAGACGTGCAGATTCCTCTTGAGCAGCTCTTACGATATCTGCTTTTTGATCTTCTGCGATCTTTTTCGCGCTTTCCACTAAAGCCTGAGCTTCCGTGCGAGCTTCTTTTAAAAGAGCTTTTTGCTCTTCTACAAGACCTTTTGCTTCTACATTACTTTGTTCAGCTGCTGTAATTTCGTTTGCAATGTGATCTTCACGTTGCTTCATCATTCCAACAAGCTTATCCCAAGCAAATTTTCTAAGGAAATATAGTAAGATTAAAAATGTGATTAACTGGAATAGTGCATCTCCTAAAGTTAGGGATCCTGCACCAAGCACTAAGTGATCTAAGCTATACAATGCTTTCACTCCCTTCGAGGAATACATAAGAAAAGCACAAGCACCTAAAGGGCACCTTGGCTAGATTTTCAAAAAAATAGTTCATACTAAAGGAAAGGCGAAGGTTCTCGTGTGAGACGGACTTCGCCATTATTGATGCTAAGAATTATTCGGGCAGTTAATTAACCACCGATAACCATGAACGCGATAACTACTGCGATGATTGGAACAGCCTCAACTAGTGCTACCCCGATGAACATTGTAGTTTGAAGAGTAGATTTAAGCTCAGGTTGACGAGCGATACCTTCTACTGTACGACTTACGATTAATCCGTTACCAATACCTGCTCCAAGTGCTGCTAAACCAATTGCAATCGCTGCTGCTAAAAGACCCATTGATAATTTCCTCCTTATGATTAAGAAAAGTTTTTTTGGTTAATAAAAATTTATAAATTAATGGTCATGACTCACTTTGTGTGCCATATAAACCATTGTTAACATGGTGAAGATAAATGCCTGGATGGTACCAACGAAAATACTGAAGGCTTGCCAAGCTAACATAGGAATGATTGCAACTACTGTTCCAATAATTCCGGACATGAAGCCCATTTGATAACCGTTAACTGCAAGTCCTGCAAGTAATCCAAGCAAGATTTCCCCTGCAAAGATGTTCCCGTATAAACGCAGACCAAGCGTTAATGTGTTAGCAAATTCTTCAATGATCTTAAGTGGGAATAAGAACGCCATCGGTTTGAAGAAGTCCTTCCCGTATTCCTTGAAACCTTTCATCTTAATCCCATAATAATGCGTCAATGCTACTACCATTGCCGCGAGACTAAGCGTAATAACAGGATCTGCTGTCGGCGATTTCCACCATAAAGTGTGTTCATCTCCAAGAATAATCGCAAATGGCAACCCTAGCATATTTGCTACGAACACATACATAAGTATGGTCAGAGCTAATGAAAGGAATCTGCCCCCTGTCTGCCAATCCATGGTACTGTTAATGATACCTTTTGCAAAATCAACCAACCATTCCATAAAGTTCTGGGCTCCGGTAGGTCTCAAAGCAAGTGTTCTTGTGCAAAGTATTGCGATAAGAAACACGATTAAGGCTGTTATAATAGTCATCATAATATTCGACAAATTGAAATGAAGGTCGTAACCAAACAAATCAAGTGTCGCTATAGGAGCACTATGACCCAACACTACTCACCTCTCTTCCCCACTGCTTTAAAGAGTGTTACAAATGAATCTATGATAATGACAATATAGGATGTCATAATCCCTATGATGACGCCGTAGAGATTCAGAGTTTCTGGATATCTCATAGCGATGACCACACCGAGTATGGCGGCGGCCATTCTTGAAAAAGAACCTAATGTGACAGCTTTGCGACCTTCGGCAACCGCTTCCGTGAATTTCTTCACTTTCTTATGCAGCAACCAGTGGCTGTAAATGCTTATCACCGTCCCAAGGATCAATCCCAGGAACCATTCTTGGTATGGGGTAACTCCCCAACCTAATACGAAAAAGGCAAGAAAAAATAAGAAATACTTCATATGCCTCATAAACTGTTCGGTTGATTCGGGCATATTTATGACTCTCCTGAGAAGAATTTTTGGACCAAGTATAATACTCCTATTACACCAGCTGCTAGTCCTAAAAGAAGTCCAATAATAAGGAACAATGGTTCGGTACCAATTTCTCCATCCAGCCATCTTCCTGCAAATAATCCGACTAAGGTGGGGCCAACTAAGTAGGAAAGGATTCCGGACATCAAAGCCATTGCTTGGAATGGGCGGCGTTTATCTTCCATAGAAAACACCCCGTTTTACATGCGGTAAAGTTTAGAGGTCTTACTGATAAATCGATGCTAAATATGTATAAAATTGGTTTTTGGAAACCTATGAAAACCCTATCATTTTATACCCTTTGTAAGCATACAATAGCACTTTGTCAATGTCAATGTGTTCTAAGGAAAAATCGACATTCTTTTCAATGGTAAGATTTCTCTTTCAACCCGCTTTTCCGCTATGTATTTTTCCAGTAAAAAAACAGCCAAATGATGAACAGTTTTCCTCATTCGGCTGTTGTATAACATTATTTTATCACATATGACATATAGGTTAAGTTTGTCGATTGTGAACATTATGTGACTATTAGGTTGTTTCAGGGGGAGTTGCTTGACAGAGTTCGACAAAAATGTCTCTTTGGTCGGAGGGGGCAGCCACGGGCGGCGGCCCACCTCACTCGAAGTAGAGATCCGCTTCCACGGTATCTTCCTTGTCCAGCTTCTTGGCAAAGACGACTGCTTTCACCAGGCCTTTCACTTTCACACGGTCTGCCGGAATCTGATTTTTATATAGTCCACGAGGTAGATCCCGCTCCCAGTCTAGATAGTCGATGAAGTGGAGCGTATCTGCTTCGTAAAGGGCTATTCCCAGTTCCTCTGCTCCCTCTGGCAAATACACCTCGTATTGATATTCTCCCTCTTTATCTCCATAGCCGAACTGAAAGCCCATGATACGTGGATAATTTGGTTCTTCTATTATATAGAGGAAAGGGAGGCGAATCTTTTGGCTGTTTGCGTTCACGACGACCTCTCCCTCATGCATCCCTGCTTTCTGCTGGTTTGGAGTGATGTCTAGCGTGACCTTTGTTTCCCGTTTTTCTTTTGGTTGGAGAGTGAAGGTGATTGGCGTCTTCCACTGCACTCCTTTTTGCTGTCTTGGTGTTTCTATGGAATAGGTAACTTCTTTGTTTGAGACGTTTTCTATTGTAATCGGAACTTCTTTTTGGGTTCGTGTTTTTTTCTTCTCTAACATCCCAAAGTTAAGGGAGCCCGGATACACGAGACTATTCGTTTGGATAGCTTCCTCAAGCTGGATGCGTCCGGTTCCCTGCTCCAAAACAGAATAACTTGATCCGTCTTCTTTTACGAGAGGCTTTGTCGTATTCATCAAGGCCGCCTTCACCTGTGCTGGTGTCCAATCCGGATGGGCTTGGATGATGAGTGCACTCGCCCCAGCCACATGAGGTGCGGCCATGCTTGTGCCTTGAAGCGCGAGGTATCCGTTTGGAATCGTGCTGTCAATTGCAACACCTGGTGCGACCACATCCGGCTTAATCTCCCAAGTATGTGTCACTGGCCCGCGCGAACTGAAACTGGCAATGTCATCTTTGTGCCATTTGAACGTCGTCTTCACCATAGAGAAACTTCTTTTCAAATGCTTTTTTAAAAATAACCCGTCTTCTTTCGAGATCGAAACAACGGGCATGTCCATTTCCACTTCTAATGTACCAGTAAAATTACCCTCAAGATTATTGTAGATCACTACACCAGCCGCTCCACGCTTCTTAGCATGATGTGCCTTTTCGGAAAAAGGAATTTTGCCTCGTTCAAGCAAAACTATTTTCCCCTCAATCTTTTTGCCTTCCCAATCTTCTTCTTCCCCAAGTCCTACATACACCATGCCCATCGGCTTGGTCGGAAAATCCCAAGGGAGCGAGCCTTGCAGCGGAAGCATCTCTATCTCTCTTTTAGAAAAAATAGGTGACAGATGCGGGATATGAAGCGGCGGTGTGGAAGCTCCGACAGAGATGGCCTCAGACGAAGTCCCGGGGGATCCGATCGTCCAAAGGTTCGGACCGGAATTACCACTTGAAGTGACTGCCACCACCCCATGCTCTACCGCTTTGTTCAAAGCCAGGCTAGTCGGCCAATCCGGGCCGTTAATGGTGTTTCCGAGCGATAAATTTAACACGTCTACCTTGTCATGGATGGCCATTTCGATGGCGGCGATTACATGCTCACTTGAACCATGCCCTCCTGGACCAAGGACTCGGTAGGCAATAAGTTCCGCTTCCGGCGCCACGCCATGAAGATGGCCGTTTGCCCCGACAATCCCCGCCACATGGGTACCATGAAGAGTTGGCATTCCTTGAGACCGCTTCGTCTCCATCGGATCTTTGTCCTCGTCAACAAAATCATATCCGCCTGCATAATTGTCCCTGAGGTCAGGGTGCGTGTAATCAATTCCTGTATCAATGATTCCCACCTTCACACCTTTTCCCGTGAGACGATTTCCATCCTTGTCAAAGAGGCGGTGCATCTTCTCTCCGCCAATAAAAGGTACACTTTCATCGATATTGGGGGTGTAGTTGGTGACAGGAGAGACTTCCAAGATGCCTTTTTCCTTTTGAAGCTTTTCAAGATCTTTGAGCGGGCCGTGGATGGCAAAACCTTTGAAGACTGCCGTATAGGTCCGCTTTATCTTCAGTTTGGGATATTTTTGTTGTATTATATTTTTCACGGAGTCTTGGCTATTTTCCTCCACGATTAAAATAACCGTCTGTTCCTCCAGTTCGTTGTCTTTGCTTACCGGAAGTGGCGGCCGTTTTGGGTATTTGGGTATGTTGGTTGTATGTAATGAGTCACTTGTGCGTTCGTTCATGGATGTGATGGTGGCTGCTGTTGTATTGTTTAATGGTTGTATTAGTGTTGAAGTTACCACCAGCACGGTAAGTCCGATACATAATAAAATTTTCCCTAATTTCACGTCCTTCACCTCTGATATGTAGCATTTGTTATTGGAGAGGGATTATGCATGGGGTGGAATTGTGCGGGAAATTCGATAGGTTAATTGTAGAGGTGTGCGAATTAGTCAAATAAACGGCTGAATTAGTCAAAAAGACAAGAGAATTAGTCAAATAAACAGGAGAAGTATACAAATAAACGAGTCAAATTATTAAGAATCCATATATTTCCACTCAAAACAGTAAAAAAGGCTGCTCAAAGATCTTCCTCGATCTCCAAACAGCCTACATCAGTCTTTTATTTTGTTCCGTATAGTCTGTCGCCAGCATCTCCTAGACCTGGGACAATATAGCCTTTTTCGTTCAGCTTTTCATCAAGCGCTGCGATGTATATATCTACGTCAGGGTGCGCTTCTTTAAGTAATTCCACACCTTCAGGGGCAGCGATTAAGCACATGAATTTGATGTTTTTCGCGCCACGTTTTTTCAGAGAGTGAATTGCTTCAATTGCAGATCCGCCTGTTGCAAGCATTGGATCCACCACGATGAAGTCGCGCTCTTCCACATCAGATGGTAATTTTACATAATATTCAACAGGTTGAAGCGTTTCTGGGTCACGGTATAAGCCGACATGTCCAACTTTTGCCGCTGGAATCAACTTTAACATCCCTTCTACCATGCCAAGACCAGCACGAAGAATTGGAACGATTCCTAGCTTTTTCCCTGCTAATACGTTTGATTTTGAAATAGAAACTGGTGTTTCCACGTCTACTTCCTCAAGCGGAAGGTCGCGGGTAATCTCGAATGCCATTAAACTTGCCACTTCATCAACTAGTTCACGAAACTCTTTCGTACCTGTATTTTTGTCGCGGATGTATGTAAGTTTGTGCTGAATTAACGGGTGATCAAATACGTACACTTTTGCCATTCGAAATCTCTCCTTTTATCATGTCTAGCCGGCAGTTATTTTAAGAAACTTTTCCGACTCTCAAATCACACTTCCATTGATTCTACAGAAAAAGCAGGATTGATTCAAGTTATTTTTCTACAAAAAAGAGAGGTCTAACCTCAGACCTCTCTCTCAAACACCTTTATCCTAAAGTAGGATACAATTCATATTTTCCAGAAACTGCTTCTACACGAGTTTTTGCTTCTTCTAGTTTCGTTTCATCTTCATGGTTCTTCAATGTGAAGGCAATGATGGACGCAATTTCATCCATATCTTCCAGTGTGAAGCCACGGCTTGTTACAGCTGCCGTACCAATACGAATACCACTTGTTACAAACGGGCTCTCCGGATCGAAAGGAATCGTGTTTTTGTTGACCGTGATTCCCACTTCATCTAACACTTTCTCCGCAATTTTCCCTGTGATGGAAAGAG
Source organism: Bacillus sp. RO2 (assembly GCF_012911845.1). Lineage (GTDB taxonomy): Bacteria > Bacillota > Bacilli > Bacillales > Bacillaceae_I > Sutcliffiella_A. Next base: position 100,491 of record NZ_JAAXCU010000043.1, on the reverse strand, counting down.
AGCGTACGTCCACAAGTAAAAGATGGTTGTCCGTTCCGTTCGAAACAAGAGAAAGACCTTCATTTTTCAGTGCTTCCGCCAGGCGGTGAGCATTGTCGATGATTTTTTGCGCATAGTCCTTGAATGCCGGTTGCAATGCTTCGCCAAACGCAACAGCTTTCGCCGCGATCACATGCATTAGCGGACCACCCTGAAGTCCAGGGAAAATGGACTTATCAATTTTCTTCGCCCATTCTTCTTTACAAAGGATCATCCCACCACGAGGTCCACGCAACGTTTTATGAGTGGTAGTTGTAACGAAATCCGCATAAGGAACAGGATTTTGGTGAAGACCAGCTGCAACAAGACCGGCAATATGAGCCATGTCGACCATTAGGTATGCTCCCACTTCGTCTGCGATTTCACGGAATTTCGCAAAATCAATCGCGCGTGGGTAAGCACTTGCACCAGCAACGATTAGCTTCGGCTTGTGCAGTCTTGCTTTTTCTGCCACATCTTCATAGTTGATTGTATGAGAGTCTTTGTCCACTCCATACTCTACAAAATTATATTGAATACCACTAAAGTTGACCGGGCTTCCGTGCGTTAAATGGCCACCGTGGGAAAGATTCATCCCAAGGACCGTGTCGCCCTGTTCTAGAATGGTAAAATAAACCGCCATATTCGCTTGGGCACCAGAGTGTGGTTGAACATTTGCATGCTCGGCTCCGAAAATTTCCTTCGCACGGTCACGGGCAATGTTCTCCGCTACGTCTACGTGTTCACAACCACCGTAATAGCGACGACCTGGGTACCCTTCTGCGTATTTATTGGTCAGTACAGATCCTTGAGCCTCCATAACTGCTTCACTCACAAAGTTCTCAGAAGCAATCAACTCGATTTTCGTGCGTTGTCTTGCCAATTCATCCTGGATGGATTGAAACAATTGCTGATCCTGTTGTGCTAATTTCACTTTCGGAATCCCCCTTTAAGTATGAACATCAAATTTAAAAAGTTTTAAAAAAACAACTACATTCGGCTTTTCAACCTTTACCTCCTCCATTTTATCACGATGGACAATAGATAGAAACAGAAAAGGAAGATTGATAGCGCTTACTTAGAAAAACTTTCGTGAAAATAAAAAAATAATGAAAAGGGGTCAGACCCTCAAAGGATTTCGTCATCCATGTCGAAGGCCGGACCCGCATTTTTTTATTTTGTTTCTGTTGTGGGGATTTCGTAGGTTGCTCTGGCACCGCCGATGAGTTTGGGGCGGGTTTTTGCCATGGTGATGTGGGCGTTGCCGATGGATTTAATCGAGCTGCGCACTGGGACGGCGACGTGTTTGAGGTGCATGCCGATTAGCGTGTCCCCGATATCGATGCCGGCGTCAGCTTTGATGTGTTCGACCATCACCGCATCCTTCATTTTGTGATAGGCATACGATGCCATAGCACCACCTGCATGCCTCACCGGGATAACTGTTACTTCATCAAGACCGCGATTCAAAGCTGTTTCTCGTTCCACTACAAGCGCTCGATTCAAATGTTCACAACATTGAAAAGCAAGCTCGACACCAGTCTTTTCACGAAACTCAGTCAACACAGCAAAAAGTGTTTCAGCGACACCTTCCGTTCCGGCTGTTCCTATTTTTTCCCCGATCACTTCACTTGTGCTGCAACCTACCACTAGAATCTGGCCCTTTTTCAACCCTGCCTGATCCTGCAAGTCATGTAGCAGCTGCTGTAACTGATCTTTCCACTCTAGATGCATCATGTTACTTCTCCAACTGATGAATCTTATTCACGCGGTTTTCATGGCGGCCGCCTTCAAATTCCGTTGTCAGCCAGATCTTTGCGATTTCACGGGCAAGCCCTGGTCCGATGACACGCTCCCCCATCGCCAATATATTGCTGTCATTGTGTTCACGCGTTGCTTTCGCACTGAACATATCGTGCACAAGCGCACAACGAATACCTTTTACTTTGTTCGCGGCAATGGACATCCCAATCCCTGTTCCGCAAATCAAAATACCTCGATCAAACTCACCTTCTGCCACTTTCATCGCAACTGGCTGGGCATAATCTGGATAATCAACGGATGTCTCACACTCACAACCGAAGTCTTCAAACTCTATGTTCAATTCTTTTAAAAGTCCTTTAATTTCCTCACGGATGTTAATGCCACCGTGATCTGAAGCAATTGCTACTCTCATATTTTCATCCCCTATTCGAATGATTCTTTTATAAGTACATCTTACCCGTCTAAAGCGAAAAAATCCATAAGGATGTTCGCGGCCGATTTCCGCCAACAAAAAAGCCTGAGCAACTAAGTGCCCAAGCTAATCACATTACACTTTAAACCTTGATATCATCCGCTTCAAGTTGCTGGCCTGGCCCGCAAGCTCTTGGGATATTTTCTCGACATCCGCAATCATGCTTGCCTGTTCTTGGGTGGTGGCCGTTACTTCTTCCGCTCCTGCAGAGGTTTCTTCTGCAATGGCCGCCACTTCTTGAGATTGACGTGCCGTCGTTTGGATGCTGTCCATCTGGCGGTCCACAAGGCTTGCGATCTGTTTGACAGATGCCGCAACCTCTAATACAGAATTGGTCATTTCCGCAATTACCGTATTCGTTGCCGTACCTTTTTCTGCTTCCAAGTTTGCCGCTTTCACTTGCCCTGTGATCTGCGTTACAACGTTTTTCACTTCCTCTTGAATGTTTTTGATCAGTTCAGAGATCCCTTGCACCGCTTTGGCACTTTCATCCGCCAAGGAACGGACCTCTTCCGCAACCACCGCAAAGCCGCGTCCATGCTCTCCAGCCCGCGCTGCTTCAATGGATGCATTTAACGCTAACAAGTTTGTCTGACCAGCAATATCCCCAACAAGTGAGATGATATTTTCTACTTCTTTTGCATTCTTTTCAAGGCGCTCCACTGTCTTTAAGGACGTCTGATTTTCACCTGCAAGCTTCTGAATACCAGAAACAAGAGAATGAATAACTTCCTTACTTTCATCAAGGTCCTTCACCATTTCTTCAGAAAGCTGCTGGGAGGACGTTGCTTTTTCATGAACTGCATCGGCAATTTTAATGACTTCCTCCACCGATTCTGCCGTATCTTGAATCGAAGCAGCGGAACTTTCTGCTCCTTTTGCAATCTCTTCAATTGTATAAGAAATGTTTTCTGCCTGCTCAGAAGCCTGCATAGATACGTTGCTTATTTCTTCCACTTTTTCATTCGTTTTTTCAAATGTTTCGTTAATGGTTTTCACCATGTCCCGCAAGTTATGTAACATGAGGTTGAACGCATCCCCGACCGCACTGATCTCATCTCGCGAGTTAGAAACCGGCACATCCTCAGATAAATCTCCATTTGCTGCTTTTTGAGCAACCTCTTCTAGTTGCTGCAAAGGTTTAGTAATATATTTTGCCGCAAAAAAAGCGAGAATCCCAGACCATACAATTCCAAGTACCAATGTTAGGACAGTGAAAAGGCTTGCCCCCATAAATCCTTCCACATAATCTACTAAAAAATAAATAAAAAAACCACTGACCGTATACGTGATGACTGCTAAAATCGTGGTAAACAACACGAGCTTGTAGCGTAAGCCAAACTTATATTTCCCGTTTTCCCCCATCGTACTTCCTCCTCCATGCATGGTCCGCACAGAGATCTCTCTCTCATATGGTAGCCTGCATGAGTGCTATTTTATTTTTTCTACTATGGACTCTATGACGTTTTGAAGCTCTTCGAATGTCGCGCGATACGTCTCAACCGAACCACCGTATGGATCCATTACTTCTCCACTTTGCTCAGCAAATCCCTTTAAGGTATATGTTTTCCCCAAGCTGTTTGGATAGCTGTTTTCCAGCAACATTTTATGCTGGGCTGTCATGGTGAAAATGTAATCCGCCCACTCAATCAACTCATCCGACACCTGGGAAGACTGATGTTCAGCCGGCAATCCCTTTTCTTTTAACACTTCCTGCGCCTGACTGGAAGCTTTACTACCTGGCATCGCAAATACACCAGCCGATTTAACCTCGACATCTTTTATGCCACGACCTGCCAAGATCGCAGCAGCCATCGGACTACGACACGTATTTCCCGTACACACAAATAAGACATTCATTTTCTGATTCCTCCTTTTCCTTTTATTATAAACGAAAAGGAAGAAGAAATAGTCATAAAGGCCCTCTCTCTATTTATGTCGGCATAACCAATGACATTTAAAGAGGATAAAATAAAAAAAGACCCACTACAGGCCTTTTTTTTTTCACACAAAAAACAATAACTTAATGCCAAACCCCAGTAAAATACTGCCACCAAGCGCTTCGCTGTAGGACCCAAGCCACCCCTGCAACTTTCTGCCGAAAATGAGCCCCATCCACGTCAACAACATGCTCACCGCTCCAAAAAGCAAAATGGTTAGCAAGGTTCTCGCCCCGTAAATCCCCAGGCTAAGTCCCACTGAAAAACTATCCAAACTCACACTCAGCGCAAAAACGAACAAACCCGCTCCAACCGGAGAAATCATAGGCCCGTCCTCTTCTTTAAAAGAAGAAAACATCATCTGCAGGCCAAGCAACACAAGGAGTAGTCCTCCAATAAGCGTCGCAATTGAGCCAAATTCCTCTGACAGCACTTTGCCCACCGCCATTCCTCCAAGCGGCATGAAAATATGAAAAATTCCAATGGTAACCCCTATGTAAAAGATCTGTCGCAATCTCAGCTTTATCATGCCCATCCCAAGCCCAACGGAAAAAGCATCCATCCCGAGCGCAATCGCCATTAATAATAGTGTCATGAATTCCCCAAACGTAATCCCCATGCTCTGCCTCCCCTTAGGACTTGTCTACTTCAAGATATGCACAAGCCTTCGGGAATAGAAGGAAAATTGGAACAAAAAAGGACCCCGTGGTTACAGAGGCCCTTTAGATTATTCTTTTATTAACTTATGTCCAGCGGCTTTTTCCAGTCGGTTCATAATTGCCGCGCCCACTCCGGTTCTTGGGAAAGTCTCGCTAAAAATCACGTCCACCTCTGTTGCATTAAACGCCCGAAGCCCATCGTACAATTGGCTCGCCACGGTGGTAAGATCTTTTTTTGTACCGCAGGAAATGGCGGTAATTTCTCTAGTTTTTATTTGTGCGATGGTCTCTTCTGTTGCGAGGACCCCTACCTTTTGTCCTTTTCGTTGAGCATCTGTGATCGTTTGCTGCAAGAAACTTTCACTTCCCTCGACCAGATACACCGGCGCAACAGGCGCATAGTGCGTGTATTTCATCCCAGGCGACTTAGGTTTATGCTGCTCCTCTTGCGAAAATAAAGCAGGGTCTACGTCCACTTTACCTACCACTTTCTCCAGGTCTTCCTTCGTGACACCACCCGGCCTTAGGATTACTGGGACCTCCGTCGTGCAATCCACAACGGTTGACTCAAGCCCAACACCCGTTGCCCCTCCATCCACAATTCCGGCGATCCTGTGGATTAAATCTTCCTCCACATGCTTTGCAGTAGTAGGACTGGGTTTCCCAGATAAATTCGCGCTCGGTGCTGCAAGCGGAAGTTCCGAAACTTCCATCAACGCGCGCGCCACCGCATGATCCGGCATACGGACAGCAAGTGTTTCAAGTCCAGCCGTCACATATTGTGAAACTCCCTCCTTCTTTGGAAGAACCAATGTAAGCGGTCCTGGCCAAAAAGCATCCATTAAATTTCGGGCAGCTTCTGGTACGTTATCCACAAGGTTTTTTAGTTGTTCTAATTTCGATATATGCACAATAAGCGGGTTGTCACTAGGACGTCCCTTTGCTTCAAAAATCTTCAATACAGCCTGATCTGACAAGGCATTGGCTCCAAGACCATATACCGTCTCCGTCGGGAAAGCCACCACTTCATTTTCTTTCAACAAGCTGGCCGCTTCCATAATCTGTGGATAACTGTTTATTAACGGTTCTTCTTTATCCACAGCCCATAATTTCGTTTCCATTTACTATCCCTCATTCTACAATCTATTAACATGTTAATATGTAAGCATTTCACCTGAAAGTATAAAGAACTTTCACAAATAACACAAGCCTTATCCACAAACTGTGGATAAAGCCTCACCAAACCGTGGATAACTCTGTGGGTAATGTGGATTGAAAAGCAATAAAGGGGTAAAGGGGGTCTGACCCGCTGTGCGTTAATGCGTTAGCTAAGTGATAAGGGGTCTGACCCGCTCCGCGTTAATGCGTTAGCTCACTGCTAAGGGGTCTGACCCTCCGTGCGTTAATGCGTTACCTCACTGCTAAAGGGTCTGACCCCTTAACTCACACACCATAAGTGTGCATCCTTCTTGTTGAGTGATTTCTTGGAAGAAGTCGGATGCGAGCATGGTTTGCGGTGCGGTGTGAATAGGTTGTGGATAAAAGTTTAGCAGTTCGAAAAATTGAATGAAGTTATTTTTGTTGGTAACTAAGTAGAGCTGCTCCAGTCCTTTTTTTCTGGCATGCTGCTGGGTATGCTCAAACATTTGCAACAGTTGAAACTGCTTGACAGCCGGACCAATCACAAGTGAGCGCAAAAGCCCTGCATTTCCATACTCTTCTATTCCAATGGTCCCACAAATCCCATCATTCTCCTCTTCAAGAATGATAAAATCCTCTATCTTATCTTCCAAATCCACGATAGTTATATTTGCTCTTCTTAAAAATACTTGCAAAGCCCAAAGGTCATCTTGCGTGGCTGATCGTAATACTTTCATTAATTTCACCTCATCTAGTAGTTTTCTAATACTACTCTATTGAGAGAGATGAAAAAGTAGAACCTTAAGCCGTAATTTTATTCCATAGGGATGATAGAATCTCTACTAGGAAGAATTCCACTTCCACTTCTTCCGGTTCTTCATTTACTAGAAAGTCCTGTGTGTTCGTTTTAGTGTCCGCCTTTGCCGTTGTCGCAGTGACTTCTGCCGTTTCGCCGGCCACTTTCATTTCCTCTTCCTCAAAAGGACTTGCCGTTGCTTCTCCGTTTGAAAAATCCAGGAAGCACAGTGGCGGGAACAACACGCACCACCAATTCGCTCCGGTACCTTCCCCAAGTGTAATTAGAATTGCTTCATAATCTCCTGCAGGATAGATGAACTTTCCGTACATTTTCGTTGGAAAATCCACTCTGCCAAAATCTACATTATAAGTTTGAACAACGTCTTCTTCTGCCATTACCTCTTCTACGATTTTTTCGATTTGATCCATGTTACCAGTAATCACTTCTCGAGCATTTTCCATGGAAGTCAATCCTTCCACCCAAACCGTAATTTCCTCATTCACTCGATCGCGAATTTTTCTTTTTAGTTCTTGATCCTGTTCACTATCGCTATTTGCTAGAATGCGAAGTCTAATCGCTTCATCCGGAATCACCATCGCACCATTCTTTACATTCGCACCAGCCGTCGCCTGCTCTCCCAAAAGCGAAAGATACGCCCCCACGAAAAGTAACACTATATATAAAGTAATTTTATTTTTCTTCAACATTTCCCCCAACTCCCCTCTAGCAAACAGTCTAGGCAAAAAACAAAAATCCTAAACTACTAAAATGCAAAAAAATAGAGAGAAAAAAATTAAAAAAGGGGTCAGACCCTTGCAGGAGATCCCCCCCTCCTGTCGAACGCGCCATGCAGTGAGGGTCTTGTGTGTTTGTCGAAAAATATGGGGTCAGACCCCTAAAGGTTTTTCTTTCTCCACGTCGAACCCCACACTAACCTTCGTTTTGGTAGTTTGCTAGTTTTGGGGTTTGAGCTTTGAGGGGTAAGGGTATGTAAATAGGACGGGTTACTTTAAGTTTTGTATTTTTAATGAAAGGGAGATAGGCTTTATGAGATCGTTTACTTGTAATATTGAGGCATTCCGCATCGGAGAAATGAAGAGTGCATTCAATCACATCAGTATTCCTATCGTGTTTGAAATTTTGGTAGGTGGGCGCTGGATGACAGGTAAAGCATTTTACCATCATTATCATCGCACCATTTCTTATGATTCGAACCTGTCCCAATTGATCAATCTGTGCACCGCGGAAAAGAAGGAAGAAATCCGCCAAGCGTTTGTGAAATTTGTGGAAGAAAAAACAAATAGAGGCCTGACACTCGCCAGACCTCAACAGGAAGACGGAGCCATTATGGAAGCGTGATTTAGGCCGCTTAAAAGAACCTTCACTCCTTCCATCAACCGAAAACCAGTAACACCTTGCCCAAATCCACTGAAGCAAGCAAGGTGCAGCTCCCTCCTCCTTTTTATAACGAAACATAACGAAACATCATCCAATTAGAGCAAAAACCATCCGATCTTTACCATTGATGTCCAAAACTACCTCCACAGCACCTTGAGGAAATGTCTTTTCCAACAACTCTTTTACGGCTTCTCCTTGTCCCATGCCTACTTCAAACGCTACAATGGCCCGTTCCTTCAGCACTTTCGGAAGCTCGTCCATGAATCGCTCATAAAATTCCAAACCGGAAATACCGCCAACCAATGCACGATACGGCTCAAAATCTTTTACTACCGTGGACAATCCTTCATACTCCTTTTGCGGAATATACGGAGGATTGGAGACGACCACATCCACTTTTATATCTTGCTCGATGAATGGAAGCAATAAGTCACCTTGGAGGAACTCCACATCCGCGCCCAATGCTTCTGCATTATCCATCGCCACTTCCAGTGATTCACCGGCGATATCAGTAGCATGCACGTTTAGATGGCTATTTTCCAAAGCAAGCGTAATTGCAATCGCACCGCTGCCTGTTCCTACGTCTACAACGCTCCATTTTTTATCAGTCGAACCCGAACTGTCTCTAAAATGCTTTTTCACACGATCTAATACGCCAACCACCAATTCTTCTGTCTCAGGTCTTGGAATCAACACCTCTTCACTGACAAAAAAGCTGCGGCCGTAGAATTCTTCTTTTCCCATCAGGTACTGCACTGGAATTCCAGCAACATGTTTATGCACGTTGAAAATGAAGGAGCTTTGCATGTCCATCGGCATCATTTCTTGCATTCTACTAAAAAGCTGGGCACGATCCAATTTCATATGGTGTCGCAACAACAATTCTCCCGCATTTTCGTCGCGATCGTTCTTTTTTAAAAAAGAAGAAGCCCAGTTCAGGGCTTCGTACACCTTCATGGCCTTCATCATTTTTCCATCTGTTCCATTCTTAGCGCTTGGTCTTCCATGATCAAAGCATCAATGACTTCTTGAAGCTTTCCTTGAAGGATCTGGTCAAGTTTTTGAATGGTCAGGCCGATGCGGTGGTCGGTAACACGATTTTGCGGGAAGTTGTACGTACGAATGCGCTCAGAGCGGTCACCTGTACCTACCGCCTGCTTACGGTTCGCGTCATATTCAGCTTGTACTTCACGTTGGAACTTATCGTACACTCGGGCACGAAGAACTTTCATCGCTTTTTCTTTATTTTTGATCTGAGACTTCTCGTCCTGACAGGAAACAACTGTGTTTGTCGGGATATGCGTTAAACGAACAGCGGACATCGTCGTATTTACTGATTGTCCACCTGGACCGCTAGATGCAAATGTATCTACACGGATATCCTTGTCATGAATCTCAATTTCAACCTCTTCCGCTTCAGGCAACACCGCTACCGTCGCTGTTGAAGTATGGATACGTCCGCCTGATTCCGTCTCAGGAACACGTTGCACGCGGTGGGCACCATTTTCAAATTTAAGCTTGGAATATGCACCCTTACCTGTAATCATAAAGATGATTTCCTTGTAGCCGCCAACGCCCGTAGACGCAGCTTCCATCACTTCTGTTTTCCAGCCTTGAGCCTCAGCATATCGGCTGTACATGCGGTATAGATCGCCTGCAAACAGCGCTGCCTCATCTCCACCTGCTGCACCGCGGATTTCCATGATAACGTTTTTGTCGTCGTTCGGGTCCTTCGGTAAAAGAAGAATATGTAGGCGGTCCGCCAAGTTTTCCTGTTGCTCTTCCAACTCAGAAATCTCTTCTTTTACCATCTCGCGCATATCGGCATCCAATTTATCCTCAAGCATCGCTTTCGCATCATCCAATTGCTCTTTAACAGCCTTGTATTCACGGTACGCTTCCACAGTCTCCTGAATATCAGACTGCTCCTTCGAGTACTCGCGCAATTTTTTCGTATCGCTGATGACTTCCGGATCACTCAAAAGCTCCGTCAATTTCTCGTAACGCATTTCTACTGCCTGCAAACGATCAAACACGTGCATTCACCTCTATAAATGTATACAGAAAAATCTGCAATTATTTTATATCTACAACATTCTAATTATAGTATAGGTTAGGTGGTGCGTCAAAATCAACATAACCTGGCTGCCATCAAAAAGAAAACCCGTCCTGAATATCAGAACGAGCCCTGCTTATCTTTCTTTAATTGTGAGATGTACGTGGTAGCGGGGAGTGACTTCTAAGAATTTCTCTTTGAGTTTTCTTTGCACACGTTTCTTTTCTTCTTTTGAAATGCCGCTTGGCGCATAGGCAGTGACTCTTGCCGTGTCACCGGTAATATAGACTGGGCCAGGTTTGAGGTCACTGTTCAGTTCAATCACTTCGGCAAATTTATTTTCGTCGTCCCCGTAGTCAGGACGATTTTCCGATAGATCGAGGAAGTTTGGATTTTGGTTGGTGTTGTAGTCTTCTGTGTCGAGGTCTCGCTTATAGAAGCCGTCTTGCTCATCATTTTTTACACCAATCAATCTTTCTCCGTCAAAATCCTCGTCCGCACCGAAGCGTTGTTCGCCACTGCATCCACTAATAAAAAAAGAGCATATCACCAATAACAGGACTGCATGTTTCATGCAAACACCTCCTGTTTCTTAGCGTATCCTCTTTCTTCTTTTATCTACCGACTAAATTTAGGAAATATTTATTTTTTCATTTCTTGCAGCACAGACACTTTGTGAGGAACTTCATGATGATGACGACAGCGAGGTTCGTATGATTCCGAAGCGCCCACTAAAATTATTGGGTCATCGTAGCAAGCCGGTTCTCCATTGATTAAACGTTGCGTACGGCTCGCAGGGGATCCACAGACAGCACATACCGCTTGCAGCTTTGTTACGGATTCAGCAATCGCCAAAAGCTCCGGCATTTTACCGAACGGCTCCCCGCGAAAGTCCTGATCTAGTCCAGCTACAATCACACAATAGCCTCTGTTTGCCAACTCCTGCACCACTTCTACGATTTGATCATCGAAAAATTGCACTTCATCGATACCGACAACTTCTGTCTCAGGTAGCACCTTATCTAGAATCGATTGAGAAGTCGGAACAGGCAACGCTATGATCGAGGTTCCGTTGTGGGAAACAACCGCTTCATCACTATAACGATTATCGATGGCTGGCTTAAATACTTGAATTTCCTGTTTGGCAAATTGGGAACGTCTCATGCGGCGAATCAGCTCTTCGGACTTACCCGAAAACATGCTGCCACAAATCGCTTCCACCCAACCGGAATGCTTCATTACATACATATACGGCCTCTCCTTTTTAATAATTTTACGTATAAAAAGTGCTTAGCAGCACCGTCCAAAAAACGACTTCTAAGCACTAGTTTATGTAAATAGAAGTAAAAAAACAGGCAAGATATAGGATAACCTGCCTGTTTTACTTTATTACTTAAGGCCGTATTTTTTGTTGAAACGCTCAACACGTCCATCAGCAGCAGCATGCTTCTGACGTCCAGTGTAGAATGGGTGAGAATCAGAAGAGATCTCAACTTTGATTAGAGGGTAAGTAGTACCGTCTTCCCATTCAATAGTTTCGTTTGTTTTCATCGTAGAACCTGTGATGAATTTGAAACTAGTGTTGATGTCCATGAATACAACTTTACGGTAATCCGGATGAATTCCAGCTTTCATTCTTGTCATCTCCTTTTCGCCCTGAGTCTTTCGAAACAGAGTTATCATTCAAATGATACCAGCCTCATGGCCGCCATCACTTATCTTAAAAACACACTGATGAAATTATATCAACTAATGACACGTTTTGCAAGATTACTTTTGGAGATATATTCAAAGGATTGCAACCAATGTTTTCCTTGTATGAAATGGCCTATATAACCACCGCTGTGGATTTCCACACTGGGCTTCGCTTTCCGCGGGACAGTGCTTGAGCCTCCTCGCTGCGCTGCGGGATCTCAAGTCTACCGCTACCTTCCGCCGGAGTCTTCGCCCAGTGCTCCAATCAACAGCTAAAGGTCTTAAATCCAAAAAACGCACCCTGACGAAGCAAGGTGCGCATGTGTTTTATATGGTTAGCGTTTTGCCGTTCCCGCTTTTTGGTCTTCTTCGAGCATTTCGAAGAATTCCTGGTTTGTTTTGGATTGGCGAAGTCTACGCAATAGTTTTTCTGCAAAGTCTGGAGAGTCGGACATCGTTTTGCGGATAGCCCATAGCTTGTCCAGATGGTCTTTCGGGATAAGCAGCTCTTCTTTACGCGTACCAGAGCGACGGATGTCGATGGCCGGGAAAATACGGCGTTCTGCAAGTTGACGGTCAAGGTGAAGCTCCATGTTACCTGTACCTTTGAATTCCTCATAGATGACGTCATCCATACGGGAACCCGTGTCAACAAGAGCGGTCGCTAGGATTGTCAAGCTTCCACCCTCTTCAATGTTACGCGCAGCACCGAAGAAACGCTTCGGACGGTGGAATGCCGCAGGGTCAATACCACCGGAAAGTGTACGTCCACTTGGCGGGATTACCAGGTTATATGCACGCGCTAAACGAGTAATACTATCCATTAGGATAATAACGTCACGCTTGTGCTCTACAAGGCGCAAGGCACGCTCTAGAACTAGCTCTGCTACTTTGATGTGGTTTTCAGGTACTTCATCAAATGTGGAGCTTACAACGTCTCCAGCAACGGAACGCTCAATATCGGTTACTTCCTCTGGACGCTCGTCAATCAGAAGGACGATCAGTTCAGCTTCTGGGTGATTCGTCGTGATGCTGTTGGCAATTTCCTTGATTAACATCGTTTTACCCGCTTTAGGTGGAGCAACGATAAGGCCACGCTGTCCAAATCCTACAGGTGCAATTAAGTCCATAATGCGTGTAGAAAGACCTTTAGGCTTTGTTTCAAGAACAATTTGACGATCTGGATATAAAGGCGTCAATGCTGGGAAATGGACACGCTCTTTTGCAGATTCTGGGTCGTCACCATTGACCGCTTCTACATGTAGGAGCCCGTAGTAACGCTCATTCTCTTTTGGAGGGCGCACTTTACCAGAAACCTTGTCTCCATTTCTTAAGTCAAAACGACGGATTTGGGAAGCGGAAATATAGATATCCTCTGAGCTTGGAGAATAGTTGATCGGACGCAGGAAACCAAAGCCTTCCGATTGGATGACCTCCAGTACCCCTTCCATGAACAATAGACCGTCTTTTTCGGCCTGTGCTTTTAAAATAGCAAAAATAAGTTCTTTTTTTGTCAGTTTGCTGTAGTAAGACACTTTATGCTGACGGGCAAATTCATACAGTTCTTTTAATTTTAAAGTTTCTAAGTGAGAAATAGTTAAATCCATAAAAAGAAAACACCACTCTATTCGTTTAATTGTTTAGTTCGTTTATGATCCAAGGATAAATGTTTGTTTGTCTTCCAACACTGATTCAAGTCGAATTAAGTTCGAAGGATGGGAAATATATTACTAGTCGCTGCACTTTTTTTAGGATGATGAAATGGAAGTGAGGACGTTTCCCTCGTGTTTGTGGGATAAACTCTCCTTATGAAGAAATTGTAGAAGAATCGCTAGGAAGATATAAGGTAGATTTTGCATAAATACTCGTAGTATTGTTTATTTTACCCACAAAATGGTCTTTTAAGCAACTATTTTCTGTAGACAAGCTTTGAGTATTGGCTTTATTTTCTGGGGAATATTCTTGCATTTCCCCTATTTGTGTCGAATGGGACTGGTTGTCTATTACAATATTCGGAAGGTGTGCGGGTTTTTTGACGTTGGTATATAGGAAAACCGTAAATGGGAAGGTTCCATTTACGGTTATGGTTTAGTTTTGACTCCCTGTTGATTTGCGTTCCAGGTGTTCGCTTTCCTAGGGGCGCTGCTGGAGCCTCCTCGGCAAGCCTGCGGGGTCTCCACCTAGCGCTATCTCACTCAGGAGTCTTCGCCTTTTGCTCCAATCAACAGCTAGGAATTATTAGAAACTTACGTTATTAGTTTTTCAATGGCCTCGCTTCGTTGTGGGATCTCAATCTACCGTTTCTCCCCCTCAGGAGTCTCACACCTTGCACTCCAATCAACAGGGGGAATCTGAATTAACTTCCCTTATTTTAAGGCTTGAATACCAAATTTGGTTTTTTCTTAATGTTGTGTTGGCCGTCGATGAAGCGGACAGTGCCGGATTTTGCACGCATGACAACGGAGTGGGTGGTGGCGTTGGTGCCTTTGAATTGCACGCCTCGCAGTAACTCTCCGTCGGTTACTCCTGTTGCGGCGAAGATGGCGTCATCACCGCGTACAAGGTCTTCCATTCTTAGTACGGCGTTGATGTCCTCAATGCCCATTTTACGGCAGCGGATCATCTCTTCTTCATTTTGCGGAAGGAGCTTCCCTTGTATTTCGCCTCCAAGGCATTTCAATGCGACTGCTGCGATTACTCCTTCTGGTGCACCACCGGAACCGAATAGGATATCTACACCCGTGTGGTCAAACGCCGTGTTGATGGCTGCGGCAACATCTCCGTCGTCTATTAACTTGATACGGGCACCAGCTTCGCGTAGTTCCGCGATAATTTTTTCATGACGCGGTCTATTAAGAATAACCGCCACTACGTCTTCGATATCTTTATTTTTGGCTTCTGCCACCGCTCTCAGGTTGTCTGTAACAGATGCATTGATATCTATTTTTCCGACGGCTGCTGGACCGACGGCTATTTTGTCCATATACATGTCAGGAGCATGTAGAAGATTTCCGTGATCAGCGATGGCAAGTACCGCCAGCGCATTCCATCCGCCGGATGCTACGATGCTTGTCCCTTCAAGTGGATCAACCGCTACGTCCACACGCGGCCCGTAGCCTGTGCCTAGCTTTTCACCGATATAGAGCATCGGCGCTTCGTCCATTTCCCCTTCTCCGATAACAACTGTCCCCTTCATCGGGACTGTATCAAACACATCGCGCATGGCGGAAGTTGCCGCGCCGTCCGCGCTGTCTTTATCTCCGCGCCCCATCCAGCGCGCTGAAGATAACGCCGCCGCTTCTGTTACTCGAATTAATTCCATGGATAAACTTCTTTCCATACCTTCCACTCCTTTGGCATTCTACGAATCTAGTTTTTTTATGGTAGGCCAACAGGTTGCCTGTGCAACCCAAGGCATTATGCTATACTTTTCGTTAATAGTATATCACATTTGTCGGTATTTGAAAGCGGTATCTACAAAAAAGAAGGAACCCGCTGTATTCTTAGCGAATTCCTTCTTTTTTTATTTATGAATTTTGCATCTGTTCGATTTCTTCTTCTGTTAATTTTTCGCGCCAGATTGTGGCTCCTAGTCCTTCTAGCTTTTCTTCAAGGTGACTGTAGCCACGGTCGATGTGTTCAAGACCTGTAACTTCTGTCAAGCCGTCAGCTAGTAGGCCAGCGATGACAAGCGCTGCTCCTGCACGCAAGTCGCTTGCTTTTACTTTAGCACCTTGGAGCTGAACCGGTCCGTTGATAATAGCAGAGCGACCTTCTACTTTAATCTGTCCGTTCATGCGACGAAGTTCATCGACGTGCTTGAATCGGGCTGAATAGATGGTATCTGTTACGATGCTCGTACCCTCTGCTTTTGTTAAAAGGGTTGTCATTGGCTGCTGTAGGTCAGTCGGGAACCCGGGATGGACAAGGGTTTTTACGTCGACAGCTTTCAGTTTTTCGCCAGGAACGACAAGTACTTGATCTTGGTCATTGTTGATATCGATGCGCACGCCCATTTCACGGAGCTTTGCGATAAGGGGCTCCAAGTGAGTCGGGATGACATTGTCGATGATCATTTCTCCGCCTGTTGCAGCAGCCATGATCATGTATGTAC
This sequence comes from Bacillus sp. RO2, assembly GCF_012911845.1. Classification (GTDB taxonomy): domain Bacteria; phylum Bacillota; class Bacilli; order Bacillales; family Bacillaceae_I; genus Sutcliffiella_A. The sequence goes on along the minus strand of NZ_JAAXCU010000043.1, from coordinate 84,436 downwards.
CTGCTTCGATTCGGTCAGGAATGATGGTGTGTTTGCACCCATGAAGGCTCTCCACGCCATCGATACGGATGACATCTGTCCCTGCACCTTTAATTTTTGCTCCCATGCTGCTTAAAAGGGTCGCTACATCGATAATTTCCGGCTCTTTTGCCGCATTTTCGATGATCGTTCTGCCTTTTGCTTTCACTGCAGCAAGCATGATGTTAATGGTTGCGCCGACACTTACCACGTCAAGGTAAATGCGTGCCCCTCTTAACTCTTCTGCGCGCAGGTAGATGGCACCTTGCTCATTAGTTACTTCTGCTCCAAGCGCTTCAAAGCCTTTGATGTGCTGATCAATAGGTCTTGGTCCCAAATGACAGCCACCAGGCAATCCTACAACTGCTTTTTTGAAACGGCCAAGCATAGCTCCCATTAAATAATAGGATGCACGAAGCTTTTTTACTTTACCGCTTGGTAGAGGCATGGCGATCATTTTGGAAGGATCCACCGTTAGGTCTTCTCCCTCTAGCGATACGCTTCCGCCAATTTCCTCAAGCAAGCTGCTTAAGATCTCTACATCTGATATTTGCGGTAACCCTTCGATTGTGACGGGTGTGTCCGCTAGAATGGTTGCAGGGATCAAGGCCACTGCACTATTTTTCGCTCCACTTACGCGTACGGTTCCATTTAACTTGTTACCACCAAGAATTTTTAACTTTTCCATATAGTTCTCCCTTCAAGGCGAGGTTGGTTTCCAAAAGTGCTATTGTCTATTATACACAATTATTACCAATCATAAAAATTTTCGTTAACCATTAGTTTACACGAAAACTTTCTTTTCATATATGAAAATGCATGAAACTTTATCAAATCGTAATATTTGATACCATCCGCCTATATTCGACACAGTACTTTTGTCGAAAAATAGCTTAAATTAACAAAAACCCCCTGCCATTTTTTTAGCAGAGGGTAAATGTTTGCATATTTGATTACACCGTTGTTCTCCGTTCCAGTCGCTTCGCTTTCCGCGGGCGGTCCGTGAGCCTCCTCGGCTTGTGCCTGCGGGTTCTCACCTGTCCCTTCCTCCCGCAGGAGTCTGCACGCCTTTCACTACGAACAACTAGGTTATTGCTTTCGGTTATTCCAATCAGCTAAGAATTTTTCAATTCCTTGGTCTGTTAGTGGGTGATGGAAAAGTTGCAGCAATACTTTGTAAGGAACCGTGGCAATGTGCGCTCCTTTTAGTGCCGCTTCTGTAATGTGCATTGGGTGGCGGATGGATGCTGCGATAATTTCCGTCGGGATATCGTGAATGGCGAAAATGTCTGAGATATCGGAGACTAAATCCAATCCATTTTGACCGATGTCATCCAAGCGTCCAAGGAAAGGTGAAACATATGTAGCTCCTGCTCTTGCTGCCATCAAGGCTTGGTTGGCGTTAAAAATAAGGGTGACATTCGTTTTGATGTTGAGGTCGCTGAACGCTTTTACTGCTTTCAAGCCATCTGGAGTCATCGGCACTTTTACCGTAATGTTTGGTGCGATTGCCGCAAGTGCTTTCCCCTCTTCAATCATGCCCTCTGCATCAAGTGCAATAACTTCCGCACTGACTGATCCTTCCACAAATGCTGTGATTTCGCGAAGGCGGTCTTCGAATGTGATGTTCTCTTTTGCCACTAGACTAGGATTTGTCGTAACTCCTGCCAGTAGTCCTAGTGCATGAGCTTCTTTAATTTCTTCAAGGTTTGCTGTGTCGATGAAAAACTTCATGTCATTCTCTCCTTTGTATATAGAATATATGTTTACGCTTTCATATTTAAAAGAAACAAAACCGCCGGGTATGGCGGTTCTGTATATCGTTGCCTTGTTGTTGGTTGAGTTGTTGTCTTGTTTTGTTGAAAAATTGTATTATTTACGCTTTGTTGGAAGATCCAAATTCGCGCATTTTGCCTTTTACTGTATCTTTGATTGCGTCGCGAGCAGGTCCTAGGTATTTACGTGGATCGTACTCTTCTGTTTTAGCAGCAAGTGTTTCACGAACTGCTTTTGCAGATGCAATTTGGTTTTCTGTGTTAACGTTGATTTTCGCTGTTCCAAAAGAGATTGCTTTTTGGATGTCATGCGTAGGGATTCCAGTTCCGCCGTGTAGTACTAGAGGAACGCCAGCACGGTTGTTGATGTCTTCCATCTCTTTGAAGCCAAGGTTCGGTTCGCCTTTGTAAGGACCGTGTACGGAACCTAAAGCTGGAGCTAGGCAATCAATTCCTGTGCGTTTTACAAGCTCTTCACACTCGTTAGGGTCAGCATAGATTACGCCATCAGCGATAACGTCGTCTTCTTGTCCGCCTACTACACCAAGCTCTGCCTCAACAGATACTCCGTGGAAGTGTGCTAATTCTACAACTTTAGAAGTTGTTTCAATGTTCTCCTCAAATGGATGGTGAGAAGCATCGATCATTACAGAAGTAAATCCAGCGTGGATTGCTTTTGCACAAGACTCATAGCTTGAACCGTGGTCTAAGTGAATCGCTACAGGTACAGTAACACCGTACTCTTCCATTAACGCTTTTACTAATGCTACGATTGTTTTGAAGCCACCCATATAACGAGCCGCACCTTCAGAAACACCAAGGATAACTGGTGAATTCTCCTCTTGTGCTGCTTGTAGAATTGCTTGTGTGAACTCTAGGTTGTTCAAGTTGAACTGACCTACTGCATAGCCTTCTGCATTTGCTTTTTTCAGCATTTCTGTCATGGAAACTAAAGGCATGATAACATCCTCCTTTGTATTATATTCACTCCGAAAAGTTTTTCCCGTTCTTACAAAGTAGTAAACACAAGGGCTTGTCCATCGTGCATACCTTTGTAAAAAAATTTCACCCATATCAAAACTAGCATGACCAATCGGGAAACCAGTTATGTATATTAGGTCAAAAAGTGAAAAAACTTACCGGTTGATTTTTATCCAGTACTTAGCATATCAACTATGTAGAAAAACGGCAACTACTGAAGTATGCCGTTTTTCAATGTAAGCGATAACACATAAAATGTTTTAATATTCAGTTTTAAAATTGGTGTTTTACACCGATTGGCGCGGCATGTTTTTACGGACCGCATCTCTAATTTCATCAATATCGAATGGTTTGGCAAAGTGCGTGATCGCTCCAAGGTCTTTAGACTCCTGGATCATATCCAATTCACCGTAAGCTGTCATAATGATTACCTGGATATCAGAATTAATTGCTTTTAGCCGCTTTAAGATCTCAATTCCGTCCATACCGGGGATCTTCATATCTAACAATACTAAGTCCGGTGAATGCTTTTCTACGATATCTAATGCTTGGTACCCGTTTGCTGCCTGAAACGTCTGATAGCCCTCTTTTTGGAATACTTCATTCAACAAAATCCGTATCCCATACTGGTCATCCACAATCAGTAATTTTTGACCCACCTTTACACCCCATCTCTAAAAATAATCAATACGTTTCCATCCACCCACCTAATTCTACTATAATAGTCTTATTTCCTCCTTTTTCGACCGGGAAATTTTTTGAGGAAGGGAGATCATTAAAAAAATTTTGTTAAGGGGTCAGACCCCAGCAGGACTTTCCCCCTTGATATAGAAGGCTCCCACCAACTCAGTGGATGTCGGATTATGTAGGAAAAACGCGAACGAAAAGGGGACAGACCCCCCTAGGATTTTTGCTACTTTTGTCATACTGCTTTTATTATACTTGAGTTTTGGTGGAATGAGGGTTGGGGTTTTGTTTTATAATTTATGTTATAGGAGTGTGATTTAAAGATGTTGAAGATTTTTACTACTCAGTTGCAGGGTGTGTTTAATAGAATTGGTTCTAGTGAGGAGTTTGCATTTGAGGATGCGGCAAGACTTTTGGCGCAGGCTGCTGTCGGGGATGGACGTATTTATGTGCACGGTGTGAAGGAGATGAAAGCCGTTGAGGCGGAGGCCACTACTGGAGCGGAACCGCTTATGAGCGCTACCCTTTTATCAGACCTCGAAAGTTATCATGACCTGACCGATACGGACCGCGCATTAATCGTATCTCGTTTTTCTTCAGATGAAGAGGCAATCATTACGGCTAAAGCGTTGAAAGAGCTAGGAATCGAGATTGTGGGAATATCGACTGTGATGGAGCCTTCGATAGAATCAGCTGAGGGGGTAGAGACACTTGAATCCTTGTCCGATGTACATATTGATTTAAAGCTAAAAAAACCATTGATTCCCGGAGACGACGGGGAACGGTTTGGCTTTCCTGCTAGCATGGTGGCGTTATATGTTTATCATGGGTTAGCTTTTACCTTAAAAGAGATCTTGGAAGAGCAGGAGTAAGAAAAAGGGAAGACCGTCATCCGTGCGGTCTTCCCTTCTTTTTATCAATTTAATTAAGCCATAACCTCAGCATTTTTCAAAGATGCTGCCACAAAGTCGCGGAATAGCGGTTGTGGACGGTTAGGTCTGGAAGTGAATTCTGGGTGGAATTGGGATGCAAGGAACCATGGGTGGTCTTTGATCTCAATTACTTCTACCAGGCGGCCGTCAGGGCTTGTACCGGAGAAGATGAATCCGTGGTCTTCCATTTGTTGACGATATTGGTTGTTGAACTCATAACGGTGACGGTGGCGCTCGTAGACCACTTCGTCTGCGTATGCTTTTTGTGCCAAGGAATCGTCGTTCAACTTACAAGGGTATAATCCAAGGCGCAACGTTCCGCCAAGGTCCTCGATATCTTTTTGCTCTGGTAAAAGGTCGATGATTGGGTATGGCGTTTCCGGGTTCAGCTCAGCAGAGTGCGCACCTTCAAATCCAAGGACATTACGTGCAAACTCAACAGAAGCAAGCTGCATGCCAAGGCAGATACCGAAGAATGGTACCTTCTTCTCACGTGCATAGCGAATCGCTTCAATTTTCCCTTCCACACCGCGGTCGCCGAAACCACCTGGTACAAGAATTCCGTCTGCACTGTTCAAGAGCTCGTCTACGTTTTCAGCTGTTACTTCTTCAGAGTTGATCCAGTTGATTTTCACATCTGCATCGTACTCATACCCAGCATGACGCAATGCTTCCGCAACAGATAGGTATGCATCTTGAAGCTCTACATATTTTCCAACAAGGGCGATTGTCGTTTTCTTGGAAAGGTTTTTCACTTTGTTCACAAGTGCCGTCCATTCTGTCATGTCCGCCTCGCCTTTTGTCTCAAGCTTCAGGTGATTTACGACAATGTTGTCCATGTTTTGCGCTTGATAAGCTAGTGGCACTTCGTAAAGTGTTTCAGCGTCAATAGATTCGATAACCGCCTTTTCGTCGATATCACAGAACAAGGCAATCTTGTCTTTCATATCTTGGGAGATCGGCATTTCAGAACGCAATACGATGATATTTGGCTGGATTCCAAGACCGCGAAGTTCTTTTACACTGTGCTGTGTCGGCTTAGTTTTTAACTCACCTGCCACACGGATGTAAGGAACAAGTGTACAGTGGATGTACATTACATTGTCGCGACCGATGTCACTCTTGATTTGACGGATTGCCTCAAGGTATGGAAGTGACTCGATATCCCCTACCGTTCCACCGATTTCAGTGATGACCACGTCTGCATTTGTCTCACGGCCAGCACGGAAAACGCGCTCTTTAATTTCGTTTGTAATGTGTGGGATAACCTGCACTGTTCCACCCAAGTAGTCGCCGCGGCGCTCTTTTTTCAGAACCGTAGAATAAATTTTCCCTGTTGTCACGTTGGAATATTTGTTCAGGTTGATATCGATGAAACGCTCATAGTGACCTAAGTCAAGATCCGTTTCTGCTCCGTCGCCTGTCACGAATACTTCCCCGTGCTGGTAAGGACTCATTGTACCCGGATCCACATTAATATATGGATCAAACTTTTGGATGGTCACATTCAACCCGCGATTTTTTAACAATCTCCCTAATGATGCAGCAGTAATCCCTTTACCTAGAGATGACACTACGCCACCTGTTACGAAAATATACTTTGTCATGCTGTCTCCCCCTCGAAATAATTTTATTTGAAAATAATAATAAGTAACGGATATGCTTTTAAGAGGCATTTAACATTTTTATCATTAGTCAAAAACACAAAATTCATTTACGAAAAAATGAAGCTGCCCCTAAATTATCAGGTTCAGCATATGAATGTTTATTCACCAATAAAATAAAAAACGCCCCACTTGCCAGCATTAGCAGCAAGGGGAGCGTGTATATGTTCAACAAATTATACGTGTCCTTTTTTAAGGAGCCCAAAAAAGATTCTACCTAGTTGGGGGTGAAAAGTCAAGGTTTGAATAAACTTGCGAATTTTCACTTTTTTTCGATTTAGCCTTATGAAAAAACACTCCCCGTTTTTCGTCCCAGGGAGTGTTTACTAGTTGCGATTAGAGGTCTTCTTCCTCGTCTTCTTCCAATTCTTCTTCTTCTTCCTCATCTTCATCGAGCCCGTATTCCTCGTCTTCGATCAGGTCTTCTTCAAACTCTTCGTCATCATCTTCGTCTGCATCATCATCGGCGTCGTCAAAGTCCTCTTCTTCCACTTCATCCTCTTCATAATCATCCAGATCATCGAATTCTAATTCTTCTTCATCCAACTCATCGAATTCGTCAGCATCGATATCGTCCTCATCTACAGCCTTCTTCTTCTTCTTAGACTTTGCCTTCACCTGAGGAGTTGTTTCTTCTTCTATTTGATCATAAGGATACCATGCACGAAGTCCCCATTGGTTTTCTCCAATACAAATGAAACGGCCGTCAATGTTCAGGTCCGTATAGAACTGAGACAACTTGCCCTTTAGGTCTTCATCTGTAAAACCGGTGATTTTCTTGATCTCCGTAATTAATTCGCCAAAAGTCACAGACTGCTTCTGTTCGTTAAATAAAGCAGTAGCGATTTCGATCAATGACATCTCTTGCACTTCTTCTGCCGTTAAATGGTTTAATGCCAATGTCTGCACATCCTTTCTATATATGTAAAAAGACAATATTCATAGCAATTCCTAGAAAAATCCATACCACTCATTATAAACAAAATACCAATGTTTAATCCAGCATAAAATAAATCTTTCCCTCAAAAAAATGAAAAACCTATAAAAAAGCGAAAATAGCGAAAAAAAAGAGAAAAAAGAAAAAAAGGGGGTCAGACCCCCAAAGGTTTTTCTCTCTCCACGTCGAACTCTATAAAGTTAGCGAAGAACCCCCGGCTTCCTCGAGGTTCCCCAGCTTCTTTTTTTACATATTTCGTCTGAATTGGCCGCCGACTTCGTAGAGGGCTGTGGTGATTTGGCCGAGGCTTGCCACTCGAACGGTTTCCATGAGTTCTTCAAAGATGTTTCCGCCGCTGATTGCGACTTGCTTCAGCCTGCCCAACGCCTCTTCCACTTCCGTAGCATTACGCTCCTGGAACGCTGCAAGATTTTGGATCTGCGTTTGCTTCTCTTCTTCTGTCGAACGAGCAAGCTCGATATCATTCAAATCGTCCTCAGAAGGCGGATTCGGATTTTTATACGTGTTCACTCCGATGATCGGAAGCTCGCCTGTATGTTTTTTCATCTCATAATACATGGACTCATCCTGAATCTTCCCGCGCTGATACTGAGTCTCCATCGCACCAAGGACGCCACCGCGATCATTTAAGCGTTCAAACTCCTGCAGCACCATTTCCTCCACAAGATCTGTCAGCTCCTCCACCACAAAGGCTCCTTGCAACGGATTCTCGTTTTTCGCCAAGCCGTGCTCTTTGGTAATGATCATCTGAATAGCCATTGCTCGACGCACAGATTCTTCCGTCGGCGTTGTAATCGCCTCATCATAGGCATTCGTATGCAGTGAGTTACAGTTATCTTGCAGAGCCATCAAGGCTTGCAGTGTTGTACGAATATCATTAAAGTCGATTTCCTGCGCGTGCAAGGAACGGCCGGACGTCTGAATATGATACTTCAACTTTTGACTGCGCTCATTGGCACCATATTTATTTTTCATTACAGTCGCCCAAATGCGACGAGCCACGCGACCAATAACCGTGTACTCTGCATCCAACCCGTTACTAAAGAAGAACGACAAGTTCGGTGCAAAGTCATCAATTTTCATACCGCGGCTCAAGTAGTACTCCACATATGTGAAGCCATTTGCAAGCGTAAACGCCAACTGTGTAATCGGGTTCGCGCCCGCCTCGGCAATATGGTACCCAGAAATAGAAACAGAATAATAATTGCGCACCTTTTTATCAATAAAGTATTGCTGGATATCCCCCATCACTCTCAAAGCAAACTCCGTTGAGAAAATGCACGTATTCTGTCCTTGATCTTCTTTTAAGATATCCGCCTGCACCGTTCCACGAACAGTTTGCATCGTAATTGCACGAACTTCCGCAAACTCTTCTACCGTTAACACACGACCAAGTTCTTCTTCACGCTTCTGCACTTGCTGATCGATCGCCGTGTTCATAAACATCGCCAAAATAACAGGCGCCGGACCGTTTATTGTCATGGATACGGACGTGCTTGGCGCACACAGGTCAAAGCCTGCATATAACTTTTTCATGTCATCCAATGTACAAATGCTCACGCCGCTGTTCCCGACTTTTCCGTAGATGTCCGGACGCTCAGCCGGATCTTCCCCGTACAACGTAACCGAGTCAAATGCCGTACTTAAGCGCTTTGCATCGTCATCCTTACTTAAATAGTGGAAGCGGCGGTTTGTACGCTCAGGTGTCCCTTCCCCTGCGAACTGACGCTTCGGATCCTCACCCTCACGTTTGAAAGGGAACACACCTGCCGTATAAGGGAATTCGCCAGGCACGTTCTCACGGTACACCCACTTCAAAATCTCCCCATAATCCACATATTTCGGCAGAACCACTTTTGGGATTTTCAAGCCGGATAATGTTTTTGTCGTAAGTTTCGTGATGATTTCCTTGTCGCGAATTTTTGTAACAAACTGATCACCGGAATATTTCTCTTTCTTCTCTTCCCAACCAGCTAAAATTTTGCGGGAGTCGCTTGTCAGTTTTTCCTCGTATTCACGGCGCAGCTCGGCAAGTGCCGCCACAAGCTCCTCGCTTGAAGAACCTCCAGCAGAAGTACCAGCAGCCTCCATCGCCCCATCCAATTGGAACAACTTCCGCGCCAATTCGACCTGCTCAGCCGCCATCTTATGATAATTGCGAACCGTCTCACTGATCTCGCGCAAATAATAACGGCGGTCATTCGGAATGATCACATTCTGTTTTTCCACATCTTTGGACGTCGGCAAACTAGAAGAATAAGAGGAACCAGTCTTCTCATTCATTAACTCAAGCAACGCCGCAAAAAGTGTGTTCGTCCCTAAGTCATTGAACTGGCTCGCAATCGTCCCGTACACCGGCATTTCATCCAATTCTTGATCCCATAAAAGACGGCTGCGTTGGTACTGCTTTTGCACCTGGCGTTTCGCGTCCTCCGAACCTTTTCGCTCATATTTATTAATGACAATCAGATCCGCGTAATCAATCATATCGATTTTTTCCAACTGAGAAGGCGCACCGAATTCACTCGTCATCACGTACATAGAGATATCACAGATCTCTGTAATTCCTGCATCTCCCTGCCCAATACCGCTCGTTTCAACAATAATTAAGTCAAAACCGGCAGCCTTCGTGACAGCAATCGCATCTTGGATCGCCAAGGAAAGCTCAGAACGTGATCCACGCGTTGCAAGCGAACGCATATAAACACGCGGGTTGAAAATCGCATTCATGCGGATCCGGTCCCCAAGCAATGCCCCACCTGTCTTCTGCTTCGTCGGATCGATAGACAAAATCGCCACTTTTTTATCTGGTACTTCGTTGATAAATCGGCGAATCAACTCATCAGTCAGCGAGCTTTTCCCCGCTCCACCCGTACCTGTTATCCCAAGGACCGGCACGGTTTTCTGCTTTTCTTTTACCTTAGCCAAGGCCGTTTGAGCAGTTGCCGCCACCTCTTCATCAGAAGTCACCTGCAGTTCGGACAACGTAATAAGTTTGGCAATCGCCTGATGGTTATCGGCATCCAGACGCTCCACCTCATCGCCAAGGGATTTGACCGTCACAAAGTCACATTCCTTCAGCATTGAGTTGATCATTCCTTGCAGTCCATGCTCCCTGCCGTCTTCCGGCGAAAAGATACGAGCAATCCCGTATGCATGCAGTTCTTTTATCTCAGAAGGAATGATGACCCCGCCGCCACCGCCGTAAATGCGGATATGAGACGCACCCTTCTCCTTCAACAAGTCATACATATATTTAAAATATTCAACATGTCCGCCCTGATACGAGGAAATCGCAATCCCCTGCACATCCTCCTGGATCGCCGCGTTCACAATTTCCTCAACGGAGCGGTTGTGGCCAAGGTGAATGACCTCGGCACCGCTCGCCTGAATGATGCGGCGCATGATGTTAATCGAGGCGTCATGCCCGTCAAAAAGACTTGAAGCTGTTACAAAACGAATATGGTTAATTGGACGATAAACTTCCATGTTTCACATTCTCCCCCTTTGTAAGTCCGTGCACTAAAAGTTCAATTTGGCCCTCGATATAGGCATCCAGCTCAAAGTGCCTGTGCAGCACCCAGCGCCGGAATCCCCACATCTGACCCTGTACGAATATATTATGGGCAACCAATTGAATCTGCTGTTCTTTCATCGAGATGTCCTCTGCGGTCATGCAGTTACGGATGACCTGCTCAAACATGGCCACCATCGCAAGCTCCTTGTTCAACACGTAAGGAAGCGCATCTTTTGATAATGACTTCGCCTCCTGATACATAACAAGGACCTCATCCTGCATTTCATCCATCACTCTGAAGTAGTACCGAATTGCGGATTTCAAGCTCTCCAGGTTCCCCCGCTTCATGTCGAGTTCCTCCTGCAAACGCTCACCTACTTGGTCATAAATCCGGTCACAGACGAGGTAGAGGACATCTTCCTTCGTTCTGATATATTCATAGAGCGTGCCGATGCTGAAACCGGCCTCTTTCGCAATTTCCCTTGTTGTCGTGCGGTGAAAGCCCTTCTCTTTGAAAAGGCTCACCGCCCCTTTGATCATTTGGTCGCGGCGCTTCTCGATCAGCCGCTCATCTTTTACGGATGCATGTACTTGACGTTTTTTCATCATCCTGGCCGTCACCTACTTACTTAGTAAGCATTCTTGAGATAACGAGACGTTGGATTTCTTGTGTTCCTTCATAAATTTGAGTAATTTTCGCATCCCTCATATAACGCTCCACCGGATAGTCCTTCGTGTAGCCGTAGCCGCCGAACACCTGAACCGCTTCGGTTGTCACCTTCATCGCCGTGTCACCAGCGAATAGTTTGGACATCGCAGACTCCAAACCATAGCTTAAGCCCTCCGACTCTCTCCAAGCCGCCTGGTACGTTAATAGTCTTGAAGCTTCCACCGTTGTCGCCATGTCTGCCAGTTTAAAAGAAACACCTTGCTGTGCCGCGATTGGCTTCCCGAACTGAACGCGCTCTTTTGCATAAGCAACGGCCGCGTCAAGTGCACCTTGTGCAATCCCAACAGCCTGTGCAGCAATACCGTTACGCCCGCCATCAAGCGTTGTCATCGCAACTTTGAAGCCTTCCCCTTCTGCGCCAAGCATGTTTTCTACCGGCACGCGGCAATCTTCAAACATGATTTCCGTCGTTGGTGAAGAACGAATGCCAAGCTTTTGTTCTTTTTTCCCAACACTGAATCCAGGGAAGTCTGCTTCCACGATGAACGCGCTCGTGCCTTTATGTTTGCTGGACGGATCTGTCACCGCAAACACCACATAGATATCCGCAATTCCACCGTTTGTGATGAAAATTTTCGATCCGTTCAAGACATAATGGTCGCCGTCTAACTTCGCCGTTGTTCTCATGCCGCCTGCATCAGATCCGGATCCTGGCTCAGTAAGACCATATCCACCGATGCTTGTTCCTTGCGCTAGTGGCACCAAATATTTCTGCTTCTGCTCTTCTGTTCCGTACTTGTAGATAGGCCAGCTCGCAAGCGACGTGTGTGCGGATAAGGTTACCCCTGTGGACGCACATACACGGGATAATTCCTCTACCGCGATGCAATAAGCGAGGTAGTCACTGCCGATCCCGCCGTACTCTTCCGGAAACGGGATTCCCGTTAACCCAAGGTCCGCCATCTTTTTGAAAATATCCATATCAAAGCGTTCTTCCTCGTCACGCTCTGCTGCAGTCGGTTCCACTTCGTTCTTGGCAAAATCGCGTACCATTTTGCGAATCATTTCATGTTCTTCAGATAGTAAAAAGTTCATATTTTTCATCCCCCGATGAGTTAGTTTTTTTAGCGCCGTCCCAGACTCTAGGCACCATACTTGCTCCGCTTGTTGCGGGGCGCGGTGGTCTGGTTTTATTGAAAATTTCACGAATATTTATCGTTTTTGTGCTATTTTTAGTGCCTTAAAAAACCGTTCGGTCATTTAAAAAGGGCTTTCGGACACTTTTTGTGCTTTTTTACCGGTGGTTCGGTCATTTTACATGCACCTTTGGACAACTTTGTTGAGGGGTTAAGCCATTTGAAAAATTGATTCGGACACTTTCGTTGAAACTTCGGTCAACTTTGCCAAATCTTCGGTCAATTCCCTGAAAACTTCGGACAACTTTCGAAAATCTTCGGACATTTGGCCGCGAACAGCTCGGGAATAAGCAAAAATCACTCTCTAACATTCGTTAGCCCACTGATCTTTCAACGCTGTCCCCCATCAGTTCATCAAATGCTTCCCAATCACCAATCTCTGAATCTCGCTTGTTCCCTCGTAAATCTCACAAACCTTCGCGTCACGGAAGTAACGCTCAACTGGATAGTCCTTCGTATAGCCATATCCGCCGAATACCTGAACGGCCTCTATCGCCACGTTCATCGCTGTCTGAGACGCAAAAAGCTTCGCCATCGATGCTTCCTTGCCGCAAGGTTTGCCCAAAGCACGCAAGTTGGCCGCGCGGTACGTCAACAACCTCGCACCTTCCACAGCGGTCGCCATGTCTGCCAGTTTAAAAGAAACACCCTGCTGTGCCGCGATTGGCTTGCCGAACTGGACGCGCTCTTTCGCATAGGCCGTTGCTGCCTGTACTGCCGCCTCTGCGATACCAAGGGACTGCGCCGCAATACCGATTCGACCGACGTCAAGGTTTGCCATTGCTATTTTAAAGCCTTCCCCTTCTGCACCTAGCAGGTTTTCCACAGGAACCTTCGCGTCTTCAAACGTCAGTTGGACCGTTTTGGAGCCGTGTAAGCCCATTTTGTGCTCATCTTTTCCAATCACAAATCCTGGAGTATCCTTTTCCACGATGAATGCGGAAACCCCTTTGGATCCAAGCTCCGGATTAGTCGAAGCAAACACAATGTACGTGTCCGCTTCCCCGCCGTTTGTGATGAACACCTTCGCTCCATTCAACACATAGTGGTCCCCTTGCTTAACGGCACGTGTTTTCAAACTCCCTGCATCCGACCCTGCACTCGGCTCGGTTAAACAGAATGCTCCGAGATACTCGCCTGATGCAAGCTTTGTCACGTATTTTTGCTTCTGCTCTTCTGTGCCAAAATAAAGAATTGGGTTCGTGCCAACGGAGGTGTGTACGGACAGGATCACCCCGACCGTTGCGCTCACACGGGAAAGCTCATTGATGGCGATGATGTAGGAAGGAAAGTCCATGCCCGCTCCGCCGTACTCTTCCGGAATGGTCATTCCCATCAAGCCAAGGTCCGCCATTTTCCGCAATATCTCACGAGGGAACTCGCCCTCTTCCATTTTTTCCACGAAAGGTGCAATTTCGGTTTCCGCGAAATCGCGTACCATTTTCCGAACCATTTCCTGCTCTTCTGTAAAACGTAAATTCATGCTATTCGTCCCCTCTCCTGCTGTCTAGTAAAAATACCCCTCATTACCCTCTTATGTCTCGTACGTATAAAACCCACGGCCAGTCTTGCGGCCCAGCCAACCAGCTTTCACATATTTTCTTAACAACGGACATGGACGATATTTGTCATCGCCAAAGCCTTCATGCAACGTTTCCATGATATACAGGCACGTATCAAGTCCGATAAAATCCGCAAGCGTCAACGGCCCCATCGGATGGTTCATGCCAAGTTTCATGACTTCATCAATTGCTTCCGGTGTTGCCACGCCCTCGTAAACTGTGAAAATTGCCTCATTGATCATCGGCATCAACACACGGTTAGAAACGAATCCAGGAAAATCGTTCACTTCCACCGGTACCTTGGATAGCTTTTTCGTCATATCTTCAATTGCGCCATACACTTCGTCTGCTGTCTGCAAGCCGCGAATAATTTCTACCAGTTTCATGACAGGAACAGGGTTCATAAAGTGCATCCCGATTACCTTTTCCGGTCTGCCAGTCGCTGCAGCAATCTCCGTGATTGGAAGCGAAGATGTATTTGTCGCTAAAATGGTATGAGCCAAAGCGTGCTGATCAAGCTCTGAGAAAATCTTCTTTTTGATGTCCATATTTTCCACTGCCGCTTCGATGACGATGTCGACATGCTTGGCATCTTCAAGGGTAGTGGTTGTTTGCAGGCGACCAAGTACAGCTGCTTTCTCATCCTCTGTCATACGCCCTTTTTCCACAGACCTGCTCAAATTTTTCGTAATACCCGCAATCCCGCGCTCCAAGAATTCCTGCTTCAAATCATTCATATATACGTCATACCCGGCCATCGCACAAACCTGCGCGATGCCTGAGCCCATCTGTCCTGCTCCAATTACCATTACTTTTTGAATTGTCATGTTCTGATTCCTCCTAAAAGTTTTCGCTTATACTTGAATCAAAATTGCATCGCCCTGTCCGCCGCCTGAGCAGATAGAAGCAATTCCAAGACCGCCGCCGCGGCGCTTCAGCTCATGGATCAATGAAACGATGATGCGTGCTCCACTTGCCCCAATCGGATGTCCAAGTGCTACCGCTCCGCCGTTTACATTCACCTTTTCCAGATCCAGTCCTGCTAGATTTGCAGAAGCTAGTGCTACCGCTGCGAATGCTTCGTTTATTTCAAAGAGGTCAATCTCTTCAAGCTTCGTTCCTGTTTTCTTTAATAGTTCGGTGATGACAAGTCCTGGAGTTTTCGGGAAATCCTTTGCTTCCACTGCAATGGAGGCATGCCCAAGGATAGTGGCGAGTACTTCTTTCCCTTCTTTTGCCGCACGATCCTCACTCATTAACACAAGTGCACTGGCTCCGTCATTCACACCGGGCGCGTTTCCTGCTGTAATTGTTCCGTCATGGTCGAACGCCGGTCTTAATGACGCAAGTTTCTCAATGGATGTATCTTTTCGAGGAGACTCATCCTTGCTAACAACAATCGGATCACCTTTTCGCTGTGGTACAGACACTGGGACGATTTCATCTGTAAAATATCCCTTCTCCGTTGCTTCAATGGCGCGTTGGTGACTTCTGAATGCCCATGCATCTTGGTCTTCACGGCTGATCTCCATTTCGTTTGCGACACTGTTTCCGTAGGTACCCATGTGAACGCCTGTGAAGGTACAAGTAAGTCCGTCATGCACCATCATGTCTTGTACGGTGCTGTCGCCCATGCGAAGTCCCCATCTTGCTTTTGGAAGCATGTATGGAGCGTTGCTCATGGATTCCATTCCACCTGCGACGATGACTTCTTCTTCACCGGAACGAATAAGGATATCGCCTAGTGTGACGCTGCGCATGCCCGATGCGCATACTTTGTTGATGGTTTCGGTGCGTACTTCCCATGGCAGGCCTGCTTTTTGGGAGGCTTGGCGGGATGGAAGTTGACCTTGGCCACCTTGAAGGACGGTGCCCATGATGACTTCGCCTACTTGGTCGCCGGATAGGTTTGCTCTGTTTAGTGCTTCTTTGATGGCAACTGCTCCTAGGTCTGAGGCTGATAGTGCGCTTAATCCTCCTGCGAAACGGCCGATTGGTGTACGGACTCCACTAACGATTACTGTTTTTCCCATGGTTGATTTCCTCCTTTTTATTTTTAAAAAATTTGCACTTACTCCCAGTTGCTTTGCGTTCCAGGTGTTCGCTTTCCGCGGGACGGTGTTTGAGCCTCCTCACTTCGTTGCGGGGTCTCAACCAACCGTTTCTCCCCGCTGGAGTCTCACACCTTGCACTCCAAGCAACTGGGTAAGTTTTTAATAACTTATATGACCTTTTCACACCCTCATTGATTTCCGTTGCGGGGGTTCGCTTTCCACGGGCGGTCCGGAAGCCTCCTCACTTCGTTGCGGGGTCTTCCCTGTCCCTTCCTCCCGTAGGAGTCTCATCCCCTCCACTACAATCAATAAGGGGATATTCAACAAACAATTTGTTACCGCTTACAATTATTATTCTTTTAAAACTGAACGAGCGCTCAGTTTTGGTGAAAAGCATATGGTGCACGTAGAGAACTACGTACACCTTGTATGCTGGGTTCTATTATTCTATTAGGATACTAATTCTTGTTTTTCACCGATGACGGAGCGTTCTAGTAGTTCTGCTACGTCGTATGTGCCGACGTTTTCTTCTACTTCTTTTGCTTTCGTGCCGTCAGATAGCATCGTTAAGCAGTAAGGACAGCCGGAGCTGATGACGCTTGGTGCGACTTCAAGTGCTTGTTCGGTACGGGCGACGTTGACGCGCGTGCCTGTGTCTTCTTCCATCCACATGAGTCCTCCACCGGCTCCACAGCACATTCCCGTTTCGCGGCTGCGGTTCATTTCGACCACTTTGACGCCTGGGATGGCTTTTAGGATGTCACGAGGCGGCTCGTAGACTTCGTTGTATCTTCCGAGGTAGCAGGAATCGTGATACGTGATGGTTTCTTTTACCTCGTGTACTGGTGTCAGCTTACCTTCTTTTACAAGTTCGGCTAAGACTTCTGTATGGTGGTAGACTTCGGCTTCTAGACCGAAATCAGGGTACTCGTTTTTAAAAATGTTATAAGCATGCGGGTCGATTGTGACGATTTTCTTGACTTCGTTTTTCTCAAATTCCGCAATATTGCTTGTTGCAAGCTCTTGGAATAGGAATTCGTTTCCTAGGCGGCGCGGCGTATCTCCGGAGTTTTTCTCCTTGTTGCCGAGAATCGCGAATTTCACGCCAGCTTCGTTCATTAATTTTGCAAAGGAGATGGCGATTTTCTGAGAACGATTGTCGAAAGATCCCATGGATCCTACCCAGAACAGATACTCAAACTCTTCGCCTGCTTTCTTCATTTCTTTTACCGTTGGAATGCTTACTTCCGGTGCTGCATCTCGCCAGTTTTCACGTTCTTTACGGTTTAGACCCCAAGGATTTCCTTGGCGTTCGATGTTGGTCATAGCTCGCTGTGCATCTGCATCCATTTTCCCTTCTGTAAGAACCAGGTAACGGCGAAGGTCGATGATTTTATCTACATGCTCGTTCATTACTGGACATTGGTCCTCACAGTTACGACAGGTCGTACATGCCCAGATCTCTTCTTCTGTGATGACATCGCCAATCAGGCTCGGGCTGTATTCGATTGTTGCTGCACTTTCTTGTGCACCTTTTCCGGCAGCCGACATCATGGCAAGCTGGTTTCCATGCGTGTTATTGAACGCATATGTTGGTACCCAAGGGGATTTAGACGTGATGGCCGCTCCCTTGTCTGTTAAGTGATCACGAATTTTCACGATCAAATCCATCGGTGAGAGCATTTTTCCTGTGCCTGTTGCCGGACACATGTTGGTACAGCGTCCACATTCCACACAGGCGTACATATCGATTAATTGGTATTGGGTGAAATCTTCCACTTTTCCAACACCAAATGTTTCTTGTGTTTCGTCTTCAAAATTAATTTTCTCAAGCTTTCCTGGGTTCGTTGTACGGTGGAAAAATACGTTTGCAGGCCCTGCAATCAAATGCGCGTGCTTGGATTGCGGTACGTACACCAAGAATGTTAATAAGAATAAAAGATGGATCCACCAGCCGACGTAGAATAATGCAATGGCAGCCGTTTCATTGATCCAGCTGAACATGAGTGCGAATAAGGATGCAACCGGCTCACTCCATGTTAAGCCGTGGTCATGCCAGATAAGTCCCATTCCGTTTGAAAATAAAACAGAAAGCATTAATCCGCCAATGAATAATAATACTAGGCCTGATTTAAAGCCTCTTTTTAAACGAACTAACTTTTCTACATAGCGGCGGTGGAAGGCCCAAACAACCGCAACTAGAATCATTAGCGTTACTAGCTCTTGGAAAAACGTAAAGGCCGGATATAATGGTCCAAGCGGCAAATGCGCGTTTGGAACAAGCCCTTTGATGATCAAGTCCAGCGCCCCAAGCTGAACCATAAGAAATCCATAGAAGAACATGACGTGGATTATCCCACTTTTCTTATCCTTCAATAATTTTTTCTGGCCAAAAACATTGACCCAAACTTTGTCTAATCGTTCTTTCACTTTGTTGTCGAATTCAACTTTTTTCCCAAGTTTGATGAATTGAATTCTTGTTCTGATCAAGTAAACAAATAGCGATAATGCGTAAGCGGTTACAATTATCGTTAAAATCCAATTGGCAATTAACAAACCGTTACTCACATCTCCCACTCCTTTCGTGTCCCCTTTTACTGTCGGCCGTTTACGTGTTTTTTTCTACGAAAGAGCCTCAATGTTTGGAAAGAATATAATTTTCAGAACTTTAGTAATTTACCTATATCTTATAACTGAATGAGCATTCAGTCAACACATTTAACTTAAATATCGGCTTTATTTTTCGACGAATTAGGGTATGGGTAATTAGTTGTAGGATAAGAACGCTGGAATAAGTAAAAACTATATGGACGTGTTTTCGGGAGGGAAAAGGATGGAAATTGCATTTTACATTATCGGCGCGATTGTACTTGTGTTTGCTTGGTTGGCACTTGATTTACATCTGGGGAGAAAAAAGCATTTAAAAGAAATCAAAAGGTTGAAGTTTCCGAAAAGGCAGAGTGAGATTTTGCTCTATGCCGATGGCAACTTGCTGTATAAGGATTTATTTCACGATATGCGTCATGCCACCAATCACATTCATTCCCTCTTTTACATGGTACGAAACGATCATGCGAGCAAAGAATTTTTGTCCATTTTAAAAGATAAGGCAGATCAGGGTTTGGAGGTTCGTCTCCTTCTTGATTATTTTGGATCCTTTGATATAAAAAAAGAAACCATTAAAGACCTCGAAAAGCACGGTATCGAAGTAGAGGTTTATCACAAGCCCGCATTCCCATTCTTTTTTTTCAGTATTAATCAGCGAAATCACCGAAAGATTACGGTGATTGACGGAAAAATAGGATATGTCGGTGGCTTCAATATTGGAAAAGAATATTTGGGTCAAGATCCGGAGTTTGGCGTTTGGCGCGACTACCATCTTAAACTTGAGGGGGAAGGTGTTCAGGACCTTCAGTCACAGTTTATCCAAAACTGGGAGCAAGCCGGTGATTTTCCAACCAGCGAGTGGGGCGAAAGGTATTATCCAGAACTTCCGAAAGGACCCATTACGCACAAACTGGTACCAACGAATGGCGGCCATTTGACGGAAACATTCTATAAATTAATTCAAAAAGCGGAAACTTCCATCATCATTTGTACTCCTTACTTTATTCCGAGTGAATCCTTGTTGGATGAATTATTAGACGCTATCAGCCGCGGCGTGAAGGTGACGATTCTTGTTCCTGCCAAAGCGGACCATGCGCTGGTGATGGATGCAGCGTTCCCTTATTTCGCAACGCTGATAGAAGCAGGTGCCGATGTGTATCGTTTCTATCTTGGATTTTATCATGCGAAAGTTGTCGTGATTGACGACCATACTTGTGATATTGGGACTGCCAATTTTGATAAGCGCAGCCTCTTTTTGAACAATGAAATCAATTGCTTAATTTTTGATAAAGAGTTTGTGCACAAGACTGTTCAAGAAATCCATAAGGACATTCACAATTCGGAAAAGTTGACGCTTGCGTTTATCCGAAACAGAACTTGGATGGATAAAGGAAAAGAAAAGCTTTCCAAGATTATTGCGCCATTGTTGTAAGATGAGGCATGGTAAGCTGTTGAAAAGGAGTCTGGTAAGATGCGTATTCGCTTTGGATTTGTTTCACAATCTTGGACGTTGTGGGAGGCATCCCCTGCCCGCGCGTTGACCTATACTCGGTACAAGCAGCTGGGTGATGCTGAAAAGAAGGACAAATTATTGGCCGTCACACGTGAAAATTTACGGAACACTTTGCGAACGATCTATTTTTGCATCGCACATGAAATTCAAGTCTTCCGCTTCTCCTCCTCCATCGTTCCGCTTGCCACCCACCCTGATGTGAAGTGGGACTTTGTTCGAGAGTTTGGTGATGAATTCAAGGAGATTGGCGATTTGGTAAAACGGTATGGCATGCGGTCAAGTTTCCACCCAAACCAATTCACGTTGTTTACGAGTGATAAACCGCATATTACTGAGAATGCAGTGATTGATATGGTGTACCATTATGAGATGTTGAAAGCGATGGGGCTAGAGGATGAGGGTACGATCAATATCCATGTTGGTGGTGCTTATGGGAACAAGGAGCTTGCGGTGGAGAGGTTCCGTGAGAATATTTTGTCGTTACCAGATGAGGTCCGGGCACGCATGACGTTGGAGAACGATGATAAGACTTACACAACGGAGGAAACGTTAGTGTTGTGCGAGGAGCTTGGTTTCCCGCTTGCTTTTGATTACCATCATGAATACGCCAATCCAAGTTCTGTGTCATGGGAGGAATTGTTGCCACGTGTGTATGGAACGTGGAAAGATATTGGCATCATTCCAAAGATACATATCTCCTCCCCTATTTCGGAAAAGAAATTGAGACACCATGCGGACTTTGTGGATCTGCAATTTATCATGGAATTTTTGAAAGTGGCAGTCGACTTGGGGCAGGATGTGGACTTTATGATAGAAGCAAAACGGAAAGATGAAGCCGCACTGCAACTATGCGAAGAAATCGCGAAAATTCGTGGCGTCAAACGTCTGGGTGGCGGCGCGGTAGAGTGGTGAAGGGATAAAGAGGTAAAGAGGTAAAGAGGGGTCTGACCCTCACCGCTCTAAAGCGGTGAAGAGTCAGACCCCTCTCTTTTTTAGTTGCTTGATTGAAAAATTGGTGCTATCCAGGTGAATAGGCGGTAGCCGAGGTAGATACCGACGATTCCTACGATGCCGGAGAATACGGGCGGTGCTGGGATTGGCAGGCGAAACAGGGCGAAGAGAAATCCTACGACCATGCCTGTTGCTAGGGCTAATAAACTTTCTTTCATTGTTGAAAAACTCCCTTGTTGTTTTTATCTTATGTTGTTATTTTGGCCAAAAGAAAGCTCTCTACTCTAATTTCTAGTAGAGAGCTTTTTGGTCTTTGTCTTACATTTTCTCTGGTGCTGAAACTCCGATCAACTTAAGTGCATCTTGGAGCGTGATTTGAACAGCTTTCATCAAACCTAGACGTGCTCTTGATTTTTCTTGGTTGTCAGGGTCTAATACTTTTTCCGCATTATAGAAACTGTGAAGTGCGGAAGCAAGTTCAAATGTATAATTCGTAATTCGGTGAGGGATGCGTTTTTCTGCCGCTTCCGCTACTGCAAGTGGGTATTCCCCAAGCTTTTTCAAAAGGTCAATCTCTTTCTCAGAAGAGATGTGTTCTAGCGCAAAGTCCCCTTCTAGGCTTAGACCTTGCTCTTCCCCTTGACGAAGCATGCTGCAAATACGAGCGTGCGCGTATTGAGCATAGAACACCGGGTTTTCGTTAGACTGGGATACTGCTAAGTCCATATCAAAATCTAAATGCGTATCGCCTGAACGCATCGCAAAGAAATAACGTACGGCATCCAAGCCCACTTCTTCCATCAAGTCGCGCATGGTTACAGCTTTACCGGTACGCTTACTCATTTTCATCTTTTCCCCGTTTTGGAAAAGGTGGACAAGCTGGATGATTTCCACTTCCAGTGCGTTTTTTCCGTAACCAAGCGCTTCAATGGCTGCCTTCATACGAGGGATATAGCCGTGGTGGTCTGCTCCCCAGATGTTAATAAGCTTGTCATGGCCGCGTTTTAGTTTATCTTGATGGTACGCGATGTCGGGAGTTAAATACGTGTAAGATCCGTCATTTTTAATTAGTACACGGTTTTTGTCATCGCCGAATTCTGTTGAACGGAACCAAGTTGCTCCTTCTTCTTCGTAGATGTGACCCTGTTCACGAAGGGTTGCCATTGCATCGTCGATTTTCCCGTTATTATAAAGGGAAGTCTCGGAGTACCAAACGTCAAAGCGGACACGGAACTCTTCTAAGTCCTGTTGCAATTTTTTCATTTCGTATTTTAAGCCGTACTCACGGAAAAAGCTGCGGCGGTCTTCTTCAGATTCTTGGACAAAACGGTCGCCGAACTCATCTGCGATTGCCTGGCCGATTCCAATGATGTCTTTTCCATGATAGCCGTCTTCCGGCATTTCTTTGTCTTGGCCAAGTGCTTGGAAATAGCGTGCCTCAACAGAAAGTGCCAAGTTGTTGATTTGGTTACCAGCGTCATTGATGTAATATTCGCGTGTTACATCGTAGCCTGCCTTGTCGAGTACATTACATAGAGAATCCCCTACTGCTGCACCACGGGCATGTCCAAGGTGAAGGTCGCCTGTAGGGTTTGCTGATACGAACTCTACATTGATTTTTTCGCCGTTGCCGACGTTAGAGCGACCATACTCAGAGCCTGCTTTGAGGATTGTCGGAATTAAGTCCGTAAGATAAGTATTGTCCATGTAAAAGTTGATGAATCCAGGGCCGGCGATATCTATTTTTTTAATAGATGCCTTTGATTGATCAAAATTTTTCACGATTTCTTCCGCAATCATGCGAGGTGCTTTTTTCGCTACGCGTGCAAGCTGCATCGCCATATTTGTGGAGTAATCTCCGTTTGCTTTGTCCTTCGGTGTTTCGAGCACAACAGCTGGAATTTGCTCCTCTGTTGCCAAGCCTGCTTTAAGAACGGAAGCCTTAATCTCTTCTTTCAGGCGTTCTTGTACTTGTTCTACTATATTCATCTTGCCTGTTCCTCCTCGTAGTTGATTGTTATCAAGTATTGACCGGTTATTTGATCTTGAACCTTCAATTTATAGTCAAGCTGCAAACAGCCTCGTTTCTTATCGGGATCTTTCATCATGACCACTTTTTCGGTCTCCGTTTCAAACTGAAACCTTGCGCCAGCACCCTGGTAACTTCCGTCAGTCGTTTCACCGGCACGGAAGGATTGCAACATATTGATATCCCCTGAGCGCTTCAGACGTACTTCTTTGTCTGTA
The DNA here is from genome assembly GCF_012911845.1 of Bacillus sp. RO2. Classification (GTDB taxonomy): domain Bacteria; phylum Bacillota; class Bacilli; order Bacillales; family Bacillaceae_I; genus Sutcliffiella_A. The sequence continues at coordinate 61,104 of NZ_JAAXCU010000043.1, read as the reverse complement.
ATTTTATAAAAACAATCGACCTTCTCTTTGCCTTCAAGCTCTTCTGAGAAGACGATGTATTCTGACTCACCTTTTATGTAGTATTGACCATCTGCTCCAAACACAACAAATTCCCTGTCATTATCCGCATTAATTATTTCCGATTGGAACGTCACCTTTATCGGCATCTTTAAGTGATTTTGATTGTCTGCCATCTGGCCCCACATCCTTTTATCTTTAACGCTTACTGGTTCGCGTCGATTTTTCTATAACCTTCATAGTATAAAACAAGTAGGGTGTGGAGTTCAATAGAGGATGTTGGTGGGGGTGAAAAATTGGAGGATTTTCTTGTGGGGTGGAGATGGGATTGAGACTTCTATTGGACACTTGGGTGGATTTTAAGCACAACTCGGGTGAATAGAGGTATTCTATTGGACAGTTTGCTTGAGTTTCTTTGGACTTCGGGCTTATAGGAGCATTCTATTGGACAGTTTCCCTTGATTTCCTTGGACGTCGGGCGTATAGAAGCGTTCTATTAGACAGTTTCCCTCGATTTTCTCATGCTTCGGGCGTATAGAAGCGTTCTATTAGACAGTTTCCTTTGATTTCCTTATGCTTCGGGCGTATAGAAGCGTTCTATTTGACAGTTCACCTTAATCTCCTCAAGCTTCGGGCAAATAGGTACTCTCCGACTGTTCTCTATAATCCCACCTTCTTCGGTCATATAGAACCTGCCAACACATAAAAAGCCCTGTCCCCCAAGCACTCTCGCAAGTACTTAAAAAACAGAGCCACATATAAAATGCTTATTTTACCCAACCTAAAATCATTTCACGGATCAGCTTGCTTGCTGTGTTGGCAGTTTGCTCGGAAGCGTCATATATAGGTGCAACTTCAACCAAATCCGCTCCAACCACGTTCACATCGGAACCTGCAATCGCATGGATAGATGCAAGCAACTCACGGGATGTAATGCCGCCACAATCCACCGTTCCTGTACCTGGTGCGTGCGCAGGGTCAAGAACGTCGATGTCGATCGTTACATAAACCGGACGGCCAGCAAGTGTCGGAAGAATTTCTTTTAATGGCTCAAGTACCTCGAACTTGGAGATGTGCATGCCCACTTCTTTCGCCCATTTGAACTCTTCCTTCATACCAGAACGGATTCCGAATGAATACACATTCGTCGGGCCGATTAGGTTTGCTGCTTTCTTAATTGGTGTGGAGTGGGAAAGCGGCTCACCTTCATAGTCGTCACGAAGATCAGTGTGTGCGTCCATGTGGATGATAGCAAGGTCCGGATACTTTTTGTACATTGCCTTAATAACAGGCCATGATACAAGATGCTCTCCTCCCATACCTAGTGGGAACTTATCTTTTTCTAAAAGGCTGTCGATGTATTCTTCTATCATTTCAATGCTTTTTTGCGGGTTACCGAATGGCAATGGGATGTCGCCGGCATCAAAGTATTTTACTTCTTCTAATTCGCGGTCCAGGTACGGGCTGTACTCTTCTAGTCCGATGGATACTTCGCGGATACGGGAAGGGCCGAAGCGGGATCCTGGGCGGTAGCTTACTGTCCAGTCCATCGGCATGCCGTAGATTACTGCTTGGCTATCTTCAAAGCTTGGGTGGCTTTTAATAAATACGTTGCCTGAATATGCTTCATCAAAACGCATGGGTGGTTTCCTCCTTGGAGTGAGGGGGTAGTTTCAAGAAAATGGTGTGAATTAGTCAACTTCCTGTTGATTTTCGTTCCTGGTGTTCGCTTTCCACGGGCGGTCCGGGAGCCTCCTCACTTCGTTGCGGTGTCTCCCCTGTCCCTTCCTCCCGTAGGACATGGAAGGCTTCGACAGCGACGTATCGCACGAAGAAAATGCGTAGCATTTTCGAGGAGTCTCACACCCTGCACTTCAATCAACAGGTGAAACAGTTAAAATATGACGTATCTCACTTTCGTCCCTCATTGTGTGATTTATATTTATTTTAAGGGGTCTGACCCTTAGCGCTTTAACGCGCTGAGGGTCAGACCCCTCTTTAGTTCTCTATAACTTCAAAGCTGTACCGTGGCGAGGGTCAGACCCCTCTTCACTTCTTTATCTCTCTACCTTATTACTTCACTAAATCAGCAACGAATTTAGGTAGGGCGAATGCTGCTTTGTGCAGGTCTTTTGTGTAGTATTTTGTGTCGATTTCGTGGAAGCGGTCTTCGCTTACTTCCAGTGGGTCGTGTTTTTTGGAACCGATTGTGAATGTCCACATGCCGCTTGGGTATGTTGGGATGTTTGCGATGTATAGGCGTGTAATCGGGAAGATTTCACGTACGTCGCGTTGAACGTTTGTGATCAATTCCGGTGTGAACCATGGGTTGTCTGTTTGGGCTACGAATACGCCATCTTCTTTTAATGCTTTAGAAATTCCCGCGTAGAAGCCTTTTGTGAAAAGGTTTACAGCTGGTCCAACAGGCTCCGTGGAGTCAACCATGATTACATCATAAACGTTTTCGCTTTCTGCGATATGCATGAAGCCGTCGCCTACTTTCACTTCAACACGCTCGTTTTCAAGCTCTCCTGCAATTTCAGGAAGGTATTTTTTAGAGTACTCAATTACTTTTCCGTCGATTTCAACAAGTGTCGCTTTTTTCACGCTTGGGTGCTTCAGGACTTCACGGATAACGCCGCCGTCTCCTCCGCCTACTACCAACACATTTTCAGGGTTAGGGTGTGTGAACAATGGCACGTGTGCCACCATTTCGTGATAAACGAACTCGTCCTTTTGTGTTGTCATAACCATGCCATCCAAGATAAGCATGTTGCCGAACTCTTCTGTTTCTACCATATCAAGCTTTTGGAATTCCGTCTGCTCTGTATGTAAAGTGCGTTTAATTTTGGCTGTGATTCCGAAGTTTTTTGTTTGATATTCTGTGTACCATAATTCCATTTTGTACAACATTCCCTTCCAACATTAAATGTACTATCTATCTTGCGGCCATAAGCGTTCGTTTCTATCGTTAAATGCTCGTTTTTATCGTTCCCTATCGATAAAAAATGAAACATTGATTTCTCGGGATTTCTTGCTTCTGCGGCCAAAAATCATCCGCCTCCACTTTTCTAATCACCAAGAAAAAAGTATAGATGAATCTAGCAAAAATTCAAGTAAAAAATTTATTTTTCTGCAAATGTTTAAAAAGGTTCAAAGAATTTCATACTAGGAAATAAAACTATTTTTTATGAATGAAGATATATGTTCGTTTAAACAGCTGATTTCCATTCCAGGCGCTTCGCTTTTCTGCGGGCGGCCCGGGAGCCTCCTCGACAAGCGTGCGAGGTCTCCCCTGTCCCTTCCTCCCGCGGAAGTCTACGCGCCTTCCACTGCAATCAACTTAGGTATTTCACTATAAAAATTTCATTAGATAGAGGTCATAGATAAAGGGGGTTTGAGAAAGATGGAATTAATCACAAACGACCGGTTTCAGCAGGTTATAAAATATATTCGTGCCATGCTTTTTATCGGAATTATCCTATCAATCTCTTTCTTTTTATTAGTTGGCGGAGTTTGGATTTATGCGAAATCCAAGGGTGCTCCTCCCCTTTCTGTTACGCAGTCGTCGATTTTTTACAGCAAGGACGGATCCATTATTGGAGAGGCTCATAGTGGCGAAAAGCGTTACTGGGTCGGGCTCGAGGACATTTCCCCTTATTTAGTAAATGCGACGGTGGCGGTGGAAGACAGGCGTTTTTTCAGCCATCACGGGTTTGATCCGAAACGAATCGGTGGTGCAATCCTCGCCGATATTAAGGCGCGTGCAAAGGTTCAAGGAGCTAGTACCATTTCGCAGCAATATGCCCGTAACCTTTTTCTTGTTCACGATAAGACGTGGAAGCGAAAATGGGATGAAGCCCTTTATACGATTAGGATTGAGGCTAATTACTCGAAAGAAGAGATTCTTGAAGGCTATTTAAATACGATCTACTATGGTCATGGCGCTTATGGAATTGAATCGGCGTCTTATTACTATTTTAACAAGCCTGCGAAAGAGCTGACATTATCAGAAGCCAGCATGCTTGCCGGTATTCCTAAAGGTCCAAGCGTCTTTTCACCTTATGCAGACAGCGAACGGGCGCGACAAAGGCAGGAAATTGTCTTGCATTCCATGGTGGAAAACGGCTCTCTTACGAAAAAAGAAGCGGAAGAAGCGCTCGCACAGCCGCTAACATACGGAAATCGTGAGCATCTGCCGAAAGAGTTTATGGCCCCTTATTTTCAAGATGCTGTTCGAGCAGAGATTAGAAATGTGTTGGGTCTGCAGAAAGAATTAGAACTGGGCGGGCTTCACATTTACACTACGTTGGATCCTACTCTCCAGGCTATTGCCGAAGAGGAAGTGGAGAAAACGTTCGATCCGGAGTCTGATATGCAGGTCGGGTTCGTTTCTATGGATCCTAAAACGGGGAGAGTGCTTGCGCTTGTAGGCGGAAGAGATTACGAAGAAAGCCCGTACAACCGGGTGACACAGGCAGAAAGGCAGCCGGGTTCTACTTTCAAGCCGCTGCTCTATTACCGAGCACTTGAGCAAGGATTCACGCCATCTACAGGCTTTAGAAGTGAAGTGACAACCTTTGAAGTTGATAACGGCCGCTCGCAATACACGCCGCACAATTTTAATAATTACTATGCGAATGATGTGTTGACGATGATGCAGGCTTTGCCACTATCCGATAACGTCTATGCGGTAAAAACACACTTGCTGCTCGGCGAAAAAGAATTAACCAAACAGGCAAAAAAACTTGGGATTCGTTCCAAAATAAAGGATGTCCCTTCTCTTGCATTAGGCACCTCCCCTGTCCGGGTACTCGACATGGCCAATGCCTACAGTGTTTTTGCGAATGGTGGAAAAGAAGTGAAGCCTGTTTTTATTGAGAAAGTAGTGAATTACAAGGGAGAAATCCTTTATGAGCGGGAAAAAGAAACGAAGCAATTACTTGATCCTGATGTAACATTTGTCCTGAATCATATGATGACCGGAATGTTCGATCCGGCTTTGAACGGCTATATGGCCGTAACCGGAAATGCGATTCTCGACAAGCTGACAAGGCCTTATGCCGGAAAATCGGGATCCACAGAAACGGACAGCTGGATGATTGGGTACACCCCGCAGCTGGTCAGTGCTGTCTGGACAGGCTATGATCGTGATCAATCCATTACGCTTTGGGCGGAAAAACACTATGCAAAAAATTTATGGGCAGGATTCATGGAGCGCGCGCTCGACAATAAATCTGTTGTGGCATTTGCACCAACAGAAGGAGTTGTCGGGGTGCAGGTCAATCCGGAGAGCGGCCTTCTTGCCACAAGCGACTGTCCGGTTTCAAGGCTAAGCTATTATATTAAAGGAACCGAACCAACCGAATACTGTATGGCTCATCTAGAAGATGTAAAAGAGGAAGAAGCAATCCCTGAAGAGCAGCCAAAAGAAGAAGATAAAAAATGGTGGAAACGATTTGTTCCTTGGATGTAGTGTTATAAAATTCCCCCTTATGATTGTAGTGCAAGGTGTGAGACTCGTCGAAAATGCTAACGCATTTTCTTCGTGCGATGAATTGCTGACGTAGCCTTCCTTGTCCTGAGGGAGATAGCGGTAGCTCGAGACCCCTGAACCGTTGTGAGGAGGCTCAAGCACCGCCCCTAGGAAAGCGAACACCTGGAACGGAAATCATAAGGGAGTTAAGTGAGATTATTATAATAGTATCCTAAAAAAGTTAAAACCCCCGGGATGTCTCCCGGGGGTTTTAGGTGTCCTAGCTTTCCATGTGTTCTACACATGTGAGTATAATTTTACTTTTTTTGTCGTAATAACTCAAGTGGGTAGAGTCGAACATTCAAAAAAATGTCACATCTTTATTTTTGATATCCCCTTGACAAACTAGTTTGTTGCTAATTGTTTTTTAAGTTCATCAGAAGCTCGTTCCCACATTCCACTATCATAAGACTCCAAATAGTTTTGCAAAATAGCTTTAGAATGGTCATCCATATGCTCCACCATAATATGGCGTTTCATGGACTTATCCATTTTATTCACGTGCTCTGGCAGGGACTTGTAACCTCGGCGAATTTCACGATCCACCGTCATTTCACACGCTGTCACTCCTGCATAATATGGCCCTTCCTGCTTGCGGTCGATAGTTACCCACACAAGCCAGTAAGGTTTTCCGTTCGGCACGTCCTCTTTGTTAGGAAGGAACTTAATTCCACGCTCTACCGTACTGCGGGCATGCATTGCACCGATATCGACAAAAGCTTCCCCACCCTCCACATCTACAAACACAGGTGACACATTATCAAGGCTCAATGCCCCGATCCCAAATCCTCCGTGCCCGTCTGTCGGGTCATTTTTTATAATATTAAAGCCAATTGGTTTTTTCTTTTTTTCCTGATCCATATTCTAGCCCCCTTGTCTTATGTATAGCTGTAGCGGCAAAACCGATCCTGCCGCTTGCGCTTTTCTTTTCATTATACAATAATTTACGGGAGAGTTAAAAACATTCAAAGGAGCGATTGGTAAATGCCATATGTAACAGTGAAGATGCTTGAAGGCCGAAGTGAGGAACAGAAAAAAGCGTTGGTGGAAAAAGTGACAGCTGCTGTCAGCGAAACGACCGGTGCACCAGAAGAGAAAATCGTCGTCTTTATTGAAGAGATGACAAAGGGTCACTATGCGGTTGGCGGCAAGCGATTAAGCGATCAATAATAATTAAGAGGGATTCGGACAGGCTTTCGAATCCCTTTGTTAGTTTAGTAACTCACTTAATTTTTTCTTCTTTTCCTCTACCATTTTTATATCAAGCGGCTCGAAATATTCCTCTTTAATGCTTTCTACTAAAAACTCCCATATATTTTTAACCTTTTCCTTGATCTCCTGATTGCTTCCCTCGGCGATAAGAATCAGGCACTCCAAAATTGTGAGTACAACTGAAATATCCCTTTCTCCGTAAATTCTAATCTGATAAAACCCTGTATACAGGATTTCTTCAAAGGTCCGTTGCGGAATCGCCACCCGTTTCTCTTTCTCTTCATCCAGGTAAGTAATAGCGTCTGAATCGACCTCCCCAAAATCGATCAGCAGCCTGCTCATATACCGAATGCAGTTATTGGCTGTATTAGGGTCGTTTATCCCTGGAGATATTGCTCGCAGGGCCACTTCCGCGAGTTTCTGCAAGGCAAATTCCCCGTCTTGAAGCGGCGTACGCTCTTCTCCCACCTCGATGAAAGCGGTCAAGTCCACGTCTTCTGGTTTATCTTTTGTAAAATAAACCATGGCGATCACGCTTCGTTCCGTTACAAAGTCACCAATGCGTTTATTGAAAACAACCTGAAAACCTTGCTCCTTCGCCTTGGCTGCCAACCCCTCTGCATCGATGACTTGCACATACCCTGTGGCTTTTGGAGTGAGTTCTATTTTTTCTTGAAAAGAGGACGCTGAAACATCTAGCTTTTCAAAAAGTATTTTTTCGGCTTTATAGAGAAGTTTTTTCTTTTTTACTGTAGCAAGCCCTTCTTTCATAAGCCTCTCAATAAGCTTGCTGACCTGGATGGAGCGTGCGACATGGTGAATGAAAAAGACAAAGTATCCTACACAAATCACGGCGAGAATCACGCCAACTCCTGACGCTAACACTCGCTGATCATCTAACCAATCTTTCATGAACAATAAGGACAGCACCGAATAAATAAAGGAACCGACAAACACACCAAGTACACGCAAGGTTGTCTTTTCTGTCATGAAATCTTGCAGGGTCCTTGGGGAGAACTGACTCGAATAGGTGGTCAGCACCACCATGATAGTGGAAAACGAAATGGTCGTCATCGTGAGAATTGCGGTCGCAATCGAGCTCAAGATGGTGGTGCTCAGGTCGACGTTAGTGAAAAATATTTTCGGAAGGTAGTTCTGTACCGAATCCGCAAAAACGATGTCTACCATTATAACAATCGCTGTTAGGATAAGACTTGCCAATGCATAAAGGCTTGGCACAAACCATATTTCCTTTCTTGCTCTTAAGGTCCACTTTTCCATATGTATGCTGCTCCCCTTTTTGCCGGCTTTTTATAGGTAGCATTCCCTTTTTTGGGTGGAGGTAAGCCTGTTGTCTTGTTGTGGGTGGGTCTATCAGAAGAAATTTTGCCATTTCAGAGGACCATTTCTGGTTATTGTGACTTTTTCCGCCGTTATTGTGACTTTTCTGAGGGGGATTGTGACTTTTCAGGTGATGATTGTAACTTTTTCAGAGTTTATTGTAACTTTTGCATTTTTTCCGTATACAAAAAGCCCAAAAGGATCCAACCATCCTCTTGGGCTTCTTACAATTATTGTGTGATGCATGCACGAAGGCTTTCGATATAGTCGTAGGCCTCGTTCACTTCGTCCTCTGTATATCGCTGCTTGCTTTTCAGCGTAAAGACTTTCTCCTTAACCTCTTCCCGCGGTAGGTTCTCAAAGAATAGCACCGTGGAAACAAGCTCTAAAAAGCGGGAGCTCTGTTCATTCATCTTGGTCATGCACTCGTTCAGGTGCGGCATTTCCAGATCGTAGTGTGTGAGAAACTCCTCCCCGTTTTCCGTCAGCGAATAGCGATATTGCGAGTAGCCACCCTTGTTCTCTTTTAGCTCGCTTAAAAAGCCGAGATTGCAGAGCTCTTCCACTCTTAATGTCACTTCTTCCGAGTATGGTCCGTAAAAATGGAAATTGTACTTTTCATAAAATGGGTAGTTTAGCTTTTTGGCTATATACACCATTTTCTGCAGCTTTTTTCTCCCAATGACTTCACCTGCAGATGCAAACACCTTCATTAATTTTGCGTGATCTGTCAACAAACCCTTTCATCTCCTAACCTTATCCGTTGCCTATATTCCTAGTATCTCTCTGATTTTTTTCTTTGCCGTTTTTTTAGTCGTTAAATCTTCTAGCATGTCTTGTGGAAAATAAAGCTTGTGATCGGTTCTTCTTTTGCCGGATATGGCATCCACAATCTCAGATTCCCTCGATAGCTCACGCACATCCCCGTTTGGCATAAGCAGGTGAATCGGAAGGCGCTCCTCTTCTTCTCCCGGACGGTAAAAGTCATACGGCAAGTCGGACGAGGAGTCCACCACTAGATAGTATGCAGGGTCGATGCCCGCTTTCTTAAAGAGACTTGTCAGTTCCATCAAGTCCATCATTTGCTTATTAGGATTAAATTCGACGTATTTAAACAAATTCCTGTTCATAAATCGTCGACATAAGTCACTTAATATCGAATCTTCTTCTTCCTGCCAGGATTGGAAATAATACATAATCACTGCTTCATCAAGCTTTATGTAGTCCTCAACTGAAATTTCTTCCTCAAAAAGAGAGTAAAAATGAACAGGATGATATTTAAAGGTGTAATATTCTTGATGTAATTGTTTCGCACGGTGCAAAATCTTCGTCAAAATAACTTCTGCACTTCTTGTTACAGGGTGAAAATAAACCTGCCAGTACATTTGATAGCGGCTCATGATATAATCTTCCACTGCATGCATCCCGCTAGACTTAATAACAACTTGGTCCTCTCTAGGGCGCATGACACGCAGAATTCGTTCCATATCGAAATGCCCGTAACTGACTCCTGTAAAATAAGCGTCACGCTGCAGATAGTCCATACGATCGGCATCAATCTGACTGGAAATCATGCTGACTACCAATTTATTTTTATATGTTTTGGCGATGACCTCGGCCACATCTTTTGGAAAATCCTTATGGACTTTTTTAAGGACGGCGTTTACTTCCGTGTCCCCAAGAATGATAGCTTGGGTAAAATCTTCATGATCCAAGTGGAACACTTTTTCAAAGGAATGGGAAAAAGGACCATGTCCCAAGTCATGCAGCAAGGCAGCGGAAAGACATAAAAGACGATCATCCGGATTCCAGTCCTGTCTTCCTTCAAACCCGTCATCAATGATGCGGCGGACAATCTCGTATACTCCCAATGAATGGTTCAGTCTGCTATGCTCAGCACCGTGGAAAGTCAAATAGGTGGTACCAAGCTGGCGAATTCGGCGCAAACGCTGAAATTCCCTTGTCCCAATCAAATCCCAAACAACCCTGTCGCGCACATGGACATACCTGTGCACAGGGTCCTTAAACACCTTTTCTTCACTCAGTTTTTCGGTTGCATAACTCATTTCATTGACCTCTTTATTTTCGGCATAATATTTATCTAACTCTATTATATCGTAAATATTTTACAAGAAAAGGTGGGGTTTGGTTAAACACCTGTTAGTCTGCGTTCCGGGTGCGCGCTTATCCTAAGGTGGTGCTTGAGCCTCCTCGGCTTCGCCTGTGGGGTCTCAAGTCTACCGCTATCTCCCCTCCGGAGTCGAACACCCTGCACTCCGCCTAACAGGGGAAACTCCCTCTAAGGGTTTACCCTACTTCGTTGCCTCTTAGTCTTGTTTTTTTCTAGAAAAGGCGAATAAAAAATCACCTATGCAGGGATACAGAGGCGATTTTTTATTTCTTTAGCTTTTTTACTATTTTTTCAATTAGTTCATCTTCTGTTGGGGCGGAGACAGGACGGTTGTTTACGAATGCAAACGACTTCTTTCTTCCCGGCCCGCAATAGGATTGACAGCCCACTTCCACACATGCTCCCTCGTCCACTTTTTTAAGTTTAGGGATCAAGGTTTTCACGTTGGTAGCATCGCAGTCATCACAAATGCGAAACTCATTTGCCATGGTTCTACACAGCCCTTTCTATTCAAAAAGTGAATGAAATCACTTTATCGTTCATTAGCTAAAAGGTATTTTACAGGGAATCCATGGACAATGCAAGTTCGTTTTCTATGAGATTCTTGGCGAAATACTGACAGATAACAATCTAGTAATTTTTTCTATGAATATGTATAAATATTTTTTTCTCCGTCAAAAATATAGACAGAACGATGATTAGATAAGGGAGTTGGATTATATATGAAAGATCGTCAAGATGCTTGGTCTGAAGAAAATGATTTATTGCTAGCAGAAACCGTTCTGCGCCATGTCCGTGAAGGAAGCACCCAGTTGAATGCATTTGAAGAAGTAGGCGACAAACTGAACCGCACATCCGCTGCATGTGGATTCCGCTGGAACGCGGTGGTGCGACATGATTATGAAAAGGCACTGCAACTTGCAAAAAAGCAGCGAAAACAACGTCAACGTGCGCTTGGGCAGCCTACGAAGAAGCTATTGTACACGCCACCTGAGACTGTAGTGAATGAAGAGTTACCGTTTGTCTTGGAGCAGATGGAAGAAAGACAGCTTGACTCATTTGAGGTCAAACAGCCTCTGAATGTACCACAGACAAGAGTAGAAAGAAGAGCAGCTGAACTGAAAACTCAACCATCTTTTGCAGGCTACGGCAGTGGCAACATGGGAATGGGATCTTCTTTATCCATGGAGCAAGTAATAAGTTTCTTACAAACCATGAAACACTCAAACGTTCATACTAGCGCTCTACAACAAGAAAATGAGAGATTAGTAAAAGAGAACGCCGAGCTCGCGCGTGCCAACAACGAATTGGAAAAACGCGTCCAAAAACTGCAAGACGAACAAGTCACTGTCCAAGAAGACTACGAAACACTCATGAAAATCATGAACCGAGCCCGCAAACTAGTCCTCTTCGACGAAGAAGAACACGTCCCATCCAAATTCATGATGGACCGCAACGGTAACCTGGAGAAACTGGCGGAATAGATATAAAAGGGGTCTGACCCCACTTACGTTAATGCGTTAAAGTGGGGTCAAACCCTTTTTTATTTTTCTCCCAGTACTTTTTCGTTCCGTTCCAGGATTCTTGTGTAGTATTGTTCGTACAAATCTAATTCTTGGCCTTGGAGGGTGTTGGCGAAGATAGTACCGCTTATCTCTTTCAGAGAGGTAAGAAGACGCAGCATCACATCTTGTACGGTTAGATTTTGACCTGTGAGTTCTGTTAAGGACGCCATCACATTTGGCACAATGGTAGGGAAAGCAAATTTAGTTGATTCGCCTTGAAGGGAGCGTTTGTAGAACTCTCCAATCATTTTTGCTCGCTCTGATCCGCTTCCGTCGATGCATAAGTAAATTTGAACAGCCACTCCACCACGTATACGGCGCTGAGAGATACCTGCAAACTTTTTATCATCAATGCTAAGGTCGTAGCTACCAGGACAATAGGAACCGACAATTTCCTTGGCTTCCATATTGTATGGCTTATCGCGGAACATATGCTTTGTCAGCTCCCACATGGCATCATACCCACGATTGATATCAATTGCCTTCTCTCCTTCCGGAAAAACAAGGGAAATATTCAGGACTCCTTGGTCAAGGACGACTGCAAGTCCACCTGAATTCCTGACAATTACCTCATAGCCTTGACTGTTCAGATAATCAATCCCTGTTTGTAAATGAGGGAGGCGTGTGTCTTGAATACCTAAAACGACCGTGTTATGGTGCACCCACGTCCGACATGCCGCTCCGCTATCCCCTTTGCCAACAGCGGTGCATAAAGTGTCATCCATCGCAAAAGATTGCAATGCATGAAAATTTGTCCCTAAAGAAGACTGATCTATAATTCGCCAGCTCGGCTGCTTCAACAACTGCAACGCAGGCGTGTAAATTGGTTCTGTTGGTTCTGTTGGTTCTACCATAATTATTAATGCTCCTCTTAAAATCCGTACTAAAAAGCTTCATTAGCATTATAATACATGCTTTGGGAGAAAAAAATACCCTTTGGGGGTCAGACCCCCAAAGGGTTTTGCTTCTTTCCGTCGAATACTTAAAAGAGGTATGTGCCGCCAAAGCACATACCTCTTTTTTTTGTTGTTTTTTACGAGCATGCAATGAGCATACACGTTTGTTTGTTAGTTCACTGCTTGTCCTGCTGTGATTAGTGCTAGTTTGTAGACGTCTTCTACGCTGCAGCCGCGGGATAGGTCGTTTACTGGTTTGTTTAGGCCTTGCAGGATTGGTCCCACTGCTTCGAAGTTTCCTAGGCGTTGGGCAATTTTGTAGCCAATGTTTCCTGCTTCTAGGCTTGGGAATACGAATACGTTTGCGTCTCCTTGAATTTTAGAGCCTGGTGCTTTCTTTTCCGCAACAGATGGTACGAATGCCGCGTCAAATTGGAATTCTCCGTCCACCACAAGTTCTGGTGCGCGTTCGGAAGCGATACGCGCCGCCTCTACTACACGTTCTGTTTCAGAAGATTTTGCAGATCCTTTTGTAGAGAAGCTTAGCATCGCCACTTTTGGCTCGATACCGAACATGTTCGCTGTTGCCGCACTTTCCACTGCGATTTCTGCAAGGTCGTTGCTGTCTGGGGAAATGTTGATCGCGCAGTCTGCAAATACATACTTCTCGTCGTTACGGACCATGATGAACACACCAGAAGTCTTGCGTACACCTTCTTTTGTTTTAATGATTTGTAATGCCGGTCGCACTGTGTCAGCCGTTGAATGCGCCGCTCCACTTACAAGCCCCTGCGCACGGTCTACGTGTACTAGCATCGTGCCGAAATAGTTAGGGTTCAACAAGATTTTTCGTGCATCCTCTTCAGTCGCTTTTCCTTTACGACGCTCTACAAATGACGCTACAAGCTCGTCCATATTTTCGTATGATTTTGGATCATAAATTTCCACGCCGTCCAATGTTAACTTCAACTCGGAAGCAAGTCCGTTAATCTCGTCCAAATCTCCCACTACAATTGGTTTAACCATGTTTTCCGCAGCCAAACGGGCAACCGCCGTTAATACACGCTCGTCGTTTCCTTCTGGAAATACAATCTTGATATCTTTTCCTGCTACTTTGTCTTTTAATGTTTGAAATAAATCGCTCACAAAGGTCACTCCTTAATCCGCTTTATTTTTGCTTCTATTGTTTAGGATACTCCTTCAACATGGAAAAGCAACTGGTACCCTCTATTGTTATCGCTTACAGAAAAAAGTCTTTATTTTCTAAAAAAACTGCTCCATCTATGCCCTACTATTGTATCTGTGCTGACCTTTCCTATTCATGAAGCTTTCACAATTTCAGAGTTTTACTTACAGGAAGTCATGGGGAAACTGTGATATAGTAAGGAAGGATACATACACAATCTTGTTAAGGAGTGATTGTAATGAGTGAAGCAGCTCAAACATTGGATGGCTGGTATTGCCTCCATGATTTTCGTACAGTAGATTGGTCCCTTTGGAAGACGCTTTCTAGCGAAGAACGCCAAACGGCTATTAATGAATTCCTTGGACTTGTGGAAAAGTGGAACACAGTTCAGTTAGAAAAGAACGGAAGTCACGCATTGTACTCCATCGTGGGTCAGAAAGCGGACTTCATGATGATGCTTCTACGTCCGACGTTAGAAGAGTTGAATGACATCGAAAACGAATTTAATAAAACAACTTTAGCTCAATACACAATCCCTGTGCACTCTTATGTGTCGATTGTGGAGCTTAGCAACTACTTACCAGAAGGCGAGGACCCGTATCAGAATCCGCAAATCCTTGCTAGACTATACCCTGAATTGCCAAAAGCGAAGCATGTCTGCTTCTATCCGATGGACAAGCGCCGTAACGGAGAAGACAACTGGTACATGCTGCCGATGGAAGACCGTCGCCGCATGATGCGCAGCCACGGCATGATCGGCCGTCAGTATGCTGGAAAAGTGAAGCAGGTCATCACTGGTTCTGTCGGTTTCGACGATTACGAGTGGGGCGTAACTTTGTTTGCGGACGAAGCACTTCAGTTCAAGAAGCTTGTGTATGAAATGCGTTTTGACGAAGTAAGTGCACGCTTTGGTGAATTTGGTGCATTCTATGTAGGAAACCTGCTGGAAGAGGATCGCGTATACTCTTTCTTGCATGTGTAAAATAAAATATGGTAGTTGACGTCAAGTCGCCCGGTTGGATTTCCAGATTGGTGGCTTGGCGTTTTTTTGTGCCTGGATTACGTCGCTCTCTCCTACTGAAATTTACGGCTCACTTCTTTTTCGGGCGTTGAGAAACCTTCTCTCTTACCCAAATTTACGGCTCACTTCTTTTTCGGGCGTTGAGACGCCTTCTCTTCTACCGAAAATCCCGATTCACTTCTTTTTCGGGCGTAGAGACGCTTTCTCTCCTACCAAAATTTACGGCT
Source organism: Bacillus sp. RO2 (assembly GCF_012911845.1). Classification (GTDB taxonomy): domain Bacteria; phylum Bacillota; class Bacilli; order Bacillales; family Bacillaceae_I; genus Sutcliffiella_A. The sequence continues at coordinate 45,971 of NZ_JAAXCU010000043.1, read as the reverse complement.
CACTTCTTTTTCGGGCGTAGAGACACCTTCTCTCTTACCGAAATTTACGGCTCACTTCTTTTTCGGGCGTTGAGACGCCTTCTCTCCTACCAAAATTCCCAATTCACTTCTTTTTCGGGCGTAGAGACGCCTTCTCTCCTACCAAAATTCCCAATTCACTTCTTTTTTGGGCATAGAGACGCCTTCTCTCCTACCGAAATTCCCGGTTCACTTCTTTTTCTGGCGTAGAGACGCCTTCTCTCCTACCGAAATATATAATAACTCACCGCATCAGTCTTAGATCTTCCCACCCTACTCACCCCTGTCATATTCCTTCTTAAAAATTCATACAATCAAGTAGTGCGACTTAATCTTTTGAACTATAGCACCCTTTTCAGCCCGAGCGATGGGTATGGGCATGGAGATGGGGGTTATTTCTCACAATGAAGCAGATAAAAGTTTTGAGGAGGGAATGACAGATGAATCAACAGTTTTCACAGGCAGCAGGTGCCCCTTTTTCTGCGGGGTACGGAGCAGATCCTTACTCATCCTATTACAGAAACTATGGGCAACAGTGGTATGGCGGCGGTGGAGGTGGAGGTTTTCCGATGCAGCAAATGCAACAACAACAACCTCAGCAACAGCAAGTTGCAGGGCAGCAAACAGGCATACCGTCTTATCCTACACAATTTCAATCCGGCGGTCAGCAAGGTGGTCAGGATATTCCAGGCATGTTGCCGCTAGAACAATCCTATATTGAAAATATTCTTCGCTTAAATCGCGGTAAGCTGGCAACTGTGTACATGACGTTTGAGAACAACAGGGAATGGAACGCCAAAATTTTCAAAGGAATTATCGAAGCGGCAGGACGTGATCATATCATCCTAAGTGATCCGCAAACCGGCAAACGTTATCTTCTTCTAATGGTCTACCTAGACTACATCACATTTGATGAAGAACTAGACTACGAATACCCATTCAACAGCGGCGGCCAAGGCCTAACCCAATACCAACCAAGATAGTAACAAGTTAAAGAATAATTAATAAAGGGGTCTGACGATGCTGTGTGTTAACGCATTAACGCACAGCGGGTCAGACCCCTCTTTACCCCTTTACCTCTTTACCTCTTTAAAACTTCAACGCAATAACCTAAACCCTTCGTTCAAAACCCCTTATCCTTTCACCGCCGCAATAATGATTAGCACCCAGCCAATGAGGAAGGCTACGCCGCCTAGTGGGGTGATGGCTCCGAGTATTTTTACGCCGGATAGGGTTAGGATGTACAGGCTTCCGGAGAATAGGACGATTCCGATGAGGAAGGACCAACCTGCCGAGCTCAATAGGCCTGTATTGCTAAAGCGTTCCATTAGAAGCGCCACCACAAAAAGGCCGCCGGCATGGAACATTTGGTACGTGACACCTGTTTTCCAGATCTCAATCATTCTTTCAGATACTTTTCCTTCAAGTCCGTGGGCTCCAAATGCCCCGAGAGCCACTGCCAAAAACCCGTTAATTGCTGCAAGGATGATAAATAAATTCATGTCAGTTTTCCACCTTTCAAAAGGTCTGTTATATTTCTTCAATATAATGAATTATATAGTATTAGCTTCTCCTGACCAAGCGGGACACTAAACCGCAACCCGCAATATGATATGTAAGTACACATAATGTTCACTTCTCGCCACACCAAATAAAAAAACACCCTACCGCTCCAGCAAGCAAAGCGATTAGGGCATTTATGAATTATCTAGAATGAAGATAAATCTGCAGAGCCTGTTTGAGCTCCCTTTCTTTCTTTTCCGTTTGTATATGATAATGATCACCATCTATGTTAGACAAAAAGTCATTATATCCATGTGAATGTAAGAATTCATTGACACTTGTGACGTCTTCTCTTGCGGAGAGCAAGTTCTTCTGCCCAACAAAGTCACCATTTACATAAACTTCGTAACGATCGTGAGCAAGCTTTGTCGATGAATCAAAATTGCTGTTCACATACGCCGCCAAACCCAACATCGTTCCCTCTGTACCACCAGGCATGTAAAACACCTCCATTACTTACTGGGGTGTTTATAGTTTAAGTTACAACGCCGTTTTTAGTATGGTAAGTTGTGGGGAGAAACCCTTAAAGAACAATAAAAACCTCTCTTTAACCCTTTAAATGGTCAAAGAGGGGTCTGACCCCTTCTCTTAAAAATCAAACAGTGAGTCCCCGTTTGCGTCATCTTCTTTGATTGGTTTGGACGGGGCGTTTGTGATGGTTGGTGGTTGTGTTGGCGGGGTGTAGATTGGTGCCGCTTGTTCGAATGATATTGGCGCCCTTTGGATGCTACGAGCCGTTGATGCCGCAGCTGGTTGTGATGCAGTCCTTGTCGCAGTTAGCGCATCCCCTTCCGATTCCGTTTCCAACGCCAACTCACACAGGGATTTTATCGCAGCAAGGTGCTCCCGCTTTTTTTGCACATTTCCAGTATCTATGGCCCGTTCCAGTTCCGACTCCAAGCGTGCGAGAACCTTATTCAGCGTAATGCTCATCCTTCTTCCCTCCTTTTTCTCAGATCCAATAATGTTTAATAATACGGCGATATCATGAAGTACACAATAACACCTGTCAAGCTTACATATAACCATAATGGCATGGTCCAGCGCGCAATCTTCCGGTGTCGTTCTTTATGCATGCTTAGCCCTGTAGCCAAGGAGTACAACGCCAGAGGGACGATTACGACAGCCAACACGATGTGAGTTAATAATATAAAGAAGTAGATGGAACGAATAATTCCTTCCCCGCCAAATGGAGTAGACTCTGTTAAGGAATGATAGGTTACATATGTAACTAAAAACAAGGTGGTGGATGAAAATGCCGCCAATATGAAGCGACGATGGACCGTTATATTTTTCTTTTTGATGGCAATTAAGGCACATACCAAAAAAACAAAAGTAAAGCTGTTAAAAATTGCGTTCATCATCGGTAAAAATGTTAAATCGACGTGCGCTAACCCTTCATATTGAGGAAGGAAAAACAGCACGACAACCAGTGCATTTACCGCGATGGAAATGCCGATAATCCATGGAAGGTAATTTATTTTTTTCATAGTGAACTCCTTTTACACATAATACCCGTTCTGGCCGGGTTTTATTGGTGAATCTTTTGCATCAAACTTCAAACAAGGACTTCCGGAAGAACGAAACACGGCAACGGAAGGCAACTGGTTTGTCTTGAAACCGAATGCGCGACAGCCTTTTGGAAACTTGGCATCCCACGTGACATAGTAATGCTTGCATTTTAAGCAATTAATACGTTTGGCCATGCTCCCCACCCTTTCCTCTCGAATCCTTTCTTGTCCAACCTCCATTCTACCATTTTCCATCTGCCCATAAAATATAAAACCTGCGGAGAATCCCCTCCACAGGCTTTATGTTCACGATTTATTCATGTTTATGGATGCAATGTTGGCTGCCAAATCTTCGGCGGTCTCTTTCACCGTATCGACCGTGCGTCTCATGTTATTCGATAGGTCAACTTGATGATCTGCAGCCTTTACGACCTCTTCCATCTCCTCTGTTAGTTCAGATGAGGATGCAACCAAGTCATTTACCGAATGGACGATCTCATTTACTCCTTGACTGATTTCTTCCATAGTCACCGTAATATGAGTTCCCTGCTCCAGCAATGCCCCGCTATTTGTAGCGATTTTTTGGAACAGCATGGCGGACGCTTCATTTTTTTCGTTCGTCTGCTCGATTGTTTCTTTGAAAAGCTGGAATTCTCTCAGGACTTCATTGGTATCTTCTTGAATGCGGCCAGTAATGCCGTTAATTTGCTTGGAAAAAAGATCAGTTTGGCCGGATAGCTTTCTAATTTCTTCTGCCACCACAGCAAATCCTTTTCCAGCCTCCCCTGCCCTTGCCGCTTCAATGGAGGCATTAAGGGCAAGCAAATTGGTCTGTGTTGTAATCTCTGTTATTCCTTTGAGGAAACTGTTCGCTTCATCAATATCTACTTTTATTTTGGTAAAACGATCTACAATCGTCTCGGTCTCCTTCGAAGATTGATGCATGTCTGCCACCATCTGTTTTAAGGATTGTGCCCCTCTTTTCGATAGGCTTTCCATTGCTTCTAGGTTGCGTTTCATTTCATCAACAATGCTGTAAATCTCCTGTGTACTGGCGGAAGCCTGCTCTGTTACGGCAGATATTGCCGTCGTCCCTTCATACTGCATGGACACTTTTTCGGTTACTTGTTCAGACCGCTGTTTAATCTCAGCTGATTCTTCTAAATTCTGTTCCGCTGCGACCAAGAGCTCTTTCATGACAAGCTGAAGGCGTTGGTTTGCACCAATACTCCCTTGCATAAGTCGCTCTATATTTTGCCCCATGATGGTGAGAGAAGTTTCGATCTGTCCAAACTCATCTTTTCTAAAAGAAGATTGCTCTGTCTCATATAAAAAGTCCCCCTCTTGATAGGCCTTCACGCGACCAAGAACCTGGTTGACTCCCTTGTTGAATGCACTTCTGAACAATAAAAGAGCAAAAATAGGAACCAATACAAGGATACCCAGCGTCACTAATGTCCATAGCTCGGTTGAAGTTACTTTATCCTGAATGACCTGTCTATTTTCATCATTAAAAGCCTGTAGAAACTGCATGCCACTATCATTGGCACGCTCTATTTGATTTCTGGCTTTCGCAAGGTCCTCTGATGTCGTGATTCGAACGCGATCCATGTTGGCTGCATTCGAAACATCGCTAATGATGTCGAATTGTTTTGACAATGTTTCATGTGAAACAACAAAATACTGCTTCAGCTGACCAAATTCCTCAAATTCCTTAAAATATGGCTCGAAGTCCTGGAGCTTTTTTTCGGTTTGCTCTAAGTTTTTCTCAATTTTTTCAACATGCGTTTTGGAGTATCCACTTGATACAACAAAGTACATATCGGCCAATGTGCTTTGATAAGATTGCACCAGTTCAAAATAACTCTCATTGATCTTGGTAATCTCATCTAACTCACTGATCCCCTTTTGCACCTGCATGCTATTCACCCAAATAACAATGGATGCTGCCAAGCCGATGCTTCCGATTAATAAAGTTAAAACTAAAAGTTTTTTCCTCATACTCCCCATTTTTATACCTCCTACACCCTTTTAGATGAAACCGTTTGCACAAATAGTCACTTTCGTTTTCTCTCTTTATTTATATTTCGGCATATAGAGACTGGGTCTTTAGTATGGTTCGAAACTTTTTTGATAAAAAATAGGACACGACGAGAGTTTTTATAACCCCTTCGTGTCCATGCCATTACATCTTTTCTTTGTGTTGTAAAAGTTGTTTCAGCTCAGCAATCTCGTTCGTAATTTTCGCCAGTTCTTTTTTACTGACCTCTATTTTCTCTTCTTTTAATTCCTCTTCCTTTGCTTCTTGAATGTTGTTCAAAATTTCACCAACAATGAGATTCAAGACGATAAACGTTCCAACCAGGATGAAGGAAACGAAATACACCCAAGAAAGTGGGCTCTCAGCAAATATGGGGCGGAATACGCCGCTCGCCCATGATTCCAATGTAATGACCTGGAACAGAGTTACAAGTGCTAAATGCAGCGATCCGAAATATTCAGGTGAAATATCTCCGTAAAGCAAGACTCCCAATACCGCGTAGATGTAAAAGACAAGTGATAATAGCATCATGATTGTTCCAAGTGACGGGATTGTTTTTAGAAAAGCTGTCACAAGGCGCTGTAAGGATGGTACGACGGTAATGGCCCGCAGAACCCTTAGGACACGTAAAATCCGGATGGCAGATATGAAATAGGTTCCGCTAAAAAAGAGAACCCCTGCGACAATGACAAAGTCAAAGACATTCCATCTGCTTTGAAAGAAATGATGAATTTTCTTCTCTGCCAGCATTCTTAAAATAATTTCAATGGTAAAAAACCATAAAAAGAACACTTCAAAGCCATGAATCAGTCCTGCGTATTCTGCTCTTAAATCCGGATACGTCTCTACTCCGATTAAAATGGCGTTCAAGAGAATAACAAACATGACGGCATTCATAAAACTACGGTGTTGGACTATATGTTGTATCGTTTTTTTCCAAGTTTGCATTCGTGCACTTCCTCAATTAATCTTTTTAAGGCGTTAAACGCCAATCGATTGCATCTTCCCCAATTTCTTCTAGGATGGCATTTACCTTTGAGAACGGCCTGCTGCCAAAAAAACCTTTCCGTGCGGAAAAAGGGCTTGGGTGCGGACTTTTTAGGATGTAATGATGACTATTTGTAATCAATGCTTCCTTTTGCTCCGCATGTTTACCCCAGAGAATGAAAATGACTGGTTTATCTCGTTCATTCAAAAATCTGATGACTTCATCGGTAAAAAGTTCCCAGCCCTTTCCTTTATGGGAGTTCGGACTGCTCTCTCTCACCGTCAAAACCGTATTTAATAATAACACACCTTGCTTTGCCCACTCCATCAAAAAGCCATGATTCACAGGCTCTAAACCTTGATCATCATATAGTTCCTGATAGATATTTTTTAGGGAAGGCGGAATTCGAATGCCCTTCTGCACAGAAAAACTCATACCGTGTGCCTGGCCCTTTCCGTGGTACGGGTCTTGACCTAGAATGACGACTTTAACCTCTTCATAATTCGTTGCCTCAAAGCTTGAGAAGATGGACTTTTTTTCAGGGTAGACGGTTTGGTTGGTATACTCGTTTTCCAGAAAGTCCATCAGCTCTTTATAATACTTTTTGGAAGACTCCTTCTCCCACAAAGTTTTCCAAGTTCCTCTAACATTCTCCACCTGTTTGTCCTCCGTTCTTTCCTGTCTTTCTTACTTTATCATATAGAAGAAATTATGAGGCCTTGAAGTTTTCTATATGAATGGTTTTGCCCTTATTTTTTCATACTAAGACGAGGCCTATCATTCTGAGATTCAACCTCAGATGTGATATAGTGATTGATAAGTAAATAAGGCTTAATAAAGATTGAATTCCTCCCCAGTAACAGATAAAATAAAATACTTGGGTAGGTTATTTTTTCAATGTTTCATACTTTTTTTTGAAATTGTTACATTTTTACATAATTAATCAGCCTAATCAACGGTAATGTTATAACACATATTTTAAAGAATAGTACATAAAGCGAGGTTCTTATGGTGAGTAAAAAAGAAAATCCGACATCTTTAATTGTCATTTTTGGTGCAACAGGAGATCTAGCGAAACGCAAGCTATATCCTTCCATCTACCGTCTTTATAAAAATGGTAGCATCTCTAAAAACTTTGCTGTTGTCGGCGTTGCAAGACGTCCACTCACAAATGAGGAGTTCCGTTCCAATGTGTCTAATTCCGTCAGCAGTGTGGCAAATGGCGACGTAAATGTAGAAGAGTTCAGTTCTCACTTCTATTATCATCCTTTTGATGTGACAAGCAGCGAATCTTACCAACAGCTAAAAGGATTGTGCGGTGAGCTGGATTCCGATTACGAAACGAATGGAAATAGAATTTTCTATCTTGCCATGGCACCTGAGTTCTTCGGCACAATTGCAACAAACTTAAAGTCAGAAGGCCTGACAGAAACAGATGGCTGGAAACGCCTAGTCATTGAAAAACCGTTCGGACACAATCTTCCATCTGCGAAAGAATTGAACGCTGAAATTCGCCAAGCATTCGATGAATCGGAAATCTATCGAATCGACCATTATCTTGGAAAAGAAATGGTTCAAAATATTGAAGTAATCCGTTTTGCTAACGCGCTTTTCGAACCGCTTTGGAATAACCGTTACATCTCAAATATCCAAATCACTTCTAGTGAAATACTTGGAGTGGAGGATCGCGGTCGTTACTACGAAAATTCTGGTGCCCTTAGAGACATGGTGCAAAATCATATGCTTCAAATGGTTGCCCTTCTTGCGATGGAGCCTCCAATCAAGCTGAATCCAGAAGAAATTCGCAGTGAAAAAGTAAAAGTCTTGCGTGCGATGAGAAAGATTGAACAAGATGATGTGGAGGACTACTTTGTGCGCGGTCAGTACGGAGCAGGGATTGTCGACGGCAACCAAGTCCAAGGGTACCGTGAGGAAAATTCTGTGGACCCTAACTCCAATACGGAAACGTATGTGGCGGGGAAACTGTTGATTGACAATTTCCGCTGGGCAGGTGTCCCAATTTATATCCGTACCGGAAAAAGAATGACGGAAAAGTCCACCAAGATTATCGTTCAATTCAAGGATATCCCGATGAACTTATACTATAATCGCGGGGAAAAAGTGGATCCTAACCTTCTAGTTATCAACATCCAACCGGAAGAAGGAATCACCTTGCATTTGAATGCGAAAAAATCGGGTAAGGATGTAACAACAACACCTATCAGACTTGATTACACCAACAACTGCATCGATGGCATCAACACACCAGAAGCCTATGAGCGCCTAATCTATGACGCGATGCGCGGTGATATGACAAACTTCACTCACTGGGATGAAGTGGCCCTGTCTTGGAGCTTTATCGATGAGATCTCCAAAGCGTGGGAAAACACGAAAGCATTCGACTTCCCGAACTACGAATCAGGTTCCATGGGTCCAAAACAGGCCGACGGATTATTGGAAAAAGACGGCTTCCACTGGTGGCCATTGTAAGCACTTGAACGCTTTTGAACGTTAGTGCTAGTGCTTGAAAAATAGAAGGGAGTTTTTATCACATGAAAGTTTATGACGTATCATCCCCTATTTACACGGGAATGCCAGTATATAAAAATAAACCGGAAAAGCAACCAAAACAAACGACCAACACAAACGGTTATGTCACTGAAACACGCCTGGAGCTGGATGTTCACACAGGAACACACGTGGATGCCCCGCTTCATATGGTAGTGGACGGCGAAACGATCGAAACCTTGCCATTGGACAAGCTTGTCGGCCCTTGTAAAGTGTTTGACTTAACTGGAGTGGAGGACCGCATTACGGTAAAGGATATCGAAGGTCTCGACATCCAAAAGGACGATTTTCTGTTATTCAAAACGAAAAACTCCTTTGATGAAGAGTTTAACTTTGACTTTGTGTTTGTAGCGGAAGACGCGGCGGCTTATTTAGCTGAGATCGGCGTAAGTGGCGTTGGAGTCGATGCACTTGGCATTGAGCGCAGCCAAGAAGGCCACCCGACACACAAAACGCTATTCGCAAATGGCGTAATCATCATTGAAGGCCTGCGTTTGAAGGATATCGCAGAAGGCGAGTACATCATGTGTGCAGCGCCATTAAAGCTGAGCGGTGTAGATGCATCCCCAGCACGTATTGTTTTGATGGATATGAAGTAAGAATTTGAGTAGATTGGCCACTCTGCCCCTGGGAATTTGGGGGTAGGGTGGTTTTTTTGTGGGGATTAAGTGTTTTGGAGGCTTGTGTACGAAAATATTTAGGGAAATTCCGTTTATCCATTGTAAAATCGATATATCCATTGTAACTGGTCATATATCCATTGTTAATTGCAGATATCCATTGTAAGTGGACATTTATCAATTGTAAATATGATATATCCATTTTAACCAAATAATTTCCAGTTCCAACCTGTCCGACCGCCCCAATTCGAACCCACAAAAAAACCAACCCACAGCCCCCGCATCTAGCGGGAACCATAGATTGGTCCAATTTCAATCAAACTTACTTCATCCACTCCGTATGGAAAATCCCTTCCTTGTCCACACGTTGGTACGTGTGAGCGCCAAAGTAGTCACGCTGCGCTTGGATCAAGTTTGCAGGCAACGTCTCAGAACGGTAGCTGTCATAGTATGCCAACGCGCTTGAGAAGGATGGTACAGGTACACCGTGCTGAATCGCAACGCCAAGGATTTCACGAAGTCCGCCCTGGTAGCTTTCCACGATTTCCTTGAAGTATGGGTCAAGCAATAGGTTTGCAAGGCCAGCTTCACGGTCGTATGCTTCTTTAATTTTTTGTAAGAATTGCGCACGAATGATGCAGCCGCCGCGGAAGATCATTGCGATCTCGCCGTATTTCAGGTCCCAGCCGTACTCTTCAGATGCTGCACGCAATTGTGCAAATCCTTGTGCGTAAGAGCAAATTTTGCTCATGTAAAGTGCTTTGCGCACACTTTCGATGAATGCTTCCTTGTCACCAGTAAAAGCGACTGCTTCTGGTCCGCGAAGGATGCCGCTTGCTTTCACGCGCTCTTCTTTCATCGCAGAGATGAAGCGTGCGAATACGGATTCTGTGATGATTGGAAGTGGAACGCCAAGATCTAGCGCGCTCTTACTTGTCCATTTTCCAGTACCTTTTTGACCCGCAGTATCAAGGATAACATCCACAAGCGGTTTGCCTGTTTCGTCGTCCACTTTTGTAAAGATGTCTGCTGTGATTTCAATTAGGTAGCTGTCCAGTTCGCCTTTATTCCACTCTGCAAATACTTCGTGAAGCTCTTGTGCTGATAGGCCAAGAACATTTTTCAGTAAATAGTATGCTTCACTGATTAATTGCATATCACCATATTCAATACCGTTATGCACCATTTTCACATAATGTCCGGCACCGTCTGGACCGATGTATGTGCAACAAGCGTCGCCTTCTACTTTTGCAGAGATACTTTTCAAAATATCTTCAACAAGTTCGTATGCTTCCTTCTGTCCGCCAGGCATGATGGAAGGACCTTTCAATGCTCCCTCTTCCCCACCGGATACGCCTGTACCGATGAAGTTCAAGCCAAGCTCGCCAAGTTCCTTGTTGCGTCGGATTGTATCTGTGTAAAGTGTGTTTCCACCATCGATCAAGATGTCACCTTTATCAAGATAAGGTTTTAAGGAATCAATTGTTGCATCTGTCGGTCCGCCTGCTTTTACCATTAATAAAATTTTGCGAGGGGACTCTAGAGATTGAACAAATTCTTCAATGCTGTATGTACCTTTGAAGTTTCTTCCTTCTGTTTCTTGAAGGAATTCTTCTGTCTTTTCCGGGGAACGGTTGAATACGGAAACGGAATAACCTCTGCTTTCAATGTTCATTGCCAGGTTTTTTCCCATTACCGCTAAACCGATTACGCCGATTTGCTGCTTTGCCATAATATAAAAACTTCCCTTCTTCAAGGTAATTTATTTCGCGATAGTCCGCATTGAAAATACCATACTAAGCCTAGTCAAATCAAGCTTTAAACCTATTATAACCTAACTTCAACAAGTGAAGCGTTTACATGCAATAAACTTATTCTTTTCCGCTTTCCCTCATCACATACCGTTGTGCCCACGCTTTCAAAAAATTAGTTCGAACAGCGAGCGTTGCCACCATCATGGCATCAAAAATCTTCTCTTTATCTTCTACAGGAAACCCTTCATCATTTTCCACAAATTGTTCGATTTCCCGTTTGATGTTGCTCTCCGTAAGCAGATCTGTCTTTTGCATCAATTGCTCGTACAAACAAGCATACCCTTGATAAAACTTTAAAGGACTGATAATATCGTCTTCCCGCTTAACAGGGTTATTGAATACGGATCCCAGGACCTTCCTGATAGCTTCAAAATCAAGGAGCACTTTAAGGTCTTTAACGATAAAAAGCAGTGCGGCTTGCTGAATGGAGTATTTTCTCCCAACTTGAGGGCCTCCAATGTATTCTTTTATCTCGCGTTTTACCCAGTTCTTAAGTGCCGGTTCTGTGTAATGTGCGCTTTCCAATTGATTGCCGAGCCAAACGATATCAGACATCGTTAAACCAACTTCCTCTTTTCCCTTTTTAAAAGAAAGGTTTTGAAAACTTTTCGGCATGTCCTGCCCTTTTTCAACAGAAAGGGTTCCTTGTTCCAGCTTTCTTAGAAACTCCGCCAAATACATTCTGGTCCATTCTTTTTCCATACCAAATACACCCTCTTCATCCGTCATTCCTGCATTTATAGTAAAATGGCCAGCCGGTTTCGTCAAATAATGTCAGACACTTTCGTTGAAAAGTTAGGCAATTCGTTCTATAATAGAGACAAGAGAGATAGAGGTTCATAAGACCTCAAAACATTCAGGAGGAGAAACATGGCAAAACGTATATTCTTTTTTATCCTTACGAACGTACTTGTCTTAACGACGATTTCCATCATCTTTATGGTGACTGGTGCTGGAAATTACATTAATGAATCAGGCGGAATAGACTTTGGCGCACTTCTAATATTCAGTGCTATCGTTGGTTTCACAGGTTCCTTCATTTCCCTATTGATGTCCCGTTGGATGGCAAAGAAAATGATGAACGTGAAGGTCATCGATCCAGATGGTCCGATGAACGCACAAGAGCGTCAAATTGTTGATATGGTTCACCGCATGTCCCGTGCAGCTGGTATTACGAAAATGCCGGAAGTTGGAATTTACTATTCTCCAGAGGTAAACGCATTTGCTACAGGTCCTTCCAAGAACCGTTCTTTAGTAGCTGTTTCTTCTGGTCTATTAGATGAAATGGACGATGCAGCTGTTGAAGGTGTTATCGCCCATGAGGTTGCCCATATCGCAAATGGTGATATGGTTACGATGACTTTATTGCAAGGTGTTGTGAATACATTCGTTGTATTCTTGGCTCGTATCGCAGCTTTTATCGCGTCTCGTTTTGTAAAAGAAGAAATGGCACCAATCGTGCATTTCATTGCCATTATTGTGTTCCAAATCGTATTCTCGATCCTTGGAAGCATCGTCGTATTTGCCTTCTCCCGTTACCGTGAGTTCCACGCAGACCGTGGAGGCGCAGACCTTGCAGGTAAAGATAAAATGGTGCATGCATTGCGTTCTCTTCAGGCTTACACAAACCGTGTGACAGAAGAGAGAGATACTGCGATTGCATCTCTTAAAATCAACGGGAAGAGAAAGAGCTCTTTATTCTCTACTCACCCTGATTTAAATGAGCGTATCCGTCGTTTAGAAGCGAAATAATAAAAGAGGCAGCCGGATGGTTGCCTCTTTTTTATGTTTCCGTAAAGCCGTTGATCTCCGTTCCAGGCGCTTCGCTTTCCGCGGGCGGTCCGGAAGCCTCCTTGGGCATTCGCCCTGCGGGGTCTTCCATGTCCCTTCCTTCCGCAGGACAAAGAAGTCTACGGAAGCGATTCATCGCACGAAGAAAATGCGGTAGCATTTTCGAGGAGTCTGCGCTCCTTCCACTACGATCAACTAGGTTTTCTAGTATCACCTTTTATTATCCTACTATTATGTTGCGCTTCTTAACCCTTTTGAAATCAATGTTAACAAGAATACAAAAATCGCTGCACCGATGATGGCTGGGACGATGGCAAAGTCAGCGATGACAGGTCCCCAAGTGCCAAATAAACTATGGCCGATCCATGCTCCGACAAGTCCTGCAAGCATAGCTCCCAAGATTCCTCCTGGCATGCCACCTGGCGCGATGGCGCTTCCGATCATACCGATTACGATTGCTATAATAAGGGTGATTAATAATCCTAACATAATGATTTCCTCCTTTAATTTTTAATTGTTCAGCTTGTTACTGTGTATATTTCCGTCTGAAGAACTTTTTAAACTTCTTGCTTCAATTTCTCGCTAAACTTTCCTTTTTCTGTGCTATTATTAAAGCAATAAAACGGTTTAAGAGAGGAGCAATTACCTTGCCAGATATCCAAGATTCCGTCATTATTTCCAAGCCTTTAGAAGAGGTATTTTCTTATGCGGCCAACATGGACAACTCTACGAAAATTATGGAAAACGTAGTAGCTATTGAAAAATTGACAGACGGACCACTTCAGGTTGGGACAAAGTTTAAAGAAACTCGTGAAATTCGCGGACGTCAAGCTTCCTCTGTTATTGAATTTATTGAATTCATACCCAATGAAAGATACGTGGTTCAGAGCGAAGCAAATGGACTCAAGGTTATCTATTACTACGACTTCAAACCTACAGTAGATGGTGGCACGAAGGTTCACTTTCAAGGGGACATTCATACTTCCGGCATCGTCATGAAGCTCACCAAGCCTATCATCCGAAAGATCTTGAAAAAAGAAGACGGTGACCATCTATCTCAATTGAAGAAATTGTTAGAAGGAACTGCCGAGGGAGAAGAAACAACAACCAAAGACTAATCGGGCGTTGTAGCCCGATTTTTTCTTATAAGCGAGGTAACACTTTCTTGAAAAAAATAATGATTCCCATCCTAATGAGCATCGCCATTTTCACCATCTTCATTCCCATCACAACTACTCTCACTACTTACTTGCATCCTGTTGTGTTGGTAGTGCTCTTTTTTTGCATATTTGTTGTAAACCTAGCCATCTATTTAATTCTAACGAAACAGCAAGTATGGATAAGAAGACCTTTTCTAATTGCCGCCTTAATTCTTTATACCCTTTCACTGCTGGTTCTTCTATTTATGAGACCCAGCGAGCCTGCCTATGATAACAGTAATCTTGTTCCTTTTAAAACCATTTCCCTGTACCTTTCGGGAAATGCAGATTGGTTTGTTTCTTTCTATAATCTGACTGCAAATGTAGGGTTGTTTGTGCCCTTTGGCGTATTAATGGCAGTTTGGACTAGACGATTTTTGACCAGAGCTTTCCTTCCTTTTGCACTAATTTCTTGCATCGAAATTACCCAATTGCTAACCAATAGAGGCAGCCTGGATGTAGATGACCTGATTTTGAATGTATTGGGATTTTATATCGGGTATTCGTTGGTTCCTATAGTTAGGAAAATAGTAGAGATAAAATAAATGAAGAAACCTTGTTGATTGTAGTGGAAGGTGCGCAGACGCCCCCGTGAGGAAGGGACGGGTGAGACCCCTGAAGAGTTGTGAGGAGGCTCACGGACCGCCCGCAGGCAAGCGATGCGCCTGGAACGGAAATCAACTGTTCCTTCTCTTTAAAAAGGCAGCCCGTCAACGGTGACGAGGCTGCCTTCTTTTTGTGTAACTATTATTTTTTCGCAAATCCCTGTTTCTCCACAAACCCCTTCATTTGCATACGTTTCGGTTCTTTCAGCATACCTGCCATTTGACCGGTCCATGTGTCTGAACGTTTTCCTTGTGTTCGCTCGTTATAATAGGCGGAAATCGTCTGGTTGTACTCTTCCAATTGCTCTTTGAAGACCTTGTCATTCTGCTGATATACCTCTTCGTGATAAACATTCTCCAAAGGTAAACGCGGTTTTACTCCGGTATCCTGAGCGGGGTAGCCTACTGCGAGTCCGAATAAAGGAATGGTGTTTTCCGGCATCTTCAAGAGCTCTGCCACTTCTTCAATATTCGTACGAAGACCACCGATATAACAGATGCCAAGTCCCATGGACTCTGCCGCAATAGAAGCATTCTGTGCGGCAAGTGATGCATCAATGACTGCCACCATAAACTTTTCCGTGCTCTCAATGGAAGAGGTGACATCTGTCCCTTCCATGTCACCAATTAATGCATGGCGATGGAAATCTGCACAGAAGACCAAGAAAAGGCCATTATCCTCTACATAGGATTGGTTTCCAGCCAGCTCTGCTAACCTGTTCTTTGTAGTCTTATCTTTTACTCCAATAATGGAATAGGCTTGAACAAAGCTTGATGTGGATGCTGCCTGAGCACTTTTTACAATCTTGTTTATCTGTTCGTCTGTTAAGCTTTTATCTTCAAATTTTCGAACGGAACGATGCGAAAGTATGGTTTCAATAGTCTGATTCACGATGGTCCCTCCTGTGGTCTTTTTTTTCATTTTACACATGGAAGGTATGCCTTTTCCACTTTAACCTCTCGGACCAGGATTCAATCCATCCATTAAAAAGGAAATGGCGGTTTCTAGTTCTTGATTAAAATCCTGTGACGGATCAAGGAATCGTTGAGTAAAGATCGTTCCAGCAATAGTCGATATGGTAAAGCGGATGATGGTATCAGGCGGGAGCTTTTTCAACTCCCCTTTCTCTTGGAAATGTACCACGACTTTTGTAAAATTTGGAAGGATGACTTCTCTGAACAGGTTAAAATATGGTTTTTGAAACTCTTCATGAAACGCCACTTCTTGAATGAAAATTTTTAGAATCGGGAAATTCTGCTTAATAAATTCATAACGATTGTATGCCAGATTTCTAAGAAATTCCTCATAACTGTTATACTCTCCCTCTAATACTTCCTTGGAGAAAGATTTAACAAAATGAGGGGCGATAAACTTGGCAACCGTTGGGGAAACGATGGAAAGGAGTAATTCTTTTTTCGTTTTGTAATGTCTGAATATGGTCCCTTCTGCCACTCCTGCCTTTTTGGCTATCTCGTTGGTAGAAGTCGCCGCATACCCCTTTTCTGCGAAGGTTTCAATGGCTGCCTCCAGTATTTTACGATGTTTTTCACTCAATTTCTTTTCTTCTTGATTGTCCATGCCTGCTCCTTTCCGTAGTTATCCTTACGTCGGACGATATTTTTTCAAAGCTTTTATGTTTAATAAGATAAATAAAAGAGAGAATCCGAATAACAGTAGAATATTACTGTAAATCTCTTCTATCCCTTTCCCTCTAATCATAATATCCTTCATCGCTTCTCCTGCATAGGTTAAAGGCATGACTAAGCTCACTTTTTGAAGCCATGAAGGCATCGCTTCTATAGAGAACAGTCCGGAAAAAAATACTTGCGGAACGACTACTAATGGAATGAACTGAATCATCTGTAACTCGTTTCGGGCAAATGCTGACAACAAGGTTCCAAGTGTCAACGCAGTGATGGCAACAGTAAAGGTAACAAAAAGAATGGATAGGATATTTCCTGCCATTTGGATATCAAGAATGTAGATGGTAAACAAGACAATGATGCTTGACTGAATAAGCGTAAATATTCCAAAACCCACCACATACCCTATCACAAGCTCCCATCTCTTAATAGGTGTAGCCATCAGCCGCTCCAAAGTTCCACTCGTCCGTTCCCGTAGAAAAGATACACCCGCTATCAAAAAGACGAAAAAGAAGACGAAGAATACGATAAGAAATGGACCGATATTATCAAACATCTCCATTGACTCCGATCCATATGCATACTCTATCTCAAATGGGAGTTCTTTATTTTCGTCAGGTTGGTTCATTTTTTGGAGCTTGAGTAGAATAGCTTTGTTGGTAGATGGATCGCTTCCCTCTAACACTATTTTTTCCTTTGTAAGAAAAGCATCGATTTCCGACTCTTCTATTCTTTCCCAACCGTCCTCCTCACTATCTATTAAAATAAATTCCATAATTTCATCTTCCATATTAGCTTGTAGAGATTGAACCTCTCCCACCAATCCTACGTCCATGGTTGGTTCCTGGTCTGCAAATACCACATTCATTAAAGCCAAAATGAGCATTGGTGCAATAATCATTAAGCCTAGTGTTCTTTTATCTCGGAAAAACTGGCGTAAAATCCGAATGATCACAGCCGTTATTCTCATACGGTGGCACCTCCTAAAGATAAAAATGCATCTTCCATGTTAGTTGTACCCGTCACTCTTTGCAGTTCTTCTGTACTTCCTACCGCTAGCAGATTGCCCTCTCTTATCATCGCGAGGCGATCACATCTTTGCGCTTCATCCATTACGTGTGTGGTAACAAGTACGGTGGTTCCTGCTTGGCTAAGTGCCTTTAATTCTTGCCAGATAGATTTCCTAAGCAAAGGATCAATACCTACTGTAGGTTCATCTAATATGAGAATTTCTGGGTTGTGAAGAAGGGAGATCGCTAGAGAGAGTCTGCGTTTCATCCCCCCTGAGAATTGTTGCACAGGTTTATGGAGATGCTCACTGAGATTCACCAGCTCCATCACTTCGCCAATTCGCTTTTTTCTATCGCTTCTATTTAATTTATACAGGGATGAAAAAAATTGAAGGTTCTCCTGTGCTGTTAAATCCTGATACAGCGCATCCGATTGCGCCATATACCCGATTTTCTCTGAAAGTGACAAAGTAGGCATTTTACGCGCAAGCACCTCAACCTCCCCTTTGTTAATGGGCTGTAGCCCAGCGATTGCTTTCACAAGCGTTGTTTTCCCTGCGCCTGAGGGACCAAGAAAACCGAAGATTTCCCCTTTATTAATGGTTAAGTCAATGTCTTTTAATACTTCTTGACTGCCAAAAGAAATAGATAGATGAGATACTCTGCAAACTTGAGTTGTCATTATTTTGCCCCTTTCTAAAAATGAGTGATTACTCA
Source organism: Bacillus sp. RO2 (assembly GCF_012911845.1). Taxonomy (GTDB): domain Bacteria; phylum Bacillota; class Bacilli; order Bacillales; family Bacillaceae_I; genus Sutcliffiella_A. The sequence continues at coordinate 27,882 of NZ_JAAXCU010000043.1, read as the reverse complement.
CTTTTTATTTAAACATAATAGATACACAACCTATATGTCAAGAAGATTTGTAAAAATGGACTGCCTCTAAAAAAGAAGGAATATATCTATTAGTAGAGAAATGTAAATGAAGGATGGGATTAATTTTCGACAAAAAACTTATTGGGGGGATATGCGTGAAAGGTATTATTTCTTTTTTTAATCGTTTAATGCAGCGTTATTTACCGGATCCATTCTTGTTCGTTATTATTTTAACACTTGTGGTGTTCGGGCTTGGACTCCTTTTTACTGACAGCAGTCCTGCTGATATGGTACAGCATTGGGGCGGCGGTTTTTGGGCTCTTCTCACATTTTCCATGCAGATGGTACTGGTTCTGGTTACGGGGTATGTACTGGCAAGCAGCGCCATTTTTAAAAGGTTTCTTGGTGCCTTGGCATCTACCGCCAAATCTCCAGGAAGTGCGATTATTATCGTTACCGTTGTTTCCATAATAGCTAGCTGGATCAACTGGGGCTTCGGTCTTGTTATTGGAGCTTTATTTGCAAAGGAGCTAGCAAAGCGCGTTGAAAATGTAGATTACAGACTTTTAATTGCAAGCGCTTACAGCGGATTCCTTGTTTGGCATGGCGGATTCTCTGGCTCCATTCCGCTCACCATCGCAACAGAAGGGCATTTTTCAGAAGATTTGATTGGGGTGATCTCTACAGATCAGACCATTTTCTCACCATTCAACCTAATCATACTGGCTACACTTTTTGTGACACTGCCATTATTAAATCGATTCATGATGCCAACGAAAGATGAAACAGTCACTGTCGACCCTTCCCTGTTAGATGATCCATCAAGCATGCAGGCCGCCACAGTCGAGACATCGGAAATGACACCTGCTGAACGTTTGGAAAACAGTTGGATTCTATCTTTATCCGTATCAGTCATGGGGCTTATATTCCTTTTCTTTTATTTTGTGGACAATGGGTTTAAACTCAATCTTGATATTGTAAACTTTCTATTCTTGTTCCTTGGAATTCTGTTCCACCGGCGTCCGAAGAACTTTCTTGAATCCGTGACGAATGCAGTAAAAGGAGCTAGCGGCATCATCATCCAGTTTCCGTTCTATGCTGGGATTATGGGAATGATGACCTTATCAGGTCTTGCGGCTGTCATGTCGGAAGCGTTCGTCAACATTTCTAATGAGCACACCTTCCATTTCTTTACGTTCCTTAGCGCCGGAATTGTGAATTTCTTTGTTCCTTCAGGAGGGGGACAATGGTCCGTTCAGGCACCAGTCATGTTAGAGGCTGCTCAGACAATGGGGGTTTCCGTTACAAGAACAGCACTTGCCGTAGCATGGGGAGATGCTTGGACGAACATGATTCAGCCTTTCTGGGCATTGCCCGCACTCGCTATCGCAGGCTTGAAAGCGAAGGACATCATGGGCTTTTGTGTGATTGTTCTGTTTGTCAGCGGCGCCATTATATCCTTAGCTTTCCTGCTTCTATAAAAGACCGGGTATATGCCGGGCATAAAAATATCCTCTACACGTCACGAGGCCACTGAAAAACTGATAACGTAAAGTTTTTAATGATTCCTAGCTGGTGATTGTAGCAAAAGCCGAAGCCGAGGAGGCTCACGTCAGCCCCTAGGAAAGCGCAGCTATTTGCGGAAATCAACAGCGGTGTCTAAACAAAGTCTAAATTCAATGACTTTTTCTGTGGCCTCGCACGTCACTGGTGTGGAGGGTATTTTTGTGGGATCTTTGCACTTTTCATAATGTATAAATAAAGTGCTAATGTAATGGTTTGAATGTAAAAGTAGAAGGTATAAGAAAAGATAAACACATACCCCTCTTTGTAGTGAAATACGCCAAAATATGTAGCAATAGCCTCCATAATCAATGCAATAATCGACCACATGACAATATAGAGCATATTAAAATATCCCTTTATTTTGAGGTAGCTGTGCAAGTAAAAGAACAGGTAGCCAAAAGGTCCATATTGGATATAAGAGAGAAAATCAAACAGCTCAAAATACGAACTGTCATTTACATCATAAAAATCAAAGGGCGGGATGCTAATAGTATGATCAAACACACTGCCACTATTAATCCCAATAATGAGAAACAGTAGGCTTAACGGTAAGGGAAATCTTTTTGGCAAAAAGAAAATGAGTGCATAGCCGGCAAGTAAAGAGACAATGATGAACCACTCATTAGAGTTAAAATAAAAATCATAGTTGATTGTTGGGGTTGGTTTCATTTCAAGAGCTCACCATCCCTTCTCTCGCTAGTAACCGGTGATAAAGTGCCGATACTCCCAAAGCGAGCACGAGATAACATGACTCCATCACAAATGAGATGAAAAATGACCACATATGGTAATGAATGATGGAGAAATGGATGGCCATGGCCTCGGTCAACAAAGTGAAGATGACTGTGAATACCCCTCCTATCACTTTTATCCCCTTCGACCTCGTGAACACCCCATTGACGAATATTAGTAAAATCAACGGAAAAATAATATTTCGCTGCAGCCAAAAGCAAATGAACAAATGCGGCACCTTGCTGTACATAATGAGACTTAAATTCATACTGATCATCGTCAGTATGCATTTATTGATAAAAAGAAAAAACAAAAATAACATGAGGTTTTCTATAAAGAGAAGAGGCTTCTTTTGGAAAAAGAAATAAGTCGCGATAAACCAGGTAAAGATAAGGTAAATGACCAATTCCATATGATGGCGCCTCCTTTTGAATATTTAGGATCACAGGACTTTATACATAGTTGCACAACAAAAAAGAGAAGCCAGACTTTGATTTTAGGCTTCTCTTTAGCATTCCTTAATATTTATTTTTCATTCGGATTTGATTTCCCATACCTTCATCTCTGAAACAGTCCCTGCGCCTGACAGCGTTACCCCCGCTGCGTCTGGTACATCAGGGAAAATCCGTGCAGTAAACACCTCTTCTCCTCCGTTCAAAAACACCTCTATAGAAGACGTATCCACATACGCACGCAATTCCGTTAATGTCTGCAGCCTGCAGCTTCGTGTTTCCCATTGCCCCGTTACAAAGTTTTTACGGAAAAGGGAAAAGACACTCACAGAAGCGTCATATGTCATTCGGGCGGTATCACTTATGTGTAGCTCAAATGATGAAACATCCTTTTTAAAAGAAAGGATCATTTCAAACGCGGCACTTCTTTCCTCAAAAAATACTTCCTCTTTTTCGTTAGAAAGTTGCATATCGTTAACAGCAACCAACGCTGTTTTTCTTAAATTAGCTAACTCTTCCACTGGAACCTGCAACAACTTCCCTTCGACCCAATGCAATTCACGCGGTAAGGTTAAAGCATGAATCCATTTGTGCGCAATGGTAGGATGCTTATCCTCATCTTGCTCAGGCACCCCCATCCAGCCGACCATCAGACGACGTCCTTTCTCATCCAAAGTGGTTTGGGGGGCATAGAATTCAAAGCCTCGGTCCAGCTCAACAAAGTCACCATGTTCAAATGAAGCTCTCCCATAGTCTAGCTTTCCAATAAAATAGCCCGCTTGGTAAACGTTTTGATACTTCATACCGTCCGCCTTCAATCCCTGCGGCGACGCAACCAGTACATCCACACCATCCAGTTCAAAAAGATCCGGGCACTCCCACATATAACCGAAATCCCCCAAACCGTTCATACCGGAACCTGAAATGGCACCAAGGTGCTCCCATTTTACTAAATCATCAGATTTTAACAGAGCCACTTTCCCTGTCAGTTCCTCACTTTGCGCACCAACAACCATGTACCAGTCAGACCCTTTTTTCCACACCTTTGGGTCTCGGAAATGTGCAGTATATCCTTCCGGCAACTCTACCACTGGACCTCTTTTATCAAAGGTTACGCCATCTTCTGAGACCGCCATGCACTGGTAGGTTTCCCGGTTTCCATCAGTATCCTTCACATTTCCTGTATAAAAGAGAATCATCTTCCCCTCATGTTCGACCGCACTTCCCGAGTAGCATCCGTTCTTCTCAAACCATTCGCTTGGAGCCAACGCTATCGGCTCATGCTTCCAATTCACGAGATTTTCAGAGGAATAATGTCCCCAAAACTTAGCTCCATGGCCTGTTTTAAATGGCATCCATTGATAAAATAGATGGTAAGTACCGTTCCACTGGATAAAGCCATTCGGATCATTCAATAAGCCGACAGGTGGCATGAGGTGGTAGCGTAATCGGTAAGGATCGAGCTCGACGATATCTTTATTTTTCTCCACTTCTTCCTCTGCAAGTCTAATAAGCTCTTGCTCTCTTTCTGTCATAAAAGAAAAACTCCTTTATTTTGCTAAGATTGATTGAACCTTCTCTAATGAAGGTAAGGCTGTCATTGCACCTTTTTCAGAAGCAGCAAGGGATCCGGAAACACTAGCGAAGGCTGCCATTTCCACAGCTTTTTCAAGAGTAATAGCGGAGATATCCTCCCCCCACTCGTTTGCCATATATAGAATCCCAGAGACAAATGCATCCCCAGCACCTGTCGAATCCACTGTAGTCACCTTGCGTGCAGGCACATGCTGATGTCCTTCACGAGTAAAAATGTAACTACCTTCAGATCCAAGCGTCACAAGGAGAAGCTGAATTTCAAAGGCAGCAAGCTTTTCCGCTCCTTTTTCGATATCCTTTTCATCAGTAATGAACTCCAGCTCTTCTTCGGAAATCTTTAAAATATCGGCATATGGAAGCATGGAAATAATCTGTTCTTTTGCCGCTTTCTCACTGTCCCAAAGGCCAAGGCGTAAATTCGGGTCATAGGAAACGATAAGACCTTTTTCTTTAGCAAGCTTCACCGCTTTGATGGTGGCACTTCTTGTTGGTTCGCTAATTAAGGAAATGGAGCCGAAATGAAGGATTTTATTTTCATCAAAAAGCTTTTCCTCTATCTCTTCTTCTGTTAAAAAGCGATCCGCACTTGGGTTGATGTAGAAGTCAAAGCTGCGTTCTCCATTTTCCAATGTGACGAATACGACACCTGTGCGGATGTCATCGGTCAACAACATCGAGCTTGTGTTGACTCCGTAGTCTGCTAGTGTTTTTTGCAGAAATCTTCCCAGCACGTCGTTTCCGACTTTCCCGATAAAAGTGGATTTGGCTTCTAGTCGTGCGACGCCAACTGCCACGTTTGCCGGGGCTCCACCTGGGCTTTTCTGATAGGTGCTATTGTCTGGGTCAAGCGGGATGAAATCTATGAGTGCTTCTCCTAATGAGATGATTCCTTTTTTCATGGGGTGGCCCCTCCTTTATCATTAAGAATTGAGTATACTCCCTGATTCCTTTCGTTCCGGGAGTTCGCTTTCCGCGGGGCGTGTGCTTGAGCCTCCTCGCTGCGCTGTGGGGTCTCAAGCTACCGCTACCTCCCGCCGGAGTCTCACTCCCTGCACTACAGTCATCAGGGGATAATCCTTCTTACTTTATGTCTTCTTCCTTAATGCCCATGAACCATGTGGCAATAAAGGCACCTACTACCGCAATGGCGAAACCGATTAGATAATTCACGACATTGACGGTTCCAAACTCCACAAGGATGGCGATCATTGGTATACCTGTCAGGCCGTATGCGTTTGCGACAACATTCGTAAATACCACATAGGCTCCACCTAACGCACCACCTATGGCAGCTCCGATAAATGGCTTACGATACCTCAAATTAACCCCGAAAATAACCGGTTCTGTAATACCTAGAAAGGCTGATAATGCTGCAGGTAGAGCTAGTTCTTTCGTTTTTGCACGCTTTGCTAAGAAGTAAACAGCCAGTCCTGCTCCACCTTGTGCTACATTGGCCATGGACCAAATTGGCAAGAGGTAGTTGAATCCAAGCTCTGCAAGTAGTCCTGCTTCAATAGCGTGGAAACTGTGGTGAACCCCTGTAATAACGATCAAGGAGTACAATCCTCCAAAAATAAGGCCAGCAAAGACACTGCCATAGTCATACACAAAATTCAGTACAACTGTGATGCCAGAACCGACGGCATTTCCTAACGGTCCGATAGCAAGAAGCGTGATAAATCCAGTCAAGATAACTGTTAAAAATGGAGTCACGAGTAAATCCACTGCACTTGGAACAATTTTACGAAGATTCTTTTCAATAAAGCTCATTACAAGAACGGCGAGCAGAACCGGTACAACGGTCCCTTGGTAACCAATTAATGCGACATCAAGTCCCATGAAATCCATGTATTCAGGCTTTGCTTCGGCAAGTCCCCAAGGATTTAGCAGGTCAGGGTGTGTCATGATTCCCCCAATAACTGCTCCAAGGAACGGATTTCCTCCAAATTCTTTTGCGGCACTATAACCGAGCAAGATTGGGAGAATAATAAATGCGGCGCTTGAGAACATGTTTAGCATTTTCACAAAGGAACTGTCAGCAGCGACCCAGCCAAATGTTGTTACCATTCCGAGCAGTCCCATCAATAGACCGCTTGCCACGATGGCAGGGATGATTGGTACGAAAATGTTAGACAGTGTTCTCGCAAAACGCGCTAACGGGTTCATTTTCTTTTTCGCCGCTTCTGCATGATCTTGAGTGTCCTTTTCTTTGAGGCCCACTTCTTCCGCAAATTCTGCGTACACCTTATTTACTATCCCTGTGCCAAAAATTACTTGAAACTGGCCGGAACTTGCAAATGCCCCTTTTACTCCCTCAAGCTCTTCAATTTGGTCACGGTTTACTGTTGCTTTTTCATCTTCTTTTAAAACTAGTCTTAGACGAGTCGCGCAGTGTGTGGCACTGATGACATTGTCTGCACCGCCAAGCAGCGGGATCAAGTCTTTCGCTATCTTGTTATAATTCATGATGAGCACCTCTTTTTCCTATAGTTTTTTATTATTCCTGTGAATTTGGTTACTTTTTTTGCTGGAGTAAGGGGAAACTCGTCTGAAATCAGGTTGTATTATGAAATATCCATTGTAAATGAGATTTATCCATTGTAAAAAGGATTTATCCACGCTACAGACCAACTTATCCATTGTAAAATTGTTTTATCCATCCTAACCGACCATTTATCCATTATTGAAGCTCCAGCCCCTTCCGCAACCTAACTTCAAAACAAAAAACAAAAGACCTAAAACCTGCAAGAGGGTAGAGTGGTCCCTACGTCCTTGCCTGTTTTAGGTCTTGCCTGCATTACCAGTCACAATCCTGTATATACATGTTGTTAGCGAATACGTTTTCATTTTAATCCAGTTTGATAAAATTCGTCAACAGCTTAGTACTTCTTATTTTCCTGTCAATCGCTGAATATGAAGGGTGATGTATCCAACCTCTGATAAAGGAAAATGAATGTCATACTCTGCATTCAAGAAGTCTGCAATCTTTTGCGCCGTTCCGAAAGCTTTCCCAAATTTCATCTGAAGGAGTTCCAGCATTTCTGGGTCCATGGAGTGAAATGGCTCTTCTTCTTCCACACGATTAATCGCAAACCTAAGATGTGTCAATAACCGTTGATAATTGATAGACGTTTCCTCAATCTTCACACCAAATTCCTTCTCGATTATCTCAATGGCATCACGGATGATGGTAGCCAGCTGCATGGTGTTTGCCATGCTTTTGGATCCCATTTTCGCCGTATGAAGATGAAGGGCAATATGCCCCACTTCATCGTCAGGAATGCTAACACCTAGACGCTCATTAATCAACCCTTGCGCCCATTTTCCGATTTCAAATTCCGGCTTATAAAGGACCCTTATTTCATTGAGCAACTTATTTTGGATGGTGTATCCCTTTTCCAACCGTTCAATCGCAAAAGATAGATGGTCAGTTAAAGAGATATGGATGTGGTTGCTTAAAGGAACCATCAGCTTACCTTCTGCATAGCTGATAATTTCCTCGGCCACATCTATATGCTCAACAGGGAGGGTGGAAAGCAACTCCTGAAACTTGTCACTTTCCTCCTTCATCACGAAAATCTTTTCAATTTTACTACGGTCTACCAAATCGTTTTTTCGCTTTTGGAAGCCGACACCAAGGCCCATCACAATTTTCTCTTGATCATCCTCTTTAACGACAACCGAGTTATTGTTTAACACTTTACTTATTCTCAATCTTGTCTCTCCCCAATATAACCGCCCTATTTTACTTTTATTATAACCAATCAAAGAGGCTATACAAAGCAGTTACATGCTTGCGGAAAAGAAAACCAGGCGGCAATAGGAAAATTAGGCTTTAATATTCCAATCTATCAATGCTGTTTCACCTTTTGTTGCTGTTTTGACAGCATGTTTTGTCACTGTATCAATGATATCTCCATTTGTCAGAATAACAGGTGTTACGATGCTTTTTGCTTTTTCGTTGATAAGGTCGATATCAAACTTTAACAGTGGCGTGCCAACTTTTACTTTGTCACCAACTTCCACAAGTCCTTCAAAGCCTTCCCCTTTCATGCCAACTGTTTCAAGGCCTACGTGGATCAGTACTTCCACTCCTGTTTCTGACTTGATACCAATCGCGTGTTTTGTGGGGAAGAATTGAACGATTTCTCCGTTTACTGGGGATACAACTGTTCCTTCTGTTGGCTCGATTGCGATACCGTCGCCCATCATTTTTTGAGCAAATACAGGGTCTGGAACTTCTTCTAACGGTACAACTTTACCTGTAATTGGAGCTACTAACATTTCTTCTGTTTTTACTTCTTCTTTTCCACCAAATAGCTTTTTGAAAAATGACATGGGTTTTTCCTCCTATTGTCGGAATTGTGCGGAAATAGAAAAAGACCCAATACGCTACTCTTTAAGGGAGTATGCGTATTAGGTCTTGCCTGCTTTACCAGTCACAATCCTATATGTGTAGTTATTTATTTATGATATTAAGGTAAGACAGATTAGCATGTTTGTCAATTAATATGTGAGGGTGCCTTTGACTAGCTTTTCCCAGTCCGGGTATAGGTCGTTGCGGCGGTCTCTCCAGGTGGTGACGGAGCCGGCTTCCCTTACTTTGTGTAAGAGGGTCAGGTCTAGGTCACCTGTAACGATCATATCCGTGTTCAGCTCCCCTTCTGCCACAATGCCTCTTGGTGGGAACGGAACGTCATTTGGTGAAATGATGGCAGCCTGTCCAAAGTTTCCGCGCATAAAGTCAACAGTAGGAAGAGAGCCAATTGTCCCTGTTGTCACGACATAGATTTGATTTTCAATCGTGCGCGCGTGACAAGAGTATCTTACCCGGTGGAAACCGTGCCGGTCATCTGTGCAGGAAGGACAAAATACCACATCCGCACCCATCGCCTTCACAAGTCTAACCGCTTCTGGAAATTCAATATCATAGCATGTTAGCATCGAAATGGTGCCAAAATCGGTATGGAAGATTTGCAAGTCTTCACCAGGGGTTAGTCCCCATTCATACACTTCCGTTGGTGTTAAATGCAATTTTGCTTGTGTCGCAATACGGCCGTCAGGGTAAAAGAGGTGGGCTGCATTGTAAAGTTTGCCTTCTTTTTCGATGATGTGTGTACCGCCGATGATATGCATGCCAGTCTGGATGGCAATTCCGCTGAACAATTGTTGGTAGTGTTCGGTGTATTTTGGCAGATCATGAATCGTTTGCTCTCTTCCATCCACCGGGAAAGAGATTAGTTGAGTCGTTAAAAACTCTGGAAAAAGGACAAAATCCGCGTCAAATTCAGCGGCGGTTTTCACATAATGAATAACTTGATTTGCAAACTCATCAAAGCTTGAGATTGTGTGCAATGGATATTGCACAGCAGAAGCACGAAACTTCATGTCAGCAGGCCCCCCCTAAAATCTATGTAAACCAATTATTTTCAAAGTTTTGTTACAACTAGTCTATTATAAGGGATTCGAAGCAGGAGTCTCAATGTTAGATTTGTGGAATATTATGGCATTTAAGTTTGTGTGCTTTGGAGTGGGGGAGGAAGGCAATCAGAGAGTCTATTCGTGTCATTTCTTGTCGATTTCTTGATATAACTTAAAAATTATTGATATATCTCAAATTTTCTTGATATATCTCAAAAATTCTTGATATAATTTCAAATTTCTTGATATACTCCTAAATTTCTTGATATTTCTCAGAAATACGGCTGACCGGGTAGCCCACAAGCTACCCGGTCCAGTCTCCACCGTTATCTGGCCTCACTTTTCGCCATTGCTTCAACAATTGCTTTTGCCACACCGCTATTTACATTCGTATCTGTCACCATATGCGCTTTCTCTTTCACACCATCTGGGGCATTCCCCATCGCAACGGCTCTACCAACACGCTCAAACATTGAAACGTCATTGTAATTGTCGCCAATAGCCATCGTGTCTTCCATCGAAATTCCTCGTTCAGAGGTGAACGTAGTCAGAGCAATTCCCTTCTGAGCGTCCACACTTGTGATCTCCAAGTTGTCTTTACCAGAAGAGCTAACGGCAACCGTGCCAAGCTCCAACAATTCAGAACGTGCTGCCTCAAGGTTCTCTTTATTCATGGAGAATGCAAGAAGCTTGTAAATTACTTTTGACTCATCTTGTAAAATGGGTTCAAAACTGTCGACCATTTTAACATTCCCGTCTTCCATTCTTTCTTGTGCAGCCTTTAGGACTTTATCGTAGTCGTTATCGTTACTCGCTGACATGAAAACATCCATAATGGTGGCAATCGCCTTATCGTAATCTTTAGAGTATGTACCGTTCTGAGTATAGATCTCAAAGTAGATATCATGCATGTCCAAAATTCGTGCCAGCTCTCTAGCAAGGCTAATCGCAATCGGGTTTGTTGATACAACTTCTCCTTCAGGCGTGCGGGCCTCTGCTCCATTTACGCAGATAATCGGTGTGTGTATACCTGCCTCTGCCAAGACGTCTTTGGCTTCGGAATATGCTCTCCCGGTGGCAATAACCACTTCCACTCCATTATTTCTAGCAAGCTTAATGGCATCTGCATTCTCTTCACTAACTACATGGTTATTATTTAATAATGTTCCGTCCATATCTATGGCAATACATTTTACCAAGTGAATTCACCTTCTTATATGTAAATGATTTTGTGTATATACCCTATCCTAGTTAATCTCTCTTCGTATTACAAACATTATACTGCAAAAGCTTTTTGCTAAAAATTTTGAAAAGTATAAATTATCCTGTTTTATATACGTCAAATCCCTTATAATAAAGGTATTAACGCAATCAGGTGAGGTTGAACTCTATGAAAATTTCCTCCAATCATATTGGTAAAATTCTAAAAAATGATATTTACTCTTTGTCGGGAAATCTTTTGTTAAGAAAAGGGACGGTCCTGAATGCAAACCATGTGGAAAGCCTTCAAAAGCATGCCTACTATTTCGACCAGGCCTTTATTTTGGATGAGCCCCATCATCTATCCAGAGAGTATTTTCAGCATGTCAAAAATATGTATGAAACAAGTATCCATACTTTTCAATCCATATTTGCCAATCTTGAAGGGGACCAACTCCCTCCTCTAGATGAAATTCAAGGTATGTTGACTCCACTAATAGATAAGCTTGTGGACGATCCGGTTTTCACCCGTTACATAGAGCAAGTAAAAAGCTATGACAATTACACCTATACCCATAGTTTGAACGTCGGAATCTATTCTTCTCTAATCGGAAAGCTGCAAGGGCTGGAAAAAAGCAGTATCAGCCTACTTGGTCAAATGGGGATGTTCCATGACGTCGGCAAGCTGCTTATCGACAAGAATATTTTACAAAAGCCAGGTCGCCTTACAGAAAGAGAGTGGTTGGAAATACAAAAACATACAACCTACGGATATGATTTGCTTAAAAAGAACCGAACAATTGATCCACATATCCTGCAAGGTGCCCTGCTCCATCATGAACGTTTAGATGGAAGCGGTTACCCAACAGGAATCAAGCATTCTAAGATTCCTTATTTTGTTCAAATTCTATCTGTTGCAGATATGTATGATGCCCTGTCATCCGAAAGAAGCTATCGACCAAAGCAAAATATTTTCACCACTACGAAAATTCTTATTCAAGAGGCAAATTACAATCGATTGAATCCCGCCATCGTCTATCCGTTCGTCCGATATATTCTTTCTAATCATCTGCGGGAAGAAGTGGTTCTTAATAATGGGAAGCTTGCGGAAATCATTTTCATTCATTCAGATGAACCTCACCTACCGATCATTAAGGTCGATGATCACTTTATTGATCTTAGGAAAAATAAAGAATTAGAGATTCTGGATTTCGCTAATTGATTGGATGGAACATGTTTTCATGCACCTGATTTGGGGAAATAAAAAATGATAGAAAAAACATAATTCCAATAACTACCTTTGAAAAGTTCAAGAAATGTATTAAAATAACTAACGTTGCATATTTAAGCATAAGGAGATTATTATATTGAAAAACCATTCATCTTTCAGAACAGCAGATAAATTAAAATTCATTATTCCTTCTATTATCGGAATATTATTATTCATGTTTCCTGTCATGTACAATGACGAACTAACGATTCCAATCGCCATTCTTGCTGGGTTACTAGGAGACCTTTTAGGGGACAGCATCCCTGCTATTATGACAGGGGTCATTACCATCACTGCCATTGCAACGGTAGTGACAAAACTGGCAAAACCCGCTTTTACGAAAAAGCAAGGATTCTTTAATACGTTATTAAACGTTTCTGTGTTTTGGACTGTCGTAAGGGTTCTTGCGATGGTATTGGCCATTATGACCTTATTTGAACTGGGTCCGGAGGCTGTATGGAGTGACGTTACAGGTTCTGTAATTTTATATGACCTTTTACCAGTACTATTTACTGTCTTCCTTTTTGCCGGATTATTCTTGCCATTATTATTAAACTTTGGACTATTAGAGTTGTTTGGCGCACTCTTGACGAAAATCATGCGCCCCTTATTTAAACTTCCTGGTCGTTCTTCCATCGATGCCTTGGCTTCATGGCTTGGTGATGGAACAATCGGGGTCCTATTAACAAGTAAACAGTATGAAGACGGTTATTATACGAAAAGGGAAGCAGCTGTTATTGCCACTACCTTCTCTATCGTTTCCATTACATTCAGTCTTGTTGTTATTACACAGGTTGGACTTGGCAGTATGTTCATCCCATTTTATATAACCATCGGGGTGGCAGGACTTGTTGCAGCCATCATCATGCCACGCATCCCTCCTTTATCCAGAAAAGCGGATACGTATTATAACGGGGAGGAACAAGACGAAAAAGAATTAATACCTTCAGGCTATTCACCGTTAAAATGGGGATACACCCAAGCGGTAGAGCGCGCTTCTAAAAATAAAAGCGCGGGAAAATTCTTCCGTGACGGTGGAAAAAATGTCCTTGATATGTGGATGGGTGTAGCACCAATCGTCATGGCATTCGGTACTATTGCCTTGATCCTTGCTGAAAACACAGATCTATTCGTTTACCTTGGCATGCCATTCATTCCGTTGTTAGAATTGCTACAGATTCCTGATGCAGCTAAAGCGTCAGAATCACTGATTGTTGGTTTTGCGGACATGTTCCTGCCAGCACTTTTAGCTTCCGATATACAAAGTGAATTAACTCGTTTTGTTGTTGCAGCAGTATCTGTCACACAGCTTATTTATCTATCTGAGGTGGGTGGCGTGATCTTAGGATCTAAAGTACCTGTGTCACTTTGGGAGATGTTTGTGATTTACCTTTTACGTACGTTGATTACGTTACCGGTTATCGCGCTAATGGCGCATGTGTTTTTCTTTTAATAGTGGAATGTAAAAAGCTATCCGCAAGGTCCCTTTGTTAGGAGGACTTATGGATAGCTTTTTTCGATTCATGCATTTGCTATTGCCGTCCGCGGGGCGATGCTTGAGCCTCCTCGGCAAGTCTGCGGGGTCTCAACCTACCGCTACCTCCCGCCGGAGTCGAGTGCCTTCCGCTCCAATCCACTTGTTCTTAAAAACTTAATCATTCCATTTACCTAACAAAAACAACCTAGTAAACTTTGAGTTTTTCTGTTTCACGCTCTAGCTCTTTTCCTAGTAGTTTAGCAAGTTCCAGCATCCCGAACTTGCCGGCTACTTTTTCGGCGTCTGCGTTATAATTGGTGTTGGTGTTAACGTCATAGGTGAAGATTTCCCCTTGACTGTTGCGGATAAATTCAATGCCTGCCACCTGAATCTCATTTTCTTTCAGGAACTTTTCATATCTTTCGATGATTGGGTCGGCAAAGCCCTCTACGATACGGAATTTTGGCTTTTCCTCCACTTCTTCGCCTACCGGGCAAAACAAGTCCCCGATTTGGCAGGCATCGGCCGGGCAAAGCTCAAAACCTTCTGATGTATCGACCTGAACGGCGTACATAAACTTCCCACCGATAAATTCACATCGAGTAATAAAAGGTTCAGGTGCCTGAATGTATTCTTGGATAAGCGTGATACCATCTACAGGCTCTTCAAAATCAGGTCCATACAGGTATTCTTCAAGTGAAGCCGTCGAATGGAATAGCTGTACTCCAAGCCCTTTGCCTGCACGATTATGTTTGGTGATGAAGGAGTCAGATTCTATTCGTTTAGCTGCTTGCAGTATATGTTCTTTTCCTACCGCCGCAATGGTTTTCGGTGTCTTTACTCCAGCTTTTTCAAGGGCCGTATACTGATTGACCTTGCTTAATTCCAGCTGAAGGGCACGGCTTCCATTCAGCACTCTTCGACCATGGTATTCCAACCATGAGAGTACAGCTCCTGTTAATTCTGGTGCAAATCGATGGTCCCTTGTGTGGGAAGAGGCGCTCATTCTGTTGTAAAATATGCCTTTAGGTGGTTCTTCGGTTAAAGGAACCACTCCTTCGTCTAAGTGCCATTCCTCATATGGCAAATCCATTTCTTCCAATCTAGTAGTTAAATGTGTCGTCCACTCTTTATTTTCATGAATAATATAGATTTTTTCCACGATGTTTGCCTCCATTTTATGCATATATGATAGTGTATTTTCTGCTAGATTTTATGATTGGGCAAGCTCTTTTGCCCTCGGATTAACAAGCGGCATCACTTTTTTGGCGAAACGCTCCATTTCTTCGAGCTGCGGAGAGAACTGCAATAGCAATAAGTCCACCCCTGCATTCTCGAATTCTTTTATTCTAGTAGCAATCTGCTCTGGCGTGCCAACCAGATTTGGGCGCAACCCTCTATTAGATACAGAGTAGTCCTGCAATTGTATTTGTTGCTCTAGCTGTGATTTGCTTGTGAAGTCTTTAAATCCAGCATACGCGTCGGATTCTTTTACAGCGGTAATCCGGGCAAGTTCCGCTTGAGCTTCCTCTTCTGTATCTCTGCAAATGACATAGGCAGCCATCCCAAAGGATTGAAAAGGAGGATTGGAAGTCTGGTCTCTCTTTTCTTTCATGTCAATGATTTTTGCAGTGACTTCCTCCACTGTACCGCCGTGCATCACATAGGCATCACAATGCGAGGAGATCACTTCCTTCCCCTTCGGACTCTCGCCGCCTGCATAAAGGATGGGGTTTGGACGTTGCACCGGTTTTGGGTGGAGGTTTGTTTCTTTTAGCTGATAGTACTTTCCTTTATAGCTAAAAGAGTCTTCTGTCCATAATCCTTTGAGAACATCAATGAACTCTTTAGTACGTTCATAGCGCTCATCATGCTCGGTGAAAATTCCTCCATACTGACGAGCCTCCTCTTCCCACCACGCCGAGACGATATTGAGAGTGAAGCGGCCGTTGCTGATATGATCAATATTTGCCGTTGCTTTTGCTGCAATGGCAGGGTTGTGAAAGCCAGGCCTGATTGCTGTCATAATTTCTATTTTTTCTGTTACGGCTGCCAAGGCTGCGGCAGTCGACCAGGCTTCCAGTGTATCCTCTTTTGGTCCTTTAATATCATTTAAAAAGAGCTCCGCAATCAAGGTCGTGTCAAACCCGAGCTGTTCCGCCTGTTGGATTACCTTTTTCGCATACTCAAAAGTAGGAGGCATCTGTTCGTCCTCCACATTTCGCAACCAACCGCCGAAAATCGGCAACCAAAACCCAAACTTCATCTCACACTTCCCCCTTCAATGTTTGTTTATGTAGACAAACAAAAAACTCCTTCGATAAGAAGAAGTTTGAGTACAAGCCCGTCACATCTACTTATCTTCCAAGAACGTTTGTCTTGCTGGAATTGGCACCAATACAGTGGTAGGTGTCTTTACTGTATGGTTGCCGGGCTTCACAGGGCCAGTCCCTCCACCTCTCTTGATAAGGAAACTAACTATTCAATTAACATTAATTAGACTAATCCTATCACGAAACTTGGGAATGGACAAGTCTTTCGGATGGCTAAATACTCTTGTTGTATTATTAGCTTATTAGGTGGTTGGGGATTTAATGATTGGTTGGTTATTGGGAGGTCTTGTAAGGGTCGGGCGAAGATGAAGTCACTATCGGGATATAAATCAGTAGTAAATGTCTACATCCACCTTATGAAGACAATCTCAACTCAAAAATCACGTCAAAACTGTCTTCATCGTCTACATCCCCACCCACCTTCCCAAAGGCTGCGCAAATACCAAAAAAAACGCCCCCCAACCTGGAAGGCGTCTCGCTTAAAAACTATTATTGTACATCCTTTTCAAAATTAGGAGCGTGCAAGCCTGCCGCTTCAAACGTTTCTCCTATTTTTTGGTGGAAACTCTCCAATGCAGCTGTCACTTCTTCACCATCTGAACCTTCTGACATGGCTGCAGCACGTTCTTCGAAATATAAAGCTAATAACTCAATAGAATCCTTCATATCAACCTGAAGATCCTTATCAAGATTTTCTGGTATCTCAATCCCTCGAAGTTCGTTCGCAATGAGGTTGCTAGACTCAACCGCTGCCTCAAGATCCCCTGCCCCTTCTGACATTTCATAAGATGTTACAGGCTCAAGATGCTTGCGGATGGTCTGAATCATTTCCATTTGTATATTCATAAGGACCGTTACCGTTTCCCCACTTTGATCAGCAGGAACCTTTTCTGAGTCGGCTGTGTCCACATTATTTGTTTCCTCTGTGCACGCAGAAAGCACAATTACTAAAACAAGTATCATAGAGAAAGTCCACTTTTTCATTTCAAATCTCCTTTTCATCTGGCATTACGGAAATAGTGTACCCGTTTTCACTTATGCTGTATATACTTCCACCAAAAGTTGGATTCTTCTATGTATAATTAATTTTCTTACATTTTAATTTACTTTGTTAAAAAATTATTAAAATAATATTTTCTACTTGCATTGTTCACCATCATGCCATACAATAGGAAAATGCAAACGGTTGCACTACACGTGCATTAATTTGTACTAAAATGAATTCGTTTTCAACAATAAATAGAAACAATAATAGAAAGAAGGCTGTTATTATGAAGAACTTTTTGTCTTTTGATTTCTGGCAGAAATTCGGTAAAGCATTATTAGTAGTGGTTGCAGTTATGCCTGCTGCTGGAATTATGATTTCTCTTGGTAAGTTAGTCGGCATGACTGGCGGAGACATCGCACTTGTGCAAACGATTGCAAGAGTGATGGAGGATATCGGTTGGGGAATTATCACCAACCTGCATGTATTGTTCGCAGTTGCCATTGGTGGATCATGGGCGAAAGAACGTGCAGGCGGTGCTTTTGCAGCATTGATTGCTTTTGTTCTAATAAACCGTATCACTGGTGCAATTTTTGGGGTTAACAACGCTATGGTGGCAGACCCTGAATCTACTTTTACCACTCTTTTTGGACAAGAATTTATTGTAGGTGACTACTTTACAACTGTTCTAGGTGCTCCTGCATTAAACATGGGAGTATTTGTTGGTATCATTGCTGGTTTCCTTGGTGCTAATCTTTTCAATAAATTTTATAACTATAGTAAATTACCTGATTCTTTATCTTTCTTTAACGGAAAGCGTTTTGTACCTTTCGTAGTAATTGGTGGTTCTGTTATCGCAGGTATTGCACTTAGTGTTGTTTGGCCGTTCATTCAAGGATTGTTAAATGATTTTGGTGTATGGATTGCTTCATCTAGAGACAGCGCACCAATTATTGCGCCATTCATTTTCGGTGCGCTTGAGCGTCTATTGTTGCCGTTCGGTTTGCATCATATGTTAACGGTACCAATGAACTACACATCACTTGGTGGAACTTACACTATTTTAACTGGAGGTAGCGCAGGTTCAGTTGTAGCAGGTCAAGATCCATTATGGTTAGCTTGGATTGCTGATTTGAACAACTTCCTGGCAGCTGGTGACACAGAATCTTATGAAGCGCTTTTACGTGAAGTAGTACCTGCTCGTTTCAAAGTAGGACAAATGATTCTTTCTTGTGCGGCATTAATCGGTATTGCGTATGCGATGTATCGTAATGTAGATAAAGATAAGCGTAAAAAATATAAGTCTATGTTCTTCTCTGCAGGTCTTGCGGTATTCTTGACTGGTGTTACAGAGCCAATCGAATTCATGTTTATGTTTGCGGCTCCGGTGTTATATGTAATTTATGCAATTATGACAGGACTTGCTTTCGCTATTGTTGATATCATTGATATTCGTGTTCATGCGTTCGGAGTTATTGAGTTGTTGACTCGCACACCAATGATTGTAAAAGCTGGCTTATGGTTAGATCTAGTAAACTTTGTGGTTGCATGTCTAGTATTCTTTGGTTTGAACTTTGCGGTGGCGAACTTCATGATCAAGAAATTCAACTTCCCTACTCCGGGACGTAACGGTAACTATATCGAGCAAGAAGAAGGCGCAGGTAACGGTGCAGCTGCAAGTGTACAAGCAGATTCCTTGGCACCTGCAATCATCGACTTGCTTGGTGGCGCACAAAATATTGAAGACGTGGATGCATGTATGACTCGTCTGCGTGTTACAGTAAAAGATAGAGAAAAAGTTGCAAATGAAGCTGCATGGAAAGAAAAAGGTGCGCTTGGACTGATCGTGAAAGACCGCGGGGTACAAGCAATCTACGGACCGAAAGCAGATGTAATCAAATCTGATATTCAAGACTTGTTGGGAGCGTAATAAATGATGAATTTACTAACCTTAAACTGCCACTCTTGGCAGGAAGAGAACCAAATGGAAAAGATACAGCATATCGCGGGAGCCATTAAGGAACAAGCATACGATGTCATCGCTCTTCAAGAGGTTAGTCAAAGCATCGCTGCCGAAGTGGTAACAGGCAACATTAAACAAAACAACTTCGGCCTTGTTTTACAGCAAGAGCTTGAGAAAATTGGGGTTTCAGACTACGAGTTAGTCTGGGACTTCGCCCACATGGGGTATGACACATACGAAGAAGGCCTTGCCATCTTGACTCGACACCCTATCAAAAAGAAACATTCCTTCTTTGTATCAAGAAGTACGGACACTGACTTTTGGAAAACACGTAAAATTGTTGGTGTGACCGTTGAAGTGCAGGGTGAGGAGTTGTCCTTTTACACATGCCATCTAGGTTGGTGGGATGATAAAGAGGAACCAGGTAAGTATCAGATGGAGCAACTACTTGAGCAGGTCAAGGGAACGGAACCTTATTTTCTAATGGGAGACTTTAATAATAGTGCCCATATTGAAGGAGAAGGCTATGATTATTTGACTTTGACAATTGGACTGCATGATACGTATCTTCTTGCGTCTGAAAAAGATTCAGGTGTGACAGTGGAAGGAAGTATAGCTGGTTGGGATGAGAACAAGCAGGACTTGCGGATTGATTTAATTCTGGCAAGCTCTCCTGTTAAGGTCCTATCTTCTAATGTGGTTTTCAACGGAAGAAACAGAGAAGTTGTCTCGGACCACTACGGGGTAGAAGTAACTGTGGAAATATAGTCGATTTTTGACGTATTTCCTGGGAAAATGTAAAAAGGTGAACAGCATTTAGGTGCTGTTCACCTTTTTTAGTGACGTTATTTTTTATTTGCTATGGCTTCTATTTCTGCTTGGATTCTTTTGGTCCACTTATCCACCACACCATAATCCATAGCTTTTACATAGATTTCTTCTAATTTTCCGTGCCAGCTTTTGGCTTCTGCCAATTTCCCAATGGCCTCCTGCATGGATTCTATATAACGTTCTTTTACAAGAGCTATATCCCTTTCATACCGTTCATCTGTCCCTGAACGAATGGTAATATCGTACATATCGACAATGGCATCTCCTTCTCGCTCTGGGAAATATTCATGCGGGGCTGTACTGTCAAAAATAGCGAAACCAAGCTCTCGGCAAATAATCATGTCTAAACTGTATGGATCAAACCCACAATGATAGACTTCCACGTCAAACCCTTTTTCTTCGGAGGCTTTAGCGAGCTTCTTCAACATGGTGGATTTCCCCGAACCCGGACGACCTTTTATAAAATAGCGGTGTGTGAGTCCTTCTGTCAGATTTGGCACGAAATCTTTTGCTCCTGCCGGGGTTGCTGCACCTAAGAAGCGATGCCTAACATCCGCTTTTTTATCTATTGTCTTACCTTGGAACAATTGCTCCACAAGATCCTGTGTCAGCTTATTTGCAGCCTCAAAGTTCATATTATGAATATAGTATCTTTCCCAATCGTCATGTATTTTCAGGGCTCTCGCAAAAGTTTGGTAAGCCGTCTGGAAGGCTTCCTTCTTTTTGGTTGCTAGGTGTTGTATTTCCGCTTTCTGTTCGGCAAGTAACTTGGAGTCCCACGCCTCGCCTAGGTTGACGTATTCCTCCACTGCCCCCGGCGCTTTCGGTTCAATGACATGCGGTGCAGTACCATCAACTATCCCAATACCAAGCGCACGGATGACCACCCCGTCCACCGATTTTATATCAGATGAACAATGAAGCAGTTCAATGTCATACCCTTTCTCATTCCAGACTTTCCCAATCTTTTTGATTAACGATGATTTCCCTGTCCCTGGTCCGCCTTTGAGAATAAAAATCCGGTCCAATCCTTCTATGTTCGATTCATAAAGACTATAAAATCCACGTGCTGTATTTCCGCCAGCATAATAGTTTAAAATTTTCCCCGCCAAGATCTAACACCCTTTCAATGGTAGGTTATCTTACAATTGCGATTCTATTTAGCCTATGCCGGAGGGGTTGGGTGAGTGAAAGCCTAGCTGTGGTGGTGGGCTGACCAGCTTTAGGAGGAGGGAGGAGGGGCCGTTTCTTGATATATTTAAATTTTTCTCGATAAAACTTGAGATTTCTTGATATATTGTGGAATCTCTTGATATCCTGCAAAGTTTTCTTGATATATCGGGCGAGCGATCCCCAAAAATAAACCCCAAACATAAAAATAGCCGCACTCTTAGTCACAGAGTGCGGCCCCAATCATTATTTCAACTTCAACTTCGCCAATGCATCCGCAAGTGCAGTATTCACCGGCTCATCATTATTCTGCTTTTTCATGTACTGATTTACATCACGCTTGGACGCTTTCTGGTTGGCATTGTTCTTACGTCGTTCCTGGAAGGTACTCAACTTCTCCCGGTGTCCGCAAACACACGCGAACATCTGACCTTCCCCTTCTCCACGCAATTCCAACTTCTTACGGCATTTCGGACAACGTGCATTTGTCACTTTGGAGACATTTTTACGATGACCGCATTCTCTGTCCTGACATACGAGCATTTTTCCTTTTTTCCCGTTCACTTCAAGCATCGGCTTGTCACAGTCTGGGCAACGTTTACCTGTCAGGTTGTCATGTTTGAACTTTTGATCCGTATTTTTTATTTCATGAACAATCTGTTTCGCATAAGCCTTCATTTCATTAATGAAGGCTGCTTTTTTCAGCTGTCCTTTTGCGATCATGCCAAGCTTTTGCTCCCATTCTCCGGTCAAGGCTGGGGATTTTAGATCCTCCGGTGCAAGATTCAGCAGCTGTTTCCCTTTAGATGTGATGTGCAGGCCTTTGCCGCGCTTCTCCATCAAGAAACTATTGAATAACTTCTCGATGATATCTGCTCTAGTAGCAACAGTGCCGATCCCGCCTGTTTCACCAAGCGTTTTCACAAGCTTCTGGTCCGTTTGTTCCATGTACTTTGCAGGATTCTCCATCGCGGAAAGCAATGTACCCTCGTTGAATGGTTCAGGCGGCTTTGTTTTTCCCGAAGTCAGTTCGATCTTCCGGACTGGCAAAACGTCGCCTTTATTCAGGCTTGGCAACAGCTGATCTGAAAGTCCGTCACTTCCATCCTCTTGTTCCTCCATGGAGCTGAAGACTTCCTTCCAACCTTGAGAGATGACCGTTTTGCCTTTTGCCACAAACTGTTCTGCTCCAATGGAAGCAGTGATATTCGTCTGTTCATATAAGAAAGGCGGTAATAGTACAGCAAGGAATCGCTTCACAATCAGATCGTAAATCTTGTATTCCTTGTCGGATAGCTTGCTTAACAAGACTGCTTCCTCTGTCGGAATGATCGCATGGTGATCCGTCACTTTTTCATTGTTCACAAAGGACTTGTTCCCTTTGATAGGTTTCGTGAGTAATTTGGATGCAATCTGCTTGTAAGAGTGTGCACGAATCGCTTCCACACGCTCTTTTAACGTATCTACCATGTCAGTGGAAATGTACCTGGAATCCGTTCTTGGGTACGTAACGATTTTATGTTGTTCGTAAAGGCGCTGCAAGATTGATAGCGTGTCTTTTGCAGAATAGCCGAAGATGCGGTTGGCATCACGCTGAAGTTCCGTCAGGTCATATAGAGCGGGCGCGTAGCTTTTCTTGTCGGTTTTATTTATGTCGGTTACCTTCGCATCCTGGTTCTTTACTTTGGAGTGCAAGCTTTCCATTGACGGCATGTTGAAGTTTCTTCGTTCCTTCGTTTTAGCGTCCTGCCATACGAGCTGGAATCCCTTTTCTGTGGTGGCCTTCATACCGTAAAATTCTTTCGGAACAAAGCTTCTGATTTCTTCTTCCCGTTTGGCAATCATGGCAAGCGTAGGTGTCTGGACTCTCCCACATGAAAGCTGGGCATTGTGCTTAGTGGTCAAGGCTCTTGTGGCGTTCATCCCCACTACCCAATCCGCTTCTGCTCGGGCAACTGCAGAGTAATAAAGGTTTTCGTATTCTTTTCCATCACGAAGTTTCGCAAAGCCTTCCTTAATTGCGCGGTCTGTGACAGAGGAAATCCAAAGTCGCTTCACTG
This sequence comes from Bacillus sp. RO2, assembly GCF_012911845.1. Classification (GTDB taxonomy): domain Bacteria; phylum Bacillota; class Bacilli; order Bacillales; family Bacillaceae_I; genus Sutcliffiella_A. Next base: position 4,826 of record NZ_JAAXCU010000043.1, on the reverse strand, counting down.
GCTTTTGAATGCGAGCTTTTTCTAGAATCCATCTGGCCACAAGCTCCCCTTCACGGCCGGCATCGGTTGCGATGACAATTTCATTTACATCTTTACGTGTAAGCTGTGCTTTTACTGCACTGTATTGCTTACTTGTATTCTTGATAACGACGAGCTTCGTTTCATTTGGCAGCATCGGCAGGTCTTCTAGCTTCCACGCTTTAAATTTTGCGTCGTAGGCTTCTGGATCTGCCAGGGTAACGAGGTGACCAAGCGCCCAAGTGACGATGTACTTGTCCCCTTCAAAAAATCCGTTTCCTTTTTTTGTGCATTTTAATACTCTTGCTATATCTCTACCTACAGAGGGCTTCTCTGCAAGGACGACAGTTTTTGGCATAGTAACAATCCTTTCAAGCTTCTTGTCTTCTAATCTTTACATATTGCGTGAGGGTAGTCAAAAAGAGAAGACATTGTCAGGTAAGGAGTTCGGTTGTTAGAGAACTATTGATTGTTCCAATCTTTCTTTAGTAGTGAAAACGAATAATGGTCATAGTATTTGCCTTTATACAGATGTTTGTCTCGATATATCCCTTCATTTACGAAACCTAAACTTTCTAATGTATTGGAAGATTTTTCGTTTTCCAAAGCGACGTATGCATTTATTCTATTTAATTTCATGTTACGAAAGCCACTCTCTATTGCTGCAATCAATGCCTCTTTCATATATCCGCTTCCCCAAAACTCATACCACAAATCATACCCTATTTCTGCTATATTATTGGTTCTGTCCCATAAATGAAATCCACAGGTACCTATCTTTTCATTGCTGTCTTTTCTTTCAATAACCCATCTATTATATCCTTTTTCTTCTGGATTGTTATACCACTCTATCAATTGGATAGCGTCATCTCTTTTCGTAAAAATATCTTCATCGTATAGAAATTCACATATCTTTTCATTACTGAAATGTTTGAAGATAAAATCGGCATCAGTGTCGTTTACATTTCGTAATTTTAATCTATTAGTCTCTAATTCAGGGAAAATCATTTGGTGGCCCATAATAAACACCCTTTACATTGAATTGCTGTTATTTTTTTATAGAAGAGAAAAGTTAAAAAGAAATTCCAAGGCTAAAAACGTTGTAGCTAAAAATGTTATAGACCCTAGTAAAATTAATATTAACCCCTGTTTACTATCTGCTTTCCATATCTCAGCTCCGTCAATTATCCAACCTAACCCCATTAATAAAAAGGCGATATATTTTAAAGCGTTAATTTTAAAGACGAGTCCTATAAAAAAGAGGAAATATCCAATATAAGGTAGTATGTGGAAGACTAATATAGGATTTCTTAGCTCCTTTTTTACTTGCTCTTTTTCTTCCATTGTAAAATTTTTGTATTCTCTTCTCGCAGAAATATAGCCTAACAATATAACTAGTAAAATCGCTCCAATTTGAACACTAAGCATGTTTCTCCCCACTTCTACACTTGTTAAACCACCTTATTTCCTTCACTTCTTCTTCGGAAGCTTCTCTAACGCATTCACCGCATCTTCTATTGTCCCTACTGGAATAAGTTCAATATCTAAACCCTCTTCGCTTATGGTCTTTCTCGCAATCGATTCATTTTTTTCCCACTCGTCATCTAGTGGAACAATGAAGTAGTCAAACCCTGCATTGGCAGCTCCTATCACCTTTTGTTTCACGCCGCCAATCGGTCCCACTTCTCCATCAATGGTGATAGTCCCCGTACCGGCTACCGCGTTTCCTTTTAGCAGGGAATCCTCCATCATTTTGTCTAAAAGTGTGAGGGTAATCATCAGTCCGGCACTGGGTCCGCCAAGGTTCTCGATGTTTTTCCATTGAATATTTTCGTCCTTTGATGAATCAAATACTTCTTCGAAAAATACTCCGAGCACCGTGTTTCCGTAATAATCCTTGTGCGGGTATGTCGTAACATCGACCTCTATTTCCTGACCTTCTCGTATTAGCGACAATGTGAGCGTTTCTCCCGACTTCTTTTCAACAATTAGTTGATCTAAATGGTCATAGGATTCCAGCTTTTCTCCGTCTATTCCTACTAGAAGGTCTGTTACTTTAATTGCTTCTTTGTGCTTCCAATCTGGCAAGTAAAATACAGGATAAAACCCAAGCAACTCAAGCTTCGGGTCCTCTCCCAATATCCCGCGTACTATGTACTCTGCCTTTATTTTTGATTGCTCCATCATTTGTTTATTTTTGTAGTCCAGCTCATCATAATCCATGTCCTGCTGCCCGGAAACGGATGGAACAATCTCTACCCCTTCTTTAAAAAAATGCGTAAAAATCATTATTGGCCACTTGCTGTTCTGAAGGCTGGCTACATAGGTCATCCCCAAATCACCGTCGAGTTCGGATCCTCCCTCATACTGAACAAACTCATCTAGATTAAATGGGTTCCCTGCAAATAGCACATCAAACCCTGTTGGCACAAAGCCACTCCCTATTATTACTAGCATAGCTATTACAATAATCCACGGTGCCCGTCTCTTCATCCGATTCCCCCACCATCCCTTTTTATCTACTTTTATTTTATAGTAGATTGGTAGATTTTAGTATAGGTATTCTAAATAAGGAGGAAGAAACTTCTTTCATTTCCCACATAGCCATTCCTAGAAAATTTTAGTATGATGAAAAGTAGATATTTTTTTAGATAGGATGGATACAAACATGAGTTTATTGAGCATAGATGGGTTAAGCCACAGCTTTGGCGACCGTACGTTATTTAAAGATGTTTCCCTTCGCCTGTTAGCTGGTGAACACGTTGGTCTTGTTGGGGCAAACGGGGTTGGTAAATCGACGTTGATGAATATCATCACAGGAGAAATTGTATACGATACAGGGCGCGTTGAGTGGACTCCTGGTGTACATTACGGGTATTTGGACCAGCATACAGTCCTGACACCTGGAAGAACAATCAGAGACGTCCTGCGCGACGCCTTCTTGCCTTTATATGAAAAAGAAAAAGAACTGAATGCCATTACCGATAAAATGGGAACAGCCACTCCGGAAGAGTTAGAAGAGCTTTTGGAGCAAATGGGCGAAATCCAGGACCATCTGGATGCCGGTGGATTTTACAACTTGGATATCAAGGTGGAAGAAGCTGCTCGCGGTCTTGGTTTGGACGCAATCGGGCTTGAACGTGACGTTGCTGCGTTAAGTGGTGGACAGCGTACAAAGGTTCTTTTGGCGAAGCTGTTGTTGGAACAGCCGCAAGTATTACTTCTGGATGAGCCGACGAACTACTTGGATGTGGAGCACATCCGTTGGTTAAGCTCGTATTTAAAAGAATACCCGCATGCATTCCTATTGATCTCACATGATACCGAGTTTATGAACGGTGTGGTGGACGTGATTTTCCACCTAGAGTTCTCCAAGCTAACTCGCTATACAGCGTCTTATGAAAAGTTTTTAGAGCTTGCGGAAATTAACAAAAATCAGCATATTAACGCTTATGAAAAGCAAAAAGAATTCATTAAGAAGCAAGAAGACTTTATTGCGAAAAATAAAGCTCGTTATTCTACGACAGGCCGTGCAAAAAGCCGTCAGAAGCAGCTGGACCGCATGGAGCGTATTGACCGTCCTGAGACAGCCGCAAAACCGACGTTCGAGTTTAAAGAATCCCGTGCAAGCAGCCGTTATGTGGTGGAAGCAAAGGACCTTGAGATTGGGTACTCTGATCCATTATTGCCGAAGCTTACAATGGAAATTGAGCGTGGGGATAAGATTGCAATCGTCGGATGCAACGGAGTTGGTAAGTCGACATTACTGAAGACGATCTTGGGTAAAATAGATCCTCTTGGCGGTTCCGTAATACGCGGTGACTTCCTTTTCCCTTCCTACTTTGAGCAGGAGGTAAAAGCGAAGGATATCACGCCGATTGATGACGTATGGAACGAGTTCCCTTCCCTTGATCAGCACCAGGTACGCGCTATCTTGGCTCGTTGCGGGTTAAAGAACGAGCATATTTCCCGTCCGTTGAACCAATTGAGCGGTGGAGAGCAGGCAAAGGTAAGATTATGCAAGCTGATGATGCACGAAAGCAACTGGCTGCTGTTTGACGAGCCGACGAACCACTTGGATGTGGTAGCGAAAGAAGAATTAAAACGTGCTATCAAAGCTTATAAGGGCACCATTCTCCTTGTATGCCACGAACCTAGCTTCTATGAGGACTGGGTGACGAAGGTGTGGAATGTGGAAGAGTGGGCGGTGCAGAAACAATAAGAGATATTTGTTTGAGCAGCATGGGGGATGGCCTCCGTGCTGCTTTTTTGTTATTTTGTTGAAGGTTGTGGGCGGGGCTGGCGATCTGCTACCATTTTGTTGATTACGGTGGTCTTTTGGGTGCAGAGGCGGCTTCTCTCCTACCGTTTTGCTGGTTGCGGCGGCGGTTCGGGCGGAGAGAACCCCTCTCTACTACCGTTTTGTTGGTTGCGGCGGTGGTTTGGGTGGAGAGAACCCCTCTCTCCTACCGTTTTGTTGGTTGCGGCGGTGGTTTGGGTGGAGAGGATGCTTCTCTACTACCGTTTTGTTGGTTGCAGCTGTAATTGGGGTGGAGAGAACCCCTCTCTACTACCGTTTTGTTGGTTGCGGCGGCGGTTCGGGCGGAGAGAACCCCTCTCTCCTACCGTTTTGTTGGTTGCCGCTGCATTTGTGGTGGAGAGAACCCCTCTCCCCTACCGTTCTGCTGGTTGCGGCGGCAGTTCGGGCGGCGCGAACCCCTCTCTCCTACCGTTTTGCTCTTTGCAGCCGTCAGTGTGGCCGAGAGAAACCCTCCCTCCTACTGTTTTGGTGATCCCGATAACGAGTC
>NZ_JAAXCU010000042.1 GCF_012911845.1 Bacillus sp. RO2 | reverse complement strand
TAATTCCTAGCTGGTGATTGGAGCAAAAGGCGAAGACTCCTCGAAAATGCTACGCATTTTCTTCGTGCGATGTTTCGCTGCCGAAGCCTTCCTTGTCCTGAGGGAGATAGCGCTAGGTGGAGACCCCGCAGGCGTAGCCGAGGAGGCTCCAGCAGCGCCCCTAGGAAAGCGAAGCCGTTTGCGGAAATCAACAGCGGTGTTTTTAATAATTCTAAAATTAAATACTTTTTCAGTGGACTCCAACGAAGTGAGGCTCAAGCACCGCCTTTAGGAAAGCTAACACCTGGAACGGAAAACTACCAGGTGATTATCCATGTACAATTTATAAAAAAGGAGAACTAAAATGAAAACAATTTTCTCAGGAATTCAACCAAGTGGAAATGTAACTCTTGGTAACTACATCGGAGCAATGAAACAGTTTGTGGAGTTGCAAAACGACTACAACAGCTACTTCTGTATCGTCGATCAACACGCAATCACCGTACAACAAGATCCACAGGAACTTCGCAAAAATATCCGAAAGCTTGCAGCACTATACTTAGCAATCGGTCTAGATCCAGAAAAAGCAACTCTTTTCATTCAATCAGAAGTACCAGCACACGCTCAACTCGGCTGGATGATGCAATGCGTAGCATATATCGGAGAATTGGAAAGAATGACTCAGTTCAAAGATAAGTCAACAGGAAAAGAAGCCGTAACGGCAGGATTACTTACTTACCCACCATTAATGGCGGCGGATATCCTTCTTTACAAAACAGATGTGGTTCCTGTTGGGGAAGATCAAAAGCAACATCTCGAATTAACAAGAGATCTTGCAGAACGTTTTAATAAAAAATACCGTGACATCTTGACTGTTCCAGAAGTCAAAATTGCAAAAGTTGGCGCAAGAATCATGTCACTGACAGAACCAACGAAAAAAATGAGTAAATCAGATCCAAATCTAAAGTCTTTTATTTCCTTATTGGATACACCAAAGCAACTAGAGAAGAAAATTAAAAGTGCAGTAACAGACTCTGAAGGAATTGTGCGTTACGATAAAGAGAATAAACCTGGAGTTTCCAATCTTCTTTCTATTTATTCGATCTTGGCAAACAAAACGATTGAAGAATTGGAAGTACAATATGAAGGAAAAGGGTATGGCGACTTCAAAGGAGATCTTGCGCAAGTGGTGGTTGAAGCACTTGAACCTATTCAGACCAAATACAATGACCTTATTGAATCAGACAAACTCGATGCCATTCTTGATGAAGGCGCCGAGCGAGCAAACCGTGCTGCAATGAAAACACTTAAAAAAATCGAAAACGCCATGGGCTTAGGACGCAAACGCCGTTAATTCAAAAAAACTGTCAGAGAGCAAAATGTCTCTGACAGTTTTTTTCTTTCCTCGGAAATATTCGACACTTAATTAACTTTAGGATGTTGTTCCAACTCCCACAACTTTTCAAAAAACGGCTGGCCTTTTACTAAATGCTCACAAAAAGTCTGATGTTTATCAGACCAACCTTCTCTTGTTTCCTCAAGCAATTGTGACCACACTTCCTCAAAACTCATCGATTGGATTTCTCTGTAATGAATTGGGTTCCATTCTGTATACCAATATCTAATTTCAGCAACATTGCAAGTTGACCTTAACTGATCCAAAGCCATGAAAAGAAGTTGTTTTAATTGTCTTTCTTTTCTAGTCAAACCGTTCATGATTTCTGGTGATGGGGATAAAATATGATAATCCTTTGGCGATTTGCTAGATGGCGAAAAAGAATATTTTTCATAATCATGGTTTTCCACCATATCGTATACTAATTGTTCTTGTCTTGGAATTAACCTACTTTTACGAATAGGAATATTGTAACCTATTGTGTCTACAGCTAATATTCCTTGTCCATCTGTAACAACAAAGCAGTAGTCCAACTGAATTCTTTCATGGTTTTTGCGAATATAGCTTTTTTGGAAAATATCTTCTAGCAAAGATGAAGGCAGCTCTTGGAGGTCGTTTTCAATATAATGGAACAAAACTGAATCTACTTTCAATAGAGGAACTTGATCCAATAACTCTACACTATCGTCCTTCCTCCACTCATGAAAATGACAAACATTATAACCGTTTTCTTCTCCTTCAAACCAATTTACCCATACGTCATGAAGATACAACATATCATACCCCTCACTTCACATCTAACTCTTTTATTTATCCAACAGTATGAACAGTGAAGTGCATAATTATTCCAAAATACCCAATTAATTTTAATAAGTCTATTCTTTGTCTCGAAAAGACGGTTTAGAGTTGCCAGATAAATAAATACTTATTGCAATCAGAATCATACCAATAGGTAGAAGGTAAAATTCTGGCCTAGTAAGGAGGAACAATAAAAACTCCATTAAACTTAATCCTGTTGCAAAAAGATTCAAGTAGGCAATCGTACTAATACCGCCAGCAACAGAGATGCCAAACCCTGTCAAAAAAAGAATTCCCCTGATCATTAGCCATCTCTCACTGAATATTTCCTATTTATAATCATAGTAACGTCTCCTTGTCCAATCTATCTATTACTATAATTTTATGACATGCCAACAAAATAATGACAAGTTCTATGAAAAATAGGCAAAAAGAAAAGCCGAGATCGGCTCTCAGCTTTTCTAGTCAAGTGTTTTTGGATCAAGTGCATCACGTAATCCATCTCCAACAAAGTTGAAACTTAACACTGTTATTAAAATCATTATTCCAGGAAATAGAGGATACCACCAGTGTTTTAACATGATAGTAAAGTTTTGCGCATCCTGCAGCATGTTCCCCCAACTTGGTGTAGGTGGTTGAATACCTAAACCTAGGTAACTTAATGCTGATTCTGCCAAGATAACTCCCCCTACTCCTAATGTTGCAGATACGATGATTGGACCCATCGCATTTGGAAGGATGTGAGAGAAAATGATCGTATGGCTTCTTGTTCCAATAGTTTTAGAAGCAAGTACGAATTCACGTGTACGAAGTGATAAGAATTCTCCTCGCACAAGACGTGCTGTAAATGTCCAACCTGTTAAAGCGAAAATCAAGATTAGCTTGTCCACACCTGGTTGGAAGATTGTAACCAATGTAATTAGCAAGAAAATAGTTGGTATGGAAATGATAACGTCTACTATACGCATTAGAACCGCATCAATTTTCCCTCCAAAATATCCTGCAACCGCACCAATAACTGTTCCAATTGTAATGGAACCTGCTACAGAAGCAAATCCAACTAGTAGGGATACCCTCGCTCCAAACAGAATACGTGCAAATACATCGCGTCCATATCGGTCAGTACCTAACCAATGTTCTCCGCCTGGAGATTGTAGTTTATTCAACAAGCTTTGCTTTTGTGGTTCGAATTGAGCAATAAGTGGTGCAAGTATCGCTAAAGAGATTATGATGAAAAGTAAAACCGCTCCAATGACAGCTAGTTTATTTTTCATAAATTTATTAATCGTAATTTTCGTTAATGTGTCTGGCTTCTTCTTAATATTGGGGTTTAACGATTGGTTAGTTGGTTGAGTTGATGGTTGAGTTTGCATCGATGTTCCCCCTTCTAGTACTCAATTCTCGGGTCAAAAATTGCATATAGAATATCGGCAACCAAGTTTCCGATAACTACAAAGACCGCTGAGATAACTGTTAGTGCCATGATTACCGGATAGTCCCGCTGGAATGCGGAGTCAAAGAATAACAATCCAATACCAGGCCAAGCAAATATCTTTTCAACAATAACCGATCCCCCAATGAAACCGGGTAGCATTAAACCAAAAATCGTAATTACTGGAATTAATCCATTACGTAAACCATGTTTATACGTTACTTTGTTTTCCTTTAAACCTTTTGCTCTTGCTGTACGCATGTAGTCTTGCTTCAACACTTCAAGCATACTAGAACGTGTATATCTAGTTAGGCCCGCCATATCAGCTGTTGCAAGTACAAATGCCGGCAAGATTAAGTGATGAATTCTATCAAGGATGCTAAATTCAGCATTCAATGTTGCTACACCACCAGTAGGCAGCCATTGCAACTGAACAGCAAATACCATGATTAGTACTAAACCTATCCAAAAGTTAGGTGTCGCCAATCCAAGGAATGATGTAACTGTAACCGTATAATCTGTTAAACTGTATTGCTTTCTGGCAGAGATGACTCCAAATGGAATGGCTACAATTACTGCCAAAACAGTAGAAACAATCATAAGTAATAGTGTATTTGGCAGTCGGTTCATAATCATTTCACTAACTGGAACTCCACGACGGATTAATGACTCGCCAAAATCTCCCTGAGCCATATTTGATACCCATGTGAAATATTGCTCGTGAACAGGATCATTTAACCCATACCGCTCTTCAAACTTTTTCATATCTTCTTTACTAATATTCGGATCCATCATAAGGGAAGTAGGACCACCTGGTGCCATTTGTATAATGGCAAAGGATAATACTGTAATACCGAATAATAGGGGAATCGCCATTAAGCAACGGCGGATGATATATGAGATCATAGCTGATTCTCCTTTTCTGTCTTTACTTTAGGAAGGTAGAAGTAAACGTGATTTTTTTATTTTAATACTGTACATTTTGCGACGTTGCACAGTAAAGTGTTCAAGTTCAATGAAAGACGACTTGTCCATGACAAATTCGACCTTTCTGATCCAATAGATTCAAGTGTCTAAGTAATTCATTTCAGTAAAAAAGAAGGGAAGGGAATTTCCCCTCCCCTCTTTCTAACTATAAACGGGGGTTAATTAGTTGCTCTCTGCTAACCACCATTTGTTGATGTTGTAGAATTCCGATCTTGCATGGAACTCAAAGCCTTCTAGGTTAGTAGGCATTGCACGGTGTGCATTTGGATAGTACAAGAAAGTATATGGTTGCTCTTCAGCAATGATTTTGTTGATTGCTTGGATCTTAGCAGCACGCTCGTCACGATCCATTGTTAGGTTAGCTTCGTCCATTAGCTTATCAGCTTCTGCGTTAGACCAACCAACGAAGTTCAAACCTTCTTCGATTTCTTTAGAGTGGAAGATTCCACTTGGATCTGGATCTGTAGATAATGCCCATCCAAGGATGATAGCATCGAAGTTCCATTTTGGAGGATCGATGTCAGCCAAGAATGCAGACCATTCCATGATGTCTGGAGTAACTTTGATTCCAAGCTCAGCGAACTGTTCTTGAACTACTACAGCGATATCTTCACGAACTTTGTTACCTTGGTTCGTTTTCAAAGTGAATTCAAATTTCTGACCGTCTTTTTCAAGAGTTCCGTCAGCACCTGCAGTCCATCCAGCTTCTGCAAGCATAGCTTTTGCTTTTTCTACATCGTACTCAAAGCGAGGTACATCTTCGTCATAAGCCCAGCTAAGTGGAGACTCAGGAACATCAGCAACTTCACCGTCACCGTTCATTACAGACTCAACGATTAGTTCACGGTCAAGAGCGTGAGTTAAAGCTTGACGAACTTTTACATCTTGGAATAATGGGTTACGTAGGTTGTATCCTAAGTAAGTGTAAGATAATGCTAATCCAGATTCTACTTTTAATTGACCATTAGCTTCCCACTCTTTAACAGTTGCAATGTCAGTTGCAGGAACAGTGTAGTAATGGATATCACCAGCAGCTAATGCAGTCATTAATGCATCTGCATCAGGAATAATACGGTAAGTTAAAGAATCTAAGTATGGACGACCATCCCAATAATCATCATTTGCTACAACTTTAACAAATTGTCCATCTTCCCAAGTTTCGAATTTGAATGGACCTGCTCCAATTGGGTTTTTAGTATTGAACTCTGTGTACTCACCAAGTTCAGCGATTGGAACCTCACCTAAGACGTGCTCAGGAAGGATTGGGTAACCTAAAGCGATGTGGATCGTTGGATCTACAGCGTTAAGAGTTACTTGTACAGTTAAATCGTCGATTTTTTCAACTTTTTCGATTTTCTCGAAGTAACCTGCACGAGGACCATCATAGTCTTCGCTTAGAGGAATGCTAAGAGTGAATACAACGTCATCAGCATTTAAAGTTTCACCATCGTGGAACTTGATACCGTCTTTAATTTTAAGCGTGTGAACTAGGTCATCTTCAGAGATATCCCAGCTTTCAGCCATGTTTAATTGTGTTTCGAAAGCAGTATCGCTTGTTAATAATCCGTCAAAAATGAAACCTTCAATTGCAGAACTTGCAGTATCTGCAGAGTAAAGCGGGTTGAACATTGTTGGGCTACCAGTAGAACCGATGATTAGGTCTCCACCTTGTACAGGTTCATTTGTAGCTTCTTCTTCTTCTGTTTCTTCGTTGTTGCCAGTAGTTTCGTTGTTCGTAGTGTTTGTGTTGTTAGTATTTGTACCTGCATTGTTCGATCCGCTACAAGCAGCAAGGAACAAGGACAGAACTAACGTTAAAACGATAAGTAGTAATGATTTTTGTTTCACGTTTACTCCCCCTAAAAATTTTTTAATGTTCTGAAAATGAAAGGTAAAGAAAGTTAACTGTTTGATTATCTCCCCCTTTCAAAGGGTATATATTTTATTTACTTGCCACCTATTCGTATAGGTGACAAGCAACAAAATGATCTGGTTTAACCTCTTTGAATTGAGGAACAATTTGCTTACAGACATCCATTGCAGCTGGACATCTTGTATGGAACACACATCCTGTAGGCGGATTAGCCGGGCTTGGCAATTCACCTTTCAGAACGATACGTTCTCTCTTCACTTGGCCTTTACGGCGAGTAGAAGGTACAGCTGATAGTAATGCTTGCGTATAAGGATGAAGTGGTTCACTATATAAATCTTGTTTGGTAGCTAGTTCCATCATCCGCCCTAAATACATTACGCCGACCCTGTCACTTATATGACGAACTACACTTAAATCATGGGAGATAAAGATATAGGACAGTCCCATTTCTTTCTGAAGGTCTTGCATAAGGTTAATGATTTGGGCTTGTATTGATACATCCAGTGCAGATACTGCTTCATCGGCAATGATCAATTCTGGGTTTAGCGCAAGTGCTCTAGCAATCCCAATACGTTGACGTTGTCCACCGGAAAACTCATGCGGATAACGGTTGATAAAACTTGGATCTAACCCTACTTTAGCTAGCAACTCTTGCACTTTCTCTTCTCGCTCTTTTTTAGTGAACAAGTTGTGTGTGTTATATGGTTCTTTTAGGATTGATCTTAAAGTTTTTCTTGGGTTAAGCGTTGCAAATGGATCTTGGAAAACCATTTGAATGTCTTTACGAACAGTCTTTCTAAGTTCGCTTTCACTCATGGTTGCAATATCTCTCCCCTTGAAAATGATATTTCCTTCTGTAGGCTCATATAGGCGGATAATAGTTCTTCCAGTTGTGGATTTCCCACACCCAGATTCTCCAACAAGTCCTAATGTCTCACCTTTTTTAATATAAAAGTTTAAGTCATCTACCGCTTTAACATCGCCTACATGCTTTTGTAAAAGTCCCGCTTTAATTGGAAAGTATTTCTTCAATCCTCTTACTTCAAGGATATTATCAGAACTTGTATCCGTTAAAGTCTTTTCTGTTTTAATCTCGGTTGCAGTCATTATTTAGCCTCCTCGCCTTCGTATAAGAAGCATCGAACAGAGCGATTTCCGCTTTTCTTAAGCAAGTCCGGAACCTCGCTATGACAACGATCAAATGCTTTTGGACAGCGCGGGGCAAAACGACAGCCCTGTGGTAAATTGGTTGGAGGCGGCACGTTACCCTCGATAGATTGAAGGCGAGATATATCTCCCTCAATATCAGGTATGGACCCCATCAAACCATGTGTGTAAGGATGCAGAGGCTCTTCGAACAAATCGTCCACGGACGCCTCTTCTACGACTTGACCACAATACATAACTACAACTCTATCAGCAACTTCTGATACAACCCCTAAGTCATGTGTAATTAACAAGATGGAAGTGTCAAATTTATGGCTAAGGTCTTTCATTAAATCTAGTATTTGAGCTTGAATGGTAACGTCTAGCGCTGTTGTTGGCTCATCCGCAATTAACAGCTTTGGATTACAGCTCATCGCCATCGCGATCATTACCCTTTGTCTCATACCGCCTGATAGACGATGAGGATAATCATTGACAATTTCAGCAGCTCTTGAAAATCCTACAACTTCTAACATTTCAATCGCTTTTTTCATTGCTGCTGTTTTTGACATTTTTTGATGAAGAATTAATACTTCAGTAATTTGCTCACCGATTGTTAGAACCGGATTTAATGATGTCATCGGCTCCTGGAAGATCATAGAGATATCGTTTCCACGAACTTTACATAATTGGTTTTCTGTTAGTTTCACAAGATCCTGTCCGTCGAATAGAATTTCTCCATCAACAATTTTCCCTCCAGGGCTAGGAACAAGACCCATAATAGATAGGGAAGTAATAGACTTACCAGATCCTGATTCTCCAACAAGTGCAACAGTCTCTCCTTTTTTAATGGAGATATCTACACCATCTACAGCTGGAATAGCTTGCTTTTTTCTAAAAAAGTGAGTTTTTAGGTTTCTCACTTCCAATAAAGCTGACATTTAGCCTTCACCATCCTTTTTTCTTTCGATGCATGGTCTGTAAGATGTCTAAATATGTAATATATAGAATTCAGATAAATTTAATTAATTCTTAATCTTTATATTACAAATTTACAAAACTACTAGCTATTAATCTATTCAAAGATTGCTATTATAGATTTTCCATGCCGTTTATTACGAAATCTTCAGTCTTTTTACTCGAAATTGACTGTAAAAACTAAATTATCGGAAAATAATTATCGTCTGTTTGTATATTATTACAATTCCGTTACAAGTTCAAGCTTATTTTGAAAATAAACTAAAAATTTTTTTAATTAAAACTTGTAGCAATCTTCTACAAAAACTGATTATATACAAAAAAAAACAAAAAAACTAGCCTTTTTTGCTAGATTTTTTGTTTTTTGTTATTTTTCTCCTATTCCTCAAAGAATTATCCAATTGATAGCTTTGTTATCTCAGAAAGGCTCTTTGTCATCAAAACACGGTAGTTAATTTTCTCCTCCTTCAATATTTTCTGAACGAGATAATAACCAACACAATAACCAAGCATTTTTGGATAAAACCCTTTGCCATAAAGCAGTTTCATATGATCCTTATCACTCTTTTTTACATCTTTATTGGGAATGATGATTTTATTTAAGAAGTTTTCTAGTTCCTTATCTGTGTAATAAGATGTCCAGCTAGAGGTATATTCTTTTCCAACTAGGCTTTTTACTGCACTTTCCGCTAGTCCTTCAATTAGTACAGAATCTAGAAGGGTATATTGGTCATCTTTTCTATAATTTTTAGAGAGTACACATATATGGTTATACTCGTGAGTCAACAAAGCCTTCATTTCATTAATTTCAATATCCTCTGGTAGAAATAAAAACAGTTTGTCTTTGAAAGCCACACCGGCTTTCCCTTTGAAATCTCTTTTAATTTGATTGTTATATTTGTCTGAAGGAAAAATAAAGATTGGGATGTCTGGGCCGTTCCATAGTTTTTTTAAACGTTTCCATTCTGCCAATACAATATTCCAGCAATCCAATGTCTTTAATTTTTCAACAGTACCTTTCCCATCCCTAACAGGTCGGTACATCCCATGCATAATCAGATAATCATAAAGTTCCGCTGCAGTTACGTCCTCAAAGTACTTCAGCAATTTCTTGGAAATGTTCAATGGCTGGTGATAGTCCTCTTCCAACCATCTATCCGTATGAATAATACTCATGTTCTACAGCCCTTTTCTTTGCTTTTTGATGTCATTGTATGATGAAGAGGATGGATTGGTGAGGTAACAAAAAAAACAGCAGAAAGTTTAAATAACTTTCTACTGCCTTTAACTAAATTCATTTATTGGTATTTTTTAAACACAATCGTTGCGTTGTGCCCGCCGAAACCAAGTGAGTTGCTCATTGCAGCTGTGACTTCTTTATGCCTTGCTTCGTTTGGTACATAATCAAGGTCACATTCTGGATCAGGTGTTTCTAAATTAATGGTCGGTGGAATAATGGCGTTTTCGATTGCCTTAATAGTGAAAATTGCTTCTACCCCACCTGCTGCTCCTAGCAAGTGACCTGTCATAGACTTTGTAGAACTGATTGCTACATCTTTTGCATGTCCACCAAGTACTTCTTTAATAGCCAGTGTTTCAAACTTGTCATTATATTCTGTGCTTGTTCCATGAGCATTAATATAATCAATATCTGCTGGTTGCAAGCCGGCATCTTCTATTGCCATTTTCATCGCACGGACACCGCCTTCTCCGCCTGGAGCAGGTGCTGTAATATGATGGGCATCGCCAGTCGCGCCATATCCAACTATTTCGGCATAAATGCGAGCACCGCGTGCCAAGGCATGTTCAAGCTCTTCCAACACGACAATACCAGCGCCTTCCCCCATGACAAAGCCGTCGCGATTTGCATCAAATGGCCGACTTGCGGTCTTAGGATCTGGATTCATGGATAAAGCTTTTGCCGAACTGAAGCCAGCAAAGGACATCTCCGTCAATGGCGCTTCTGTTCCCCCGGAAATCATGACATCAGCATCACCGCGCTGGATAACTTTAAATGCATCTCCAATGGAGTTTGTACCTGTTGCACAAGCAGTTACGGTACAAGAGTTCACACCTTTTGCTCCAAGTGCGATACTGATTTGACCTGTAGCCATATCAGGAATCATCATTGGTACGAAAAACGGGCTAACACGACGCGCTCCTTTTTCTAGGAAGGTTTTGTATTGTTGTTCAAAGGTTTCCATTCCGCCAATTCCAGAACCTACCCAAACACCTACTCTAGGAGCTATTTCATCTGTAATGTCTAGATTAGCATCTTTCACAGCCATAAATGAAGCTGCGATTGCGTATTGAGTAAATCGATCCATTCTTCTCGCTTCTTTTTTATCCATAAAATCTTCTGCATTAAAATTGGTGATTTCTGCAGCAACTTTTGCCGGGAATTTTTCACTGTCTACTCTAGTAAGGGGGCCAACGCCAGAAACTCCGTTGATGGCATTTTCCCACGCCTCATTTACATTTAAACCGATCGGAGTCACCGCTCCAAGACCAGTTACTACTACTCTTTTTTTAGGCATTTGCATCATTTTCTTGCTCCTTCCAGCGTTATATCCAATTAATATTTATTATCTTCCCCATCTGATGGCGATTGCTCCCCATGTTAAACCTCCACCAAATCCTACCATAACTACTAAATCATCGTCATGTATATTTCCTTTTTCTATTTCCTCCACTATGGAGATCGGAATAGATGCAGCCGATGTGTTTCCGTATTTCTGAACGGTCATCGACATCTTTTCTAGAGGGAGCCCTAGCCTTTCCCTTGCCGCTTCCATTATTCGAATGTTTGCCTGATGAGGAATAAGGAAATCTACATCCTCTTTTGATAAGCCGGCTTTTTCTAATACATTCACAGCTGATTCACCCATTTGGCGAACCGCAAATTTAAATACTTCGCGGCCATTCATTACAATGGTTTCATCCTGATATAAATGTTTCGCTCCTGTGCCGTCTGCTCCAAGTTCGAAAGATAGGATTCCTCTACCTTCAGAAACCGGACCAATTATTGTAGCACCTGCTCCGTCACCAAATAGGACTGCTGTGTTGCGGTCTTCCCAGTCCACAATCTTGGACAGTTTCTCTACACCTACTACTAGAACATGCTTATATGTTCCTGCTTCAACAAATTGTTTTGCTGTGATAATCCCATACATAAATCCGGCGCATGCTGCACTCATATCGAAAGCGCATGCCTTTTTGGCACCAAGGCGCTCTTGAATCATGCAAGCAACACTTGGGAAGGGGTTATCAGGCGTTACGGTAGCAACGATGATCATATCCAGCTCTTCTGCCGTAATTCCTGCATTCTTTAATGCTTTTTCTGCCGCAAAATATGCCATATGTGATGTATCTACGTCTTCTGATGCAATTCTTCGTTCTTCTATGCCTGTTCTTGTTTTTATCCATTCATCTGTTGTGTCAACCATTTGCTCCAATTCTGCATTGGTTAATATTTTTTCAGGTACATATCTTCCGATTCCTAGTATCCCTGCATTCACCGATATAACACCTAACTCTCTTATTGGACTTTTAAACATAAAGTTCTTTACATACCGCTGTTGCTTTCCGCGGGGCGACCTTGAGCCTCCTCGGCAAGCTTGTGGGGGTCTCAACATTGCCGCTACTCTCCCACAGGAGTCTACGTCTTTTGCTCCAACCAACATCTAGAAACTTTTTTAATATCAATTATTATGACTTGGTACTAATTCTAACTCATTATAACGTGATTGACAACATATAAATGCCCATTTTCATCCTGCTTAAAGCTTTTGGACAAATGCCTATCCCAAATAAAGTAGACAGCATACTATAGTTTCAAAGGGGGATAAATGCTGTATAGGTGAGGTGAAAATCATGAGTGATGAACAAAAGAAGGTGGAAACCGAAATCGATGTAGATCCTTTTACGAGAATGATGTTTGGTGGTCCGCCTAGAAGACAAAACACGGAAGAAAATACGGAAAGTACTTCTGATAAAAAGGTTGGAGAAGATTATTACGCACTTATCGGGCAGGTTGACTCTATTATGGAATCCGTCAATAAACTGAAGCCGATGATAAAGGAATTTTCTCCAATTTTAAAATACTTCAAGAAATAAAGAGCTAAAAAAGACTATCCAGCACTTTGTCTGGATAGTCCTTCTTATTATTCTATGTCTAACGCATTTTGTTTTCCAAGCTCGTATGCTTCATCCATCACTTTTGTCAGTAAAGACACAAGTGGTTGGATATGTTGAGGCTCTAACTCCAATCCTGTTTCGTCAAGCATCTGTTTTGCTTCTGGTAAATATTTCATGGCAATGGCCATATATTGCATCGTTCTATCTTGTTCCATTTTTGTACCTACTTTCTATTTTTCGTTTGGCAATAAGCCGGAAGTTTTATAATCCTCTATTTGTTGATTAATGCTAGCCTGGTATTCCTTGCTAACTAGTGGACTGAATGCCCCAAGGGATATAACATCATCTTTAAAATCAAAGGATAGGTTGCCAGATTCTAATTCCCCTGCAAAGAAACGACTTGCCACCAATTCATACAAGGCAGGGACATGCTGAATGGTACTGGTGAGAACAGTATTCTCCCCTAAGTCTGATTGATCTGATACAAAACCAACCGCATATAGCCCCTGTTCCTTAAGACTATTGATGACAGGCACGTTAAATCCATCACCCGCGGGATAAACAACATCCACCTCTTGCTCGATCATGTTATCAAGCATTTCCAATGCCTTATCAGGATCATTCCAGTCTTGCGTGTACTTTATCAAAACCCTAGCATCAGGGTTTTCATGTAAAACGCCTTCAAAGAAACCATCCACTTCAGGTTGCCATTCAAATGCAGCGATAATTCCAATCGTATTGGTTTCCGTCATATGACCAGCTACCATGCCACCAAAAAAGCCCATTGCATTTGCTTCAAAATTTAAGCTAGTTACATTGTCACCTCGGACTTGGGAATTGAAACATACAAAATGAATTTCTGGATAATCAGAAGAAATAGCATCGAATGTTTGTGCATATTCACTGCCATGCCCAAATACCAAGGTAACACCCTCTTTATGATACTCTTTCACTGCTTCTTTAATAGCTATATCAGTATGTATGCCTTCTTTATAATAAACATCTAGGTCATATTCCGATTGAATCCGCAATAGCCCTTTATAGCCTTTTGTTCCCCATACTTGATCACTTATCGTTTCAGGGACCAACAAGCCAACCTTCTGATCTCCACTTTCAGGAGTAGTTTGTCCACATGCAGTTAATAAAAGAATGAATAGTATGACTACCATTAATGATTTTTTCATGTAAGTACCACCCCCTAGTGCCTTAAAGGATTGCCCCTCTGTTTCTGTTTTTAATCTTCCTTTTATATTGTACATGCTTTGTCTATAAAGGAAAAGTTAATATTCTGTTAAAATGCTTGGAATAGAGGGGCAACTCTCTACTAATCTATCTTTAATTTATAATACATCTGATCTTTTTGTGCTTGAATGCCTTCTTTTATTGTAAGGCGTTGTGGCACTTTGTACTTTTTTAGCTTTTTTGTTTCCTCCGGTTCAACGGAAGTTAAGAAAGTTAAATTTAACTCTTTTATTAATTCTTCCATCGCCTTTGGATTATCATTCTGAAAAAGGACCTCAGTCACTCGTTCATGGCGGTTTAGGAAAGTATAGATAGCTTCTGCGACATCTTCCACAAACAATACATCATTTTCTTTGATTGCTATCGGTTCCGATTCTTTTTGTTCTAATTGCTCTAATAACCTTTTATGAACCGGTTCCTCTTCTTGCTGCCATGGGCCATACACCATAGGCAAATATATCACGTAACAAGATGGATCGGAACTGGCTGATAACTTTTTCATTATTTGTTTTCTATATTCACCATTCCATGACATCTTGCGATACGAAGAGATAAATACAAGCTTATTCGCATTTTCTGCTAATTCATCATAGAAAACTTGTTCTTTATCTCCCAATTTATCTACATCGTCTAAACAATAAAATACAGCATCTATGCTTTCAGTAGAAGACCGTTTGGATTGATAACGAAAGAAAGCGTTACGTCCAATTTCCATTAGCATCTCTTCTGATTTCTCATCCAGTTTCTCTGACCATACCAGCCCCGTCACTTCTACTTCTTTATTAATTAAATATTGGCAAAGTGCGAAACCAACTTGTGTGGTGGCTCCAATGACCACTGCATTTTTCATCATTTTTATATACCACCTATCTTCATTGATATTGTATCCATATGCATGAAAACAAAATTATAGTCCCAATTCCATGAGGGCGGAATGGGACTTTTTATAATTCTTGTTCATATTTTTTAAAGAACTGGCATATGGATGGACCGTATGAATAGCGTTTTTCCACCAAATGATAGGCAACTGTGACAGGTGATTGATTTTTTGACCGCAACTCCTCATATTTCTTGCAATGTAGGTTTGGATCAAATGTAAAATTGGTAGTGGTCTGCCAGATCTTCACTGGTATTGAACATTGTTGAAACTGCCAAAGGTCTGGAAGGTTCTGATATTCTTCTAATTCCTTAACCGGCACATTATATGCTTTTGCAATTTCATTTTTAACTTTTTTATAGAAGAACTTTCGATCCTTTTCTTGTGCAAGTTGTGCTTTTATATCCATGCAAGGATTAATGAATGCAACAGAACGAATCTTTTCTTTTAACTCTTCCATTAATTGCATGGCTGTCAACGCACCCATCCCTTCTGCAATGATATGAATTTTATCATTCAAGATTTCCTGTTTCATGATGATATGATAAAGTTGTTTAGCCATTAGAACAGATTGGCCGCTGCCCCAATGAGCCCCATAAAGATTGGAATAAAACAACGTATATCCACATTTCAATATTTCTTCAACAATTTTATTTCGCCCGATATGCTGTAACCACAGGCTATTATGTTCATCGACGAAATGGTTGGTATCTCCAATGATTAGACAGCCGAAACCATTCGGTTTTTCAGGCACATGTACAGCATTCCATTGACCGCCCATTTGAAAAAAGCGTTGATTTAAGCTCATCCGACTCATCTCCCCCCACTTCACAAACTCATATATCGTATGCTATGTAGAAAAGTTCTGTTATGACAGAGTCAAAAGGCCACTTTTCCATATAATTCATCACAAAAATACTTTTAAAAAAAGAAAAAGGAAGGCGTTAAAACCTACTCCCTTCCCACTTCATCATATTGAAGCTCTTCTTTCAAACTCTCCAAAGTACGTTGACCAAGCTCTGTCAAATTACTTCCCTCTTGTTCTAATAACAATTTCAATTCAAGTAATTTTTCATGACTATTCACCATTTAACAACCCCTTTTTCGACTAAGTTAAACATATTTACATTTATTATATGTCGTGTTTGTGGTAAAATATCCTCTGAATGAGCTTTTGAAATAATGAATGGAGGGGGAGTCACAATGCGCGCATTTTGGACTATTTTCTGGTCACTTCTTCTTATAAACATGGTTTCTTATGTTGTTGCTAACATGCAGGGTGATACATATAACTACGTATTAGCTTCAATCATTGCAATTGTTTTCTCTGTATTAGTTATGCTAATCGGGGAAGCGTTACCAAACGAACCAGCAGAAAAGCATTAATTTTTGTAAAAAAAGAACTTGCTCCCAGAGACAAGTTCTTTTTTTGTTGGTTAAAGGACCGCAGTTTATTTCCGCAAACGGCTTCGCTTTCTGCGGGGCGATCTTGAGCCTCCTCGGTTCCCTGCGGAAGCCACTGAAAAAGACCTTCATTTTTGAATTTCGCTAAACACCGCTGTTGATTTCCGCAAATGGCTTCGCTTTCCTAGGGGTACTGTTGGAGCCTCCTCGGCTACGCCTGCGGGGTCTCCACATAGCGATAGCTCCCTCAGGAGTCTTCGCCTTTTGCTCCAATCACCAGCTAGGAATCATAAAAAACGTTACGTTATAAGTGTTTCAGAGGCTTCGTCCCTGAAGTGTCTCAACATTGTCGCTACTCCCCCGCTTGCTTCTTCGCCTTTTGCTCCAATAAACTGCTAGAAAAACTCATATTACTAAACTTATCTAATATTATTATTTGTCACGGATGATGAGTTTTCCTCCTTCTACATCAATAATAATCTGTTGAAAATCTTGGATGCTTCCTCTAATTATTTCTTTTGCAATAAGGGTTTCGATGTGTTTTTGGATAAACCTTTTTAACGGTCGTGCACCAAAAACGGGATCATAAGCACTGTCGGCAATAAAACGTTTTGCCTCATCTGAGAGGGTTAATGTCAAATGTTTATCCTCCAGACGCTTTTGTAAATCCTTTATTAACTTTTCTACAATCAATCCAATTTCATTTTTGGACAATGGAGAAAAGATGACGGTATCATCTATTCGATTTAACAATTCCGGTCTGAAGTGGCCTCGTAATTGCTGAAAAACTTTTTCCTTCGTATCTTCTGTTAGCTCATCCCCTGCATGTTCCAACAAAATAGGAGAGCCTATATTGGAGGTCATGATTATAACCGTATTCTTAAAATCGACGGTTTTACCTTGAGAATCTGTAATTCTTCCGTCATCGAGCATTTGCAATAAGATATTGAAAACTTCAGGGTGAGCTTTCTCTACTTCATCCAAGAGTATGACAGAATATGGTTTCCTTCTGACTGCTTCGGTCAATTGCCCTCCTTCTTCATAGCCAACATATCCTGGAGGTGCGCCGATCAACCTTGACACCGCATGTTTTTCCATATACTCTGACATATCAATGCGAATAATCTGTTCCTCACTATCAAAAAGCGATTGTGCAAGAGCTCTGGCAAGTTCCGTCTTCCCAACCCCTGTAGGACCAAGAAAAATGAATGAGCCGATTGGACGATTTGGATCCTTGATTCCTGCTCTTGCGCGAATCACTGCCTCAGACACAAGTTGAACCGCTTCTTCCTGACCTACAACCCGTTCATGTAGGATTTCCTCCAATTTTAATAGCTTCTCTCTTTCCCCCTCCACAAGCTTCATAACGGGAATACCTGTCCATTTTGCAACAATGCCAGCTATCTCTTCTTCTGTTACTTCTTCTCTTAAAAGTTGGTTTGATTCTTTTTTCTGTCTGGCTTTCTCTTCAAGTTGCATAAGTTCTTTTTCTAAGCTAGGTATTTTCCCGTGTCTAAGTTCTGCAGCCTTATTCAAATCATAATTATTTTCAGCCGTTTCCAGATCACGTTTTAACTTTTCCAACTCTTCCCTTTTGACTCTTACTAATTGGATATCATCCTTTTCCAGTTGCCACTGTGCTTTCATAGCAGAAGCCCTCTCTTTTAAGTTGGCTAGTTCCTGTTGAAGTTGGGTGAGCCTCTCTATGCTTGCTTGATCCTTTTCTTTCTTTAAGGCCGCCTCTTCAATTTCGAGTTGCATGACCCTTCTAGTCACTTCATCAAGTTCTGATGGCATTGAATCTATCTCTGTCCGTATCATGGCACATGCTTCATCCACAAGATCAATGGCCTTGTCTGGTAAAAAGCGTTCAGATATATATCGGTTGGATAGAACTGCCGCAGAAACGATAGCACGGTCATGTATGTTAACACCATGATGTATTTCAAAACGTTCTTTGAGTCCACGTAAGATTGAGATGGTGTCTTCAACTGTAGGCTCCTGGACAAGGACCTGTTGAAAGCGACGTTCTAATGCCGGGTCTTTTTCAATATATTGTCTATGTTCATTTAATGTGGTTGCACCAATACAGTGTAATTCACCGCGTGCGAGCATCGGTTTGAGCATATTTCCCGCATCCATGGAGCCCTCTGTCTTGCCTGCACCGACTATCGTGTGTAGCTCATCAATGAAAAGCAGAATCTGTCCGTCACTCTTTTTGATTTCCTGAAGAACAGCTTTCAATCTCTCTTCAAATTCGCCCCTGTATTTAGCACCCGCTACGAGCGAGCTAAGGTCCAAGGAGAATATTGTTTTATCTTTCAGGCCATCTGGAACGTCCTTTCTTACAATACGCTGCGCCAGACCTTCAACTATTGCGGTTTTTCCTACCCCAGGTTCTCCAATAAGGACCGGGTTATTCTTTGTTTTTCTTGAGAGAATTCTGATAACCCTCCGAATTTCCTGATCACGGCCAATTACAGGATCTAGCTTTCCGCTTTTTACCTCTTCGATTAAATCTCTTCCGTATTTTTTCAACGCTTCGTATGTAGATTCTGGCTCTTTTGATGTCACTCTTTGGTTCCCCCTTATTTCTTGGATGGCTTGTTTTAACCGTGCTTCGTCGAGATTGTGGGTATTGCTTAACTTTTTCAATTGATTGGTTGTGCTGTTCTGATGAAATAGGGCAAGAAGTATATGTTCAATGGAGAGATAATCATCTTCCCAATCTGTTTTCCATTCATCGCCTTTTTTGAATGTCTGGTTTAGTTGATTGCTTATGTATGCATCGCTGGTTGCACCGCTTACTTCAGGTTTTGATTTAAGCAGCTTATTGAGATCTGTTTGGAGCGATTGAGTGTCTACTTTCAGCTTTTGCAGGACTCTTTCTGTAAGCCCCTCATATTGTTGAAGCAATGCAAGAAGAAGGTGCTCATGTTCAATTTGCTGATGATTCATCTTTTCTGCAAGACTCTTGGCCATCACAATGGCCTCCTGAAGCTTGGTGGTCATTTGATTAATGTTCATATTTGAGGTCACTCCTTTTTATCAAATTTTTTTTATAAAAGTTACAATATAGACGAAAATAGTTATAATAGCCTCTTAAGAAGTAATAATCCCAACAAAAATAGTTACAATAACCTCTTTAAAAGTTACAATCCAGCTATAATTACGTATCTTCCTCGTAAAAGTTTCTAGTTGAGTGAAAAGGATATATCCAAAAAAGCCACCCTCTCAATAAAAAGAGGATGACTTAATAGTTACGGACGGCGCTTTTTCGCCCACAGGCGATTATGATTGGAAGTTTCGGGAAAAGTGTCCCCGGCTTTTAAGTTTACCTTTTGAGGATTTTTAACTCCGCTTCCGGTCTCCCCAATTTCAAGATAAATCCCGTTATTCGGCGCTTTTTGACCCGGTCTGAATTGTTGATTCTGTCCCATACGATTACCTCCTATAGTCAGATCATGAAAATTCTAAGACTGTCCCTAAAAATGAGATGAAACTATCTCCCTTTTATCGTACCCAAGTTGTCCTGTTTCATGACTCAAACCATGGAAGGGTATGTCATCCATTTTTAAGCAATCGTTAAAACTTCATGCTTGGAAGCAAGGTCGATAAAATGAGACATGCCACTAATCTCTCCGCTAATGAGCTTCTGTTCCACCTCATAATGATCAACACAACTTTTACAAGCATAAACCGGAACTCCAGATTCATGTATTTCTTTTAAGTGAACAGAAACCAGAGAATCCTCTGTTAACGTATACACCCCTGTATTCATCAGGAAGATTGCCTCTGGCTTCTCTTCACGTTGCTTTAGAATCGTAAAAAATGTTTCTAAAACACCTTCCCCTAAAGCTTCATCGCCTTTTCCCAACTGATTAGAACTGACAAGTATCACTTTGTTTTTCATGCTCATTTCTCCCTTTGCAATCAATTTCGTCTTTTAGTCTGTAACGTTCAATGCTATCTTAGCCAGACGGGACATTCGATCTTTACTCCAAGGCGGATTAAATGTAATGTTTACGTCCACCTCATTAATTTCTTCCACTGGTGCCAGCTTCTTTTTCACATCTTCCACGATCTCCCCAGCAAGCGGGCAGCCAATCGATGTCAATGTCATCGTTATATCAACATTATTAGATGCATCTATGTCCACATCATAAACCAGTCCAAGGTTAACAATGTCAACACCTAGTTCTGGGTCTTCTACTTCCTCCAATATTTCCATTACTTTATCTTTTAATGCTTCCTGCATGATATCGCTCCTTTACATTTTGAGTTAGATGCTCAGCAAACCAATCCACTGTTGCCAACACACCTTCTCTGCTCACTTTATGATCTGCATATTCATCCACAATGACCTTCATATTGTTCGGCTTATTTTTATAATAACCTTTATTGTTTTTTACAAACGTTAATAACGGATCAATCGGAACCTCTTGGTCTCGTTTTCCATGCCAACATAACAAAGGCCGCGCGTTAAGGGATGATGGATCGGTTGAGAGGTCATATGGTTTTAATTTTGCATAATAGGATTCCAATTGCTCTTCAGTAAATGGTAAAGCAAAACCTGCTTCAAGAAATTTGTCCACTTTGTAGCGTGCAAAATCTTGATAACTAGGGCAGCCCATTAAACTGACTGCTGCTTTGATCCAAGGGTATTTTTTTAATGCACCGAATGTTACAATTCCACCCATTGATGTGCCGGCAACCCCAATTTCAGCTTGATCCGATAATCCTGATTCTGTTAGGTGTTTTTTAAGAATATCTATTTCATGAACAGTCTGGATGACAATTTCCCAGAATGACTGCATCATTTCTTGACTCTTTAATCCGCTGTCTCTGTCTCCATGATGGATGCAATCGGGAAGTATTACACGAAATCCTTTCTCTGCTAAAAGATAGGCATAATGCAAGTTATTTTCCTTCACACTTTGAAACCCATGTACAAAGATAACAGTAGGCTTAGAATTTGAAAAGGAATCTGCTTCACACACATGAAGAAACGAAACAGCACCTGTCTTCTGCTTGACGACATTGATCATCTTACGTCCCCCTGTCCATATTTACCTCATTTTTCCTATTTAATAGACTCTTGTCTAGTTTAACATGTAGACAATCAAATTTGAAAAAGGTTACACTTAAATCAGCAATATTTTTTTATGTACAAAAAAGGAGTTTGATACGGTGGATAAACATCTAATTGCAGTTGACCTAGACGGAACATTATTGACAGATGACAAAAAAATTTCCAAACGAAATAAAATCGCCCTTCAAAAAGCTATGGAGCAAGGACACGAAGTAGTAATCGCAACGGGACGTCCATACAGAGCAAGCATCATGTATTATGAGGAAATGAATCTCACCACTCCAATAGTAAATTTTAACGGAGCTTTTGTGCACTACCCTGGGAACGATGAATGGGGAGTTTATCATGAACCACTTTCCATTAATACAGTAAAAGAAATTGTTGAAGTGAGCGAGAAATATAATATACATAATATTTTAGCAGAGGTAATAGATGATGTTTATTTTCACTTTCATGATGAAAAATTGTTAGATATCTTCGGGTTTGGCAATCCAAAAATTGAAACGGGTGACCTGAGAAAAGTACTGAAAAAGGACCCTACATGTATTCTCATTCATGCAAGTGAAGATGAAGTTCCAAAAATTAGAAAATATTTATCTGAAGTTCATGCAGAGGTCATTGATCACAGACGATGGGCTGCACCATGGCACGTCATCGAGCTTGTGCGGACTGGGATGAACAAAGCAGTGGGATTACAAAGAGTTGCTGCTCATTACAATATTCCTAAAGAAAACATTATTGCTTTTGGCGACGAAGATAACGATTATGAAATGATTGAGTATGCAGGTACTGGCGTCGCAATGGGCAATGCAATTGATGGTCTGAAAGCTAAAGCTAACGAAGTAACATTAAGTAACGAAGAAGATGGGATTGCTGTCTTCCTAGAGAAAAAACTGCAGCTTTAAGACCAATATTTGCCCTCATAGAAAGCACCACTTTTACTTAGACTAGATAGTGGACAAGTGATTGTCCTATTTGAAAAGGGGGGCTTTCATAATGGGTAGAAGCAGCAAATCAAAACGTTTTGTTCAGCAGGGTAAAAATTCTGTACAGCTTCATGATCAGCAAATCCCTTATCACCTTACGATGGAACAAGCAGAAGAGCGTAAAGCACATCAAGCCGAACGCAATTCTCTTGGAGGGATATAATGATGGGAAACCAATTATTCCAATCCGCTCGTGAAGCAGTGATGAATGTTGTAAAGGGAAAGCATGATTCTGCATCTGAGCATAACCATAAACATGATTATTCATCTGAAATCAATTCGAATTCGATGAGTGTTGCCAAAAACGCATTATCCTCCGCTTATGCAAATTCAAACGAAGCCGAAAAAGCACAGCTTCGCGAATTGCAGGAAGAACTTTTCAACAGCCAACAAGACAAGTAACACAAAACAGCGCACAAGCCATATGAAAGCTTGTGCGCTGTTTTTCAAAATTTCGAGCTGGTGATTGGAGCAAAGGGCAAAGACTCCTGAGGGAGATAGCGGTAGCTTTAGTCCCCACAGCATAGCGAGGAGGCTCAAGCACCGCCCCTGGGAAAGCTAAGCCATTTGCGAAAATCACCAGAGGTGTTTAACGGTACTTAATCTTTCCGGAAGAACCCGAAAATACCAGCGGTCTCTACGATATTAGTAAAAGCATTCGGATCCGCTTCCTTCAAAATCCGCTCCAAATCATACATCTCATAACGAGTGATAACAATCATCAGCATTTCTTTATCCTCTCCAGTAAATCCCCCGCGAGCAGGAACAGACGTAATTCCTCTCACCATTTTCGCATGAATGGCTTCTTTAACCGCCTGCCCCTTCTTCGTTACAATCATGGCAGTCAACTTCTCATGTCTTGTATGTATTGCGTCAATAACACGAGTAGAAGCATAAAGTGTCACAAGCGTGTATAATGCTTTTTCCCACCCAAATACAAGACCAGCCGTAACAATAATTACTGCATTCAGTGCAAAAAAGTAAGTTCCGACAGGCTTGTCCTTCATTCGGGATAAAATCATGGCAATGATATCAAGACCACCTGTGGAAGCTCCCCACTTAAGTGTCAAACCTACACCTACCGCAGCGATGACACCGCCAAAAACAGCATTAAGCAAAATATCGTCATTAAAGCTGTAAATCGGTACAACCTCAAGAAAAAATGACATGAGGAAAACACTAAGAAAACTATAAATAGTAAAAGAGCGTCCTACCTTCTTCCACGCTAAAATCGTAACGGGTATATTGAGAAGCAATAACGTAATACCTGTAGAAATCGTGAACGGAAGAAAATCTTCTGAAATACGGAATATCAGCTGTGATACACCAGTAAATCCGCTTGCATAAACATCCGCGGGTATCAGGAAGAAGTTCATTGCGATTGCATTAAGAAATGCTCCTATTAGTACAATTAGCACCTTTTTTACATGTTGCTGGACATCCATATGGCCCAAAACCTCCTAACAGCCTGCTGCCTTATTTTATGTATTTTGCCTCTTTTTACCCTTCCAAAACGAAAATCTCCATTTTCTTTTCTTGAAGAGTGATTCATTAATGGGTAAACTTGAAAAAAGGAGTATTATTCCTCGTATGGAAGTAATAATAATTTTTCTAATACAGCTTAACCCATGCTTGTAAGTATAGTAAAGAAGGTGACCTTATGACAATAAGAATTATTGCAGATAGTGCAAGCGACTTACCAAAAGATTTTTTTGCAAGTGAAATGATAGACCTTATTCCGCTAAAAGTACTGTTTGGAGAAACTGAATATGAGGACATGGTCACTATTAATTCTTCCCAAGTGTATGATGCGATGCGCAACGGCGAAGTGGTGAAAACCTCACAAGCATCCCCAGTCTTTATGAAAGATTTATTTACTAGTGTAGCAAAGAATGGTGAAACAGCTATTTATGTAGCATTCTCTTCTGAATTATCAGGTACATATCAAACAGCAGTACTTATGCAAAAAGAAGTATTGGAAGAGTATCCTGAGCTCGACTTGACTATTATCGATTCAAAGTGTGCTTCTTTAGGATATGGGCTTGTTGTAAAGAGAGCTGCTGAAATGGCTAGCGGCGGGGCTTCCAAAGAAGAATTATTGTCAGCGGTGAATGAAGATATTCACCACATGGAACATGTTTTCACCGTAGACAATTTGGATTATTTGGCACGAGGCGGCCGCGTAAGTAAAGCATCCGCATTTGTTGGAGGCCTGCTGAATATCAAACCATTGCTTCACATGGAAGACGGAAAGTTGATGCCATTGGAAAAAATCCGTGGCCGTAAGAAAGTTTTGCGTCGGATGGTCGAAGTAATGAGAGAACGGAACGGTTTTGACACGTCTGTTCAACGAATTGGAATCAGCCACGGAGATGATCTTGCTACTGCAGAAGCGTTAAAAGAGATGATTAAAGAATTGTGTGATTGTGATGACTTTACGATTACTTCAATCGGGTCAGCAGTAGGCGCCCATGCCGGTCCAGGAACCATCGCCTTATTCTTCCTCAATGGGAAAAAAGCGTAACACATAACTTCATGCAGGCAGGACAACCTATTCCTATCTTTTTGAGAAAGGGGTAGGTTTTTCTATGCCACATACAAGCGATAACGATAAAAAAGCGAAAGACAATAACGCCAAGCTCCACGAAAAGAATATGCAACGTGAGAAGAATGCACAAAAAGGTGAGCGTCAGTATTCTAAGAAGACGGATCATTTGTAGGATGTATTGGAGAGTCGCTTCTTTTATTGGGGGGCGGCTTCTTTTGTGTGGGGAGGATTCTATTTGACAATTAGGGTTGCACGGTGGGTTGTTTGGGCTTATAGAGGGGGATCTATTAGACATTTCGCTTGGGATTTTCGACTGTTCGGGCGTATAGAGCCCATCTATTAGACATTTCGCTTGGGATTTACGACTGGTCGGGCGTATAGAGCCCATCTATTAGACATTTCGCTTGGGATTTTCGACTGCTCGGGCGTATAGAACCCTTCTATTAGACATTTCACTTTGGATTTTCGACTGGTCGGGCGTATAGAGCCCATCTATTAGACATTTCGCTTGGGATTTTCGACTGCTCGGGCTTAGAGACGCCAACGTTTTCCAACTCCAAAGGCTACTACACGCCCAATGAAAACAAAAACAGCCCACTAGTCACCTAATGAGCTGCATTTCCGGCGAAGCCGAACACACTTTTATTCTTCTTCCTTCTTATACGTCCAACCTTCAGACTGACGGATCAACCCTTGTTTCATGAGCTTACCCATTGCACGCTTAAATGCGGCTTTGCTGATATTGAACTGTTCCTTAATATCATCAGGGGCACTTTTATCACTATACGGCATTGCTCCGCCCCTTAGGTCCAAGTAGTCCATGATAACCTGGGCATCTTCATCCATTGCTTCTTGTTTACGAGGCAACAGAGACACGTTGATGGTTCCGTCGTCCTTTACATCAATGATTCTTCCTTCTATCACTTGTCCTAATCTTGGTTCTTCCTTGCGTTCTGAATTATGGATGAATCCAATATAGCCTTCGTTGGAAATGATATAGCTCCCCACTTTTAGAAGTCGATAGATGGTCCCTTGAATATTTTGATTAAGGATATTAGATGGGGCTTTAATAGATCTATCTAACATCACGTCTTGTGTGGCAAGTTTTCCGATCAGTTTTCCACGGCGGTCCGTTTTTACACGGCAAAGCAAATGGGCACCGACTTGCGGCCATATTTCTTCATATACCGGTAAGTCATCCGCCGGAATAAGGGCATCTTTTGCAATTCCGATGTTAATGAAGGCGCCTAGACCTGGGAGCACCTCCACTACTTCCATCCATTCATGCCCATTAAGGCCTTTAGGGATGGTCATGGTAGCTGTAATTCGACTTTTTTGGTCGGAGTATAGAAAAACCTCTACCGTCTCGTCTTCCCCTAATTCTCTAGTTGCTTCATTTTTATGAAGAAGGATTGTTTCTTCTCCATTTGTAAGCATGTATCCAAGCGGCGTCTCTCGATCAACAGTTAATTCTAAAACCGTTCCTGTTTCCATCATTTCTTTATACCTTCCTTTTTGCCCATTATTATCATCAACATTCGCCTAGTAAACGAAAGTTGGATTTTGTTATGTAAAGTGTACATGACTTTGATTAAGTTGTCCAAATCGCTTTATTCTACTATAATTAGGAACAGAAAGCGATATTTTTCTTATAATTACCTTTTGGTAAAATTTTTAAAACCTATGATGGAGGGATTTCCATGGCAAAAGAGAGTTCTTTTGACATTGTTTCAAAAGTAGATTTAGCAGAAGTGACAAACGCCATAAATATTGCGTTAAAAGAAATTCAGAATCGATTTGACTTTAAAGGCTCTGTCAGTGACATCAAGCTAGAAAAAGAAGAAATTGTTCTTTTATCGGACAGTGAATT
The DNA here is from genome assembly GCF_012911845.1 of Bacillus sp. RO2. GTDB lineage: Bacteria > Bacillota > Bacilli > Bacillales > Bacillaceae_I > Sutcliffiella_A. The sequence goes on along the minus strand of NZ_JAAXCU010000042.1, from coordinate 109,840 downwards.
TAAACTGGATCAACTAAAAGATGTAATGGTCAGCAAAATGATCAAGCGAAATGTTCCAACGAAAAATATTCAATACGGCAAAATGGAAGATGCTTCTAAAGGGGCAGTTCGTCAACGTGGTAAGCTTGTCCAAGGCATTGATAAGGACAATACGAAAAAAATTAACACAATTATCAAGAATTCAGGTTTGAAGGTAAAAACTCAAATCCAGGATGACCAAGTGCGCGTTACTGGAAAGAATCGTGATGATCTCCAACAGGTGATTGCAGCTCTTCGTGAGGCTGATTTGGATATTGACCTACAATTTGTAAACTATCGTTAAGCTGTGACCATACATATACCCCCGTTTTAAAAAAATGACGGGGGTAATTTTCTTTCCTTACACAAATTGTCCCATAATCAGTTCGTCCGAATACGTTCCGTCCTCAAATTTTACATGCCTCTCTTTTCTTCCTTCCACTTTAAATCCAAGGTTTTCGTAAACATGTATCGCACGCTCGTTGTGGGCGAATACTTCTAGGCACACTTTCTCAATATCTTTATCTTCTTTTGCCCAATTGAGCAATCTATGTATCATCTTGCTTCCTAATCCATTGTTGCAGTATTCTTCTTGAATACTGATTCCAAACATACAGATATGTTTTACTCTTTTTCTAGAACCTTTCGTAGCATTTAGCATGCCTACGATCGTCGAACCTTGTTCTGCCACAAGGGTTAAGTGTCCTTTTTGCCTATTATCTTGTAACCACTGTACTTCCTGTTCTAAGGTAACTTTGAATTCTTCCGGTGCCGTTAAAAGATTGCGGCCTTCACCATATACTTTTTTAGCATGCTTCAAAAGTTCTTCTGCATCTCCTATTCCTGCTTCTCTAATTATCATGTTACTCTCCCCCTTTTTTCTCTCATTGGATAAATTATAGGCGCTTTTCTCATAATAGGAAAGATTATTGGAGGTGCTATTTATGACAAATCAGCAGAAACAAACGCTTCCCCCACAGCATCAAAACAAACAGCCAGGCATAGAGTCCGAGATGACACCAAAACCTAAGTCAGAAGACTCCACATATAAAGGCAGTGGTAAGTTAAAGGATAAGGTGGCAATCATCACTGGCGGGGACAGCGGGATTGGTAGAGCTGTCGCTATTTATTTTGCAAAAGAAGGGGCCGACCTTGTAGTCGTCTATTTAAATGAACATGAGGATGCCAAGGAAACAAAAAGGCAGGTGGAGGCAGAAGGTCGGAAGTGTCACCTCATTGCTGGAGATATTGGTGAAGAGACATTTTGCAAGCAAATCGTGGATGAGACAATTGCCAACTTTAATAAAATTGATATTCTTGTCAACAATGCAGCAGAACAGCATCCACAGGAAAGTATTGAAGATATTACAGCTGAACAACTCGAGAAAACATTCAGAACGAACATTTTTTCCTTTTTCTATTTGACTAAGGCTGCCTTACCTTTTTTGCCAAGCGGCAGTTGCATTATCAATACAGCATCTGTCACAGCATACGCGGGGAATGAACTGCTTGTGGATTATTCCGCAACTAAAGGTGCCATCGTAGCATTTACTCGCTCGCTGGCTCTACAATTGGTTGGAAAAGGGATACGAGTAAATGGAGTAGCTCCTGGACCGATTTGGACGCCACTGATTCCATCAACTTTTTCTAGCGGGAAGGTAGCGAGCTTTGGTGCCAATACACCCATGAAACGTCCGGGACAGCCAGAAGAGGTCGCACCAAGCTATGTGTTTTTGGCAAGTGATGATGCTTCGTATATGACTGGACAGATGTTACACGTGAATGGCGGCAAGATTGTGAACGGGTAAGTTTTTTTGCTCATACTCAGCGCTCTTCGACTTATAGGAGGGCGCTTTTTAGGGTTTTGTACTATTGCGGACGGGGTGGGTTTGGATAAATGTCCGAAGTTTTCTCATTTTTGACCGAAGTTTTCTGAAAGTTGTCCAAAGATTCTCCATTGTTGACCGAAGTTTTTGAATATTTGTCCAAACCTAAAATTAGAATGTCCAAACCTCAGTTGAAACTTGACCGAACACCGCCAATTCTTGTCCGAACATACCTCTTTGGTGGTCTTCAATTGTCCGAACAACCAATCAATTTGACCGAACCGTTTTTTATCCTAAAAAACCTCAAAAAAAGTCCAAAAACAACCTCTTTCTAGTAAAAATGAAAAAAAGCCAACCCCATCGTCGGAGGAAGGCTTCATTCAATTATCATAATTTATTCATTTAATCCTTTACCCAAAACCCCGTCATATTTCCTTACACGTCTGTCGTTTCACCATCGTATGCGGGATAATAATTCTCTTTGTTGGCTCAGAAGGATCTTTCACTTTTTGAATCAATGTTTTCGCAGCCTGGAATCCCAATTGGAAAATGTTGATGTCAACAGAAGTTAATGGAGGCCTTGCCACTTCTGCCAGCAACACATTATTAAAACTCACAATGGACATCTGATCTGGTACCGAAATTCCCATATCATGCAAGGTATTAAGGATACCTAGTGACATCAGATCGTCGGAAACTACTAGCGCTGTAGGTGGCTCATCAAGAGAAAGAAGCTCGGAAATTGCTTCTTGTCCACCTTCTTTAAGGAACTCTTCATGAATGATGTATTCATCCTTGTATGGAATTTCTGCGTCCCTTATTGCTTTTTCATATCCTAACAAGCGGTCAATGGTTACCACGAGTTGAATACTACCTCCAACGAATGCTACTCTATCATGTCCGAGACTAATAAGGTGCTGTGTCGCTTCTTTCGCTGCACGGTAATTGTCATTATCCACATGGGTAATTTCTTCTACCTGCTCAAATGGCTTACCGATCACGACAAATGGAAAACACTCTTTTTGCAGATACTTGATAATTTTATCTTCTACTGCCGAATATAGAAGGATGATCCCATCAACACGACGTCCTTGAACCATTTGCATAACACCTTCTAGGATCTCGTTGCCCGTTACACCTGTTGACATATGCAGAGCATATTGTTTTTCATGGGCGGCAGTGCTAATTCCTCTTAGCACCTCCGGGAAAAATGGGTTTTGAAATGTTTTATCTGCCGATGCAGGCATCACAAGTCCGATTACTTGTGTGGACTGATTAGCCAGGCTTCTGGCGATAAAGTTTGGATGGTATCCAAGCTCTTCCATTGCTTCTCTCACGCGTTTTTTTGTTTTTTCACTTATGCGTGGATTGTTCGCGATAACGCGAGAAACTGTGGAAGGTGCCACATTGGCAATTTTTGCGACATCTTTTATGGTAACTGCCATGCACCTATCCCTCCCCCTTGATTAATTGGAAACGCATACAATATTAACAGTACCTTCCCCCTTAATGGAGGAGGTAGGTACATTTATTTATTATTCTTTTTCTTTCTTCTCATTACAGCAGCTGCAATAAAAGCAATAAAACCACCGTAAATCAATGCCATCGCACTGACAAACCCAACATTAATACCAGAATCTTCTTTAACGGTATAGATTTCTGCTGATTCTCTATCTAATCCTATCGAGTATTTTCCTTCAGAATTACGAACCAATTCGTCTCCCAATGTTCCACGTAGTTCAAGGTCTTCACCTACAACTTCAGCATCGATTGGAGCTACTTGCGTCTCACTGGAATTATTGATTGCGATAAAGGTGGTTTCTCCTTCGTACTCGCGTTTTATTACGGCCATGGCATCATCGTCATAAACCATTTCATACGTACCGTGTGTTAAGCTTGGCATCGTTTTACGCAGTTCAGCCAGCTTTGTAATATAATTTATCAGTTCCTCATCTACTCTAAAGTTCATATCTCTGCGGTTATCTGGGTCTTCTCCCCCATCAAGCGCTATTTCGGTCCCATAATACATAATCGGTATACCTGGTGTCGTGTACATATAGGCCAATGCCAGCTTCAATCGTGTTGGAGGATGTTGTTTCTTTTTGATAGCAGCTCTTGTGAAGCGCTCTACATCATGATTGTCCAAGAAGGTTCCCAGAACATAAGGATTATCGTATAAGTTTTGCTTGCTTTTGAACAGGGAATCCAAACGAGTCAACGATTCATCAGGCCCAGAAAATACACGGGTAAGTTCATTGTATGTTGGAAAATCCACAAACGAATCTATCCCAGTTTCTTGGTATCCTGCCACATAGTTCGGGTCATCATGCCATACTTCCCCGATTAAGAAAAAATCTTCTTTCACTGATTTAACTTCCTCAGTAAATTCTATCCAGAAATCTTTCGGTACATGTTTGACGGTATCTAATCTGTAGCCGTCAATGTCTGTCTCTTCAATCCACCATTTGGCCATTTCAATCAAATACTCTCTGGTTTCGGGATTTTCTTGATTTAAATCTGGAAGACCGTATATCCAACCATTTTCCACTTGTTCTTGGTCATCCCAATTGTGGATAGGTTCGTTTGGGTGGAACCAATCTTTCTTCTCTGCTTCGTTTAGCCATGCATGCTGATAACCAGTGTGGTTGACGACGAGGTCCACAATGATTTTCATGTCTCTTTTATGAGCTTCTTTCACTAGTTCCTTAAATTCTTCCATGGTACCGAAATGTTCTTCTGTATTATAGAAGTCTTCCGTCCAATAACCGTGATACCCTTTTTCTTCATTTTGAACGATAGGGGTCAGCCATAGGGCTGTAAATCCCATATCCTTTAAGTAATCCAGCTTTTCTGTAATCCCGCGGAAATCTCCGCCATGGTATGCTTTTGGATCATTTCGGTTTACCTCAAAGTCATTAGAGGTGTCACCATTGTTAAATCGGTCAATCATAATAAAATACATAATCTCATCTTGCCATGCGTGTTCTTCTTTTTCAGCGTTAACAGGTTGAACGGATGGAACGAACCATGCAGAAAAAAGAAGAAACGGAACGAGAATGAGCCCCTTCACTCTTTTCATCAATTCCGCTTCCCTCCCTTAAATCGTTTTAGTAGTACAGCTTACGGTTAGATAAACCCTTGCTTTCCATAAACGATTATATACTATTCTTATCCTTTTGTTCCACCTGCAGTTAGTCCTGCGATTAAATAGCGTTGTAGGAACAAGAATAACAATGCTATTGGAATGGCAATTAAAATAGAACCTGCCGCAAAACGGGTAAAGTTGTTAGCAAATTGATCATTGATAAAGTTAAATAATCCTAGTGCTAACGTAAAGTTTTCAGGACTTCTTAATACAATTCGTGGCAAAATAAAGTCTGTAAATGGTGCCATGAAGTTAAATAGCGCTACAACCGCTAAGATCGGCTTCGCAAGCGGAAGCATGATTTTGAAGAAAACTCCAAAATGTCCTGCTCCGTCCATTCTAGCCGCTTCATCCAACTCTTTTGGAATCGTGTCAAAATACCCTTTTACAAGCCATGCATTAAATGGAATCTGTCCACCAATATATACGATTGTCAAACCTACAAGAGTATCCAATAAACCGACCATATTCAATAAAATATAGATGGCTACCATCGCCATTAATGCCGGGAACATTTGCAATAGTAAGAATGCGTATAATCCATACGTTCTTCCTCTAAAGCGGTACCTAGAAAAGGCATAAGCGACAAACGCAGTTACTAATACAGAGAAAAATGAATTGGCTACTGCAACCAGAATACTATTTTTATACCAGATCAAGTAGTCACTTTGAGGATCTGTAAATAACCAAACATAGTGCTCAAGTGACCAGTTTTCAGGAATCATGGATGCGGAATAAAGACTTGTTCCAGGATTCAAGGATAGTCCGATAGTCCATAAAAGCGGGTAGGCAATAATGATGAACATGAAGCCTAGGAATAAGTAGATCAATGATACTTCGATCTTGGATTTCGTTTTTAGGTTCATTAAATATTACCCTCCTCTTTAAACGAACGAGTACGACGGAATTGGAAGAAGGCAAAACCAGCTACAATAAGTCCGAGTATGATTGATATTGCTGCTGCCATGTTGTAGTTACTCGTATCGAATGTCAGTTTATATACCCATGAAATCAAGATATCCGATCCTCCGGCATTTTGACCACGCACAGCAGGACCACCCTGATTAAACAGATAGATGATGTTAAAGTTATTGAAGTTTCCTGCATATTGCATAATTAAAAGTGGTGCAGTTGCAAATAAAAGGTGTGGCATAGTGATGAAACGAAATTTCTGGAATCGTGTTCCTCCATCAACATCTGCCGCTTCGTACCAGTCTTTAGATATACTTTGAAGTACACCTGTAAACAATGCGAATACGAACGGGAATCCTAACCAAGTTTGAATCATGATGATAGCGATTTTAGTGTAGAACGGATCGGTCAACCATGGAAGCGCAACACCGATTGTACTAAGGATGTCACGGTTAATGGCACCAAAACGGTCGTTAAACATCGCAGCGAAGATCAAGATTGTAACAAATGCAGGCACAGCCCACGGTAAAATTAAAATAGTACGGATAAAGCGTTTATATTTAATACGGGGGTCATTTACTAGCAATGCTAAAAATAGTCCTAACGCAATCTGGCCTGTTGTTGCACAAACTGTCCAAACAATCGTCCAGGCAAACACACTTACAAATGTGGATTTCCAAAGTGGAATCGATACCAGACTTGTAAAGTTCTCAAAGCCTACCCAACTCAATAAAGCTCTTGGAGGCGTATTATATAGGTTGTAATCCGTGAATGCCAACGAAACCATGAACATTAAAGGAAGAACAACGATGAATAAAAGCAGGATTAATCCTGGAATGACCATAAAATAAGGAAATCCATTGTCATAGAAGCTCTTAAGCGCTTCTTTTACAGTTGGCTTTTCTTTTCCCAACTTTAAGTCGATCGCATTATTTCTCGCATCCACTACATTCAGGTAGTATAAGGCCACTGCAAACACAGTGATAATAACAGAAATTAGTCCTTGTATTAACAAAAAGATGGAGTGGTCTACTCGAGGAATTTCTCCAAGTGTGAATAGTCCCCAATAACCAATGTTAAGAAACTCGAAAAAAGTAATCAAAAATGCAGCTTCAATGATGATGAATGTAATCCCTTTCGCATATCTGCGGTTATAAAGTTGACCTAACCCTGCAAAAATAATGGAAAGGACCATTGCTAAGGTTGGATTGTGTGAGCGCATTTTTTCAGTTGCTGTGCCGGACATAGCAGATCCTCCTCTTAAAGAAATATAGTGGGTAGACTAGCATTGCAATTTAGTCTACCCACCAGGTTTAATCGTTAGTAATTATTCAGCTCCACTAGCTGCAATATTATCTTCGATTGTTTTTACTGCTTCTTCTAATACTTCACCAACATCGTCGCCGTTAGCGATGAATTGAAGAGCGCTACCCATAGGATCCCAAACTTGTTGCATTTGTGGAATGTTTGGCATTGGCTCACCGTATTGAGTTTGCTCAGCGAATGCACCGATGATTTCATCGTTTGCAATTTCTTCGCTATCTAATGCTTCTTGTAGTGCAGGCATTTCACCAGCAGCTTGATAGTATTTCATTGCATTGTCATAGTTAGTGATGAACTTCATTAAGTCGATTGCCCACTCTTGATTCTCAGAGTAAGAACTTAACATCCAAGCTTTTACACCAACGAAAGATTTTGGAACGTCACCATTTTCAAGTTTTGGAAGTGTAGCTGTACCTAATTTGTCACCTAAAGCATCTTTGTAAGTACCGATGTTCCAAGGACCTGTAAGAACAGTTGCAACTTTACCTTCTGTGAAAAGACCACTCATGATATCGCCATTGATTTCTTTAGGAATGTATCCGTTGTCGAACCAAGATTGAACAAGTTCTCCACCTTCTACAGCGCCTTCGTTAGCAAGACCGATATCTTTAGCATCGAAACCAGATCCATCGTTATTGAAAACATAACCGCCGTTACCAGCGAAGAAAGGATAGATGAAATAGAAGTTAGTTGCTTCCATTAAGAATCCGTATTTATCTTGACCAGCGTCAGTTTGCTCTTCAGCAACTTTCATTAGTCCTTCCATTGTTGCAATTTCTTCTGCAGAAACAAGATCTTTATTGTAGAACATACCGTAAGTTTCTAGAACTTGAGGAACTCCATAAACTTCACCATCAACTGTTACTGCATTAATCGCAGTTTCACTGTAAAGAGAAGCATCATCTCCTAAGTCGATTGGGTCTGCAAGACCACGTAGAACGATGTCACCAAGACGATCATGTGGACCAAAGAAAACGTCTGGACCGTTACCAGCTGGACCGTCAAGAGCAAGTGCTTCTACTTGATCCAACATAGAAATAGCAGTAGTTTCTACTTCAATACCAGTTTCTTCTTTATAAGCTGCAAAGATCTCATCTAATGCCGCTCTTTGTTTCTCATCATCATTAACCCATACTGTTAACTTTTCAGGCTTGTCTTTACCCTCAGTTGTAGTACCTTCGCCTTCTGTTGAACCACCGTTGTTACCTGTTTCACGCTGTGGACCACAAGCTGCAAGTACGCCTAGTGTAAGGACGGCAACCATAAGCATTACTAAAAACTTTTTCATTTTGACCCCTCCGTCATTTGAATAATCTTTCTACTAAGTTGCACAAACGATTGCATAAAATGTAAGCGAAAACATATAACGCTTACATTTTCCATGAAAACGATTGCACAACTTTCACTTTTTATTATACATGTATTCGCCCAATTGACAACCTGTTTTTTAAAAAAACTTTAATATGTTGGTATATTAGGAAACTACTTAAAAAACCCCAAACACTTCAACCCTTGGTATATATGAATTTATGGAATTGATTCCGGGACTTTTGCATGGTAAGTTTTTTATCCTTACCTTTCCAACTCCATTGAGCTTTCCCTTTTCATTGACATTGTTTCATTTTTGACATACCCTTATGTTGAATAAAATGGCAATGAAACCATTTCAACCATTTTTTTTCGTAATAAATGCAAGCGATTGCATGAAGGAGAGGTTGAATGCTATATGCTAAAGGAAGCAATATTCCATCGTCCAAAGAACAATTTTGCATACGCCTATAATGAAACAACTTTACACATCCGTCTGCAAACAAAGAAAGATGACGTGGAGTCGGTTGAATTGATTCATGGTGATCCATATATATGGGCAGACGGTGAATGGATTTCTGTTAAGGAACCAATGAAGAAAACGGGATCAGATGAGCTTTATGATTATTGGCTCGCAGAAGTTGCTCCGGAATTTAGAAGGCTTCGTTATGGCTTTGCGCTGAAATCAGGTGAAGAAAACCTTGTTTATAATGAAAAAGGTTTTTATGAAGAAGAACCTAAAGACTGCGGACTTTACTTCTGTTTTCCTTTTGTAAACAAAATTGATGTCTTTCAAGCTCCTAAGTGGGTAAAGGACACAGTTTGGTATCAAATATTCCCTGAACGTTTTGGAAACGGCAATAAAGCAAACGATCCAAAAGGCGCTCTTCCATGGGGAAGTACTGAACCTTCTACATCCAACTTTTTCGGAGGTGACTTCGAGGGCGTAATAGAACACATCGACCATCTAGTCGAGTTAGGTATCACAGGTATTTACTTCACTCCGATATTTAAAGCAAAATCCAACCATAAATATGACACAATTGATTATATGGAAATTGATCCGCAGTTTGGGACAAAAGAAACGTTTAAGAAACTTGTGCAAGTTTGTCATGAAAACGGTATCAAAGTAATGCTTGATGCTGTGTTCAACCATAGCGGTTACTATTGGGAACCGTTTCAAGATGTCTTGAAAAATGGAGAAAAATCGAAGTATAAGGACTGGTTCCATATATGGGATTTCCCTGTAGTAACAAAGCCTAAACCGAACTACGACGCATTTGCTTTTGTTTCGGATATGCCTAAACTTAATACGGAACATCCAGAAGTAAAGGAATACTTATTGGAAGTGGGCCGCTATTGGGTAAAGGAGTTTGACATTGACGGTTGGAGACTGGACGTTGCAAACGAAGTGGACCATCAGTTCTGGAGAGACTTCCGTCAGGCTGTGAAGGCTGAGAAAGAGGATGTCTATATTCTCGGGGAGATTTGGCATGATTCTATGCCTTGGTTACAGGGTGACCAGTTTGATGCTGTCATGAACTATCCATTCACCACCGCTACCCTTGATTATCTTGCGAAAAACAAAACCAAGGCAGTTGAGTTTGCAAATTCCATATCTAAAGTGATGCACTCTTATCCTATTAATGTAAATGAAGTTGCATTCAACTTGTTAGGCAGCCATGACACTCCTCGTATTTTAACAATCTGCGAGGAAAATAAAGAAAAATTGAAGCTATTGTTCTTGTTCCAATTGTCCTTTATCGGCGCTCCATGCATCTATTACGGAGATGAATTCAGCATGACAGGCGAGCAAGACCCAGGTTGCCGTAAGTGCATGGTGTGGGAAGAAGAGAAACAGGATCGTGATATGTTTGAGTTTGTGAAAAAATTAATTGCGCTTCGCAAAGAATTACCTGTATTCGGAAACCATGGGGACATCCGTTTTATTGAAGCAAATAATGAGACCAATCATGTCATGTATGAGAAGGTTTCTGATACCTCCGGGGAAAGAATACTATTTGTGATCAATAATAGCGACAAGGATTTAATTGTCACATTACCAGATGGTGTAGAAGGAAAGGTATTACGTGACCTTTGGAACGGAGAAGAGTTTGCATTTGCAGCTGACGCCAATGCACTGCAAGTGAAACTTCCCGCTTATGGGTTTCAGATTTTGGCTTATTAATTCAACAGAGTAAAAGTGGAGATGCCCGCTAAGGAAATTAGCGGGCATCTTTTTCTATATTTGCGGCATTGCTGGTTTAGTAAATTCTATTAGACATTTTGTTTTGTTGTTTAGGGAGTTTGGGCTTATAGAACCCTTTTATAGGACATTTTGCAGGTATCCTTCCGGCGTAATGGCCTATAGAACGCTTCTATTAGACATTTGAAGGGGTTTCTTCCGGTGTTCGGGCTTATAGAACCCTTCTATTAGACTTTTAACGGCGGTTCTTCCGGTGTTCGGGCTTATAGAACGCTTCTATTAGACATTTGAAGGTGTTTCTTCCGGTGTTTGGGCTTATAGAACCCTTCTATTAGACATTTGACAGGGGTTCTTCCGGTGTTCGGGCTTATAGAACGCTTCTATTAGACATTTGAAGGTGTTTCTTCCGGTGTTCGGGCTTATAGAACCCTTCTATTAGACTTTTGACGATGGTTCTTCCACGTTCCGGCATATAGCGCGCTTCATTTCCAAAAACTAATATGACAATAATTCATCCCCCTTCAAATTTCACTTCCGATGCACCAATCTCCGGTATTCCATCGGCGTCGTTCCCTCCACCTTCTTAAACAACTTAGAAAAATACGTGACATCGTCAATTCCCACATCACGAGAAATGGCAGATACCTTATATTCCGTTTCCGCCAAAAGCTTTTTGGCATGATGCATCCGGTAATGGGTTAAATACTGCATAGGACTAATTCCAATCGTTTTTTGCATGCAACGAGTCAAATAATCTGGATGAAAATTCAACTCTTCTTTTAAAACACTCATATTAACTGGATTTTTATAGTTTTCCTGAATGTATTTCATAGCACTCTCACATACCTTTTCGGTAGCACTCGGAATAGAGAATGCCTCCTTTTGCAACTGAACGATGAACTCAGAGAATTGAATTTGCTGTTTCAGATAATCATCTGGAACATGGGCATCCCCGTCTCTTGTAGTAAGAAGCGTTTCCAACTGCTGTTCGACGATCTCCCTTCTTTTCACTTCACCCCATTGCGGAATATGAAACTGATAATAACCTACTTCTGTAAATGTTGGTTCTTTCCTATACACAAAGGACCAATCAAGCTCCTTATCCTCCACCATCTGAAAATCATTTCCTGGGATAACGAAGTGCAGCCAGAAATAGTCTGTTTGTTCTGTGCAATCCGCATATCCTTCATGTCGTTCACCTGGAACCAAAATGACATATTGTCCTTCTTTTACAACAAACCTATTCTCGCCTTCCTGCATAAACAAGGTACCTTTTTTTACATACAAAAGGTCGAAAACGGTAAACACTCTGGAGAAGTGTCGTTCCCCTTTATAAAATGTATATTCTCCGCCCCTAATGAAAGTCGGAAATGGGGGGATAGACATAGCAATCATTGACATTCCTTACACCTCAAGTCGTAAAAATCCAATAAGTATCGAAATCATCTCTTTCTATTATAATGAAATCCGTTTAAACTAGGAATGGTTTTATGTCGGAATCATCAAAAGGAGTAACCAATATGAAAGAAACAAATACAAAGAAACTCACACTTTTTGCTTTAACATGGCCTATTTTTATTGAAGTTCTTCTGCACATGTTAATGGGGAATGCAGATATATTAATGTTAAGTCAGTATTCAGATGACTCTGTGGCAGCTGTTGGTGTTGCCAATCAAATCTTGTTTATGTTGATTGTCATGTTTGGCTTCATCGCAACAGGTACCACAATCCTGGTCGCACAGTATCTAGGATCAAAAAAAAGAGAACTCGCAGCAGAAGTAACGGTTGTCTCTATCGGAGCCAATCTAATTTTCAGTGTAGCTATCAGTATTTTAGTATTCCTTTTCAGTTCCAAGCTTTTGTTATTGATGGACCTTCCTCCTGAACTTTTGTCAGAAGCGGATTCTTATTTGAAAATGGTAGGTATCTTCTCATTTGTTCAGGCACTTGTCATCACAATGGGAGCTACGATTAGAAGTTACGGGTTCACTAGAGATGCCATGTATGTGACCATCGGCATGAATATTATAAATGTTATCGGAAACTATTTATTTATTTTCGGGCCGTTTGGTATCCCCGTCTTAGGTGTAGACGGAGTAGCATTATCTACTGTAACAAGCCGCGCATTAGGGTTAATTGTCATTACTGTCCTGCTTTTCAAAAGAATAGAAGAACCACTGCCATTTAAGAAAATGTTCCGCCTCCCTGTAAGTCATTTGAAAAACTTGTTAAAAATTGGTATCCCGTCAGCAGGAGAACATCTTTCCTATAATACTTCTCAAATTGTCATCACCTATTTCATTGTCATGATAGGTACAGAAGCATTAACAACTAAAGTGTACGCACAAAGTTTAATGATGTTTATTTTCTTATTCAGTGTTGCTATTAGTCAAGGTACACAAATAATGATTGGTCATCAGATTGGGGCAGGAAAAGTTGAAGAGGCATATAAGCGCTGTTTAAAAAGCTTAAGACTTGCCATTTTGATTTCCATTTTGACTGCTATTCCCATTGCATTTTTCTCTGATACACTTTTGGGGTTCTTTACAAATAACCCGGATATTATAACACTAGGTGGTACGTTGATTTTATTTACCGTGATCTTGGAGCCAGGGCGTTCATTCAATTTGGTTGTAATAAATGCTTTGCGAGCAGCAGGTGATGTCAGGTTCCCTGTTTATATCGGTATTTTGTCGATGTGGGGTGTTAGTGTTACTGTTTCCTATTTGTTAGGAATTCATTTTGGTCTTGGTTTAGTCGGTGTGTGGATTGCGATGATTTTAGATGAGTGGTTGCGTGGCATTATTATGCTGTACCGCTGGCGTTCCCGCATTTGGGTAAACAAATCATTTGTACATGAAAAAGCATCATAGAGTTTTCTTGATTAGAATTATAGGTAATTGGTTAACACCGCTGTGGATTTCCGCACGCCGAGGAGGCTCACGGACCGCCCGCAGGCAAGCGAAGCGCCTGGAACGGAAATCAACAGAGTTAATAGGCTATTTTACCTCAATAAAAGCCCTCCACACGGAAGGGTTTTTTTATTTATGTTAGATTTCCTTACAAACTAGTAAGCGCTTTCGACTGAATTTTTTGATAATTACTATTGCACACTGCATAATTATAGAATATGATATAAAACATAACTACCGATGTTAGGAAACATAACATTAACTTAAAGGAGCGATAACAATGAAAAAAGTGGAAGCCATCGTTAGACCGGAAACATTTCGTGCTCTTCGTGAAAAGTTGGAAGAAGTCGGAATCAACGGCTTAACCGTCTCTGAAGTAGCAGGTTGTGGCCAACAAAAAGGACAACAAGGTCTTTTTAGAGGAAATACTTTCGAGATCAAACTACTGCCAAAGGTAAAGGTGGAAATGGTGGTGGAATCAGAATATGTAGATGAAATTGTCCAAATCATTCAGGAAGTTTGCTCTACCAACACAGTCGGGGACGGAAAGATTTTCATCTATCCAGTGGAAGATGCCATCCGTATCCGTACAGGAGAAAACGGAAAGCTTGCCATCATTTAATTCTAATTAAGAAAGGATGATAGATATGAAAAAGAAAATTGGATTGCTCGTAACAGGCGGATTATTGGTCGGTTCCACAGCGCATGCTCAAGCACCTACGGTTGAAGGGTTAAGCGTCTCTCTTGACATGGTTTGGATTATGGTTGCTGCTCTATTAGTATTTTTTATGCACGCAGGATTCGCGATGGTCGAGTCGGGCTTTACCCGTTCGAAAAATGCATTAAATATTTTAATGAAGAACTTCCTCACTATCTCCATTGCATCTGTACTCTATCTCGCAATAGGTTATGCTCTTATGTTCGGTAGTTCCATTGGTGGATTCACCGGACTCGACGGGTTTTTCCTTACCGGCCATGAAGATCAAATAGGATTCTTCGTTTTCCAGGCAATGTTTGCAGCAACATGTGCCACTATTATTTCTGGTGCAGTTGCAGAACGAATGAAGCTATCAAGCTATATTTTATTGACAGTTGCTATGACAGCTATCATCTATCCGATTGTTGGACATTGGGTATGGGGTGGCGGATGGTTGTCCGAACTAGGTTTTACTGATTTCGCAGGCTCTACTGTTGTCCACCTCACTGGTGCTCTTGGGGCTATTGTTGCGGTGAAGTTTTTAGGTGCACGTCTTGGAAAATATACTAACGGCAAAGTAAATGTCATCTCTGGGCACAACATTCCACTTGGAGCACTAGGTGTTTTCATCTTATGGTTTGGTTGGTTTGGATTTAACGGAGGCAGTACCCTAGCTGCAGATCCGTCCCTTATTCCACATGTCATTACAACCACTTTATTATCAGCTTCTGCAGGTGTATTGGCATCTGCGTTCTACACTCAATTCCGATATCAGCGCATTGATGCTTCCTTAACGTTAAATGGCGCTTTAGCTGGATTAGTTGGAATTACAGCAGGGACGGGAGATGTATCTCCTATAGGAGCAATTATCATTGGATTGGTTGCCGGGGTCCTTCTAGTTGAATCCGTTACCTTCATTGATCGTAAGCTTAAGATTGATGATCCGGTTGGAGCCATAGCGGTTCATGGGGTTTGCGGAATTTGGGGTACACTTGCTGTTGGTTTATTCTCTACTTCAACGGGATTATTTTATGGCGGTGGAATTTCACAATTGGGTATTCAAGCGATTGGCGTTCTGGCTGTTACGGCATGGACAATCGGTTCAGTTGGATTATTCTTGTTTATTGTTACCCGTTTTTCGAGCATTCGTGTTACTAAAGAAGAAGAGATCTCCGGGCTTGATTTTGCAGAGCATGGTTCTTCTGCTTATGAGCTTAGAGAGTCGGTCTTTTCTGATAGTTCCGCACCGGAATTTGGTACAGGTTTAGTTCATCGTCTGAACAACTTAGGCGGAACAACGCAAAAACCTAAAGCTAAGGGTGTATAAACTGATTCCGCTTCGTCTAAAATGATAAAAATAAGAACAAAGCGATTCGTGGCTGAGCCCATTGAATCGCTTTTTGCTGTATACAAAACATATACAATTATTAAACTATAATGATATAATTCCTCCTAGAGGTGATATTGTTGAAGATTAACATGTGGGAGAAGCTGATTGTACGTTTTTTTATCGTTTGGTACATATGTGGGGTCGTGTTATTGACTTTTGACCTCTTGCCACCTTGGTTGGAATGGGCGAATGTGGTATTTCTAGTAACTGCCGGAACTCTAGGCGCCATATATTTTATAAAAAATTACCGTTCCATTGGGGTTTTCTTTACATTACTCGTCTTTTTTGTAGCTATGGCTGCTGAGCATTTTGGAGTAAAATATGGTTTTTTATTTGGCGATTATTATTATAATTCCTATTTCGGGCCAAAGTTATTTGATGTCCCCATTACCATTGGATTTGCTTGGGTTTTGGTCATTTCGACCTCACATGTAATCGCAAATAGGGTACTTTCAACTGCCCCAATTATCTTAAAAGCAATCCTTGCTTCTTTCGCTACTTTGGTATTGGATTTAATTATCGATCCTGTCGCCTATATCGCAAAAGAATATTGGATTTGGGAAGAAACAAGCTTTTATTACAACATTCCTATGTTTAACTTTTACAGTTGGTTCGGACTTTCCTTTGTATTTCATCTGGTCATCTTATTACTATCGAAAAATATTTCTCCACAGGAAAATCGTTACTGGGAGAAGAATATGTATGTATTGTACGGTTTGATGATTGGGATGTTCTGTATGATCGCCATAACTGCAGAGCTTTATCTGGCTTTGACTGTAACAATAATCCCAACTCTATTATTATATTTAGCTACCCTGAAATCAAAGGAGCTCTTGCATGATTCCAGCAAAAAAAAGCAAAGTATTTGATTATTTTTTTCATCAATTCAATAAGCGCTTCCTCCGTTTTCATTTTAAGGGAGTTTATTATGCTAAAGAGGAACATGTAAACCTCCCCCCATCCCCTGCCTTGTTCATTGTCAATCACAGTACATGGTGGGACGCACTGGTAGTTTTTCATTTGAATCAAATTATTATTAAACAGGAGAGCTATGTGATGATGCACGAGAAAGGAATTAGAGAGTTCCCCTTCTTCCGTAAAATTGGTGCATTTTCCGTCAACAGAGAAAATCCTAAGGACATTGTCCGCTCGATGAAGTATGCAAAAGAAAGATTAAATGATGGAAAAACATTGTGGCTGTTTCCACAAGGAGATGAGCGACACCTTGAGATCCGTCCGCTCGGTTTCCTGCCAGGAGCGATGCACATCACAAAGAATACAGACATTCCCATTGTTCCTGTATCCCTCTACTATACGTTCACTGGCGAACGTAAACCTGAGGTGTATATTAAACTAGATGAACCGATCTATTATTCTCAACTGCAGGGTGATTCTTCAAAAGAGAAAAACAATTCATTAGAGAAGCACTATACCCTTCTGCTGGATAAAGTCAAACAGGATGTCATACATCAAAAAACAAGCCACTATCAATCTTTACTATAATGATGGAATTTGAAGGAGGAAAACAGTTTTGGAATTATTCACTATCTTGCTATCTGGCGGGTTATTATTGTCTTTCCTCTGGATTATCATTAATGGATTGTTTTATCCTACCTATTCAAAACCAATAAAATCTGCAATCCCACCGCTTGTATCCATTTTAGTTCCCATGCGAGATGAGGAGCGCAACGTCCTCCATTTAATAGAAAATCTAAAACAATTAACCTTTTCTAATTTGGAATTTATCTTGTTGGATGATCATTCTTCCGACACAACCTATTCCTTGGCCTTGAACTCCACTAAGAAAGATAGCCGTTTTACTATTCTTCAAGGTGCTCCCCTTAAAAAGGGCTGGGCAGGAAAGGTGCATGCTTGCTATCAACTTTCTCATGCGGCTAATGGCGATTATCTGTTATTTTTGGATGCAGATGCACGGCTGCAAAAGAACACCATAGAAAACATGCTTCCATTTTTCCAGAATGAGAAAGTCGGCTTGGTTACTGGTTTTCCGCGGTTTCCAGTCACAAGCTGGTTAAGTAAACTAGTGGTACCTATGCAACATTTCGTCATCTGGCTTCATCTTCCCCTCGGGTTGGCAAATTACAGTTCCTTTAAGCCTGCAAGTGCCGCTCACGGAGCGTTCATGTTTTTTGAGAGAAGCGCCTATGACTTTGTGGAAGGGCATTTCTCAGTTAAATCTAGTATTGTTGAAGATGTGCATCTCGCCAGGGTGATGAAAGAACATGGATTCCAAGTAAAACTAATAAATGCCACTCCATACGTTACCTGTAATATGTATGAAACGAATCAAGAAGTCTGGAATGGTTTTTTAAAAAATATTTATATTGGCATTGGAAGATCACCACTAATGGCAATGGGCTTAACTTTGTTTTATAGCTTGTTTTATATTTCACCTCTTTTCTTAGCATTTTTATCACCCCTTTATGGAGTTTTATTTTTGGTGCCCCTGCTACTCGTATGGATGCAAAAGCTATATATTGATCTTAGAACTGGCCAGCTACCATACTTGTTTCTTTTCATGCCTTTAAGCGCTTTGGCATTCTTAGTAATTCTGCACGCTTCCATGTGGAAATCTTGGAGAAAACAACATTATATATGGAAGGGTCGTGCCTATAAATGAAAAATATCGTTGTCATTGGCGGAGGGCTTGGTGGTTTATCTGCTGCAATCAGTCTTGCTACCAAGGGATTTCATGTAACATTATTGGAAAAGAATACCCACTTAGGTGGAAAACTGATGCCTGTTCAGTTGGGAGAGGCATCTTTTGATTTTGGACCAAACACGATTACGATGCCAGATGTATTCCGGGAAGTCATTTCTCAAACAGGAGAAAATCCAGATTCATACTTTGAGTTTATCAAACTTCCAGCACACACTCGTAATCTTTCTCCAAATGGGGATGTTTTTGACTTCAGTTCTGATTCAGAGCACATGATTGACCAACTCGCAACGCTTGATCCTGTTGGTGCCAAGAATTATCCTGCTTATCTTGAGGAAGTCACACGTTTGTATAAGATGGGAGAAAGCCAGTTTTTCAGGAGGACATTTACTTCCACTGCGGATTACCTCTCTCCCAGCTTAGGATATTCCTTTAGCAAAGTCAGACCTTTTCAGTCTTTGCATCAGTTTCACCGAAATTATTTCACGAATCCTTTCGTTATCCAAGCACTAGACCGATATGCCACCTATATCGGTTCCTCTCCTTATGTCTCCCCTGCTACATTTGGCCTTATCGCTTATTTGGAGTTAGCGGATGGGGTGTATTACACAAAAGGAGGTAACACAAAAATTGCAGAAGGATTTGAGAAACTCGCTAGAAAACTTGGAGTTCTAATTAGGACTGATTGCAAGGTAACCGCAATTGAAGTGAAAAACAAACAGGCTGTGTCTGTTTCAACAGAAGACGGGGAAAAGTATCCGGCCGATACGGTTGTGATGAATGCAGACCTTCTTCACGCATACCCTGAACTTGTTCAAGAAGTGGACAGGCCTCATTTTACAAATAAAAAGGCAGCCAAATACGAACCTTCTATCTCTGCTTATGTAGTCCTTGCCGAAATGAATAAGAGGCATTCTGAACTTTTACATCACACCGTCTATTTTTCAAAAGAGTACAAACAGGAGTTTAACCGTTTATTTCAGGATAAAGCATATGCAACTGAACCTACCATCTACCTGAGCAATTCTTCTTTTACTGAAAAGGAAAGAAGTCCGAATGGGGATAATCTGTTCATTTTGGTCAATGCACCGGCAACAACTCTTCAAAACGAGAATGCTCAAGATTATAAGGACGTCATATATGATACATTAGCTGATCGCGGATTGTCATTAAGAGAAAATGTGCTTGCTGAAAAGGTAATAACTCCAAAGGATATACAAACTACATTTGGCGCATTTAGAGGGGCTTTATATGGGATGGCGTCTAACCGTAAAACAGATGCGTTCTTCCGTCCAAGAAACAAATCAGCCGACATTAGCAACCTTTATTTTGTCGGTGGCTCCACCCACCCTGGGGGAGGCTCGCCTATGGTTACACTGTCCGGTTTAAACGTTGCAAATGCTATAAGTAAAGCAAACAAAATGAAATAATAACCTACCATGAGCGTTCCAATCTCCTCTAAAATATAGGTTCTGTAATTACACCGCTGTTGATTTCCGCAAATTGCTTCGCTTTCCGCGGGACGGTGCTTGAGCCTCCTCACTTCGTTGCGGGGTCTCAACCAACCGTTTCTCCCCCGCTGGAGTCTTCGCCTTTTGCTCCAATCAACAGCTATGGATTAGAAAAACAAAGGTGTTAATTCATCTTGTTAGATAAGACTTTCATAATACTTTCTTTGAATGGAAAATCCTTGTTGATTGGAGTGGAAGGCGAGCAGATGCCCGCGGGAGGAAGGGGACAGGTGAAACCCCACCGGCGCAAGCCAAGGAGGCTCACGGACCGCCCACAGGTAAGCGAAGCGCTTGGAACGGAAATCAACAGTGATACATACTTTTTTATAAATAAAACCACAGCCCATTGGACTGTGGTTGTTACATTTGGGAAATGATTTGCTGCTTTTCCTCACTGGAAACATAATGCTTTGTCTTGAAGACTGAATACCCCTTTTTACGTATCGAACCAAGTATCGCGCGATACAAATAGGCCGCTCCTTTAACAGGAGTTCTCGAATGCATGGGATACAGATGAATAGTGCTCATCGCCTGTTCATAAAGTCTTTCCGCTTTATTTGCCATTTCTTCCCACACAGATATGAACTTATTATTCACAATATGCTTGTTCAAGTCATCCAGTGAATAGCCCGCTTTTTCCAGCATTTCGATCGGAATATAGACTCTCTCACGCTCAAGATCTTCCCCAATATCTCTAAGAATATTAGTAATCTGCATCGCCTGCCCAAGCGCGATAGCATCCTCTCTCAATTCACCTTTTTTCTTAGGAGCAAGAATCGGTAGCAGCATCAATCCAACGGTACTTGCCACATGATAGGAATAGTGAAGCACTTCTTCTTCTGTGAAATACATCTTTTTATATAGATCCATTTCCTGGCCAACTATCATGTCATGAAAGGATTGTACGTCCATCTCGTATCTATTGAAAACATCTTGAAGAGCTAACCACATTGGATCTTCAGACGGCAGTTCTCCATTTAGAAAAGAAGCAAACATTCCTTTGAATTCGAAGAGCTCTTCTTTGGGATTTACCCCTTCATCGACGATATCGTCAACCTGTCGACAAAACGCATAAACAGCCCATACCGCCTGCTTCTTTTCTTTAGGCAAGAGCATAAATGCTTTATAGAATGTTTTAGAATGTTCTTTAATTATGGATTCACAATGATGATATGCTTTCATTAAGTCGTTCATTGAGATTCACATCCTTTGCAGATGAATGATGGGCAAAATCATGGATAATCTGGTTTGCTGCAAGCTTAGCGCTTTGCATAACAATTGGTATACCGCCCCCCGGGTGTATAGATGCACCGGTTGCATAAACATTTTCCAGGTCAGAATTTGGTTTAGCCTGTGGTCTGAATACACCAGACTGAAATAAATTCGGAGCGATACCGAAGCTACCACCTTGAAATAATCCATCGAGCTCGGCATCATTAGGTGTTCTTACTTCCATCCATTCCATTCTTTTTGTTAAATCAGGAAATGCTCTGTTTTCAATATTCTTCAACATCCTGTCTTTAAATGCCTTTTCGTTGCTCCAATCTATATGGCTGCCAGATGGAACCGGTATCAGGACGTACAAAACACTTTTTCCAACCGGTGCCAATGTGGAATCGATTACGCTTGGATTGAATGTATAGAAGGAAGGATCTGTAGGTACCTTCTTTTCTTTGAACACTTCTCTCATATGCTGTTCGAAGTCTCCACCCATGAAAAATTGGTGAACATTTGAATCCTGATAGATTCCATCCACTCCAAAATAAAACAATACACACCCTGAGGAAGGTTCATAGTCTTTTTGAATATTGAAAAGTTCTGCTGAGGAAGGAAAATCACCATTCCAAACGAGTCCATCAACCGTAATACTCTCGCCATTAACTTTAATGGCCGTAACGCGTCCTTGCTCTTTTTGGATGTTTTCCACCTTACTGGAAAGATGCAGTGGGATTCCGCTGGCTTTCAACGTTTCCACTAGCACATCAACGAGAGATGCATAGCCTCCCTTCACATAGTGGATGCCATGTTCATGTTCACTAAAAGGAATTAAACTATACATGGCTGGAGCTGTTTGTGGATTACCTCCGATATATAACGTCTGAAGGGAATACGCTTCACGGAGTCGTTCGTCGTTGAAATAGGATCCTGCGAATTTTTTAGTTGATTGATAAGCTTTTAATCTTAGTAAGGTCTTAAGGTTTTTCCCCGTCCAGAAATCTCTTTTTCGCGTAAACGATTTCTCCAGGAACGAGGTTTTCCCCATTTCAAAACTTTTTTTCATGTCTGTCATGTATTGTTTAAAACCTATTTCTTCGCCTGGAAACTGCTTTGACAACTCGGATAGTTGAGTGTTTATATCTTTAAATTTTGTGTATTTCTTACCATCCTTAAAATGAATGGAATAAAGTGTGTCAAGGCTCATTAGTTCCCAAGCATCCTTGGACACTCCCGCTTCTGCCAGTATTTCTTTCAGCATATCGGGCAAGAGGACAATAGTTGGGCCTTGGTCTATCCGGTACCCATCCCTTTCGACAAAGGCAAGCCGACCTCCTGCCTGTTTTCCTTTTTCAAAAATACTAACGTGAAAACCCTGCTTTTTTAGTAAAAGGGCTGTAATCATTCCTCCGATACCTGCACCAGCGATTGCTATAT
Source organism: Bacillus sp. RO2 (assembly GCF_012911845.1). Taxonomy (GTDB): domain Bacteria; phylum Bacillota; class Bacilli; order Bacillales; family Bacillaceae_I; genus Sutcliffiella_A. The sequence goes on along the minus strand of NZ_JAAXCU010000042.1, from coordinate 87,260 downwards.
GCTTACTCATTGAGCCTTCTCCAATCTTTGCGCTTGAAAGCTTTTTTGAGAATGTGTTTCATGCTTTTCCCTTAGGAGTCGTGTTGTTATTCTCGCCGATTCGAGAATGGTCGGTAATCCGCTTCCCGGATGTGTACCGCCGCCAACAAGCCAACAGTTTTCAAGTTCTTCAAATTTATTATGCGGGCGCAATACCATCATTTGTGTCAGTTGATGGCCAAGGTTAAAAGTCGCCCCTTTGTATACAAGCACTTCTTTTTCCCAATCAGCAGGTGTAATAATTTTTTCAACTTCTATATGATTCCTGAGTCCTTTTAATCCGCTCTTTTTCTCCAGTGTCTCAAATACTAACTCTCGAAACTTATCTTTATTTTCCTGCCAATCTATCTCACTGAAGTTGTTAGGAACAGGCGCAAGGATATATAGGGCAGACTTTCCTGCGGGAGCAAGTGTAGGGTCTGTCACTGAAGCATTTTGGACATAGATGGAAGGGTCACTTGATAACTTCTTTGTTCTGGTGATCTCTTCTACATTCTTTTTGTAGTCTTCAGCAAAAATAATGCTGTGGTGCGGTAGATCATAAACCGTGTCGAGCCCAAGATAAATCATAAAGGTAGAGCAGGAATACTTTTTCTTCTCAAGCTTCCGTTTACTGTATTTTTGCAATACGTTCTCATCCACTAAATTTGTCATCACATGGGCAAAATCACCGTTAACCACTACTTCATCTGCTTCCACTTTAGATCCATTCTCCAAAATGACACCTTTCACTTTTCGACCTTCTAGCCAAAGCTTTTTAACACCTGTACCAAGATTAATTTTCCCACCATATTCTTTCACCACTTTTGCCATGCTTTCAGAGAGCTGATTGACCCCTCCGATTGGATGATAAATTCCATATGCATGTTCCATCCAAGAGAGAATGGAGAAGGCACCAGGACATTCCCACGGGGACATTCCTAAATATTTTGATTGAAAAGTGAAAGCAAGTTTGAGTTGTTCTTGTCGAAAATATTTACTTAATTGATCGTACAAACTGCTGCCAAGGCTTAGCTGGGGCAACGCTTTAATGACTTTCCATTGAAAATAATGATAGAAACGATCCATTTTCCCCTGAAGGATTGGAGTGAGGGCGTCCATACGCTTTTCCGTTTCCGACATAAATCGGTCATATCCCTCTCCATCCCCAGGAAAATACCGTTCAATGGTTTCTTTCATTTTCTCCTTATCACGAGTCACCATAAATGATTTATCTGGAAAAACAAGTTCATACATTTCTTTTAATTCTTTCATGTCCATGTAATCATGCATGTTCCGCCTTGATTCTTCAAAAATTTCCTCTGCTATTTGAGGCATACTTAAAAAGGTTGGCCCCATATCGAAAGTGAAATCCCCTAATTTTATAGCAGAATTTCGTCCTCCAACATAAGGTTGTTTTTCCATAACGGTTACTTCATAGCCACTTGCAGAAAGCATCATGGCAGTTGCTAAACCACCAGGCCCTGCACCAATCACTACTATTTTTTTGCTCATTTCAAGTACGCCTCCTCATTCCAAACAAACCGTTCCTTAATTAAACAAATATTATACAAACATTATATATTCTTTTAAATACCCTTACAATCAATAACACTCTTTCTATTTAAAAACGGGTTGAAACGGCATTTGGATGATGATTTTTTCATAAACTGCACTAGAAATAAGGAGCTTGTACACACTAAAATGAAATAAAAACTCCTATCTAGGAGCTTTTATCTCTTTAATACGATAAAGAGTTTCTACACTCTAATCAAAACACATTTAATCATACTTAGCAATTTATTCCTTTATTGTTACACCGTAATGAGTAAACCATACATGAATTTGTGCGAGGTGGGCTAACAGTTGAGGACCACTCATCAGCTGTCCAAACCAAGGTACCTGAAATGCTTTACCTTCTGAAGAAACGATTTCTTTCAGTTTCTTTTTATCCATGAACTCAAGTAATGGGCTATTTGAATCTTCCAGAATTTCTTCTAGCCAACTTCTAACCATTTTCGTATAAACCGGATGATGGGTTTTAGGGTAGGGACTTTTCTTCCTGTAAAGCACTTCATCAGGTAGTATGCCTTCCAAAGCCTTCCTTAAGATCCCCTTTTCCCTGTTGCCGTGCATCTTCATTTCCCATGGGATATTCCAGACATACTCCACCAAACGGTGATCAGCAAAGGGAACACGAACTTCTAAGCTTGCACCCATGCTCATTCTATCCTTGCGGTCAAGTAGTGTTGTCATGAACCATATCATATTTAAATAGAACAACTCGCGTCTACGTGCTTCTATTAGACTCTCGCCTTCAAGTCTAGGCGTTTCCGCAACCGTTTCTTCAAATTTAGATGTAATATATTCATCTAGTTTCAGTCTCCTTCTCCATTCTGGTCGAAGCAGTTCCATTCTGGCTTGGGTGGAACGCATCCATGGGAAGTTACTTGATGCAAGATCTTCTGGTCTGTGGAACCATGGGTATCCCCCGAAGATTTCATCTGCACATTCCCCAGAGAGACTCACGACATAATTTTGTTTGATTTCCCTGCAGAACCATAGTAAGGAGGAATCTATATCCGCCATACCAGGTTGATCTCTTACAAGTACCGCCTCTTTTAAATACGCTGCGAGGTTGGTTTGTGAGATGATGGAACGGTGATGAACGGTACCAAAGGTTTCCGTCATTTTCCTAATCCACTTCTCATCGGAATTTGGTTGAAATTCATTTGCTTTAAAGTACTTGTCATTTTCCTCGTAATCAATGGAATAAGTATTTAATGGCGGCTTGCCTTCATTCTTAAAAGCATTTGCAGCAATTGCTGTTATGGCACTAGAATCCAAGCCTCCAGATAAAAATGTACATACCGGCACATCTGATACTAGTTGTCTTGTAACAGCATCTGTGAAAAGATAGCGTACTTTTTCCACGGTTTCCTCGAAACTATCCGTATGCGGCCTGCTTTCCACATTCCAGTATCGCTTGATTTTCAGACCTTCCCTTTTACTCATTATCATTAAATGTGCTGGGCGGAGCTCCTTGATTTGATGAAAAAGTCCATTGCCAGGGGAACGAGAAGGTCCAAGTCCAAAGATTTCTGCCAATCCATCATACCCAACTTCACTCGAGACTTCCGGATGGGCCAGAAGTGCTTTCAGTTCGGATCCAAAAAGCAACGTCCCCTCCCCTTGATGAAAAAATAATGGCTTCACCCCAAGTCTGTCTCGCGCAATAAACAATCTTTCTTCTTTTTCATCCCAAATTGCAAATGCAAAGATGCCATTTAAATGATGGACACATTCTTCTTTCCATTCCATATAGGCCGTCAGTAAAACTTCCGTATCAGAATGCCCTCTAAAACCATATCCTCTCTTCACCAATTCTTTTCTAATATCTTCTGTGTTATAAAGTTCACCGTTATAGCAAATAGTGTAATTATCCTCCGCTTTATTCCTTGTCATCGGCTGCTTACCGCCTTCAAGGTCAACAACAGCTAAGCGTTTATGTCCAAAACCCACATGACGGTCCATCCAAATATTTGTGTCATCTGGTCCACGTAAAGATAAAGTTTCCGCCATTTTTTTTACTATATCTTTCTGATCTTTGATATCTTTCTTCCAATCTATCCATCCAGTAATACCGCACATATTGTCCATCCACTCCTTTTGCTTTAAGCAAACTACGGGTGTTCTATACTATGCCGGGAGTGCTTATACCATGAATTCCAGAAACAGCTTCACTTTTTTTCCTTGTCTGTCTTCCTCTCAATATTCCTCTGAAAAGTGGGTAAAGTAATAATAATGCGTCTAGTTTAAAGGCACACCAACTAGGGAAGAATGGCAGACACAAAGGTTTGCCCCTACAAAACTTGTTGACTACTGGAGGAAACGACTGTGAATCTTCAAAAAAGAAAAAACATTATTTACGAACAGAAACGCTCCTATACATGCGGTACAATTGAACATATAAATGAACAATGGATTTTTTTTGAAGCCGAGGACGATGAAGCATTTCTTTTAGAAGAGATTTCAGAAGAAGGCATAGAGATACTCTTTTCAAACGAATGGGTACCAGGCGTGTTATTAGAAAACGGTCAAGTTGTATTACATACCAAACATTTGTATGAATTAAACAATGGAGATGCCGTGCGTGTCCGTAAAAGACTTCCTCAGCCCTATATGGAATGGCTTGAAGAACTGTCCGAGGATGCGTTTACAAAGTTCACCACCCTGTTGAACAACTCCAATATTTCCATCTATGACTGTATCTATTGCTATAACACCATGCAATTCATGGATAATATAAAGGAGCCATCAGGAGTAAATTTTCTCGTTTATGATAATGAAACATTTATTTGTTCCGTTCAACATCACTTTTCTAGAGGAAAATCAGTAACCGACCGATTTGAATACACCCTGCAAACCGGCAAAAGATACATGTTCACTAATATGGAACGTAGAAAAGCTGAATAGAACAAGGAGAATAAAGTGGCGAATGAGCTGTAGAGGAAAGCGATTCAGCTTTATTAAAAGCGATATGTGGCGGGGAATTTACTTTCTTGTTAACTATTAGGGCTTTGGTGAATGGGTGTTGAGCATAGAGATTGCTTCTCTATTACCGTTTTTGGTTTTTCGCTTCCGGTTTGGGCGGAGAAACGGTCTCTCTTCTACCGTTTCATGTTTTCCGCTGCCGGTTCGGGCGGAGAGACGGTCTCTCTTCTACCGTTTCATGTTTTCCGCTGCCGGTTCGGGCGGAGAGACGGTCTCTCTACTACCGGTTTGGGTTTTCCACTGTCGATTTGGGCGGAGAGACGGTCTCTCTTCTACCGTTTTGGGTTTTCCGCTGCCGGTTTGGGCGGAGAGACGGTCTCTCTTCTACCGTTTTGTTTTTTCGCTGCCGGTTCGGGCGGAGAGACGGTCTCTCTTCTACCGTTTAATGTTTTCCGCTGCCGGTTTGGGCGGAGAGACAGTCTCTCTTCTACCGTTTTGGGTTTTCCGCTGCCGGTTCGGGCGGAGAGACGGTCTCTCTTCTACCGTTTTGGGTTTTCCGCTGCCGGTTCGGGCGGAGAGACGGTCTCTCTTCTACCGGTTCGTGTTTTCCGCTGCCGGTTCGGGCGGAGAGACGGTCTCTCTTCTACCGTTTTTGGTTTTCCGCTGCCGGTTCGGGCAGAGAGACGGTCTCTCTTCTACCGTTTTGGGTTTTCCACTGCCGGTTCGGGCGGAGAGACCGCCTCTATTTTACCTCCCCCCTTGCCAGGCAAGCAAAGCGCCCTGAAAGGAAATCAACAGCACTATATACCTAAAAAAAGCTTAAATCCCCGATTTAATAAGGATTCAAGCTTTTTATTTTGTAAATTATACACCCATTGGTAGACTGAAGCCTAAGTGGAGAATGTATGCCAAAACGACCACGAAAAGAACCCAAACCACAACGGTCGATTTACCTTTTCTAGTGCGGACTGAGATCATTTCCATCAAACCGATAACGACAATACCAAGTACCATCTTCAATGCATATTGCCCGTTTGTGATCAATGTCCATCCAAGCTGCAAGCCTGTCACAACGATCAAGATGTAGAACACTCTAAGTACCATCGCGGTTATCTTAGCACCTTTTTCTTTCCCTGCTTTTGTTAAAAAAAGTACTACGACAAACAGAATAAGTGCGATTGCCCATGTTGAAATATGTGCATGTGTCATATCTACTAACCTCCTTTATTTCACTCAAAACTACTAGTATCATACCATAGAGACAGAAAAAAACTAAGTAAATTACCTTAATATAAGATTTTGAATATTAACAATGATATAATACCTATGTAAACCATTACATTCAATAATGGAGGTACTTCATTTATGACAACGAAAACACACGATATCATCAGTATCACAGAAAAATTTGGCGCCAATAATTATCACCCACTTCCAATTGTGATTTCTAAAGCACAAGGCGTATGGGTAGAAGACCCGGAAGGCAATAAATACATGGATATGTTAAGTGCCTATTCCGCAGTCAACCAAGGGCACCGTCACCCTAAAATCATTCAAGCGTTAAAAGATCAAGCAGATAAAATCACCTTAACATCCCGCGCTTTCCATAACGACCAACTCGGTCCTTGGTACGAAAAAATGGCTGAGGTAACGAAGAAAAATATGGTGTTACCTATGAATACAGGTGCAGAAGCTGTAGAAACTGCAGTAAAGGCTGTTCGTCGATGGGCTTATGATGTAAAAGGTGTACCTGCTAACCAAGCAGAAATCATTGTATGTGAAGATAATTTCCATGGACGTACTATGACAGCAGTATCCATGTCCTCTAGTGAAGAATATCAACAAGGTTTCGGTCCGATGCTCCCTGGTATCAAGGTGATTCCTTATGGCAGCATCGAAGCACTTAAAGGTGCCATCACACCGAATACTGCTGCATTTATCTTTGAACCAATCCAAGGTGAAGCCGGCATCAATATCCCAGCCGAAGGGTTCCTCTCAGAAGCTTATGAGGTTTGTAAGGCTAATAATGTTTTATATGTGGCAGATGAAATCCAAGCCGGACTTGGTCGCTCTGGGAAACTATTCGCTTGTGACTGGGAGAATGTAGAGCCTGATATGTACATATTAGGTAAAGCGCTTGGCGGAGGAGTATTCCCTATTTCCTGCGTGGCTGCAAACAAAGATATCCTTGGTGTGTTCAATCCAGGATCGCACGGCTCCACTTTTGGAGGAAATCCGTTAGCTTGTGCAGTTTCCATGGCAGCATTAGAAGTATTAGATGAAGAAAAATTGGTAGAACGTTCTTATGACTTAGGTAACTATATGATGGAAGAGTTACGCACCATAAAAAACCCTATAATCAAAGAAGTTCGCGGCCGTGGCCTCTTCATAGGAGTAGAGTTGACGGAAGCAGCTCGTCCTTACTGCGAAAAGCTGAAAGAAAAAGGTTTACTATGCAAGGAAACGCATGAGACGGTAATCCGTTTTGCACCCCCACTAGTTATTTCTAAAGAAGATTTAGATTGGGCTATAGAAAAAGTGAAGCAAGTACTATCATAATGAAAAAGCTTTCTGCTAGGATGCACTAAATCTAGCAGGAAGCTTTTTGCTTATATCATAGATATGTTACTTGACTGTATTTCTTAAAACACCAATTTTCTCAATGCAGACTTCTATCACATCTTCCCCTGTTAAAAAACGCGGTGGATCAAATCCTTTCCCGACACCAGCAGGAGTTCCGGTCGCAATAATATCTCCCGGTTCTAAAGTCATCCCTTTAGAAATAGTTGCTATTATTTCAGGTATGGAAAAAATCATTTGTTCTGTGGAAGCAAATTGACGGACTTCCCCGTTCACCATGGTTTTCATCTTCAAGCATTGGGGGTCATCTATCGCCGATTTATGCACAACGACTGGTCCCATGGGGCACGTTCCATCCAGACTTTTACCTAGAAAGAATTGACTATGACGCTTTTGCAAGTCTCTAGCCGTTACATCATTCACAATTGTGTAGCCGAAGATATAATCCATTGCATCTTCTATAGGTATACCTTTTCCTCCTTTTCCCATTACTATTGCCAATTCCCCCTCATAGTCCAATTGGCCGGTTACATCTTCGTGTAAAAGAATGATTTCTTCGTGGCCAATTACGGTAGTGGGAACTTTCGTAAAAATCATTATATGTTCGGGAATATCCTCTTCACTACCCATCTCCAGTACATGTTCACGGTAATTTTTCCCTACACAAAAAATGTTCTTTCGAGGCCTTGGGACCGGCGCAAGAAGCCTGACCTCTTTCATAGGGATAAAATAGTCCCTAGAATTTCGTTGTGTAAACACCCAGTCTCGAAGGCTCGCAACATTGGCGACAAATTCTTCCCCAGTCTCTATACCTTCCAACAGAGTTGAAGGCCAAACACTTTCCTCTCTTTTATCTGAATGCGCTTTTTGAAGATCTATAACATATAATTGTGCTTCGTCGGTTAGTCCAATTCTAACTTCTCCGTTAATTTCCATAGATAATAAATGCACTCGTTTACTCATCCTTCCTTCTACAAATACTGTGATTATGTTGTAATTTGTTATATTATGACTTGTTTTATCGAAGTGCTTTTTTTCTTGAGAAAGCCGTGCCATAATAAGGACAACCGCTTGCGTTACTTAATCTTATTATAATGGAGTAGAAGCAAATGTTAGCCTTAAAAATTGAATTAAAAAGACAGCAAATGATTCATTACGCAAAAGAATACGGATTTACTGCATCTCAAACGGTGAAATGCAGCCAAGAACTCGATGTTCTATTAAATAAGCAGTCGCAACAACAATTAAGGTTATTGAAAAACCAAAATAAATATTCCTTTGCACAATGAAAAAGATGTGAAGCATATGCTCACATCTTTTTAAATTTAGGCTTATTACCGTAAGTACCCGCTCTCCATAACCACTCCATCGGACCATAATGGAAGTTAGCCACCCAGACTCTGCTAATAATGATTTGGAAGATATAAATACCTAGAACAAGCCATAGGCCATAAAACGGAGTAACCGATCCATATAATCCTAGTCCATAACTATAGAAGATCAGCGAACAAACAACAGATTGGAATAAGTAGTTTGTTAAACTCATTTTTCCGACGTACTGAAACGGGGACAATAATTTCGAACCCAATCCTGTTCTAGTTGCCAAAACGACTGATAAAAAGTAGAAAATTGCACTTGCAGGCCCACCTAACCCGTCCTGTAAATATTCTGTTGTGTAATTTTGAGTTGTGTAATATGGTAGTAATTTAAATATTAATGCCAATACAAAAGTTGTAATCCAAAGCTTCTTCATCCATGAGAGGTTTTCCTCTAGGTTTTCAAGCCACTTGGATTTTGCTGCAGCCGCTCCAAACAGGAACATTGGCAAAACAGAAAGCACAATAAAGAAAAAGTTCGCGATATTAACGAAAGACCAATCCGAAATTCGCTGTTTCGTAATCTCCATAAATGTTCCATTCGCATAAACTTGTAAAGATTGAGCAGCATTTGCCTCAAATGGGGAATAGAGATCTGTATCCCCAACCGTTAAAGTAATTACAAGCATTAATAATGACAACAGTGTTGTAGGAATTACAATAAGAAGCAGACCCGTCCAAACCATCGCTTTAGAGGACATTTTCCTCATAAACAATAGGAGAAAACCACATAATGCGTAGGTAATGAGAATATCCCCATGCCAAATTAAAAAGGCATGAATGATTCCTATCACCAACAAAACAACTAATCTTCTTGAGAAATATTTAGGTACGGAAAGATTTTTCTCTGCTACTCTCGTTGTGAAAATAATAAAGCCATACCCAAAAAGAAATGAAAAGAGGGTATAAAAGCTTGCTTGAGCAATGATATCCACTCCATTCATTACTATAATGTCCCGTGCATCAGTCCAATATGTTTTGATGTTTACATAAAGCATTGGTGCAAAAAAAGATGGCATGTTCACTAAAAAAATACCTAATATTGCAATTCCCCTTATAATATCTAATGCTACTATTCTCTCTTTTTCTTGTATGGGTGCCGCTTGCATCCAGATTCCTCCCTTTTCGTTCTTTCATAAAGAATATTATAGCTCTTTTTCCTTTATATTCCTATCATCAAATCCTCTTTTCCTTTTTCGATGTCCACTCACCATACAGGGCTAATGTCATAGGATATAGCATAAGCGCACAGTAAAGGAGTTAACGTTATGCCAGCAATCGTCGGAGCTGTAAATGTTAACAGCATCGGTAACTCCGGGGTCTTTCATATCGGGGATGTTTTTCAAATGTCTCCAGTCAGTTCCGCCAAAACATTCGCAGGAGCCGGAAGTTTCAACACCGGAGACAATATATCTATAAGCAACACAAACAGTCAGACCAACACCTATGACCAAGATGTAAATGATCAGCCGGTGGCTTTGAATATGTAACGAACTAGTGGAGTGCTTGCGGAGCTTGGCAACCGAAAAGTACTCCGTTCTCATACAGGAGGGGATACGTATGGCATCCAATTTTTATATCAATCAAAGTATTGTCATCCATCATTTAAAAATAGGAGGGATATCAAACTCCTCCGTTTTTCAAATTGGTAGCGCAGGAGTTATTAAGTCTTTATCCAACTTGTACAATACAGGTAACTTCACCGGACCAGCACCAGTAAGCAGTGCTGAAATAGCGCAGCAGCAAAGCGACATACCTCCGAGTGCATTAGAACTTCCTGTACCTTTAACAGGGTCAAGATAAATAACATACTGGGCATTCACCCATTTTCAATGTTTGCATAAAGTATTAGAGATGCTTCTAATAGGACTTGAACAGCAACCAATGAAAGGGGTGGTCGGATGTATAATAATTATCAGTATTTTTATCAATCGCAGCAACAGATCCAGCAATTACAACAAGTAGTGGAAAACCAAACGAAGCAGATCTCCACCCTCGAGGAACTGCTGAAACTTATGCAACAGGAAATCACCCAATTAAAAGAAAAGCCAAGTATGAATATTGAACGGATTGAGTATAAATTTGATCAGCTTAAGGTGGAAACATTAGAAGGCACACTGAATATTGGGTTGACACCTGGGTCACCTGGGGAAATTGAAGATTTTGTCGTAACCCAAAACAATTTGGAAGTGCCTGTTCCACAGCGAAATCAGAATTTAGCCAAAGGGATTGAGGCAGACCTTCGGGATTATCTTCAGAAAAACGGAAAAACTAAAATTGACCAGATAGCTAAACAGCAAGGCAGAACGCTTGAAAAACACTATCATGATTTCATGATCCAAGATGTAAACAATCAACTAGCTTCACGCGTAAATCACACATTAAATGCGATAACCGCAGAATCTGTTCAAAAGGGTTACAATGATGAAAAAATTAAGGAAATAGCTATCCAACAGCTTCAAGCAGATATGGATAAAGCTTTTGCTGCCTTTATTCAAACTCTTCCTCAAAAAAAATAAATGCGTGGTGTTTATAAATGAATTTCCAAGTTTCCAATCATAATTTGCAAGTAGATAAAATCGATATACTTGGAGTGTCTTCCTCTTCTATTTTCCTAGTGGGGGATACACAGAATATTTGCCTGACATCTTATTTTGACACGCCCCCTGAAGCATTAATAATCGGACCGTTTGTACCACTTACAACGGAATAAGCCATGCGAATTTCTAGAGTCAACGATATAAACTTGCATTCTTTATCTTTCAGCTCCTATTTCCACATTGGGGATTCGTATTATATAAATGCCAAATCAAGAGCTCTTGCTGTGAAAAGAGAATTTCCTCGGTTTTATGGTAGTGAGGGAAACTTTTCTGAGTATCCGATATTTTCCATGAAATCCCCAACTCCTGTCATAACCGAGCGGGTGAACATGTCAGTGAATAATGTGAATCCAAATATTTGCGTCAATTCCATTAAGATAAAAGGGGTTTCATCCTCTTCTGTCTTACAAATTGGTTCATCCAACACGATTTGTGGGGAGTCAAGGGTAAAGCAAACTAGACAGCTTTTAGGACCAGAAGTACACAAAAACATGGGATTACCAGACACTTCTATCAAAAGTGAGGATGAATAAGTGTCTGTATCCTCACCTTTTGGGTCTCACATCATATAGTATAAGTATCATAAAAACATGGGTGGGTTCATTGTTTCAGGGAGAAAACTAGAAGAGTGCGCTCACCTATAAACAAAAAGGATGTTCTACATGCCAGCTATCGTAGGTCCGGTTGCCATTAACAGCGTAGGTGGAGGCGTCATCAACTTTGGAGATTCCTTCTACATCTCCCCTAAATCAGCCTCCAAGACTGCTGGGGGATCCGGTGGATTTAACACCGGTAACTTCATCATCACCAACAACGGTCTATCCGCCACCAACACCATCGACCCTGACTTCAATGACCAAGATATTGTGGCGAATAACTAAAGGGAACAAGAGAAAAAAAGAAGAAAAGGGGAAAAGGGGGTCAGACCCCTCTAGGACTTTCCCCTTCAACCCCGAAATACCACAAAATCCGTGCCAACGCAAGTGGCACGGATTTTGGTTTTTAACGTTTTTGTTTTCGTTCGTTTGATTTTTTGGTTAGTGGTATTTTGGATGATGGCTGTTTTTGGATCCATTTGATGAAGGATGCTATCTTTGGGTCATCTTTTAGAAGAAGAACCGTATTCATTCGGATAGCAAGTTCGTCGTTTGTATATAGGGCATGTATTTGTTTATGACATGGAATACATAGATTAGCCGTTGGCAGGAAGGTCCCTCCCATTTCCTTAGGGGTGAGATGATGGACCGTAATCTCCACCTCTTCTCTTTCACAAAGCTCACAAGTACCAATGTCCCATTTTTTCTTTTTGCCCATGACAGCTTGCACCTCCTTCAATCAAATTCAATATCCATACAGCCTTCCACCATACCTCCAATACCAATTCTAATATCATAAGTTTTCTAAAGTCACAACAGAACCGTTGCCAGAAGACTTTGCAGGGGTAACCACCAGTCGTCTAGGCAAACGTGCCCGTAGCTCTTGTACATGGGAGATAACCCCCACTGCAAGATGGTCGGACTGAAGTTTTTCCAATGCAGTGACTACCGCATCCAAAAGCTCTGAATCAAGTGTCCCAAAGCCCTCATCAAGGAAGAAGAACTGCAGTGGATATTCTCCTCTTAACTGAATTTGAGCGGAAAGGGACAATGCAAGTGCCAAGGATGTAAGGAATGTTTCACCACCAGAAAGAGTGGAGACAGGTCTCCTTACACCACCATTAGCATCGTCACGAATAATGAATCCTCCATTTGAATCCATTTCCAGGGCATATCGCTGGCGGGTAAGCTGTCCCAACCTCTCTGAAGCATCCCTGCTTATTTGCAGCAACTGCTCTTCCGCCAAGTATTCAACAAAACTGTTTCCTTTAAAGACAGTCTGAAGCTTTTGATATGCTTGAGTCTCTTCCGTTAGCTTTGTCTTCTTTTCCTCCAGAATCCTAAACCGTTCATTACGCTCTTTTAAAGAAAGGAGATTTTGTTGAAGCGCACTCTTTCTTTCTATCTCATCACGCAAATCTTTGCGAGCAAACTGTAGTTGATCTCGGAATTTCTCCCATTCCTCTTCTTCTAAAATTTCTGTACCAATCAATGCATTTAAACGAGAAAGGTCCTTTTCAACGGCCTTTCTTTCTTCCCAGTACTGTTCTATTTGTTCTTTCCATACAGCTTTTGATTCTATATGAACAATCGCCCGCTCTACATCATCCGTAGCTGTGAACACGGACTTGTCCAGTTCATGTTTCCATTTTTCTTGAATGAGAGCAAGACGGGACTCCGATTCCCGTACCATCTGTTCACTATGTGAAGCAGCTTTCTCCCTTTCTTGAGCATGCTTCTGGGATTCTATCCATTTTTGGTAGTTTTCCCTTTCCTTCATATTTAAGCATTCCATTTCATACTCAACACGCTTCAGCTCATCCTGAATATTATTCTCTCCAGCGATGGACTTTATTTCTTCTTGCGTATCTTTCATACGATTAAGAAGCTGTTCTAACTGTAGTTCCTCTTGGTAAATGTTTTTTTCAATCTCTCGCTTCTTTTCTTGTGTTACTTTTAATTCTTTCTCTTTTGTTTCAATAAAATCCACACTTGTATTTATTCTTTCCTGAAGGTCCATTCGGTGTTTTTCATTTTCTTTGGCAGCTTGGTAGGTGGTTTCGATTTCTTCAAAATTTTCTTCTTCGAAATCGCTCTCCCACTTGTTTTTCTTTTCTAACAACTCCTTTTGTGTATCTTCTAAACGCTTCCTCCATTCTTCACGCTGTTCCATATAGCTAGAAGCAAGCTTTACTGTTTCCTTAAAAGTCCCTGTCCACGTTTGAAGGTAATTGTCCACCTTCTCTTTCTTTTCTTGCAACTGAATAAGGTCTTGAATTAGCGCCTTTTGTTCTGTTGAAATTCTATGGTACTTTTCAGCAAGCAGACCTGCTGTGTCCTTTGACTCGTTCCATTCCTTGTCCCACAGGTCCCATTTTTCAAACGATTCCTTTGGAGACGGCAAGCCTTTTTCCCCTTCAAGGTCTCGATGAAGCTCCGAAGCTATTTGCTCTAATTTAAGCTTAATCTTCAGGTTTTCCTGTTTTTGAAACGAAATCGCAGAAGGAAGTTTTCCTATACCGTTTTCCTCTTTGCTGCTTGCAACTTCCCGATGAGCTTGATGAGAAGCTAGACCGGGATGATCTGTAGAACCACAAACGGGACATGCGTCTCCATCTTCAAGAGATTTGGCCAACTCCAATGCTAATTGATGGATTTTTGCATCATCCGCAAGCTTTTGTTCCGCTTCTAAAAACTGTTCAAGCTGTCGTTCAAGCCAATCAAGCTGTTGCGCCATTTTTGATGCTTGATCATAGTGCTTCTCTGTACTTTGGAAAATTTCTAAAAGAGTTTCTTTTCCCTTATTTAGATTCACTTCTGCTTTTTGGTTCTCAGCCTGGAAGGTAGAAATTTTGTTTTGTAACGAAGCTACTTCTGCTCCATTTTCCTTCATTTTTTTCTCAATGAGAAGTATCTCTTGTTTCTTGTCAAATGCTTTCTGAAGTATTTCTAGACGTGCAGGTGCAATCGAAAGGGAGGCAAGCTCATCTTTTATTGTCTTTTGCTTGTTTACTGCCTTGGTATACAATTCCTTTGCCTTTTCTTCCTGGGTTTCTAATTTAGCTAATGCTTCTTTATTAGCAACCAAAGAGTGTTTAAGTTCTTCCATTTTGGGCTTCTGGTCATTCAAACCTTCTTCCAGATTTCCTGCCCGTTCTAACTTTTCTTTCTTTGTAAGCAATATAGGTAATGTTGTTTCTTTCTTAACTCTTGCTGATTCATACGTATTCAAAGCTTGTTCTAGCGTTTCTTTTGAAGAAATATTGGCAGCTTGATCCTGTTGACTTTTTTGCTTCCATTGAAACAATGCTTTTTCCACTTCTCTTAGATCTTCCAACAAAGGTTTTAAGCTCTCCGCCTGTTCCGCCAATGTATAAGAAGTTTCCAGCTCCTTAATCGAAGCCTCTTGCAAAAGGAAAGATTGAAGTTTTTTTTCCACCTGTGCCTTTTCAAGCTGCCTTTCCCATTGCTTCTTTTTTTGCTCAAAAACATATTCCATCTCTTGAAGTGCTTTCTCTGAACTTTTAACGAGTGTCTCTACTTCCTTGAACGCTTTTTCTGCTTCTTTTACCGCCTCATCAGAAGCTTCACCCAACCCTAACTGCTCAGCATGTATTTCTCCTAACAGTCTTGTTTTTTCTTGCAGCTCTTCCTTTATTTTTCGGGAAAGCTGGTCGCCGTATTTTTCTAACTGGAACAGGCGTTGCAGCATTTGTCTTCTGTCTGCACCTTTAAGCGACAGAAATTCGGCAAATTTACCTTGTGGCAACACAACGGCTCTGGTGAAGTCATCAATGGTTAGTCCCAGTATCTCTTGAATGGCCTGATTCACTTCACTTGCTTTATCCGCAATAACGATATGTTCGCCTTCCTTTTCTTCCGTCAATCTTGATATCCCTGACTTAACACGGATGTCATCTGTCCTTTTAAAGGTCCGTTCCACTTTAAAACGCTGCTTCCCCTTTGCATTTTCTAGTTCAAATAAAAAGGAAACCTCTAACTTATTTTCAGCATGATTCATAATTCCCTGCGTATTATTGGAGGCACGTTCTACTTTTCCGTACAGAGCAAGCGTCATCCCGTCCAATATGGAAGATTTTCCACTTCCGGTTGGTCCAAAAATTCCAAATACGCCACCCTCACAAAGCGATTCAAAGTCAATTATTTGTTTTTCACGGAAGCTGTGGAGCCCTGCGATCGTCAATGTGATTGGTTTCATACTTGTTCCTCCTTCAACGTTTCATCTTGCAATAAGGAGAGAAATAACCGGACTAATTCTTCCTCAGGTTTGGCTCCTCCTGATTGTTTTTCATAAAACCTAACAAACAGCTCTTCCATGGGAACGCTGTCCATCTTCACCGCTTTCCTCTCTTCGACCATTTCTGGAAAAATGGGACGTATATGGAGGATGCCATCATGATGTTTTCTAATTCGGTGAATTTCTTCCATGGATAATGCATTGGTGACATGTATTTCAAGATCTACCCATGCATTACTATCCTTTTTATTTTCAAGCCACTCATACACTTGTTGAACTCCCTCTGTTGCCTTCCATTTCACAAGAGGCTTTCCACTAGAAAGATAGATTTCTTTTGTTTCCACAGCTTCACCAGGCTTAGCATCTATAATGGTTACACTTTTCGTGTAACCAGCCTCTGAAAAACTATAAGCAAGCGGGGAGCCAGAGTATCTGGCTGCCGTTTTGGCACGCTTAATGGTTTGAGGGCGATGCAAGTGGCCTAGAGCAACATATTGGGCTTGATGTGGCAAGCTTTCAGCTGCAACCGTAAATGCTCCCCCTACTTCAATAGGACGTTCTGAATCAGAGGAATTTCCGCCGGCAACAAAAAGATGGCTCATGGCAATATTGACAGAGGACTCGGTAAACTGTTCACACATCTTATCAAAAAACTGGCTAATTCTTGCATCATAATGGTCCCTGATAGCTTTTTCCTCAAACTCTTCGGAAAGCACTTCGTTTAACCTCGACTCTGATGGGTATGGCAAAGAAGCAAGTTTCAATGTTTCTTCCGTCGTGGGGACATAGATTGTCTGAACGTCCATTGTGGGGTAGCCTAGCAAGGAGATATTTTGCGTGCTTGCAAGAGGTCTGGATGCAGAAAGACGGTCTGGATTATCATGGTTCCCTGCAATGACAGCAACAGGCCTTTTTCCACTGTTGGATAACTGTTGAAGCGACTCATAGAAAAGTACTTCCGCCTGGGCGGGGGGATTGACAGTGTCATAGACATCTCCTGCCATCAGTATCACGTCTACTTTTTCTTCTTCTACAACTTCCAGAAGCTCTTCCAAAAACTGTGCTTGCTCTGGCAAACGACTTCTTCCTTCTAATGTTTTACCCAAGTGCCAGTCGGCAGTATGAAGTATGCGCATCTATATTCTTCCCTTCCATGAAAGTGGCTCAAGCAACAACATTTGCCACCTGAGCCACTCTTTATATTAATCCATTTTCATTAATCGATTTCCATCAAAGAAATATAAATATTTCTCCTTTAATTCCTTCTTCCAAATTTCTTCAACGGCTTTCCCGTACAAGGCTACTTGGTCTTTATAACGATTGCGCAGAACTGGTTCTGCTTCTTCAAATCCGTTATCATATCTACCTGTGATGGTATCCGTTTTATAGTCGATTAAGACAAGCCCTGCCTCATCTTCTAAAAGGCAATCAATGACACCCTGCACCAGGATGGTCTCTTCTTTTAGTTCTTTTTGTTCAAAAAACTCATTTTCTTGCAATGCATAACTGAATGGGACCTCCCGGTGAACTTGTTGCGCCTCTACCATCCGCTTCCCGACAGAAGTAGAAAAGAAAGAAACGATGGCGTCAAAATTAATGACGTTTGCCTGTTCGGCTGTAATCAGCTCTTTTTGAACCATTTCCATGACCTGAGCCTGTACATAATCTCGATCCATCGTCTCAGCCGCAAGGTCTATATTTTGCATCACTGCGTGCATCGCTGTCCCAATTTCTGAAGGAGACAGTTTTTTCTTTTGCAAGAATGCCGGGCGATCAAGGAAATACCTTCTTTCTGTTTGTACAAGCGTGTTGTCTGCGTATGGATCCTGCTGTTCTCTCATCCTTTTTATCTCTGAGACAGACTGCTTCGATCGATGCATACTTGCCTCTTTATATGGATAGGTCCAATTCAGCTGTTCCACCACTTTCGCTTTATAAGGACTTTCTATGTCAATCTGCTTCCCTTGTTTCACGGAATTTAGAAGAAGGTTTTCTTCTTCTTTTACAGCTTCTATCTCCTGTATCAACTGTTCTACGTTAGTAACGGATATCTTCCATGAAGTTGGATGATTGGCGATGTCCTCTTGGTTGACGAAGGTCGCACCATCTTCTCTTAATACTTGTGCATCTTTGTGTCGCACAAGGGCAGGGCCAACCCAGTCCATATACGATTTCGCACCTGCTCTTACATAGTCCGGTAACAGCCAATTTTCATGTGAGACGTGTTCCCCCCACTGCAATTGAGATTTTTCAAAGTCCTTTACCGTTCCGACCAGGTATAATTTTTCCTTTGCCCTCGTGAGAGCTACGTATAATACACGCATTTCCTCCGCTATCAGCTGTGCCTTGGCTTTTCGTTTCAAGGCCAACTGCAATATCGTTGGATAGGTGATTCGCAGTTTTGCATTTACATATTTAGAACCAAACCCAAGCTCCTTATCTAGCAAATAACTGTTGTTAAGATCCATCATATTGAACTGTCTGGACAGTCCTGCAACAAATACGATTGGAAACTCAAGTCCTTTGCTGGAGTGTATAGTCATCAGCCTGACAACATCCTCTTGCTCCCCGAGCGCTCTTGCAGCACCAAGGTCTTCTCCCCGTTCTTGCATCCTTTCAATAAAACGCAAGAAACGAAACAAGCCGCGGAAAGAGGTGGATTCATATTGTCTGGCACGGTCATATAGTGCTCGCAAGTTTGCCTGACGTTGCTTACCGCCTGGCATTCCCCCAACAAAATCAAAGAAGTGTGTGTCTTGATAAATCTGCCAAATCAACTCGGACAATGCTCCTTCACGCGCAGCTGTACGCCATGATTGAAGCATCTGATAGAATAAACGAATTCTTTTAGCTAATTCCTGTTCCTCCACAGTATCAGGGGCCTTGTCCATAAATGCCATTAACGCTTCGTAATAGGAGCCTCTTTTTTGCTGAATACGAATGGTGGCCAAGTCGTTGGAATCAAGCCCAACAATCGGTGATCTTAACACAGAAGCCAACGGAACATCTTGATATGGGTTATCAATGACCTTCAATAACGATAAAAGAATGGCAACTTCTGTTGCTTCGAAATATCCCGTGCTCAAGTTTGCATATAACGGCAGACCTTCCTGCTTAAACTCCTCCATAAATTGAGGGGCCCATGGCATTGAGCGCATCAGGATCACAAAATCCCGGTAAGTGACAGGGCGCATCGTTTTTCTGTCTTTATCATATATTTCATACCCGGACTGAATTAGATGCTTTATTTTCTGAGCAATCATCTTCGCTTCCACTTGAGCTGTTTCCAGTTCCACTTTATCAAATCCAGTGGAGTTTTCTTCAGACTCATACTCGGAAAGTTCATTCTCATCCCCAGAAACTGAACCCTTTCGATTTATTATCAATAATTCCGATTCTCTGTTTGATGCTTGTGGATAATAGGCTGCCCCAAACTTTAATTCCGCATCGTCGTCATAGTCGATTTCCCCAACAGTTTCTCCCATAATTTGTTTAAAGATAAAGTTGGTGGCATCAAGGACTTCCGGTCGGGAACGGAAATTTTTATTCAAATCAATGCGGAGACCAGACTCTCTTCCTTCCGTATCAAACCGTTTGTATTTGCTTAAAAATAAGAAAGGTTCGGCTAATCGGAATCTGTAAATGGATTGCTTTACGTCTCCTACCATGAACATATTTCCAGCCTCTTCACTTTCCTTCGTAACTAGTTTCAGGATAGCCTCCTGGACCATATTTGTATCCTGGTACTCATCCACCATCACTTCTTTAAAAGTGGACTGATAGCGGAGTGCGGCTTCCGATCTTTCTACTTTTTCTTCGTTATAAGTAGTGAGCACATCTAAACAAAGGTGCTCTAAGTCGGAAAAGTCCACCAATCCTTTATCTTGTTTTAAGAGGCTAAATTCCTTCCCATATTTCTTAACTAAATCAACAAGTGTACCCATTACAGGTGCTAACTCCTCGAGATCTTTCAGAAAAGAATCGGGACGTCGGGAAAACAATTCATCTTTGATTCCTTGTACCATTGCTTTTGCATCATTACGTACCTTGGTCCATCTTTCTATCAGCACTTTATCGTAGTCATCTCCGCGGCAGGTTTTAGCCCTGGAGAAATCAAGTTCCTGCATAACTGCATACAATTCTTCCCACGATGTATCGAGGGCAGCTTGAAGTCTGTGAAGTTGAGTCAGATCTTGCTCGATATTCTCAGCACGCGGAGCAGGCCCACCTGGCTCAAGCGTAATTTCCATCGCTTTTTCCAACAAGCTTTCCGCCCCTAGAAACTGCAGCTTCATTTCACGTTTTAATGTATGGATGAAAGGCAAGTCATCAATAGAATACTTGCTGGTAGACTGATAGAACGATACAATCTCGTCCAACCATTTGTCTGGGCTGGGATTCGCCCTGGAAAACTCATGAAGATCCAGAACAAGGTTTTGCAAAGCTCCATCAGAACGATCATTCGTGTAGCGGTCGACCAATTCAAAAAATAACTCGTTGTCCTCTTTTCCGTACTCTTCTTCAAAGACTCCTTCAAGAACCTCCTCCTGCATTAATTGGATCTCCGTTGTATCGGCAATACGGAAACTTGGGTCAATGTCGATCAAGTAATAGTATTTCCTTACTACCTCAAGGCAAAAGGAGTGAATCGTAGAAATAGATGCCCGGTTCAATAAACTTAGCTGGCGGCGCAAATGTAGCGATGCCGGCTTTTTCTCTAACTGTTTTTCCAGTGCTTCGCCAATTCTGTGGCGCATTTCAGCAGCTGACGCATTGGTAAACGTCACGACAAGCAGCCTGTCCACGTCTACATGTTCCTCCACAATCTTATGAATCATCCGTTCAACAAGAACAGCAGTTTTACCTGACCCTGCAGCTGCTGCTACGAGAATATCTCTCCCAGAAGCGACAATGGCTTTCCACTGATCATCTGTCCACTGGGCATCTATTGGTTTTGGAAGAAGTTCCAAGCTCATGATTCCTCTCCCCCTTCTATCTTCGTTTTCATCGAGGAAATGACCTCATTTTTAGGTATCGTTGACAGCACTCTATATTCATTTTCATCAAGCGATGTATCAAATTGACAAAACGATTTATAAGAACAAAACGTACATGGCGTTTGATTCTTTAATTTGTAAGGAGCTATGCTTGTCTCGCCTTCAGATATTTTCATGCCAATCTCTTCAAACGTTTTTCTAACATACGTTCTCAGCTGAGTGAATTCTTCCTCACTTGCAATAGAAGAATTAGCTTGAAATCCACCATTCTTTTTTAATGCAGCAGACACTATTTTGGAGTGCCCTGTCTCTAGCGTCTGATCCATCAGCTTCACAGATTCCTCATCACCTAAAAGCAAACCTTTCATTTTAAAGCTCTTAAAAATCTCTTCTTCTATGATGTCTTCCGGTTTCATACCGTTCGTTTTTATCATGGGATTATGAACATGGAAATACAGAACGCCTGCAGGAGTAGCTTCATTTCCTAGCCAGCCTTTGGAATGAGAGATGACGATATCCAAATAAGTCAGCATCTGTAATGCCAAACCATAATAAACCTCCGTCAGGTCAAGCGCTTTGTTGCTGGATTTATAATCAATGATACGAAGCAATAACCCGTTGCTTCCCTCTGCTTTATCAACGCGATCTATACGGCCTACAAGCTCCATTGTCACACCATTTGGCAAGTTAATTTGAATCGGCGGCAACTCTTCCTGTTTGCCAAAACCTAGCTCTAGGCCAACTGGGGTAAATTTGCTTGCTCTAGAGTGATCGCTTAGAATTTGTGATGCTCTGGTGATGATGGTTTCGAGCTTGCGTTTAATGTAGTGAAAACGATTAGAACTTAGTAGGATTTCTCCTTGCAGCTTTGGTGCGAGAATATGAACAGCTTCTTTTGCCAGCACCTCACACTCCTGTTTCGTGAGGTTTTTCCAATCGTTTCCGCTTTGTCTTAACTTATCTGAAATATGCTTAAGTGCTGCATGAAAGAGCTGCCCGATATCCGGAGCTTCCAATCGGTAGATTTTTCTTTCCTTCAGCTTTAAACCATGTGAAGCGAAATGGGAAAAAGCACACGCACTGAATTTCTCCATCCTCGACACACTGGCTTCCATGAAATTTCCGTATAACTCACGACTAACCTTTTGCTTTAATTTTTTGGCTTCATTTTTGTAAAATAAACTTCGTAAGACATGTTCCGTTTTATCCTGCCATTCTTCATTCTCTAATAGTGTATTGTAGACATCCCACCAGATTGGTTCGACGGGGTATTTCTTCATCCACGCTTGAAGCTGTGCTGCCAAGTTGGATAGCGTGGTCGATGGGGTGTGAATATACCTTAACTGTTCCTCGCTTGACAGCTCTGCAGGTTCATTGAGCAACAATTTCTCCTCTAGCAAAGGAAACATTTCCTTTATTCGCTTAATATAGGAGGAAGGCAACAGCGTTTTCCCCTCTTCGTCTGCCAGTGCATAGCTTATATACAAGTGATGGGAAGGGCTTAAGAATGACGTATAAACAAGGAAATGTTCATCAAGCAGCCGCTCTAAACTTGTCGGTGCGAGCTCCATTCCGTAGTTGGACAGTAGCTCTCTTTCTTCTTCTGATATAAAGCCCTCATCCTTGATCTTGGCAGGAATCACCCCATCATTTACACCTATAACAAAACTGTGCTTAATATCTGTCAGGCGCGAAAGATCAAAGTTCGCAACGATAACCTGGTCAATGGCTGGTGGCACTAGGCTAAAGCGCAGGCTTTCCAATCCACTTTCGACCATTTTCATAAACATGGATAACGAAATTGGATGGTCACCTATCAGTTCGACCATCTGATCAAGCATTTGAATAATCGCCTTCCACACTTGCTCGTTTTCTTTTGCAGCAGAAAGATTGCCTTCTTCCTCGGCCTTTTTCATTCTTGCTTCCAATTTTTGCGGAATCTTCAAATCTTCCATATATTCATAGAGCGCCTTGCAATAGCCATCAATGGACTTTGCTTTTTTCCAGCGCTTTTCAAGCAGATGAAGCGGCTCAACGATCATCGCTCTTAATTCATTGATTTCCTTTTCATAGGCAATCTCTTCATCTGTTTGTACGTATGGTCCTTCTGTATCCACACTAAAAAAGCGACGATATTTCCATTGTTCAGTCGCAGTCCATCTATTCCCTTGTATCCCATAGGACAGGCAATAGTTTTCCAGTTTATCCGTCTTTTCGCGCATCTCATTAATATCTTGATCCTGCGAGTAGAAGAAATCCGTCTTTACACAACGAAAAACAGATTCATAGCGCCAGTTTCTTGAAATTACCTCAAGACTAGAACGCAGTAATTCCACCAATGGATGATGGAGCATTGTCCGCTTTTGATCGACGAAAAACGGGATGTCATAATCTTTAAAAACGGTATTGACCAAATCAATGTAAGATTCGGCATTTCTGACAATAACCGCTATATCTTTATACCGGTTACCCTTATCTCTGACTAGCGAGACAATCTCCCTTGCGATGCCTTCCATTTCTGCTCTTCTATTGACTGCTTGTAAAATAGATACGTCGGCCTTATTGGGATAGACCACAGTTGGCCGAACATCAAAATACTGTTCCATATGACGCAAGGAATCAGCATGTTGAAAGCGGGATGTGTCTTGTAAAAGCACCGGCTCTTCTAGTTCACAACCTTCTTCCAATGCGATATCTTTAAGCTTTTGATAGGTCCTTCCGGTTTCCCTGAACAGATGAAGATCATACGGTGCTTCTTCGTCGTATGGCTTATCTGCTGTCAAAGCAATTGTGACAGAGTTTGCATGTTTCATTAATTCCTTTAAGACTGCCAATTCCTGAGGGGTGAAGCTATGAAAACCATCAATGAAAATATCTGCTTTTGGGATATAGCTCGAACTTGGTATTTTTTCCGCCAAGAGCTGTAAGTAATCTTCGCCATCTAGATATTTTCCATCCAACGTTTCTTCTAGCTGACGATAGACAACAAGTATGTCTGTCAGCTTTTTTGCTAGCATTTTTTCATGCTCAGAAATGGAGATATCTTCTCCAATACGTACAATTTCTTCATGTAAAAGTTCTGGTGTGACGCAATAACGTTTAAACTCTGTAATCATGCTTTCCATTTGTTCAATGAATCCGAACTGCTCTGCAGACTTCCCAAATACATGGAACTTACTTTTATGTTCTTCAATCACCTTCCGAAGCAACATATGGATACCTGTCTGATCAATATGAAAACGGCTGATACCGCCAACTTCCTGTAAAATTCTCCATGCAAGACGAGTAAAACTGAATACTTGTGCCCGAATCATTCCCTTAACATCAGGTGACTGCACGATTCGATATTCTGATTGAAACGTCATCTGTTCCGGCACAAGGTAGACAACAGGCGGACCTTGTGGATCTTCTTTAAGCATTTGAAGAATTTGTTCGTTGCACCAGGTTGTTTTCCCGCTGCCTGTTCTTCCTATTAAAAATCGTATAGACACAAGCTATCCCCCATTTTCCCAATTCAAAAAAATAATACGTACTTATGTTCTTCTTATTCTATTGTACTGAAAAACTACTATTATTGCCAACGAGTTACTTTCGAGAATGGAACCGGCCAAACACCCTTCGCATAAGGTAACATGGGCAGGTGAACGGAAATGGAACATAGAAAAAACCATTATTTTTCAGCAACGTTATTAATTGTTATGGGTTTTTTAGTGGTCTGTAGCCTTTACACATTAATTCCACTTTACAATTCAATTAGCTTGGAGTGGAGTGTCCCCAAACAAAAAGTAATAGTGGCCAGCAGTTTTTTCAGCATGTTCTATGCGATAGGACTACTGATGTTCGGTGCATTATCCGATCGATTCGGCAGAAAAAATATTATTAGCTACGGGTTTCTGTTTTCAGCTATCGCTACCATACTCATTGCGCAATCTACTAATATTTCTCACTTGTACGTTGCCCGCTCCATTCAAGGATTCACCCTTGGCTGCTTTGCACCAGTTGCTTTTGCCTATTGCTTTGACCACTTCTCTCCATCTCTTCGAAACTTTACTATTTCACTTATAAATGCAGGATTTTTGTTATCTGGCATCTTTGGACCTATGATAAGCGAAATAATTGCCGCTTATTTTCAATGGAATGGCGTATTTATTTTCTTTTCACTTTTTTACTTTCTGTTGTTCTTATTTGCCCGCCTCATTTTAAGCCCATCCAATTCATTAATCCATACAAAGGACAAACCTTGGAAACATTTTTCCACTCTCTTGGCCGACCGAGATTTAAGAATTTTATATTTGATTGTTTTTTCCTTGCTGCTCTCCTTTGTGACTTTTTACGATAGCCTGTTTCAATACTTATCTAAAGCATTTCCTAATCAATCTTTTTTGTTGGTTCGCTCTATTGGACTTATTGGTACTGTTTCTTGTCTCTTTGCTGATTTAGTGATGCGGACCATCGGCACTAAGCGGTTACTTCTTTACTGTTCTTTAAGCATTTCCATTTCGTTATTCATTATGATGATTTTTTATAAAAATCTATTTGTGATAGGTGCTTTCTCTGTAATTTATGTAGCTGCCATTTCCTTTTTTCTACCCGCAATTATTGCGTATATCGGGATATTAGGCAGGAACCACCGGGGAAGTGCCATCTCCTTGTATTCTTTCACATTGTTGATTGGTACTGCGGTTAGCCCTATCATAAGCCATAACTTTTCCTTTCTATCTGTCTTGGGCTTTTTAGGAATATGGTTCTTACTGAATTCTATATTGATATGGAGAATCAGAAGAGATACGTAAGAAAAACAGAGCAATAACTAATCGGTCCTTTTTATTTGCATTGTATTACTCCGCTGTTCCTTTCCGCAAATGTCTTCGCTTTCCGCGGGACGGTGCTCGAGCCTCCTCACGTCGTTGCGGGGTCTCTACCTACCGTTTCTCCCCCGCTGGAGTCTCCTCCATTTGCTCCAATCCACAGCTGGAAATTACGTAAACGAGATGTTAGTGCTTTTTCAGTTAACTCCGTTAGATGATTTTTCACAAACCCTAAAGCAATTGAAATATCCTAGTTGATTGAAGTGGAAGGCGCGCAGACGCCCGCGGGAGGAAGGGACAGGTGTGACCCCGGAAGGTGAAGCCTGAGGAGGCTCACGGACCGCCCGCAGGCAAGCGAAGCGCCTGGAACGGAGATCAACTGTATCATAGATTTTTCATGCAAAAAAACCTCCAACTTCCCTTATAGGAGGTTGGAGGTTTTGTCCTATTATGTGCTCGGAACGACTGATGCTTCTTCCATCTGCTTCAATGTTTTCATTCGTTTTTTCAGATAGAGCCCTTGCCCAATACCGAAAATATTTCCTATCACCCAGTAAAGGGCCAATGCAGAAGGCAACGTCAATCCGGCAATTAATATAAACACCGGGATGATGTTCATGACCATCTTCATCTGCGGCTGTACGTCATCTGTAAGCGTGACTCTTGTTTGAATGAATGTCGTGATAGCTGCCACAACCGGTAGAATATAGAATGGATCCGGCTGACCAAGACTTACCCAAAAGAAAGAGTGCTCGGCTATTTCCGTGGTTCTTCCAATTGCATAATAGAAAGCCATGATCACAGGCATTTGAATCAACATTGGAAAACAACCAGCAGCAGGGTTCACTTTGTGCGTCTGGTATAGCGTCATTAATTCCTTTTGCATTTCCTTTTGATCGTCTGGATTCTTTTTGTCTTTATATTTCTTTTGCAATGCTTCCATTTCCGGCTTAAGTTTTTGCATGGCAAGCATGTTTTTCTGCTGCTTCAATGCCAGTGGCAAAATAAGTGTACGAATAGCAATTGTAACGATGATGATGGAAATACCATAGCTTCCACCAGTCCATTCTGCCACGCTTGTCAGTGCGAGGGACAACGGATAGACAAAATAATGGTTCCAAACTCCAGAACTATCTGCCGTTATGGGCTCGCTCATGTTACAACCTGTTAATAGTGCCAATAAAAATATAACTAAACTTACTGTCCAAAACTTTCTCATGTAAATTCCTCCTACTTTTCACAAAATTATCGACTCATGTTTGTAAAGTAGAAAGAGGAAGCTTCTTCATCTAAGGTTGCTTCTTTTGTAGGCCGTTTTCTATATATGAATGTAATAAGCCTTCTCCGCTTACCAATAATAGACTGCAATTTATTCGTTTCAAGGTCCAAGGATGTTGTATAACCACTGTGTTGATAGACCACATACTTAGAGTCCACAAAAAAGCAGAACGTCAAAAGGCAAAGAACGGCGGCTGTTACATATGGTGCGTATAGTAGAATATCAAGATAAAATTCCATATTTTTTGCATTCACCTTTTTAACTGAATATAGTAGATACTACTTGTACGATTGAATAACAATAATGTTTCATTTAAAGTATATCCCTACAATAAAAAGATACACCTAGTGTGCAATAATTGCTAGGTGTATCTTTTTGTTAATTTTCAACTATACATGTTCTTCTTTATTTTGATTATGGGCATATAGCTTCCTAAAAGAATTCTGTAGATTCTTTTTATCCAATTTCCCTACGGCTGTTTTGGGTATTTCCGGAACAAAAACTATTTTCTTAGGTATTTTATAAACTCCGATTCTGGTTTTGCAGAAGGTCAGCAACTCCCTCTCAGAAGTTTGCTTTTTACTAGAAACAATGGCAATAACCGCCTCTCCCCAAACTGGATGTGGTACACCAATTACACATGCCTCCTTGACCGCTTCATGCTGACAGAGTATTTGCTCCACTTCCAATGGATAAATATTTTCTCCGCCTGAAATGATCATATCTTTCGTCCTACCAACTATATAGTAATAACCGTCTTCATCTCTTCGACCCAAATCACCTGTTCTCAGCCATCCATCACGTTTGACTTTCTTAGTCTCTTCTTCTTTCTCCCAATATTCAGAGAAGACATGGGAACCTCTGATAAATATTTCCCCTACCTCTTCCTCCATCGCTTCTAAGCTCTCATTTACCATCAATTTCACTTCATTAAATAGCATGGCTTTGCCGACTGATCCCTTTTTCCCATATGCCTCATGAGGATCAATGTAGAAATTATTTGGACCTGCTTCAGTTAGTCCGTATCCTTCTTTAAACAGCTTCCCCTTCTTGTAGAATGCTTCGTAGATTTCTAATGGACAGGGGGCACCACCTGAAAGAAATGTTTTCATGGTTGGAAAGTCTGTACCATGAAAATGAGGATGCTCTATCAGCATGCTATACATGGTTGGTACCATAAGGGCAATTGTACACTTATACAACTCTAATAGTTTGATGGCTTTTTCCGCTTCAAAACTCCTCATCAGGACAACCGTCCCACCTGCCATAAGCAATGGAGTCGACAAAGCATTAAGGCCACCTGTATGAAACATAGGTAGACAAGTGAGGGTGGTATCTTCGCCATGCAATCCCCAGCTTATAATAGTATTGATGGCATTACATGTAATGTTTTCGTTAGTAAGAATTACTCCTTTTGGGTGGCCGGTTGTGCCCCCTGTATAGATAATGGCCGTCGCGTCATTGGATCGTGTGGGGGGGGAACCATTCTTTTGAATTTCTTTTGTCGCCAAATCTTCAAGTGAGAACACCTGACATTCCAACTGATTGGATTCCTCTAAATAGTCATCATGAACTATCACACATTTAGCTTTGCAATCTCTTACTATATAGTTCCATTCATTTACCGCCAGTCTCCAATTGAGCGGCACAAAAATTGCCCCTATATCTCCACATGCAAAAAGCAAATCAAAGTACACTATATGATTCGGTGACAACAGAGCTACTCGATCTCCTGGTCTAATACCTGCAGATAACAGCCTGTCTGCCATATCTCTTGATCGATCGTATAATTGCTTATAATTCCATCTTTCTCCCGTTTCGCCGTCTATCACTGCGATTTTATATGGAGAATGTTGTGAACGCTTCTGTAACCAAGAACCATTCATTTCCACTTCCATCTCTCCCCTACACATTACAAGATATCCATACTATAGGAGATGGGAGTTACAGAAGGGTTACAATAAAAAACGGGCACCCATATAATGATGGATACCCGTTCACACTACTTAAGCTTCTTTCACTTTCTTACGTTTAATCACAATATAAAATGCTGGTACAAACAACAATGTAAAGAATGTGGAAAAGAATATTCCTGAAATAATGGATATTGCAAGTGGGGTAAATAGTACATCCCCGCTAAACGCTATTGGAAGTAAAGCAGCAATAGATGTAAAGGCCGTCAGTACGACCGGTCGCAACCTAGCTTTACCCGAGTCAATGACTGCTTCACTCAGAGTTGCTCCCTCTTGTAAACGTGATTCCATGAATTCAATGAAGACCGTCGCATTCCTTACCACAATTCCCGCAAGTGATACAATTCCCATCATCGCCATGAAACCGAGGCCGGTTTGTGTGATGAACAAGCCGATCATCGCACCAGAAATAGCCAAGTAAACGGAACTCATGATTAACAATGGCAATCTTAATGAATTGAACTGAACAACCATTAAGATATAAATTAGGAAAATAACGATCAAGAATAGTTTACCTACTTCAATAAAGAAGTCACTTCTTGCAGAAGATTCTCCTCCAACTGAAACGGAAATACTATCTGTTTCATAGGATGCCGCGATATCTTTAACTTCCGCTTCTAATTTCTGTTTGTCATCCTCCCCTGGATACACACGTACCGTTATGGTTCTGTCCCCATTCTTATGAGGAATCAATGGCAATACTTCTGTTTCTTCAACAGATACTAGCTCGGATAGGGGGATGAGAACTGGCGCCCCAAATTCAGTCGTTTCTGTTTTACTTGGAAGCTCCAATGCTTCAAGGTTTATCGTTTCTCCATCTTCTACAAGGTCTTGAACGATGGTAAGTGTTTCTCTTTCCAGTCCCGCTTCATAAGAACCAACTGGGATTCCTTCTGTCACAAGCCTTATTTGATTACTTATTTCTTGAGCGGTAATTCCATGCTCTTCCATCTCTTCTCTGTTTGGAACATAATTGATAGTAGGTTGTGCAGATCCTACGTCATCAATAACCGCCCCGCTTCCTTCCAAACTTTTAATCTCTTCTTTCATCCCATTGACAGATTCCATTAGTTCTTCTATGTCTTCCCCGACAACCGTCAAGGCGATGGGAGCTCCTACAGGCGGGCCTGCTTCAATTGTAGAAAGCATCACTACAGCGTCTGGATTTTCATCCCGCAGTTCAGGCTGCCATTTGGCAATCGTATCTGCAGCCGATTGCTGCTCCCGGTCGACTCTTAAGACAATCTGCCCAGTGTTCTCACCTGAATTGGATAATGTGCTGCCGAATATTCCAGGTTCTCCGCTCCCTGCAAAGATGGTCGTTTCGTAAACAGCCTTATCGGTTTTTATGCTGTCTTCCATTTGTTGGAGCCTTGATTCTGTTTCCTCCAGTGGTGTCCCAGCCGGATATGTGACGGACACAGTCACCTCTTCACGATCTGCACTAGGGAAGAATACGACTGGAATAAATGGAACGAGTGCATAACTTGCTGTACAGAATATAAGAACAGCAAGCCCTGTGAGTAGAGGTTTTTTCACTACTTTTGTTAAAATTTTTGAACTATACCAGTTCCCTGCTTTATCAAATTGAGACCCTAGCAAACCATCTTTCCCTTGTTTGCCCGTCTTTTTCTTTTGGCGCCATGCCATAAAAATCGGCACAATAGTCAAAGCGACAATCGTGGAACCGATGATTGTAGCAATGAGAACGGTCGGAAGTGCAGAAATGAAAGCACCATTTGGGCCACCTAGGAAAGTCAATGGCAAGAAAGTAAAGACGATGGCCAAAGTTGAGGTAATGATGGATACCCTAACTTCTTTCGTTCCGGTGATTGCACCTTGTAACGGGCCATCACCAAGTTGGTAACGTCTCTGGATGTTATCATTTACTACGATGGCATCGTCCACCAGTATTCCTAAGGCAATAATGATCCCGATAATGGAAATCTGGTTTAAATCCACATTTGCATATGGCAAGGGGATTAATCCAAGCGCAATAGATATTGGAATAGAGATTGCCACCAGTATTGCTGAGACTGTATTTAATCCGAAAAACGTAATCAATACCACTGCTAAAATAGAGATCAGGAAGGAAATTCCCAAGTCTTTAAAAATTTTGGACACAATTTCATTTTGAGTATAGTAAAGGTCCATCTCCACTTCTTCTGGCAGGTCTTTAGCGAGACGTTCCATTTCTTCATCCACCGTGGCATGCAGCGTCGGAATGTCTACACCTTTTTCTTGCATAATGGTCAAAGAAATAGCAGGCGAACCATTATACGTAATTAAATCTTCTTGTTCTGTCGGTATTTGCGTTAAACTTGCAACATCCCCAACATAAAGAGAATTTCCTTCTTCATCCTTTTTCAGAAATACATTTTCTACTTCTTCAATATTTTCAATATGTTCAAATGTCAGCTGGGAAATCTGGTTTCCTTCCTGCTGACTGCCAAGAGGGGTGATTTGCAATTCATTTTGAATAGCTGTTATTACATCAGGAAGTAGCACTCTCTTTTCTTGCATGGTTTCTGAATCCAAATTAAGAGTGTAGCTTGACTCTTCCAATCCTTTTATGGTAACTTTTCGAACACCATCAATATCCTCCAGTTGAGGAACCCATCCTTCGATAATGTCCTTTTGCTCTAATAACAGTGCACGGTCTTCATGTAAAATGTTGTAAGAAGCAATGGCTCCCATTTGAATATCCGTGTTGATTGTCGGTTCAAAAGCGTCTTCTGGAAACTCACGGCTTACATCAGAAACTTTTTGCTGCACTTGGGAGAATACTTTATCCCTGTCCGCATCATCGGTAAGTTCCATCACAATATTAGAAACGCCTAATCCAGAAACGGATGTGACACTATCCATCCCGTCAATATCCAATAGTTCTTTTTCAAGCGGGGTGGTAATATCACGTTCCACTACGTTTGGAGCAGCCCCTGGATACACTGTGGTAATGGTTCCTACATTTAGTGAGATTTCAGGAATCTCTCGTTTTGGTATTTGAAAATAGGTCAAGGAACCAATGACCACCAATAATAGTAAAAAAATTAATGTTACTTTTGGTTTTTTAATAAGTGCATTAAACACTTGGATGTCCTCCTATACTCAATTATTCAAATTTGACTATTTAGCCTGAGTTCATCATACGGTGTGGTTGTTAGTCTTGGCAAGAATGAATATGCTTTGGAGTGATTTGTTACTTTTTTCGTCAAAACTTCCGAATTGTATACGAAAAAAACTAGATGCCTATATAGCACCTAGTTTAAAAGTAAACTATTTATCTTCTACATCATAATTCCGCCATCCACATGGAGAACCGTACCATTCACATAATCTGACTCATCTGAAGCAAGGTACAGGTAAGCGCTTGCGATATCACTCGGTTTACCAAGTCTCTGGAGGGGAATGACTTGCAACAAACTCTGAATAACTTTCTCTGGGACTGTTGCTACCATATTAGTGTCCACAAATCCAGGTGCCACAGCATTCACATTAATATTTTTCCGGCCAAATTCCTTTGCCCATGATTTTGTCATTCCAACAACGGCTGCTTTAGATGCCGCATAATTGGTCTGTCCAACATTTCCATAAACCCCGCTCACTGATGACGTATTGATGATTTTCCCTTTGCCATTTTCGAGCATATGAGGCACCACTGCTTGCGTACAGTTAAATACGCCATTTACATTAACATCCATTACTTTTTGGAAGTCTTCTCCACTCATTTTTAAAAGCATATTATCTTTTGTGATACCTGCATTGTTAATGAGAATATCAATCTTTCCGAACCTCTCTTTAACCATGGATACCATCTCTACTACCTTGGCCTGATTTGAAACATCCACTTGGTAGAATGCCGCTTCCCCTTCTGCTTGAAGCTCTGCAGTTCTTTGTTCCCCTAGTGTTGCATCATAATCCACAAGTGCAACCTTTGCTCCCTCTTTTAAAAATACACGGGCAGCCTCTAAGCCTAAACCATTGGCTGCACCGGTTATTATGGCAACTTTACCTTCTAGTCTCATTTGTACTGTTCCTCCTGTTTCGCCACGAAAGTTGTAATCGCTTGCAATAATTGTGATAAATCATCCACTTGTGCGGAATGTCCACACCCCTTGAGGGAAAGAAACGTCGCCACTCCTCCAAGGTCCTCCACCACTTCTCTGGACATCTGTTCTGAAATAACAAGATCATTTTCACCAGCCAACACAAGAATCGGTATGTTGATTTTCTCCACTTCCCCGGTCCCTTGTTTCAGTCCATTATGGTGATTGCTGATGTTAAACATGTTTAGCGCATGCAGAATTTCCGGATAATTGCGCTGTGTGAGCATATCTTCTAGATACTCCTCATACCGATTTTCTTCCGGTTGATTGTCATGATAGATCGCATAGTCCCATATCATTCTTAGTACCTCTTTATTACGGTTTTCATATGCATGGGAAATGGTAATGGTCCTGGTCTTGTCCTGCATTACCTTTTCATAACTTGTTAGTCTTTTTGATAAATCCGGTTGACCGTTTTCATCCGTATCGTACATTGGATAACCTCTTGTTGATGCGGATGCAAGTAGAATGAGCTTCTTTGCAAAGTTTGGGTTATCAGCTACAAATTGCATGGCCACCGCTCCGCCTGTGGACCAGCCAAGTATGGTAAAGTCGGTGAGATTTAATTCGTCCACAAATAGTTTTATGTCATCTGCTAGGTCTTTAATAGAATAGATTTTTTCGTGATACGACGATTCACCGAACCCCCTCATATCAACCGCTAAAAGATGAAAAGAATCATCTATGTTCTCCATTAGCAAATCCCAATGCTTAGAAGAAGTCATATTACCATGAATAAGCAGGATGGTTTCGCCAATACCAGCTCGTTCTCTATATCCATATGTCTCCCCGTTTGGCAATTTTACTTGTTTTTGAACGATCATTTTTCAACCTCCCTTTTTGATTTCCCCCATTGAATAGTCGTTGCACCCCAAGCATAGCCAATTCCCGCACTCACCAGCACTACATTGTCTCCCTCTTTGATTCTGCCTTGCTGTAAAGCAAGCTCCAATGAAAGAATTTGATCGATTTGACCGACGTGCCCGTAGTTTTCTAGATAAATAGATTGATGTTCGGACAAACCTAGTTCCTTTAAAACATAATGGTGGGCAGATTTTTTCATATGAAGAATTCCGAGATAATCCAACTCTTCTTCCGTTAGACCGCTTTTAGATAAAGACTTTCGAATCACTTCCAAGAAATTCTTCATGGACTTCTGTTCTAATCTGGCTTTCATTCCTGACGGATCAAGTACATCCAGCTTATTCAAACCTTTTTCCAATGCTTCTGGAGAAATGGGATGTTTCGTTCCGCCCGCAACTACCACCACGTCCTCGGAAAAAGAACCATCCGTTATAAGATGAGAAGCCAATAAAGAATTTTCACCATGATCCTTTCTTAACACAATGGCTCCTCCACCCGCTGCAAGGTTATACATGAATCTGGTCCTTGGATTGGTGTAATCAATGAAATCTTCGTTACGGTATCCACCGGCAAGCAGAACTGTCTGAATAGATTCATCCGCTATCATCATATCTTTTGCAACTTTCAATCCCATGATGGTGGTTCCGCATCGCAATCCCATATCAAAGCCTACCGCATTTACCGCCCCAAGCTGTTTCTGCATGTATAAGGCTGCCGTCCATAGTGGATATTCTTTATATTCTTCCCCAATATAGAGAATCAGGTCTATTTCCTCAGGAGCAATATTCCCTCTTTCCATGGCAATCCGTGCAGCTTTTATTCCCATTTCACACGTATGATCCTCATAACCAGCAACTGGTTTCGACAGAATGCCCAGTTTTTCTTCGACCACCTCTATAGGTATTCCAGATTTCTCTGCAATTTCCTTGCTGGTCATGAAATTTTCTGGAATAAATGTACCGACACTTACAATTCCAATCTGCGTCATAACCTCACCCACTAAGTTTTTCTTTCATATATTTACAGACTTCTTCAAAGCAGGTAACCGTTATTTCCTCTTCCCCTTGCACGTGGCTGACTGTAATTCTCCAGATTGGTGACGGCTGCTCTGCATCCGAAAAACCGGAACACCGTACAACAAAAGATGCAACTTGTGGCTGACTGCTCATCCATTCCCCTCCCATTAACTTGAAATGTTTTTCTCTTTTCCTACTTTAAGCTGCGCACCTTTTCTTCTAGCCCACCATAATCTAACGGTCCCTACGATACCTTGTGGAAAAAACATCACCACTACGATATAAAGGATTCCAAAGAAAATAATCCAACGTTCAAAAATCCAATGAACTTTTGCAAGGTCGGATAACCAATGGTGCGCAAATTCTATCAATCCTGCACCAATTATCGCGCCTATTAAAGTCCCGACACCTCCAATGATGGTCATCAGTAGTGCATCCAACGTGACATCTACTGCAAAAACAGACGTATTGACGAACCTAAGTGTCAATACATAGAGACTACCGGCAAAGCTAGCAAACACACCGGCTACCACACTAGCAATAACTTTATAATGCAGCACATGGTAACCAAGCGATTCGATTCTATCCTCATTCTCTCTTATTGCCTGCAGGACCCTTCCTAATGGAGAATGTGTAAATCGCTTTAGTAAAAGAAAAATTAGGACCATCATGATTAAAGACAACAGATATATATTTAATCTATCACGCAGAAGATCAGGGATACTGAAGGTAAAGCCATCATTTCCATATGTGAGTGTTCGCCATTTTTCTGCCAATACAAGAAACAGTCCCGAGAAGGCAAGTGTTAACATAGCATAGAAGTGACTTTTCAATCGGAGAGAAAGCATTCCGACAATATAACTTACAACACCTGCTATAACAGCCCCTATGAGAACCGCCAGTAGTAGCATAGGTATGGTACTGTCATATTGCTTCAGCATGATACCCGTGGAATAGGCTCCTATTCCAAAAAACATGGCATGACCAAACGAAACAATTCCCGTATAACCAAGCAAGATATCATAACTCATCGCAAAGATGGCAAAAAGGAATATTTGAGTAAACATGATTAATAGAGTACGAGAATCTGTAACAACTGGAAGTGCAAGAAGCATCAAAAATATGATGATGTAGACGTAATTTGGTACGGTCAAATATCTGTTCATCCTCTCACCCCTTTACCCCGAATAATCCTTGTGGACGGAAAATCAAAACGATGGTCATCAGCATCATGTTCACTGCCAATGCTAAATCCGGGACGAAATAGGCCATAAAGGAACCACTTAATCCGACCAAAATGGCTGCAAGCACCGAACCTGTAATGCTTCCCATCCCCCCAATAACCACCACAATGAATGCCAAAATCCCGAACTCCAGCCCCATCTCTGCATAAATGACACCGGAGTATGGCCCAAGCAGCATACCACCCAGTGCCGCCATTGCAGCCCCAGCCATAAACACGAGCATAAACACCCGTTTTATGTTGATGCCCAATGCCTGCACCATCTCTTTGTTGATAACACCCGCTCGTACGATTAGGCCTATTTTAGTGTTTCTTAATATATAGAAGATTGCAGCGAAAACAAGCGTACCTATAATAATGATAAACAAACGGTATTTGATGATGATGATATCCCCAAACTCCCAGCTCCCACTCAAATATGATGGAGTTCTAGCGCTAAGCTGATTTGGACCGAATACCACTTTAATCATTTCGCTTAAAACTAGCATGACTCCTAACGTAATCAGAATCTGTTGAACATGATTTCCATAGACAGGCTGGATGATATAACGCTCAAGCGCAAGCCCCAATATAAGACCGGTACCAATTGCAGCAATGATTCCTATCATGAAGCTGCCTGTTGCCGAATATACCCAGATCCCTGAGAAGGCGCCCCAGGCAAACAGCCCCCCATGGGCAAAGTTAAGAACATCCATTAAACCAAATATCAAGGTCAGACCAGCAGCAAGCAAAAAAATCAACATTCCTGTTGCTAATCCGTTTACTGTCAGATTCACCAATACATCCACTATATGCCCCTCCTTTATGCAATCCCAAGATATTGCCTTCTGAGCTCCTCATCTTCCTTCAACTCATGCATATGACCATGGTGAACGGTCTTCCCGTCATCCAATATATAGAAGCAATCCCCAATTGTACTTGCCATATAAAAATTCTGTTCTACTAGTATAATGCTCGTTTCTTTTTTCATCTGCTGGATGGAGTCCATCACCTTTTCCACCATAATTGGAGCTAGCCCCTTACTAGGTTCATCAATTAATAGCAACTTGCTATCATTAATATAGGCTCGGGAAATCGCAAGCATCTGCTTTTGGCCGCCGCTTAAGTTCCCGCCACGCTTTTTCCAGTATGTTTTTAAGTCGGGAAACAAGTCTAAAACCCAATCTAATTTCGCAAGGGTTTCTTCATCTGTTTTTTTCATGGCAACCTTCATGTTCTCTTCCACTGTCAGTTCTCCAAACACCCCTTGATCTTCTGGAACATAACCAATTCCTATATTCGCAATATCATACGTTGCCATTCCGGTAATATCCTGCCCATTAAACACGATAGAACCCTGTTGAGGAGGATTAAGTCCCATCACACTTCTGAGAGTTGTCGTTTTCCCTGCCCCGTTTCTCCCTAGCAGTACGGTAACTTCTCCTTGTTTCGCTTCAAAATCAACACCTTGCAAAATATGAAACTGTTCAATATATGTTTGAATCTTTTCCACTTTAAGAAGCGTTGTCATCATACAATCCTCCCAAATACGCAGACTGGACAGTTTCATTATTCATGATCTCTTGCGGTGTACCGTCCGCTAACAATTTCCCATTGAAAAGTACCGTAACAGAATCAGACAAGTCTAATATCATGTCCATTTTATGTTCAATCAGTATGATGGTCCTGTCTCCCTTAGCTTTTATTAGTTTAATAACCTCCAGAATTGCCGGTACTTCTTCAATCGACATACCTGCCGTTGGTTCATCCAAAAGAAGCAGTTCCGTTTCAAGCGCTAAAAGCATGGCAATTTCAAGTTTTCTCTTTTCTCCATGTGCCAAGTTTTTTGCAAGTGATGAAGCTTTTTCATCCAGAAGGACCGTCTTCAATAAATCCAATGACCGCTCTTCAAACTCCTTGAAATGTTGGAAGTGGGAAAGCATGTTATACCTGACTCCCCGTTGAGACTGCACAGCCAACCGCACATTTTCCAAGACTGTTAGATTTGGAAATACATTAGTAATCTGAAACGACCTCCCGATACCTTTCCTAGTCCGTCTCATAGGGGATAGTTTGGTTATGTCCTCCCCTTTCCAAATCACCTCTCCCTTTGTAGGCTTCAACTGTCCGCTTAAGAGGTTGAAAAATGTAGTTTTCCCCGCTCCATTTGGCCCGATGATGGATTTGAAGTGGAAAGGCTCCACAGTAAAATTCACATGATCCACCGCAACATGGCCACCAAAAGCAATGGTTAATTCCTTAGTCTCCAATATGGGATTCAAAGTGTGTACCTCCTTTTATCGATATGTAATAACACGAAGGAACTTTAGAGCATTGCTCCAAAGTTCCACTTCTACTTATTGATTGTTACGGATTGGAGGAGCTGTTTCCTCTGGAGATAGCTCCCTCATTAACACAGGTACTGGATAGTCGAATCCATCCACTTTCTCCAGACGCACAGCATATAAAGTTTGCATAGCTTGATGATCCTCAGCTCGGAACGTCATTTGACCTTTTGGTGTATCAAAGCTCATTCCTTCCATTGTTTCTATGATTAAATCGGAATCCGTATCTCCCTCTGTTTTCTTTAGTGCTTCCACGATAGCGATGGCAGCCGTCATTCCGCCTGGAGTAAACAGGTCCGGAACTTCCCCGTTGAACTTTTCTTTATGTTTTTCCACCAACCAATCATTGACTGGATTATCAGGAAGTGTATGGTAGTAAACAGAGAACCCTTCCATTCCGATTAACTGTTCCATCGTGTGTAA
This sequence comes from Bacillus sp. RO2, assembly GCF_012911845.1. Taxonomy (GTDB): domain Bacteria; phylum Bacillota; class Bacilli; order Bacillales; family Bacillaceae_I; genus Sutcliffiella_A. The sequence continues at coordinate 48,305 of NZ_JAAXCU010000042.1, read as the reverse complement.
TGCCGCAATATCAGGAGCACCTGTAGAAATCTTGATTCCTCTTTCTTGTACTTTCATATCGGATATCTGATTCCAAGGAGAATTGGCACCTGCCCATACAACAAAGAGATAGTCAGGATCTGCATCTAAAATCTTTTGGATATTGGATGTAAAATCAGTTGCAGCAGGATCTGCATATTCTTCAAGTACAATATCAGCACCAAGTTCCAATGCTGCTTCTTTGAATGCAGCCACTCCATCATGACCAAAAGAATAATCTGGTGCCAATGTCGCAATCTTCACTCCATCCCCTGCAATTGCAGCTGCTCCAGCCACTGCATCTTGAGAGGAATTTCTTGATGTACGGAAAATATATTTGTTCCAATCTGCTCCCGTAATACTATCTGCCACTGCTGGTTCCACCAACATCACCTTTTCATACTCTTCTGCAAGAGGCAGTACCGCTAAAGTGTCTCCAGAGCTTGAAGATCCGACTAGGAAATCTACCTCATCTTCTTCCAATAGTTTAGTCGCTTTTTGAATCGCCACTTCCGGTTTTGTTTCGGTGTCTTCCACTACAAACTCTATCTTGTGCCCGTTTACTTCCATTGTTCCTTCTGTTGCATATTCAAGACCAAGTTCAAAGCCCTGAACCGTTTGCTTCCCATACGTTTCAAGCGCACCAGTTAAAGAAGCGAGCACACCCACCTTGATTACCTTTTGATCTCCATCGCCACTTGAATCTGTTTCCGTTCCGGCTTTGCTGTCGCTACAGCCTGCCAACACCAACATCAGTGCACACATAAGCAGAAATCCTGTCTTCCACTTTCTCATTTACCTTCCCCCTTAACCCATTAATGTGTTTAAGTTGTAGTTTCAGCTTAAGACGAGGTGGTTACAAATGGGTTACAAAGCGAAGCTTGCTACACGGAAAACAACCGCCCGGTTCTTTTTTTGTTGTGTGGTTATTCTCCACTGTTGATTTCCACAAATGACTTCGCTTTCCTAGGAGCGGTTGCTTCAGCCTCCTTGCTCCGCTGGAAGCTGCTGAAAAAGTCTTTGACTTAAGATGTTGTTTAGACACCGCTGTTGATTTCCGCAAATGGCTTCGCTTTCCTAGGGGCGGTGCTTGAGCCTCCTCGCTACGCTGCGGGGTCTCAAGCTACCGCTATCTCCCTCAGGACAAGGAAGGCTCCGGCAGCGATACATCGCACGAAGAAAATGCGTAGCATTTTCGAGGAGTCTACGCCTTTTGCTCCAATCAACAGCTATAAATTATGAGAACGAAACGTTTATGTACTTTCAGTTAATTTGGGTAGATACCTTTTATTACTATCTTAGGTGAATGAAGTCACTTTGTTGATTGGAGTGGAAGGCGCGTAGACGCCCGCGGGAGGAAGGGACAGGTGAGACCCCGCAGGCTTGTCCGAGGAGGCTCACGGACCGCCCGCAGGCAAGCGAAGCGCCTGGAACGGAAATCAACCGTTTTAAACTTTTCTTATAAAAAAACCCACCATCAAGGCGGGGTTAGTTGGCTTTTCCAAGCACCATGTCGTACATCTTTTTCGTCGAGAACATCGGTTCTACGCCAAGCTCACTTTCCAAATAATGTTTGCATTTTGAAAACCATTTTATGGCTTGTGAACGATTGTTTTTGTGATAATAACAAAACATCAGCAAGCGATAGGCTTCTTCCCAAGTCGGGTCCTTTTCAATAACCTTCTCGCATAATTGTATAGCGGTATCAAATTCCTTCCGAGCGACCAAAAGTTGTGCAAGTTTTTCACTGCATCGCAGGTAGTAGACCAGCAGTCTCTCCCTTTCATTCAAACACCAATCTGCATATTTCTGGTCAGGAAGGAAATCTCCCTTATATAAAGCCAACGCTTTTTCTAAATAAGTAATGGCCCTTGCAGGCTCCTGTTCTTCCAGTCCAGATGAAGCATAACTTTCAAATTCACTACAATCCAGAACATAGCCGCAGCTTGGGTTCAATCCATATGAATTCCCCTCTCTTTGAATAAAGAAAGGATCGGTTCTAGCTTTTCTCACAGGTTCCAATGCATTGTTCAGTGCGTTTAATGCTACTTTAAAATCTCTTTGTACCGTTTTCTCAGGGACATTTGGCCAAAGAGCTGCAAAAATTTCATCTTTAACTAATTGCTTGTTTCTTTTTGTGACAAAGAACTCTAGCAGCTCTTTAGCTTTTGCACGCTGCCAATCTTTTGCCCCTACTTCCTTCTGACCGAGCCAGACTTTGAAGTTTCCTAGTGTTTGGACTTTCAACGTATAACCTGGATGGTTCTGGATATGAGAAAAGCCAAGCTCATTCAGTAAAGAACTAACGTACGCAGGCTGAATCTCCCTATTTTGGGCTTCCATTAGTAGCGGAGTGAATTGTTGAAGATCGTTTGGCCCAAAGGTCGTTCTGTTAGATAGTATATATTCATAGTTGCCAGTTTGTAAGAAGTTTAAAAATACATTCATCGATTGTGTAAATTCTTCCCACTCCTGCCGTTCAAAGTAGTAGAAGGATTTCCAGAAAGACAGCAACAATTCTGCATACTGATCGCCGCAATTACGAAGAAGCCTGCTCGCACGGAGACCGTAATAATCTGCCTTATCCCACTTCCTATGGTGAATACAAGCTATTTTCATTGCGAGATAAATGAGACCAGAAAGCCAATTATCTTTTACTTCTTCGGTTTCTTTCAACGCCTCTTCTCCACATAGTATGGCTTTCTCATAGGCACCTTGATTGGTGTGCAATATACATAAGCCCATATTCGCTTCTGCTTTTCCTCTTGACACATTCAGCTCTTCCATAATTTCAAGTGCAGTCTGATAACATTCCTTAGCAAGCGCACTATCATAAATCTCCATTAACTGAACAGCATGACCTAAACGAATCCAGCCACAAGCCTCTACAAACGGAGCTTGAAGTTTAATGCCTTGTTTAATTCCTGCATCAGCCAGTTTTTTTGCCTGGTCTGCATTTCCCATGAATGCTTCCACAAGGGATAATAGAAGATCTGTCTCACGGTGAGACTGCTGCAGTGTGCCTTCTGTGTGATCTTTTTTCTTATGGAGAAGGAGTTTTTTCGCTCTATGCAGGTTGCCTGAACGCAAAAAGATTCGTGCTTCTAGGTTTCCTGCCTCCTCCTGTTTATAAACAACATCAAGCTTATCGAACCATTCCAGCGCTTTAGGTGCATGCCCTGCATTTAAAAAATTCTCTGCCATGATGGCATACAATTGATTTTCTTCCTTCTTTTCAATGGGGCATGCTTCTATTAGCATAATCGCTTCCGACAGGACTCTTTCGGCTTTAATGGGTTGGATGGTGTCTAGATAAATTTTTGCAATTCCTTTCAAAGACCTTATGATTACAAGTATATCTCGGGAGTTTCTGGCAGCATCCAGTCCATTTCTATATGCCGTTTCGGCTTCCTCATAAAGACATCGGTAACGAAGAATCTCTCCTTGTATATACCAAAGCATATAATATCGAACTTTTATTTCATCAGAAATTTTGAGCAGTTTTTCCAAGACGTAGGAAAGTTGTCCTTGTTCCATCAATTGCATTCCATGCTCATGAATGAGAACGCCTATAGAGGAGAAATCGCCTATCTTTTCAAAATGTGAGATTGCCGGGAGAATGTCCCGCTGTTTCATATACCATCTTGCACAGCGTTTATGCAAAAGCAAGAATTGTTCTTCTTGCCCTATAAATCTTCTTTCGAGAAATTCTTTAAAAAGCGCATGATAACGATATTGGTTTTTTCCTGTTACGTTAATGAACAGGTGACGCTCTGTCAAGGACTGCAAGATATAATTGGACCCATTTATCCCCAAGACCTCATCACACATTTCCCCGTTAAGCACATCCATTATCGAGGTCTGTTCCAAGAACTGCTGAATCATCGGTGTCTGCTTCATGAACACTTCAGTCGCCAAGTATTTGAATAGGTCTTCCAATTTCCCTTGCGGTGTGAGCAAACCGGATGTGGATGTTTCTTCTACAAGCCTTTGACTCAATAGACCTAACGCCATGACCCAGCCTTCTGATAAGGAGTAGATTTGTTCAATATCGTCATCATTAACTTCCAACATATAAATATCTTCGAGAAGCACTTCCACCTCTTCCCTGGAAAATTTGAGATCTTCCTCTGTTATTTCCAAAAGTTCATTCTTCACCTTCATTGCCGTAATAACTTCCCAATCTGGCCTTTCCCTTGTGATGAGAATGACATGAAGATTACTCGGGAAATGCTGTAGCAACCAGTGGAACCATGTAACGATGTCAGGGTTTTTCTGTACAAAGTGAAAATCATCTATAATTAAAACCAGAGGTCCATTTATATGCGCTATTTCATTGATAAATAGTGAGCATAGATCTTGAATTTCCTCCTCACGAATATAACGGTCCATCTTGTTCAAATATCTTAATATACCTTCTCCAAATTGATTTTTCCTGGTTCTGATTGAGTGGACAACATATCGAAGAAAGGGGATTAATTCATCATCAAAATCCGTTGCGGTGTACCAACAGGAGATGGCATCAAAAGTAGGTGCGAAGGAGGCAACAATTGTGCTCTTTCCATATCCCGGACCGGAGTGAACAACGGTGACGCCGAAGTTAGTAACCGCTTTCATTTTTCTTGCAATTTTAACCCTTCTAAGAACGTGTTCTTTGACTGTAGGTGTCGTGATCTTAGTCTGCAATACGGTTTCTTGAGAAAGCATCTACCTGTCCTCCTTTTTTCTGAATTTTAAATCTATTACTTTCTATTATAATGATTTAAGAGTGTAAAAACATTAAAAAGAACAGCTAATCCTAACAAAAGCTGTTCTTTACTTGAAAGTCGTATTAAATTCATTAAATGGCCAGTAGCGGACATGGACTTTTCCGACGATGTCTTCTATTCTTACAAAACCAAAATGCCTGCTGTCCAAGCTGTTTAATCTGTTATCTCCTATTACAAACACATGCCCTTTCGGTACTTCTTCTTCGCCCGTTAACTCTTCTAGCGAAAAATCTCCTGTAAAGTTGCCACCAAATATTTTTAAGTTTTCAGGAGAGATAAATGGCTCTGTCACGAGCTCTCCATTTACATAAAGCATATCTTGCTTGTATTCAATTTGGTCACCAGGCAACCCAATTACTCTTTTTACGTAATGGATATCTTCATCATCTTGTTGAAAAACAACGACATCAAATCGTTCTGGCTTGGTAAAGGAGTAAACCATTTTATTGACCATTAGGAAATTCCCCTGCTCCAATGTAGGATTCATAGAATGCCCTTCTACAATATAATTAGAAAAGAAAAGCGCACGAATCATAAGCACCAAAAGGAATGTGACAACCAACCATTTCATTGCTGATTTACGTTTTGTGATCTTTTCTTTCAATTCATAACCCCCGAAAGTCTATCTAGGTCTTTTGTACTTCAATATTATCATAATATACTGAATTTTTACAAACAATTGTTTATTTTTCTCCTGATAGTTGTAGACGAAGTTCTACTTTTTTACCGATAAACCATAAAACTAACATGATAGTAATGGCAATGGCCGTTTTTATCGGCGCGCGAATAAAGGATAGGATGTCATAGCCAATATAACTAATGGTAAAAATCATCACCATTTTACCAGCTACCAGTGCAAGAAAAAATTGATAAAATTTTATTTTCGAGAGGCCGGCAACCACGTTGATTAAGAATGATGGTGTAAAAGGAAAACATAGCAAAAGGAATATAGGGCCGAAACCATGTCTTTCAATCCAAGACATCATTTTCCGAATCTTTTCTTTTCTAAGCAAAGCTTGAATTCTTCGGCTTCTTTTTAATTTATGTACAAGATAGTAGACAATTACCGCTCCTACCACTGAGCCTGCCCATGAAATGAGAAACCCCAGCCATAGACCGAAAGCTGCCGCATTGGCCATCACAATGACAATCAAGGGTAAAAAAGGAAGGAAAGCTTCCAGTACCACCAATAAAAAACCTGGTAATGGACCAAAGGATTGATATTCCTCCAGAACCTCAAGTAAATTCTCCATTGTTAGTAGTTCTTTAATGAATTCAATAAATTCCATTATACTATCTCCACTTCTGTGCTAGTCATCTTTCTCTATTGTACTAATTATTCCTTTATTGTCCCATTACATAACCTTTTTTTCCAAAGATTTTTTTACTATAAACTATTTTTATTATAGCTGAAAACATGCTAATAAAATCTATTATTCGCTTTTGTTAGGCTACCTGGAAATGAAAGCAGGAAGGAAAACATATCGTTTTCCTTCCTGCCGGGTTGTTGACAAACCTTTAAAAATTTGGCTATGTTAAACACCGCTGTTGATTTTCGCACTAGGCTTCACTTTCCTAGGGGCGTTTGGGGAGCCTCCTCGAAAAAGCGCGTACTGTTTTGGGTCATTCAGTATACGTAAATTCTGCCAATACCTCAAAACTATCAATTTCAAGATCCATCAAATTTTCTACAAGGAGTGTTTCTTCGTCTAGATAAAGAGTGGTGAGAAAGGTTTTACCTGGTTCAAGTGTTCCAAAATCGGATAAATCATAAACCGCCTCCCCTATCTCCAGCTCCACTAACTGGCCGCTTTCACCCCAATACTTTACAAGGATGGTTATGTCTCCTGATAATCCATTTACCGGATGCTCGAAGCCGTTGCGGATGAAACTGCCGAACATGAACACTCCGTTTTGCAGCTCTTCCGGATAGAAATTCAGCTCCTCGAGCGTGATGCTGTCCTTCGGTGGAGGTCCGAACCCATTCAAAACGCCCTGTATTTGGGCCAAGAGCTTGGGATTTATCGAATCTCGCTCTTCTTGTGTCATTTGTAGTGGCTGGTCGGGGAGGGAAACCGCCTCTTTAATTTTGGCATCTAATACTTTGTGGAACCATTCGGAGGGAATCAGGCCCTCTTTGATTAACCTTTTACTCTCAGCCCACCACCCTATCTTGTCGTCGTAGTTCATATACTCATAAATAGGATCAGGTTGTCCATCGGCGTCAAGAATCGTCAACGAAATGGAATGATCGATAATGAACTTCCATTTTCCATCCACCAAATGCAAAATGGCATAGACTGATGCGTCTCTATTGAAATTCTTATCTGGATTATAGACTTCTGTCATCAGAGTTGTGTCATAAGTGGCCAATACCTCGTTCTCCTTTTGATAGAGCACTTCAATGTTATCCACATTGCTTATCATATCTGCATCAATCATATCCCGAATTAGGGAGAGGAGATCATCGTTTTTGTCCCCATCAAAAGTTTGAAGATACTCCTCATACTTCCCATCATCCAACAGCTGAAACTTGGTGTGGATGGCATCTTCCACTTGCTGAACAATGCGCATGTCCAATCCATTCTCATTCGTCTCTATATCTATAATCCCGTTCACTTCGGCTTCCGCTGTTCGGTCCTCATTCCCACTGTTCGATTCATCCTCGCCTCCGCAAGCTGCAAGCATGACTCCAAGCATCATAATTGCAAACGAAGCTAAGATGTTTTTCCATTTGCTATTCATGGGTATGGGTCATCTCCGCCCGAATCTCCAACTCCCCGTATTCTATAAAGTCCTCAATATTTTCGACCAAAAGGGAATCAGGACCAAAATAGAGAGTTGCGAGTCCTGTAGATCCAGGCTCAATAACTCCCACTTCTGTCAAATCCATTACTTGACTTGCAATCTTTAAGTCAACCGTTTCATCATTTTCATTGACCGCCGGGGAAAAGATAGTCACCGTCCCATGTATGTTGCTAATTGGAAATTCAAAACCATTTCGAATAAAAGCATTGAAAACGATGTATCCGCTTTCCAATTGTTCTTCATAAAGCAGAAAATTGTTAATGGTAACCATATCCTTTGGGGCATCACCAAGGTGATTCAGCACTTTTTGTAGTGGCACCAATTCCTCTTCTGAAAAGTGTTCCAGCATTTCCTCCGTATATTGTAAAGGCTGGTCAGGGATGGAATCCTCCATTCGCTTGATTTCCGCAAGCAGAGATGCGGACCATTCAGACGGAAGCAGCTTCTCCCTTTTCAATTTTGCGAGTTCCTTGGACCAAAAGAATAGATGATCAACATCCATAATAGTTTCCGGTTCGTCATCATGATTGTAGTGATAAAGCGTAATATAGTCCAATTGATTAATTTTCCATACCTCTTCCACTTTCTCTAAGACGATAAAGCCGGTCCCAAGTCGGTTGAAATTATGGATAGGGTGATATTCTTCGGCCACTTGTTTCAAGTCAAATGTAGCCAGTACTTCATTATCCTTTTGGTAGATGACTTCGCTTTCATTTATAATAGTAGTTATCTTTGAATCGATCATTTTCTGGACGTTTTCAGTTGATTCTTCATCCGCCGGCTTTTCAAACAACTCCCAATATCCAGCTGAATCTCCTTTTTCCAATAACTTAAAATACAATGGGAGAATCTCTTCTACTGCTGCCGTTGCAGTAGCTTTATCAATTTCAGACGGTTTCTTTGTCTCTACCTCTGAACTCGCCGCGGCAGGATTACCCAATTTTTCTTTTGTGACTTCTTCATTGCCGCTACAGGCAACCAACACGCTCCCAATAATAAGCAATGCACAAGGAACCAGTCTCCTTTTCATCTCTCAACCCCCTATTATGTAGAAATACTGTTAAATTATACTACAAAATAGGTTAAAAGTATCAGAAAATAAAGAAAATTTAACTTTTTATTCTAATTATGCCAGAGTTCACCTTTGATCAACCTACTCCTAATAGTCCATATTTTTTATTATGCAGATTCTCAAAGACAAAAATACTTTTAAAGAAAGCACTACTATAATCTTCCCCGTCCTCAAGAGACCAGCACGTGGAAAGGACACCATGTGCAAACCCCCAGGCAAGAATTCTTCTTTCATTCAGTTTCAATTTATCCACCAGGACGGCAATTCTATTCGATAGGATCGCCTCTAAATTATTATCATACGGAAGATTGTTTAAAAGAAATTGAATCGTATCATATTCACGTTCTCCCACCAAGCCTTTAGGATCGATGGCTATCCATGATGAATCCGCCTTTAAAATATTGTAATGGTGCAGGTCTCCATGCAGGATGTATCTTTCATTTTTTTCATCGAGCAAGCTTTGGAAGGTATGAATAGCTTTTTGAAGAAGGTCTTGTGTAATAGGAGCTTTACCTGCTGGATGTTCTTTGAAAAAATGATGGAGACTGCGCTCTCTGTCTTCAATATGAGGAAGGATGGAATCAGATGTATCTAATACCCACAACGATTTCATTATGCCAGCAGCAATCTTGGTTGCTTCTATGTCACCTTCCAGGGTGGCAAGCGTATAGCCTGGAGTAAGTCGTTCTAAAATCAATATTCCACGTTCTACTTCCATGTCTATGATCCGGACCATGCCGTCTCCAGCAAAATACCTTAACGCGTCGACTTCCGAATAGAATTCCTTGCTTGGGACAGAGAGTTTGAGGACAACCTGGCCTCCATCCTTTTTCTTGGCAGGAGCCACAAAATTATACGAAAGCTCAAAGGGAGGGAGAACCTTCAGACTCCACTTTTTCTCACAGTAATGGATTAAGGAGTCAAAGTTCTGTAACCACTCTTCCCCTTTTTCTTGATGGATACTTCTGATTGTCTGAACATATTTTGGTGGTAGATTCACCATGTTCCTATTCCCCACGCTGTGTAAATGCCCATCGATGACCATCTGGGTCGGCCAACTCAAACTGGATGTCTCCCCATGGACGAGTTACAGGCTCCGTTAGTCCTTTATTGCCATTTTGATGGTCTATTGGTGTGAGCCCGTTTTCTTGAACAAAGAGGAATAGTTCGTTAACATTTTGGACCGCTGCATGTACCTCTGTAATGCCGGGATTTGTTTCGTCTGCTGGATGAAGCATGACCAGACCGCTTCCCAGGTGGAACCAGTGCATCCCTTCATAGCCGTGAGAATATTGGAACCCTGCTTTTGTGTACCATTCCTTGGAGCTTTCCGTATCTTTGCAAAATAGAACAATGTGATCGAGACCTTTTATCATGTGTGATTCTCCTCCTTATTTTTCCTTTCAGTAAAACGAAGCTCCCCCAAAGGAAGAGCCTCGTATTCTTTCTACTTTTTTACTTAGTACCTTCCAAATACTCCACAAACCAGTTCTTAATATGCTCCAGTCTGTGAATACGAAGTGCTGGATCTCCGCTTCTGGAGAGCTCATGATTGGCGCCTGGGAAACGAACAAACTTAGTTGTTTTACCCTGTTGTTTCAATGCAATGAAAAGCTGCTCTGCTTGCTCAACAGGACAACGGTAATCTCGTTCTCCGTGTAAAATTAAAAGTGGCGTATTTACATTGCTAACATATTTGATTGGGGAATGCTCCCAAAGCTTCTCCACTTTTTCACCCATATCTCCTTTTACTTCCCATTCAGAGAAATAGTAACCAATGTCGCTGACACCATAAAAGCTCAGCCAGTTTGAAATAGAGCGTTGTGTGACAGCTGCTTTGAAGCGGTCAGTATGACTGACCACCCAGTTTGTCATGAAGCCTCCATAACTTCCTCCGGTAATTCCCAGATTCTTTTCATCAATAAAATCGAAAGTTTCAAGAGCATAATCCATTGCAGCCATTACATCAAGATAATCCTTGCCTCCATAATCACCACGCACAGCATCGACAAAATCCTGACCATAACCATGACTTCCACGAGGATTTGTGAATAGCACAACAAATCCTTGTGCCGTCAATGTTTGGAACTCATGAAAGTATGTGTTGGCATACATGGCATGAGGGCCGCCATGGACCTCCAAGATTGTCGGATATTTTTTACCTACTTCAAACCCTGCAGGTTTCATCATCCAACCATGCAAATCCCAGCCATCCGGTGCTTTATAACGGATAGGTTCGGCGACACTTAACTCTACTTCATTTTTCCAAGCTTCATTGACATTAGTCAATTGGGTACGTGTCTGAGAACGGAAGTCAAGGTAGTAAAGTTCCCCAGGATCTGTAGAGTTGCTTACACCTACAATTGCTTCATGGGTATCGGTAAGCATGCTTACTGCATATACGTGCTCATCTGGTAGATGGATGGGATACATAGAACCGTCCAACGAACCAAAGTAAATTCCTGTAGCACCTTGGTCACTCATTAAGAAATAAAACCCTTCACTTTCTTCTGTCCACATAAGCCCAGGATTCACATTACCGGAATGGAAATCACCAATTGCAACGTCCCCAACCTCCACATCCAGGTTCTCTGAGAGACAATGAGTTTCACCTGTTGCAAGCTGCGTCACCCATACACGAGTCAACGTAGCACTTTGAAACTCTTTTTCATGCCCTAAGAAACCTAGGTACTGACCATCTGGTGAGAAGGTGATCGTAGAGAAGAAACCGTTGCTACGAGTAATTTTTTTCTTTTCTTTGGACTGAACATCCATTACATAAACATCCGAGACCAATGAAACATCTGGATCTTCTTCAAGATTTGCTACAAAAGCAATTTGTGTTCCATCAGGCGACCAGGCAGGGCTGCCATAATCCCGATCTCCTTCTGTGAGGAGGCTCACTTCCTTTGTTTTTAAATCCAGTAGTGCAAGATGGTCGTTTTTTTTGTCCAAAAATCCCTTGGCATCAGACTTGTACCGCATTTTTTCCACTACTAGGGGCTCAGGCTTTTTCTTTTCTTCTTTTTCAGAGGAAACGGTATGCAAATCATCCACACCCTCCACAGAAGTACTGAACAAAAGTTTCGTGCCACATGGTGACCAGACTGGACCTCTGGCACCATTTTTGCAGAAAGTAACCTGCTCTGCTTCTCCGCCGTTAACCGGCATAACATATAATTGGCTTTTCTCGTTCCGGTTGGAGACAAAAGCAAGCTTGCTTCCATCCGGAGACCACCTAGGACTTGTTGCTCTTCCTTTTCCAGATGTAAATGGTACCGCGTTCCCCTCTAAATCCCCTACAAAGATGGAGGAGCGATATTCATTTTCTTCCTCGTGGACTGTAGTCTGTACAAACGCATACTTGCGGGAATGTTTATCCCATTGCGGATCAGTGATTGATGTTAAACGAAACAGATCTTTAGACTCTATTTTTCTCTTTGTCATTGAAATCTCTCCCTTATGTAAAATTCTCCATTCTACTTATTTCGACAAATGAAATAATTCCCCTTTAAGAAATTTGAAAAAACTTTAAATTTCATTTTTTAAAAGGTACTTGCATAATTTTTAGTTTTTGGTATAAAATAATTACGAACAAACGTTCTATATTTTTAGGAGGAAGATGAAATGACAAGATTATCAAAAGAACAAATAAACCTGTTTGAACAGGCGATATATCTTCCTTTGTTATTGATTGTTCTAGAAAGAGATACAAGCGTTATTAAGGACAGCGGAATTAAACTAAAAGAACCTTATCTTACTCTTATTGATCAAGTCATGCGTAAAATTCAGCTTCAACTTAAACAAATCAAAGCGGACATGAAGGAGCAACACATGAAGCTCCACAAATTAAAGCAGGATGAATCCTTTACCATGTATGCTTTTCTGTTTAATGGATATGAAGAGCACCACAACTATTTCAACCCACGAATTAGGAATAAGGTAAATGAACTTTTGATGCAATATATCTTGAAAGCGGAGGGGTCTATGACTAATGAAAAATAGGAATGAATGGTTCTTGCAACGGATTGCGTAAAGTAACATTCAAATCATTATGTTCATTGACAGAAGCAAAAAAAACATCTTCAACACTAGCTACTTTCTGTTTTAACAGTTCTTCTCGAAGCCAGGCCTCGTTTAATCCTTTGAATGCCAAGGTTTCCTTGTAAATTCGACCGTCCATTATGACTGGAAAATCCATGGAGTTTTCGTATCCACCAGAGCGAACATCTTCCACCTTCGCCACCTCTTTTTGGGGCTTCACTTTAACGGATATGTTTCCATTCGCTTCAATTAAGGCAAAGTGAACATCTTCCACTTTAAATACATCTTTTTCCCTCAGCATTTGCAGGACATTATCAATGGAGTAACTGATTTTACGCATATTTTTTATATGAAATTGACCTTCATATATGACTAATGTCGGTTCAAACGTTAAAAGTCTGCCAAGCTTATGATTTTTTATTTTTACCCACGCTATTACCTTCTGCAGGAGACCTATCCCGATAATTGCACCTGCAGTAGGAAAATGGTGGATGCTGGGGTCAGCAATATCTGCTCCAACTACTGCTCCAAGTGTGAGAATAACAATGAAATCAAAGACAGGAAGCTCTCCAATGGACCGTTTCCCCATATATAAAGTTACAATCAACATGAGCGGAAGAATTGTGATAATTCTTCCCAGCACCTTTAAAAAGTCTATAAATAGTTCCACTTTAATCTCCCTCCTAGCTGTGCTTAATGAAAAATTGGTACACTTTGTGTGTAACCGGGGGTTTTTAAGGTAACATGCAGGCTTCTATCTTCATTTATTGCCCCATAAAATACGTCTTCGATATTAATAATATTTTTTTTCAAAAGCTCCTTCTGTAACCATACTTCATCTAATTCCAAATACTCCAACGCTTTTGGCTGTAGTCTACCATCCATGATAACGGTGTATTCAACGGAGGGTTTTGCCAAAGCAACCCGAACATCTTTCAGTGTCACAGGTTCTTTTTCTGGTTTTAATTTCACTGATAGCTCTCCGTTCGCTTCAATTAAAGCAAAATGGACATCCTGCATTTGAAAAACATTCTTTTCCCTTAACATTTGTAGGATATTATCAATAGAGTAACTGATCTTACGCATATTTTTTATATGGAATTGCCCTTCATATATGACAAGAGTCGGCTCAAATGAAAGAAGCCTTCCCACTTTATGGTTCTTTATTTTCAACCAAGCAATTAACTTTTGTAAAAGTGCTATCGCAATAATAGCTCCTACAGTGGGAAGATGATGGATATCAGGCTCAGCAATATCTGCACCGACCACAGAACCGAGTGTTAAGATGACAAGAAAATCAAAAACAGGAAGTTCACCAACAGAACGCTTTCCCATAAATAAGGTTACAACGAGCATCAATGGCAAAATGGTACTAATGCGAAAAAACACCTTTAATAAATCCATTAAAAGTTCCATAAGTGAATCGTCCCTCCATCCTTTTTCTTAGCCTTATTCAAAAAGAGAAGGTTATGCATTTTTACTCCAAAAAAAGAAGCCTTTCTTTTACGAAAGACTGTAAGTGAAGTTATGAATTTTTTCTGTTAACCTTGTCTCAACTTTGTAAATCCTTGCTGTTTCTCAATCTGTACATAATCCCTGAGTTAGCAACAAAGCTGCGGTTTGAGTTACTCCTCTTCCTATTGACTCGTTGCTGAAGCTTTGCCCGGAAAAGAGAAGTGCGATGGACTTGTGCTTCATAAGAAGTTTTGGATATAGGAAACTCCACCATGATGTTGTTCGGGAACATGACTTTTGTATTCCCGCTTGCACTATATTTATATTCATATGCGTAGTGTAGTGAAATCCAGATGCAGTTATCATTTGTAGGTGATGCAGTGGGGAAAAAGAATATGTCATTCATCGGATCGATGACAATAGGGGGTTTGTGAGTATAACCGGAGATGCCCTTGGTACCTTGTTTTCGTCCTTCAAAGCTGGATCCGTAAAAATTGCAGCTGTCCTCAATAATTTTTATTGGAGGCAATGAAACATAGATTTCTCCTTCTTCTTCAAGTACCTTTGAATATAGGTTGCCCTCTATTTCAAAGGGAATGATTGCCATAGTAAAGCCATTAATTTCATAATCACACGACATATCGACATTATTCTTCATTATGTTCATCCTTTCCATCCGTGTTCTCTGTCATCTCGTGACAAAAGAACTGGTTATTTGACTATTTATGTATATTTTCCCAGAAAAACCAATCAGTGTAAAGGTTTTTAAAATATTTTAAATATTTTAAAAATTTGTTGATTTTTATAGCGTTCCTCAATATACTATTAAAAAGGCTCGAGGTGAGGAACTCATGAAGAATGAGAAATCTTATACGGAATTGATGAAAGCGAAAAAAATGAACAAGAAAGTGTCCGTTGAAGCCTATATGATGAATGTGTATGTTCAGATGATTATTGATGAGTCTTTATTCCACTACCACAAAAACCTTCTGCAAGAGAAAATTGACAGTGCCCTGGATGCCAATGACCCTTCCCTGTTCCACCTACTTTCCACTAGATATAAAAAATTCCTGAATGATTGGGGCGTTTCCGCTTAAAAGGATAATATCCAAAAATAAGAGAAGAGCTCATAGCGCTCTTCTCTATTTCTTTTACTTATTTTTTCCCTTGATAAAACTGTGCTTCTTCTGTTGAGCCGCTCAGTGCAGTGGTAGAGGATGTTCCGCCGGAAACTAGCTTCGCCACTTCATCAAAATATCCAGTACCTACTTCGCGTTGATGACGGGTTGCTGTATAGCCATACTGCTCACTTTCAAACTCGGCTTGCTGCAACTCGGAATATGCTCCCATTCCACGTTCACGATATCCTCTCGCAAGCTCGAACATACCGTGATTCAAGGCATGGAATCCAGCCAGGGTCACAAACTGGAATTTATAGCCGAATTGGGCAATCTGCTGCTGGAATGTTTCAATGGTAGCATCATCTAACTTCGCTTTCCAGTTGAAAGATGGTGAACAGTTATATGCCAACAGTTTTCCAGGAAACTTTTCATGAATGGCTTCCGCAAATGCTCTTGCCTGCTCCAAGTTAGGCTCGGAAGTCTCACACCAAATCAAATCAGCGTATGGTGCATATGCAAGACCCCGTGCTATCGCCTGATCAATTCCGGCTTTTGTTCGATAAAACCCTTCAGCTGTTCTCTCACCAGTTAAGAATGCATGATCATTCTCATCAATATCACTTGTAATAAGATCTGCCGCGTCCGCATCGGTTCTTGCAATCAAAACTGTCGGCACACCCATTACATCAGCTGCGAGGCGTGCTGATATAAGATTCTTAACAGCCGTTTGGGTTGGCAATAATACTTTCCCACCAAGATGCCCGCACTTTTTCTCAGAAGACAATTGATCCTCAAAGTGAACGCCAGACGCACCGGACTCGATCATGCCTTTCATCAACTCAAATACATTCAACTGACCACCAAATCCAGCCTCCGCATCTGCTACGATCGGTGCAAAGTAGTCCACCTCTTCGCTTCCTTCTAGGTATTGGATTTGATCTGCACGCTGCAATGCTTGATTGATTCGTTTAACAACATGTGGCACACTGTTTGCCGGATAAAGACTTTGGTCAGGGTACATATGACCGGATAGGTTAGCATCTGCCGCAACTTGCCAGCCGCTTAAATAAATGGCTTTCAAACCCGCTTTTACTTGTTGGATAGCCTGATTTCCTGTTAAAGCTCCAAGTGCATGCACATAGTCCTGTGTATGCAGAAGATCCCAAAGTTTTTGTGATCCTCTTTTTGCCAATGTATGTTCGATATCAATTGAACCTCTAAGACGCAAAACTTCCTCTGCAGAATATGGTCTTTCAATGCCATTCCATCGTTGTTCTAACTCCCAGCTTTCTTCTAACTGTGCAATTCTTTCTTCTCTTCTCATTACTAATTCCTCCTTTAGTTTAGGTATCTATTAATCTTCCAATAAATTGTAAGCTGGAAGTGTTAAAAACTCGGAAAATTCATCATTTTTTATTAGGTTCTCAAAAAGAGTGGCTGCCTGATCAAGTTTCCCTTTTGTAAAACGGTTAGGCCCAACTTTATCAATGATGGCTTGCTTTTCTTCATCAAGCAGTTGTTTAACCAACTCTAGTGTAATTTGAGTTCCATCTTCTAGTTCTGCTTTTGGATGTCTAACCCATTGCCAAACTTGGGACCTCGAGATTTCTGCTGTAGCTGCATCTTCCATCAGATGAAAAATTGGGACAGCGCCGTTTCCATCCAACCATGCTGCGATGTACTCCATTCCGACATGAATGTTTTTCCGCAAACCATCTTCCGTTATTGTCCCTTCTGGAATTTGAACAAGTGCAAGCGGATCTGCCTTGACATCCTCCCTTTTTATATGCAATTGATTCTGACCTTCCATGTGCTCATCAAACACTTCTAATGCCACCGGAACCAATGATGGATGTGCCACCCACGTTCCATCATGGCCATCTTTTACTTCACGAAGTTTATCTTCTCTTACTTTTGCGAATGCTTGAGCGTTCGCTTCTTCATCATTTTTCACAGGAATTTGTGCTGCCATCCCTCCAATTGCGAAAGCACCTCGTTTATGGCAAGTCTGAATCACCAATTGTGTGTAGGCTCTCATGAAAGGAACTGCCATTGTTACTTGGCTTCTGTCAGGCAACAGGAAGGTCGGATCATTTCTAAATTTCTTTATAAAACTGAAGATGTAATCCCATCTCCCACAATTCAGTCCTGCAGCATGCTCTTTCAGCTCATATAAAATTTCATCCATTTCAAAGGCTGCCGTAATGGTTTCAATTAAAACGGTTGCTTTGATTGTCCCTTGTTCGATTCCCAATTCTTTCTGAGCAAATACAAACACATCATTCCACAGCCTTGCCTCTTGATGACTTTCAAGCTTAGGAAGATAAAAATATGGAGCGCTTCCATTTTCCTGCAGAACCTTGACGTTATGAAAGAAATACAACCCAAAGTCAAAAAGGCTACCGGAAACAGATTCGTTGTTGATTTGGATATGTTTTTCTTCTAAGTGCCATCCTCTTGGTCTTACAAGAAGGGTGGCGATTTCTTTATTCAATTTGTACTCTTTTCCGTTTGAAGCTGTGAAGTCAATTTTGCGCAAGTTTGCATCTCGCAGATTAATCTGCCCCTCTATCATGTTGCTCCAAGTTGGAGATGAGGCATCCTCAAAGTCCGCCATGAACACTTTTGCACCTGAATTTAAAGCATGAATAATCATCTTACGATCGACCGGACCTGTTATTTCCACTCGTCTGTCTTGAAGGTCTTTCGGAATTTCGTTCACTTTCCAGTCACTTGATCGGATAGCTTGCGTGCTATCCAGAAAGTTTAATAGTTCTCCCTGATCAATCCTTGCTTGCCTTTCTTTTCTTGCTGCTAACAGTTCTCTTCTTCGCTCATTGAAAGTGTGATGGAGCTTCTCGATGAAAGATAATGCTTCCTGTGTTAGTACAGTTTCAAAGCCTTTTTTCATTGGACCTGTAACGCTGATGCCTGTTGTACCGGTATTCACGATATACTTGCTCCTCTCTTGTTATGAAACAGTTAGTATATTTGTATTGTATTATATAACAGAGTGTTCGTAATAAAAAGGCTTTTTTAAAATTTATTGGTAAATATTTTTCGACACGAAAAAAAAAACGGGCATGAACAACCCTGTCTAATAAAATTTAAGAAAGCCGCTGTTCCTTTCCGCAAATAGCTGCGCTTTCCACGGGGCGGCCTTGAGCCTCCTCGCTTCGCTGCGGGGTCTCAACATTGCCGCTACTTCCCCGTAGGAGTCTCCGCCATTTGCTCCAATACACAGCTAGAAATAAAAAGAACAAAAGAATAATGTTTTTTTGAGGCTTTTTTAACCTTAGTTTAAGGGAGTCACCTAGTTGAATGAAGTGGAAGGTGCGCAGGCAAGATATGCCCCTAAAAAACTGATAACGCAAAGTTTTTAATGATTCCTAGCTGGTGATTGGAGCAAAAGGCGAAGACTCCTGAGGGAGATAGCGCTAGGTGGAGACCCCGCAGGCGTAGCCGAGGAGGCTCCAGCAGTGCCCCTAGGAAAGCGAAGCCATTTGCGCAAATCACCAGCGGTGTCTAAACAATACCTAAAATCAAGGACTTATTAAATGGCATCCAAAGGAGTGAGAAGGCTCACGGACCGCCCGCAGGCAAGCGAAGCGCCTGGAACGAAAATCACCTGTATTATACATTTGCTTCATTCAAAAAAAGAAAGCAACGCACTATTTCACGTTGCTCACTGTTCCTTTACATACCGCTCCAAATAAGCGATTCTGTCCACCATTGGCGGGTGGGTATATCGAAAAAATTTCACTAAGGCTGGAGGATTCACTTCACTTAAACTAGATTTAGTAATTTCTTGAAAAGCCTCTATAGCCGGTTCTGTCTTTCCAGTCAGTTCAATGGCATACACATCTGCCCTGTGCTCTTGATAACGTGATACTGCATTTGTTATCGGGCTTGCAAGAAATAGAAGCAAAGATACCAGCAACAACAATAAGGGTAAGGATGCAAGTTGGTTCAAGCTATTGATTTTCCATCTCCTACCGAAGCTGTTTATAAGCTTACTTGCTGTCCAATAGATCAAGTAAAAAGCAAAGAAAGAAAATGCGATGTAACCAGTAATGCCCATCACAATATGATTCATATCATAGTGTCCCATTTCATGCGCCATGATAAACAGAATTTCTTCTTCCTGAAGTCGAGTCAAGAGCGTATCCCATAGCACGATACGGGAGTTCCCGCCTACACCGGTAACATATGCATTCATGCTATTCGTTTTTTCGGCCATATTCACTTCATAGACTCTTTCGGCAGAAATATCCGCTTCAGCAGCCAGTTCCAGGATTTTATCTTCTAATTCTTTATCTTGTAGCTCGGTAAAATCATTATATAAAGGGTCTATGACAACTGGTTGGATATACATCATAAAAAAGACAAGTGGAATGAAGCCTCCCCAAGCTATTGCCCACCACCACTTCGGAAACTTACGGATAAGCAAATAGAGAAGAAGAACCACTACCCACATAATGAGAATTCCTTCCCAAAATCCGACAACCTGATCTCGCATCCAGCCGGAGTAATGCTGAACTGTGATGCCATAATATTTAGAAAGAAAGTAACGAAGATAACTTAGTGGATAATGAATAACCGTGCTGAATAAGGTTAGCCAAAAAAGAAAAATTCCTGTCTGAAGCGTTTTATATTTTGTGACTTTCTCCGCCCATCCTTGAATGGCACTTGCCCCACCTAAAACAAGAAGAAGGAAATAGAAGATCCATTCCACAGGAAGCGTCAGAAAGTAGATGGTATTGCGTATTTTAGAATACTCTTCGGTGAGTAACAGTTCCTTGCTACTTAGAAAGGTTGCTGGGTCCGCTTTTGTTCCCACTAATTCAGTTGGAAGGGAAGTATCCGCGCCGATCCATATGTAGAAAGTCACCGCTAAAGAATAGAGAACGTAGCTAAACAACGTTAGAGAGATTGTTTTTTTCATATTTTTGCACCCCCTTGTCCTGAATATCCCTGTTATATTCTATGCCACAATAAAAAAAATAAGCAGGCTATTACAAAGAAAAGCCTACTCGTTTCATTTTTAACTGACAAGCCAGGAATACACACTCAAAGCTGCAATAGCGCTGATAACAACCAGAATGACGTTTGCACCTAGGTAAGCGACAAATAATGCCACGGCTGCCCCGATGATTCCATACATGACATCTTCATTTATTAAGAAAATCCCAGGAACAATAAGTGCCCCAAGTGTTGCATAGGGAACATTTTTCAATACTGCTTGTACGAATGGCGGTAGCTCCTTGCCTTGGAACATCACAAACGGTATGAGGCGTGGAAGGTAGGTGACTACGGCCATGCCGACAATCATTATGATAATCATACTATTCATCCACTTTCCCCTCCTTTGACCATTTCGCGAATAAGATTTCTATCCCGACAGCACTAGTGATTGTCGCAAGGACAATGGACCATCCAGCGGCAATACCAATTACCAACGAAAACACAGAATTAAGGATAGCTGCAGTCCCAGCGAGCACAACCACTTTTTGGTGTTTCTTTAAGGAAGGCATCAAGAGGCCGACAAACATGGCATAAAGGGCAACCGCCATGCTCTCTTGAAGAGATGAGGGTAAACTGCTGCCGATGACATGCCCGATCCCTGAGCTTACCACCCAACTGGAATAGGCGATTAAGATTACTCCGAACATATATCCCGTTTGAATGGTTCCTTCTTTGGTAGCAGTGACGGAAAACGTTTCATCCGTTATGCCAAATGAGAAGAGTGATTTCTTCCAGAGACTATTCTCTTCCACTTTTTCATTCAGGGAAGCGCTCATCAAAAAGTGACGTATGTTCAGAATAAAAGTCGTCATAACAATTTCAAAAACACCTGATCCAAGCACAATCATATTCAGAGACATATATTGTGCTGCTCCAGCAAAGACGAGTAAGCTCATCAGCACCGTTTCAGAGACCGTTAAGCCTGCTGATTTTGCCAAAAGTCCAAATGTAATGGCGATTGGTATGTAGCCGATTGCTATGCTGACTCCAGCTTGCAAGCCGTTTCTAAAAGAAGAAGGTTTTCTTGCTGCGATGGTAGTTGCCACTGTGCATTTCTCCTATACTAGTAAATTGAATTATTTATTAATATACTAGTAGTTTACTGGATATGTAAAGAGTATTTCGAAAAGCGAGATACTTTACTTACTTTAATCAAAAAACTCCCCCTTCCTAAAGAAGAGAGAGCCGTACAAAAAATTTATTTCCCCTTAAACTCCGGTGCCCGCTTTTCGCCAAACGCAACAAGCGCCTCTACGCGGTCTTCCGTCGGGATAATCACTTCATAAGCTTTACGCTCAATCTGTAAGCCTGTCTGCATATCCACACCCATACCCTGACGAATGGCAAATTTGGCCTGCTGTACAGCTACCGGGCCGTTCTTGAGCATCTCACGGGCAAGTTCCATCGCCCCGTCAAGTACTTGAGATGCTTCATCTACCAATCTTGTAATCAGGCCGAACCCACTCGCCTCTTCTCCAGTAAATCGGCGAGCAGTCAAGATCAATTCCATCGCCTTTGCTTCACCAATAATACGAGGCAGGCGCTGGGTGCCACCTGCTCCCGGAATAATCGCCAAGCTTGTTTCCGTTAGGCCCATTTTCACATCTTTGCACGTCACTCGGAAATCACAAGCAAGAAGGAGCTCCATCCCGCCTCCGAATGCATACCCATTTATAGCTGCGATTGTCGGCTGAGGCAAGTCGGCGATGCGGTTGAACACATCCCCGATTTTGTAAACATTGCGTCTTACTTGCTGCTCGGTAAGGCCTCTTCTTTCCTTGAGGTCCGCACCAACACTAAATGCCTTCTCCCCTGCCGCCGTAATCACTACCACACGGACGTCAGCATTCGTGCGAAGCTCCTCTGCTACATTTCCCAATTCTACTAACATATCATAATTAAACGCGTTCATCGCATCAGGGCGATTGAGCGTTACAGTTGCTACATAATCTTTTATCTCTACTGCAATATAACTCAAATCTCTCCGTCTCCCTCCAAGATTGTTAGCGGTTACAAATTTCGCTATTTTATACATTCTCTACAGAGAGCGTAAATCCTTTAAACACCTAGTTTTTCTTTTAATGCTCTTCTTAAGATTTTTCCAGTTGTGTTCTTTGGAAGCTCTTCTAAGAACTCAATGGAAGTAGGTACCTTATATTTCGCCAAGCGCTCCGCACAATAGCCAAGCAAATCTGATTCATTCACGGACGCATTGGTTACGACAAAACACTTTATCGCTTCACCGAACTGAGGGTCAGGCACCCCGACAACTGCTACTTCTACCACATTTTCATGACTGTAGAGAACTTCTTCTACTTCACGAGGGTATACATTGTAGCCTCCTACGATGATCATGTCCTTTTTGCGGTCGACGATATAGAAGTATCCTTCTTCGTCCATTTTTGCTAGATCGCCTGTATAAAGCCAACCGTCACGAATTGCAACGGACGTTTCTTCTGGCATCTTATAATAGCCTGCCATGACATTCGGCCCTCTGACAACAAGTTCCCCAACTTCTCCAGGTGCCACTTCTTCTCCTAGTTCATTCACGACTTTGTTTTCCACATTTACAATCGTCGTCCCAATAGAACCAGCTTTTCTAGGCTTATCTAGTGGATTAAAACAGGTAACAGGTGATGCCTCTGATAATCCATAACCTTCCGAAATGATAACATTGTATTTCTTTTCAAAATTCTTCAATAGTGCTACAGGCATGGAAGCTCCACCAGAAATGCAAAGCCTCAACGATTTTAAATCTTCTACATCGGCTTGTGATTGCAAAAGGAAATTGTACATGGTTGGAACACCTGCAAAAACAGTTGCATCGTATTCTTTTACCACATCAAAAATCACCTGCGGGCTGAACCTTGGAACGATAATCACTGTCGCGCCGTTCATCAATGGTGCATTTAAAGCTACTGTCAAACAGAATACATGGAACATAGGCAGAGTCGCGACAACTTTGTCCGTTTCGTTCATCTTCAAAAAGTCGGCGGAATCCTTGGCATTGCGATACAAGTTCTTATGTGTCAACATTGCCCCTTTCGGTTTACCTGTAGTACCAGATGTATAAAGGATTACAGCCACATCGTCAGCCTTCAGTTCCGGACCTTCATATGTAAAGCTTCCAGACGCCATAATCGATGTAAACGATTTCAATTTCGGATAAACCGTAAGTTGCTCAAGTGGAAAATCTTTCGCTTTTTCTTTTCCGTCAGGTGTTTCGCAAATAATGTAATGTTCAGTTAAAGGCAGGTGACCATGAAGCTTTTCAAAAAGTGGAACAAGAAGGTCTAAGGTGATGATGGCTTTGACATCGCCATCTCTAAGGATGTAAGAAAGTTCTTCTGGAGTATAGATTGGATTGATAGGAATAACGGTTGCTCCAATTCGTGCGGCACCATAAAGCCCAATAACGAAATATGGTGAGTTTCCGACAACAAGGCCGATATGATCTCCCTGTGTGATTCCTATCTTTTCAAGGCCTGTTGCAAAAGCGTTAATTGCAGCATTCAACTCTGCGTAAGTTTTGGAATCCCCTTCAAAAATATACGCTTCTTTCATAGGATTTGTTTTTGCGGTTAATGCCAACTGCGATGAAATATTCAAGTGTTTCATCTCCCCTTCGAGTAAATTGAATGAATGACCATTCATAAATCTCCCATTATCCATTATAGTAGATTGCTAGATATCTGTCATTAAATTATGTCGATAAAATTAAAATTTTCAGATAAAATATTTTGATATAAAAAAAGAGCAGGGATTCCCTGCCCAATGCTCTTGAAATTAATATATTAGATCAATCAATTCATCTCTGGTAATATTTCCAAAATAATGTTTTACATCTATTCCTTCTAGAGCTTGTGCAATTTCTGCTTTCTCATACTTCACACCTGATAAAAGGTTTTCCACTTCTGATACATCACCAACACCAAAGAAATCTCCATAAATTTTACAGTTTTCTATTATTCCTTTTGTTACATCTAGACGTACATCAATTTGCCCCACTGGAAAACGGTGCGAATGCTGGAGGTTAAACTTGGGTGACTTTCCGTAATTCCAATCCCAGTTTTGGTAACGTTCTTTGGAGAGCTCATGAATGTTCTGCCAGTCTTCCTCTGTTAGTTCGTACTTAGGGATGTCTTTTGATTTAAAGATTGCCTCCAATAAAAGCTGACGGAATTGTTCAATTGTTATATCCTCAGACAAAAATTCTTTAATATTTGCCACACGGCTTCGGATTGATTTTATTCCTTTGGACTCAATTTTATCCTTCTTCACGTTCAGTGCTGAAACTACATGCTCAATTTCGGAATCAAACAGAAGCGTACCATGACTGAACATACGTCCTTTGGTAGAGAACTGCGCGTTTCCGGAGATCTTTCGTCCTTCGGCAAGAATATCATTGCGTCCGCTCATTTCTGCTTCCACTCCAAGGCTTTTCAACGCTTCCACAACTGGTGCCGTGAACTTTTTGAAGTTGTGGAAGCTCTCACCATCATCTTTTGTGATAAAACTAAAATTCAAGTTTCCATGATCATGATAGACCGCTCCACCGCCGGATAACCTACGTACGACATGAATGCCATTATCCTCCACATACTTTGTATTAATTTCTTCTACACTGTTCTGGTTTTTCCCGATGATAATGGAAGGCTCATTGATGTAAAAGAGCAAGTAGGTATCTTCAATATCCAATTTTTTAAGCGCATATTCTTCTATTGCCAAGTTGATCCTTGGATCCGTAATTCCCTTATTATCTATAAAAAGCATCATCTCTTGCCACTCTCCCAACTATATCCTTTATGTGCTAAATCAATTTTTCCATGGTAGATCGTTGCAGCCTCTTCCACCAACTGCTCCACTTTACCGAAATGAGGTAGATGCGTGAGCAGCAATTGTGGCACTTCTGCACCTTGCGCAACCTTTGCAGCATCATGGCTGTTCATATGTCCTGCCCCTTTACCATCTTGGTGAGCGTACAGATTACATTCACAAATCAATAAGTCAGTCCCTTGTGTAAAAGGAATGAATGAATCCTGATAGCTTGTATCTGCCGTGTACACAAACGAACCTTCGTCTGTGGATACCTTCATGGCATAACATGGAACAGGATGAGTCGTTTTCAAAAACTCAATGGAGAATGGCCCTACCTGTAATGGTTTAGATGGATCATATGCAATACCTTTTGTATATTCTTTATGATGTAGTGAGGAAAATCCTTGCAAGTCCTCCTGGTGTCCGTAAATAGGAAGTTGCGTTACAGATTTGCCCATATAAAATGAGATAAGTCTCGCATATTGCAAAGGACCAATATCCGCGACATGATCATGATGGTAATGTGACAAAACTATTGCATCAAGCTTTGTTACATCTATGTAATTCTGAAGTTGTGCTAATACACCGCTTCCACAATCAATCAATAATTTAAAATTTTCATGCTCGACTAAATACCCAGATGTTGCACTGTTAACTGCTGGATAGCCTCCCCAAAACCCTACCACGGTAAGCTTCATGCCTATACATCACCCTTCTATTGGTTTCCAAAATCAAGTCTACCATATCCCTGCCCATTTTCCTATTTAGAGGAGTTGTTTTAAAACAGTTGTTGACAGGACAAGTTCTGTTATAATACAATAACAACAAATAACAAAACGGAGGGTGATAACATGTTGATTAAAAGTACAGAATTTTTCAAAACCTTACCACCTAAAAAATGTGTTGAATGCAAAAAAACAATGGATGAGCAGCACGAGTGCTACGGCAACCATTGCGATGAGTGTATGTCCAGTCAGTTAAAATAAAACCATTTATTAAACCAGGAAGCTTGCTAGATTAATAGCAAGCTTCCTGGTTTTTTTCTAACTTTTATTTTTTAATCTTAATATGCAATAGGAAAATTTTTAGATATAATTGGTTTTATAAGGAAATAACTTTAAACAAATAACTTTAAACGTTAAGGTTTTCTTTTTAAAAAAGAGAATTCTAAATTAGTAATCTTATGTAGTTATATAAGTTAAGAATTGAGGTATCACCTATGCAAACTGAAAGGTTCAATCAACTTAGAAAAAAAGAACTTTCAAGTATATTTAGTAAAAAAGAGATTGTTAGTGTGTGGAGAAATATTGTAAGAAACCAACTCCGAAGTTTAGATTTAAAAGATTTATATGATCATTATGACTTTAATTATAATATTGAAGACAGAGCTGAAACCATAAGGTTTGAAATTTTAAGTGGAAACTATAAAGTGTCACAACCGATGATATACAGAATTGAAAAAAAATATGGTGTGTGTAGGCATTTAGTTATTCCACAACCAGCTGACGCTCTTATATTCCAAGTGTTGGTAGAAAGAATTAGTTCAGAGATATTATCAAACCAGCCTTCACCAAATGCATTTTATTCCCGTGATAAACATACTAAAAAGAAACCCCATAGTTCCGATGATTATAACTTTAATTGGCGCACCCAATGGAAAAAACTACAGAAAAAGATATATAAATTTAACCAGGAGAAAGAACTAATAGTAGTAACAGATTTAACTAATTACTATGACAGTATAGATATTAATGAACTTAGAAAAGTATTTACTAGTTATTCTAAGATTAATGAAGTAGTTATTGATTTAGTATTTAGGATCATTGAAGAAATTTCATGGAAACCGGATTATTTACCTTATGCGGAAAGAGGTTTACCTACAACTAATCTTGAAGGCATTAGACTATTAGCACACTCATTTTTATTTGAAATAGATGAGGTAATTAGCAAAAATACTAATAACAGTTTCACTAGATGGATGGATGACATAACAATTGGTGTTAATTCAAAGAAGCATGGAATAGAGCTATTAAGTGTTGTGTCCGATATGCTAAAAAGTAGAGGACTTTCACTCAATTTATCAAAAACAAACATTTATAATGAAAAAGAAGCATATTATCATTTTCAAATTGAAGCTAACCGATATATAGATAGCATAGAAAAAACAAAGAAAACTGATAGTAATTACCAATTAATTTGCAAGGAATTGGACAAAAGATTCAGAAATCACTTTAAAGATAATAGTCCAAAATACTGGGACAAGATATCTAAACGTTATATTACCTTATATAGTAAATTAAACCATATGTCGTTACTTAGAAAACTTCCTGAATTATATATTGAGTATCCTGCTTTACGAGAAAATCTAATTTATTATTTAAAAAATATTGGTTACAGTAAAAAAACTGGGGATAGTGTATTAAAAATTCTAAACAACATAGATATTTTTGATGACAAATCACTTTATCAATTGTGTTCATTAGTAACTGAATGGGAGATTCCCATTAATAAATACTCAGGATCATTCTTAAATGAATTTGAAAGTTATCTAACAATATTTTCTAATAAACGTGGTAATTCTTCTGACTTTTATTGTATTTTATGGTTTAAAGTAAAGTATAATACTCCTGGAGACCTTCTTAAATTTATAATTAAATATAAAAACAAATGGCAAAGTGATTCATTCTTAAGAAGACAAATTACAGCCATATTATCTAGGTTGCTAATTTTTGATAAAAAAACCGTAGAAGGTATTTTGCAAAACCAAATAACTTCTGGGGTACCTAATACCGTTACACTAGCAACTCAAATATTAACGTTTTCTAATTTGGATAATTTAGATAAAAAACTAGATTTTTATTTATTTCCCAAAAAACGTCAAAAAATTTATCCTTTAAGTAAATTTCTAGTATTATGTTCAATACTAAATTCAAACAAAATTAGAAATAGTGAGGAAATAACGACAAAAATTAAAAGCAGTGTAAAAGACCCATACTATATAAAGTGGCTTTATTCACAATATAATATTACGTGATAAACCAGTAAAAGCAAAACCATTCACAGGCTTTGCTTTTTACTTACCCCCATGTTAACAACAACATAGTAAAAATAATTGGAACTATCCATAAGAGGTGTATATTAATATTTAGTATAATATTATCGATAGTAAAATCAGATACTTGAAGTGAATCTTTAGCTCCTAGTGCTTCTTTAATACTCCTAAGATGATCTACAGGATCGTGGTTTTCATTATTCTTTAATATTGTTTGATATTCATGTAAGATCACCATATAATCTTCTATCATCTTAAACTCATTTTTTTTATTCTCTCTGCTATTTCTATAGACTATTAATTCTTTTAAACGTAGTATTAAATCTTCAATGTCTAATTGGTGATAATGTATTTTTAGAGCTCTTTCATTATAATTTAATTCATTTATATAATATTGTAAAAGTATTACATAAATAGAAAAAACCCCAACAAGTACACTGAATAATGTTCCATCAAACTTGGCACTTACCTTTTCCCCGCCTAGTGATAATATAATAAAAATAACTGCCTCTATATTCAATCCAAAAAAAACCAATTTCCATTTACTACTATAGTTTTTTAGTCTTGTACTCATTTTAATTCGATTATTTCTTGTTTTATTAAAAGTATTAATTTTCTTTTCTAATTCTGAATGAATATTTATATTATTGTACTTCAATTTTTATTTAAGCCTCCTCTCCTGTAAACAAATCCATAAAAACAACATTTTTTAAATAAATTACCGTTATACAATGATGTGGAAAAATTAGCCTTTTAATATATTACCTTATTATAGTTCTTTTTACTAGATATTTAACATAATAATCGATAAGTAAAAATAGTTTCTATAACAAAAAGAGCACTCATCCCCATAAGTGCTCTTTTTTCTATTCTATACGTAAACCCCTTGTTTGACCGTTGATTCCCGAACGATAAGCTCGAGATCATATTCATAGATTTCCTTGTGACGAAAGCGTTTGGAACGCACCTTTTCCATCATGACCTGAAAGGCTTTGCGGGCCATTTCATCAATAGGCTGATAGACGGTTGTGATAGTCGGTTCCACTAGCTCCGTAATAGCCTGATTGTCAAAGCCCACAACTGCAAGATCTTCTGGGATCTTCCAGCCTGAGCGCTTTGCCTCTGAAATAATGCCGGCTGCCACTTCATCCCCGCCAGTAAAAATGGCACTTGGCTTTTCCTTCAAAGCCAAAATTTCCTGAAACACCCTTCTTCCGTCTTCAATAGTAAAGGCATCACGGAAAGAAAAATCTTCACGAAATTCCACATTGAACTCTGCAAGCGCTTTTTTAAAGCCTGCCTCCCTGCTTTTTGCTACATTGCTTTTATAGCCACCAGTACAATAGGCAACCTTGCGATGACCAAGTTCCAACAAGTGCTTCGTCGATATGTAACCGCCATATGTCTGGTCGAGCCTTACAGACGGTACATCCGCATCTTCTTCAAACTCATTGCACAAAACGATCGGTCCATATTCTAAAAACGGTTCTATTACATTCCAGTCATTTTGTATGGAGGAAAGGATAATCCCGTCCACTTGTTTCGTTTTTAACAAGTTCAAATAATCAAGTTCCTTTTTCTTTGAATATTTTGTCTGACAGATGATGAGCTGGTAACCGTTTTCGGCTGCAGCCATTTCCATCCGTTCGATCAGTTCACTGAAAAATGGATTCATCACACGAGGTATCAGTAATGCAACCATCTCCGTCTTCTGACTTCTCAGACTTCTTGCAGATGAATTTGGAACATAACCAAGTTCGCTCATTGCATTTGATACAAGTACACGCTTCTTTTCCGATACATACGGGTGGTTATTTATGACACGGGAAACAGTGGTCCTTGATAACCCTGCCAATCTTGCTACATCTTCTATTGTTGCCACGAGTCTCGCCACCTTAGCTGAAATAATAGGTTAGTAGAATGGTTGAAATCGTTTTCATAACTACTAGTATAAAAGGAAATGTAAGTGTTTTCAATAAAAATTTTACAATTAGCTAAATTAAACAGAAGAGACCGCAAATTAATGCGGCCTCCGATGAAGTAAAACTTATTAACTTACCGGTGAATGTTCAACAGGGGTTTTGTATTCCTTTTTAAACTTATAAACAAAATATGCCCATGTACCAGTAAGCAAAACAACCATGAATCCACTTAATATCATCACATTTTCCCACATAAATGCGAAGTCTCCGCTTGAAATAACCGCCTTGAATCCTGACACTGAGTAAGTCATCGGCAACAGTAAATTGAATGGTTGAAGGGCATTAGGAATTAGTTCTAATGGGAATGTTCCCGCACTTGTCGTTAATTGCAAAATCAAGATTAGAATGGCAACAAATCGACCTGGGTCCCCAAGTGTGGTTACCAAAAACTGCACTAGTGCAATAAAAGTAAACGAAGTAAGGATACTGAACAATATAAATAATACGGTGCTCTTTACTTCCACACCTAATCCTAGAATCAATACGGCATCTGCAAGCAATGCCTGTAGAATTCCTACTGCAGCAAGAATCGCCACTTTCCCGGTAAACCATGCTGTTCCGGAACGAGGAGTGCCTGCAGGATCACGCATTGGAAATACGATGGAAAGCAAGAGTGCACCTACAAAAAGACCAAGAGACAAGAAGTAAGGAGCAAATCCTGTTCCATAGTTAGGAACCCCGTTCTCCACTTCTGATTTTACCTTAACCGGTTCAGAAATCATTTCATAGGTTTTGTCCGTACCCTTTACGTCTCTGGATTTCTCAGAGGCATCTTTTAATTTACCCTCTAGTTCTTCTGTTCCTTCACCGACTTCAGATAGACCGGAGGAGATTTTATTTGAACCTTCTGCAAGCTCTTGTGTACCTTGTTGAAATTGTTTGGATCCACCGTCAAGCTGTTCCATTCCGGCTAAGAGCTGACCTGAGCCTTCTGCAAGCTTTTTACTGCCCTCATTTGCGTCACCCAATTTTTCACCAAACTGTGTTAGTCCTTGGTTAAATTCAGTTTGGCCCTTAAGGAGTTCTGATGAACCTTCTGAGAGTTGGTTAGATCCATTTGCCAGTTCTGTCAAACCCGTCTGAAAGTTTAAATGGCCATCAGCAAGCTTTCTGCTATTTTCCGCTAAGGAAGAAGTGCCTGTATTTAGTTCTAAAGCTCCCTGTTGAAGAGCCATCAGCCCTTTAGAAAACTCGCCACTGCCATTAATCAACTGTTCAAAAGAAGCATTGATTTCTGCCTGTTGTTCTTCGCTTGCCTGCTCTATCAATGGCTCAAGTGCTTTTTTCAATTGAATCAATCCTTGATTCAATTTTTCTGCCTTTTCTTGTGCTTGTGTAGCCCCTTCTTCAAGCTTTACGGTCCCAGCATTTAATTCCGCGGCACCTTCTGCCAAGCTTCCCGCTCCATTTGTAAGTTCTCCTTGAGCATCTTGCAACTGTGACAAACCTTTATTACTTTTAGCTAAACCGTCATTAAGCGTTGCTGCTCCAGTTTGGAGTTGCTCGGATGCTGAGGCCAATTGGCCTTGACCTTCAAGCAATTGGCCCAAACCTTTTGACAGATCCTCATTTCCCTTATGAATATCTTTTACGGCACCAAAGGCCTTTCCCACTCCATCTTGAAATATGATCGATTTTTCTGCAGCCTGTTCTAATCCTTTTTTCAAAGCAACTGAACCATCTTGTAGCTCATGAACGCCATTGTTTAATTTACTAGTACCATCAGCTGCATCTTTGTACCCGTCGGCCATCTTTTCCAGATTAGCAAACATCGCTTCTGCGTACGTACTTGTTAACTCTTTCGATACCTCTTCTTTAATTTTCTCTACAGCTGTCGATCCAATTTGAGCAGATAAAAAATTATAGCTCTCATTTGGAACGAATTTCATTTCCAATGAAGAAGGGTTTTCATCCAAGAGCGTTGTTGCTCTATCTGAAAAATCATCAGGAATTTCAATGATCATATAGTACTGCTGTTTGTCCATCCCTTCGTAGGCTACTTCCTTAGAAACAAACTCCCATTTGAAGCCATCATTTTTCTTCAAGTTTTCTTGAAGATCTTTCCCTATCGTTAAGGGCTCTCCCTCGTACTCAGCACCTTCATCCAAATTGACCACTGCCACCGGAAGTTCATCAAGTTTTTCGTATGGATCCCAAAATGCCCATAAGAACATTCCGCTATATAATAACGGAATTAATAGTACCGCTATGACAGGAATCAGAATTTTTTTATTTGTAAGCAATTCCTTCCACTCAACTAGTACGCTTCTCATCTTTTATTACCTCCATATTACATTATGACCATTTTTGTCATTTAGTCATTTTTTTCAAAATTTTAAGGATCATCAAGTTGATAATCCTTTAATAAAATATAATTCAAATAAATTGGCAATCTCCTCTTTGGATAATGGGGTATGATGTTCTTCCCAGTCCACAACAAGTGCCACATAAAGCTTAAGCATTAGAAATGCTGTAACTTCCGGGTCACACTTTCTTAGTTCCCCTTTTTCTATCGCCTTTTCAATTCTTTCTTTGATAAATGTAATAATCATTTGCTCTAGGCGGTTAAGTTCTTGGTTAACTATTTTTGTTCCAAGTTCCTTTTCTTCTTGAATCAATTTGACGGTCAGTTGATGTTCGTTTCGAAAATCAAGCAAGCTGATAAGCGCCCTGTGGGCATTTTCGAAAAAGGATTGTTCTGAATTAATGGAACGGTCAGCCACTTCTTGCATTTCTCTTAATATTCCTGCGACAATTTCACTAAAGAGCTCTTCTTTATTAGAATAAAAGGTGTAAATCGTCCCTTTTCCAACGTTTGCTAGCTTTGCAACTTGATCCATCGTGGTAGCTTTATATCCAAATAAAGAGAACGATTTTAATGCGGCCTCAAGGATACTTTGTTTACGATCCATTTGATAGCTCCTTTCCTACAAAAATGACTAATTGTCTATATCGGTCAATCGGTTTTATTATAGTTGCTCTTTTATAAAAAAGCAACATCTAGGTTTAACATTTGCATTGTCGCCGCTGTTCCTTTCCGCAAATGGCTTCGCTTTCCGCGGGACGGTGCTTGAGCCTCCTCGCTGCGCTTAAGGGGTTTCAAGCTACCGTTACTCCCCCGCTGGAGTCTCCGCCATTTGCTCCAATCCACAGCTAGATATTAAGTGAAACGAAATGTTAGTGCTTTTACAGATAACTCAGTTAGATGAATTCTCACAAGCCCTTAAGTAAATGAAGCCACCTTATTGATTGGAGTGGAAGGCTCGTAGACGCCCGCGGGAGGAAGGGACAGGGGAGACACCCCCGCAGGCGCAAGCCGAGGAGGCTCCCGGACCGCCCGCATGCAAGCGAAGCGCCTGAAACGGAAATCAACTGTATTATTTACTTTTTAAAAAAAGGTTCAGTCGCTTTATGCTGCGACTGAACCTTCTATTGATATTTATACCTGAGCAACAGGTTTGTTTTTTATGCTATTTATCACTGCTTTGACTGCCGCTTCACCTGAATCAATACAGTCAGGTAGCCCGACGCCTTCAAAAGAACTTCCTGCAAGATACACTCCAGGCATGGCTTCTGATAGACGAGCGTTCATCTTCTGCAGCATCTTTTTATGACCGACAGCGTATTGAGGCATTGCTTCTCTCCAACGAGTGACAATCGTAAATTCTGGCTCGGATCCGACCTCCATAATTTTGTTAAGGTCATCGAGTACCACTTTTTTTATTTCTTCATCACTCTGATCAACAATTGCTTCCTCTCCCACTCTGCCAACATAACAGCGAAGGATTACTTTCCCTTTTGGTGTTGTATGCGGCCACTTTTTGTGGGTCCATGTGCAAGCAGTTATCGTATAATCATTGTTCCTGGACACCACGAAGCCTGTACCGTCAATGTCTTGTTTAAGAGCTGACTCATCAAATGCCATTGCAATGGTCGCAACAGATGTAGAGGACATCTGCTGCAGTGGAGCAAGAAAATCTGCCCCGGGAATCAGGCCTGCTGTAGCATGATGAGGAGTCGAGATAATAACATTATCACACTGGACCTCTTTGCCATTACTTAAAGATAGGGAATATTGATCCTCTATTTTCTTAATGGTGTCCACTTTAACTGCTTTTAAGATGGTCACCTGATCTAGCTTTTCTTCAAGGGCATCCACAAGCGTTTGAAGGCCCCCGCGCAAAGTCTGGAACATACCTTTTTTCTTTTGGGCAGGTGCAGGTTTTTGTTTAGGAGTGGTCTGTTTCATCCCGAGTATTAAGCTGCGGTACTTCTCTTCCACCTGTTGAAATTGCGGGAAAGTGGCTTGCAGGCTTAATTTATCGATGTCACCTGCATAAATCCCAGATAGTAACGGTTCAATCAGGTTTTCCACCACTTCATCCCCGAGTCTTCTGCGGAAAAATGAACCAAGTGATTGGTCTTCACCACCATTGTTTGAAGCAGGAAGGATAAGGTCCGCTGCTGCACGCATTTTTCCAATTGGGGAAAATAATCCTGTTGTAACAAAAGGTGACAGTTTTGTAGGAATCCCCATCACAGACCCTTCAGGCATTGGATGGAGTTGTCCCTTTAGCAGAATGTAGGCTTGACCTGTTGAATTGTGCACTAATTGATCTTCAAGACCGACTTCTTTTACCAATCTTCCAGCACTTAACTTTCTAGCAAGGAAACTGTCTGGTCCACGTTCAATAGTAAATCCATCACGCTTTACAGTCTGGATTTTCCCACCAAGTCGGTTGCTTGCTTCTATCAGGGTAATCTCTATATCAAGGTTTTTCTCTTTTTTTTCCTTTTGAAGATAGTAGGCAGCGGCTAGGCCAGTAATGCCTCCACCGATGATGACAACCCTTTTTTTCTCCTCGTTCATGGTTTCATCGCCTTCTTTTCTAGATTTACTGAGATACTTTTTTTAATTCTTCCAATACGACAGTAGCCATCGCATCAATAAATTCTGGTTGTGTATTGGGCATTTCCGGGCGATAGTACTTTGCACCGATTTCATCTGTTACAATCTTACACTCGTAGTCGTTGTCATATAGCACTTCCAAGTGATCTGATACAAATCCAACCGGAGTGTAAACAAATGACGTATATCCTTTGTCTTTATGAAGGTCACGTGTGATGTCTTGAACATCTGGCCCTAACCATGGATCCGGTGTGTTACCTTCACTTTGCCATGCAATTTCATAGTTTTTAATTCCTGCACCCTTTGCGATAAGGTCTGCAGTTTCTTGAAGTTGGTTTGGATATGGGTCCCCCATTTGAATGATTTTTTCTGGAAGGCTATGTGCTGAAACAATTAATACTGCCTTTTCCCGTTCAGCTTCATTCATGGATCCAAACGTTTCTTTCACTCTATCTACCCAGTACTGGATAAACTTTGGCTCATCATACCAGCTTTCAACTGAAACGATGGATGGGCCGCCGATTTTTTCTGCTTCTTCTTGTGCACGTCCATTGTAGGATTTCACGCTGAAAGTAGAGAAGTGAGGGGCAAGTACGATGCTTACCGCTTCTTCGATTCCATCTTCTTTCATTTGTTGAACCGCATCTTCTACGAATGGTTCGATATGCTTTAAGCCTAAGTAGACTTTAAATTCAATGTCATCTTGGATGTTGTTTAAGTGTGCACCTAGTGCATTTGCTTGTTCTTCTGTGATACGCGCAAGTGGAGAAATTCCTCCGATCGCGTCATATCTTTCGCGCAGGTCCTGCAGCATTTCGTCGGATGGTTTTCTGCCGCGACGGATATGTGTGTAGTATCGTTCTAGGTCTTCTTCTTTATATGGTGTACCGTATGCCATTACCAACAAGCCCATTGTTTTTTTGGACATATAGTTTACCTCTTTTCTTTTCTGGTCTATTGGAGAGTATCTTGTTAACTCCGCTGATGATTTCCGCACGGGGCTTCGCTTTCCTAGGGGCGGTGCTTGAGCCTCCTCGCTCCGCTGCGGGGTCTCAAGCTACCGCTATCTCCCTCAGGAGTCTTCGCCCTTTGCTCCAATCATCAGCTTAAATATCCTAAAACATAATTATTTATTAGAAGAATAGTCATGTACGAATGTTGCTAAACGTTTTAGTGTGTCTGGGTTGACTTGTGGGAAAACTCCGTGGCCAAGATTGAAGATGTAGCCAGGTTGTTGCATTCCTTGGTCAAGGATTGCTTTTGCTTTTTCTTCAATAACTTCCCATGGTGCTAAAAGAATAGCAGGATCTAAGTTACCTTGAACAGGTTTCGTAATTCCACGTTCTCTAGCTTCTGTAATCGGTAAACGCCAGTCGAGCCCCACCACGTCAAGTGGAAGGTCGTGCCACTCATTAGCTAAATGGCTTGCACCTACTCCAAACATAATTAATGGTACATTTTCTTCTCTTAATGAGGAGAAGATGCGATTCATTACCGGTTTAATGAAGTAACGGTAATCTTCTACATTCAATGCTCCAACCCAACTATCAAAAATTTGGATTGCTTTTGCACCAGCATGGATTTGGGAGCGAACATAGGTGATAGTCATATCTGCCAGTTTATCCATTAATGCAAACCAAGCTTTCGGTTCTGCATACATGAATGCTTTGGTTTTATTATAGTTTTTAGATGGTCCACCTTCGATCATATAGGAAGCAAGCGTAAATGGTGCCCCCGCGAAACCGATTAACGGAACATTCAATTGCTCTTTTGTTAACAGCTTGATGGTATCCAGTACATATGGAACATCCTCTTCAGGATGTATTTCTCCAAGCTTTTCAACATCTTGAATGGATCGGATCGGGTTATCAATAACTGGGCCGATTCCGGATTTAATCTCCACATCCACACCAATTGCAGGAAGGGGACTCATGATGTCTTTATATAGGATGGCTGCATCCACGTTATATTGATCAACAGGAAGCTTTGTCACATAGGCACAAAGCTCAGGTTGATGAGTAATTTCAAATAATGAATACTTTTCTTTAATTTTTCTGTACTCCGGTTGAGAACGTCCTGCTTGTCTCATATACCATAATGGGACATGCTCTGTTTTCTCTCCTCTACATGCTCGTAAAAATGTATCGTTAAATGTTGTTTGACTCAAAATGATGACCCCTTTCAAATGACTTATTTCTGCTTTTATTACGTTTCACTTCTGTCATGTTACACTATACCTATAAATGTAAGGAATGTATAGAATGAGTGCTTATTGTTCATAAAATAGACGATTATTCCCCCACCTTCATATGCGGCAGTGAGATTTCTACTGTTGATCCGACCTTCTCTTCACTGTGAATCCTTAACTGTCCACCGTGGTTTTCAATTATTTTCATGGAAACCATCAGACCGAGCCCTGTACCCTGTTCTTTAGTGGTAAAGAAAGGTTGTCCTACCTTGCTGATTACCTCTTTAGGTATTCCATATCCTTCGTCCTTAATTAATAAGTTAACAAAACCGTCCACCACTTGAGAATGAATGGTTATCTTCCCGCCGTCTGGCATTGCTTCCATGCCATTTTTAATAATATTTATTAATACTTGTTTGATTTGATTCGGTTCACATTCAAGGCATATGCACTCTTCAAAATGAACCACTTCGATGACAACTTGATTGATAAATGCCTCACTTTCAAGAAAAACACAGACCTCCTGAATGAGTTCTTTTAAATTCTGTCTTTTAATTTTTATGGCCTGGGGTTTTGCTAGCGCCATAAATTCATTTGTAATCTGGTTGATTCGTTCTAATTCCTTATCCATGATGGTAAAGAATTCTTTTTCTCTGCTTTCCTGGGAAAGGATATGAACGAACCCTTTTAAGACGGTGACAGGATTTCTAATTTCATGTGCCACTCCGGCTGCGAGTTCTCCGATGACAGAAAGCTTTTCCGACTGCATGAGTGCTTCTTCCGTTCTCTTTTTATCGGTAATATCCTTCATGAGAAAAACAAGTGCTATGATTCTTCCCTGTACGTCCTTTACTGGAGTAAGCGTGATGTTGAGGTCAATATACATTCCTTCCGTTGTTGTAAGTAGTTCAAATGAGAGTTGCTTCTGTTTTTTCAGTTTACTTAAAAAAACACGGAGAGAATTTGCAGATGTAAAAGAAAGAAAGCTTGTTTCCGAACCAATGATATCTCTTTCGTTCACTTTAAACATTTTTTCAAAGGAAGAATTTACTTTTAAAATGGCCCCGTTCAGGTCATAAACTCCAATAGAGTCTGTCGTATTATTGAAATATGCTTCTAAATATTCTTTCGTAGAAAGCAACTCTAAGGAAGTCTGCTTCTCTTTCTTTTCTGCCCTCTCTAAGAGGCTCCCTGTCAGCCTGCAAGAAAAGAGGAGAAAGATGGTGACGAATAGGGAAAACAGAATAAAATAAAATACATCCTCTTTTAAATGATTGGAAAACACAATGTTACTATAGTCGATGTAGAAAAATGACAGGGTGATACAAGTCAAAAAACTAGCTATTAAAATGGGCAAGATACGATTATATAAAGAAGACATAATTAAAGGCATGGATAGAAAATAAAAATTGATTACATCTTTATCTAGATAGGCTACCATCCAAAATGGAATAAAGGATGTACATACGATGACATACATCCCCACCTTAGCAAGCTTAGGGCGTAAAACAAAGAAAGCAACCAAAGCACAGACCGATCCTGCAGAGAGCAAGATCGCAGGAAGTATCTCTGGGAAAATAAATATGTTTGTTAACAGGTCTAGAATGAGCAATGTAACAAATACGACCAACATCAGCTTATTTTTCTGATGAATGATGTGCATTTGCTCTTGGTTCAACCTTCTTTCATTTAACCATGCTTCTTTAATATTCGATCCAACTCGTGCAAATAATGCTCCTACTTGTACATTCATCTCCCGCTTCTCCTCAAACAGTACATTTCATTGATATTTTCTATTTTTAGACATTGCTATTGATTATGCCTTATCTAAATGACGGCTTTAGTGTTTTGGATGGATTTCCTTCTTTTTGGGTTTGAGTATTGTAAGGAATAACGTAATATTCAGGCACATTAAAGATGTTGATATTTTTCACTGAGTATTGATGGTCCCCAGATACTTCTCCAATTAAACTTTCCTTATCCCCTGAAACAGAATAGACTCTATAGACAATCCGATCATCTTCCGCTTCCCCCCACTTTAGGTTGACTGTGAACAAACTCAAAGGATGAAAGGTCATCGATCCATTCAATTGTATACTTTCAGGCATGGTGATTGGTTTTTCTAGATCCAAAACACCGACAGGAACGGAAAAAGCTCCATTATCGAGTCCAGCATCTCGCAATATATCTTTCAATAGTCTTGTAGGATAAGCTCCTCCTGCAGTCAAATGTTGTTCGGGAGTTGTGGTATCATAGCCCATCCAAACTGTCCCGATCACATCTTGCGTATACCCGACAAACCAAGTATCCTTAATGGCATTATCTACACCCGGATAGTTGGTAGTGCCTGTCTTACCGGCAAGTTCCCCTTGAAGATCTCCTGCTTGTGCCGAACCGTCCTGAACCACTCCTTCAAGCATCCTTGTCATATTCCACGCTGTTTGAGGGCTAAATACTTTTTTTTCGGCTTTTTTTACTTTGGCGACAACTTCGCCTTTTCTCGTTCTGATCTCCTGAATAAAATAAGGTTCTACTATTTTGCCATTATTGCCAAAGGATCGATAAGCTTTTGTCAATTCTAAAGGGGTCACCCCTTCCTTCAATCCTCCAAGTGCAATAGCCAGCCCGTTATCAGGAATAGTCAGGTCCAACTTTTCAAGGTAACTTTTACTTTTTTTGATTCCCAATTCATTTAATGCCCAAACTGCAGGTGCATTTAAGGAATCCTTAATAGCCTCATACATGGTTACTTCGTTTTTATATTGATGATGATAGTTTCTTGGTTTATAAACTTCTTGTCCATCTTTATAAGAGAGTAACTCATCTTTTAAAAGGCTGTACGGCTCATATTTGCCTTCCTCAAGTGCAGGGGCATAGACAGCCAAAGGTTTGAAGGTGGAACCAGGTTGCCTTTTGATATTGACCCGGTTAATTCCCTTTGTGACATAGTTTCTTCCACCAATAACGGCCATTACGCCTCCATTGTGCTGATCCATCATGACAAATGCACCTTCGACGTTATCATTGGTGCCGGGAAAATATTGATTGTCCTGAAAACGTTGGAATGCAGCATCTTGAGCCGCGACATTCATCGGTACCAAGATTTTATACCCGCCTCTATGCAATTCTTCTGGAGTAAAGCCATATTTTTCTTCTGCTTCTTCCATCACCATGTCGATATACGTTAAGTAAGCCTGCTTTTCTGGAGATTCAATCACATCCAAGCCTAGCGTTTTCCCCATTAACCCGACAGCTTCTTCCGCCTCAATATAGCCTTGGTCTTCCATAAGATGCAAGACAAGATCTCGTCTTTTTTTCGCTTCCTCTGGATGATTAATGGGAGAGTAACCATTAGGCGCTTTAGGAAGAGCAGCCAACAAGGCACCTTGCTCTACCGTCAATTCTTCTACATTTTTGTTAAAATAAAGTTCTGATGCTGCTTGGACGCCATATGCACCATGCCCAAAATATATCTGATTTAAATACATTTCCAAAATTTCATTTTTGGTGTATCTTCTTTCAAGATTTATCGCAATTACCGCTTCCTTCGTTTTTCGGAGCCATGATTTTTCATTCGACAAGAAGATATTTTTTGCGAGTTGCTGAGTGAGGGTGCTTCCTCCCTCTACCTTGCTTCTGGCCAGAATGTCACGGTAGACTGCTCTACCAATTGCCCGAACATCAATTCCTCTATGTTCATAAAAACGATTGTCCTCCACCGCCACAAATGCCTCTCTTACATGTACCGGTATTTTGGATATTTCTACGATTTCCCTATTTTCGAAAAAGAGCGAGGCTATTTCATTTCCGCTTTCATCTACCATAGTTGTAGTGGAATCCATGATCAATTTCTTTTCATCAATGACATAGTCGCCTAAAAAAATGATAAAGATATAACCTATTAGTCCTATTACAGCAATGCATGCTAAAATAAATGGAAAAAGGAAGTACTTTTTAGACAAGATTGCTTTGATGTTTGGTAATTTCATTTGGGATAATTTATTTCTCTTAAATCTTTCCAAAGTGGTTTACCTCCTCCTATGTACCGGGAATAATCATCTAGTAAGGTAAAATTGAAAGGTTGTCCACCCTTTATTCTACCTTATTCTACATATTTTTTCTCGAGTTTCCCTTATTTTGTAATTATAATGTCGATATTAAACATAAAGGAGAGAATAGAAGATGAATTTTTACATGACTTTCGGTACCACCGATTATTTAGGTGATTTAAAAAACACGTTAGAAAGTGGAGAAAACTTGTTAATGTTTGGGGAGGATAACGCGGTTCTTATGCATGAAACGGTGGAACAGTCCAGCTTCAAATCAGGAAAGAATTTTGAAGTGCTTGATTCTAATGGAGATCTGTCGAAGGGAAAATTTGCTGTATTGAATAACATACCAGTAACAGACGAAGGTAGACCTGTCTTTGAATATCGTTTTAGCCAAAGAGCAGGTTTAATTGAAAAGGAGCCTGGATTTGCAGCAATTCGCGTACTTCGCCCAGTAGATTCTGATACTTATGTCATTTTAACACTATGGGAAGATGTTAAATACTTTAAGCAATGGCAAGAATCCAAAGCTTATGATAAAGCACACGAAAAACGCGGCACTTCAGAAGGCGTCGACCAAAAGCAACAGATTTTCCCTCGTCCTTCTTACGTAACCACCTACTACGCAGAAATGCCCGAACAGGATTAGTAATAGTGAATCTCCCGTCCTTCAATGACGGCCACTGAAAAACTGATACTAGATAGTCATTGAGAATTCCAGCTGTTGATTGGAGCAAAAGGCGGAGACTCCTGAGGGAGACAGCGCTAGGTGGAGACCCCACAGGCGAAGCCGAGGGAGGCTCACGTCAGCCCCTAGGAAAGCGCAGCCATTTGCGGAAATCAACAGCGACGTTAACTTAAACCTTAAATAAAATACTTTTTCAGTGGCCTCCATCAATAAACGGGGGTTTTCATTTGCCTCATT
The DNA here is from genome assembly GCF_012911845.1 of Bacillus sp. RO2. Lineage (GTDB taxonomy): Bacteria > Bacillota > Bacilli > Bacillales > Bacillaceae_I > Sutcliffiella_A. The sequence continues at coordinate 6,070 of NZ_JAAXCU010000042.1, read as the reverse complement.
TTTTCTCACGCAGCACTCCATGCCTATTGGCATAGATCGCCGCTTGCGTTCTGTCAGCAACCTGCAGCTTACCCAAAATATTGCTCACATGTGTTTTTACAGTCTTAATTCCAATATATAATTCCTCACTGATTTCCTGATTCGTTAATCCATCCCCAAGGCACATAAGAACTTCTAGTTCCCGCTCTGTTAGATCATCATGAGGCAATTTGGAGGGTGAACGAAATCGGTTCATCATCTTACTTGCTACCTTTGGTTCTATGACAGGCTCATTTTGCACTGCTTTTTCAATCGCTTTTATGATATCTTCTGCCCTTGCCGTTTTCAACAGGTAACTATACGCTCCAGCTTCAATGGCTGGAAAAACCTGTTCATCATCGAAATAGCTAGTGATGATAATGATTTTACAGGTGGGATGAAATTTAATAATTTCCCTGGTAGCTTCTATTCCTGTACCATTTTCCATTAATAAGTCCATCAAGATGACATCAGGTTTTTCTTGTTTAGCAAGTTCAATCGCTGCCTGTCCGCTAGAACCTTCTCCGACAATTTCTATTCCAGGTTCTGTTATTAAATAAGCTAATAGTCCTTTTCGCACCATATCATGATCATCGACTACCACCACTTTAATCCTATTCATCTAGTTTTCCCCCTCTCGTATTGGAATGTTGATTTCAATATGAGTTCCTTCCCCTTTTTTGGAACGGATGTGGAACTGCCCTCCTATTTCTTCACAGCGTTCTCGCATCGTATGAAGTCCAAAGGAAGCTTGTTTTTGTTGATTTATTTCAAACCCTTTACCGTTGTCACTAATAAATATGTATACATACTGATTTCCTTTTTGATGCATGTCCAACTTAACGATTGTGGCGTCAGCATGTCTCAAAATATTGGATATCGCCTCTTGGATAATTCTAAACAGGTGATCTTCTGTCGCACTGGATAACACCGAAATTTCCTGAATATCTTTTTGAAAAGTGATGGGAGTTCGGTCCTCTAACTCTGTCAATAATTTATTAATTCCAACGCACAACGAATCATTGGTCAACGAGACAGGTCTCAAATGAAGGAGCAAGGCTCTCATTTCTCCTTGAGCTTGAGCCGCTATGGCAGCAATATCAGTTAGCTGCTTTTTTGCCTCTTCTGGATGGGAGTCAAACATTCGGATAGAAGCGGAAGACATAATGCTTAAAGCGAACAGCTGCTGACTGACGGAATCGTGAAGCTCCCTTGCCAGACGCTGTCTTTCTTCTATTGTTGCAGCATTATGCGCTTTGATTGCCAATTCATTCTTTTCTTCAGCTAGCTTTTGTAATGATTTCACCTGATTTTGAATTTTAATAGCAAGCTGATTGATATCTTCTGCTAATCTACCAAGTTCATCAGTTTGTTCAACTGCAATTCTTTCAGAGAACTTCCCTCTTCCCAACGTTGCAATAAATGTAGAAATATCCTCGACTCTCTTTTTCATGTTTCCGCTTTGCTTATAGCCAAAATATAAACTTGTAATAGCCAAAATTATGAACGCCACCACCGTCAACAACATACTCCATTGAACATCCACGATTAAACCATCGGGATAAAAAAGCAGAACAACCTGGAGAAACAGAAAAAAAAGGAACGCTGATACAACCGATACAACCATGAAAGAACGGATATACCAAAATCGTAAACTCTCAATTTTTTTCCCCTTATTAGACCCGATCAATGCGAACATCCCCTATTTTCATATCCAGCACAATGTTAAGCTTTCTAGTCGCCTCATTGTAATTTTCAGATTCATAGTAAAGTTTATTTCCTTTTCCTTCTGAAGAATTCCCCAATATATTCAAGTGCCCAATTTTTACTTTAGCCGACACTTTAATTGGAAGATCTTCCGGAACAAGCATCTTTAAATCCGCGACAACGCCCTTTATTTGAATACTTGTTTCTTTATCTGGTATATAAGCCTTACTAAAGTCAAAATAATAATCACCAACTACATTCCAGACAGACAATGGCTCCACTGCCCAGTTTTGCTTATTCATTTTCATATCGCCGATCGTTATAACACGCTTTGAACTATTCCCGTTCCAATTTACCTCTTCATCGGACTTATCATAGGTTTCGAATAGATCATTGAATTCATCATTTTCCTTAGTGAATCTAATTGTGACTGGACGCTTGTTCACAAACAATTTCATTCCAACATAAACAATCAAGAGCGGCCATAATTTCCAAAACATATGGAACTGAAACTCGATATATTCAACACGGTCAAGTAACAACAATCCACCAAAAGCTAAAAGAAACAAACTAATGAAAAGCGCTCGTTTTTGAAAAAATAAAGTTTCAATGAATAATTTCAAACCAAAAAGCACGATTAACACTGGATAAAAGGTGACAAAATACTCTTTTATTTCCAAGGAAATGACACCAATGTTGACAAGTAACAACATGATTCCAATAAAAACAAAGATAATAGCCATGATTTTTTGATTAAATGTTTTCATTCAATTTCTATAAGCCCCCCTTCTTCTATATTTGACACGGTTTTGTTTAAAACCTTTAATATAATTCTATTTTACGTATTCTCTTTCTAAAAAGCCCCTATCCGCAGCCAGTTTCTTTGTCCGTCTTGAGACTGAAATGAAGCGAAAAAAGCAATGAGCCATAGCTACATTGCTTTCTTACTTTGACGTAACGTTTGTAACCATTCATACATTAATACACCAAGGACCAGACATATGTACCCTGCTGCATAACCAGCAAAAACATCTGATGGGTAATGATAATTTAAGAACACTCTGCTAGTACCAAGAAGCGCGATGAACACTGTTCCAAATATTGCAATAAGCAAACGCTTTCCACTTTGTTTTGTATAAGCTAATGCAAAATATAATAATAATCCATAAAAGAATAAGCCAACCATGGCATGTCCACTTGGAAAACTGAGACTTTCCGCGCCTGGACCTGTCATCGGCCTTTCACGGCCCGTGAAGTCTTTGAGCCATTTGTTAAGTTCATTGACGAGAATGACCCCTCCAACGATTACGGCCATCGCTGGGTAATCTCTTTTTTTCCACCAAATCAGCAGAATGGATAATAACATAATAATAATGACTCCCATTCTATCTCCAAGCATCGTAAACAAGTGAAAAAAGCTAATTAGGACATCAGCTTCCAATCCATTTACAAAGTTGCGAATTGATTCATCAAAACCAATTGTTCGTTCATTCATAATTTGTTGAAAGGACCAAATGAAAAAGGCACCACATAACAGAAATAAGATTAACCTTCTCCATTTACTCGTTTGTTTTCCTTCCACCTGTTTTTTTCCTAATTCTGATTCCATTATTGACAGCTCCTCTTATACCAACATACATTTACTATTTTACTAAATTTATGAAAGTTATGACTATTATTTTTTCGAATAGTCATATAGAATACTATATTAAATAAAAGCATTGATAATAATTTAGAAATGGGGAGAGCCACTTGTTAGATAAGCTGAATGAACTTTTAGAAAGTCGTTACGATGAGATGGTTGAAATCAGACGCTATTTGCACCAATTCCCTGAATTATCTTTTAAAGAATTCCACACGGCTGCTTACATAGCTGAGTACTATAAAAATTTAGGAATAGCACACCAGACAAATGTTGGCGGCAATGGTGTGGTTGCCAAGATAGCCGGTGCGCGACCTGGAAAAACAGTTGCCTTACGTGCCGATTTTGATGCACTTCCAATACAGGATGAAAAAGAAGTGGCATACAAATCAAAAGTTCCAGGGGTCATGCATGCTTGTGGACATGACGGCCACACCGCAACATTATTAGTTCTGGCAAAGTGTTTAAATGAACTAAAAGAGGATCTTGAAGGAAACGTCGTGTTGATTCATCAACACGCAGAGGAATATGCACCAGGTGGAGCTGTTGCTATGATAAACGACGGATGTTTAGAAGGGGTGGATGTCATATTTGGTACCCACTTATGGTCTGGTAATGAAGCTGGTAAAATTCTGTACCGAGTAGGTCCTGTAATGGCTGCAGCTGATCGCTTCTCCATTAAAGTCCAGGGTTCCGGTGGACATGGTGCACAACCGCATAAAACAAAAGATGCCGTTGTCACTGCTTCTCAACTGGTCCTTAACCTTCAACAGATAGTAAGCAGACGAGTGAACCCGGTCGACCCTGCGGTAATCTCGGTTGGAACGTTTGTTGCAGAAAATGCCTTTAACATCATTGCAGACTCCGCTTATCTAGAAGGAACTGTGCGAACATTCAATGATGATGTACGCGATTTGATTGAAGCAGAAATTGACATTGTTGCATCTTCTACATGTGCACTTAACGGTTCAACCTATGAATACAACTTCCACCGGGGGTACCCAGCTGTGGTCAACCATAAAGAGGAGACAGACTACCTAGTAAGCGTTGCTTCTGGCATTAAAGAGGTGGAAGCTTTGGAAGAAACACCACCACATATGGGTGGAGAAGACTTTTCCTATTATTTGAGACATGTAAAGGGAACTTTCTTTTTTACAGGAGCTAAACCGGAAGACGTGGAAGTGGCCTATCCTCACCACCATCCTAAGTTTGACATAAATGAAAAATCACTATTAATCGCCGCAAAAACGCTTGGTGCAGCAACTGTACTTTATCACCAACACGAAAAAGAAAAGCTCGTCCCTTCTCATCAATAATTGGATAAGTAAATGCCAGGCTCCCATTTATGAAGCCTGGCATTTTTATATCGTAATTCCCTTTCCCTTAAACATTCTTAATCGATAGCAATTTTTCGCTGTCGTCCCCAACTGGTCAAGGAAATGATAGTTTGCATATGCCCCCACAACCGCTCCAACCCCCGGTATCATCTGCAGCATTTTAATCAAATCGATGTGATCTCTATATTCCTGTTGAAACGCCTTCCAATCAAGCTCTTTTGCTTCCTCTTTGTGCTCCTCCCAATTTTCCACATACCTTAACACTTCTTTTCTCCTGGAATCACTTGAGAAGGCTAACTGGAAGATATATAAAATAAATACTCTTTCTTCGTAGTTTTTGGTATTAAAACCATAGATGGCAGCCACTTCGAATAGAAATTTCATTTTAATCGACAGAAGCAAGGGAAAATCCGCAAGGCCAAGGAGGATTCCTCCAGCCCCTGTACCTGCTCCTTCCACTGCGGCTGTTCTTTTATATACATTCAATTTTTCATGAATCCACTTTTCCTTTTCCTCTAAGGTCATGACTACATGGCCTTCCTTCATCTTGGTTGTCATATTACTTCCAACAAGTGTCCCTTGAACCATTTTTTTAATGCTCTCTGTCAAGATGGTATGGACTTTCTCAGGTATGATGGCATTTACCTTATTTTGAGCACCCTTGGAAAATCGTTGAAACATGGTAGATTTCTTTGCCACCTGCATTTTCCATCTTCTCGTTTCATCTATTACCTTGTCTTCATACAAAGGAAACACTCCTCACCTTTATCTATCCTTACTTCATATACGAGAATTAGGGTAAATATGTTTCAGAATAAGAAAAAACAATTTTGATTACTGTGTTACCGACGCTGTTCTTTTCCGCAAATGGCTTCGCTTTCCGCGGGACGGTGCTTGAGCCTCCTCACAACGCTTCAGGGGTCTCAACCAACCGTTTCTCCCCCGCTGGAGTCTCCACCATTGCTCCAATCCACAGCTAAAAATTACATTAAAGCTACTTTGATGGTTTATTTGGCAACTCATTTTGATGGTTCTTCAATAACATTTGTTGAATGAAGATAACATTTGTTGAATGAAGTCATCTTGTTGATTGAAGTGGAAGGCGCGTAGAAGCCAGCGGGAGGAAGGGACTGGTGAGACCCCGCAGGCGCATTGAGGCCACTGAAAAACTGGTAACGTAAAGTTTATGATGATTCTTAGCTGTTGATTGGAGCAAAAGGCGAAGACTCCTGAGGGAGGTAGCGCTAGGTGGAGACCCCGCAGGCTTGCCGAGGAGGCTCCAGCAGCGCCCCTAGGAAAGCGAAGCCGTTTGCGGAAATCAACAGCGGTGTCTAAACAACATCTAAAATCCAAGACTTTTTCAGTG
>NZ_JAAXCU010000041.1 GCF_012911845.1 Bacillus sp. RO2 | reverse complement strand
GAGCCAGAACCAGAGCCAGAGCCAGAGCCAGAGCCAGAACCAGAACCAGAACCAGAACCAACTTCAACTTCAGTATCTTTATTACCTGCGGATCCTGGATTACGGCTTAGGAATCCATCAAGTCCATATCCCCTAGCCTCATTATATAACTTCGAGATTTCTTCTTTCCCCATCTATATTACCTCCTTTTTAATTAAGTCCTTAAAAATAAGGTTACGGTATTTTATGTTGTTCTATTTTTAATGGTTCTCCATATTGCTTAATAAAATCATTATCAAGCGCACAATTTTGTTCATATGATAAGGATAATATGTGGGGGAGGCAATGATTTAGATGCAATTAAATGAAATACCTACAATAAAAATTTCGATAGAACCTAAATTACTACAATCCCTGGAAAACAATATTTGGCAGGAAGAACCTATTCCTTCCAAAATAGAAGTAAACAACCATACTTATGATATAGGAATAACCTACCGTGGCAATCATACGAGGAAATTCAACAAAAAGTCTTATCGAATTATTTTTAATGAATGGAATAAAGAATTTGTAGCGCGTGAAGTTCATCTTAATGCAGAATTTTGTGATCCTTCATTAATTCGAAATAAGCTATCCTTTGAATTTTTCAAGAAAATTGGGAGTATGGCACCTGACTCCAAGCATGTTTTCCTCGAGGTTAATGGTGAGCCTGCAGGCATTTATTTGCTACTCGAATCAGTAGATGATTTGTTTTTGCAAAACAGAGAGCTTCCCTATGGACCAATCTATTACGCAACAAATCATAAAACTAATTTTTCTTTATTAACCACAAAGGGGAAGCTGAAAGACTCCCTGATCTCAGGGTATTTACGTAAGTTAGGAGACGATAAAGACGACCTGGATTTGGAGAGGTTTATAGCAAAAGTAAACACCATTCCGCGCCATGTTTTTGGGGAGGAAATAGTGAAGTACTTGGACGTGAAAAAATACTTGAATTGGCTTTGCGGGGTGATTTGTACACAGAACTATGATGCATTCATTCAAAATTATGCGCTTTATCGAAATGGTCAAACAGGATTATATGAAATGATTCCTTGGGATTTTGATGCCACGTTCGGTAGGAATTGGAACGGAAAAGTGATGAAATGTGATAAGGTGCCGATTGAAGGATTTAATACACTTACAGCAAGACTTCTTGATGTTAAGGAGTTTCGGAATCAATATCAATTACGTATAAACGAAATATTAGACACACACTTTACTGCTTCAGAATTAGAACCACTCATCACCAATCTCCACAGCAAACTAGGTTCATACCTATCACATGATCCCTACAAAAAAGATACAGTCGAGTTATTTGATCAAGAGCCAGAATTTATGATGAATTTTATTTTAAATCGAAATCAATATCTTCGGAATCACCTGAAGGACCTGGAATAAAAGCTTGTTCTAAACTCCCGGGATCGATCGAATGAAGGCACTGAAAAACTGATAACGTAAAGTTTTTTATGTTTCCTAGCTGGTGATTGTAGCAAAAGGCGAAGACTCCTGAGGGAGCTAGCGCTAGGTGGAGACCCCGCAGGCGTAGCCGAGGAGGCTCCAGCAGTGCCCCTAGGAAAGCGAAGCCATTTGCGGAAATCACCAGCGGTGTCAAAAGAACATCTTAAATCAGAGACTTTTTCAGTGGCCTCCAGCAAATGCCAGGAGTATTTTTTTTGTCAATCTGCCTCTCAAGCCCATTTTACACAGCGTACTCATCCTCCTTTCACGTTTCGGACGAAGCAAAATAGGATATAAAAACACATCCATTTTCCTTCTATATAGACAAACAAGGAAGGATGACGGTGAAACTACTTTCCTAACTTCGTAGAAAGCTATATAACTTCATTATATTATTGGGGTGGCTAGACAAATGAGAATTATTGTGACGGGAGCTGCTGGTTTTATCGGCTCCCATTTATGTGAGCGGTTATTAAAAGAAAAAGAGAATGTAGTTATTGGTATCGATGGCTTCATTGATCCTGCTTTGAAACCGATAAAGCGGAGAAATATAAAAAACCTGTTGAACCATCCACGTTTTCAATTTTTAAATAAAAATTTACTAGAGTTGGATTGGAGTAAGGTTTTATATAAAGACGATGTTATCTTTCATCTGGCAGCTGTACCAGGTGTTCGTTCAAGCTGGGGAAACAACTTTCGATTGTATGTAGAAAATAATATTCTTGTGACACAACGATTGCTGGAAGCGTGTAAAACGATTCCTATTAAGAAGTTGATTTATGCCTCCACTTCTTCTGTTTACGGGGAGAAAATAGGGAGGGTTTCTGAAGATAGTGTACCTTTTCCACTCTCCCCTTATGGTGTAACGAAACTTACAGGAGAGTATTTGTGTAAGGTGTATAGTGAAAATGATGGAATACCGATAACCATGCTTCGCTATTTTACCGTGTATGGACCAAGACAGCGTTCTGATATGGCCTTTCATAAATTTATTGAATGCATCATTAAAAAGAAACCCATTCCCATATACGGAGATGGAAAGCAAACGCGTGATTTTACGTATATAGGAGATTGTGTGGAAGGAACAGTTTCCGTGCTCCATGCGGACCATGTTATTGGGGAAACGATTAACATAGGGGGCAAGGAACGGAAATCTATTTTGGAAGTTGTTGAAATACTAGAAGAGATTACCGGTCAAAAAACTACGCTAGATTTTATTGGAAAACCGCGCGGGGAACCAAGACATACATGGGCTGATATTACAAAAGCAGAAAAGCTACTACACTATTCACCAACTGTGTCCTTAAAAGAAGGGCTTCAATATGAGTTAAAGGATTTACTAGATTTATATAAGGAGGTGTAGGATGAAACTTGCCTATATTTGTACAGAAAAATTACCTTCCCCGGCTGTGAGGGGAGGGGCAATTCAGATGATGATTGACGGTGTGGCACCGTTTCTCCGTGAAAAATATCAATTAACCATTTTCTCTGTAAACGATGAAGCCCTTCCAGATCAAGAGACACGTGATGGGGTGGAATACATCCGTCTTCCCCAACAGGATTATGAAGTACATGTTGCACAAAAATTGAGGGAAAATACGTACCACATGATTCATGTCTTTAACCGGCCATTAAACATCCCGCTTTATAAAAAAGCTTCTCCTTCTAGCCAATTTATTCTAGGACTTCATAATGATATGCTCGCTGAAGAGAAAGTCCCCCATGAAAAGGGACAGGAGATTGTAAGTTCTGTAAAACGGATTGTGACCGTGAGTAATTATATAAAACAAACCGTGTTAGCACGATTTCCGGAAGCTGAATCAAAAATCAAAGTGGTTTACTCCGGTGTCAATTTAAATGAATATCCCCCCGTATGGACAAAAGAAGGCCAGAAAATTAGAAATAAATATCGAAAAAAATACAAGATCGAGAATAAAAAGGCTATTTTATTTGCAGGGAGGATAACGAAAGGGAAGGGCGCTCATTATCTTATCGAAGCCTTTAAAGCGATAGCTAAAAGACATTCTGACGCTGTTCTTGTGATTGCAGGAGGAAAATGGTTTAGTGATAATGGGGTTAATAATTATGTTCGATATGTGAGAAAATTAGCTGAACCGCTAGGGGATAAAGTGATTTTCACGAACTTTATCCCAGCAAATGAAATTCCAAACATCTTTATAATGAGTGATATTTTTGTATGTCCTTCACAATGGCAAGAGCCACTAGCACGGGTACACTATGAAGCATTCGCTGCTGGAATTCCTGTTATCACTACTAACAGAGGGGGAAATGCAGAAGTCGTATCTCATCAGAAAACGGGATATGTTATTGATGAGTATGATCAAGTGAGGGAGTTTGCCAAAGGGATTCAATTTTATTTAAAAAATAAGCAAGAGGCAGAACGAGTGACGAAAAACGCTAGAGAATTAGTGGAATCGAATTTCCAATTCCATCACGTTGCTGACCGATTAATGAACGTATATGATGAACTAACTCCGAAAAAAGAGGAACCGTTATTTAATCGAATGTTTGGTGGAATGTAATCGCCGATACAAATAATGAGGATGAGAAAAAGGTAACCAGTCAACCTTTTTTCTCATCCTCATTTTGTGTTTTTTAAGCCATTACTTGAAAACCGTTTATTTTCTCTTTTCTACAATCACTTCTTTATTAATCCAAGGTTTAGACTCACTAGGTTTCTTCCTCACTTTTTTCTTCGGTGGTCTTGGCACTTCTTCTTCAATAGGAGAAGTTTTCTCTTCTTTATTATCAGGAGATACGGGTTTAGTTGCCTCTCGTTTCTCTTCTTTCTCCATTTCCTCTTCCATTTCCTCCATTATGACAATAGACTGTTCTATCTCTTCATCTAATGATAAATCAATATCTGAAAAGAAGGGGTTTCTTCTGTTCATAAAAAACATGTAATTGAAATATTCGGCTACTGTTCTCGGTTGTCTTGGTTTCGGTGCTTCTTCCTTCTCTTGGATCTCTATCTCTTTCTCTTCTAGAACGATAGCGCTATCTTCCGTTTCTTCTTTATCTTTAGGAAGATCTTGGTTGGGTAGCTCTAGACTTTCCAGCTCCTCATCGGTTACTTCAAGGGCAATATTATGTTTGATTTTGTATTCAATTTCACTCCAAACCGCAGATATATCGCTGATCACACGGTCCCAATTGTGATTTTCTTCAGCGAATTGTCGGCCATATTCGCCCATCTTTTTACAGAGGGAAGGGTTGGAAAGTAACTTAGAGATATGAGTGACAAATTCTTGAGAATCTTCCGGTGTTTCAACGATGTAACCATTTTTTCCAACTTCGATAACTTCAGGGTTTCCTCCTCGAGCTGTCGTCACAATCGGTAGCCCTGCTGCCATCGCTTCATAGTGGACACGGGCTAACGGTTCTTCCCACTGCGATGGACATACAAATATATCTGCCGTAGCAAACCAGTCTTGAATTTGGTCTGGCTGAACAAATCCGGTAGTGATTACTGGTATAGGAAGCCTGTCAGCAATCGATTTGATATAGGCAATATAATCGCTCATTCGATTATCACTAAAGCCTTTGGCTCCCATTAGAACTAACGCGATGTCTGGGAATTTTTTGGATAAGTCCTCCATGGATCGTAGGAGTATATCTGCCCCTTTGTTTGCAGAAAGCCTGCCGGCAAACAAAATGACCTTTTTAGATCCGAGCTGATGTTGTTGACGCATGGATGCTCGAATATTTCTCCCTTTATTAGAATAAACAGGAACAAAGCGATCTAGGTCAACACCTGAATAGATCGTTTTTACTTTATTTTCAGCCTCTGGAAATAGCTTGACAATCTCCTCTCCGATATAATTGCTGATGGTAATGATTTTATCTAATTGTGCAATGGCTTCCTTGCCTTCCTCAGGCGAAATTTTCTCTCGTTTAAACATGTCATTGTGCATACTCAAGATGATTCTTGATTTCGGTGCTACTTCCCGGATGGGTAAAACAAGGCGGGGACGATTAAAAATATGAATTAAGTCAAAAGACTGGTCTTTGATGTATTCGACTACTCCTGCCCGATAAGTCTCTAATAGTCCTCCTGGAACTCTTACATACTGAATTCCATCTTTTGTTTCCTTATCAGGCAAGGTTTCATCTTGCCGTCCTAGTATCGTAATCGAATGATTTTGTTTTAAGCTTGGAACAGCTCCTGATATATATGTTTGAATCGCACCGCCTTTTACTGGTGGGACTGGAAGCTTTTCCGTACTAACGATGAGTACCTTCATTTTCTTTTTCCCCCTCTCCATTCTGCGCGTAATTGTTCCAGCACAGGCCACTTGGTTTGATCGATTTCAACGATTCTATTTACGACAGCATCAAGTTCGCTACTTAAGGCGATGGTTGGCTCAAATAAGATATCTTTTACATTCTTGTAAAAAAGGTTAGGAAGGGAGAACTCGACTAATAGGATTTCGAATAATTCATCTGTAATCGGGTTGGCCTCATCGTATGCATCCAACATGGCAACAATCCAGTTAATATCCCATTTACCGAGATCATCCATCGATCCGCCGATTAATTTTCGTAAATCTCGAATCGGGATATCATACGCCACTCCATCCAGGTCAATAATCCACATTCCTCCTGGACCCATTTGGCCATTCGACCATCCGTAATCTTGGTGAACTAATCCCCATTCTTCATTGCCCAAAGCGACTAGCTGTTGATAAGGCGATTCTTCCAACTTTGTTATGGCGTTCTTAGCCTGCTCTTCAAACATATCAACTGTGTTCAAAATGGTCTTGCTTGCAGGCATTTCCGAATATAACTTGGCAATATCTCGGAACCATGTCATTTTTTTCATCACTTTTTGATACGTTTTTGGCCAACGGTAAAGCCTTGAAGCGACCTCTGCTCCTTTAGGTGGAACATATCCTTTTGAAAGTTGATGAAATTCTCCGATTGCATTGCTCAATAGCTTTGCCCCTTCTATGTCTGCAGAAACTGGTTGAAGCGGTTCGATCCATTCAGCTACAAACCAAATCTTCCCCCCCATTTCTACGACATTACTATCACTTTTTGTCTTGATAATCGCAGGCACTCGAGCATTCTTATCGTTCACTAAATATTCCTGTGCCCCTATACTAAATAAACTCCGTGTCGGTCTTCGATGGAGTATTTTCAAGCTTTTTGGACCTTTGTTTGTTTCCATTTTCCATATTAGTCCGCCTTTATCTGCCTTCGTGGTAATAACTACCCTACTACTCACGGTGAAATCATAATGCTTAATGACTTCGTCTGCCATTTGCTCTATATATGGCGGAACATAAAATTCACCTAAGGTTTCATCAGCATCATCCCACGGCATAATGAGTTCTTCCAAGCTGCTCATTCCCTTCTCTGAGTATATTGTCTATCTATAGTATTCATTGGGATAGAAACAGGATAGTCATTTGTCCATTATTAAGAAATAATAGGTAAACGTTTAGAAGGAAGTTCATAATGGTACTTTGAACGTGCCAAAATGATCCTAGTGAAAGGTAAATAAAGGCATGTAAAAAAGGTTATCGGGTCAGTGTGCCCGTCCCCTAGAATCCCTCTTGACATCCTTATCGTTTTAAGGTAATTTAAATATAAATTTATATTCGAGAGATTTTATTTTTCCTTTTTACTGTTACCTAGAGGGCTTTAGCAGGCTGTTAAACGATTGTTTGACAGGATGAAAAAGTATTTCTTAAGAGATAAAAGGCAAATATAAGATAAATCGGTGTATTTCTTAAGTATAGGCTTAAGGGATGCACCGATTTTTTGTTCAGGGGGGAAGCGTGATGATCATAAAAAAATCAAAAGGTGCTATGGAATCAGATATAAGCAAAGCAATTACGCAATGGGAAAAGGATTATCTTGGACGTGGGTCTGTGTCTGTTAAAGCAGATATATTACGGGATATGATCATTGTTAATTTGAATGGGGTTTTAACACCTGCTGAGTATTCCGTGTGTGAAACAAAAGAGGGAATGTTGACAATTAAGAAAACTCGTTCAGAGTTAGTAGAATCAGGATTGGGTAATCTGAAGGATATTATTTTTACAATCACGGGGGAAAAGGTGAAAAGCTTTCATACAGACATTAGTTCTCGTACAGGTGAACGTGTCATGGTCTTTAAGTTATATGAAGATTTGGAGAAGAAAATGTAATATCCACTATAAAGGGAGATCTTTAAAAAGCCTTAGGGCGTGTTGAAGGTAAACCGACATTTCAGTAGCAGTGGTTTGTTTTGTACCACTTGTATGCTGATGATGTCGGTTTTTTTTATGGTGGAAAAATGGATGGGAGGAAGTTGGATGAATGACATAATTGTTCAAAATTTGTTATCACCTGTGGTGTTGTTTTTTGTATTAGGCATTATTGCTGCCATTTTTAAATCTGATTTGAAATTTCCAACGGGTTTAAGTGAAGGATTAAGCATTTACCTGTTAATTGCAATTGGGATAAAAGGGGGAATGGAGCTTTCGAACTACTCCATCGAAACGGTGTGGGCACCCATACTTGGCACCTTATTTTTAGGAATCGTCATTCCTTTTCTAACCTTGTTTATCATGAAAATGATCAAAATGGATCTGAAAAACTCGATTGGATTGGCCGCGACTTACGGGTCAGTAAGTATTGTGACGTATGGAGCTGCCATTTCATTTTTAGATAAAAGCGGTACATCGTACGAAGGGTTTATGAATGCATTAGTGGTGTTAATGGAGAGTCCGGCCATTTTAGTTTCGTTTCTTTTATTAAAAATCTTAGAAAATAAAAAGGATTATCCGATCTATTCGACACAGAGCATGGGGTTTCTTCCGGCATCCGCTAATTTATTTGATAAAGACATGTTGAGGGAAAGTATATTCGGCAAAAGCATTCTACTCCTCCTTGGCAGTTTAATCATAGGCTGGATCGTTGGGGAACAGGCAATCCCGATGGTGAAACCTTTGTTCATTGACTTATACGGCAGCGTGTTAATTCTTTTCCTCTTAAATATGGGATTGATGGTAGGCCAGCGCTTACCAGAGGTGAAAAAGCACGGGCTGCCCTTGCTGTTATTTGGTTTAGTTACGCCCCTTTTATTTGGTGCTTTAGGAGTTCTTGTAGGAAACTTTGTAGGTTTATCGTTAGGGGGAGTGACATTGATGGGCGTATTAGCTGGAAGTGCTTCGTACATTGCCGCACCTGCAGCGCTGAAAACCTCGGTTCCAGAGGCCAACCCATCAATCTATTTAGGCTTATCTTTAGGAGTTACGTTTCCTTTTAACTTAATCATAGGAATACCTATTTATTACGAAATGGCAAAATGGGTACAATAAGGGAGGAATAAAAATGTCCAATGTAGTAGGTTCATTAACGAAAAAAACAATTGTTATTTCTAGTATCAATCAAGATATGCAGCCTTTACTTCCGATCATAACCAATAGACAGGAAAAGGATTTGTTGGTGTTGAATAGCTTTGGGGCTGTCATTTCCCAACCTTATGGCTGTTTGATCAGAAATGTTATTTTGGCATTGTACAGTGAAAATGTTGATGAAATCTATCTTATCGGGGAACAAGACAGGAAAGTAGGCAGCCTGGATAAAGAGGAATTATTAAGTAAGATGAAGCAAGCAGGTGTATCACAAGGAACAATCAACACCCTTAATTATATTGATGTAGTCAATCATGATGTCTTGGATTGGTTGGTCGGTCCATCAAAAGTGCAGGATGTCATGGAGAAAAACAAAAAATTCCTGAAAGGTCATCCGTTCATTCCCAATGACATACCTATCCATGCTTATATCGCTGATGTAGAAACGGGAGAATATTATTCAGTCTAGAGGTTATGGTATCCTTAGGGAAATCACCATAAGGAGAATGTATATGAGCGCAAATTTACAGGACTTTGTCCAACATACAATAGACAGGATGGAACATTTTGATCAGCAAAATGTCGATTGCATCAAAAAACTGGTGAAAGAAGCCATTTATTTTTATAAACTTAATTCTTTTCAAGAAGTGGAAGAAACAAAAGAAGGTACCACAGAATTTTTATATATACACTCGATGATGGAGGAAAACCTTCTGTCTAAAGTAGTGGAACTCTCTATGGGAATGGACAAAGGTTTGGACATAGAGGAGGTTTATAAAGGCTGTGTCATAAGAGAATATTAGATAGAAAATGTGGGCTCTCAGACATTATTGTTGTCGGAGTCCCTTTTTTATAAGGCTCCACAAAAGATATTGTTGCAGCTTATTATGCTTTTATAGTTCCATTTGCCGTGTTTAAGAATCAGGAGTAAAATGGATGTAAATTTAGGCGGGCAAAACGACTCTACATTTTTTTAGTGTTGAGTCGTTTTTGTTTGAATTATGGTATACCATGGAGACCGCAATACATTTTTCATTTAGCAGTAATTCCAAATACTAGTGTTTGAAAATTAGGGAGGAAGCATGTTATAAAGTTATTTAGTGTGAAATTTTTGAACGGGTATTAGAAGTTGCAATTATGACGAGAGGATTTGAGCTTGATATGATAGATAATTTTTGGCGTGATTTACCGAAGCCGTTTTTTGTGCTGGCGCCGATGGAAGATGTGACAGATGTAGTTTTTCGCACGGTGGTAAGGAAAGCTGGGCGACCGGATGTATTTTTTACAGAGTTCACAAACTCTGACAGCTATTGTCATCCAGAAGGCAAAGACAGCGTACGCGGGCGCTTGCTTTTCACGGAAGAGGAACAACCAATGGTGGCACATATTTGGGGAGATAATCCAGAATACTTCCGTCAAATGAGTATCGGGATGGCGGAGCTAGGTTTTAAAGGAATCGATATTAACATGGGTTGTCCTGTACCGAATGTGGCGACAAGGGGAAAAGGGAGCGGCCTAATCCAAAGACCGGATGTAGCAGCCGAACTAATTCAGGCAGCAAAAGCGGGCGGACTTCCTGTCAGCGTCAAAACACGACTAGGCTTTACAGAAGTAGATGAGTGGAAGGAATGGTTAAAACATATCCTAGAACAGGACATCGCGAACCTTTCTATTCATCTGCGTACGCGAAAAGAAATGAGTGAAGTCGATGCGCATTGGGAGCTGATTCCAGAAATTAAAGAACTGCGTGACCGCATTGCACCAGATACGCTGCTAACCATCAATGGAGATATTCCTGACCGTCAAAAGGGCCAGGAGCTTGCCGAGAAATATGGCATTGACGGCGTCATGATTGGACGAGGCATCTTCAAAAATCCTTTTGCTTTTGAAAAAGAGCCGAAAGAGCACAGTAGCAAAGAGTACCTCGATCTTTTGAGGCTACAGCTAGACCTTCAAGATCATTATGCTGAGATAGTACCACGTTCCATTTCAAAGCTTCACCGCTTCTTCAAAATTTACGTGAAAGGATTCCGTGGAGCCGGAGAACTGAGAAATCAACTCATGAACACCAAATCAACGGATGAAGTACGTGCGTTGCTGGATGCGTTTGAGAAAGAGAATGAGTTGTAGGGTACACCTCGATCCACTATCCAAAAAAAATTAGACAATGTGAAAAGCCGAGAATATATGCTATTCTCGGCTTTTGTGCGCTTAAATGATGAAAATACGGGTCAGCGTGCCTGTTCCCGCGACGCATCTCTCTGATCCAAATAATAACTTAAAAACGTCAGAAGACTCGCACCAACCGCAACAACACCGCCAACCCAAGTGACATGAATAAGGCCAACATTATGGTACACGACTCCGCCTAGGGCTGACCCAAACGCGATGCCGACGTTACTTGCCACTGGCATGAGGGAAGCGGCCAGTCCAGTTGCTGTTGGTTGATAAATTTTGGCTAGGTCAATCAGGTAAAGCTGGGTGGATGTAGTTAAAAGAATGGCCATTAACGACATCAATCCAAGGTTGACAAGTCCCAATCCAAAATGATGAATGGTCCAAAATAAGCTGATCAATACAGCTGCCTGTACAAGAAACACAAATCGAAGGCGACCGATTGCATTATGGCTGGCTATTTTACCTGCCAGGATATTGCTGAAAATCGAGATGAAACCGTACACGAAAAGAATCAAACTGATGGAATAGCTTGGTGCGCCCATTCCCTCCAGGATAGGAACAAGATAGGTGAAAACGACATAGGTTGCTCCAAATCCGAGCGCCGGAATGAAAAAGGCGATCAATATTCTCGGGTTGGTCAGCAACGAGAACTGATCTTTGATTGAGCTTCGAACTTGGCTGAGCTTGCTGGGCAGGACGAAATAGGAAGCCAGGAACGCCAATACTCCCAGTATGGTGGTCAGCATGAAAGTGGAATTCCATCCAAACCAGGATGCCACGACTGTCCCGATCGGCACTCCGATGACGTTCGCAAGGGTAAAACCACCGAACACAAATGATATCGCAAGTCCGCGCTTTGCTGCGGGCATGGTTTCACTTGCTACAATCATGGCCAAAGAAATTAGAACTCCTGTGACAATGGCCGTTAGAATCCTAAAAGCAAGCAGCATCGTGTAGGACGTAGAAACAGCACATAATGCGTTGAAAATAATGAACGCTCCAATCAACACCAACATCCATTTACGCTTTGGAAAATGACTGGTTGCAGACATCACAATCGGTGTGGCGATGGCAAACGTAATCGCAAACGCAGAAACCAGCGTACCAGCTTTTGCATTAGACATAGCAAGGCTTGAGGAAATATCCGTCAAGATCCCCACTATAACAAACTCACTTGTACCAAGAACAAATGTTAATAAAGAAAGGGTTAAGATGAGCAACCAATGTTGCCTCGTTAATTTTTCAGATTGCATAAATACCTCTTTTCTAAGCTGTATGTGCATGTGTAGGATGGTAGATAAATAACTTAAATATCATAACATAATGAATGGACTTTTAAGAAATTTTCTAGAATGAAAAAAAGCCGAGAATCCCTGGGATTCTCGACTTTCCTGCGTATGTGTAAGGGGAAAGGGGGCGGCGTGCCTGTCCCCTCACCCCATACATTCACTCTCCACAATGTCTACTAAAGCTTTCAACTGGCTCACACTAGTGTCCAAGGTTAACGAATAATAGCGCATGGTTCCTTTTTGTTCCATCTGCACCAATCGGTTGTCTTTTAAAATTTTTAAATGATGAGAAATTGCTGGTCGAGAAAGGGAGGACGTGTTGGCGATTTCTCCGACACTAAGGCTTTCGTGTTCTGCCAATAGTAATATGATATCTTGCCTGGCAGGATCACTTAATGTGGTAAACAACGGGATACAGGACCGAAAAACATCTATTGCTTTTTGTGTCATGGATGTGGCCTCATTTATAGTTTTAGTTTTCTTTCATGACAAGCTTCGCAACTTTAGCTGCCGTTTTTCTCGGCAAAAATTTTGCGGCCAATGCCCCAACTTTATTAAATCCACCCGTTATCACCACACCTTTTCCTTGCATTAAAGCATGATACCCTTGTTGTGCTACAACATCAGAAGACATCGCATTGCTAAACATTTTCGTGTTTTCTACTTTTGCAACAGAGCTAAAATTTGTTTTGGTTGCGCCAGGACATAGAGTAGTCACTGTGATGTTATCTTCTTTTAACTCCTCCGCCAATGCTTCTGAAAAGGATAGAACAAAAGCTTTTGTTGCGTAGTAGACGGCCATGTTAGGTCCTGGTTGGAATGCTGCAGTACTTGCTACGTTTAATATTTTTCCAGAATAACTCTCTTTCAAATCTGGAAGCAAATGATAGGTTAATTCGGTTAAGGAGGAAACATTGAGCTGGATCATATTCAATTGCTGCTCTATATTTAAGCTTTCAAAGGATCCCAATAAACCAAAACCGGCGTTATTTACTAATACATCCACTGAGATTTTCTGTGTTTTTATTTCATCTACAATTTCTTTTATTGCACCAGGCTTGCTTAAGTCCTTAGGAATTACTGTAACGTTCACGTTTGGAAAATCTCTTTTTATTTCTAGAAGCTTTTCTTCATTGCGTGCTATCACTACTAAGTTATAGCCATCATTTGCAAATAATTTTACAAAGTCCAATCCAAGTCCGCTAGATGCGCCTGTGATTACAGCTGTTTTCGTCATATATAAATTACCTTCCTTTTTGTTAAAGTATTTAAATGTTTAAGTGTTTAAACATATAATACAAAATGTGTTTTACTTCTGTCAATTGTTTTTTAATAAATGTGTAAGGTAAAATTTGTATTGAATTACGGCTTCTCTTTTAATCTAGTGGTAGCTCCATATTTATTGTGAACGTATTGTGCTTGCCTGAAGCTCTATGTAGCGTTTGCCTGTCTCTTTCTCCAATTTCTCTCTGAGGGGAAATCTTAAGGTTCCTTAAGGAATAGAGAGAAAGGGGCATAAAGAAGAGTAAAAAGCCGAGAACACTTGATATTCTCGGCTTTCGGGCTTATTTAAACATTATATTGGTCAGCGTGCCTATCCCCAAACTGACTCCAAAAAGTACACAATTTCTTCATTGATTACATATATCTTGATCATGTTACCATTGTAGTCGGGTGCTTTTTTTGTTTCCACAAGCCTTTGAAGTAAAGCGTTTTTTTCTTGATCTGATAAAGTATCCAGCTCATCTTCTAACCAAGTAGAATGCAAGTGAAACGTCTTCCAGTCATCCTTAGAGTTTAACCAGGGTGGTAAAGATGGTTCCTTTTTTTCGTTGTGGAACCGCTCTTTATATACTTCCATTTTGTCATCTATTGCTAAAATTATTTCAGAATTAAAGATGTTTTGGGAGTGAATATGAAGCCTTATGTAGAATTCATCCAGTTCCGCCGCAGCTTGTTCTTTCCACACTTTATACAGTTCTAGCATGGAGGAGACTACTTTCTTTTTATACCATGCAGGGACAAGGTGAATATCATGATAGGAGAACAACTTTAAGTTATCCACTTTATACTCCGTTAATTGTTGGATATCAAAAGAAGAATGAGTTTCTATAAGTTTATCCAACTGACGAACTCTTCTTTTCCAGCCTCTAGTTTTTTTCATTTTGATGCACCTCTTTGTTCAATGATGACTTAATTATAAATTGATTTTTCTACCGTTGACAGCGGGTTTATACATTTCTCCTGTCAAAGGATCCATACTACCTAGATGGTTTCCCTTGTGATCGTAAACTTCTATATCATTATGAGTGTTATCCCATTCATAATATCGTTTTTTCTTACCTGAACCGCTTGTCTTAGTTTTTCCACGGAAACTACTGAATTTTTTCCAAACGGGACTATCTGCTTTAGTCATATTTTTAGCAATTTCTCTTAATGTGTTTTTTCCAAAATGTTGTATTGCTTTTTGTACACCAGCTCTCGCGATAAATGCTACTATAATGGGAATTGCGGGTAGGATGGATGCATTAACCTCTTTGCTGTTATATACGTAATCTTCACCTGTTGCTTTATCATGAAATATTGCTACAAAATGTTCATCTTTTGATTCTATAACCGTAACATCAAAGTGAACATCAATAATGTCTCCACTAGTTTCAATAACATTCCCAAATACCTCTATTGTTTCTGATTCAACGAATAGGTGGACATCAACACTAGCTTTAAAATTTTGAGTATTTAGCTTACTATTTACCACTATTTGTTGATCGGTTTCTTTCGTAACTTCTGTGTGTAAAGTATCAGTAAGTATGCTAGAATTTTCTGATGTTCTTTGAACAGGAGTAACTTCTTCTGCATTACTTTTCATTGGTAAAGTGCTTAGCACCATTGTAAATACCATAATCTTTATCAAAAGTTTCCTCATAGGTTATTCTCTCCCCTTATGGTTCATATTTGTTTCTGCAAAATTAAAGTGTTTTTTTAACGACTGTAGAACGTTATCAATACTTACTTTGGAGGAGCTGTGAGATAAAATGGAAGCGGTGAATCCAGTTATAAAAGGTGTAGCAAACGAAGTCCCCTCAAATAATTGATATTCTCCATTGCTCGAAGTAGAGAGGATGTTTTGTCCAGGGGCTACAAAATCAATTTTTCCACTTGTAGCTGAATAGGTAGAATGAAGATTTTCATCTATGGAAGAAATGGAAAGTACTCCTTCATACTTAGCTGGGTACTGCACATACAACCCATATGTATTTCCGGCTGCTGCAACAATAATTATGTCACTAGAAATTGCTTTTTTAATAACTGCGTGCAACTCTTCTGAGTCATTCTCTACACCGAGGCTAATGTTTATTATGTCAACACCCTCATCAATACTCCATTGGATACCTCTAATTAGAGAATCAATCGTTCCTTTCCCTTTTTCATCCAACACTTTTACATCATAAATGCTCACACTCTGTGTAATCCCTACAATACCAATATCGTTGTGGTTTCCCGAGATAATGCCTGCAACTGCTGTGCCGTGGCCAAAGTCATCTTTTACTTTTTCTGATGGGTGAATGGCATTAAATTTTTTCACAACTTTACCCTTCAAATCTTCATGATTATCATTTATTCCACTATCGAGTACGGCCACTTTAACATCCTTCCCGGTGGAATAATCTACACCAACTAACTTTTGTCCCCATGGTACAATTTGATTATTTTTAGATTGTAGCTTTTCTAAATCATTCTCATATACATGTAGATCAGTTGAAAAGAATACACAACATATAAAAAATATAGTTACAACCCCGCAATTTACTTTCATAATCCCCTCCATTGAACTCGTCACAAAAACACCTTTCTATCTTATATATTGAAAATAAACAGAACCTTAACAAATCCTTAAATTAACCTTAAATATTAGATAAGAAAGTGTAAGTAAAAGTAAGCAGAGTTAGAGTGATTAGAATAATAGTATGAAAATTGATAAAAGGATTAATTAGTTATAAAGAGAATATTCTTTGTTATAAGGGGGAATTAAGAGCGGAGAATAAAACTTGAAAAATGTCTATACGAACCTAAGTAGATGTTTATAACATCTTTCATGAAATATACTAGTAAAATGGTTTCACAGAAAAAATGGGTCAGGTCCCATTACCCAAGGCCCAAAGGAGTGTTTGCATGAGTACCGAATTTCAGTTGGAGCAAGAACGTGTAGACGATGTGATGGAGACCATTACAAAGGAGATCGGGAAGCTTGAAAAGGAAACTTCCAGACGTAAAGATGAAGTCATTCATATTCGCAAACACTTTTGGGATGAAGTTAAGGTTAGTACGGATTCTTTTGATGATTATTTGGAAACAATCATTGGCTTGAGGCAGGAGGCGCAAGCGTTGTCAGTGAGCCAGAGCTCGCATAGGCATTCCTCGAAACGGTTAATTACGCTCCGTAAAATGCAAGATATTCCTTATTTCGGCCGGATTGATTTTAAAGAGGACGAAACAATGGAAGAAGAGCAAATCTATATTGGGATCTCAGCCCTTATGGATCAAAGTGGGGAGGAATTCCTGATTTATGATTGGCGGGCACCGATTTCAAGCGTCTACTATGATTACCAACCGGGTCGGGCGAAGTACACAACTCCCGGCGGAGAAATAGAGGGAACCTTAGAAAAAAAGTGGCAGTACTTAATCCGAAACGGTGATCTGGAGTCCATGTTTGATACAAGTCTCACCATTGGGGATGAAATTTTACAAAAGGTACTTGGTAAAGCGACTGCAGATAACTACATGCATAATATCGTCGCCACTATTCAGCAAGAGCAGAATCGGATTATCCGACATGACAGCGGTAGACTCTTAATTGTCCATGGTGCGGCAGGTAGCGGAAAGACATCAGCGGCTCTGCAACGGATTGCCTATTTGCTTTATAAATATAGAGATAACCTGGATGCCGACCAAATCCTTTTATTTTCCCCGAATTCCATGTTCAAGAGCTATGTGTCCAATGTCTTGCCAGAGCTTGGTGAGGAAAGCATGGAACAGGTTACCTTTCAAGAGTATCTCGATCACCGTCTTTCTAAAGCGTTCCAGGTGGAAAATCCTTATGAACAGTTGGAATATGTATTGACGGAGAATGGTTCGCCTGGCTATAGCGCAAGGCTTGCTGGTATAAAATTTAAGGCGTCCCTTCGTTTTTATGAGGCCATCCAATCTTATATTGATTCGTTAGCCGCGGAAGGAATGACGTTTAAGGACATCACTTTTAGAGGCGAAACGATTGTAACGGCTCAGCAAATTTCGGATCGATTTTATCAGCATGAAACGTCCCTTAGCTTGTCCAACCGACTGGAAAAGTTGAAGGAATGGCTGATTAAAGAGTTGAAATTCATTCAGAAGACGGAAAGTGATAAAGCCTGGGTTCAAGAGGAGATGGAGCTTCTTAGTAACGAAGAATACCATGAAGTACGGGCGTTTTTGGCGAAAAAGAAAGGCTTTGAGAGGGAAGAGGTTGCGGATTATGAAGTAGATCCAAGGGCACTTGCGCGTTTGCTGGTGCACAAGAAGATGAAGCCTTTGCGACAACGTGTTCGCAGCTACCAATTTATCGATTTCAAAAGTCTATATCAGCAGATTTTTGCGGAGTCAGCTAGGGTTAGGCAGTGGCTGGAAGGGGAGCCGCCTGAAGAGTGGCCGGCAATCTGCCAGGGTACCAATGAAGCGCTGAGTGCAGATAAACTGTGGTATGAGGATGCGACGCCTTTTTTACTCTTAAAAGAATTGATTCTTGGCTTTCAAATCAACAGTTCCATCAAGCATATTGTGGTGGACGAAGCGCAGGATTATTCTCCGTTTCAATTTGAGTTTATGAAGCGCCTTTTCCCTGCAGCCAGAATGACCGTTCTTGGTGACTTTAACCAGGCGATCTTTGCCCATGCAAGTGAAGCGGTTAACTTTGATGTGCTAAAGAAGCTTTATGGACCGGAGAAAACGGAGATCATCAATATTACGCGGAGTTACCGATCTACCCGACCAATTATCGAGTTTACGAGAAAACTTGTTTCAAATGGAGATAAAATAATCCCGTTTGACCGAGACGGCGAGGAGCCGGTGGTGACGGAAGTGGATGATTTTGAAAGCTTGCATGCTACGATCGCGGAGAGGGTGGAGGAGTTAAAGGCTCGAGGTTATCACAGCATAGCCATCATTTGCAAGTCGAGTGAAGAAAGTGGGAGTGCGTTTGAAGCACTCTCTCCAAGGGTTGATAATTTGAAGCTGTTGAAAATGAACTCGATGGAGTATGAACAAGGCGTGGTCGTTGTGCCGTCTTACTTGTCCAAGGGCATCGAGTTTGATGCCGTCATTATTTATAATGCGTCAGATGAAGTGTATGGCGATGAGAGCTTGAGAAGGGTGTTTTATACAGCGTGTACTAGGGCAATGCATTATTTGGAGATTTGTAGTGTGGGGACAGATTCCTTGACCCATTTGTGTGTTAATGGATTGAAATCTAAATAGTGAGAAGAAACCAAGTCTGTGATGATGGACTTGGTTTTCTTTTTAACAGAATGGAATCAACTCAAGCACCACTTGATATACATATTGGCAGAAAAATCTTACAATTGAACTATCAAAAGCAAAGAGGTGATGGAAGTGTTTGATATGAGGAGAATTGGAGTGCAGATTGTCAATTGGCGTAAAGAGAAGAAGTTGACGCAGATGAATTTGGCGGATCAACTAGGGGTGAGTTATCAGGCGGTGAGTAATTGGGAGCGTGGCGAGACGATGCCAGATATTGCAAAGCTACCTGAACTTGCGACCATCTTAGAGGTAAGTATTGATGAACTTTTGAATCATGAAAAAGGAAGTGCTCTGATTCAGCAGATTATAGCTGGGGAAGAGAAGAATTATAAAGCTTCTGCTGAGGAGTTTTCCAATGTGGCACCGCTCCTTGATTCCCAAAAAGCAGATGGAGTTTTTAAAAGTCTATCAGATACTTTCACCATGAAAGATTTGGCGACATTTGCACCGTTTATCAGTCAAGATCTGCTTGATGATTGTGCCAAAAAGAAATTTGATGAAGAAGGAATAAAACCATTAGCAGGCATTGCCCCATTTGTAAGTCGTGAACTACTGGATGAATTCGCGGAAAAATCAGTGAGCCATCAGGGGATTAAATCCATCGCCCCAATTGCCCCGTTCATAAGCCGGGACAAGCTGGGACTCTTTGCAGAAAGAGAATATGATGCACAAGGTTTGAAGCAAATAAGCGTGATTGCTCCATTTCTAAAACAAGAAGTGCTAACTTCACTTGCAAAGCAAGGTTTTGAAAAAGAAGGAATCCGTTCTATTGTTCCGCTCTGCCCATTTATCAATAAAGAAGTGTTGAATGAACTTGCACTAAAAGCTATTTCAGAAAAAGGATTAAAAGAAATCATTCCAGTCATGCCTTTTATTGATCAGGGAGTACTTAATGGTTATGTGAAGGAAAGTGGGGGTGTATAAAATCGGGCCCTCATCCGATTTTTACCCTTTATGAATAAGGCTATCTCTCTAAAAGTACGTTTGAAAATGAAAAAAAAGCAAAATTTTGATAATAATGGTGAATGAGCCAGACTTGCCTCCAACCAACATATTCACTTTCTTTAGCACAGGTATAGCTTCTATCCTATAGGTTAGGATAAGCACGTACGAAATTTTTTCAGAAGGAAGTGTTATGGTGTTTTTTCATGTAAAAGAACTTCAATATAGAGCAAAGCCAGATAGACCTGACCCAGTTTATGCAAAAAAACTTCAAGAAGTTCTAGGTGGACAATATGGCGAAATTTCCGTCATGATGCAATATCTTTTCCAAGGATGGAACTGCCGAGGGGAACAAAAATATAGAGATATGCTCCTGGACATTGGAACAGAAGAAATCGCGCACGTAGAGATGCTAGCTACCATGATAGCTCAGCTCCTGGACAAAGCGCCTTTGGAAGAGCAAGAAGAAGCGGCTAAAGATCCTGTTATTAAAAGCATTATGGGTGGAATGAATCCTCAACATGCAATAGTTAACGGATTGGGTGCTAGTCCTAATGATAGTGTTGGGTATCCTTGGACTGCAAGATATACAGTAGCAAGTGGGAATCTACTTGCCGATTTTCGTGCTAATTTAAATGCAGAAACACAGGGAAGACTACAGGTCTGCCGGCTTTATGAAATGACAGACGATCCTGGAGTAAGAGATATGCTGTCTTTCCTGATAGCAAGAGATACAATGCACCAAAATCAGTGGGCAGCTGCGATCGAAGAACTTCAACAAAAAGAGGGGTTTGTTGTACCTTCTACGTTCAACAAAGAATATGAATTGCAGGATGTATCGCATCAATTCCTCAATTGCTCTCAAGGGACCGAAAGTAAGCTTGGGCGTTGGGCAAGTGGGCCATCCATAGATGGGAAGGGTGAATTCACCTATGTTGAAGATCCAAAGCCAGCAGGCCAGGCACCTATATTAGAACCTGCACCTGGATATATACATGGGACGCCCATGAATCCTAACTAAATTCTTTTAACGGAGCTATTGGCCAGCATGAACAAGCCAGTGGCTCTATTTCGCTTCTTTTTAACATTAGGATACTGAAATAAACACTTATTAATCATGAAAAATGAGTTGAAAAAAGCTCGTTTAGACATTGATGCCTTAAAAGCTTTATTAAGACAAAAAATGTATTTTCCATGAAAGATGTAGATTACACGATTTTTGAAACAGTTGGCCAACTATCTGTCTTGAAAAAGGAATCAGAGCAACCTCTAACAAAATATCGATGGTGGGAAACAGATATCCAAACCCCATGTTTACCCTATTGCTACAGAGGTAATAAATGACGGAAAATTAAATGTATCGAACTTAGAAAAGCTAAACTTAAACGCGGAGTGGATAGACCTGCAATTTCGGTCATTCGGAATTAACTCAATCTCTGAAGTACAAAAAGACGGCACTTTTTATATCGATAAAAATGAAAGGCTTATCAAGACTGAATTGATGTTCTATCCTCAGTTTTAGTTCCGTTCAAATTGTTATAATTATAATACATCTTTATTAGTCGTCCAGGGGAGTATATTTATTGTGCTACAAACTTGAAAGGTGGCGCAGTATGCATATTTTTAGGAGGATGGTTATGGGTATATTAAGTGGAAATCCACAAGATGAACCAATGCATTATGGTGAAGTATTTGGAACTTGGAACTACTTGTTAACAGCAAAAAGCACAATCGCGGGATATCAGATGCAACTAAATCATGCAGGAGATGAAGACCTTAAGAAACTCTTGAAGGATAGCATAGAAGGTGGACAAGAAGAAATCAAACAGATCGAAACACTTCTCAAGGAAAATGGAATCGGCTTACCACCAACTCCACCTGAACCACCTCATGCGTGTTTAGACGACATTCCAGTAGGAGCTCGCATGCCGGACCCTGCCATTGCAGCAGCATTATCGGCTAATGTTGCTTCTGGATTAGTAGCATGTAGCACAGCTATGGGCCAAAGTATCCGTGAAGATATCGCAATGATGTTCGGACAATTTCATATGCAAAAAGCTCAACTGGGAGCAAAAGCTTTAAGATTGAATAAAGAGAAGGGATGGCTCATTCCGCCTCCCCTGCATAAAAATAAAAATGAACATTGCGAATAAAAATATTAACTAAATTTTTAGTCAATTAACACGTGGGGTAAAGGGACAGGCACGATTACCCTTGGTAGGTCGGCGTCCCTGTCCCTTAAACTCCTAAAATTCTTCCTTAAGATTCTCCCAACCATAAACAACTTCACTAAGTTTCTTTCCAGCAATCTGAACTTCAAGTTCATCTAATTT
Source organism: Bacillus sp. RO2 (assembly GCF_012911845.1). Lineage (GTDB taxonomy): Bacteria > Bacillota > Bacilli > Bacillales > Bacillaceae_I > Sutcliffiella_A. Next base: position 181,236 of record NZ_JAAXCU010000041.1, on the reverse strand, counting down.
CTTGCCGCCTAGCGCTTCATAAAACAAACGCGACTCATTATCTTTTAAAACTAGAACAAGCATGGTGGATAATCCCATTCCTATGATTTCGTCAACGATTGGTTGAACAAGTGCTTTTCCAACCCCTTGGCCCTGATACTCCTTTAAAATATAGATGGCGTATAATTCCCCATCATAACCATCATACTTACCACTTCGTTCTTTCCCGCCGGATGAAAAACCAACTATTTCCCCTCCATTATCTTCTGCTACATATACTCCTCCGATAGGAATGCTGTTTATCCATATTTGTTCCCGGCTTTCATAAGTTAAATTGTTCAAGTATTCATCCGGTACAATTTTGGCATATGTAGTTTTCCAACTTTCAACGTGTACTCTAGCTATCCCTTTTGTATCTGATAAAGTTGCTTTTCTAATTTTAAAAACCTTATTATCCATTTGCTTACCTCCGTCAAAATATCACTTTAAATCCTCTTACAAGTGGCAGATTGTCTACTAGCTTCTACGGTCCTTCGGCAATTTAGTTTCACAAAAGACACGAGATACTGGTAAAATAATACTAAAACATTAGAACGGTGAACTGAATGCAACTAAAAATGTTTAAAGATATAGATATAACCAACCCAGAGCCACCTTACTTTCAAGTGAATGATAGTCAAAGAATACGGTTTTTATGGACGGTGCTTGAAGAGACTCCAGGAACGCTTAAGAGAATTTTTAAAAGTCTGAAGCTAGAAAAACGATCAAGGGTGGATTGCACCTTTCTTTCTGGCTATGAGTCGGATAGGTTCAAGCAAAAAGAAATCCTTCATTTAGGGAGAAGGTTTTCCATCACAAATTGGAGAGAAAATCGGTTCTGGAGTGATGATTTAGACTGTACATGTGTTTATACGACCATCACAGATTTAACCACGGAAAGTTTATACCGATACATAGTTGCGCTAATGAGAGGGCATCAAAGGTCGTTACATATTTGCTTTTATAATGAAGCATACCTTTTATATGCAAGCTCGGATGTACTTGATATTGTCTCGAGTGAAACGAATATTAGCAATTTTAAAGAAGCTTTTAGGAAGGATTATGACAAATATCATGAAGAGGAAAACAATAATGTTTAAGAAACTGTTCATTTTTGTAGGTCTCCTAGCTATCTTAGCTGCCTGCTCAGCTCAAAAAACAGTGGAGGACCCAATAAGCGAAGGAGAAGTGGTAGAAGTATTAACAGAGCAAGGTTTTATATTAGAGAAATCTAAAAAATACCCAACGAATAACGTTTTTACTCAAGTGCTAAAAGGTGTTACACCCGACGTGTACCTGCTAGATGGTAACTTGATATCAATATATGTTTTTTCAACCTCAAAAGAGAGAGCAGAGGCGGTTGTAGAATTTGAGGAGAAAACTGCAACAATGGAACTGATAGATCACCAAATTTATGGGTTAAATAACGTATTGGTGTTTTATGTGAGTGCAGAAGAAAGATTGCAAAAAGATTTGTTTGAAGCATTAATGTTATTGGATACTCCAGAATGAATAATGAAGGAGGCAAAAAATGAACGACCTCACAAAAGAAACCTACAACAAACTAGCCCAAACCTACCAAAATGACACGGACGAAGGAAGTCTTTATAACGCTTACTACGAACGGCCGGCAATGATGGCTGCTTTGCCGGCTGACTTGAAAGGTAAAAAAGTGTTGGATGCCGGTTGCTCGGCTGGCTGGTACAGTGCTCAATTGGTGCATCGCGGTGCCGAAGTTACGGGAATTGACCTAAGTCCGGACATGATAAAAGCGGCAAAAGAGAGGGTGGGGGACGATGCGACGTTTCTTTGCCGCGATCTCCAAGAGCCACTGCCGTTTGAGGATGATTCCTTTGATGTGATTGTCAGCTCCCTTACGCTTCACTATTTGAAGAATTGGACCTCGACATTCAAGGAATTTAGCCGTGTTTTGAAACAAGGCGGGACCTTTTTATTTTCGGTTCACCATCCGTTCATGGACTATACGAACTTCCAGTGTAAAGATTACTTCGAAACACAGCTACTAACAGATACTTGGCAAAAGCCGACCATCACAATTGAAGTCAGTTTTTACAGGAGGCCGATGGAGGATATCGTCAATCAAACTACTCAATTTTTCATGCTCGATAAACTGATGGAACCAAAGCCTCACGAGAAAATGAGAGACATTAAAGAAAAGGCTTATCACTATCTCATGACAAGTCCTCATTTCCTTATAGTGAAAGCAATGTCTAAAAAAATGCCCAAGGAATAAGATCTCTGGGCAATTGTGCATTTAATTAGGTGGATGGGGAGCCCCAGGTGGATTATATGGTGGTGGCACTCTTAACCAACCTCTGGCTTTCATTAAATTTTTCAGTGGTGCAGCAAATTTCATTAAATTAACCTGTATGGAAAAAAACAAAAGCCCCACATCGGTTCGAACTGTTTTTGACATAGCTTGGGCACAGAAGGTTACGGAGGCCGCAACTTTTACAGAAATAAGATTGGCAATCTCATCATCGGTTAATCTAACACCCTCGGGAACAGCACTTGGTTCGGAGGCTGGTTTATTTGGATAAATAAGGGGCAGTGGCACTCCTTCTTTAATCAGGAATTCCTCTATCTTTTTCGTATCAGCGAAGCTGCCTTCCAGCGCCTCTTCCAAAACGGGCTTCAAGTCAGTGTCAGTGGTAGTGTTGAGTGCAATCTGATAAAGAGTATGCGCTTCCTTAAAAGCTGTAAAAGCTGTCCAAAGATCCATAACTTCGCCAACATGTAAAGGGAATTTAGGCTCTTCATCTGTGAAATTTTTAATGATGGCTGCTATGGCTTCTATTGCGCTAGTCATTGTGAAACCTCCATATCCTGAATACTTTTTCTAAAAAAGTAGTTCTCTCTAATCTTTTAGTATGGCGGTTTACGTTGAATTTATTACAGTTTTTTTGAATTATAGGGGAAGGACATAGAGGGATAAGGAGGAGGGGAGGCCTCGAACCCTTAAAAATCGAAGCGATTCTTAATAGCCCTTGCGACATCCTCCGCGCTCCTATTCGTATTATCAATCTTAATGTAATTCTCAAATGGTATCTCTCCATCCAATGAGTTCAACCGATGCTTCTCCAACGTCTCCAACAAATCGTTCTCCGACCACTCCAAATCTCGCTTTTTCGGCTTGTGCTCCAGGCGGTTTGGCGTTTTATTTCGCTCCAGCCGCTCGTCTAGATCTGCTTCCAATTCGACATAGTAAACTGTCGCACCTCTGGACTCAAACAACTGGGTGAGGTTCTTCACATACTCCCAATCTGACTCCTTATCAAACATCCAAACATAAGTGAAAATCATGCCATACAGGTCGCTTTTTGAAACCTCTTCAAAAATCTCCTGCCTAAACAAATTCACTAACCGCTTTGCTTCCTTTGTGCTGTAGTCAAAAAAATGCCCAACCAAGTCAATCGTCATATGGTTATGAAAAAGCTTTAAATCCGTTATTTTCTCTAACTCTTGGCCAACCGTCATTTTCCCGACTGCTTGGGGGCCGAATATATGTACAAATTTCATGGAGATCGCTCCTTTAAAAGAATTAGGAATATTTTAACATGACTTTTTATAATTGGTTTGAAAAGTATAATATTTCTAAAAAAATATGGATATATATGTTAAATTATAAGTAAAGAGATTTTTCGAGAAGAGGTACTTGGCGAAAGAGGGGGAATCAATTTGTTGTACGAGAATTTAAGTGCTTTGATTTTTGGATTTTTATTTTGGTGGGCATTACTCCTTGTTTTCAAGAGGTTTCCTGGAAGCTATAAGCACAAAAACACTTGGAAAAGAGACATATCCGTTACGTTTATTCAAAGTTTAGTTTTGCTTGCAGCTTTTCAGATTGTCTTTTATTTTCAAAATAGCTGAACACAATTATTAAGCGAAGTAAGAGGGTGTATGGATGATATATAAAGTGCTGTTATTTATGGCAATTGCTATTTTCATTTTCAATTATTTAGTCGGACCGCGGTTCTTAAATATGGAAAGTACTGATAATGGATTATTTGTGGGATTAATGATGTTGTGTATAGTTATCGGGCATATTTTGGAACGAGAAAAATGAGATGAGAGGTAAAATGGGCTTGTGCCTGTCTCCGTGAAATGTTTGGAGGAGAGGTTAAATGAACGATTTCAAATGGTTCAAGATTGTAGCTATTTTGTTGGGCTTGGTTTTCCTTGTATATGGGTTGTTACAATCTTGGGTGTATAGTGGGGAATCTTCCGGAGGAATGGATTATATCTTTGTAGAACGTACTGTCAGGAGTTACGCTTTTATAATGGGTGGAATCATCTTTCTGTTTATTGGAGTTTTTATTTCCGCATTAGAAAAGCGATTACGGATGCTCGAAGCTCTAATTTATGAAAATCGGAAGAAGCTACAATGAAGCTTTTTCGGGACTTTAGCAAGCGTGTTTTATTCATAATTTTATTTGTTGTTTTGGTTGGTTGTACATCAATAGAAGAAAAAACAGATCCAAGTTTGATTATCAATGCCTTGATTCTTGAGGTGAAAGACGGAAGAATGTTAGTGGCAGAGGATGTAACTAGAAGTGAGTACGCTGAGGTTAGTAAAAAAACAATTCAAGAATTAGATGAAGAAAGAATCTCGCTGATTTATTTGAGTTTTGATAAATCAGTTGATGTAAAAGTAGGAGATGAAGTGGCAATTTGGATTGACGGTGGATTGGATCACTCCTATCCCGCTAAAGGTCATGCGAAAAGGGTTGATGTGAAAGAATAATAAATGATAGTGGGTCAGTGTGCCTGTCCCCTAGACCCAAAGGGAGGTTTCTTTCGCTTGAGCAGAGCGGTAGAAACCTCTTTTTTTCGTAAAATTGTAGAACGTTTGCGTGGAAAGGTAGAAGCAGGTTTGGGAAATGTAGAAGGTAACTCGGGAAATGTAGAAGCTGACCGAAAAAAAGTCGAAGGTGACAGGGAAAAGGTACAAGTGTAAGCAAGCAACAAAATGGAGCAACTAGGAAAGATGATTTCTAACTTTACTTTCTGACTCTTGAACAAGGATAAACGCTTATTTACGTGAATCTCTATTATTCTCCCATTTCCCTCGTTAACCTATGTTATTTTATTAATAGAGGTGACATGATGATAAAGAAGCCGATTTATGTAGAAATTCCAATTGAGTCTAGTATAGATGACATCTGGGAGAAAACTCAGACTCCTACATTGCATGAGCAGTGGGATTTACGTTTTTCTTCTATTACCTATTTACCGAAGGAATCAGAGGATAGCCCGCAGTCCTTTTTATATGAAACGAAAATTGGGGGTGGGCTGAAAGTTGCCGGTTGGGGGAAAAGCATCGGTACACATGATAAGAAGGATGGGTCGAAAACGTCTTCTCTTCATTTTGGTACGGATCAAAAGATTTCTCCCATTTCAGAAGGGAAAGGCTATTGGCGATACATACCGACCGATAAAGGAATTACTTTTTTGACCCAGTATGACTATGAGGTGCGTTATGGAGTGATTGGCCGGCTTTTAGATCTATTTTTCCGTCCTGTTATGGGGTGGGCCACAGCTCTTAGCTTTGATGTGCTGAAGCGTTGGGTAGAAAAGGGGGAAACGCCGCGAACACAGTATGTGCGTTTCTTTAGCACCACGCTAATTACTATGCTGTTTTTCTTTGTTTGGTTTTATCAAGGACTTGTCCCGAAATTGCTGGCTAAACATCCGGAGGAAGTGTCCATGTTTTCTAGTTTAAGTTCCATAGAAGGAGCTGCTGCGGTACAAGCTGTGGAGATCATAGGGTTTTTAGAAATCTTATTTGCAGCTCTGTGGCTTTTTTATCGTAAAAAAAGACATTTATTTGCTTTGCAGATTCTGGTTTTTCCTATATTGACCGCCAGTGCCCTAATTGCTAGTCCATCGATGGCACCACATCCGTTTAATCCGGTTACGTTTAATGCTAGTCTTTGGGTCCTTTCCATCATTGGTTATTTACTAGCAAAGGATGTACCGACGGCAACAAGTTGTAAGCGCACAAGAAAGGGCGATTCAAAATGACCATCTATCAAGAACTATTGGGGGAGGATTTTCAGCGGCTTCACCCAAAACTGCAGGATCGTTATGCACTCCCAATGGGAAAACCGTTTTATGGTGTTGGAACGATGTTAAAAGTGAGAGCAGGTTCACCCTGGCTAAAACCCTTTTTAACCTTATCAGCTCGTTGGCAATTTCTTTTCCCCGAAAGCGGGAGAGATGTGCCGTTTACGATTAAAAATACCTGTCGATCATTGCCGTCCGGTGAAGCCGAGATATATTGGGAACGAACCTTTTATTTTGAAAAGATTTCTCGCAATTTTAACGCGTACATGACAATGGATCCGAAGCGGAAAGTGGTGAAGGATTACTTAGGGGAGCCGCACTTATTTTATTCGGATTTAAAGATGAGCGTTACTCCGGAAGGACGAATGCAGATTCGCTCTGGCTCCCAACGGTTTCTGGTAGGTAAACGCGAAATTCCCATTCCTCGGTTATTAGAAGGTGTGGTAGCCGTTGAGGAAGGGTATGATGATGTGCGGGAAGTATTTACGATTCAAGTGGAGATACGAAATCGAATGGTCGGGAGGGTGATGGCTTATGAAGGCGAATTTAAAGCAGCGTCTCTTTAGTCCCATAACCATTGCAGGTATCGTCTTTTTCCTGGCAAGCAGTCTGTTCACAGCTGACTCCTATTTGTTAATGCTGACCGCTGCACAATTGATTTTCGTTCCTCTCATGCTCCAGCTGATAGTGGAAATCAAACGGAAGCATATTATCTTCACGTGGATGACGATGCTAGCTGTCTTTTTATTACCAGTGGTCCCATCCAGCGCAGGGCAAATTGCATTAGCTTTCATCTATCTAATGTTTACTTTTTTTGTGGCGTTATACGGGGTAAAACGGTTCTTCCAGCGGGGCTTTACTAATTGGGCAGAAATTTCGATTGATCTCGGGTTGATGTATTTGTTTGTAGGGGGACTATGGTTCTTTGCGTATATTGCGGGAATTGATACAGGTTTTAGTCCGCTGATTACGTGGCTAACGGCCATTCATTTTCACTACTCTGCCTTTTTATTTCCTATTTCGTTAGGGTTCTTTGGGCGTTTGCACAATTCCAACTGGTATCCTTTTATTGTCGTGAGTATTTTAGCTGGTCCGATGCTTGTTGCTATTGGCATCACGTTTTGGCCATTACTAGAATTTATTTCTGTATTGGTTTACATTTTTGCCATCTATAGCTTGATATTCCTTGCATTTCGAACACGCTTTGCGACCAACCTGCAGGCGCTTTTCATAAGGCTCTCCTACGTTGCACTTGGTATCACCATCGTTTTTTCCTTGCTTTATGCGGCCAATAGCGCGTTTGGAAGTTGGTTTGTTAGCATTGATTTTATGTTGATGTTTCATGGCTTTTTTAATTGTGTGGTTTTTGGATTGGTAGGAGTTCTTGGCTGGGTGATGGCGCCACCGCCTTCCAAACAAGTGAAATGGAACTTTCCGGTGAGTCAGATACGAGGAAAGTTAAAAGGAGCAGGAGAACAACGACCAGGATTAGTAGAAAATCTAAGTGATTTTGTAGATGTAAAAGCTTTACCGTATGCCATCGTTCATTTTTATGAGCAAACAGAACGTTATCAGCTAGTTGCTTCTGTAAAATGGTCGTCTTGGTTTAAACCATTGGCATGGTGTTACAAATGGGTTAGTACACAAATGCAACAATTAAATCTTCCTATCTCGAGTAAACCTACTGAAATGACCTTTAAGATCCGTGCTGTTGATCCAATTCTTGATGGAAGAAAAAATCCCCGTGCCTGGGTTCGTCAGGCTGGAAACAATACTGTATTTGTCGCGATTTATTCTCAGCATGAGACGGAGGGAAGAACCTATATGAATATAGCACTTCCTCTTCCTTATTCGTCTATGATAGGGGTTTTGCAGCTTGATGCTGTGGATGACGGGTCGCTTGTTCTTTCGAGTGAAGGGAAAGGGGATCCGGGGGTTTATTTAGCAGTGGGGGAAACTATATTTAAGTTGCCGTTATCTGAGCACTTTATTATAAAAGAGAAAAGGGCAGGGGTGCTCACTGCTGAGCATTACATGAAGATTTTTGGGGTGCCTTTTTTGAGGGTTGATTATTGGATTGATGAAAAGATAGACTCAGAAAGTGATAAGTTGGCATAGTTGAAGGGACAGGCCCAGAGATACCATCTCTAGGCCTGTCCCTTCAACCCGCCCAGAGATCGGATCTCTGGGTATTTTTTGTGTGATTTAAAATATGTTGAAATACCAATATTTAAACAATCGTTTGTTCAAAAATGAATCCGGTATGGTGAGTTAAGGGTTGAAAAGCATTCGTGATTTTTCAACCATTTTCGCAAGGTATATTAGGATAAGGAATAATGGAGAAGTGTTCTTCCCTCTTTAAAAAACCAATCGTAAATATTACGCTTATAGTGTAAAATTACACAAAAGAGGAAGTGGAGGATGATTATGTCATTTCTAACAATGGCGTGCCTGTCCCCACAAGACAAGGAGGGTAACGTTCGTTGAAATTCAGAGTCCTTGCATGTTTAATTCTGCCCATCCCTAATATTGCCTTTGGAGTAACGTTCAACTTAATTGATTCTTTTAAAGGAAGCCCAGCAACAATGGAAAATTTAATTGTATCTTTGGTGCACTTAGCTGTTTGGATTATTTGTTTTGGGATGGCATTTAAAGCGAAAAATAAAGCTGTACTAAAGTTATATGCTATTTTTTTGGCACTAACTTCAGCTATGGCTGCTTTAACGGCTTACATTAACTATGTGGATACTACTGTTAATTTTGCATGGGCAATTCCTTTTGCTATGTTACTCTTGCCTCAATGGTATGGATTTAACTATTTCATCGAGAGTTATTTTGTTTCATCCATTATACTACTGTTTATATCTTTGGTATTGTTCAGCACCACGGTTTGGAGTTGGAGGAAAATAATTTAAGAAGAATGGGTCAGCGGGTCTGTCCCCATTAACCCTCTAGGCATTCACACATCTTTCTAGGTACAAGTTTATAGACTCATGTCCCTTGAATAGGATGGTAAGGAATAACTTGAGGGAGTGTAGTCTAGTGAACTTTAATCATAATGATCAAAGAAGAATCGTTGGCCGCCCGGGCTTTGGTTTAGGTGGATTCGGTTCTGGCTTTGGTGTCCGTCCGGGTCTAGGATTTGGCCGTCCAGGCTTTGGGTTTGGGTTTCCGTTTGTAACGGGATTGGCAGCAGGCGCTTTATTAACACCAAGACCAAGACCATATCCGTACTATCCATACCCGCCTTACCCATATCAACCTTACCCATATCAACCGTATCCATATTATTAAAATAGGAACATAACAAAAACCACTTCCTAACTCAGGAAGTGGTTTTATGTGTTTAATAAAAAGTGGGTCGGCGTGCCTACCCTCGACTCAAAAATAAACCAAATAAATAATGAAAGCCAACACAATGCGATAAACAGCGAATGGCACAAGCTTGATTTTATTAATTAATTGCAAGAAGAATTTTATAGAAATTAAAGCGAAAATAAACGATGTAATAAAACCGGCAGCAAAGAACGGTAAAGCTTCGATAGTGAAGTACTGCCAATTTTTCAGTAAGGAAAGTCCACTCGCTCCAACCATAATGGGCACTGCCATAATAAATGTAAAATCAGCGGCAGCACGGTGGCTCATTCCGAGGAGGACTCCTCCAGAAATGGTAGAACCCGATCTTGAAAATCCAGGCCATAAAGATAAGCACTGAATCAGTCCGATGGAAAAAGCCTGCTTATAGGTCATTTGATCAACACTCTGCATTTTCGGCTCTTTTGGACCGAATAGGTCAGCGGCAATCATCAAAACAGCTCCGATGACAAGTCCAATCAGAACAGTTTCAAGTGAAAATAAGTGTTCGTCAATATAGTCTTCGAATAGTAGTCCCAAGGCACCTGCGGGAAGCAGCCCCACCATAACATGGGTAAGTTTAAGTTGCTTGGAACCATGCGAGGTAGATTCTCCTACTCGGAATTTCTTTAACCCGAGCAGTTCAATGAATCTGTTCCTGAAAATCACCACTACTGCCAGGATGGACCCAAGCTGTATGACAATTTTAAATGTATTGGCTACATACTTACCAAGGAACTCATTTGATTGCAGCAGCATATCGTCCACAATAATCATATGCCCTGTTGAGGAAACAGGAGCAAACTCCGTCAAACCTTCGACAATCCCTAATATGACTGCTTTTAATATAGTAATAAAGTCCATCGTCTAGCTCCTTTTTATTTGTGCGATAATCTCATTACTATATTACAAATCAATAGTTTTGGAAATATGAAAAATTCAATAGCTTAAGAGAATATAACCTGTCTTAGATAGGCGAGCCTGTTTTTGCGACTCCATGTCTAAAAAAGATGAAAGATAAGCATGTTTTTATTTGAAAGGCGCTGTTATATTTTAATGTTGATAAAGAAGTAAAATTAAAGGAAACCTTAATAATAAATGAGTTTCTTCTATTTTTGTTCAACTTAGGCTGATTAACTTAATAAGAAACTGTTCCATAAGGTTTCATCAACCATAAAAAACCCTTCGTGTGAACATCCAGCCAACATACATTTATCATTATGATAAAACATTAAGTCTTCTGGTAGTTCTGGGCTAATCCAACCAAAAAAAGAACTGCTATATTCCTTCAAAAATAGCCTTGTAGCATTATTCATCTGAAAATAATAAACGTATGCTGTACCACCAGAAAGTTTAGTGGTTTCCCATTTTCGTTGAATTTTCCTTTCGATTAAATGCCCTTTAATATCGATTATCAAATTATCGACATAGGCAAGACGTTCTTCTTCAATATCCATCATCTGTCTATTCTCAACAAATGCGAAACGATTACAATGCTTTGATAATAGGTCTATTAATTGCTTATAGCGTTTACCCTTAACATTTTCCGTTATCATCAGCATATTAATTCCTCCTCACAATCCTTTAACTATCTTACTACACATTGGATTATGACAATCGTAAACCTGTCATATGTGTCAATCATTTCAAAAACAACCATGGGTTCGGTCAAAAAATGAAAATATTTGTTCAACTTGGACAATTGCAAAATCTAACCAACAATACATCACTTATTTTCAACTTAATTTGGTATGATTTATTGTACCGAGGACATGAAAAAGGGGAGAACTTATATGTTATTCATGCTAATCGTCAAAGCCTCAACAAATTCAGAAACAGGAAACCGCCCGAATCCAGAGTTTAATGCAGCAATGGACAGGTATAACGATGAACTAGTGAAAGCAGGCGTGCGAGTCATGGCGAAAGGACTACATCCAAGTTCAAATGGAATGCGTATTTCGTATCCTGAGCCTGGAGGGGAGCCAGTAGTGACGGAGGGTCCGTTTTCTGAACCGAATAATTTGGTTGCGGGGTTCATTTTGATTGATGTCAAGTCGAAAGAAGAAGCTGTCGAGTGGGCGATGCGGATGCCGGATCCTCAAGGATATGGGGAAGGACAGATTGAATTACGTCAAGTGTTCGAATTTTAAGTTATGGAAGAGGGGGAGGCGACAGTGGGTCACCGTGCCTGCCCCCTCAGCCCAACGTTAGCCTCCGTTCACCGTGTCGTTCAACTTCTTCCGATACTTGTCTTTATATGTTTCCGTGTCCTTCACAAGCTCATCGCAGAAAGCTGCCACGTCTTCTCCGGTGAGGTCTGTTACTTTTTTTCCTTCTGCTGCACCTTGTTCGAAAAGTTCAAGCATGCCATCAAAGATACGTTTGTATTCATTCCAGTCAGTAGGGCCACCGGCGGTCCACATATACTTTTGGATTGCATAGTAAGCGTTGCGGTACTCAGTAGGAAGTGCTTTTGCGCGCGCCTCCATCTCTTTCCATTCTCTTTTGTCGTTTAGACTTCCAATGATCTTTTCTAAAAAGCTCATAGTATCTCTCCTTTTGATAAGTCTTTCGTTTTCAGTTCGTTGATCTTACTTGAAACGAATTCCCATTTCCCCCAAAACGTTTTAAGGTGCTCTTTGCCTGCAGTGTTAAGTGTGTAAAATTTTCTCGGAGGTCCCATGGTGGAGGGCTTCTTCTCGATGTTCACCAAATTGTTTTTCTCTAGACGCATCGTGATGGTGTAAACAGTGCCTTCCACCACATCCGTAAAGCCAAGTGCCCGCAGTTGTTGCGTGATTTCATAACCGTACGTTTCACCGCGGCTGATAATCTCCAGCACACAACCCTCCAGAACTCCCTTCAGCATTTCTGTAATATTTTCCAAATCTATCCCTCAATTCAGGTATTCTGTAATACTAAGTACAACTATATAGTAATGCAGAGTAGTGATGGATGTCAATAGGTAGCCGTGGGGACAGGCACCGTCACCCTTGTGACAGAGAGAAGTTTATTGGCAACTTAAATAGGCTGGGAAATGTGGTGCGCCAACGCCATCATTTTGAAACATTCCACTCCTTGAATACGTACTACACAATAGGTGTCAGGGCATATTTTGAAGTGATGTATAGTATAAATGCACTTCTAAGGGGGGATATTTATTCAATTCCAAAAGTTGTTGGTGATAGTAGGGATGGTTTTGTTACTAACAGCATGTAATGAAGCCACAGTTGAAAACCCCACTGCAAAAGAAATTTTATCTGAAAATAGTGATGCAGACATTCTCCAATTGAACGGTTTCATTTATTCAAGGACTGTAGATGAAAAGAACGAGAGTGGTTATGTCAAAAGAGAAAAGATAGGGGAGATCAAGGAGCAATCAACAAGCACTTGGTGGTTCCGGGATCTTTATGCTAGTAAACTGTCAAAAGGAACAGAAATTTTTTCAACAGATGTGGTCGCAGATATACCAACTGTAATTCTAGTGGAAATAGACGGGGAATTAGTAGAATATCATGTGCTAATTGAAGGATAGTTAGGGACGTTGATAGGGAAAAGTGGGGCGGCGTGCCTGTCCCCTTGACTCAAAAGGAGCAAATAAACGATGAATACTATTATTTTTGTAATGCTATTAATAGGGCTATTAGTAGTAATGATTTTTTCTAAAGAGAGACGGTGGAAGGTTGGTCTAGTAGTTTTGGTACTGACGGTCTCCGCTTTGTTCGTCATGGGATTCCGTTTTACCGCGGGCAGTGTATTACCTATAGGCTCTGAGGTGATTAGAACGATTGATACCGATTATGGAAAAGTTGTACTTTATGAGGATAGCACCGATACCACGTTTGGGTTAGCAGAAGTTAATAGAACGCTTGGGCTACTATATTATTATGGAGGAGGGACAAATGCCTACAGTGCGGAAGAGGGAGTGCCGTTCCAAGCTGCAGGGTTCGGGAATGACGAAAGTTTTATGGTAGGGATTAGGACGAATGATCCTTCTATAAAGTATATAGTAATCGGGAGTCATCTCGAAGATCTCCAAGAAATGGAGAACGAAGCCTTTTCTATGGATAACGTAAAAAAACACCCTGATAGCTACATTGTTCAAGAAGTAAAAGAACAGTATGTCTTTCTCGTATTAGACGAGTATTCCTACTCAACCTGGACATTCAGGGCCATTGATGAAAATGAAAAACTTATTGGCGAAAAATTGTATGGTGATGGAGAAGCACGGTATGTGGAGGAATCAGAGGGACAGGCACCGTGACCCATTTGTGGGAAAGAAGAATCTCCACCTTAATAAATAGTCAAAGTAAATGGTTTCTTTCGGAGTATGTGCCTTCCCATCAACCCGCTAAAACGCTAATAGAAAAGCCACACCCCAGCTGCCAATAAAAAAGATCAAGCTTGAAACGAAATATAAACTCATTTCTTGAGAACTTACCGCTTCATACTGATGTTCATAATCATTGTTGGTAAGGAACTTAGTGAAGGTACCATGTGAATTTGTGTTTGCCTTCCTTGTAATATTGGTAAGCCAGCCTAATCCGAAAAAACATAGACTTGAAAAGAAAATGGTATCGATAAATTTCCAGTTTCCTAGGAGGCTGATTACATAAGAGCCGTTTACCATTAAGGAAAGTAGAATAAGGATGATAGTGATCTTCAGATATTTAGGGTTAATGCGTTTCTCTAAAACCTTGCTGATGAAATCTATTGCAAAAGCAGCTATCGTAAAAAGGATTAAAAGTATTATCGTAAAAGCAACGCTATAGTAATAATTCATTATCATGCCTCCAATGGAATTACACATCGTTTACCTTTTGTACGTCTAGAAATGAAAAAAGTTCCAACAATCATCTTATATAAGAAAATAAAGCTTAAAATAGGTAACTGGGTCACCGTGCCTGTCCCTCAACACATGTTTGCGGGAAGGAGGACTTTCCATCCACCTTCTAGAAGTATATCCCTATTAACAAAATAGGTAGGTGATAATATGAAAGCATTATTAGTCATTGATGTTCAAAATGGTATTGTTAATTTTGGTGATTTTAAAGAAGAACTTTTAATGATGGAAAATGTGATAAAAGATTTCAAGGATAGCAAAAGCCCTGTCATCTTTATGAGACATGTGGATGACATGGAAGAGAGCCCTTTATATAAAGATTCCGTTGGTTCTGAACTGCATGCTTCATTAAAGGACTATGCTGACCAGGTAATAGAGAAGCAAACTCCAAGTTCATTCGTGAATACTAGCCTCTCTGAAACACTAGAAAAGTTAGGCGTAGAGCATCTTTTCATTACAGGCTTCAACACAGAGTACTGTTGTATGTTTACCGCCATCGCAGCCTTTGATAGAGGATATAAAGTGACATTCATTGAGGAGGCCACTGGAACGGTCAATAACGATGAAACTTACGAAATGCCAGGCTTGGACATAAAGGACTTTGTTGGAACTGTTTTGCATTGGTCCAACGCCATTGAAGTATTAGATTATGAAGAGTACGTGAAAGAATATAAAGTGTTGAGATAAAAAAATGCAGGTAATCACATAGATTACCTGCATTTTGTTTGTTTTTATTACTTTCTTAGAATAACTAAAATTAAACAAACGTTTGTAGAAACGAAAATTAAAAGTTGTATTGTAAGCTCTCAAAACCATACGACAAACCTCAACCATTTTCGCATTCTATATCAAAATAACTTCCGTCCAACAACAGAAGTGAAGCAGCGCGAAAAACTGGGTCACCGTGCCTGTCCCCTCAGTCCAAACCCTCTTGCACAACTATGTCACACCATGATATAGTCATACTATGACATATATCACGTCACGACATAATTGTAAGAACTGAGGTGCCCACATTGGAACTATCTAAAATCATCAAAAAATACATACCCATGACCGAAACGGCATTCTACATCTTGCTCTCATTAACAGAACCACGCCATGGCTATGGCATCATCAAACACGTCGAAGAAATTTCAAACAATAGAATCCGTCTTGGTTCGGGAACCATCTACGGAACGCTGACAAAAATGCAAAAGGATGGAGTCATTACGGTGTTTGCAGACGCAGAACGTAAAACAGTATACGAAATTACCGATAGCGGGAAAGAGCTGATTACCGCAGAGATCGAACGATTGAAGGAGCTTCACGGAAATGCATTGAAGTACGAGGGGGAATTTAAATGAAAACCTACACGAAACCACTATGGAGCTATGATGTGCAGAAAACAGAGCAATGGCTCACCGACCAGGCAAAGGCAGGCTTTCACCTAAAAGAGCTGCACCGTTTTAAACGAGGCTTCACATTTGAAAAGGGCCAGCCAAAGGACGTCACCTACCGAATTGCCTACGATAAAATAAAACCTGCAACACTTTCCAACACGATGCGCAATGACGGTTGGGAAAAAGTATCCCAAAGCGGCAAGTGGTATGTGATTGCAAACGAAAGACCGCAGGCAGAAGTGACCACTTCCACCAGCCGCGACGCCATCATCAAGCGCAACAATTTTATCTTTTACGCTTTCATGGCCATACTCATCTACATAACAGGCGCAACCTTGGCAAACGTGGCACTCATCACCACCGCCACCATCGCAAGCGACGGCAACGTGGAAGTAGTGGAAAGCCCACTCTGGATCATCACTTACACTGGCGCAGCACTAGTAACCGCCTTTTACCTATTCATGATCTACTCTGTTTGGAAAATAAAGAAGACAAACAAAGCGCTCTCAACCGAGAATCCATCAACATACATGGCACCACACACCATAGAGAAGAAAAACCTGACCAAAGCAGAAGAAAAACAACTGAAGCGTGAAGGCATCCTCATCAAACGCCGCAAGTTCGGCTGGATGTACTCACCGGACAAACTGGAAAAATGGCTGGAACAAATGGCAGCAGAAGGGAACCGCCTCCACCGTGTCAACAGACTAGGCACCACCTTCTACTTCCGAAAAGGGGAACCGCATCATATCAAGTATAGCGCCGACTACCAAAATCTATCGAATGACAGCTATTTCGAGATTCATAGACAAGCAGGTTGGAAGGAAGAATTCAGTTCAAAGGGAGCCCTCCAAAAATGGACAATCTGGAGCAAGGAATACGAAGCTGGCGAAACAGCACCGGCCCTGTACAGCGAACAAACGCATAAGCTCAAGCAAGCCAAGAAAGTCGCCCTTTCCTATACCGCGTTGTTCTTACCACTGGTTCTTATGTACATCTACATTGCGAGTTTTAACACCTTCTATATTTTCCGAAACGGTGGGGAGTGGTCCATCGTAAATTCAAACACCATTATGTTTTTCATCTGTATCCTCCTATTCGGGACATTTATCACAAAAACTTGGATGTATTATTTTAGGCTACGGAGAGCTTAAGGCTTTTAAATGAAGAAAGGACCATTAGAACCCAGACGGTTTTAATGGTCATTTTTATAGATGTTATTCCTTTTTTATCAAAATTCATTCTTGCTTTTTTCCGGTGTTAATCCCCATATCAACCCAATTGTGTTTGGTGGAACGCTTGCAAGCAAGAACCACCAGATGCCGGTAGCAATAGAGAGAACCAAAAAGATAAGTAGGGATACAGCCACAATCGCTATCCCCATTTTGACTCTAGATGGTTTCAAGGGCTCTGACATGCTCATATTGATCGATAAAATTACACCTGTAATTCCCCAGCTCGCCATATGAACTAGCATGATGACTCCAAGAACCATCCCGGCCCTTAACTCCATATCGAACATGATTAAAGTGAATAGAATGTACATGGAAGCAAGGCTGAAGAACCAAGAAATTGCCCGTGCCTTTTGCCAAATATGGTCATGCAGTTCATCCAATCCACCTTGCTTTTTAGCCATACGGCGTCCAAACCACCAAGCTAATATTCCAATCACAGCTCCTCCATATAATCCGAGCAACCCGCCAATTTGTACCTCCATTATTTCTCTCCCCCTTCATCTAATAGAAATACCTCTTCGATGATGCAATCGAATACTTTTGAGATATTGTATGCTAGTTCAAGTGATGGATTATACTTTCCCGATTCAATCGCAATGATAGACTGTCTCGAGACGCCTACCTTTACAGCTAGGTCCTCTTGCGTCATCTTTGCAGCTTTGCGCAGATCTTTAATCTTATTTTTCAACTTCTCCACACCTCCGATTATTTTTGTAAAGCTAGCTTTACAATCGGTTGTAAGTAAAGCGTACTTTACATTCGGTGAAATGTCAAGGGTGCTTTACAAAAAAAGGCGTTGACGAAAAAGAAGACTAAGCTATAATTATGGTTATTATTGGATATAGAATAGGGGGACAATATGAAGAAAAAAATCATCATCGGACTTTTAATGGTAGCCGTAATTTCCGTCGTATCTTTTAATCTATTTCAGAACTCCACAAGCAACATAAATGAAGGCGTATTAAAAGATTTAGAAGGAACGATCTATTTTACTGAAAGGGTGGATGGGGTTCTTACCTTGTTCAAATCAGACGCTAACCTGCAAAATAAAACATTAGTGTATAGCCATAAAGGGAAGGGAAATGATGGTTTAGGGAATTATAATGATAATATAATAGATTTTCATTATGATAAGGTCGAGGAAACAGTCTATTTCATCGCGATGGATAACGGATCTTGGAGTTTGTTCTCCTTAAGTGAAGGGGAAGAGACACCGACTGTATTGCAAAAAGAAGTGATGGAAACAGAGACAGATTATTTAAAGAACAAATATGAAAACCAGACGGCTACTTCCAAGAAAGGCACCCTTTATCTCTTGAGCGAAGGAAACGAAAAAATTATTAAGAAATTCCATGGCCTGTATGACGAGAAGTTCACCGGATACCGCCCAACTGGATTCTCCCCAGACGGACAGCACTTAGTCTATCATTCCATGGAACACGCAACCCCACTCGGAACGATCTTGAAGGGGATGGTTGCGGATTCAGTTGGGAACACGTATGTGATGGACTTATCAACATTGGAGAGTGCGGAGTTTGTTGATGCTCATAAGATTCAGTGGGTGGAGGAGTAGATGGGGAGAGGTACGAGCAATAAAAAACAGTGGCGGTACACTTAACTGCGCCACTGTCTATATTTTATTCAACGGGACACCCTGCCTGTCTCCTCTACTCCCTCGAAAACACATGCTTAAAAACAGACCGAAGTACTAACACAACCACTACTAACACAACCCCGGTTAATACAATTGCAAAATTCATTCCAATAGGTTTAAACCAACCTTCATTAGGAGGAGTAATAAACGCTGTCCCCAACCAAACGGAAACAATAATAGTGATCAAGTTTACTAGAATTATAAGCCCAACCTTAACTTTCAAAGACAAGAAACCAACCAATCCAGCAAATAATAAGATACCTATGAATAAGAAATCAGCACGCTCTGGATGCTGTGAAATTTCGTAGTAATGAAACAGAAACGGCATAGGAATTAACGAAACAACAATCCACAAATGTCTAATAAAAACTCCCCCTCTTAATTCGAAGAACGTGGGTCGGCGTACTGTCCCGTCAGCCCATTTCTTAAAAATACATTAGCATAAATTTCCTTTTTAATATACGATTAATACATAATATTTACAGATACATAGAATAAAAGGGGGCTTCATATTGTATTTATTACTGTCGATTTTATTGTCTACCATATTAGGTTATCTATTACTCATGATGGGACCTTTGGTTGGGGGGTTCCTGGCTTTTGGAATATTCGCAGGCATCTTGTTTAGAGGACTGTATCTCCTAAACGACATCCACAAAAGGCTCACCAAAGATGAACCAAAATATGATCCAGTCAAAGAAGCTTATGAAAACTATTTAAAAGAGAAAGAAAGCAAAGTTCAAGGGTAAAAGGTATGCACGGCAAAATGGGTCACGGTGTCTGTCCCCATGGATCTGGTAAAGAAATTGGAGACTAATTAAGTTCATATGGGGGAATTTTGATTGCGGAGTTTAATTATAGGTTGGTCACTTGTTTTAATATTCCTAGGAAGCTGCTCATCTCCCGAAATAAGTGAAGAACACTTAAGGTATTTGAATGACAATGGATGGACAGTAAGTCGTGTGTTGGAAAAAGAACCTTTTTCACTTCCAGATAATGAAGAATTGTTAAATGAACTCCGTGAACAAGGTCTTAATCCGGATGAATTAGTAAAGCAAGAGACCTTATACATCCAAGTCGTACTATTAAAAGAGCGATGTGAGGGTAAATTAAAAGGCTTAATTTATAGTAATCAAGACAATGATATAGTTGGTGCTCAAATAGTAATAGAAGATGTAAGTCCAGGTGTATCAAAACTTGTTGATACTAGCACTTATATGAGCAGGTGCAAAGAATAAGACATTTATTATTTTTTCAAGATACACTGCGAGACCACTTCATCACCAGCACACAATTAGAACATCAATTTTGGACAATGGCCTATACGCAGGAAAAGTGGCCTGTTGCTTTGGATTATATGAAGGTTTAATGATATAAAGGCTAATTTATACAAAAAATGCAGGCAATCATAATGATTACCTGCATTTTGTCGTCTATGTTTCATTATTGCAGTGCGGCTTGATCCATGTAAAAGAGTTCCCAAAGATGACCGTCTAAATCCTGAAAACTCCAACCATACATAAAGCCGTGATCCTGTGGTTCTTTGGACGGCTTTCCACCAGCTTCCAAAGCAGCATGGACAATTTTATCCACTGTTTCCCTACTATCGACAGATAAAGCGATGATTGCTTCTGTGGATACGGTAGAATCCGCAATTTCCTTACCGGTAAACGTCTTAAAATGGTCCTCCGTTAATAACATCGCATAACTATGATCATTGATAACCATACAAGCTGCTAGTTCATTTGTGAACTGTTGATTAAATTCAAAACCAAGACCAGAGAAAAATTCTTTGGATTTGCTCAAATCTTTCACTGCCATATTAACGAAAATTTTTTCAACTTGCAGACCCATAATTTTCACCTCATTATTAGAATATTTGCAATTCTAAATTTCGTTAGCCTATCCTCCAAGTCCTTTGAAAAAAATTGAACTTAATATATTTGTAATAATATTGTTAGGAGGCTCCTAATTTAGGGTTCAATAGTGCTATGTAACAAGGATTAGCACTTGTTCTATATACCTACCTAAATGAAGAATATCTTATTGTAGGAATTTATAAATTATGAAATAATTGGTATTAATTAACCTGACTAATGACATTTAATCCATAATATTTGCAGATACATAGAATAATAGGAGGCTTTAGGTTGTACATAATACAATCCATTTTTTTTGACCATATTTTTAGGATGTGGTTCTCATAAGCTTTTTTAAGATGGAGGTGTCTATGAAAAAATACGGTTTGTCCTTTATTACATTCTTCGCTTTAGCATATATCGTTTTAGTTGTGTTGGGAGTCGGGGAAACTTTCACAAAAGGGATTCATGTTTTCATCTTATCTATTATTATTACCATCATTCACTGGATGTGGGATAACTCCCAAAAACCATTCAAAAAGAAAAGGTCTGAATAGAGGAGTTTATGAATGAGTTGGTGGAGAAGGCTAGAAATTGGGGAGCGAATAATAAATGATATCCGTAGACATATAGGCGTCATTATAATACCTTACTCAATTATCCTGGAGAGAATACAGAAATAATGAAGGGGATTTATGGAATAAGGTGGTGAAAAAGGGGGCGCTAACTGAAGGGTGTATTAAGTTACACTCTGTTAATTATTATTATGGGCTTCGGACTATTTGGTTGTGATAGAGAAGAAAAAGTAAGAAGTGAATCATATGTAAAAAATGATTCTCATCAAGTAGACGACTTTAAAGTTTTAATAAATGTAGAAAATAAGGAACAAAAAAGAGGTGTGAATTTGAATTTTATGAATAATTACTGGAGGGGATTAACTTGTATTATGAAAGTATCACTTCTGCACTTTACACAATTATTTTTTGGTGGCTAATTTTTCTCATATTCCAAAGAATAAACAACCGTTACCCAGAAAGGAACTCTTGGAAAAAAGATATTACAATTACTTTTTTTCAAAGCGTAATTATTTCCTTATTAGTAGCACCTATTGCTTTCTTACTTATTAAATAAGCAAACAAGCCACACGTTATACTATTAATTTCAATTAGCCTGTTTTATTTTGGATGTGATTTTCAAAAAATTTGGAGATAAGATACATATTTTAATTAGCTCTCTTATTCAATTAGCTATGTTAAATAACTCTGGTGATATTTGTATATGCATAAAGGAGGGATTTTATTGGGTGCAGGAACCATTTATAAAGGTGAAGGGAAAACACTTATTACTCAACATTACGATAATTATCTAAAGTCGTTTGATTTTGATGTCGAGCAGATATATGTTGATACAAGTTATGGTAAAACACATATTCTTGTAGCAGGACCACCGGAAGGAAAACCTATATTTATATTTCAGGGTGGTAATTGCATAAATCCAATGACTTTATCTTGGTTTTTACCGTTAGTAGATAAATATAGAGTTTATGCACCAGATACTATTGGTCATCCAGGATACAGTGGTGAAAGTAGAATTTCTGCGAAGGACAATAGTTTTGCCCAGTGGATAAAGGAACTAATGGATTACTTTAATATAGAAAGTAGTGCTTTTGTTGGTCCGTCCTACGGCGCAGGTATTATTTTGAGATTAGCGACATTTATGCCAGACAAAATTGACTGTTCTGTTTTGGTATCACCAGCAGGAATAAGATTAGGTTCTAAGATTAGAATGATTAAAGAAATTTTACTTCCTTTAGTCTTATTTAATGGTACTTCATCACAAAAACATCTTAATAAAATCACTGATACTATGTCAGATAATAGTATGAGAGAAATAGATAAAAAAATTATTGGAGATGTATTTAAATATATTAGACTTGAACAAGAAATGCCTAAATTAACTACGAAGGAAGAATTAACACATTATAATTCTCCTACTTTAATCATAGCAGGTAAAAAAGATATCTTTTTTCCAGAAAGTAGATTAAATAAAGTAGCTAGAGAAATCATTCCAAATTTAATTGCATTTAAGACTTACGATATGGGTCATTTCCCGTCTGAAGAACACCTGATAAAAATTAACAATGATATTGTAGAGTTTTTAAAGAATTATTTTTAACCCAGTGCCTTTTTTAACTTATGGAGCTTTAATATATGGGGTTTACATTAATGTTTTTAATAAAAATATTATCCTTTATCATAGCTATTCAATTAAATAGGTTCATCGAGTTGCACCTAATGTTTATTCCATTGCAGAGTCTAGTGTTCCAGCTATTGTTACATCAAAACGGATAGATGTAACCAAAAGGTCCAATATGCATCATCATGACAACCATCACCACCATTCCTCAAGCGCACATACCAGCTATTATGTTACATTCGAGTTCGAAAGTGGAGACCGTTCGGAGTTTCATGTTGCTGGTAAGGAGTATGGGTTACTTTCCGAAGATGACAATGGAGTATTAAGTTTTCAAGGGACTCGGTATTTAGGCTTTGAGCGGAACAAAGTGAGTATTTCGGGAGGAGAGGAGTACCAAGGTGACTACAAGTGAAAAAGAAATTCTACTGATGAATAGTGAGATTAACTTTAATAGATTACTTGAAATTATTGAATCCGTACCAATCAGAAAAAGAGGCCTCTCCATTGAAACGCAAGAAAGAAATAAGAATTTTCGTGATGTCATCATTCACCTGTATGAATGGCATGCCATGCTGGAGCGATGGTACAGGGAAGGCATGGCTGGAGATACCCCGTCTATGCCGGCACCGGGTTATAAATTTAGCAAGATCGGGCTACTCAATATGCGAAGATGGGAAAACTACCAAGACGTAACATTAAATCAAGCAATGAAGAAATTGAAGCTAAGCCATGAGCGGGTGATGGAACTAATTAGATCCCATACCAATGAAGAAATCATGACAAAAAAGCACTATAAATGGACGAAAACAAGTAATTTATACAGCTATTTTGCAGCGAACACTTCGGACCATTATATATGGGGGATAAAGAAATGTGAGGGGATTGCAAAGTCAATAAATGGGGTGAAAGAGGAGCGGGTTGTGAAATAGAGAATTAAGAAAAGGTGGGTTTGGGAATGAGTTTAAGAAGACTAGGAGTAGGTGGCTGCTTTAAATGAATAACTCGGAAGCAAATAAACTCTACATATTAAAACTAGGGGGCTTAGCTTCTATTATGTAGAAATTACTCTTGAACTTTCTTTTCTTTACCAAAAACATCACTCATTAGGCGGTCGTAGAGTTTTGAATCTTTCGGGATACTGTAAAGTTCCGAATTGCCATCTAACTTAAAGCGAAGGTAGCCCTTCTCAGCGTCCAACCAAAAACGATAGTTTCCCTCTTTGTATAAGTGTTTACTCTCTTGCATATTATTCACTTCCTTTCTTCTTATATGATAATACTATTCTAAATTTTTACAAGTAACTAGTCAAAAAAGAAAATCACCTTACATGTTACCCTAGATAATCATTTAACTCTAATATTGGTGGTAATAAGTTATAATAGGGATAATTAGAAATTTGACAACGTGAATGATAGTTAGTTTTTTCGCGCGCAGCTTATTACATACTGAACGCTAAAGAGAATATATTGTGATTTGGAGGTTATTATGAAATTAGAAGAATTATTGAGTGAAATAGATAAAATTAAACTCCATAAACAAAAAATGATAGGAGCATCTTTGAAGAAGCCACTCTTATTATTACTTTTAATTTCTCGAATTGAAGAGGGGAAGGGCGAAAATAACCAATTTAGGTTTACTGAGATAGAGAAAGATCTTGATTTACTTATAAGAAATTTTGGCGGCCGTAATGTAAATAAAAGCGGTCCGGAACAACCTTTTCATCATTTGAATAGTTCAGTTATATGGGATGTGAAAGTCCCTTACGGCGTGGAATTTGATAACAAAAGAACGTTATCTAAAAGTATTCTAAGGGATCCTGAAACATATGGGTATTTCGAACCGACAATATTCTCTCTTCTACAATCTGATGAGCAGTCAAGAGCAAGAATAGGAGCTTATATATTAGAGAAGTTTTGGCCAGAAACAATACAAGCAGACATCAGGGATTACTTACAATTATCAGTAGGAATAGCCCAACCAACGAAAAAAAGAAATCAATTATTTGCAAAAGAAGTATTAGCTAATTATAGATATAGATGTGGTGTATGTGGGTTCTCTTCTGTGTTTAATAGTATTCCTTTTGGAATTGATGCTGCGCATGTATTTTGGCACGCATACGGAGGGCCAGATGACGTGAGTAATGGTATTGCTCTTTGTAAGACCCATCATTGGGCGCTGGATAGAGGGGTAATTACAATAAAACCTAAAACTTTTGAGATTGTAGTTTCTCCAAGATTTGTTGCTCAAGAAAATAATAGTATAGCTGTTCTAGAGCAACTAAATGGAAGTTTTCTCTCTGGCATTAGGGAGACTCCCCCAAGTGATTATTTTCTAGAATGGCATAATGAAAACGTATATGTAAGGTAGAAAGGGAATTGGATTTTATCCAGTCCCCTCAATTATTTATAGTTCCTTAAAAACTTCTAGATCTTCCTTGGAAATTAAACTTGATAAAGAAAATCTTAAAGTAGATCTCACTTCCTCCAAAGACAACCCAATCGCATTTAATACATGAGAAGGCTTACTAGAACTGCAAGCAGAACCAGTAGATACAGCTATAACAGGAGCTAATCCTTTAACAAGTAACTCGTTGTTCACACCTTCAAATTGAACACTAAGTACACCTGGTATTTTATTCTGATTATCGTGATTAAAAATGATTTGACCAGAAAACTTATCTCTCAGAATAGATGTTAAATAACCTTCTAGCAAGTTAAGCTTTTCAACATTTGTGGCCAAGTTACTCTTTGCGATTTCAGCCGCCTTACCAAGCCCAACAATATTATGAACAGCTAGGGTTCCGCTTCTAATTCCTAATTCCTGTCCACCACCATGCAACAATGGAGTTATTTTTGTTAATATCTCGTATCTATCTTTCCTAATAAAAGTAGCGCCGATTCCTTTGGGACCATGAAACTTATGAGCCGAACAAGATAAGAAAGTAATGCCTGGACACTCTTTTAGATCTATATCTACTTTCCCAATAACTTGCGTAGCATCTGTGTGGAAAAAAATATTTTTCTCAAGACATACCTCAGAGATTGCTTTTAAGTCATTTAGAGAACCTAATTCATTATTTCCCCAAATTATTGTTACCAGAATGGTGTTTTCTTTTATAGAAGCTTTTAAATCTCCAAGATCTATCCTACCGAACTTATCCACGTTTAAGTAGGTAACCTCATACCCTTTAGTTTCTAAGTACCTACAAGTTTCTAGAACAGAAGGATGTTCAACTTTTGTAGTAATGATATGGTTTCCTTTAGAAGAATAATGGTCAGCAACTCCTTTAATAACCATGTTATTACTCTCAGTCGAACCACTGGTGAAAATAACTTCACCATCTTGACACCCAAGTAAAGAGGCAACAGTCTCTCTGGCATCTTTTACTGCGTTTTTAGCATTTTCTGCAACCGAATAATATTTACTAGATGGGTTTCCGAATTCCTCCATCAGGTAAGGAAGCATCGCCTCTTTAACATCGGGATGAATAGGGGTGGTTGCACTATTATCTAAATAAAGCATAGTTCTTCACCTAATTCTCCATTTTTAGTAGGTTAGTAAGTAACTTTTCATAGTTCCCTGCATGTTTGTATTCATTTTCTAACAATGCAATGCCTCTTTCTAAATGGGCATTAAAGAGATCAGGGAAGTACTCTTCATCAGGTACATTCCTTTTCGCGTGCTGTCTAATCAATGCTTTGTAAACATAGTCATTTTCACCTGTCATTGCATTACGATGAATCTCTACACCTGATTTATTTTCAACTAAGTCAGGGATTAAAGGGTCGTTTAAAGATAGAGAGACAGCAATTCTAGAAAGAATATTCCATGTTAAGCCTGTGGTACTTTGAAGAAATACTAATCGATCTCCAGTTTCTTCTGATGTTTTTAATCTAAAATTCATACTCTCACCTCTGAACCTTTAAAAGGGAAATATTGCATCAGGATGTTTGTTTCTTTTCTAGCAACATTAAAGTCTAACATATATTCCTTTGAGATATAGTCTTTTAATAGCATATAGTGGTCTTCATCAATTTCTGTATCAGTTGATAAGATGATTGCTTGTTTACCGCAGTTAGGAATGAATTCTTTTAATAAAGCTGCTTTATGTGTTTTATCAAGTCTTCCTAACAGGGTATCAAAAATAAATGGTACTTTCCTTCCAGAACATTTGAAGATAGCCCATATTATCGAAATCAACAGTATCTGCTTTTCACCTGCAGACAATGTTGTTTTCTCAATTTGTTCCTTATTAGAATCTAACAGGACTACATTATATGTTTCTGGCTCAATAATGATAGAAGTGACGTAATTATGCTTTCTGAAAATCCTCTTTAACATATTAGATGATTCTATTTGTACTTCTTGAAGTTTTTTCTTTAATTGGATTTCCCTAAAGCGTCTACTCAAGGCAATTATTTTTTGAGATTCCAAGAAGGAACTCTTTGTTTTATCGTCATCTCTTAGAGTGCTTTGTATTTTTTCAATTGATATTAATGTAGCTTCTAATTTTGTTTTATTCTCTAGAAGATTCTGTTCTAGCTGATTTATTTTATTGTCAAGAATAACAATTTTCCCTTGAATAGTTTCCATGTTTGTAATCATGTCACTAAACTCATTCGTTGTATCATTGACTTTTAATTTTTCTCTTAAGGCTTGAAGCTCATTAAGCTTATTTTTGTTATCTTCAATTATGTTTTGACATGATTCTTTGCGATCGCTGCTAACTTTATGGTACATGTTTTCAATTAAACTACTCTCTGAAAAGGAAGAACCGTGAATAGGAGTAACCTCGTGCTCAGGTTTCATTAGACTTAATAGGTTATTCCTTAATTCATCACTTCGCGAAGTATCGATAGTGACAGATTCGAGAATCTTATCTAGGTTATCCTGCGTTAATTTTTTATCTAATTGTTTATAGAGTTGTAGTGATTCTTCATCTTTAATTTGTTCACGAGTATTGGATATTAAACTTTTGGTTAAGTAGAAAGGAAGAAGGTTTGAAACAAAATCTCTAATCTTCTCTTGATTTTGTTTTCTCTCCATCTCTAAATTATTCATCGTTCTAAGAATTTCTTCTCGTTCAGACTTAACTAAACCACCGTATTTTTCGAAATCGATTTTCAGACGATTATATTCATCTTCAAGTTCAGTTTTTTCTTCATACATTTGTTTAAGTTTATCGTTTTGGTTTAGTAGGTTAGTTTTAAATTCTCGTTCCACTTTGTTTAACTCATAAAGTTCCTGTTCAATGGACGCCATTTTTTTCATATCTAATGTTTGACTTGCATAAGACTCTAAATCTGACTCTAAAGTTTCGAATAGATCAAGGTTAAATACAATCCTTGATAACTTCTTCAGGTAGTCGGATAGTAAATCTTCATTAACAATCCTTGCAATTTCCTCTCCGTCAAAAAGACAAAGATCTAATAACTGGGGAGGCATAATTTCTTTAAGTTTCGATTGAAATAAGTCAGTTTCATATTCTGATAGATGCTTGCCATTCGCAATTAAATCGAACGATTCTTTTAAACTTTTATTTGTAAACTTCCAGTAACGGTGTAAAACATAATCAGTGCGTTCAAACTCATCTACCAAACTAAATTCAAGCTTAATCCTAAAATTATCTTCATTTAATCTTTTCGCATTTTGGTTTAGGATGCTTTGAACTCTTTTATAGTACTCAGCACTCTCTGTCTTATATCCATATCCATAAGAACCAAAAAGCCCTAGTTTAATGGCGTTTAATAAAGTTGTCTTCCCAGCACCATTTTCTCCGCCTACTAGGATAACATTTTTATTGTTATCAGGTCTGAAGTCAAAGTAGTTTTTTCCTCTATACGCACCAATATTCGTTAATTGGATATCATTTATTATCATGATAAAACCTCATTTTCCTTAATCATAAGTGTAAATAGTCTTGCTTTAATGCTCGAGATAAATCATCCATTAATCCTCTACGAACTTTATATCCTGCATAATCTTTCTCAATCGAAACTAATTTTTTTAGCACTTTAATATCAACCTTATATTGATCACATAATAGTTCAAGATCAGAAATTTGGTCTTTGTCAAATAAAGGACGATCATCCATTTCCCAATCTACTGAGTTTCCAATAATGTTTTGATAGATGGTAGGAATTTGATCCTCCCAATCACCGTGTTTAAACCATATCTTCCTTATAGCCTTTAACTCATCTACACTTATTAACTCATAATAGGGATCATCGGGATGGTTCAAATTCTTTTGGACCTCAAGTAATTTTGATAAAATCTCTTTTCTAGTCTCTAATGTGAATGGGCCTAAGCCTAATTGTGCGTGTTTGGTGATAACCTGGCCATCAAGAGTTTCTTCTTTATATTTGACTAAGATATTACGTCCGCCCTCTGGTGAACTTAAGTCAATATTGTATTTAGCAACATATTCTCTTAGTTCATCTCTTTCAATAACTATATATTTATCCAGAGAAACATACTCCTTCTCTCTACTTGATTTTTTGGGGATAAACACATGTGGTACCCCATCAATCTCTTCAATTTTTACATCTCTAAAATAGATTTGGCCGTTCATACGATACTTCATTCTTCTAGTACGGTCATCCCTAATTGATGCTAGCCAATTTCTGAAATCAAGGAGAGGCTTCATCCAGTCGTGTCCACTTTGAATAAACCCATTTAATGCTTTATCTTCGTTAACAACGGTACAAACCCAGCATCCAAAACGACTATTTCCACATGATCCTGCACTCTCTTTAATATTCTTATCAATGACAAGAGGACATTCACCACTATTAGAATCTTGATAGAGTCTGTGAAGTTCGTGGTTATCGTCACCCCATGGAGAAGCGTGATTTAACAAATACTCCCATACATCGTCTAGTGAAAAAGATCTTATTGGTGCATATACAAATGCATTAGATAACGTAGAATGTCTCATGAATGTTTTACCTTCTACGGTGTGTGAACGAATTACATTCCCACGAGTTGCACTTTCATCTTCACGCACACCAAGTACCATGATAACTTCTCCAAATGAAGAGACCTTATCCATAACAAATTGGTTAGCTGGATCTATTTTAAGACGATCGGTACACCATCTGAATTGTTGGTTAGGTGAAGGGTAACCTTTACCAATAATATTTACCCAGAAAGACTGTTTAATCTGTGGTTTCACTTTATGAGTTTCAATAGGTAGGTTACGATTTAACGCCTCATCTTGAATTCTTCTTAATGTCTTGGTTATGGAGTTAATAATTAAAGGTGTTTCAACTAGTGTATCGGACGAAATTACATATACCTTCTTATGAAGTTCTTCTTGAGGCATCTCACTTAATGCTTCAAACACTAATTGGACAACAACTGTAGAATCTTTTCCACCACTATAACCAACTACCCAAGGGTGACTGTCTTCTTTGTAGGCAGCTTTAATATGTTCCTTAGCCGCTTCTACATAAGGCATTTGTTTAGATAACATGTTACTGATTATTCCATTCATTTCAAACTACTCCTTGGAAAAATTTATCTTCTAGTGCTAACTCTGCTTCTGTTAAAGGGAGGTCTATTAACTGTTTAATTTTGATGGCTGTAAGTTGAATAGTATGAGTAGTCTTTTGAATTCTACCATTATGATTAAATGCTCTTCCTAGCCAATCGGCTGTATTGCTGCGATTCCAATCTATTTTTTCAAGTTTACTAATGTAGTTCTTCCAATCTCCATCATGATAAGTTCTCAAATAATTACCAACAAGGCCAATTGCTTCTATAAATACGCCATGACCAACAATAAATGTTGCACGTAAATCTCTAGTAGTTATTTCCTTTTGCATAACATAATTCCATTCCATGATAGAATTACATAAAACTAGCCAGAATTCTTTTAAGAACTCTTCATCGCTGTCAGTGATCTTATCACCTTTGCTTTTCCCTAGAAGTCTTAAATTAGTATTAAATATATGATTTAAAGCTAATATTTTTGGAGAGTTTTTAGATAGAGAAACTCTCTCTTTATCTGTATATCTAGCTAATAAAGGTGTGTTAGCGATAATGTCTTTTGTTATTAATGCTAATTTATCTCGATGGTCATACAAAATACCAATGGAAGACGTAGTATTCACCGCATGTCTATTTAAGTCAGAGAAAATTTGTTGGGATTTTTGCAAATCTTTATCATGGAAAAATACGACTGATATTGTTTCGTTACCTAGTTCAGGTGATATCTTTAAGGCTTCCTCGATTGCTGCTCTTCTATGTTGACCGTCGTTTATAAGGAAACGAGCATCTAAAGCAATCTTTAGCTGTCCGAGATCCTTAGAGCTAGATTCATGGTCATAAGGGACAAACTCAATTTCTCCGTCAATGGAAGCAGTAATAGATGAAAATACATAATCTTTTTCATTTTCAATTATGTAATTTGTAAGTTCTGGAATTCTAGATTTGTTTAAAATTCGCTGTGCTCTATGTTCAGGTGGGATCTCCTCTTCGTCAAATAAGAATATTTTAGGAATAATTCTAAGTGGGCACATAGCAACAAAGTACTCTTTACCTGCCTGAATACCTTTTATAGAAGGGAAACTATAACAAAAAGTGGCGTCCATAGCCAAACCTCCTTATTACGTACGTAATATTATACTTTGATTATAGGACAAACCTGGGAAAATTTCAATAAAAAAGCGAACTTTCATTCGTATTAAGTGGGTATTTTACCTTTCTAAATTTAATTGAGATAGTTATTTATAATGGAATTATTATGGTAAAATTATATAAAGAAGATTAAAGAAATCGGAGGCACGAGCATGGTTTCAAATAGTGAGTATTTAATGAGTTTTCTAGAAGGTGCAAATTCAGTTGCCGCTCAAACTGCTAAGAAAATGGAAGATCTGATGTTTGAAGATCCAAGTAGTTCCATTGTCAAAGCAAGAGTTTTTATAGAAGAAATACTTAAGGAAGTATTTAAGAAGGAAGATGAAGCACCATATTTAACAAGTTTGTACGATAAGATCTCCTACCTGGCTAAGGAAGGAGTAATTAAGAGAGATATTCAGCAATCTTTTGATACGATCCGATTGTCCGGAAACAAAGCGGCTCATAACGCAAAGTTCAACGATATTACGGAAGCCTACAAGCTTCATAAAGAAATGTACAAAATTGCGGTTTGGTTTTATGAAGTGTATTCGTCTGCACAAACAAAGGTACCTTTATATGACATTCCTAAGCCACGTCAGAAAGATAACATAGAAGACTTGGTAAGAAAACAAATTTTAGAAATGCTAGGAACAGGTAGCATTGAAGTGAGTCAACTTCAGCCTAATATTCCATCCATAGTTGAAGAACCTAAGGGGGATACAGGGTTATTATTAAAAGACTTAGGCGAAAGGGAAAGTTACTTATTAAGAGAATTAACTCGATTGAAAGACTCTTCCCAAGAAGCAATTGAAAATGCAAATCAATTTAGTAGTTTTAAAAATTATCTTCATGTCGATAGAAAGATACAATTAGACCTTGAGAGAATACTCGCAGCAAACAAAGAGCGTCAAGGCGGAAGTTTAATACTTTTATGCGGAAGTGTAGGAGACGGAAAATCACATTTACTTGCTTATTTAAAGAAGAACAAACCAGAACTTATGGATGATTATACAATTTTTAATGATGCTACGGAGAGTTTTTCTCCAAATAAGAACGCTATGGAAACATTGGAAGAAGTATTAAAAAACTTCTCTGACCAAAAATTAAAAGATTGTAATGACAATATTATACTTGCCATAAATATGGGAGTTTTACACAACTTTATAAATACAGAACATAACAAGTATTCCTATGAATCATTAAAAGTATTTGTGGAAGAGAGTGAGTTGTTTTCTCAAAAAATCACTACTCATTACAGCAAAGATAAGTTTGATTTGTTAAGTTTTGGAGACTACCATTCTTATGAGTTAACTGCCAACGGTACCATCTCAACTTTTTATTCTACACTATTGAAAAAGGTATGTGCCAAGACTGATCAAAATCCTTTCAACTTAGCTTTACGAGAAGATGGGAAAAAAAATATAAACACGATGGTTCATGAAAACTACAAGTTCCTCCAAAATGAATTTGTGCAAGAGCAAGTAGTCCAATTAATTATCAGAACTATTATTCAACACAAACTAGTTATTTCAGCTAGAGCTTTCTTAAACTTAATTGCGGATATTCTGATACCAGATGAAGTAATTAATAAAAACCTTATAAATGAATTTGATGTCTTAGACCATGCCCTACCAAATCTTATATTTAATAGAAAAGAAAGATCTGAAATATTAAAGGCATTGAGTAGTTTAGATCCTATACATCTTAGATCTAAATACATCGATGAAACTATTGTCGATTTAAATACCTTAAGTAATTGGTCTACAATTATTAGCGGGAATGTTCTCGACGAAATAGGGAGTAACTGGTTTTCATCGTTCAATTCGAAAAGTGATATATCGGGACATACCTTTAACGTATTCTTTGAGTCATTCTTAAGAATAACTTATTTAACCAATAAAGAATTTGTAGGGAAAATAAAAGATAAGAGCTATACCGAGTTTATAAAAAATCTATATGGTTTTAACACAGCAGACAAAAAAACTATTAGGAACTTCTATGATGAAATGAAAAACACTATTCATAAGTGGAAGGGCACTCCGAAAAAGGATTATGTTTATCTAGACCAAGCTGCTAATAAATATCGTTTAGCACAAAAACTGAATCTGAGACCAACCATTGATCATCTACACGAAAGTACAACAGAAGTGTTAGATACTTTTAAGTCATCAATCGTTGTGGGTTATAGAGACGAAAATAATAAATTGTTACTAGAAATTGATTATAAGTTATATCAACTGTTGATGAAAGTTCAAGAAGGATATAGGCCTAACAAAAAAGATGAAGAAGATGCAATTAATTTCGTGGAATTTGTGGACAAACTTATGAATTTCGGAGATAAGAAGAAAGAATTGCTTGTCCATTTTCCGAAAGATAATCGTTCCTATATATTAAAGCGAGATGAATTTGAGTCCTTTGTATTCGAAAGGGAGAATTGAGTATGGCATTAGCTAATAATAGAATTTATTTGAAGCAACTTTTTGAAACTAAGAAAAAACATGATACAGGTCAGGCGATAGATGTATTACCCTTTCTCACAAAAAGAACAGGTGCAGTCAAAAATCAATTTAACAATATATTAGGCGAATTTACACGAAGCTTAAGCAATTTGACTTTAGATGAGAAAGCTATTAAAAGGCAAGACGAGTTTTATACATCAGAAGAAGAAAACGAAATTAGTGAACAAATTGCTAACAATGTGGAGTTTAAAGAGGAAGATGAGAAGTATGATTTTATTCGTTTTTTAGATCAATATCTATTTAAAGGTGAAAAGATAAATCCAATTCACCCCTTCCTTTTTAACTATATAAAAATCGACAAAAATCATAAAAATGAGTTCGGAAAATATGCTCATTTTATGAAAGATGTACTTGTAGAAGAAAATTCTAAAGTATCCACTATATTTAAAAACAAAGAGGCAGACGATATTCTTACTGAATTAATATTAAGTAAAATGGATGGATTAAAAGAAAACAAAGATACCAATGGTGTTTTACAGTATGAGCAACTTTTAAGACCAATTAGCAGCTTATATCAAGAGGATCTATTGTATTTAAGTAAACATAAAGAATACTTCTTATCTACATTTGCTTTACTAACACATTTTTACGTTTTCATGTACGCTAGCCAGCTCGTACTTAAGTTTGAACAGTTTTCAGAAGCTAACTATGATTCCATACAGCCTCTCTACTTCGCTCTTGACTGGGAGTCAATCAGTAAAAGAAGAAAGGCAGCAGACGACCTTGAAGGTTTTAGATATGTTAAAGGAAAATCGTCTAATCTGTTCCCACATATTCATACTTTGTCCCACCTTAGTCACTTAGTATCTGAAAAAGAAATTACAGGTGAAAAGGGAGAGGTTATTTCATTAAAAACGTATAGTGAAATTACAAAATACATCAGTCAAAAAGGTGAAGAATATGAAGAACTTTTTTTAAGTGAGCTTAATATGTGGATACAGGAATACGCCGACATGTGGAAAATAAAAAATACTACTAAAGCCACTTCTGTTGAAGAAGGATTAAGAGAGCTGTTTACTTGTTTAAAACAAGGAACTAGTGCCGGTGTAGCAGATAAATATGGTAAGAATATTGAAGACTTAGGCTTTAATCAATTTATTAAAAATAGAGGTAGTTTAGGTCACATACTAAATGTAAAACATGATTTTGTTTTACTATTAACCGCAGTATCAGTTAAAGATGAAAGAATTCCTTTGAATGAATTATTTGTAGAGTTCGAGAAAAGAGGGGTTGCCTTAGATCGCTACTCCAAAAAAGAAGTAATAAGTATGTTAGATAGTCAAAATCTTATTGATAAAAAAAGTGATAGTGGGGATGCTCAGTATGTCAAACCAATTTTATAAATATATAGCCTCATTATTAATAAGTTATTTCAAAAAAGAAGGATTAAAGAATGGAGATAGATATTACCTTCAGCTAGATAGTCCTGAAGATGTAATGAATCTGATAAATGCCTTAAATAACATTGATGGTACAAAAGGCTTTAGGTATCAACATGACTTGGGAGAAAGGTATGAGACTTTCTCTATACCGTTTAAAGAAACCAATTTAGTAGTTGCTAATACATCAGATCAAGTTAAACCAGACTTTTTAGTTACTCTTCGGAACTTAGTTGGAGAGCAAAAAGAAGAATGGAAAAATACTGCCCTCTTAAGTATCGTTTCTGAGCAGCTGGATTCCATACAGGGCGGAAGTAGTGATCTTCAAAAAGAAGGAATGCCACTACATCCAAGCTTTATATATAATAAGCTCAAAAACGAAATAGAAAGCAGTGTTTTAACAAAGGTAGAACAAATAATACTACTTGAGAACTTAGATAATTTAATGGAAGACCAATTCTACCAGCAGATAACTTTTTTTGAATTTGAGGATATCTTCTCTACCCTGCAAAAAGGATATATTGATGATAAAGAGTATTACAAGTTTGGTCTCTTTAAAGATCCAGATTTAGATACATTTACAGGTAGGGAGCAAAAAGAAAGAATTACATTAAACCGCGAGCTCTTTGATTTTGTTAAAAAAGTACATGATTATGGATTAGAACAAAATGAATTAGAAAATAAGTTTGTGTTAGATGGTGCAAAAGCGTTATTCGATGAAGGATGGGAACAAACTCTATATCCAAAAGTAAAGAAATTTCATGATGATTTTAATGCTAATAAGAAAAAGGCCAAAGTAGATTTTACTGAGATAAAAGTATCCAATAAACTTAAGGTTTGGAATAGAACCTTAAGTGAAAAAGGAACAGGAAAAAGAAAAAGACATTTCATCATATTTAATCCAGATAACAACGATGAAATAGAGTTACAACTTTCATTTAGCTTTTCGGGAAGTGTTAAGTCTCTTGCGAAGGATTTCTTTAAAGTCCAAAAAGGAGATACAAAAAGTGTGGAATCAGATGTAAAGAAATCTAATATTTCTTTAAAACTGTCCCCGCAGGGTAAGAAACCATTGTTTTTAAAATTCTCCTATAAACATGATAAAAAAATCACTTTAGGAGCAGAATTCTCACTTTCTGTGTTACCAATAGAGCCAATTTATTTAGAAGCTTTTAGCTCAAAATATACAATTGATGCAGAGAATGGTGCGGTAGAGTTAAATTGTGAAGAAGAATTACTGAAATTTGGAAACGGTTATAACAAGAAAACGGTAGAAGTATCTGAAAGCAATCAAATTTTATCTGTAACTGAAGAAGAAACATTGATTGTAAGCCCACTACCTGAAGCATACGATGATAAAGATCAATTAAAAATAAATATCATGTTCGATCAAGTGACCATCCCTTTTAAGTTGACGAATGAGCTCCCTGAGTCCATGCCAATTAGCGGACAAAGGATATCTAAACTTATTAGAGAAACAGGAAAAGACATACAGTGGATAAAGGAAAACAACCGCTTAGTACTTGAGAATAGAGAGTTCTATTTTCACTCTGAGTATAGTGAGTACTTCAATTGGGAGAACGAGTTTATAGAACGCGGATTAAAAAGCGCTAGGTTTGAGTCAGATCAATTATTAGAGGATGACTTGAAAATAAGTGATGAAATGAGAGAAGCATATAGTCGATTCATTACTTATTTTAAAATTAGAAATTCCATTCCGAGTTTATGCACCATAACAGAAGATTTAAAGCAAAGATCTATAGAATATGTTAAAGCTTTTCAGGATGAAGTTAAAACTTTTACAAGTGGTACACCAGCTGGAAAAAGAGGAAGAGATTTATTCAAGTTAGGTACAATTTACTCTAATGGAACCTTTTATTTTACACCGTTTCATCCACTGATGGTTGCATACAAGTTAAAAACATATGAGTTACTTAAAAATGAAGAAGTTGATAATAGTATATTAAACAGGTTAAGCTCAGCTTCTCTAGTTCCATTTATATATGACCAAAAGGAGACCCTTTATAAACCAGAACATCAAAACGCAGCGTTAGAATGGATGCTATTTAAACCAGTTCAAAATGTATCTGTTTCCGATGCAAACCATTACTTGGCTAAAGTTGTTATAGACAAAATATCTCAATTTAAAGAACATTTTTCTTATTTGTTTATAAAAATGTCTAACGCTCCTTTGCAAATAAATGTCTTGAATATAACCAATGACAAAGAAGTATTAAAGGGAATCATAGAGTGGATGTTACTTGAAATAGATAAAGTTGGCGCTGAAAACTTAAAACCGGTTGAAGTAACTTTGTATTCTGAGGAGAATTATGAAAGTATTTTTGACCTATATGCTCTAACTAGTTCAACTGAAGAGCTTGAACAATTAACGGGTGTTAAATTAAAATCAAAAGATTATGAAGCTGACGACCTTTTACGAATAATTAGAGGGAAGCTCTTCTTTTATAAGCAGGATTTTAATGAGGAGTTAAGATATGCTCATATTTCCTTCTATAAAATGAATGCACAAGAACATCATGCTGTGCAACCGGTTAAGGATATGACAACAGGATTATCATTGGAAGGTCTCTATTCTAGCGTACCATCAATGAAAGACCAAGAAAATTATAAGAGTGGATTTGGCACTAAAGCTTATTCTATTAATGATAGTGATTGTTTAGTTTCAACATCATATTATGTAAATGAATTGTCTGCTAACTTACGAAATAATGGAAGTGATGGCTATCGTAAGGGTGAGGCTATATTATCCAGAACAACAACTGCAGATGAGGATACATTAAAAAGAATATTCCATTCATCATATTGGGTAACCTTTGTTGATCCTTCTATTGACTTGGAATTCTTCAATGAATATGAAGGTAATTTAGTTGTTATTCACTATAGTGATCAATATTCTTCTTCAAGCCGATTTGATGCAATTACAGTGACAGATAAATCAGACCAGTATTTTGCAGTTATTAAAGAATTCTTGGCACAAAAAGATGTCCAAGGCTCTGATGAAAATGTCCGAAACACTATAAAAGCTTTCAATACTTTTAACGGTGAATGGTTACTGAGAATTATCGGAAGTAAGGGGCACTTCGATCGAGAGAAATTAAGTATAATTTCTGCTATTAAATATTCGGTCTCTTACTTAGATCACAAAGACATTCTATGGATACCCATCTCATTAGAAGAAGTTCTAAGAGTAGCAGGTGCAGTTAGTTTAAGTAAATCTGAAGGTGTCTTTACTGCCAAGAACTTGCGAGTTAAGGGTAGTCACAGTGATGATTTATTATTAATTGGTCTAGAAGAAAAAGAGGGTAACGTTTCTCTTCATTTTTACCCAGTAGAAGTAAAAATTGGGTTAAATAAAGGAACAGTTATAGAAAAGGCAAAAGAACAAGTTAGAAAAACGAGAGAACTTATTTACAGTGCCTTGACTGGTGAGAATGAACATACTTTTTCAGGAAAGTTTTATCGAAATTTCTTTGCACAACTACTAATATCTAGTGCACAAAAAATTAGACATAGTGAGCTTTGGGATGAGAAAGGGTATGAATTATCCGATAAAGTTATAGAAGTACTTTTGAAGGATAAGTTTAATGTTTCTGATGAATTAAGACCTTATATTGGGGATGGAGCAATACTATCGTTCCAAAAGGATGCATTTCATAGAAGTGCCCATTTAGATGATGAAAACATTTTGTTAGTTAACCTTACGGAAAGAGATGGTTACGAAGGACTAGTATCTTCTTTAGAATCAATGAGAAATTGGATTCAAGAACAGCCCAATGATTTCGTTAAGGAAGACATGCTGTCCTATAAATATAGAAATGCAGATATTCAAATACCATCTACAAACAATGAACCAGTTACTACTGGAAATCCAAGTATTGAATATACTACGGAAACTGAAAGTAATGAGGCGAATGAGAATCATAGTGAGAATGATCATTTTCAACCCGACCAACCTGCTACTCCATTTAAAGACGTTGAAGAACTAGCAGGAACTGATGAAGTAGAGGAAGGTACTACTCCAAGTGAAGTGGTTGAAACAACACCAGTAGAAACTCGTGTTCTTGAAGATATCCGAATAAAAATTGGTACCGCTGAGAAATCTTCACATGAAATATTTTGGGAATACGGTAATAGAGGGCTTGCTAACAGACATTTGTTAATATCCGGGAAATCAGGTCAAGGTAAGACTTATTTTATGCAGTGCTTGCTGTTGGAAAAGTCAAAACTAGGAATTCCAAGTATTGTTATTGATTACACAGAAGGATTTTTACCTAATCAATTAGAACCTGAATTTGTAGAATATTTAGGGGATAAGTTAAAACAAAAAATTGTATATAGTGAGCAACTTCCAATTAACCCATTTCAGAAAAATGTAAGAGATATTGGTGGGATTCAGCTACCGGAATCAAATACAGATGTAGCTGAAAGGATAAAAAGTGTCTTTGCTGCAGTATATAAATCATTAGGTATTCAACAACAAAACGCTATATATGAGGCTGTACTGAATGGTTTAGAACAATTTAATGACGGTATGAACTTGATGAAATTAAAAGATATGCTAGAGGAAGACGGTTCTAGTTATTCAAAAACAGCATTATCTCAAATCCGCCCATTAATTGACCGAAATCCATTTAGTAACGAAAACACAATCAATTGGAAAGATGTTGTAGATAGTAACGGAGATATTTTCATCGTTCAGTTAACAGGCTTTCCACGTGATGTGCAACTAATGATTACAGAGTTTATCCTTTGGGACTTATGGAATTATTCAGTGAGATTTGGAAATAAAAATCGTCCAATGCCAGTAATAATGGATGAAGCACAAAACTTAGATCATACTGAAAAATCTCCATCAGCAAGAATTTTAACAGAAGGAAGAAAATTTGGTTGGTCAGCTTGGTATGCAACACAATTTCTGAAGTCACAACTTGATTCTGATGAACTTGCAAGGCTACAGAATTCATCACAAAAGGTATACTTCTCTCCGCCTGAACAAGAGCTATCTACAATTGCAGGTAGTTTATCAAAAGATAATCAGGAGAAGAAGCATTGGGAGACTAAATTATCCTCACTTAGAAAAGGGCAATGTATTGTTCATGGACCCGTACTTAAACCAAATGGGGAGCTATCACACCCTACGGTAACAGTAGT
Source organism: Bacillus sp. RO2 (assembly GCF_012911845.1). Classification (GTDB taxonomy): domain Bacteria; phylum Bacillota; class Bacilli; order Bacillales; family Bacillaceae_I; genus Sutcliffiella_A. The sequence goes on along the minus strand of NZ_JAAXCU010000041.1, from coordinate 140,916 downwards.
CGATATTAGTCCTCTATCAGAAAGAATATAGTAAAAGCCCACCTGAAATATGGTGGGCTTTTCTTATAAGATAGTTAAACGAAGATCTTCCATTGAGGTTTTACTATCATGGTCTCCTTTTAACTTTCGAAGGCCTTCCTCAATAAAAGCAATCATATACTTGTGTAACTCGTCTTCAGTCAACGACGTACTAATTTCATTAATTATTAGGTGTTTAAATAGTAAAAATTCTTTGTCCTTAATAATGTTATCGGGAATAGTCCATTTGTTTTTTCCACCATCGAATTCAGTAGTAATAGGACCGTTGGAAGCAGCTAAACCTTTAGAAAGCGCAATTTTCACTGCTGTGGGTCTGTCAACTTCTAAGGCATTAGCTATTAAATCTAAAATTACTTTTCCTTCTTCTGATAACTGCATTCTTCTGTTAGACATATTTCTTATTCACCCTTAACCCTTTGCATATTCAAAATATCCATCTCTGATGATGGTGTACTTCTTTCGTTCATCGTAGTCCAGCATGTATTGCTTGTAAGAGTGACTTTCCATAAGCTCAACATACTCTTTGGTGATCTCTGTATCAGTAGAGAGTATAATCACTTGCTCACTTAACTCTTTATAATAATGGTTTATAAGATGGTTTCTATGATAACTATCTAGTCTTCCTAATGGAGTATCAATCACCATAGGCAGTGCTAAATCTGAAGCTTTAGTTAATGCCCAAATTAATGCAGATGATATCATCTGCATTTCACCAGCAGAACGTTCTTGAATGCTTATTTCCTGCATTTGATCATTATATAAACGTATAGAATAAGTGTTTAAGTCAAATTCTATTTTTCCAAACTCATCTTGTTTTCTAAATAATTTCTTTAGCATAAAGGAGAACTCTTCTTTAATGTAAGTCGCTTTCATTACTGTAACTTCACTTACATATTGTTGCATTGTCTTAATTGTTTTATCAACATCTTCAAGTTGTTGATTCAATTCTTCAAGATTTGAATCTTGACCAGATATACGAGTTAACTTGTTTAATAGACTTGTTCTTTCCTCTACTGCACCATTGTATTTCTTTTGTATAGCTTTTCGTTTGAGATCAAGTTCACCAAGTTTTTTTGTTAGTAAATCTATCTTATTGTTTTCTTTATCAATATTTACAGATTCAGGAGCTTTTCTAATATCACTTTCTAAAGCATCTAACTCTTGTTGCAACTTCTCAATTTTATTAATTAGTTCTGAAACTTGGTATTTATCCTTAATTGCAATATTTGTTAGGAATGTATAGTCTTTGCTAGTAACATCATGAATAAATTCCATATCTAGTTGGACATTACTTATTTTATTTTCTTTAATCCATACCTCTTCCCCGAGAATTCTTAACTGCTCCAATTGCTCGCTTGAAAGAGGAGGATTAATACTTTTATTCAATAATTGATTAATGAAATTTCGGTAAGGAGTAAGGGATGAATCTTGTAGCATTTTCTTTTGAGAAATAGAATGCTCATCTTTTAGCCTTTTTTTCATTTTCTGTATTTTTTCTCTGAGCATGATGTTATACATATTTTCATGTAAGAAGAGATTTAAATCTTTCTTCAACATGTCAAGCTCTGTTGCAACTCGAGATTGTTGTTTAATAATAACTTCTCTAGATTTAGAGTTTTTTGATAAAATCTCATTACGCTCTTGTTTAGCTTCCTTAATTAAGTTTTCATAATGTCTAATCTCTGTCTGTATTTTATTCTTTTTAATTTCTAACTCACTAATTGCTACTTCCTTTTCTTTCAATTGACTTTGAATGTTAGTTAAGGTGGAATGACTAACCGATCGTGCTAGTTTATTTTCTATATTTCCTTTTAAAGTACGTAAGTCAACTAGTAATTGTTTATAAGCTTCCATTCCAGTAATCTTATGAATAGCTTCTTTCATTTCTTCACTATTTTGTCTCAATATTACTTCTTTAACTTCTTCACCATCGAAAATAAAAAATGGAGCAGCATGATAAGGGATAATCTTATCAATATAGCGGTTATAAACTTCAATATTGTCAATTCTGGCATGCTTAGCCATTTTTGAGCCGGCTTTTCGAACATTCAAATTTCTCTCTTCGTGAGTCATCTTTTTAAGCTGGTTAAAATACCACTTAACTTTTAATGTCCATTCTTCTCCTGCATCAGTTTCTATAACAAGGGTAAGAGAACACTCCCGTCCACCTTCATTATAAAATGTATTATTAATAACGTTAGAAAAAAGCCTTTTGTACTCGGTATCAGACATACCTCTCTTACCAAAGAGAACATAAAGTATTGCTTTTAATATTGTTGTCTTACCTGCACCATTAAGTCCACCCAAGAGAATAATGTTTTGGGTTTTTTCATCTCTGACTTCTTTTGGAATATAAAGATCTATTTCTTGAAGACCATAATAGGTTTTGTAATTATCAAAGATTAGCTTTTTTAGAATCATATTTTATCACCATAGTATTTATTTGTTTTTCATTTGGAAATTAATTAACTCTTGGTATTCTGTAACTCTCGTTGAAGCACTAACATTTTCATAAGAATGTTTTTCTGCTGTTTTTATTAGAACTTTTGCCAGCTTTAATGGAACCCCATTTTTGTTACATATCTTAGCCAAAAGCTCAAGCTCTCTTCTTTGTACTTCCTTCATCTATATCACCTTTATTATATAAAATACATACAGTAAATATTTTATCATAGTAAGCTGTGAATTTTACAATATATCACAAAACAATTATTGGGAAGTAATGTATGTGATAATTTTGTAGTAAATTACTAAATTAATATTCTAATGTAATTGTCATACTATTGCATAAACTGTAAAATAATGATAATGATTTTTATATTTATAAATAAAGGAGAGGTTAAATGAGTTTAAAAGAATTAAATATCTCCTATCAATATAGAACTGGACATGAAGAAGGGAATATAATAGAGAATTTTTATATTCCAGTCTTATCGAAAAGCATTTTATATAAGAGAGCAGTTGGTTATTTTTCTAGTGGTTCTCTAATGTTGGCTGCTAAGGGAATTTCAGAGCTAATTGGCAAAGGTGGAAAGATGCAACTTATAGCATCTCCACATTTAGAAGAAGAAGATATTGAGATGATAGAAAGCGGTTACAAATTAAGGGAAAGAGTAATAGAAGAATCTTTGCTCCGTTCTTTAGATATAGAGACTTATACGCCATTGCAACGAGAGAGATTGAATTACTTAGCTTGGCTCATTGCAAATGATAGTTTAGATATTAAAATCGCTGTGATGTCAGATTCAAAAAAATTTGGAATCTATCACGAGAAACTGGGAATTATGGAAGATACTTTTGGAAATAAAGTTGCATTTTCTGGTTCTTCTAATGAAACTGAAGGCGGTCTTTATAATAACTTCGAATCCATTGATGTTTTTTGTTCATGGCTACCTAACGAAAAGATTAGAGTAGAGCAAAAGAACAACGATTTTAATAAGTTGTGGAATAATAAAACAAATTACCTTGAAGTTATGGATTTTCCACAAGCTGTAAAAGAAAAAATTCTTTCTTATAAGATTTCCACATACAAAAAGATTGATCCGGAATTGATCGTGAGAGAAAACCAAGTCAACTATGGAGAAAAATATCCTGTTATTCCTAAGGGTTATCTTATTCGCGATTATCAACAAGAGGCGATTAGATGCTGGTTTAGAAATGAATGCCAAGGTCTCCTGGAAATGGCCACAGGTACAGGGAAAACTATCACAGCCCTTTCTGCAATCTCTAAACTATGGGAAGTATCTAACAGATTAGGAGTCATTATTGTATGCCCCTATACTCACCTAGTAGATCAGTGGGTAGAAGATATAAAGCGATTTAATATGGAACCTATAGTTGCATATAGTTCAAGAAGCTTATGGGAAGAAGATCTTTCCAATAGTATAACTGCCTTCCAGTCAGGAATCACAAAACATTTTTGCTTAATAACGACTAACTCAACTTATTCATCTAAGCATATGCAGCTGTTAATAAAAAGACTAAATGGTGATGTAGTTTTTGTTGCTGATGAAGCGCATCATCTCGGAGCAGAAAATAATAGGAACAAGCTTATTAAATCAATCCCTTATCGCCTCGCACTTTCTGCAACACCCAATCGATGGTTTGATGAAGAAGGTACTACCAAGTTAATAGATTACTTTGGTGGAAAAACCGTGTTTGAGTTTGGACTAGATAAAGCAATTGAAAAAGGTTTCTTAACACAGTACTTCTATTATCCTCATCTAGTTTACTTAGATGAAGATGAGAGTGAATTATATTATGAAATTACAAGAAAACTGGTGAAGATCTTCCCGAAAGATGGAAATGTAAAAGGAGAAGATGCAAAGTCAGCGCAGTCACTATTAATTGAAAGAGCACGTATCCTTAGTAGAGCAAGAAATAAGCTTTCGAAGCTCAAAGAATTAATGAATCAAGAAAAAATTTCAAAACACAATATTGTCTATTGTGGTGATAGTTGGACAGACGGAGAAAAACAGATAGATGCAGTAGTAAAGTTGTTAGGTAACGAATTGGATATGAGAGTACATACTTTTACATCTAGGGAAGATAAACAACAACGAAAACAACTTCTTCAAAAATTTGAAGAAGGAGACCTGCAGGTACTGGTAGCAATAAAATGTTTAGATGAAGGGGTAGATGTACCAGCTACCCAAAGAGCCTATATTCTCTCTAGTAGCACCAATCCTAGAGAATTTATACAGAGGAGGGGTAGGGTGCTACGTAAGCACAAAAGTAAAGAATATTCGTATATTCATGATTTTATTGTCATCCCAAGAAACCTAGACGAGATCCGCCATATTGAACCATCATTATTTAATATGGAGAGGAAAATGGTAATACGAGAACTTAACAGATTTCTAGAATTCGCAGATATAGCAATTAATGGTCCTGTAGCACATGAGAGTATACTGGAATTTAAGAAGGCGTATCATTTGTTAGATGTATAAAAATTAGGAGGGATCAACAATGAGTCAAGAACGAGAGAAAATAGAAGCTCTGCTAGCAGAACTACCAGACACACATACTTTAATCCTAAAGGAAATATTAGAGGCTGAGAAAGCTGTCCTTCATTTAAAGAGCTTTCAAGGCACATCCATTGTAAGTGATATCGTTAATATTGTTAAGGAAAGGATTACAGAATAATGCTAATAGAATCAATTACCTTATATAACTTCCGTCAATATTATCAAAACCAAACAATAAATTTTTCAAAATCTACTACAAGAAATGTCACGGTAATTCATGGGGAGAATGGATCAGGAAAGACGGCTTTGCTAAATGCCTTCAGTTGGTGTTTTTATGGGATTATAAATTTGCCCAATGGAACAAATGTAATTAATGAACACGCCGTTGCGATCGCAGATCCTGGAGAAACTATAGAAGGCTGGGTACGCATTGTTTTTCAAGATAATGGAAGAACGTATACTGCCATTAGAAAGGCAATAGCTAGGAAAGAAACTAATAGTGATATTACCTATTTAGAAACAACAATATCTGTTGACTACAAAGATGAGTTTGGATTATTGAAAGCAATTAATAACCCTACTGTGGAGCTGAATAGAATACTTCCGGAGGATTTAAGAACTTACTTCTTTTTTGATGGGGAAAGAATTGATAACCTTTCGAAAGATAGCGGTTCTGATGATGTAAAAAAAGCAATCAAGAATATTATGGGATTAGAGATTTTAGAAAGAGCAATCAATCATACAGAAAAAGCAAGAGTGAAATTTCGTAATGAGTTAAAAAAACATGGTGACGTCAAAACAGTGTCTATCCTAGATGAATTAGATCAATTAGAAAAGCGAAGAGGAGAACTGCTTCAAGAAGACACATTGCAAAAGAGCAATATCAAAGCGATAAATAAAGAGATCGTAGAAGTTGAGACTAGGATGAAACAAATTGAAGGAGCTAAGCAACTACAGGAACTAAGAGACGCAAAAACTGAAGAGTTAAATAAAGAGCAAGATGCAATAAAAAAAATTAAAAAAGAGACTATTGATCTCCTAAGTAAACAAGGTTATTTAGCCTTTACATTTCCAGCAATCGAAAAGGCAAATGAGATAATTAAAGAAAATAGTGACTCGAAACCGAGCGAAGGTATAAGCAAAGCATTTGTAGAGCATTTAATGAGAGATGGAGTATGTATTTGTGGGGAAAGACTCACTGATGGTTCAACTCATTGGGATCACTTAAAGAACATAATAGATAAAATATCAGAAACTCGTAGCAAATATCAAATAATTGATTTTGCAAGTAACTTAAAGGTAATAAAAGAGAGAAAAGATAACCTGCTTAAAGATATGAAAAGATTAAAGGAAGAAGAGGTTCATAGAAACCAACTAGTTAAAAAACTTAACGAAGAAATTGAAGAAATTAGTGTCCGCCTTACTAGTGAGGACTCTGAAGAAATAGTGAAATTAGAAGAAAAGAGGAAGAAACTAGTAGATCAAAAAAGTTCTATTGACAGAAAGATTGGAGTAATCCATGCAGAATTAGAAAAAACGTTGGAAGAGATTACTGAGAAAAATAATGAGGCGAAAAAGCTGCAATCATTAGAACAAAAAGGAAAGCTTACACAAAAGAGAATGAATACATGCCTTCAACTAGAAAATACGATGCAAGGAATATTAGATGTTCGTGAAAAGCTTGTGAAAGCTCAATTACAAGAAAGAATTACAAGTGTGTATTCACAATTCTTAAGAAAAGGTTATCAAGTACAGCTGGCGGATAATTACGAATTAAATGTTATTAATGATAAAGGAAATATAGTAGGAATGTCACAAGGCGAACGTCAAATTACAAGCTTATCATTCATAGGTGCTATTGTTGATATTGCACGAGAACAATTTAAAAAAGAAAACAAATCTGGTTTTGATGAAGGAGGAATATATCCACTAGTCATGGATTCTCCTTTTGGAGCTTTGGATTCTGATCATAGAGAAAGAATTGCTAAAGGAATCCACAAACTTGCTGATCAAGTAATAGTAATTGTATCTACCTCACAATGGAGGGGCGAGGTTCAGGAACAAATGGCTGGATTAATTGGAAAGGAATATAGACTGTCCTACAATGACCCACGCCAAAACAAAGAGAAACCTTATGAATTTACAGAAGCTATTGAGGTGAACAAAGTCCATGTCTAGAAGAAGAATAAGACGTCCAAAAGAGCAAGAAGATATATATAAAGCATTAACTGACTCCAGTGAATTCGGCATATTTGCTACGTATAAAGATGTATTTATGTTAGCTGGATCTATAGGTTTTATGGAAAAGAAACGCAAACCTTTTACTGGTTCAGCAGAAGGAATTCCTTGGACCGTATTTACTTTGGAAACAGATGAAGCTTTAATAAATGCCATTGCCCTAGCAGAAAGCAATGATATATCTATTTTGAAAGATAATAGTGATGCATTCGATAGAAAAATGACTATTTTTGAAGAATATGCAGCCGGTGGCCTAGAAGTTATAAATAGTAAGCTAATGGAAAACCCAAAACTTGCCCTAAACTCTTACTTTGACATGATTATAAGTATAGAAAATGAAGTTAATGATAAAGATCGTAATCTTAAAGGCATAGCGGATATGCTTTCATTCTAAAAAACTAAATTAAAGGATGTTCTACATGGACATATTGGATATTGTAAATAATGTAGTAAATAAAAATGAAGAAAAATTTATTGATAGTAATATGGAAAGAATTAAAGCTTTTTTGTCTGAGGGTAAAAGTGTTGATGATATTGCGACATTCTTAGATGTTGATTCAGAAATATTATTAAAAAGAATGACTTTTCTGGGTCTTACTAAGAGAACCATTAGCAAAAAAGAGCTGACATCAAATCAAATACAGAACGCTGTACTTAATTTATATAAGGGTATATCAATGAGTAAGGTAGCAAGTGAATTAAAGATAACTTCGGACACTTTAGAGAATGAATTATTAAATAGGAACTACCAAAAGAGATGGGTGGGTTCAAATAATTATAAGGTACCGGTAAATTTAAATGAAATATTACGAGCTCTAAACATCGATAAGAAAAGCGTAGACTCTATTTCTCATGAATTTAATATTGATTCATATGTATTAAACGCGAGTCTCAGAGAGATTTGGGTTCAAGAAACATATAGGGTAGGGACTGACTCCTATACGAAATTATCTGATGAATTGCTCCTTGTGACATCTATAGAAAATGGGGAATTAAAATCTATCATTTATAAAGAGGAAAAATTAATAACTGGGTTAGAAATCAACGAACTGCTAGGAATTAATACAAGATATTACCTTACTCTAGAAAAAAGAAAGTTTGTTGAAACATTACATTTTTATAAAATCGATAAAGGCAAATTATACAAAATTAAATATAAACTTCCTCATCTGGAATACTTGGTAGAAGAGTTATTCTATTCCAAGAAGGGTTTAGAATTATTCACAAAAATAACTAACAAAGAAGGTGTGAATTCCAAAGCCATAACTGAGTATTTCGACAGTATAGAGATACTATCTACTGAATTGATTGAAAAGAAAGAGAATGACAAATCTCAGGAAAAATATAGTGTCTTTTTTGGGCAATCTCATCCAAATGGTGAACTAGGTATAATTCACGACATAGTCACTGAATTAAATAAGGGTTTTACCATCTATGATTACTCACAAAAGTATGCAAAAAGCAGAAAATTCCGTGCTAAATTCTCAGCTAATATGCAAAAAAAAATTGAGGATGCCGGATTTAGATACAGTAGTAAATCTAAAAAATGGGAGAAACAATTCAAGAGGGATGATATTGGAGATGCACAAAACATCAAAGAAAAGGTAAACGAAATCCCAATTATGACAATAGTAAAATTTATTAACGAAATCAATTCTATTTCAAAAGCAGAAAAAGAGTTCGGTATATCATCAATAGAAATTAGACTGTTGTTAAAGGAAAATGGTTTCTCTTACGACAGCTTGTTTAAAAAATGGACATTAAAATCCCGAGAGCAACTCCTTGAGGAAACTTCTAAAGATTTAATATCAGGTAAGATAAACTTTCATGATTTGGAGAAAAATGGGGTAGTTGCCGAAGCTTTAAAGAAGAAATTTGACGAGGTAAATCTACCTTATTCAAAAATTGAAGTGAAGAATAAACCTATTGAGGGAAGCGATGAAGTACTTGGAAGTGATAAACAAAATACAAGCTCTTTTACTGAAAAAGAGATAAAGATTTTAAGAGAATTAATCTCTGAACGTGAGAAAAAAAGTAACTTCATGGAAGAGAAAAACGATGGGAAAATGGAATCAATAGTGCTAATAAACAAATCTTTATTGAGTAAAATTGAAATTTTCTCAGATGTAAAAGAGATGAGCCGATCAAAAGTGATTGAAACGGCACTAATTGAATACTTTGAAAAAAACTCTTTTTAGAATAATCGTTCATATGTTCTTACATAGAGCATACATCCATAAAGTCTGAATAAGTGTCTTTGTATTTTAGGGGGAGCTGAATTATGCCACTATACAATAAACTAGTCCGAGACAATATTCCGAAGATTATTGAAGGAACTGGGAAGAGGTATACCGCTAAAGTTTTGAACGATGACAAGTATATAAAGTATCTTAGGTTAAAAAGCTATGAGGAATTAGATGAGTACTGTGCAGCGGAGACAAATGAGGAAGCTGTAGAGGAGCTTGCTGATTTACTTGAGGTCATTCATGCATTAGCTGGTTACCATGGATCTTCTATAGAAGAGGTAGAGAAGGTTCGTAGGGAAAAGGAAGAGAAGCGTGGTGGGTTTGAGGAGAAGTTATTTTTGGTTGAGGTGGAAGATTAGCTGGTAGGTAAAAAGACATGTTTAGGCATGTCTTTTTATTGTGGAAAATAAAGGATATTGTAGGTTTTTGTAGAATCTTAATATAGCACTACAAATATCTAGGGGGAAAATAAATGGCCTTAATTAAAGGGAACACTATGAAGAAAATAACGAAGGGAAGAAATGCAATTCATAATGAAGTGGATAATACATATACAAGTTTTATAGATAATGAAGGGAATAGAATACTTCAGATAGATACCTATGGATCGAACCAAAGAGAATTCAGGGGAAAAGTTAGTCAATCTATTCAATTTGATAAAGAATCAGCTCGGGAATTTATGACTGTGATTAAGAAAGAATTTAACATTTAAGTTAACTAGAAGGATTTGAATAACATGAATAAACCACACCTCAACCTCATGCAGTTCTTTGAAGGGTTTCTAAAAAACTATCGGAAATTAAATTTAACTACGTTACATAATAGATCCATGTTTACGCAGAAAGAAATTAATTATTTTGCTGACTTAGGAGAGATGCTGGGGTTTGAAAGTTTTATAGAAGATTCAAAGTTTGATAAGTCAAAGAATCGTTCACGTCCTATGGATTTAGCATGGTGGAAGTGGGACAAGCGGGAGGAACCGGAGAATTATCACTATCTTGCACTTCATCTAGAAAGAGAAAGTCTCCCAATGAAGGATGAAGAAACAATCGAAAAGCTGTTTTCTGAGACCGAAGAAGCCTTTATTCCTAATGATGTCGTGGGAATTCTATATGTGGATTCGGAAGAACGTATATCCTATTTAAACAATCTAGTTTTACATAGAAATAAGCAACAGCAATCAAATGCGCTTATGGTGTATAGGTATTTTGATGAAAGCTTACAGACACAGAGAGTATGGGCGTACCACTTTTCAGCAGATGGAATCGTGGAAGAAAGGAAAGCCGTTTGTAAGGAAGATGATTATGGTTATTTTAGTATGATTTTTGAGGAAGAGTTTACAGAGAGTGGATTAGTAGTAAGCTACATTTCATAAAAATCAGCCTGTATAATTCCCATTAAGGAGGCACTCCAATGAAAATCCTCACTTGGAACTGTACCATGTGCTTTAGAGATAAGATAGACCATGTACTGCCTATGAAAGCCGATATTCTTATCATCCCTGAGTGTGAGTCACGGGAAAAGTGGAAAGAGAAAGATAGTGAGAAAGGGATCAGTCAATTCATGTGGTTCGGTGATAATCCTAACAAGGGACTTGGGGTATTAAGTATGAGTGATTCTTTTCAGATTAACCTGCATCCTTCATATAATCACGCCTTCAGATATATTGTACCTTTAGAGGTTTCAGGGCAAGAAAATTTCATTCTCCTCGCAGTATGGGCGCAACTGGCTAATACGAAGTATGAGAGTTATATAGGGCAAATCTTTCATGCTATTAATTATTACGAAGAGTTACTTAAAAAACCATGCTTCATTGTTGGTGATTGGAACAGCAACAAAGTGTTCGACCACATTAAAAGAGTGGGCAACCATACCGCTGTTGTGGACATATTGCAGGCGGCTGATATAGAAAGTGGGTATCACTACTTTTTTAATGAAGAGCATGGGATGGAAACAAAGCCAACTCATTATTATTGGAGGAAGCAAGAGCGACCATTTCATTTGGACTTTATCTTTACCTCACGTAACTATTTGGATAGATTGAAACATTTTGAGGTGGGTAGTTTTGAAGAGTGGATAAAGCTTAGTGACCATATGCCAGTTCTGGTGGAATTCGTTTAATTTTTATATAAAACTATAATTTTTTTTAGGAGGCACTCCATAATGCAAAAAGTCGACCAATTACTAAGTGAACACAACCTATCACACCATAAGTCCGCTATTATGGACAGTTTTAAAAGTGCTATTAAACTCAATAAAATTAATAAAGATGAAACGGACATTCCCGTTGGCTCTTCCAAAATAGGCGGTTCCCCAGACATGCCTGCGGGTTGGGAGTTTCCTCGTTATGAAGATGACTATCTCACTTTTATGCTTCAGGTTAATCTGTCAGAAGCAAAGCCCTGTGACAAAGATAATCTGCTGCCTGAGAGCGGCATCTTGTATTTATTTTATGAGGCGCTGGAGCAACCTTGGGGATTTGAAGAAGATGAGGGATGCTTTAAGGTGCTTTATTTTGATGGAGATTTAGGGGAGTTGGAGAGGAAGGAAAGTCCGAGTAGTAGGACGGAGTTTGTTGCGTTTCCAGCGTTTCAACTTTCTTTTGAGACGATCGTAACATTGCCGGAAAGTCCCGAGCACCTGGATTTTGCAGATGATGATGATGAAACGAATTACTTTGATTTCCGTCAGGAGCTAGTGCAACCAAAGGACAGGGATGGCAAAATGGTACCGGCTCATTATATGTTGGGCGCGCCGTTGAATATTCAGGATGATGTATTGGAGGAGCTTTTTGAAGATGGAAAGGATCCTGTGCTTTTGTTTCAAATAGATTCGGATGAAGAACTGGCAGATGTCATGTGGGGAGATAGTGGCATGTTGTACTTCTGTATGGAGAAAGAGGACTTGATGGAGAAGCGGTTTGATCGGGTGAGATTTACGTTGCAGTGTTTTTAATGTCGGCAAAAACTAACAGAGGTGTAAAATGACATCAATAAAAGGATACACGTGTAGTTGCTGCGGAGAATACCACGATGAACTTCCGATTAGTTACGGAAACGGCGCCCCAGCTTATTATGAAGTTGCCGATGCACAAGAACGGGAAGAAAGGTTCGAACTAAGTGAGGATTTATGCGTGATGGACAATGAACACTTTTTTATCCGGGGTTGTTTAGAAATACCTATAATTGGTATGGATGAAGAGTTTATATGGGGAGCTTGGGTCTCCTTGAGTGAAGCTAATTATAAGAAAGTGAAGGAACACTGGAATAATCCAGAACTACTAGAACCAATGCTTGGTTGGTTTTCTACTGCATTGCCTTGTTATCCTGATACGATTAACTTGAAGGCAAAGGTCCACCACAGAACAGGTGGAATTAGACCATTTATTGAGCTAGAACCAACAGACCATCCTTTGTCTGTGGAAAGTAGAAACGGAATAACAAAAAAACGGATACAAGAAATAGCGGAAGCACTTTGTGTGAATAACGAAGATGGAGAAACAGAACATTAATTTTTTTGTAACCGCTATGGGACCCCACTAAAGAGGTGCAATATGATTACATATATCGGAACACCACAGCTAGAAACAGATCGGCTACTCTTAGAAAAGTTCGAACTCGGTGATGCCCAGAAGGTGTTTGATCACTGGATTTCAGATGAGCGGGTGACAGACAATCGAGTGAGTGCGGCGCATACAGCTGTTTCGCAGACGGTGGAGAGAGTGGCCGATATTGTGTCGCAATATGAGAAGGAAGATTTTTGTTATTGGGCAGTGAAGGTGAAGGATAGTGGAGAGCTGATTGGCGAGATTGATTTGTATGATTTTGATGAGGCAACCGGAAATTGCAAGGTGAGTTATTCCCTCGGTTATCGGTGGTGGAATCAGGGGTATGGCACGGAAGCGTTGCGCGCCGTGATCGATTTTGGCTTTCGGCACATGAATCTTCATAAGATTGCTGCTGCACACAACACCGACAACCCAGCGTCAGGCCGCATCATGAGCAAGGCAGGGATGATGCAAGAGGGGATTGTGAGGGATATGATTCGGAATTCCAAAGGTCAGTATAAAGATTGTGCGATTTATGGGATTTTGGAGGGGGAGTATTTTAGTAGAGGGGATGAATTTTATGTGGGAACAAAGGTTTATTGAAACAGAACGAGGCGCCTTTGAATATTTCACTGCGGGGCAAGGAGATCCATTAGCTACTACACATTTATATATGGCTTTTGATGAACGTGGCAGTTTGTTAGCTAACCCGTACACGGAGCATTATAAAGTTTACTTAATTAATACGAGAGGTGCAGGTAATTCTGTAAAGGCTGAAGTGGAAAATCAGCTTAGTATGAAAGAAGCTGTTAAAGATTTAGAAGCCATCCGGACAGCACTAAGGTTGGAGAGATGGGCATTTGCAGGACATTCAACAGGTGGAATGTTGGCACTGCAATATGGAATTGATGCCCCGCACTCTTTAACAAAACTAATTGCAGGTTGTGCTGCAGCGAGTAAAGAATACGGCGCGCACAAAGATAGTATTTATTGCGCAGAAAACAAGCATTTTCAACGGATAGTTGAGATTATGGATTTATTGAACGATTCAAATACCCCGCGAGAAGAACGTCAAAAGTTAGGATATGAATGGGCCTTGATGTCCTACTACTCAGAGGAAAAATTAAAAGAGGCTATCAATCGTCCAAACAGTGGTCGAACTGTTGGAGAAAACCTCGATTATTTTAGAAAAGTAGAAGTAAAGAACTTTGATCTTCGCTCTCAATTAAAGGATATAAATGTACCAAGTTATATCTATGCATGCAGACACGATGCCCAATGTCCAGTGGATTTTAGTATCGAAATGGCGGAACTCATCCCGCAGTCACAATTATTTATTTTCGAGGAATCAAACCATAATCCTTTTATCGAGGAAGAAGAGAAATTTAGAGAGTTTGTGAAATTAACAGTATAGAGGTGTCCACCATGCAACCGACAAAAGACTGCCTAGGCTGCCGATTAGCCAACAAAAGTGAAACCATCTATATGGTCTACGAAGATGACTATGTCACATGCTTCCTAGATCACGACCCGTTCAACGAAGGACATACCTTAATCCTGCCTAAACAACATTTCCTAGATGTCGACGAACTCGATGACGAAACGGCCAATGCTATTATGAGAGCTTCTATTTTAATATCCAAAGTGTTGAAGCACCTATATTATAATCCAGACGGCATCACCATTAACCAAAATGGAGGAGTGTTTAATGAGTTAAGTCATTATCATATGCATGTGGTGCCGAGTTATAAGGGGCAGTGGTTTGGAGAGTTTTATAGGGAGGAAGATGTGGGAGAAGTGGATGTTTGGGAGTTCGAGCGGGTTCGGGCGAGGATGGTTGAATTGACAGGAAGGTAGATAAAGGTTCTATATATGTGAAATTCCAAAATCAGTTGGGTTTGCTGCATGGAACTATTCTGAATTTTAATATAGAAATAGTTTTTTCTGCTGCTTATTTAGACATATTTTAACTATAATTACAAAAAGCCACTTGGAATATAAATTACTTCCAAGTGGCTTTTTAAATTCCTATAAAATATAGTTTTAAAGCTTTATAGTACCAACTGGAGGGAAAATGGGGTGATCATATGATACAATAATTTCTTTGTGCTTAACATTAAGTTGAGTTTGGTCCAATGTTACAGAGAGTAGTGGAAGGGCGAGAATTAAAACTAGAATAATTTTTTTCATAATAAACTCCTTTTCTTATTAAAATAATATATGGCTCTCTCATAATTATTATCTTCTTCATAGTAAGAACCTAGAATGTTACAAAAATTATGAAAGGTCTCTCTATTTTCTTTACTTTTTTCTAGAAAAGGCAAAGCCCGTTTTTCTAGGTATTTTATTGAGAGTTTACGACCTTTAACTAAATCGAGAAGAAAGTATGTAGATAAAATTTGGTATTTCTTGTTGTTTAATTTTCTTGCAAGATTATTAACTTTAGTGAATCTCTCTACAGCTTGTAGAGAATTTTGAGAAAATAAAAGTTCCCCTATAGCATAGTTTCCAACCATAGAATAATGTAAGTTTTCTTCAGAGTGTTCTAATCCTCTTTGATAGTACTCGATAGCTAGACTGAAATCCCCTTTTTTTCTCATGAGTAAACCTAGATTATGAAAAACTAAAGGTAAAAGAGTAGTGTCTTTTAATATTTCTGTATTTCTCTTTAAATGCGTAAAGCAATCAAAGGCTTCATCGTAGAGGCTAGATTGAGTATAGCTAATCCCCAGAGTCATTAATACATGTAAAATCCTTTTAAAATTATGAGTATCTGTGAAAAATTGCAATGCCTTTTTACCGTATAGAATAGCATATCCTGATTCTTCTAAATTACCTTTTACCAATGCCAAATGATAGAAGAATTCCCCGTTATGAATACCCATATCAACATTGTTATTTAATAAATCTAGTAAAATAGTATCTGCTTCTTTATAACTACCTTTCAGAATGAAGTATACACCATGGAAATATAAAAATAAATGCTCTTCATGTTGGGAAAAATTTTTCTTTTGTTTATTTAACCATTTAATTTGCTCGTAAGCTTTATCCATTTCTTTCTGAAACAAGTAATATCTTAGTTTGTATAATTCGTATATAAAGATATAAGAGGAAAATCCAACAAATTCCGAATAGGGATTCAATTCCTTGAATGTAATGTCTATTTTTTCTTCCTGAAGATAAATAATATTTTCTATTAATTCATCTAGTAAAGATTTAATAGTTTCTTCACTTTTTTTTACATCAACAATATTTATATTTAATTTATTTAATAATAAATTTATTGTATCAATATTAGCTTCTTTTTCATTGTTTTCAATTTTACTTAAATGAGGAATAGAACATATCCCGTCGCATAGATCACTTTGAGTCATTTTTAATTTTGTCCGGTAGTATTTTAGAAGCGAACCCAACCTCAAAATTCAAACCTCCATATTATTCATATAGTGATGTTATTCTAGTATTCTTTAACTATTTTACAACAAAAAAGGTAAAAAATGATAACTTACAGATTTATTTCCTCTCTATTTTTAAAATTTTCCCAATACAATAATTTTTCTTTCTGGGATATGATTAAGTCAACATATAAAACACATCAAAATGAACTTGAAAAAACAATTCATAATTAAAAAGTACTACTTAAAGGTGGGGGGATTTGTTAGTAGGAACTGGTATAGATATTGTTGAACATAAACAAATTGAAAGAATGCTAAAAAGAAACGAATCAAGCTTGCAGAAATTATTATTAAATAAGAAGCAACAAATTGAATTTAATTCTCTTAGTTATAATGATCAAATAAATTTACTAGCTTCTAGTTTAACAATAAAGGAAGCAGCATATAAAGCATTTGGAAGTTATATGGGGAAAGATTTTTCGTTTTTGAAAATAGAAATAGATAATATGAATGGACAAGTAACTATTGATACCAGCAAGCTCGGTTTAAATATTTCTCTGAGTATTACAGTGACAAATTTTTGTAGTTTTACTATAGCCAATGTATTGGCCTTTAACTTGAAAGGAGGTGAGAGAAATGAATATCAAAGCAACTCCAATTAAAACAGAAGAATTAAAGAATCGTGGGGATTTAGTGGTTCGATGTGTTAACGCAACAATTCGTTGTAGCAATATTACTATTCGTTGCTAATTAGATTATTTTAGGAACTTCATATTACTTAATATGAAGTTTCTTTTATTCAAATTACAAGAGGATGATAAATATGGTGTGCATAGAGCATATTTCAACTTACATACCTGAAAATGCTGTTAGTATTGATGAATTGCAGGAATATTTAAACCTTAAAGCATATCAAGTGAAGCTATTTAAGAAAATCCATGGTTTAAAAGAAATAAGAATGGACAACAAAAAAAACTTACTTAACCTATTATTTCCTTCTATTAAAGAGATGTTGGAAGCTACAAACACATTAGAGGAAGAAATAAAATATGTTATTTATTGCCACACCATACAAAACATCTATCCATACCCCAGAAATATCTTTCAGGATATAAAGAAGATTTTCCCTTTTAAAAATGCAATATGTTTTTCCGTTACTCAACAAAATTGCGCTTCTAGTCTTGTTGCCTTAGATATTGCAGAAAGTTTACTTACTAATACCAAAAATAATAGAGAAAAGGTTCTAATACTTACTGGTGAAAAAGTGTTTACCCCAAGTGCTCAACTAATAAATAATACAACTATTATGGGTGAGGCATCTGCAGCAGTACTATTAAGTAAAGACAGCATAAATAACAAAGTGCTGAATACCAAAACTCAAATATTAGGTAAATATGCAGACGGATTAAGTATCTCTGAAGAAAATCAAAAAGATTTTGAGAAAATATATGTGCCTACCTTAGCGAAATTAATTGAAGATACAGTTGCTGAAGCTGATTTGCAAATAGAAGATATTTCATTAATTCTTCCGCATAATGTAAATTATTCTTCCTGGAAAAGTGTTTCTAAAGCATTAAATTATCCAATTAGTAAAATTTATCTAGAAAATGTATCTAGATTAGGTCATTGTTTTTGTTCGGATCCCTTTATAAATTACGAAAGTGCAGTAAGGGATAATATGTTAAGTAAAGACGACTACTATTTAATGGTTTCGGTTGGTCTTGGTGCAACATTTGCTGTAACGCTCATACAACATTAGGGGGAGAAAAAGTGCATATTCTTCAAGATAAACTTTATTTCAATCAAGCATTGAAAAGAGGGTTGATTGGAAGTGAAAAAGCTACTTTCATCTTTATTAATAATTTTGAGGTTGAGGAGCATTGGAGTTTTTCTAATGCTATCAAATTGCCAAGCATAACTATTGGTTCCTCAAAAAAGGTTGTTAATAGAATGGAAGAACTAGGAGTTCTATTAGCATCATCAGAAGATGTTGTGATACTTAAAAGACCATTAGATTCTGATTATTACACGTATCTTAAAGAGCAAACGAACATACCTAGAGTTTGGAATATAACTAATAGTGACCCTTTTAAAAATATTACAGAAGATATTTTAAGCTGTAGTGAAACCATTGAAAAGTTAATTAAGTTAGGCAAGAGTGAAAAAAATGTTTTTCTAATGCCCCTTGGGGTTTCGACTCTAGAAGAGAAATTGTCTTTTATTACAGGTATTCCTCTTGCAGCACCAAAATCAGAGGTATTTGAAAAAATCAATAGTAAAGTGTTTAGTAGAAAGCTTAATGAAAAATTAGGTATTAAACAGATTCCCGGTGGAGAATGTGAATCTATCGAGGAATTGCATTCAAACTTCATGCTTTTGGAAGAAGAGCTTTCTAGAGGTGGGAAATTAGTATTAAAAGAATCCATGGGCGTTTCAGGTAAGGGGATTCAAGTAATTAATTCAGTTGATCGGTTTCAAAAAATAGTAAAATTACTAGAAAATAATTCTAAGTCTGATAATGGTTCAATGTCATATGTATTAGAAAAATGGATAGAAAAGAAATGCGATATAAATTATCAACTATTAATCGACAGGGATGGTAGGGTTAACTTCCTAGGATCAAAAGAAAGTATTGTTGAAAAGGGAATACATAGAGGCCATATAATACCATCACGATTAACAGCAGAGCAAAACGAGTATCTCTATACAACAGGAAATCTTATTGGAAAACAATTATACAAATCTGGGTACTTTGGGATAGTGGGAATAGATGCAATTTTAGATACAAATAATATAATCTGGCCAAATTTAGAGATTAATGCGCGTCTTAATATGTCTACTTATCAAAACCGTATTCAAGAAGAGTGGATTAGCAATGATAGGATGGCATTAGCTAAACATTATGAAATTAAGAAAAAGAATATAATGCCATTTTTAGAGATAAAAAACAAATTAGGGAATTTAGTATTTTCTATTAAGAAAAGAGAAGGATTATTAATAAATAATTTTGCGACTGTTAACGCGGGGTTCACCGAAAATGGTACACCTTTTAAAGGTAGGTTATACGGGATAATTATAGGACAGGACATGGATTCTATCAACAATATGGATAAGCAAATTGAAAGTATTTTAAATAAGGTATAGATTCTGGAGGGCTTTGATATGGATTTTCAAATGCAAGGAATTTCTGTTAAGGATGTTGCGAAAGAATATGGAACTCCATTCTATTGGTATGATAGTGAAGTTCTCAAAACGACTTACAACGACTTGAAAACTTATATGCCTGAAGAAATAGAGTTGTTTTACTCACTTAAAGCTAATCCTAATATTACTATTTATAATTACTTGAAATCTTTAGGTGCGAAGGCGGAGGTATCTTCATTAGCAGAGTTAAAAACAGTTTTATTATCTGGAACAAATCCAGCTGATATAATTTTTTTAGGTCCTGGGAAGAGTGAAGAAGAAATTAAGTGCTGTATTGAAAACTCTATCTATGCAATTGTGTGTGAATCCATACAGGAACTACAATTAATAAATGATATTTCGATAGAGTTTAACAAGAAAACGAGTGTTGCATTAAGAATAAATCCTAGTTTTATTACTAAAGGATCTAAATTAACTATGGGTGGAAAACCTCGGCAATTTGGAATAGATGAAGAATTTATTCTAAGTGATTCCAATTCATTCAAGGGCTTATCTAATATTGACATAATTGGTATTCATGTATATATGGGTACTCGAATTTTAGAACATAGTGAGATTTATCAAAACACAGTTAACATATTACAATTGTCCCAGTTAATAAGTTCAAAACTAGGTTTTAATTTACAGTTTGTTGACATAGGAGGGGGTTTAGGAGTTCCATATTTTGAGAAAGAAAAAGAATTAGATCTTCCAAAGCTTGGGGAAACTCTCCATACTGTCATAAAGGAGTTTAAAAACAAGTTTCCTTACACAAGAATATTTATGGAATTAGGGAGATATTTAGTTGCTAAATCAGGAATATTTGTTTCTAAAGTTAGATATCTGAAGGAATCTAGGGGTGAACTCTTTGCAATTACCGATGGAGGGACAAATTGTCATATGGCGGCAGTTGGGATTAGTTCATTTGTTAAGCGGAATTTTCCAATGAAAAATTTATGTAACTTAGATGGCGTTGACAAACATTTATATAATGTAGCTGGACCTTTATGCACACCTAACGACTTAGTAGGTAAGCTTGTTGAATTGCCAACAGTGTCGGTAGGAGACTTTATCGGTGTGTTTAATTCAGGCGCATATGGACCTAGTGCCTCCCCGGTTTTGTTTTTAAGTCACGGCTATCCGGCTGAGATATTAATGCATAACAGTAAATCATATTTAATTAGAAATAGAGATAATGCTAATGATATTTTAGGAAAACAAACTCTGTATGATTTAGTTCCAGAAAAAGTATAATTTAATGGAGGTTTTTATTATGGAAAAGATATATCAAGTTATCGAAGAGTCGCTAAAGGAGGTCCTTAATATTTCTTCAGAAGTGAAAATCACACCGGAAACGACTTTAGAGTCACTAAATTTAGATTCTACTTCAATTTTAGAACTTTTAATGTTATTAGAAGATAATATAGATAATCTTGAAATTAATCCAGAAGATTTAGAACCGGAGTACTTTGAGACAGTAGGAACCGTTGCAAAGTATATTCTAAACAATACAAAACTGATTGCCCATGAAGTGTAAACTATATATTAACAAAATAGTAGGTAAGACATTCACTAAGAAATCTTCTTATATCCGAAACAACATTAATATTCAGTTTCAAAAAGATTTAGCAAAATCTTATGGTCTTGTAATGGAAGAAAAGCTATTAGAAGAAGGTAGAAACTTGTCTTTTAGCTATATGTGCTCACAAGTGATTGACCCTATAAAGGATTTAGTAGAAGACATTGATTTATTAGTAATTGCACACTGTACACCAAATATTGATCCTGCTGTTTCGACAGTAAATAATCTAATTGAAAAGTATTCTCTTAAGGCAAAAGGTTTTGCTATTTCGGATATAGGAATTATAGCTCCATTTATAGCAATAAAATCAATAAATGATTCTTTTATTTCAGGTAAAAGTAAAAAAGCACTCCTACTTATTGTAGACCAATCAACTTTACCCTATAAAGTATCTGGATTAAAACAAATTGTTGATTCATCAATAGCTTGTATTTTGGAATCAGACAGCAAACCGGGGTCCCTAGGGTTGAAGTCTTGGTCGAATGGAGATTTATCTCAAAAAGCTAACGAATTGATTAAACATACTGAAAAACGAAGTTTAATTTTAAGAAGTTCTATAAAACTTAATCACTTCCGTTTATCAAATGAAAACTGGGATAGCATTGCTTCATCTTCAAGTGGTTATCTTTGTACAGAGCTCTTCTTTGAATTGTCAAAATATATAGAAAAAAACAGGATTTCCTCAGAAATTATTTTAATAGATGGGGAAGAAAAGGATAACTTGTATAAAATGTCATTCATACAAGTCGGTGAATAGAATGAAAATAGGATTAACTAATATAACATCGTATATTCCAGAAAATCGTATGCAAATCGAAGAAATACTTGAACTCGGGGAATTTGAAAGAAAAGAAGCTTTATTATTAAGGCGTGTCTATGGAATTAATCAAGTACCTATTGTCGAGTACAATCAACGGTTGGAGGAAACATTGAAAAATGTAGTTTCAAAAATTCCAGATCTAGAGAATATTGGAATAGATTTCATACTATATGGTCATTCTGTAACTGCTCAAGTTCCTCATGATTATAATTTATTTAGGAAAGTGTTTGAACCCTTAGGGTTGGGTGGTGTAAGCGCCATGGGGGTTTCTCAATTTGCATGTGCCTCATCGTTTTTCGCCCTGCAGTTAGCAGAAATTATGTTAAAAAAGAGGGAAGACATTAGTAAAATCTTATTACTATTAGGTGATCAAACTAATATGTTATCTCAAGGGAGATATATTAAGCGTTCAACCGTAATAGGTGATGCCGCTTCTGCAGTTATCATTGAAAAGAATACTCCAGATAATCAATTGCTGGCTTTGAGTGTTTTAAAGGATACAAGATTTTGTGAGGGGTATTATGCAACAGCAGAACAAATGGCAAAATTTAATGAAGGATATGTTCCATTTATCATTAATGCAATTAGTGAAGTATTAAAAAAAGCAAATATTTCCCTGAAGGATGTTGATTATATCCTTCCCCATAATGTAAATAAAGTGACTTGGAAGTCATTTGTTAAATATACCAATTATCCATTTGAACGTGTAATTTTAGATCTATTATCAGATATTGGTCATACATATACATCGGATTCTTTTCTTATTCTTGATTATCTAATTAAGCAAAGACGTTTAAAAAAAGGTGATAAATTTTTGATGATAAGTGTAGGCATTGGAAGTTTTATAGGAGTTGCACTTTTTCAACATTAGGGGGAGAAAATGAAAAATACTCTATTAACAAGTAAATCGGAATATTACATACAAATCTTAAAGTTAATACGGGAAAAAGGTCTCTATGAAGGTTTAAATTGGATCACCCAATCATTAGAGGAGTCTCATACATACTTTTCAAATGGACATTTCTTAATTGACTTAGAAGGAAATCTATTGAATGAAAGGAAAACCCAATTGTTTTTAGAGGAAAATAAAAATATCTTAATTGAAGATAAATATTTATCTAATGAAAAAATTAAGCTGTATAAATTAACTGAAGAACATAAAAGTGAAGGGCAAAATTTAATAATGACCTGTAATGAGTTCAATGAACTTATTGGCATTGTCCGCTTAGGTATAGCCTATTCGTGTATGGAATTATTAAAAGCTCATTTAACTAAACGAACAACAGGTTCTATACCTATGATTCAGAATCAAATGATAAAAGGTGACTTCGCTGAAATACTAGTTAGATTACAAACAGCACTCTCTTACTATATATATGATGATTCTGAGCCAAGCAGCTTTGTTTCTAGCAGATATGTTCATGAAGAAGTCGATAATGTAATGAACATTCTTATAAATCTTGCAGGTGGCCACGGTTTTAAGAGTGATAGCATCGGAAAGTACGTATACTTATCGTTTGCTTTTCTAAATATATTAAGATGGAGAGAAGTAAATGAATAATGTAGATATATTAGAATATGAAAAATTAATGCAAGTATACGCTAATGATTTTCGGAATATTGGCTTAATTATAGATTGCTATCCAGAGAAAATCTACGAATATTTAGGAGAAGAGAGTTTAAACATTCTATCCAGAATGATGATACCTGCGCCTTATAATGATAGTCCTGTAATAATAAATAATAATAAATACTTTGGACTTACTTGTTTAGAGAGAGTGATTGCAGCAGAATGGCTCGCATATGGTGATGTCGGAGTATTACTTGCCAGTCCAGGTCCATCTCTTTCTGGAATTATAATTAATGACTTAGCGAGTGAAGAACATAAAGATAAATATTACTCGAAACTAATTAATAAGCCCACTTGGACTTTTTTTGCATTGTCAGAGCCAAATAAAGGATCGGATGCTAACCTGATGGAAACTAATCTACTTAAAACATCTGCTGATCAATATATACTAAATGGCGAAAAATACTTTATTGGTAACGGTAGTCGAGGCGAAATAGGAGTCGTTTTTGCTCGTTCTAATCAAGGTCCGCTAGGAATTGATATGGTATTGGTTGAAAAGGAGATGGAAGGCTTTACAACTGAAACAATTGACACATTAGGATTAAGAGGAGCAGAATTAAGCCATTTATCATTTAAAGACTGTCTTATTAATAACAATCAAATTATAGGTCAACATATTCGACCGTTTCAACGAGGCATGACGGGAATAATAAATACATTTAATAAAATGAGACCAAGCGTAGCCGCAATGGCATTAGGGGTATCAAGGGCAATATATGATTATATATTAGATAATCGTACTAGTTTCACTTTGGAAGAGAAGATGAAATTGGAAGGATTTAAATTTAAGATTATTACTACTCAACGATTAATCCGGCAGGCTGCAATAAGTATTGATTCAAATCCTAAATTAGGTTATAAAGCTTCTATTTCTAAGATTAATGCTGCTTCACTAGTAAAGTCGTTATCACAAGAGTCCTTGGTAATGCTGGGAGAGGGAGCTCTTTATGAACACCCTTTATTGAATAAGTGGTTTAGGGATTCGTTTGGGTTTGAATTCATGGAGGGAACTTCAAACATTCAGAAACTCAATTTGTTTCAATCATATATGCAAGGGAAGGTTTCTTATGTTTAAGGATAAAGTAAGAAATCTTTTTATTCACTCTTTTAGTTTGAACGTTGTGGATAAAAAATGGTATGTGGAAGATCAAAAAAAGAATAACGATGATTACAAATTTATAGAGCCTATAATTGAAGTCGATTCCTATTATAAAAATATTCCCGAAAACAAGATTGTTACTGAATCCATTCTAATTAACGGAGAAAGAGTTACTAGTGCTACATTGCTAATTGATTGTCTTAATAAAATCAATGTAAATAAGGATTTATTGAAAGCATTAGTATTAGTACAAAGTTTTCCAGACAGACAATCTGGCAATCCACCCTTGGCCAGAATTTTAGAGTTATCCCAATTAAGCCCTAGTTATTATTATGGTATAACTCACTTGGGTTCTGTAGGGTCCCTGGGAGGATTAGAAATAATAGATTTGTTGTTAGAGGAAAATGAAAATGCCACACTACTTGCTACTGAACAATTGATAATAAAGGATAACAGATATCTTAATCATACATTTAATTCTTATGGAGATGCAGCAGTAGGATTGGAGTTATGGAGACAAGAAGGACCTATTGAGATATTAAAATATGGAATGCAAATTCAAAAGAGTGTGTTAAGTAATTTTAATTTAAATACATTAAAATTTGAGATTCAAGAATTAATAAAACAACTAGATCTATACTCTGATTATATCATTCTCCAAAATTTAGATAAAACAATAAGTGATATTGATTTCCCTAATTTATATAGAAGAAAAAACAACATGTTGTCTGATTTCCAAAGTAGTGATGTATGGTACACGCTAGGAGAATTAATTGATGTATATAATCCTATGAAAGGAAAGACAGTTTTACTTGTTGCAATAAATAGGAATCAATCTATAGCATATGTTCATTTAAAGATTCATGACATACCAGAAATTAACTATATTCATTATTAACGGAGTGGTGAGATGTTTAAAAAGTTGGATTATTTAAATGACGGAATTTCCCCCCTAATATATAAGGTCTTTCTACCAATGTTATTAGCATCAACGGTAACAGTAACTACACAAATAGCTAATACATTTTTTATGGGGCATGAAGATAAAGTGGCATTATACATTGTGGGTTTATTTCTACCGATTTCTTTCTTAATGACAGCTTATATTGAAGGGTTCCAAATTTCAAATCAAGTTGCAATTGCGATTGAGAAGGGAAGAAAGAATGAAAAGAAAATATCCTTACTTATTAAAAATTTCCTTTTATATGGCGTTATAGTAAGCACAGTGATTGCCATTGTATTAAGTATAATAGCTCCATGGATTGCAGCTTTCTTTAAGGTTAACGACCTTATAGTCAATGAATTTATTTCCTTCGCAAGATATATGGTTTTTGCCAATATCATAGTAGTATTAAATGCTTTAGCAATGTCAAGCTTAAGAGGCTTTGGTCTAGTTAAAATTTCTAGTTTAATTAGTGTTTTTACGGCTCTTTCAAATATATTACTTGTGTTTTTATTTGTTACATATGCTCAAACTGGAGTTATGAGTATTGTATGGGCCAATTTAATTGTTTCTTTTATATCATTATCTTTAAGTATGTATTATTTGATTAGAAATAAAATTTTAAAATTAGATATTAAAGGATTTGAATTTGAAACTTTAGGATTACAAAAACTAAAATCCATAGGAATTCCTGTAGCGCTATCATATGTCCTTATCTTCGTAAGTACCTTTTTCTTTAATAAAATTGTAAGTCCGTTTGGAGAGGAAGCAATAGCAGGGTTTGGAGTAGCTTATAGAGTGCAGACCATGGTACTGATCGTGGCAATTTCTCTTGGTTCAGCAATTGGAATAATAATTAACCAAAATATAGGTGGTGAACGTTTAGAGAGGGCGTATGATGCATACAAAAAAGGTATTCAGACAGCATTTTATTTATATCTAGGTATAGGAATAGCAGTTTACTTTAGCAGAAATTTCATTTCTTCCATATTAGTAGAATCTAATGAAGTTGCAGAGTTCACAACGGAATACCTGGGTATTGTAGCTCTATCCTACATTATAATGGGGCCAATGTTGACAACTTTATTATTATTAGAACAGCTAGGTAAAGGGTTGCAAGCAGTGGTGCTTAATCTAGCATATTTCATATTAATAATAGCGATTAGTTGGTATTTAACTAGATCGTATCAAAGAATAGAATTTTTTTACGTCACCATAAGTGTGTTAAATGTAATAGGCATATCAGGTATATTTTATGGCTTAGTCGTAATACGTAAAAAACTAGGAGTTTCCAATTTACCAAAAGCAAAATTACAGTTAGGAGGTTGAAAATGAAAGCACTTTATATATTAGATGATTACAAATCTGGACATTTAGGTGCTGATATAGAGTTCTCTGAGTTTTTTGAAGTTGAAAAAAACGAGTCTTTACAAAAGAGAGAGCCTGCAGGGTGTATATTGGAAAAAACACAAGGAGAATTCTTTAATTTTTGTCCTGTTAATGGCCATCCTAGTCCAGAAGTAACAATAATAGGAGCTAGTATTTCTGAAAAATCAGGTAATGCTAATTCTACTGTATGTCATTTTCCTTCTACGCTAAGAAGACTTTCACAAACAAAACCTATATATATAAGGACTGACAACGTTATGACTTCTGGGCTTATTGAATATGGTAATGATAATGTTCTTATGGAGGGGCTTATATTTGAAGATTTGGGGGACTTTACACCAAAAACATTTATTCCAGAAAATATAAAAGATGTCATTCTCCATATAAAAAGACAAGATAGCATCTTATTTTCACTAGGAGGCGATCACTCACTAACATACAGTATTCTAAAAAGTTTTGAAAAAGAGCTTTCGGATCCCGTAGTGTTAATTGTGTTTGATGCACATAGTGACTGTGGAACATCCCCCTATCGAGAAAATGATATTTATCATGCAAATTTTATTAAATTTCTTCTAGAACACGAGAAAATTGCAGCTATCATCCAGATTGGAGTACGCGGGATAAGGTCAGTGGGGCAAATCTATAAGCATCCTAAGTTGATTCAAGTTGCTAGTAGCGACATGTCTCCAGAACTAATAAAAAAAATAATGACTGATGTGAAACAAAAACATCCAGCTGCTTCAGCTTATATATCCTTTGATATCGATTGCCTAGATCCTAGTGATTTTCAATATGTTGATTTTCCAGTCAGTGGTGGAGCTTCTTTATCTACCATACGAAATTGTTTATATAGTGTTTTGTCAAATTGCCCTAGTTTAATAGGGGTGGATTTGGTGGAAGGACAGGGAGTACAAAATGATGAAGATATCCCTAAAAATTATGAAGCAGCCCTTCAAATCCTAATATATTTACTAGATGGGGTTGGCACACATATTAAAGTTAGAAGAGGTGAAGACTAGCATGTTATTAAACATTCAGGACATTACAAATAGAACTTCCTTCGAAAAAGAAGAAATGATATTAGATTATTATCGTAAATTTGGAATACCGATAGAAAAATTCCTTTCTTTAATGAATATTACCATGGAATTAAAGCCAACAACTCAAACCAAGTCTTTAGAAAAAATTTGGTTAGATCATATGGTTTACAACAACCATATAAATGATATAAGGTTAGATCCAATTCTAGATAATCACTGGGATGAAATTATTGGTAAAGAGTATATATCTGAGATATTAAACGAAGGAGGTGCCTTTTTAACTTGGCACTATGGTGATTATCGCCATAATTTAAATCCAATAATAAAGGAACTGCGGGATAATATAAGTAATCATGAAAAAAAGTTTAGTGTAGTAGTAGACAGGGATTCATTTAATGCTGAAAACTTATTAAATGGGTGGAATGATACGAGAAGACATGCAGGCGTTAACCTTTTAGTTTCTGAATCGAATTTGATAGGGGTTAAACTGCATTACTTACTAAAGAAAAAAAATTCCTTTTTATTGTTTCTTGATGGAAATAGTGGATTTAATGAAGACGCTTATGACCTTGAAACATCTCTAGTAACTTCAAAAATAAGGGTAAGAAGCGGTATCTTTAGAATATTAGAACAGACACACAAAAAAATATGCGTTATTATTACCAGTCAAACTCCGGAAGGAAAGAAAAGAATCCATTTCCATGAACCTTTTTATGTAGAAAATAATAAAATACAAGAAGCTTGTAATAAAACTTTTCAAATCTTTAATAAAGCATTATTAGACCAACCAGAACTATGGAGACTTTGGGATCGGCATCATAATCAGGTAATATCCTGGCACCGAAGTATAGAAGAAGATAAAGCAGATATGCGTTTTGATTGGAAAACAAAGAGGGATATAGGTTCTTCAACCTTAGGACTGGATGTTGCAAATGCAAAACTTTATCTTTTGGAAGAAGAGACAGCTTCTTTCTTAACTGAATCTATTGGAAACATCAGTGCTCATGTTCAAGACAACAAAAAATTTAGAAATACTACTATTACGGTAAATTTATTATTGCCTATTAGTTTGCAGAAGGTTTCTTCTGTTGCTTTATTACAATCAGTATTGATACCGTCTGATCTTCAAATGAAACTTGAAGATTTATATGGTGGTGAATTCAATATTAGTATTAATAGAAAAGGTGATTTACAGGTTTTAGAACTAAAACTGTTATTTCCCTACAATAAAAATTACACACAGTTCGAATTACTTGACGAAGCTTTCACATTTCTATCTGACGTACTATACTCCCCACTAAGAGATAAAGGCTTTAGTGCTGAAAAAGTGCATAGGGGGATAGAAGTGCTAAAAAATACTATCCATGAATCGGAAGCAAGTATTGAATATTTTGTCCAGGAGATGTGTTTAAGGGCAATGACATCTGGTGAGCCATTTAGTATACCTGTGTACGGAATTTTGGAAGAAATTAAAAATATAACCACAGAAAAGCTTTACAAAGTATATTTAGATATTTTGGAGAATTCCTCGATACATGTACATGTAATAGGGAATATCGACGAAAAGGAAAAGGTCATAAAAAGAATCTTTAAAAACCTAGGTAACAATAATGGGAAAAGTCCAAACTTGCCTCAAAATATGACTTCTCCACAAAATAAACTAATCCAAGTAGTAGAAAAGAATGTCCAAACAGCACAAGGTCGGTTGGTAATTGGTTTTAAAACACAAACCAATTTCACCTCTAAACACTATTTATCTTTAATGGTTTTCAATGCTATTTTTGGAAACTCGCCAAACTCTAGATTACATAAAAAAATAAGGAGTGAAAGAGGGCTTACATATTTTTTAAGCTCAGAAATAGAACATTACAAAGGAATATTATTAATAAACATAGCTCTTAATGAGGAACATTACGAAGAAGTAATAAATATAGTTAATGAAGAACTTCAACAATTAAAAGAAGGGGAAATAGTAAAATCTGAAGTGAGCTCGGCTATAAATCTTATAAAACATTACATCATAACCGGCTTAGATATGATGTCAACTATAATTGATATCCATTTAGACGGAGAAATACTTAATTATCATTACGATGAAAAAGAGATATTGAACACTCTAGACCAAATTACAGTAGAGGACATAATTAATTTAGCAAACAAATTAAAACTAGATACTATATTTAAAACAAAAAGTAAGAAAGAGGCTTTATTATGAAGCAATATATAAATAAAGACTTAGGCATATCTTTGTACAAAGAAAAATTGCAAAACGGCTTAGAGGTGCACATATTACCAAAAGAAGACTCCTCTCAAACGATGGGTGTGTTAAGTGTTAACTTTGGAGGTAATGACAATACTTTTCTTGACAATGAGAATAAGGAAAATAATTTACCATTAGGCACAGCACATTTTTTAGAACATCTACTAATTACGCAAAATGGAGAAAACTCTATTAAAAATACTTTTTTAAATAATGGTGGTTCTGTAGGGGCATTTACAGACTATAAATCAACTAACTTCATTTTCTCATTTGCAAATAATATAAGTGTTTTTATAGAAAAATTATTGTCTTCACTTTATATTCCAGAATTCACTTTGAAAGATATCGAAATTGAAAAAAAAATAATATTAGAAGAACTTTTATTGTACGAAGATAAGAAAGATTGGTTAATTTTCAACAGCTTAATGAAGCAAATGTACCCTGATTCCCCCATATCGGAAGATGTAGCTGGAACTATAGATAGTATAAAACTACTTAACAAAAAAATACTAGATGAAGCACATAGTTCTTATTATATACCAAATAACATGAAATTGGTTGTGGTAGGAGATGTTAATCCATTTGATTTTTCGGATTTAATAAATAGAACTTTTAAAAAAATGGATTATTTGTCACCCCCAAGGAATACGATAACTAGAGTTTATAAAAAACCTGCTTATTTGGAATCTAAATTCCCATATGAAAATATGCATAAGCAGGCGGTGCAATTTTTAATTGGGGTAAGGGAAACTAATTACACAAATGATATTAGTACTTTACTCAGTACGCGTGTAGGATTAGATATGTATCTAGGGCCGGGATCTGAGATATCTACTAGACTAAAAGAATTGAATTTAGTTAATGATGATTTTGGTTATTCATACACCACAGGTCCAAACTATTCTTTCATTTCTTTAAGTGGGACAAGCAATCAAATCCATGATTTAAAAGAAAATATTATAACTGTAATAAATGATGTGCTCAAAAAGGAACCAGAGGATATAAACTTTCATCGAACTATAAAAAAAGCTATAGGAAATAAATTGTTATTATTAGATTCAATTAACAAGTTTACAATTTCTTATACAAATGACTTAATGGATGGAATGAATTTTTTTGAAATATTGGAAATGCTGTTAAAATTAGAATCAAGTTGTGTTCAAAATAGAATGAGAGATTTATTTAATAAAAATGATAATATTTATTTCGAGTATAATCTTAAGGAGTGAGCAAAATTTATAAGTTAATTCTAAGTTCAATTGTCGGATTACTGGCAATATTCATTATATTTATTGTTTATAGAGCAATCCCTGCATTAAGTAATATAGATAGTTATAAACCTTTTGAATTTAATTATTCTAATGAAGTAACGGACTTTAAGGGCAATAAAATGGATATTAAGGCATCTAAAAGTGATTTAGTGATTGAGGGGATCGACGGGGACAATATTATCTTGGAAGGAACAGTTATAATTAAAGCAAAGAATAAAGCCGAAGCAGAAGAACTATATAATAATTGTTGCAACTTTAAATTGAAAAATGATAAAGTACTGCTAACAATGGAAGACTTTAAAAAGAATGGTATAGTTACCACCAGTTCGTCCTTAAATTTAAGAGTTCCGAAACAAGTTAAAGTTAGTGTTAACGTAGAATCAGGAGATATTAAGGCTAAACATTTAGACCAAGGACTATTTTTAAATGTAAAAAAAGGAGATTTAACTGTTAAAGATATTGAGGGTCTTATGGAGTGGGACATTACTAGTGGTAACATAAATGCAGACCGTTTAAATGGAAAGTTATCTTTAACAGCAGTGGATTCAAATATAACTTTAAACGAACTATCTGTAACAAGTGAAAGTGAAATTTCATTAAAAAATGGTAATATTGAGATTACTATGAACGAAGAAAATCCAATAAATGTTCTAGCAAAAACTGTGGTAGGAAAAATAGGTGGTAACAGGACATGGACATTAGGAAATAGTAGCTATTATGAATCAAATACGGACTCTAATGCTGTGAAGCTTATTTTAGATAATATACACGGCAATATTACTGTAGATAACTTTTAGTTGCAATCCTTCAGTGGGTAAGAAGTTAAACCAATCTTAATATTAGAACAAGAAATAAACCTAAATAAAGACAACATTCTAGTTTTGTTAGCGAAAAAGTGCACATGAGATAAGTAAATTCTTAATATAAAAGAATTGCAAAATTAAATAAAATCAATATTTTACTTGAGCTACAGGGCAGCACCTGTAGCTTATTCACATGTCTTCAATGACCAACATATTCGATTCATCAAACTCCCAAAACTCTCCGTATGCAACTTCCCAATAGTAACCGTCAAGATCGGTGAAGTACCCGCTATAGCCACCCCAGTCCGTTTTCTGCGGCTTTTTCTGAATGGTCGCTCCTGCTAACTCTGCTTTCTTCATGACCTCGTCCACTTCATCTATTGATTTTGTATTATAAGCCAGGGTGATTCCGGGAAACCCTTTTCCAATCTCAGGAGGTTGCTGTTTATTAACGTCTTTCGCTAATTCTTCAACCGGATACAGCGCGATCCTTGTTCCTTCATTTTTAAAGAAGATAATGGCTGGAGCGGATTCCGGTCCTCTGATGGACGTGTCAAAGCCTAGGTCCTTGTAAAACTTATGTGCCTTCATGATGTCCTTTGTGCCGAGTGTAATGATATTTAAACGGTTCATGATAGTTCCTCCTTTTTATATGTAGTGTTCCTTACTGACTAGGAACTGCTTCTAATACAAAGTTTACCACTTCGTCCCGATACTTTTGCGGCTCCTCTAATCGGGGAAAGTGAGCATTGTGTTCAAATACAACCGTTTTACTTGCGGGAGCGTTCTCTATGAAATATTTTTTCTGGTGCTCGCATAAGACTGGATCAAACTCTCCATGTAAAAGTAGGGAAGGCTGATTTACCAATGGGATGAGGGGAAGCTGGCTTTCAAACATCATGCCTTCTTCCTCAAGCTTTTGGGTGTATTTTTGCGAGCGTCCCCATAATTCAGACGGAAGTTGGGCCTTTTCATAGATGCTATTTAACTCATAAGGCTCGAATGATTTTAGATAGATTGAATCCTTTTTCTCTTCTCCTAATTCCTGATAAACCTTACCTATCGCATTCCAAAGCTCTTTGGTAGTATAGGAATCCTGTTGGATGTAGCGGTTATACTCGTGATTAGGACCCAATAGTAGGAGGGCACGTTTAATCATGGATTTACTAGATAACCCTAAATCAAAAGTTGGCGCCTCATAGATTATCTTTTTCACAGAATGAGGAAGTTCATGTGTATACTTTAGTGCAATAAAACCACCAAAGGAATGACCTAGGACAGTCCATGATTGAATGCCTAATTGCTCCCTTAAAGCCTCGCAATCTGCAATAATTTCATCTAAACCAATATCCGTACCTTCCTTGATAGGGTCAGAACGAAGTACACCTCGCTGATCAAGTGCAATGATTCTAAGCTTTTCCCCTAACAATTTTGCCTGTTCATAACAAAAATCAAGGCAGTTAGCACCAGGCCCACCGTGCAAATACAACAAGGCCACCTCATTATTTTCCCCAAACTCCTCCACATATAGATTCGTACCGCGAATATGTACTAACTCCCCCACAAGGCCAACTCCCTAATCTCAAAAATAGCTACAAAGTAAATTATTCTATAGGGACAGGGAAAACCCTTTTTGGGTTGCCGGGACAGGCACGCTGGCCCGTTTCTCCTTTAAAGTTTAATAATGTTCTTTTCCTATATAAGTTAGGTTTGAGGGGTATGATCCTCAAGCCTTTGTTGGTTTGTTATCCATTTTAACGGAGATTAATTTTTCATAGAACTGTAAAAATGAAAAGACATGCCCATGCGGCATGTCTCCTTCTCAATATATGATTCGCTATATATAGCTTTAAATATAGCTTTAAATTTATCGTTGGGTCGCCGTGCCTGTCCCCTCAACCCTGCCTACCAAATCATCTCCGCAAATTCCGGATGATCGATAAATGGATTTCGGTTTCCTTGGTAGTTTTCGAAAATGATATTGTTGCGGCGGATTTCTCTTGCATCCACCGGGTCTTCTGCGTGCCATTGTAGCAGGACGGACAGTTTGCCGTGGTAAGGGGCACTGCCGTTGTTTACTACGTTATTAAGCTCTAAATCTAGCTCCCCGCTGTCTCCTTCATAGCGAACCGCCATATAGAAAATCATGCGTGCTACGTCGCCTTTTACTTCATCACGCGGCTCCCAGGAATCACTGTCATAATAGTTTCCTGGTGCTTCAGCATGTTGGCTTCCCCCGTTATCAAAGTCCAGGTTACCTCTGGAGGAGTTTACCGTCACATCGGTTGGACGCAGGTGGTGAAGGTCTGTTCCAGGACCTTGAGTTGTACCGAAGTTACCGTGGGATTTTGCCCAAACATGCTCGCGGTTCCAGTCGTCTACTCCGCCTCCGTTTGTGAACTTGGATTGAGAACGGCCGGTATACAATAAAAGAACATTGTTAGCGTTTGATGGGTCTTCGTCTGTATTACGCAGCGCATCCCACACTGCATCATAGGATAGAGTTTGGTGATCGTCGATGATGTTATGTAGCGCTGTTTTTAATGCGGAACCTGTTTTACCTTCTGCAGAACTGTAATAGGAATCATAGCTTGGTGGTGGGTCAGTAGGGTCTGTGGTCCCGCCATCCACAACCTCAAATGCAGATGCGTTTTTGATACCTGAATGAGAAAAGTAAGCTGTTAAAGAACCAGTGACCTTCAATTTTTTCCCCATTAGGTCCGGGTTGCTCTGCAATCCATAGCCTGAACGGAAGGAAGAAGGAATCTGAACATAAATCATAGTGGAAGTGCTTGTTTCAGACGGGCTGTCGGCTAACGCTAGTGCGTAGTCGTTAGGGAAATTGCTTGTAACCACTGTATTGGTAGCCGTTGGTTGCCCCACTACATAGCCTTCAACCGTGTTAGTAGAACCGTTTTGATTGGAGTTCGCTTGACTCACAGTAAACGGAGAGCTCCAAGTACCGGAACCTGCAGCGCTCATCTTATCAGGTACGGCGTGGGAGCATGCAAGGGTAAAAACAAATAGGAAAATAAATAAGCCGCGAACTTTCTTGTTAAAATGATTCAAACCGTTTCTCCTCCTCGTGGGTGCTTCGTTACATACATAGCGTACATCAGGAGGTTTGGAAATTGTGTAAAAATTATGTAAAACGCAAAAAATGAGGCTTTTAGCATAGGGAGGGAGTCAAGGGGACAGGCACCGTTACCCATTTATGTCCTGTAAATGAGATTAGTGGATCGAGGAACCTGTCCCCACAGCTCTTCCTTGTAATACGCTTGTAAATCAATCTTTACGTTGGCTTAAGGGTGGCTTAATAATATATTAGTATACTAACTCCTGTAAGTGAGATTGATAAATTCATTTTCCAGGAGGTTATTATGTTTTCTAAAAAACTACTAACGGTATCCATGGTTGCTACTCTTGCAGTAAGTGGGGTTGCAATGAACCAAGTTTCCGCTAAAAAAGATGATAATAATAAAGAAGAAATCCGCAATGTTATTTTCCTAATTGGAGATGGAATGGGGAATTCTTATACAAGTGCGTATCGTACCCTTAAGGATGATCCGAACACTCCAGAGATGGAAGAAACGGCGTACGATCCTTATCTTGTTGGGATGCAGTCCACTCATTCTTCGGATGAAGAGGAAAGCGTAACGGACTCCGCAGCTGCTGCAACTTCCATGTCTGCTGGAATTAAAACGTATAACGGCGCTATTGCTGTTGATATGGATAAAAAAGACGTGAAAACTGTCCTGGAGCAAGCAAAAGAGAACGGGAAATCTACTGGACTAGTAGCAACTTCCCAAATCAACCATGCGACTCCAGCAGCATTTGGAGCGCATGATGAATCTCGTAATAACTACAATCAAATTGCAGATGATTACTACGACGATCTAATCAATGGTGAACATAAAGTCGATGTCCTTCTTGGTGGTGGGACAAGCTATTTCGAACGTGAAGATCGTGATCTCACAAAAGAATTTGAAAAAGACGGCTATTCCTATGTAACAACTGCTGAGGAAATGGCAAATGATGATAACGAGCAAATTCTAGGTCTTTTTGCACCAAAAGGGTTAGAAAAAATGATTGATCGTCCTGAGGAACAGCCTTCTCTTAAAGAAATGACGGTCTCTGCACTTGACCGCCTTGATAACAATGAAAAAGGTTTCTTCTTGATGGTAGAAGGAAGCCAAATTGACTGGGCGGGCCATGATAATGACGTTGTCGGTGCAATGAGTGACATGCAAGACTTTGAAGAAGCCTTCCAAGCAGCAATTGACTATGCGAAAAAAGACAAGCACACGCTAGTTATTGCGACAGCTGACCACTCCACTGGAGGAATGGCTATGGGACGTGACGGCGAATACAAATGGGATCCAGCTGCAATCAAAGCTGCGAAGAAGACACCTGACTTCATCGCTAAGAAAATTGCAGAAGGTGCACCTGTTCAAGAAACATTAAAAAAATATATTGACCTTGAGTTGACAGAAGAAGAAATTCAATCTGTTGAGGATGCAAAAGAAACAAGTGGTGGCGAACTTATTGAAATCGACAATGCCATCGAAAAAATCTTTGACCTTCGTACAGGAACAGGCTGGACAACAGACGGTCACACTGGGGAAGACGTGTCCGTTTATGCATACGGCCCTGGTATGGATAAATTTACGGGTAAAATCGATAACACCGACACAGCAAAAGAAATCTTCAATATTTTGAAAGAATCGCGAAAAGGTAAAGACAAGCATAAAGATGATAAGTAACGGCGTTAATTACGATCGAATTGACGACTAATTTTAAAAGCATTCCGAGTTCTTCTCGGGATGCTTCATTTATAGGAGGTACTTTTCATGTCAGTTAAACGTTTTTTCATCGTTGGTATGGCGGCTTTGTTTTTAGGTGGCTGTTCCTTGGGGGATGTGGGAAAAGAACAGAATTCTGCTTCAGGAAATACAAATGAGGTGGAGTCAACGGAGTCTACTCCTAAAACGTTCCAAGACAGTCCACAAGCTCCTGACGACAGAAAACTAAAACAAGTGGGCGAAACGCTGGAAGACGAGGATGGTGTAATCACTCTTAAGCAATATGTCAATCTAAACGAAACCAAGCAAATAGGAGATATCACCATGACGATTGAAGAGGTGAAGGTCATGAACTACCGCCCGTCACCTGATTTGGTGGACTATTTCCATGGCTTAACCCATGAAGAAGTGGAATTCCCGTATGTTCGAGTGAATGTAAAGGTGAAAAACAACAGCGAAGAACCCCTTCACTTTGCGCCGGTCGCAGAGCTTGCCACCGACCAAGGAGAAACCGTGACATGGGAAGAAGACTTCTACATTGAAGAACTAAACGGCGAACTAAAACC
The DNA here is from genome assembly GCF_012911845.1 of Bacillus sp. RO2. Lineage (GTDB taxonomy): Bacteria > Bacillota > Bacilli > Bacillales > Bacillaceae_I > Sutcliffiella_A. The sequence goes on along the minus strand of NZ_JAAXCU010000041.1, from coordinate 103,096 downwards.
AGGTGAAGAAAAAGTCGGAAGCCTCGGCCTCATTATAGACGAGAGCAACCCAGAAGGACTGAAGAACCTGACAATCAAGACAAGTGAAGTGGTTAATGATCAGGAAGAGAAGATTAGAGAGGGCGAGGAGTTTACTGTTGGGTTTTAGGGGGAGCGATTGGACAGGCACACGCCGACCCATTTTTCTTCTGTTAACTAAATGTGAAAGAGACATGCTGCATCGGCATGTCTCTTTGGTATGGTGGATGGGTAGTGGAGATCGTCAAGGAACCTGGTCTACAGCCCTACTTCGTCCACAGCATAAGTAGCATCCTCATTGCTAAAACCTTCAAATTCTAGCTGTTGGATTAATCCATTTCTTGAGAATGCCGTGTAATCAAGGTAGTTTTGAGCCATTTGGACTGCTTGTGCTTGCCAGTCTACATTGAGTTGATCGACAGCATAAGTAGCATCCGCATTACTGAAACCTTCAAACTCTAACTGTGCGATCAAGCCACTTCTTGAAAATGCAGTGTAGCTAAGGTAATCATCCGCTTTTTTGACTGCTTGGGTTTGCCAATCTACCTGGAGTTTATCTGTAGCATAAGTAGCATCTTCATTACTAAAACCTTCAAATTCTAACTGTGCTATCAAGCCGCTTCTTGAAAATGCGGTGTAATGAAGGTAGTCTTCTGCCATTTGAACTGCTTGGGTTTGTGACATGGTTTCCGCATTTTTTGCTGCTTCTTCGGCCTCTTTTTTAGCTTGCTCTTCGGCCTCTTTTTTAGCTTGCTCTTCGGCCTCTTTTTTAGCTTGCTCTTCAGCCTCTTTTTTAGCTTGCTCTTCGGCTTCTTTTTTAGCTTGCTCTTCAGCATCTTTTCTAGCTTGTTCTTCCGCTTCTTCTTTAGCCTTTTCTTCTTCCTCATCCTCCACTGGCTCATTATCTGCTATCTCTGATTCTTCTTCACTATCTCTTTGTTCGCTCTTAACTGTACTCTCGCTTATGGGAGGTGTAGTTATTCCAAATAAAATAAAAAAGGCCACTGTTGCAATTCCAAAATACATCGCTACATACTTTCTTTTTCTTTTGGCTTCAGGTGACCATGACAATACTATACTGGGCTTAATCATGCCAATAAGAAATGCTAAGATGGAAATAAGAGATAAAATTAAAAAGAAATCATCCACCCGTTCCCCTCCTAATCATTAACATAAACCAATATATGTTAATTGACTTAGGGATATGAAAAGGGATGGAATTATTCATGAAATGGATGGAGCAATTGAATGGAGCAACCGGGTTTAGCCCTCCTTAAGTTCCAGGTAATAATGGTAAAATTGATCATCCTTTTTATATCCGCTTTTTTCGTATAATCGCTGAGCTCCTACATTATCTGGTGTTGTCTCTAACGAAATACTTTTAGCACCTGTTTGATTAGCAAATTCCTTTGCTTTTTGTAGAAGCTTTCCTCCAACTCCTTGGTTTCTGGCCATTGAATCTACAAACATATCATTTAATATCCACGCTTGTTTCATTGATATGGATGAAAAGGTGGGGTAGAGTTGGGTGAATCCGACATATTCATGATTAATTTTTGCAATGTATATTACCGAATCCTCATTTTCTAAGCGATTTTTTATGAAAGCCTTAGCCCCATCTAAATCTGATGTTTGTTGATAGAAAGTCCGATACATATTAAATAAATTTGCAGCCCCTTCTAGGTCTTTCATAGTAGCTTGATAGATCTCCATTTGTTGTTATCCCCCTTACTTTAAGTTAGTTATATTTTATAGAGTGTATGGATTTATTCACATGGCTTTTTGAAGGTAATTTGCGTCAATCTCATGCAATTTTATTATAATAATAGTTAACTACTTAAATATTATTGGTGAGGAGGGAAATTATATGGATGAGATTGATCAGAGCATCCTTCGTCATCTTCAAGAAAATGCTCGGATGTCGATGACAGAACTAGGAAAAAGGGTTGGGCTTTCCACCCCAGCAACAAATGAGCGGGTAAAAAAGCTTGAAGATAAAGAAGTGATAAAAGGGTACCATGCAATTGTGGATCCAGAAAAACTTGATAAAAACGTGACAGCCTTTATCCTTTTTGACACCAAGCAAGGGAAGAAGTTCAGGGACTTTTGCAGAGAGCATCCGGTTGTAGTGGAGTACCATCGACTGGCAGGTCAATATAGTTATTTAGTGAAGGTGGTAGCGGAATCAGTGAAAGTACTTGAAGAATTCATTGATGCGACCTTGCCTTTTGGAGAGCCGTCTACTTTGATAAAGCTGTCATCAGTAGTGGAGTTTAAGCCGGTGGTGTAAGGGGCAAGTTCCTCAACCTATTTGTAATGGGTTGTGGAGTGCTGAAAATGGTTAAAAGGTGAAAAACAAAGGTCAAATAAAAAAACAGAAAGGTGCAACTTTCCGCCTTTCTGTTCATAGATTCTATTATCAACTAGATGATCCGGAAAGTGGTGATAGGAGTATGAGTAAGAAATCACTAAAGATTACCTCGCTAGTTTGTTTTGTCATTTGTGTGCTTCTGTGGATACCAAATGTGTTCATGCACATTGCCAGTCCGTTTTGGATGTTGACCTTTGTTGTTGGTCCGATTGGTCTAGCGTTCGGATTAGTGGGGAAGCATTATTTATTGGCTATTTTAAATTTTATTATGACATTTAGTTTCTTTTTGTTTATGGCTGTTGGTTACTATTTTTTAGGCCCATAGAAAGAAGGGACGTTGCATTTGCTTGGACCATGAATTGGGTGATAGCAATAGAAACGTCCTTTTTTTCATAGGACGGTGCGTCGGTTACAGTGCCTGTCCCCTACGAGACCTTAAACGCTTCAAAGTTGGAGCTATAAGCAAAGTTTGGAATTTCAATGTCTGGTTCGATGAAGCCGTCGACTGAGCTTTGGCCGAAAATTTCGACATGGTCGCAGGCTTGTAGTTGTAGGACTGCGGACACATTGACTACGTTGAGATTTGCGAGTTGATCCCAGTAATCATTGTCGACTTGGACGGTGATGCCGTTGACAACAATGTCTGCGCGTGTACGATAGGGCACGTTTTCGCTTGGTGCAAAAGTAAAGCTAGCTGCTACATAGTAGACACCACTCTCACGGGGAACAAAGGTGGAAGAGTTAGGTTTATAAATGCTTCCAATGTCAAATTGCTCTTGTTCAAACGTTATTTTTGAGGAAACACCTGCTGTAAGTGGCTGAATATTCTCTTTTAAAGCCCTGAATGCAGGGTTTGGTCGATCTCTTTCCCCATCGCCATGTCCACAACAATCAACGTAGCTATTGGTATCCTTGGAGTTTTTCTTTTGGTTGGGATAATAAGTAGTCCCTGAATCATTTTTATAGTGGTATGTTTTCATCTATTCACCTCCTATTCTTCTATTATTTTATGGAAGTCTAGTAAAAAGGTTCGGGTGTTTGGAAGAGAAGATTGATTTTTTAGTTGAAGAAGTTCCTTTTGGTAGTGTCTATTAATAGAACATTCGGATAAAATAGAATTGTACGTATTAAATACTAGGGGTGAAGCTTGTGTCTGTAGATGTTTATCTTGTATTTGATGGGAATTGTAGAGAAGCGGTTGAATTTTATGCAAAGGTGTTTCAAACAGAAGCTCCTCAGATTATGACTTTTGGGGAAAGTCCGCAACATCCGGATTATCCACTTCCAGAGGAGGCGAAAGGTCGCATCATGCATACCCGCCTCTCAATAGATGGAAGCAATGTGATGTTCTCTGACACCTTCCCGGGGCAAGAATATATTCAAGGCAACAATGTTACATTGGCACTGGTTAGCCATAGCACAGATGATTTAACATCTTGGTTTGAGCAACTAAAAGAAGGCGGAAAGGTTGATATGGAACTGCAAGAAACCTTCTGGAGCAAGCTTTACGGACAAGTAACTGATAAGTTTGGTGTACACTGGCAATTAAATTACGGAGAATAATAAGTTTTGAAAAAATGCCTTCGTTTCTGAGGACATTTTTTTGATATGGAAATAAATAGTTTATTCCATCCTGGGACAAAATAAACCCTCCTGTTAATAACAAAGATAAGGATAGTTTGGATAAAAGTAGGGGAAAGTATACGGGCTGAGGGGACAGACACGCCAACCCATTTGGGTCACAGTACCTGTCCCCACGACATCAAAAAGGAAATGGAGGGATACCTACCATGGCGAAAAGAAACGGCAAAACAGATGCGGAACAAAAGAATAAAAAAGGCTTTGACGCTAGCCAAACAGACGCTGAATTCTCTAAGGAATTAGGTAGTGCTGCAGCTAACCAAGCTCATAAAGAGAAAGCCAAAAAAGAAAAATCCTCTAAGAATCAAGGGGAATGGAACGGAATGAATTAAGGGTTGAGGGGACAGGCACGGCGACCCATGTGTAGCGCCGTGCCTGTCCCTAAAGCTTTAATTAGCGTTTTTATAATATACCAAGTTGTCGGTCCACTCATCGTTTTCGAAAATAAAGCCTTTCCGAATACATTCAAATTCCATGCCGACACTTTCTGCCAATTTTATAGAAGGGGTATTATCCAAGTTTATATGAGCTTCAATGCGATGGAAGTTCAACTCTTGAAAAGCAATCGTAAGTGCTACATTTACTGCTTCTTTCCCGTAACCTGCTCTCCAATATTGATTATGTATGGTATAACCAATCCTCCCCCATTGAAAATCTTCTCTTGCAAAGGTGGAAAAATCAATCATGCCGATGTGAGTCCCATCATTTTTTCTAAACACTCCAAATATATGAGCTTTGTCTTCCAGTGCCAATTCTTGATGTTTATCCACTAGATTGTGAAACCATTCCAGTGTACAAATGCTCATATCCATTTTTCCTTCATCATATGGATGTTGGGAAGGTAACCTGCTTTCATATTCATGTAACCAGTTTTCATAGTCTTCTTTCTTTAATGGTCTTACTATTAATCTATCGGTCTCTGATAGATAGTCGAATTTATTTTTTGTAGTCAATGTGGCATCTCCTCAGCGTGATTGTTTTGTTTTATTGTCCAAATTTATGATTTATTGGCCAACTTTTTATTTTATTAACACTTTCTCATTTTATTGTCCAATTGAGGTCATATAATTGCCATTCGACAAAATGTAATTGTAAAATTCGGAGTTTCGCCTTTTCATAAAATGGGAATGTGAAAAAAAGGAAATAACCTAGAGCGAATGTTTTATGCATGCCAAGAAACCCAAACATTTGTATGGTAGAAAAGTTACAAATTTAGAAGTAGGAGCTTGCTATCTAGATTAAACATAAACCATAACACCTATTCTAAACAAGTTGGCTGATTGGTAAAATTAAACTAACTGTTTTAAATGAACGTGGGTGGTGAATGAAAAAATGAAAATTTTAGAAGTGAATTCGCTCCAAATGGAACTTCAATCCATGCTAGAGAAATTGGAACTGCAAAAAAAAGAAGTAGAAAAGATACATAATGATGTCATGGGGATTGTCGGCCTGGAAGATGCCTTAAAGGGGCAGGGTGGACAGGCAATTCGAGCATTTTATCAGGACTGCCATATTCCTTTTTTGACCTACTATCAATCCATGCTTGATGAATTCAAGAACACATTAAACGGAATGAAAAGTGCTCTTCAGTCGGTGGAACCATCAAGTTCCGGCTATATTAATGAAAGCTTTTTGCAAAACGATATACCGCGCGCACTGGATAATGCAAGGCGCATGACCACAGACTTAGCAATCGAAACAAATCAGGTCCTCTATTCTGTAAGCGACATTGTTTCCTTGCCCAACATAAGGGAAGATGGCTTTGTCGATCAGGTCCGGATGGCCGAGAAAGATGTTGACCAAACGCTTGAGAAACTGCATGTATTTGATCAGGAACAAACCAGGAAATTAGATGCCGTTTCTGAGAGCAGCCAGGTTGCATCCGGTTATATTGAACAAATTAATTCCATGTTCAATGCCAAGAAGATCAGCATTAGTGGGTATGAATCGGGTTCGTTGCTAGAGAAGTTGGCAGGTGAAGCGATGACAACAGGTGTGAACGCGCCTGGTAGTTCTTCGGGTACGACTCTTAACGGTAACTCGATTAGTGAACGTGCGCTTAATTTGTTGTTATCCCATGAAAGTAATATGGATGGGGATGGACCGGACACGGGAGGGAAGGATGAGTCGAAAAGTATTTTCCATGCTATTAAGGATGGTGCTTTTGATTCCTTCGCGCCATTGGCGGTTATGATGGCAGCACATAAGTCGAAGCTTCTGCGTATCGAATACACGAAGAAGAAGAATCATTATACGTTTAAGTATAATAGGAAAGTTTCTCAGTTTCTTAAAGGTAGAATTGGGCCCAAATGGTCACGGTTACTCATTCAGAAGATTAATAGGACTTCCAAGCAGTATAGGAATATAGAGAAAACCTTGAAAGCTCAAAAGGCCTCGCTTGGAAAAGGATTTAAGGATCCGAGAAGTACTGTGGAGAAGTTAAAGGGTACTATTTGGAAAAAGGTTACCGAGAACAGTTCTTTAAATGGAGTTGTTAAAGGTAAGATTGTTCAGCACTCATCAACAAAAATGGTCATTCCAAAGGAAGCATTTAAGAAAGTTGCGGCAAAAGCGTCTGCAGGTGCGACTGTTGTGGTTGGGGTATTCTCTATTTTTACTAACTCCTCAAAAAGATTGAGTGAGATGGAGGGGTTACAAGGTAGAGAAAAATCTTCGGTAACCGGACGCGTTATTGGAGAAGAAGTAAATAAAGTAGCGGGGAGTGTAGCAGGTGCTACAGCAGGTGCTTATGTCGGCGCGGCTATAGGAGGCGTTCTATCGGGCCCTTTTGCACCATTTGGAGCAGCAGCGGGCGCGGTAGTAGGAAGTGCCATAGGAGCTACAGTTGGTGAATGGGCTTCAAAATATACTAACAAATGGGCAAGTGAAGCTGGAGCAGCAGTTGGAGAGAAATGGCACGATGGTGTAGAAAAGGCTAAAGATGCACTAGATAGTGCAAAGAATGCAATAAGTGATGCAAAGGATTCCCTTTTTGGGTGGATAGGTTAATGTCAATTTTAAATAAAATAAAAAGGTAGTGTTTAAGGATGTTAGATACGTAATGCAAATTCTTGCAGTTTCTTTTGGTTCTCTTGGGGCATTTATATTATTTAATTTCTTCTTTGCCCTTATATATATTCTTAGTAGATCAGCAGGAAATGGATTATATCGTTGGGTTACTCATGATCTAGAATTTTTGGCGATTATCTTTGCCCCAATATTTGGGCTAACTCAATGGGCGGCAAGTAGTTTATATGAGAAATATAATTGGTTTGTAGCAAGAGTGTTCATGGTTTTTTATGCCATATTTATATTAATTGTTTCATTGCTTTGCTTTAGCCTGTTTGGTTATTTTACAGATCGGATGTAATAGTAAATGAATGTAGCAAAAAATAGTAGTTGCCCTAATAACTTATAGGTCGTGATGTAGGATGGTTAGGTTTTAATGGAGGTATTCGGAACAATTCTATTTGCGCTCGCTGCATTTTTATTATTTAATTTTCTATTCGCCCTCTTATATATACTTAGCAGATCTGTAGGAAACGGGTTTTATCGATGGATTACCCATGATCTGGATTTTCTAATAACTATGTCTTTTCCGCTAATCGGTTTAACTCAATGGGCGGCAAGTAGTTTGTATGAGCGATTTAATTGGTTTGTAGCTAGAGTGTTGATAATTTTGTATTCTGTTTTGATATTTATAATGGCGATAGTTTGCTTTTATATGTTTGGAGCTGTGGAAGACTGGTGGTAATTAAGAAGTAGTAATAATTTTGAGAGTTTGTAAAGGATGCTAGATACGTAATGGAATTGATTGGAACTGTTTTCTTTATGCTTGGGGCATTATTATTATTAAATTTCCTTTTTGCCCTCTTATATATACTTAGCAAATCCGCTGGGAATGGCTTTTATAAATGGGTTACTTATGGTGGCCTTCTGAGTGTCTTATATTTCCCAATAATGGGGTTGACACAATGGGCGGCAATTAGTATTTATGAACGGTTTAATTGGTTTGTAGCGAGGGTGCTGCTAGTTTTTTACGCCGTATTTATATTTATTATTGTAATACTCTGCTTTATCGGGTTTGGGTATACTTTATAAAATCAGTAAATGAATGTGGAAATGAGGCATTGATTTAAGTAAGTTAGTTTCAACAACATAAGTAGCATTAGTATAAAAGGATGCAAAATTAATGAAATATATCGCGTTTTTTTTTGTATGCTAGGGTTTTTCTTATTGATAAATGGCTTTTTTGCCCTGTTGTATTTACTAAGCCGGTCAGCAGTCAGAGGATTTTATCGCTGGCTTACTTTGGATTTTGATTTCCTGAAGACTATGGCTTCCCCGATTTTCGGTTTGACTCAGTGGGCAGCACCTAGTATTTATGCGCGGTTTAATTGGTTTGTAGCGAGGGTGCTAATCCTCTTATATGCCATATTCATATTTATTATTGTGATACTCTGCTTTACCATGTTTGGATATCTAGCAGGTAAGGTGTAAGTTAGTTTATAAAACTTGTATAGAGGTAGTGTTAAAGGATGTTACAAATCTAATGGGATTCATGGAAACTATATACTTTGCAATTGGGATAATTTTATTTACTAATTTCTTCTATGCTCTCTTATGTTTCCTCAGTAGAACAGCTGGTGAACGGCTATATAATGGGATTTGTAAGTACTCGGATTGCTTAGGATCTTTGTTGTTTTTACCTCTTATGGGATTTACTAGTATTTTAGCGGAGCATATTTATGATCGCTTTAATTGGTTTGTAGCCCGACTGTTGATACTTTTGTATGCATTATTATTATTTATTCTATTTTTCGTTTTGTTAATTTTAGTATCATAGATAGGCAGGTTTGATAAAAAGAAAGGGGTTACTCATATGACGTATACTCTTACTGCGGAAGAATACATATTATCGCTTTTATTGCTTGATGGGGCGGAAGTGGCCGCTTCGATCAAGGATGAGGTGTTCGGTGATATTTCAGATCAACTATTGGAGTGTCGGCTGGATAGTGCGACAAGTGGCCTAATTTCTAAAGGGTTATTTTTCGTAGATGGTAATCAGGAGAAAGTGGATGAGCAGTTTCGGGAGTTTGTAATGGGACTGACCAATGTGAAGCGTGTGGTTCGTTGTCAGGTAGCAACAGACGAAGGTGCCAGTACGGTGTCATTATTCTGTGGTGAAGATTTTACGGTTCAACAATCGTTGTATGATAACCGTATTTTTAAGTTGTTTGGTGAGTCGGATGAGCAGAAACTGAGCAGGTTGATGGACCTGAGTATGAATCGGATGGATGGCGAAGCATTTACTGTGAAGGAACCACAATTTGAAAAGGTTGTAGACAAATTGTTGGCGGGTAGGGAGCTTACAGCGGAAGAGTCCAGTTTGTTTGATCCGCAATTTCTAGACGTGCTTGTGGCGAAAAAAGGCAAGTTGAATTCGTTGTATGATTATCGTCTTGGGGAGCAGGTTGCCATTGGTGCCCTTTTGTATATTAGTAATGGTGAGCAAACATGGTTTATTGAAAACAATGAGGATAATTTGATTATTGCACCGTTTTCGTTTGGGGATTTGTTTGAATAATTGGTTATACGGACAGGCACGCCGACCCGGTTGGGGGTGGCGTGCCTGTCTCTTTCACTAAGAGCGACTCCGTAGATTTTTGGATGGGGTCGTTTTTTGTTTGGTTTATAGAATCTAATCTACATCTAAAGTCGCACCTCCCCCATCACAAAGCTGTATTCAAACTTCCTTCCTTTGCTGAATGTTACCAAACTCTTCTTCCATTATGATAAAAGTATCAAAAGTGAAGAGGGAGAACAGCTATGAACAGTTTATATAAGGACAGCAGGTTTCAGTATATTATTTTGGCAAATGTGGCGTCAGCGATTGGGAGCGGAATTACCATGATCGCAATTCCGTGGCTGTTGGTGACGAGTGAGAACGGGAATGAAGTGTTTGGTTACGTGGCAATTTGTATGACAATCATCAACTTTATGCTTACTCCGTACTTAGGATATTTGATTGACAAGATTTCTAGGAAGAGATTACTTGTAAGCAGTAAGATGGTCAGTCTCGTTGCTTTGGCTTTATTTTCGGGAGTTGGTTTTGTTGAATTGGACTATGAACTTTGGCATTACATTGTCATCTACATGATTGGCAGTCTGTATTACACGATTTTTTATCCAACGATGTTTGCTTTAAACCAGGAGTTGTTTCATAAAAATCAGTTTAAGGTATTGAACGGCACAATGGAGGTGCAGGGGCAGTTATCCAGCATGCTGGCTGGAGCGATTGCGAGTGTGCTTCTTTTAAAGTGGGATCTTCATTACATTTTGCTTTTGGATGTATGTACGTACGCACTTGCAATCTACTTTTTTGTAAAGATTCCTTATCGGAAGAATCGTCCAAGGGGAGCAGTTTCAGATGGTGCGAAAGTGAGCGCATTTGCGGCCATTGATTTTATGAAAAGAGAGCCAGCGATGTTCCTGTTTTTGCTGGCCTCGACCTTGCCGTTCATTGGGGTCATGCTCACAAACTATCTATTTCCTGTTTACTTGGCCGATGTGTTGAAAGTGGAGGGGGATATTTATGGCATCCAGGGGATGGTGTATGGACTGGGGGCGGTGCTAGCGGGGATTTTTGTTCCGATTGCTGCGAGGAAATTTGAGGACGAGAAGCTAGTTGCAGGGACGATGGTACTCTTTACGTTAGCGATTTCGGTTATGGTTTATTTACCAGTTGGCGGCTATCTGTTCATGATGTTGTTGATCGCGCTTGGTAACGCAGGTGCAAGGGTGGCGCGGAATACCTTCATGATGGATCGGATTCCGAATGAGATTATTGGTAGGGTCGATGGGATGTTAAGAACTGTCGGGCTTTTATTGCGAATTGTGTTGTTGGGGTTGTTCACGGGGCTTGTTTCTATGGGGCAGATCATGATGTGTTTTACTATTTTGGCGGGTATTCTGGTGATTGCTTCGAGTTTTGTGGTTGTTTTTTCACGGAAAAGTGTTGGAGCTGCTGAGCGGGAGGTCATTAAAGTGTAAAAGGAGCCGAAATGCGTGGCTCCTTTGGTTTTGAATGGGGTGGCGTGGTGATTTATAGTCCAAGTCTTGGATTTATTAGCAAACTTTTCAATTTATCAGCGACTTTGGGCAATATAAATGCCATTCGACAATATATGACAAAGGTATCCATTCGCCTTGATTGAAATTCTCCAAAACTGGGTCGGCGTGCCTGTCCCCTCAGCCCACCACCATCAACAACACCGCAATCCCGTTAAACACCCCATGTATAATGATCCCCGGAACTATCGACCCTGCCCTCTCATATGTCCATGCAAAAATTATCCCTGAGAGGAAGTTGACTGGCAACGTGTTGTAGGTCGGGATATGCACGATGGTGAAAATGAGCGAGCTGACCAAAAGACCTGCCCCCACACCCCACCTCCCCCGAATCCACTTATATAAAAATCCTCGGTAAAAGATTTCCTCATATATTGGTGAAATAACAGCGGCGGAAAGAAAGGCGATGGTGAAAGTGAACCATGTGACTTGTTCCTGCAGTGATTCTGTCTTGCTATTGTCGACTCCGACTCCCAATATATCCATGATGACGACCAATAGAATACTAAAAGCAATCAATATTACCGTCCATACCGGTATCCATTTCCAATAGCTTCTTGGGAAAGAACGAAGGCCGACTTCCTTCCATCCTAGTTGGTGTGGTCTTAAGGCAAATAAATATACGCTTAGTGTGAAAATGATGGACATGATGAGGCCAGTCATGGTGCCGGCGTAAAGTGCGTTATCAAATGCTTGCAATAAAAAACGGTGCAGCCACACCTCAATGAATAATGGCACTAAAACGAGAGCCATAAATAGTAGTAGGATCAATTCTTTAACATTCCATTTTGTGTTAATTTTCAATGTGATTTCCTCCAGTAATTTTGTATGATAGATGTAGGATAAATGGTGACGTTACGTAACCTGCAAGTAGTTTAGGAGGGAATGTATGAATTATTTTTCATCGGGAGAGGTTGCAAAGAAATTAGGGGTGTCTTTGCGGACAGTACGATATTATGACGACATTGAGTTGGTGGAACCGACAAAAAAGGATGACAGTGGAAGGCGGCTGTATACGGCAGACGATATCCTCCAGCTTCAAAAAGTGATGTTATTGAAGGAAACGGCCATGCCTCTGAAGGACATTGAAAAAGTGTTAAATCATATCACAATGGAGCGGATTCTTCTTTTACACAAGGAAAAGTTGGTGGGAGACCTAGAACGGTTAAATCTGTCGCTCAATCACACACATTCCCTGCTAAATATGATGAAGCTAGAAAAGGACATTCAATGGGAACATCTTATTCCTTTGCTTGGAGAGGACTTGGAAGGAAAGCGGCAGCAACGAGGGGCTGAAATGGAATTGGTGTTCAGCGAGGAGGAGCAAGTAGTTTTGCAGCAAAACTTGCCTAAGTTAGAGGACAACCCTGTGGAAGTGGGGAAATGGATCAATATTATAAAGCGGATTGAGCTTTGTCTTGCCGAGGGGAAAAAGCCGGGTTCGGAAGCCGGACAACTGATTGCGGAAGATGTCATGATTTTGTCTGAGGAGACGTTTAAAGGCGATGCGGAGCTGGCGGAAAAGTTTTGGGATGTAAGGAAATCAGAAAGGGCATCTTCTGAGTTGGGGTTTTATCCAGTGAGGCAAGAAGTGTTGGAATTTTTGGAGGAGGCTATGAAGAAAATTGCCGTATCTTCCTAACTAGTTATTGAATCCTTGTCTATCGATGAATTATGATAGAGAAGTAAGTTGGTATATATTAGAAATATTAATCTAGTAGGAGGGGTACTATGGGAAGATTAATTCATTTCGAAATTCATGTGGATGACATGGAGCGTGCGAAGGGGTTTTATGGAGAGGTGTTCGGTTGGACGTTTCAAGATTGGAGCGAATATGCTGGAACGCCGTATTTCGGAGCGGTTACAGGACAAGAAGGGGAGCCAGGATCAATGGTGCGTTAATGAAACGAAAAGGTTCTGCGCCTGAGGCCAATCAACCTCTAAATGGTTTTGCCTGCACAATGGGTGTGGAGGAGTACGATGTTACGGAAAAATTGATACTTGAGAACGGCGGTAAAGTGGCTGTGCCAAAGCATGCGTTGCCTGGAATGGCGTGGCAAGGCTACTACATGGACACAGAAGGTAACGTGTTTGGTATCCACCAGCCAGATCAGAATGCGAAATAGATAGAGTTAGAGACAAGACCTGATGTTGTGGGTCTTGTTTTTTCTTTATCAGCTAGAAAGTCTTGAGAATCAGCCAGTTTGCTAGTTTAAGTGGGAGATTAAGGCACCAATGGATGACGAGCTTGTCAGAATCGAAGGGGATAAGGTCCGTTCGGGTGACTTATTTTCCAAAAGCGGGTATTTATTTTCCGTTCACGTGATTTTATTTGCCGTTAGACTTAATTTATTTTCCAAAATCACCGATTTATTTTCCGTTACACCTGTTTTATTTTCCAAAGTCGCTAATTTACTTTCCATTCTTTCAAAACAAAAACCAACTCCGCCTCACCGCACCTGTCCCCTCAACCCACGATTCAAAAACTCATTCAACAACCCGGCCATCTCCCTAGGTGTCTTGTTCATCCCACTCTCCAACCAATTCTTTATCATATAAATACTCCCGCTGACAAAGAATATACTTAGATATTCGAAGGTTTCCGCGTCGATTTGTTTGCTAGGAATAAAGTTCTTCAAGATGTATTCCTTTGCGATCATCATACCTTTTTTCTGGAATTGCACTTCGGTGTTTTCGCTCAACAAAATACAACAAATATCACTCTTAGAGGCGATATATTCAAAGATTTTCTCGGTCATTTGGTATGCCTCGTCTTCTTTTGAGAAATTATATTGGTTAAGCGTTTTTACCATGTCCTCGGTGAATTCATCGTCAATGGAATCGAGCAGGTCATATTGACTGGAATAGTGGGCATAGAAGGTGGAACGGTTTATATCGGCTTTTGTACATATTTCTTTTATGGTAATGCTAGCAATGGATTTTTCCTTTAATAAATCTAACAAACTTTCCTTCAGCACCATGCGTGTGTACTGCTTTCTTCTATCCATCTTTTCGCTCATCTTCCCTACACCCTTTCATAAAAAACAACACAATAGAATGATTTGTTGTCTATCTAACATCCTGAACCCAACTGTCTGTTGTATACCCAACACCGTGTCTAATATAATAATAAAATGAAAAGGGTTAAGAAACAAGAGAGGATGAACAACCATAAATATTGCATCGCGTATTATTAAACATAAAAAGGCAGTGTTGATTGTGTTTGGGTTGGTGACCATCATCTCCGCCGTGGCGCAGTTTTTTGTCTCAGTTAATTATAATATGGTAGATTATCTGCCGGATGATGCCCAATCGACAAAGGCCATGGAGATCATGGAAAAAGAATTTACAGGCTCTGTTCCGGATACGCGGGTCATGATATCGGATGTGACGATACAGGAGGCCGTGTCGTATAAAGAAAAATTAGAAGCTATTGATGGAGTTGCAGAAGTGATCTGGCTCGACGACGTGGTCGACTTAAAAACTCCTCTTGAAATAGCGGATCAGGAGATGGTGGAAAGTTACTACAAGGATGGCAATGCCTTGTTTTCTATCAGCGTCCGCAGTGGGGATGAGGTGGCGATTACAGATGCCATCTATGAATTAATTGGGGGAAATGGCGCTATTGCCGGGGAAGCGATTAATACCGCAACCTCACAAAAAATGGCCGGAAACGAATCCATGTATGCGGCCATGCTACTGGTGCCGATCATTATTTTCATTCTGGTCATTTCCACAACATCTTGGGTGGAACCAGTATTCTTCCTGACGGCGATTGGTGTTTCTGTCTTGATCAACTTAGGAACCAACATCTTTATCGGTGAGGTTTCCTTTGTAACGCAGTCGGTGGCGCCGATTTTACAGCTTGCCGTATCGCTTGATTATGCGGTGTTCCTCCTACACAGCTTTTCAGAATATCGTAAAAAGACCAACAATCCTGAAGAGGCTATGGAGCTAGCGATGAAAAAATCGTTCCCTGCCATAACGGCAAGTGCAGCGACAACATTTTTCGGTTTTATCGCCCTGACTTTTATGGACTTTGAGATAGGTTCTGACCTTGGGTTGAATCTGGTAAAAGGGATCGTGTTGAGTTTTATCAGTGTAATGGTGTTCCTCCCAGCATTAACACTGTTCTTTTATAAATGGATGGATAAGACGCAGCACAAGAGTTTCATTCCAAGCTTTGAGGGAATTGGGAACTTTGTGGTGAAGTTAAGGGTTCCTAGTTTACTAATTGTGCTGGGTCTACTTGTACCCGCATTCCTCGCACAGACGAACACCTCTTTTACATATGGATTTGGTGAACTTCCAGACCATACGAGAGCAGGTGCGGACTATAAAAAAATCAACGAATCCTTTGGTGAGATAACACCTATTGTCCTCTTGGTACCAAAAGGCGAGGTGGCAAAAGAGGAAGAGCTTGTGGAAGAGCTAGAGTCCATGGACTATGTCACAAGTGTCGTGTCTTACATGAACATGGTGGACCCGGTAATTCCGCCGGAGTACTTAAATGAAGACATCCGGAATGAATTTTACTCGGAAAATTATAGCCGGATTGTGATCAACACCAACCAGGCGACAGAAGGAGACATTCCGTTTGCGATTGTGGAAAATGTGGATAAAGCCGCATCTGCATATTACGGGGATTCCGCGCTCAGCCTTGGGGAGAGTGTGACCCTGTTTGATATTAAAAAAACGGTAACTAAAGATAATATCTTGGTCAATGTACTGACGGTCGTGACAATTGCCATTGTGTTATTGATTGGTTTCCGGTCGATTTCCATACCGGTTGTCTTGTTAATAGCGATTCAGTCCTCTGTGTGGATCAATTTATCCATTCCGTATTTTACTGAAACGTCACTGGTGTTCGTAGGGTACCTCATCATCAGTACTGTGCAGCTAGCGGCAACAGTGGATTATGGAATCTTGTTTACAGAGGCTTACACCCACCACCGCAAAGAAATGTCTGCAAGGAAAGCCATTATAAAAACATTGGATGAGAAGACCTTCTCGATTTCGATATCCGCAGCCATTCTATCCAGTGTCGGGTTTATTTTATGGATTACGTCTTCTAACCCAATTGTCGGTTCGATCGGACTGTTGCTTGGAAGAGGTGCGTTGCTGGCGTTTATCATGGTGCTGTTCTTCCTGCCGGCGATGCTGCTAGTGTGTGATAAGTTCATCAAGAAAACGACCTATAAGTCCAATTTTAAAGAGGAGAAGTGATGATGAGAAAGAAAAAACTACTTTATGTTACACTTGCCGGAATGATTTTCTTGCCTTCATTTCTTGGCAATGCGAGTGGTGTTTACGCTGAGGAACAACGAAATGTCCGGACTAAGGAAGAAGTGGTGTATGCCACGCTTAAAGCAAACGGAGATCTTGGACCAATCTATGTCGTGAATACCCTTGATGTTGCGAAGGCTGGGGAAATCCTCGATTTTGGTGAATATAAAACAGTGAAAAACCTGACGGACATGACAGAGCTTGAGCAAGAAGGCGAGCGTGTGGTGGCCGATGTGGAACAGGAAGGGAAGTTCTACTACCAAGGGGACTTGGAAGAAGGAACTGAACTGCCTTGGGATGTGACGGTTACTTATCTTTTAGATGGACGTAAAGTGGAGCCTGCAAAGCTTGCGGGGAAAAGTGGTCATGTGGAAATACAAGTTGAGACAGCGGCGAACAAAAACGTTGCACCTGCCTTTTATGAAAACTACTTGCTGCAAGTATCCCTGACGCTGCCCAATACGTATCAGAATATCGAAACATCCTCTGGTGGCATGCAGGCGAATGTCGGGAAAAATAAACAAATCACGTTTACGGTGATGCCTGGAAAGGAAGAACAGCTTCGTGTGGAAGCGGATGCGGAAAACTTTGAATTTAATGGCGTCGAGATTGCCGCAGTCCCATCCAGCCTTCCGATTGATACAACCGGAACGGAAGGGATGACCGGTGATATGGCAGAGCTGTCTGATGCCATCGGTCAGTTGAATGATGGGGTTGGCCAGCTGCAAGACGGGGTTTTTGAGTTGAACAACGGCGCCGCAAAACTTCGTGATGGCTCTGCACAATATAAAAATGGCATCAATCAGCTGAGTGGATCGTCATCTGAGTTGGTTGGGGCATCGAACTCTATAAAAGAAGCATTAGGAACAATTAACCGTGAGCTTTCTGCTGGTGCGGCCGACGTGGATCTGAGCAGTTTGACCGAATTGCCGGCTGGATTGCGTGAGCTTGCAAAAGGCTTGAATGAAACGGCGGATGGTCTTGTTAAGCTACAGGAGAACTACGCGGGGGCATACGCCGCACTAGATGGTGCGATTACAGAAATTCCTGCTGGGGACCTATCCGAAGAAGAAATTGCCGGGTTATATGAGAGCGGAGCAGACCCTGCCGTTGTGGATAAGTTGGCAGCCAACTATGCCGCTGCCCAAAAGGTTAAAGGAACTTATGCACAGGTGCGAGAAGCTTTTGCTGCAGTGGAACCATCCCTAACCCAGGTTGACGGAGCGGTAAGAGGAATAAGCGGCACGTTGACGACGATTGCGGATGAGCTATCGGCTTCACTAGAGGAAACAGATTTGAGCGGGTTGGCAGAACTGACAAAAGGCATGGAAACATTAGCAGCCAACTATAATCAGTTCCACTCCGGGCTAGTAAATTATACAAATGGTGTTGGAGAGCTATCCACATCCTATTCACAACTTCACACAGGTTTGATTGGCTTGACGGATGGTACGAGTGAACTTTCATCAGGAGTGAATGAGTTAGCTGAGGGAACAGAGGAATTGTATTCCGAAACGAAAGACCTTCCTGCCAAAATGCAAGCCGAGATCGACAAGATGATTCAAGAATACGATAAGTCGGATTTCAAACCGGTGTCGTTTGTATCGGAAGAAAATGAGAAAGTTACTTCCGTTCAGTTTGTCATTAAAACGGAAGCAATTAAGATGGAAGAGAAGAAAACAAAGGAAGCGGAGGCGGAGAAGAAGAAGGGATTCTGGACTTTGTTGAAAGAGTTGTTTAAGTAAAGGGTGTGTTAAACACCGCTGGTGATTTCCGCAAATGGCTTCGCTTTCCTAGGGGCACTGCTGGAGCCTCCTCGGCTATGCTACTCTGCACCCCTATTGTTGGACACACCATCTAACAATAGGAGGTGTAGTCCAAATGACTATATTCACCAAGGAGGAAAAACTCCTTGCCGCAAGACGTTACTTGGATGATTTATATAGTTACCGTGAATTAGCTAAACAACTTGGAGTAGACGATTCTGTACTCCGATATTGGGTGATGTTAGTAAAGCACCATGGTGACCAAGCATTTGTGTTTCCCTATACAAACTATTCGCCAGCCTTTAAACTGAGGGTAATTCAATTTATTAAGGAATCGAATTATTCTATTCGAGAGGCGTCGGCGATTTTCCACATCCCAGATCCTTGTATGGTTCGTAGGTGGAAATGTAAGTGGGAGACATGTGGAGATGCCGCCTTTAATCTAAAAGAAAAGAGGCCATCTACTATGACTTCCAAACACAATAAAACATCCAATAACGACAAAGCTACCAACCCTTCCATGGAAGAGTTGAAAAAAGAATTAGAATATCTTCGTATGGAGAATGCGTATTTAAAAAAGCTGAAAGCCTTAGTTCAGGAAGAGAAGTTACCAAAGAAATTAAAGCGAAAGTAATATATGAACTAAGGCATGCATTTCCTGTAAATCAATTGGCGAAGGTAGCTAATATATCTAGAAGCACCTACTATTTCATTGTTCAAAGCTGGGAACAATCTGATCCTGATCGTAAGTGGAAAAGACGTATTGCGTTCATTTACCGTAAGCATCAAGGCCGTTTGGGTTATCGTCGTATTACTGATGTCCTACAGGAAAAAGGCTATATAATCAATAAAAAGAAAGTGTACCGTATTATGAGAGAACTAGGCCTTCAATGTATCGTTAGGATGAAGAAGTACAAGTCTTATAAAGGAGAAGTAGGAAAAGCTGCGCCAAACATCTTAGACCGTGATTTTAAGGCCGACAGGCCGAATCACAAATGGGTCACTGACGTGACAGAGTTTAAATTGTTTGGTGAGAAATTATACCTTTCTCCTATACTAGATTTGTTTAACGGCGAGATCATAACGTACACTATTCAATCAAGGCCCACTTTTGATTTAGTAGGAAACATGTTAAAACAAGGATTAGAACGACTCAATGAAGACGATAATCTTATCCTTCACTCAGACCAAGGGTGGCATTACAGAATGCCGAAATACAAAAGGACTTTAAAGCAAAATAATATTACCCAAAGTATGTCTAGAAAAGGAAACTGTTATGACAATGCAGTAATAGAGAACTTTTTCGGAATCATGAAATCCGAATTTTTGTACTTACAAGAATTTGATAGCATCGACCATTTTAAGGAGGAGCTAGAAGAGTACATCCTTTACTACAACCACCTGAGAATAAAATCAAGATTAAAACGTAAAAGTCCAGTAGCTTATCGAGCTAGATTTGAGCAAGCTGCTTAGAAAATATGTGTCCAGTTTTAAGGGGTCAGTACATGCCTGCGGGGTCTCCACCTAGCGCTAGCTCCCTCAGGAGTCTTCGCCTTTTGCTCCAATCACCAGCTAGGTTGCTGCATAAATCAACCATATGCTTTAACAGAGTCAAATTATAAAAGGGAGGTTTCTACTTTTACACAGTAGAAACCTCCCTTTCATTTCAGAACTAAATCTCACTTGGTTCGACTATATCTTTCCGTCTGTAAACACTTAAAATAATCCCTAAAATTGCGGAATGAAAAATCAGTGTGGTTCCGCCATAACTGATGAATGGTAAAGATACACCTATTATTGGTGCAAAACCTACCCCCATAAGAATATTCCATATGGCTGGGACCGCGATTAAAGTAGCTCCACCAACTACTAAAATCCTTCCATAATAATCCTTTGTCTTGCTTGCATTTTGTGAAATTTTCCATATAAAAACAATCAGTAAAATACAAAGAGCTATTCCAAATGCCCAGCCGAGTGAGTAAACAAGATAGGGGAAAGCGAAATCTGTATGGGCGTCCGGAAGGGATTGAATGGCACTATTCCCATTTAGACCGTTTCCGAACCAGCCTGCGTCAGCAAGGAGTCCCTTGATTAAGATGTACATATAACCCAGTCCATTGTAATATTGTTCAGGGGAAAGAAAAGAAAATAATCTTTCACTTAAAAGTGTACCACGAGAGCTGAATAAAATCGGCACAATAAAAAATACACACATAGTCAGTTTTGCTGCAATCATGATGACCTTGCTCTTTTTCCGTATATGGGAAAAAGTGAACATCATTAATACACATAAAAAATAAAAAATACTGTAAGGTAAGGCAGGAAGCATCATGTAAAGGATGAAAGGTATCCAGAAAAGACCAAACATTATTGCTTGTTTCCACCCGTTAAACATGTCAGATTTAGTGAAAATACCAGACCATGCAAGGAAAAACAAAAGCATAGAAATGGTAGCCGCATCCACCGTAAATCCGCCAAATGAGATCCATCTCTTGACTCCGCCTACTGAAAGGCCGAATACAGGTAAGTATAGGAGCACGAGCACGCCACTACTATAAAAAATCAACCACCAATTTCTCAGTTTTCGATAATCAAAGAATAGAAATGCGATAAGGACGATTGTTCCCAGGCTGTACCAAATTGCCTGCTGTTTCAAAAATAATGAGCCAGGTGCATTCCCGACTAAGGGGAGAAAGCTGATCGCACCGATCACAATAAATAGACTAATGAGCATCCAGTCCATTCTAGGTTTATGAAGCTTATTTAATTTTTCTCCAATTGTAAAAGGGTTTCCCATTTCTTGAACGGCCTTTTCCTCTGCTTCTTTTAAGGAATCTGCGCGATTCTCAAAGGACTTGCTTAATTCTAGGAGGTGATGGTGGAGCTCTTTTCTAATCATGCTGTGCGCTTCTTTGGATCTTACTTTTGAGATTACTTTTGTTAAAAATTCATTAAAGATCGGCGAACTCATAAGGAGGCCTCCTCTAGTATCTCTTTTAATAGAAACGGTTGTTTGACATATCCTTTTTTAGACGTGGCTGCCAAGTACTTCCGACCTTTTGCAGTTAGTGCATAATATTTCTTATCCTCTCTCCACATAGAAGTCAGTACTTCTTTTTTCTCTAACAAATGTAAAAGGGTATAAAGTTGTCCTTCATTGTGTAAAAAGCTGTGTTCTTCTTTTTGGAAAAGTTGTGTGGAAATATCAAATCCATGCTTGGCCTCTAGTTGTAGAGATTCCAAAATGGAAAGGACGGTTTTTTCGTTAAATGAGTGAAGCGTAGAGGATGAATGCTTGGACTGTATCGCTTCGTTCACTCTAGCTTTTCGTTCTTCTGTAAAAGAGAGATCTTTGAAAACATTCTTTTTCATAGACTTTTTGAAATTTAGAAATGGATCGTTCATTCTTTAAACCTCCTCAATCAAGTGTTCTTTTAATATCTCTTTTGCGCGTTTAAGTCTTGTTTTTATCGTATTAACATTAACCGAGGTAATCTTGCTGATTTCAGCCAAAGGAAGTTCCTCATAATAATGAAGGACCACCACTTCACGATATTTTACAGGCAATCCCATTACTGCATTGGTCAGGCTTTCTTCTTCGCTTTTGGCTATCACCTCTACCTCGACATCTTTTGCTTTGGAAGGTATATAGTCCAATAGTTTTTCATTGAGAATTAGCTTTCGAAAATGCCAACTCCTTAGATAATCTTTGCAATGGTTGCTGGCAATTCGGTAGAGCCAAGTCTTTAGGGAAGACTGGTGATTAAATTGCTCTAACTTCTCATAGCACTTGATAAAAATCTCTTGCGTTAAATCCTCTGCTATCGTCTGGTTCTTAACATATGTAAAAACAAGATGGAGTACGGCGTCCCCGTTCTCATTCATTATTTGATTGATAAGTTGTTCCTTATCTGCAACAAACACTTTAGAAACTGCCTTATGTTCTAGTTCGTTCATGTAGACAACCCTCCTTTCTCCATTTTAGACGAAGCACCCACTGTTTGGGTTTGGAAAAAAAATAAATAGTTTCATTGTGAGGGAACTAAAAAAGGCAATCCCGAAAGTTTCTTGTATGGATTTTTGCTATCAAGTACTTTGTTGTAAAAATTACTTTGACACACACAGTAATATGTTGTAAATTATAACCAGGAGGTGAGAAAATGTGGAAACTAAAATATCGACTGATTTGATACGCGGGCATACAGATACCATTATCCTGAATGTGCTTCGGCAAGGGGATAGTTATGGTTATCAGATTTATAAGACCATTATGGAACTAAGTAAAAATCAATATGAATTGAAAGAGGCAACGCTTTACACAGCTTTTCGGCGCCTGGAAAAGGAAGGATCTATTGCTTCTTATTGGGGAGATGAAACCCAGGGTGGCCGCCGGAAATATTACCGGATAACGGAAGATGGTACGGCACGCTACGATCAGTACAAGAAAGAATGGAAGTTTGCTAAAGAGATACTTAATTACTTGATAGAGGGAGGAATTGAGAATGATGAGAAGTAGTGTGGATAAAAAAGTTCAGGCGTATGTGGATGGACTTTTCTCCGGTGTTGGGGAAAGTCAGCAATTATTTGATCTTAAAGAAGAGCTAGCAACCAATCTAAAAGAAAAAATTGCGGACTACAAGAAGGACGGAATGGATGAGTCAGCCGCATTCAAGGAAGCAGCTAGTTCCATGGGCGACCTTAGCGGACTGGTCGATGATATGCGTGAAATTGGGCAGGACAAAGCCAAGCAGGCGGTGTACTCTTCCATGACAGCGCGTATCTCCGCGGCTGGGTTGATCACTGGAATTTTGCTTATTCTGTTCGGTGTAATAACATCTGTCATGTTGTATTTTATGGATTTGCAATTGGAAGCTGTGACAGGGACTGCTATTTTTGTTGTGTTTGGGGTTGCCCTCATTACGTATAGTGCCTTAACGAGAGAGACGAGTAAGAAGTATGGTATGAACAAAGTGCGCGCGATTTGTTACGCAGTAGCAGTCGGGTTGGTCGCATTCAGTTTATTTGTTGCTTTTACAACAGGGTTTGCAACCGGAGAGATGTATATTGCGATTAGCTCCTTTATGATTTTCTTCTTGGTTGGAGTTGGTTTATGGTTAGGACTTGCTTTTACGGGGACGGATCGTAGGAAGATGGTGGCGAGGTAGTGATTACGAGGAAATTGGGCAAAAGAAAACCACCTTCTGCTTTGGTAAAAGAAAAAGATGGCTTTCACACTTAGATAAATCATGGAGAGAGGTGTTGGCGCACTTCTCTCTTTTTTATTATACACCAGATTACTACGCAGCTACATCCTCTTTTACCTGTAAAAGGTTAGCCTGCTTCAGACGTCTTCTTACTGTAATCCCAATCCAACTTGCCAAGAATGCTTTAATCAATCCCACCACAATAAAAGGATAAACCCCGAATTTCAACGCATTTGCCCATGTCATATCCATCACCAATTTTAACTGTATAGTTCCCATCACGAGCGTAATAATCATCCCCACCGTGTTGGCGAGCATTGCCCATTTTAATGTGAAAGATGTTTTTTCTAATATGTAGCCAGTGAAAAATGCAGCTAGGATAAAGCCAAAGATGTAACCTCCTGTAGGACCAACAAGTACTCCAGCCCCGCCTTTCATTTCTGCAAACACCGGTAAGCCGACTGCTCCAAGCAAAACGTAACAGACCATGGACATAGCCCCGTATCTACTTCCAAGAATCGTTGCTGCAAGTCCTACCGCAAGTGTTTGCCCGCTGATTGGCACGAGCGGTAAAGGGATTTCCATTTGTGCGAGCACCGCTGTAATAGCGGCGAACATAGAGCATAGTATTAGCCATCTTAATCTTTCGTTTTTTGCTGTCAATTGAGGTTCCTCCTACTATGTAAACTTTCGATAATTATAAGTTTACATAAAACGAAGATTAATTGGAAGGTTTTTTTTGGATATGAAGGTATGGATTAAGTGAGGCTATTTAGAGGGTTTTTATAGATGAACCTAGAACTTGTTACTATATTAATCTATCTGGAGGGAAAACAAAAAAATGATCCATAAGCTCGGTCAAGTCATGCTCTATGTAAATAATCAAGATGAAGCGTTGAGGTTTTGGACAGAGACAGTAGGGTTCCACGTCATTTCTGAAGAAGACAATGGAGAGGGAATGAGATGGATTGAAATAGCACCGTCAAAAAGTTCGGAAACAAGTATCATCCTACACAACAAGGAATTCGTTGCGAAAATGTCACCGGGACTTAACCTTGGTACGCCTTCTTTCATGTTTTTTACGGAGAATCTTGAAAGATTATATGACAATTTATCCAGCAAAAGTGTAACCGTAGGGGAAATGGTAAATATGCCTTCTGGTAAAGTGTTCAATTTTGCCGACTTTGAAGGCAACTATTTTGCGGTAATGGAGAAGAAAGAGAATTAGCCTTAAGACCTTGGAGGAGTCATTCTCTGAGGTTTTTTTGTGACATATAATCTTTTTTAAAACTTTTTTGAAGTTCGCCCGTCTATACAGTGTCAAAAAAAAGGGGGAAAGCCGGTGTCATTCTATAAAGAAAATGAGATAGAGGAGTGGTATAGCCAATACCATCAGACTATTTTCAAATATATTATTCTCATGGTCAAAGACAGTCAGCAGGCAGAGGATTTGACGCAAGAGACTTTTTTAAGGGCATATAAACATCATCATACATATAAGAGAGATTCTTCACCGAAGACTTGGCTCTTTAGGATCGCTCACAATTCCACAGTTGATCACCTTCGGAAGATGAAACCGATAAGGTTATTCCATCAAGTTTTCCAAAAAGAACAAACCGTTTCATCGGAAGACATTGTCATCCTTAAAGAGAATTCATGTGAACTTTATGACGCACTAAACAATCTTAAGGATAACTATAAACAGGTAATTATCCTTCGAAAAATTAAAGGCTTTTCTATTTTGGAAACAGCTCACATCTTAGATTGGTCAGAAAGTAAAGTGAAGTCAACTCTGTTTCGGGCCATGCAGACCTTGACTGAACATATGAAGGGGGAGGTAAATCATGAAGAGAAACGGTTTAGAAAGTGAATACGGTTTGGACCAATCATTGAAAAGGTTAGAGTATGATTTGGAGTGGAATCAGGATAGAGCCGGTTTAGTAAGGGAGAGAATCCGTACAGACATGTATAAAATGAAAAAAAAGCGCAGAACGGCAAAAATTCTTCTTATTGCAGCAACTTTGTTTCTCTTAATGGGTACTCCTATTATGCTTCAAGACCATTGGGGGGCATGGACGGGAGATTCTCCTGCAATAGAAAAAGAAACAGTAATCCCGACTGAAAAACCAATTACAGCAAAACAGCAGAACAATGCTATCATGTTGGATCCGGAATATCAAGTCTTTCCTCTAAATGCACAGGAATATGTAGAAGGAATTAGTGGGGAGCCGACTATCACTAGGGCTTCTTATGCTAAATACCCTTATCAACTCAGTGACCGTCCAGTGGAATTTCTACATGTCCTAATTGAACCCCATGAACTCTCCCAGGAAGAAATGATTAAACGATTGAATCCTGAAATAAATTTTCATCCCTCTGAAGCCTACGAGTCGGAAGAATTATTAGTTGGAGAACATCCCGCAGTTCTTAAAGTTTCAGGGCAAGAAATGGGAGGAATTAATTTAGAAGTAGTTACGGAAAATTTTGTCTACCTTTTTACAACGCCAAAGTCTTTCCAGCCAAAGGATATGACAAGTGAAGAAATAGAACAATTGAAGGCAGACATGATCGAACTTGCAAAGTTATTTCAATTTGAATGAAGGAGCGGTCCTCTCGTTTCCTAGTGTAAATTAGAAGAGCGGGAGAACCGCTTTTTTCTTTTGAAAAACTGTAACCGATGAACAATCCTCACGTCCTTAAAGTAAGCAAATTTGCGATAGCTATAGAGAGATAGGTGAAATAAATGGAGGGAGAATGGTCAATTCGAAAGCTGGATGATTGGTATGAGCGTTATAGTGATGAGGTTTTTCGTTATGTTCTGATGATGACCGGTGATCCAGAGATGGCGAAGGACTTGACCCATGATACGTATATCAAGGCTTATCATGCACTAGATCGTTTTAAAGGGGAGACAAGCGAAAGGAATTGGCTGTACAGGATTGCCCGGAATGCGACAATCGATGAGTTTCGTAAGAGGAAGCCTTTTCGGTTTGTAGCGGATTCTTTTGCCGCTACTGCCATGCTTTCAACTACGGAATATCTACCAGAACAGGTAACGCAGCAAGGGGAATATGAGGCGTATCTGTATCGTGCTTTGCAACAATTGAAAAGATCTTATCGAGAGGTCATTATTTTACGAAAAATAAAGGATTTGACGGTGCGGGAAACCGCAGAAATTCTAAGTTGGAGTGAAGGTAAGGTGAAGACCACTTTGCACAGAGCGTTGGAAGCTTTGAAAAAACAGATGCTGAAGGAGGGTTATAACCATGACGCATGAAAAAGATGAGAGTCGCTTGGATCTTACATTGAAAGGATATCAGGCGATCAGGATGGATGAGGAAGGAAAGAAAGAAATCCATGAACGAGTGATGGAGACAGTTAGACATCGGGAGATAAGACAACAAAGGAGATGGGATATGAGGCCGGTCGTTTCATTCATGTTGGCTGGGTTTTTGTTGGTGATTGGTGGGTACTTTGTTGCTTCAGAGTTGATTTTATCAGATGATACGGAAAAGAGTTTGACGGTGGAGGAAGAGAATGACACTGTTGTAGAAGCTGGAAATGGAGGGGTGACTCCTTATACTAATTTAGAAAAAGCGGCCTCTGCTAAGCTTGGGACAGAGGTTCATATTCCGTTTCATGCTGATGTCCCTTTACGGACAGCTTTTATCATGCATGACGGTTATATTCTTAGTGATGATGAGGAGTTTTTAGGAGATCCGGTAGTGGCAGCTTTGGTGTATAGTACTCTTGAAGCGGGTGATGAAGAAGGGAAGTCAGAGGAACTTGGGAAGTTATCGAAATCTACGGATTTGATATATGGGGAGTTTCTGTTGAATGATAAACACATGGTCGCGCTGAACATTTTAAATGGAAAAACGAGTCATATCGATTTAATTAATAGCAACCTGATTGGTGAGGAGAAAACTATTGCCGGAAAAACTGTCTACTATAGTCAAAGAAAAGGATCTATTCCAAATACGTTCCGGATAAGTTTCCGGGTGAACGAAGATGTGTATGCATTCTATTTCAATGCGGAAAGAGTATCGGAAAGTTATGCGTACGCTTTTGTGGAGAAGTCATTGAAGCAGATAGTGGAGTGATATAGAGGGAGGGTTCATTCGCATTAGCGTGAGAACCCTCCTTTATTGTTATGAAGTTTTGAAAAAGGCTATCAAGAGTGTTGGATGTGGATTAAAATATAGAGTAAATAAAAGGGTGAAGGAGGTTATTGGATTGTTGTTATCGCTCTCATTTCTCACCATGTTTCTCGGTGTTTTTTATCTTTTTGCAGTAGAAAAACAATATAGATCATGGATGTATATTTTAAAGCCAGGGACTATGGTAATCATTATTTTTATAGCGATATTGGGGTTGGGAAATGTATCTTTTACATATGGCTGGTGGATTCTAGCTGGATTATTATTTTCGATTTTTGGTGATATTTTTTTGATGCTACCAAGGGACCGTTTTGTTTATGGATTAGTATCTTTTTTGGCCGGGCATGTATGCTATGTTGTGGCTTTTTGGTATTTTCCTGGCGGTGGTTCCGTAAGTATATGGATTTCTGGAGCACTATTTCTTGTCGCTATTCTCTATCTTATGAAACTTTCGAAAGGGGTTGTGAATTCGGGAGGTTCCGTTCTTTTTCTAGCAGTCACAGCGTATGTAACGATTATTACTGCTATGGTATGGACAGCACTTTATAGTCAACAGCCTCTAATTATAGCAGGCGCCATCTTGTTTTTCTTTTCCGACGCCATTCTTGCATGGGATAGATTTGTCGGTAAGCTAACCTATAGAAACTTTTTGGTGATGATCCCTTATTATTTGGCACAATATCTATTTGCGATTTCTTTGCATTGGATTTAAATTTTTTCATGTAGATGTACCTTAAACATCATTAAAACAAGCTCGGATAATATCTTTCTTGTTGGGAAACGTATAAGTAGTAAAATTACCATTCTTGAGGAAAGGGTGTCCCAATGGAGAGAAAAATGTTAAACCTATTAAATATACTTTGTATGGTTTCCTTACCATTTGTATTTAGAGGTTCAAAAATGAGAGAGAATATACTGGTTTTTTTCCTAAAGGGAGTTATTTCGATGCTACTGGATTCATATGTAGTAGGAACGAAAAAAATTGCTTATCCAGTAAGGCCTTTTTCAAAAATTTTTAGTACAAATATTATTTATGATTTATTGTTCTTTCCAATATTAAGTGTCATTTGGGTTAGAATTTCTTACCATGATAATTTGAAAACTTTACTACTGAAAAGTATGATTTTTAGTGTTCCCATGAGTTTATGTCAATGGTGGCTGGAAAAAAACTCAAGATTATTTGAGTGGAAAAAATGGTCTGTATTCCATACATTTGGGAGTATCAATTTCACCTTGTTTTTGGTTAGAGGTATTATAGGCTTCTTAAAAAGAGTAGAAGTGATGAATCAAGAGAGTGTAACCAATTCAATCAATCATTGTTCCACCCAAGGTAATTAAACTTGGGTTTTTTTGTTTGACTTTATTAAAAACTACGTAAAAGAGAATCTTTGCGTCTGTTCAGGACGATATCTAGTCTTTTAAAAAAATTGCTTCTCCAATTGTGGAAATAAAAAGCCAAAAGCACTTTAATGTGGTAAAGTTATTATTAGAATAGTAAGAAAATACTAAAGGAACGTTGAGGGGCATACTATGCTGAATGAACTTTTACATAAAAATCCTTTTGAACATGATGATACGGTAGAGAAAATATTATCTCGTTTGGTAGTAGAGTTGCAAGAGATGCTCTCAGAAGATGCCGTTGTAACGACGATGATCTTTGATGATGCGACGCAAACATTGAGTCCCGGACCGGGTTATGATGGATTTCCGGAGTGTTTCATGGAGAGAGCCAAAAACCTTCCGCTTGGCGTTGGCGGATGCGGCATAGCAGCAAATGAAAAGCGCATTGTCATTTGCGAAGATATGCATACGGATCCTGTGTGGGAGCCTTTTTTAGAACTTACTAACTTGGCTGGAGTACGCGCTGTCTGGTCCCTCCCTATTTACTATCGAGAGAAAATATATGGAACGTTTGCTATTTATCATCGTTATCCATATCATCCGACTGAAATGGATATACGTCTGTCCATTTTAATGAGTAAGCATGCGGTTACGGCCTTTACTTTTTTACGAAAACAGGAATTTGAAAATATGTATCAGCTCATTTCAGAGCATTCGAAAGACATCATTACGCTAGCTTCACCGGACGGGACGGTTCAATACATCAATCCTGCCGTGACCGATATACTTGGCTACAGTCAAGAGGATATCATCGGAGCTGATTTTACTCAATTCATTCCATCGGAAGATCTAGAAACCGTACAAAGTTTTAACGATGAAATAAATAATGCTCAAACATCAGTAAGTAAAGAGTTCCGTATTTTAACAAAGGATGGCAGAACTATTTGGCTTGAAACAGTTTCAAAACCAGTTTTTGATGAATACGGAAAACTCGAGCAAATCATTAGTACAACTAGAGATATCTCGGAGCGCCGAGAATCAGAAGAAGCGCTGGTTAATTCAGAAAAATTAACAGCAGTGGGGCAGTTGGCTGCAGGGGTTGCTCATGAAATACGAAATCCGCTCACTTCCTTAAAAGGATTCTTGCAGTTAATTAACATACAAAACGGAGTGAATCCTCAATACTATGAAATTATGGCAAGTGAGTTGGAACGGATTGAACTGATTTCTAATGAAATGCTAGTGCTTGCCAAACCACAAGCAAAATCCTTGGAAAATGTGGACATGGTTAAGCTTTTGAAGAATGTAGTATTTTTGCTGGACTCACAGGCATTGTTCCTCAATATAGGAATCAAGCTGGAAGTACCGGAATCATTGATGCATGACTGTGTGGAAAGTGAAATGAAGCAAGTGTTCATCAACCTCTTAAAAAATGCCTTTGAAGCGATGCCGCGTGGTGGAGAGGTAACCATCCGTCTAAAGGAAACAGCCGAATCGGTTTATATAGAATTTGAAGATCAAGGTGTCGGTATCTCTCCTGAAAAGATTAAGGAGTTGGGAAAACCGTTTTTTACAACAAAAGAAAAAGGAACAGGCTTAGGCCTGCTTGTTACAAATAAAATTATTAAAAATCATAATGGGTCGCTTGATTATGAGAGTGAATTGAATAAAGGAACGGTTGCAAGGATTACATTGGAAAAGCAAAACGCTGTCACAGCGGAAGTGAATCTTTCAGCGAATGTGATGGAATAGAGGAGAGTGCTGGGATAGTGAGCACTCTCTTATTTTTGTTGTGAAAATCCATTTGTCAGCTTGGAAGCTAGCGCTTTGGATTCTGCTCTTCTGGTGCGACGTGCTTTTGCCCGTTCTTCCCCGGTTTTGTTTAGGTACAGCTCTTCTTCTGTTTCTGGTGTAATAGAAGGTACTGGAGCAGGCTTTCCTTGATCATCTAGTGCCACAAACGTTAAAAAGGCTGTCGCTGCAATGTTTTTGGTACCTTTTGTTAAATCCTCTGCTGTCACTTTCACAAAAACTTCCATGGAAGAATTCCCTGTCCAAGTTACAAACGATTCAAAAATTACGGCATCAGTAGGTCGGATTGGTGATAGAAAATCCACCGAGTCCATGGAGGCTGTTACACATTCACAACGGCACATGCGGGCAGCTGAAATGGAGGCTAGCATGTCCACATCAGACAATAGCTTTCCTCCAAACAGAGTGTTGTGATTGTTAATGTCGTTTGGAAACACACGGCTTGTTCGGACGACGCGGGTATCTTTGCAAGTTTTGTTCATGGAGTATCTCCTTGTCTGTTACTTGTTTGAGATATATTTTAGCATTATTTTCCTCAAATGCGAAATTTGAACTTTCTATGGGCAAGGCTGATTTTATTAAATTTGGCGGTACAAAGGGTATAATAAATGTATTGACCTAGACAGATGAGAGGAAGGGGATTTGATGACCATTACTAACAATATAGGATGGAAATTTGATAATAGCTATGAATCATTACCTGAATTGTTTTTTTCAAAAATAGAGCCGAACCCTGTGGAGGCACCGAAGTTGGTTGTCCTAAATGAGACGGTTGCCAGTGAGCTTGGACTGAGAGCGGAAGCATTGCAAGATGGTGTCGGTTTATCGATTCTTGCAGGTAACACCGTTCCAGAAGGTGGTTCAGGTATAGCTCAAGCGTATGCGGGCCATCAGTTTGGCAATTTTACGATGCTTGGCGATGGCCGTGCCTTGTTGGTGGGGGAGCAAATTACACCTTCTGGAAAGCGTTTTGATATTCAGTTGAAGGGTTCGGGGCGGACTCCATATTCCCGGGGTGGCGATGGTCGTGCAACTTTGGGACCGATGCTGCGTGAGTATATTATAAGTGAAGCGATGCACGGCTTGGGGATCCCGACCACACGAAGTTTGGCTGTGGTGAAAACTGGGGAAGAGGTCTTGCGGGAAGGATTGTTACCTGGAGCAGTCATGACCCGAGTTGCGTCCAGTCACCTTCGTTTTGGAACCTTTCAATTTGCTGCTCAGTGGGGTGACTTGGAAAAGTTGCATGCATTGGCTGACTATGCAATGAAACGCCACTTCCCTGAGTTGGATCCCGGTGACTATCTTGGATTTTTTAGAAAAGTGATGGAGCAACAGGCGGAGCTGATTGCGAAATGGCAGTTGGTTGGTTTTATTCACGGTGTGATGAACACAGATAACATGACAATTAGCGGGGAAACCATCGACTATGGACCATGTGCGTTTATGGATGTGTATGACCCGGCGACCGTGTTCAGTTCCATTGATGTACAAGGTCGTTATTCATATGAAAACCAGCCGCGAATCGGCGGTTGGAACTTGGCACGTTTTGCGGAAGCTTTGTTGCCGTTGTTTGATCAGGAGCAAAAGCGTGCTGTCGAGTTGGTTCAAGAAGAGTTGTATAAGTTTTCGGACTTGTATAAGGGGTATTGGCTTGCAGGGATGCGTGCGAAACTTGGGTTGTTTGGTGAAGAATCTGGGGATGAGGTATTGGTGCAGGGGCTGCTTGATGTGATGAAGGAAAGCAAGGCGGATTTTACGAATACGTTTCGTGAGTTGACATTGAGTGAATTGGATTTGGCTGAAAGACCTGCGTTTTTGGAATGGCATTCATTGTGGCAGGAGCGTTTAGGTAGGCAGTCTGCGAGTGCGGAGGAGGTTCGTGAGCTGATGCAGAAGAACAATCCTGGTGTTATTGCGCGAAACCACCGGGTGGAAACTGCATTGGAAGCGGCTGTAGAACATGGGAATTATGGTGTGATGGAGAATTTGGTGAGGATCTTGCGTGATCCGTATGCATATTCGGAGGAACAGGAAGATTATTGTGTGGCGCCGGGTGCGAGTGTGACCGCTGGGTACCGAACGTATTGTGGGACTTAGGGTGATTTTCGTTTTGGCACGAACTTGAGTGGTTTTGGCACGAGCTCGTGTGGTTTTGGCACGAACTTGAGTGGTTTTGGCATCAACTTGAGTGGTTTCGGCACGAGCTCGGTTGATTTCGGCATGAACTTTAAAGAAAGTTAGGTTGAATTGCTATAGAGAGGTCGTCTCTATTCCCGAACCTCAATGGGAATAGGGAAAACGGTAGTAGAGAGTCGGTCTCTCCACCCGAAATGGAATGGGAATAGGGAAAACGGTAGTAGAGAGTCGGTCTCTCCGCCCGAACCGCAATGGAAACAGAGAAAACGGTAGTAGAGAGGCAGTCTCTCCGCCCGAAATGGAATGGGAATAGGGAAAACGGTAGTAGAGAGGCAGTCTCTCCGCCCGAAATGGAATGGGAATAGGGAAAACGGTAGTAGAGAGGCAGTCTCTCCGCCCGAACCACAATGGAAACAGAGAAAACGGTAGTAGAGAGGCAGTCTCTCCACCCGAAATGGAATGGGAATAGGGAAAACGGTAGTAGAGAGGCAGTCTCTCCGCCCGAACTGCAATGGGAATAGGGAAAAATGGTAGTAGAGAGGCAGTCTCTCCGCCCGAACTGCAATGGGAATAGGGAAAACGGTAGTAGAGAGTCGGTCTCTCCCCCCGAACCGCAAATGGGAATAGGGAAAACGGTAGTAGAGAGTCGGTCTCTCCGCCCGAAATGCAAATGGGAACAGGGAAAATGGTAGTAGAGAAGCGGTTTCTCTGGACTCTGGAAAACGGTAACAGAGAAACCGACTCAATACCCAAATCTTGAATTAGAACAAATCTACCATAAAAAAAGGTCAAGGACTCCGCATCCTTGACCTTTTTTCTTATCTCCAACCTAAGTCAACTGCTGCTCCGCAAACTCGCGATACAACTTATGCGACTCCACCAACTCCTGATGAGTCCCCATTCCAGTGATCTCGCCTTTTTCGATAAAAATGATCTTATCCGCATTCACAATCGTAGAAAGGCGATGCGCAATCACAAATGTTGTCCGGCCTTCCATCAGCCTAGTCAACGCCTGCTGGACGATTCCTTCTGACTGACTGTCAAGGCTTGCCGTTGCTTCGTCCATCATCAAAATCTTAGGGTCGCGCAAAAAGGCACGGGCAATCGCGATTCGTTGGCGTTGTCCGCCAGATAGCATCACTCCGCGTTCGCCCACTTCGGTATCGAGCCCTTTCGGAAACTCTTGAATGAACTGGTCGGCATATGCCATCTTGGCTACTTCCCA
Source organism: Bacillus sp. RO2 (assembly GCF_012911845.1). Taxonomy (GTDB): domain Bacteria; phylum Bacillota; class Bacilli; order Bacillales; family Bacillaceae_I; genus Sutcliffiella_A. Next base: position 69,002 of record NZ_JAAXCU010000041.1, on the reverse strand, counting down.
TAGGCGGTCATCTGTAAGCTCCTCTTTATTTTCCAACCCATACGTCAAGTTATCTCGGATGGTACCGGCCATCATCGGGCTGTCTTGGGAAACATAGCCGATTTGCTGGCGCCATGCTTTCATGGATAAGGAGGAGATAGGTAACGCGCCGACGTAAATTTCCCCGTTTGTTGGTTCATAAAAGCGTTCCAGCAGACCGAAAAGTGTACTTTTCCCGCCGCCGCTCGGTCCTGCAAAGGCAACCATCATGCCAGGTTCAACATCAAAGGAAACATTACGCAAGATAGGCTCGTCCTCGTTGTATCCAAAGGACACACTTTTTACGAAAACGGATTGATTGGTAATATCCGCAGCCAATCCTTCCTGTCCGGGTTCGTCATCGATTTCTAGAATATCAATAATTCTTTCCGTCGCGCCTTTAGCCTTCTGTAGCTGTGTAAAAAACATCGTAAAAGATGTAATCGGAAAAATAATCTGGAACAGGTAGAGCAGGAAAGCAACGAGTTCCCCGGTTGTCATGGTGCCTTCTGCTACCCGAATTCCGCCATAACCGATAATCACCACAATCACAAGCATGACGACCATATACATAAGCGGTCCGATTATAGCAAAAATACGAGCTTCTCTAAGACCAAAAGTGAGTAGCGTGCGAATGCCAGACTTCCCTTTAATCTCTTCTACCGCTTCCGCATTTGATGCCTTCATCAGACGAATCTCACTTAGAGTCTGCTGGACACTGCCGGTAAAATTGGCCGTTTCATCTTGCATGCCACGTGAGATCTTCGCCATTTTCGTACCAAGTGGAATCATGACCAGCGTTGTTACTGGCACGGAAATCAGCATAAGCAATGTCATTTTCCAGTCCATGATGAAGAGGATGATGACAGCACCGATAATCGTGATAATTCCTGTGATGAACTGCGGGAAGTGCTGTGAGATCAAATCTTTTACAATCCCTGTGTCGTTAACTACACGACTGACCGATTCGCCACTTGTTTTTTTGTCAAAATAACTGACAGGCAGACGGATCAATTTGAACCACATTTTCTCGCGAAGGCCGGCAACGATGCTTTGGCCGACATAAGCGAGGGAGTAGGTGGATAATCCGTCAATCACAGCTTGTAAAATAAAGACGCCTGCAATTGCAACAATAAGACCGACACTAAGTGATTCCATGGAAAAGCCGTCGACTAGTTGCTGGGTAAGCAAGGGAATGGTTAGTCCAACAAGTGTGGTGATTAGACTGCCGACTAATCCCAGTGTTAGTGCGAGTTTTGGGATATTAGTCGACATGATAAGGGCGGTAAATTTTTTCAAATTAGTATTCGAAGCTTGCTCCATTTATTGTGTGTCTCCTTTTAGAAGGTTTGTTTGATAATTGTACGTTTATTAAATAAGTTAGTTCCACTATCATTGTGACAGATTGAGGAACATGTTACCAATTTTTTAGTTGACAACAGTATTTCCAAAGGTATATATTTTAATTAAACAGTGGTCAATAAAAAGGATGAGTAAGGAAATGACACCTAGAAAAGCGGTAACAAATGAATTAACTCAGATGATGGTAATGAATGCAGCACGGGAGTTGTTTCGCAAGAAGGGTTATCAACAGGTTTCGATGCGGCAAATAGCTGCAGAGTTAGGTTATAGTCATGGTGCTATTTATTATCATTTTAAAAATAAAGCGGAACTTTTTTACGCCATGATTGAATCGGATTTTAAAGAACTAGATCTTTGGCTGGACAATGTGATGATGCAGAACCTTGATAACAAAACAAAATTAACGCAAGTTTTGCTCGAATTCATCCGCTTTGGCCTTACGCATAAGAGTCAATATGAGATGATGTTTCTGCTTTCAGATGAAGAAGTGAAAAGCTATGTTAATAAAGGTCCGAATGAATCTTATGAGAAGTTTGCAGAGGCACTTTTAAAACTTAGCAATCAATCTATCAGCATCCAGCAAGCATGGTCCATTTTCCTTTCCTTACACGGTTTCGTTAGTCACTATTGCCGGTGTGATGCAGACTATGAAGAAGTGAAAGGCTTGGCAGAATCACATGTGAATTTTATCCTGGCATCTTTGGGGTAAAATTTTTTGAACATTTATTGACCGTCGGTTAAAAACTAGGCAGGGGGGTATATTTTTATGAAAAAAGCATTGGTTATAGGGGCTTCAGGTGGAATGGGGCATTCATTGGTGATGGAACTAGTTAGTCGCGGGGTGGATGTAGTGGCTTTTGCCAGAGGTATAGAGAAACTTGAGGAGCTATTTGCTAGTGAAGAAAAAGTGACACTCGTAGCTGGAGATGCAGGAAGTAAAGAGAAGTTGATCTTTGCAGCTAAAGGTGTTGATGTCATTTTTCATGCACTGAACCTTCCTTATGAACAGTGGAAGGATAAGTTGTTGCCAATTACCCAAAATATTATCCATGCAGCGGAAGAGAATGGTGCAAAACTAGCCATGGTAGATAACATTTATGCTTATGGAAAAAGCGGTGGTAACAGGATTACCGAGAATATGGAAAAAAACCCTCATACCAAAAAAGGGAAGCTTCGAAAGGTAATGGGGGAAACGATTCAACAGTCCTCTATTCCGTCATTAATTTGCCACTTTCCAGACTTTTATGGGCCGAATGCTACTAATACTTACATGCACTTTACTCTGGATCAACTCCTGCAAAAAAGAAAGGGAGGTTTTGTCGGACCGAGAAACATTGAAAGGGAATTTATTTATACGAAAGATGGAGCTAAGGTGATGGTGGAGTTAGCTTTAAAAGAGGATGCCTATGGGCACTGTTGGAATATCCCTGCCGTATCGACCATTACCGGGCGTGACTTTGAAAAAATCGTGAAAGGACAGCTAGGTAAAGATAAGCAACTTTACTACATTACAAAGCCTCTGTTTGCTCTTTATGCCCTGGTTGCTGGAAAGGGAATGCGTGAGGCGGTGGAAATGCAATATATCAACACTGAGCCTACCATTCTATCAGGGGAAAAACTAGAGAAGTTTCTTGGGACAATGGAGTGGACTCCATATGAAAAAGGAATAGAAGAAACGTTAAGATATATGAAAAAACAAACATAAGTTAGAAAAGGGGAAGCAGTTTGAGTGGCTGATTCCCCTTTTTTAATTGAAGTTTTCTGCTTAAGCCCTTCGTAACCGATAAACCTCATACAGATTCTTGGTCACAACCTTCAAAACTGAATACACGGGAACCGCCAACAGAATACCGATAAATCCGTACAGCTTCCCTGCTGCAAGAAGGAGCAGGATGACTGTCAAAGGGTGAATGGAGAGCTTGTTTCCGATAATCTGCGGGGAAACCAAATTTCCTTCAATCTGTTGCACGATTGCAAGAAGTATTAATATCTTCACGACCATAAATGGATCAGTCATCAGTCCGATGATCCCTGCGGGCAGTACTCCTAATGCCGGACCGATAATGGGAACGACAGCGGTAATCACGATAAATATGGCCAGCACAAGCGCATAATCCAATCCGATGATGAGATAGCCTATGTACATGAGAAAGCCATTCACCAATGCCACAATCATTTGTCCGCCAATGTAGGTGGATAAAGTCTTGTCTATATCGGTTAACAATCTTTTTCCTTCGTCATGATGCTTGTTCGGCAGCATTTTCAAGATAAAGGGCAAGAGTTTATGGCCATCCTTTAGAAAATAGAACAAGATGAACGGGGCTACAACAAGGATGGTCACAAAGTTAGTGATGGAGGAAATGATGGCGGATACGTTCTCTCCAATGCGTTGGGACTGTTCTTTTAAAAAGGCTAGACCTCTCTGTTTAGCTTCCTCATAAGAGATGAGGCCGAAGTTATTTTCATCAATCAGTTCCTTTGTTTGTTCTTCATTTTTTTCAAGAAAAGATGGGAAGTCTTCTGCAAACTGTGCGATCTGCTCCTCGATTTTCCCTCCAACGGAATAGCCGGCTAATACAGCAGCTCCAATAATAGCTGAGAATACAAGAATGATAGCCAAGGTACGCGGGATAAACTTGGACTTTGCGAGCAGATTCACCAATGGCTTTAAGATATAAAATAGAAAGCCAGCAATTAGGATAGGAAAGAATAGGGTTGTGATAAAGCTAATAATTGGATTAACAATAAATTGAACTTTACTTAATAGAAAAACTATTAATAATACTAGAATGATACCTGTTGCATATTTAAAGAACGGGTGTCTGATCCACATGCTATCCCTCCAGAGAAAGTAATAGTAGTTTATTCCCTAGAATAGAGGTGGATGAAACGGGAAGTGTGATTCGTTCAAAAGGGACAGGAGGTTTTTGCCAGTCCCTTTTGCTATTACTTCGCAAGTCATGATATAACCTCCTAGAAGTATTAGTTGCATAGTATATGCACCTAAGATAAAGAGGTGTAAACACACATTTCTGATGAATACCTTTACTTTTTTCACCTCCATACTGTATGATACATAGTATAAACCATACTGTACGACATATAGTATAAATAGAGGTGAGTAGATGAGCGATGGATTGTTGCAGTCGTTGACGACGGAATTAAGGCGTGGGACTTTGACATTAGCGGTATTAAGTCAGCTGAGAACGCCTCAGTATGGCTATTCACTAGTTCAATTGCTTGAAAAAAGTGGAATCACCATTGAGCAAAGTACACTTTATCCATTGCTTAGGCGTTTGGAAAAGCAGGAGCTGGTAACGAGTAGTTGGGACAAAACGGAGAGTAGGCCGCGGAGGTACTACGTTTTAAGTGAGTATGGGACGGAGACTTTTGAGAAGTTGAAAAAGGAATGGGAGAAAACGTCTCAGGAGCTTGCCATTTTACTAAGAGAGGAGAATGAGGACAATGAAACTGATTGAGTTGTATGTTCAGGAGGTGATTCGAAGGCTGCCGGAGAAACAACAGGATGATATCGGACTTGAACTACGTTCGACCATCGAGGATATGCTTCCGGATGATTATCAGGAAGAAGATGTAAAAGCAGTACTATCAGAGCTTGGGCATCCAGCAAAGCTAGCCAGCGGTTATTTGGATAAACCGATGCATTTGATAGGTCCGCGGTATTTTGATGTGTATGTAAGTCTGTTGAAGCTCATTATTCCACTCGCAATGATCATCTCTTTTTGCGTGGTGACCTTCGTGGGCATTTTTTCTTATAGTGGTGAGGGGGAAATCTTCCCGGTTATTCTTGGCATGATTGCTGACGGGATATGGAACAGTCTTAGTGCCGGAGTTCAGACATTTTTCTGGATAACGATTACGTTTGCATTGGTGGAAAGACTGGATAATTCCGATAACACTAATCCAATTACATCGAAGTGGAAGGAATGGGCCCCTGAGGATTTAAAAGATGTCACATATGTTCCAAAAAGAAAAGCCATTTCAAAAGTAGAATTGTTGGGCAGTTTAATCTGGACGGTTATTTGGGTAGCTGGTTATTTTAATGCCAATAAGTTGCTTGGAATCTATGAAAAAGGGGAAGAGGGATTGACACTTGTGACGCCCCTTTTCAATCAAACCCAATTGATTTCCTTCTGGCCCCTGGTGATACTAGTAATGATTTTGGAGGTTGGACAGGTGGCGTATAAATGGAGGCTTGGGCAATGGACCATAAAGCTTGTTTTGGCAAATGCTATTGTTCATGCTGTATCGCTTGCTGTATTTATTATCGTGTTCCACAACCTTGCTGTGTTTAATCCAGCGTTTTTCAACTATTTTGAAGAGCTGTTTGGCCTTACGTACCAGCTAGATCTTATTTTCTGGGTTGCGGTGTTGGTGTTCTTTCTTACTTCTATATCGGAAATTTATCAAGGTGTGAGAAAAGCAAAACGGTGATGTTTAAGGGAGGCGGGAAGTTGCCGTACTCCCTTATTTTTTTGTCGAATAAAAGAGGATTACGTTTTTCTTTATAGAAATAGGAAGTAATAAATATCTATAAAGGAGATCATTAAATGACTGTGAAATTTGTCAGCAATGGAGAAGTTACCAGTTTTCTAAAGGACCATAAGGATGAGTTCGAGGCTACTTTGCTATCAGAGGCTGTGAATGTCGCATCGAAAATTAATGATATTTTGCAAAAGGGAAATATCGATCTTCTTAAAAATGCGCAAACCTTGATTCAACGAGTGGTGGAGCAAAAAGAGACGGAAGTTATTGACTTCGCTGAACAAGAAGGGATTGCATGGGCGAAGCATTCTCACTCTCTTACTTTATCATTTAAGCTAGAATGGGTTCAGGCAATCAGGAGAACTCTATGGAAATTTATAAATAGATTTATTGATGAAAGAGGAGAATATCTCACGCAAGAAGACTTCTTTGAAATAGAAAAGAAAATCAATAATAATATCGACTATTTTCTAAATAGTTTCTTCTTGAGCTATTCTCATTACAAGGATGAGCTGATCAGTTCGCAAAGGAAATTGGTAGAGCATTTATCTGTTCCGATTATTCCTGTAAGTGCAACGGTTGCCGTGTTGCCATTGATTGGAAATGTGGATGACTATCGAATTCGCATCATTGAAGAGAAGGCGCTAATGGAGATTTCCAACTTGAAGTTGCAGACACTTGTATTAGACCTCTCTGGCGTCACCACTATGGATCAGGATGTCATTGCAGTATTTGAGGATATCTTGACTGGGATCTCGATGATGGGATGCAAAGCAGTAATCACTGGCTTGCGTGCAGAACTTGTTAGGAAGATGGTCAGCATGGGAGTGACCTTCCATCAATATGCAGAAACGCATGGGACGCTGCAACAGACCCTGAGGAAGTATGTTGTTGCGCAGGAAGTATAGAAGAATTAGGATTATGCTAGAAGAATTTAAAGAAGACAAGTGTGAGTTCGGATGGATAAACCGGACTTCCACTTGTCTTTTCTATATTCTTGATTCTTACAATTATGAGGGTATCCTGCTCTACGAACAGTCATCTTCATCCGATCTAATGGACCTTTCCACTAGCTCTTGAAACTTCAACCATTCCTGTCCAGCGTTAGATGCAAAGGTCTCGTCTTTGCATAGGCTCTCCATTGCACTCTCCACAAGGAAACGTCTAGGAGCGGTGCGATTTTTCCCGGTTAACTCCTCTTGAATAAAGTCCAAAAGCTCTGCCTTACGCCCGTAATCAGGCCCACCGGAAAGACTTTTTTTCAATTCAGTTACCTTATGTGCTATAGCATGTGGAAGTGGTAACTCCTTATCCCCTTCATTCGGCACCCAGCGTGCCATCGACTCTGCATCCACCAACACTTCACCTGACTCCGCTACATCCTCCACTATCTTCACCAAGCGATTGACACTATATTGCACAACTCTATGGATGTCCAGTTTCTTATCATGGGTCATCGTGTAGTATCTGATGCCATGATTCAGTATTCCAAGATACATAATGGCACAATCCCAGAGGTATTCTTGTTTCTCTGCTCCGAATATCTCCAAGAAACGGTGGTGCACCCATCTTAGCATCCTTAGCTGAGTTTTGTGGATGAAATCCTTTAACTCCGAATCATTAATGAAGATGACTTCCTCAAATAGGGAGATCAATTTGTTTGCCCGATTTGTCTCCATTTGAAGTTCAAACTGCTTTATGAAAATATGAATGTCCGCCGGGTCCTGTCCAATCAAGAGGTCGTTCCGTTCTTTTTCCATTTTTTTATATAACGTTTTGAACAGTGCAATTAACAGTTCGTTTTTGGATGAAAAATAATTATATAAGGTTCCTTTGGCAATGCCGCTCTCATCCAGAATGTCCTGGATGGAAGTCGCTTGAAATCCTTTTTCAATAAAAAGTTTATGAGCACATGTGAGAACATGTAGTTTGCGATCCTTCATTTTATCACCTAATTAAAGTAGACTGATGGTACAAAAATAATAGTACACGAAATAAAACCTTTATACAAATAGCAAATTAACAAAGTTTTCAAGATTGATAAATTTGAACCGATGGTATAAAATTGGAGTAGATGTAATGGTAGTATAAAAATGTACTGTTAGTATAAATGGAGGAGAAAGAATGCAGCAAGCAGAATCAAACACAACGATAAATCGTCCACCATATGGTATTTTGGCCATTTTAATGATCGGCGCGTTTATTGCTTTTTTAAATAATACTTTATTAAATATTGCCCTGCCATCCATTATGGCAGAGCTTCAAGTGGGACCTTCAACGGTTCAATGGCTGACAACTGGCTTCATGCTGGTGAATGGGGTATTGATCCCTACCACAGCTTTTTTAATTCAAAAGTATTCTGTACGGAATTTATTTATTGTCGCAATGGGTCTCTTTGCCGTTGGGACAGTAATGGCCGGTTTTGCACCGGTTTTTGGCGTTCTTTTAGCAGGCAGAATGATGCAGGCTTCCGGGTCGGCCATATTAATGCCATTATTAATGAATGTGATGCTTGTCAGCTTCCCAATCGAAAAGCGTGGAACCGCAATGGGTATGTTCGGACTAATTATGATGGGGGCGCCTGCAATTGGGCCGACGCTTTCCGGTTGGTTAATTGAACATTACGATTGGAGAATGCTATTCCACTTTGTGTCACCAATTGCGATTGCTGTTTTGCTATTAGGTGTTTTTCTTTTAAAGGATAGAAAAGAAAAGCAAGAAATTCGCCTGGATCAACTTTCTGTTGTCTTATCGAGTATAGGTTTTGGTGGTTTATTGTATGGATTTAGTTCTGCTGGTTCCAAGGGATGGGATAGTCCGCTTGTATACGGAACCATTGCAATCGGTACATTATCGTTAGTTTGGTTCATTTTACGTCAGCTTCGAAAAGAAAAACCTATGTTGAACTTCCGAATCTACCGATACCCGATGTTTGCTTTATCATCAGCTATTTCAATGGTTATTACGATGGCGATGTTCTCGGGGATGATATTGTTGCCTATTTATGTGCAGACGATCCGCGGAATTTCACCATTGGATGCCGGTTTATTGATGCTTCCGGGTGCGATTGTGATGGCATTAATGTCGCCGGTTACTGGGAAGTTGTTTGATAAGTACGGTGGCCGTGCGCTTGCCATTACCGGTTTGTCTATTACCGTGGGGACGACGTATTTCTTCAGTCAGTTGACCTTTGAAACGACTTACACGCAACTATTGATTTTATATACCGTGCGGATGTTTGGTATGTCGATGGTGTTTATGCCGGTTTCCACGAACGGTTTGAACCAGTTGCCAACACGATTTTATCCGCATGGTACCGCCATGAACAATACGTTACAGCAGGTGTCAGGGGCGATTGGAACGGCGCTGTTGGTGACGTTGATGTCAACGAGGGCGGAAAGTGTTGGTCGTGAGCTGTCAGGAGATGCAATGGCTGCTTTGGGTGCGAACCCGTCTGATGAGGCAATTGCGGGTATGCAGCAACAAGTGATGATGCAAGGGATGTTAGAAGGAATCAATTTCGCCTTTTTCGTGTCAACATTTATTGCGGTGGTTGCGCTCGTGTTGTCATTCTTTATTAAGCGGGCGACACAGGCGGGAGATCCAGAAGCAGAAGTAGAGCCTGGGCCGATGGGTGAGCTTGCGGTTGCTGGTGAGCGTAAGGTGAAAACAGAATTGGTGGGGAATAATTAAGTTTTTTTGAGGGAGGTCCGCTTCTGCCTTTTTGGTGGGGGCGGATTTTTTTGTGTTTTGGTCGCGGAGGTGTTTGTCGATTAATGTGTGTTTGTGTCGAATGGCAATTTTATGAGGGCAAGTGGCTAATAAACGTAAAAGTTGGACAATAAATCGATAATTTGGCTAATGAATCTCGAAAGTGGACAATAAATTAAAAATTTGGCTAATGAAAAATCTTAAAAGTGAAAAAATGGTGAGAACTATGCATCTGGTTTTTAATTCTGGCGTTTTTCACGCATAATGAATATAAGAGAAATTTTACTAGTGAGAGGAAGATACAACTATGATAACCGAAGTAGCATTTTTTAATATAAACGAAGGAATGGAAGCCGGATTTGAAAAAGATTTTGAAGTAGTAGCTAAAGAAACAATCGCTCAATCAAAAGGCTATAACGCGCACACTTTACATAAATGCATCGAAACAGAAGGGAAGTATATGGTGCAAGTGGAATGGGAAACTCTCGAGGACCATATGAAAGGTTTTGTGGGATCTGACTTATTTAAAGAATGGGTTAAAAAAATGGACCATTATTTTAAACCAGATATATATATGGAGCATTTTCAATTAATAAAGTAATTACAAATAAGCTCAAATTATAGCAAGGGGAAAAGGAAATGCCAAGATCTCCAGAAAGATATGATCAGAAACTTAACATCGAAACGACTGATATACAGATGGGTATTCACCGCTCTTTTACCTATCATCGCTATGAGCCTACTCCATATGAAGCGCTGGACCGGTTGTTTGAAAGATACTTGGTAGACTCCGATAATCACGTGGTTGACTTTGGGTGTGGAAAAGGCAGGTTGAATTTTTACTTGGCACATCGGTTTGGGCCTAGGGTAACCGGTATTGAAATGAATGAGACATTTTACGAGGCTTGTTTGAAGAATTTGTCCATGTATAGAGGTAAGGGAAGACAGATGATCATGTTTGAAAAGTGCTTGGCCGAAGAGTATACAATACCTGAAACGGCCAATGTGTTCTATTTCTTTAACCCATTTTCGATAGATATTTTCAGGCAAGTGGTCAGCAATATTCTCTTCTCCATCGAACAACATGATCGGCCTATAGAGATTGTGCTTTATTATCCGGCTCCTGATTTTGTGTTCTTTTTGGAAAATCATTCGATGTTTACTCTTAAGCTAGAGGTCCAGCTTGATGAGTATGAGAAAAATGCGAATGAGCGATTTTTGGTGTATGAGTTGGGATTGAGCGCGAGCTAAAAATGGACTCATTTGAGTGATTGCTCGTTTGGCACGAACTCAGGGCATTTCGGCACGAACTTGCCCCATTTTGGCACGAACTCATAATCTTTCCGCACGAACTTGTCCACTTTTGGCATCAACTTGTGTCTCCAAAGTCAAGAGGTCCAAAAAAACAGCCACTTCACGTACGAAGTGGCTGGCAACAGTAATTTTTACATCATAAAACATCAGAAATCAATGCATTCAACGCACCCAAATCCTCGTGACCGACCATCTTATACTTACATTTCCCACTTCGTAAATAACTGTAAATAATCTGCGCTTTATCAATTTCAAACCGGCTCACTCCACGGGTTGCAGCAGGGACGGCATCAGAGAGTTCATGAGAAAGCCTTGCAAAAATATCTCTACGTACTTCCTCATCCACTCCGTTCTCACCGCCATAAACCTCACTAAACAACACATCCGTCCTCCTGATCACAAAGCATTTTACCCTGTTTTCATCCAATCTTTCGGCCACCAACATTAAATGATTTCCTTCCGTAAAATCCATCACATCTTCTTTTTGCAATAGGGCCTGCAAGGATTGAATGCAGTTTCGGTATCTGGCTGCACGCTCGAAGTCCAAGTCATCCGCAAGCTGACTCATCTCCTGCTGCATGTGTTCCAGCAATTCCGCACTTTCCCCATTAAGCAAGTGGATGAGCTGTTCTACGATCGCGTTGTATTCCCCCACTGCTTTGCCGCCAAGACAGATGCCGCGGCATAGACCAAGGGAATAGTTTAGGCAGGGTGATCCGTTTATGGCGGGGTTAGAACAGTCGAGGCGGTACACATCCTTCAACCCTCGTATCGCAAAACTGACTGTTTTCCTGTTTGAATATGGTCCAAAGCTCCAGCCATCGCCGCCACGCAAGGGTTGGGTGGAGGGGCGAAGACGATAGAGCTTGCCGACCTTCCGGATTGTTAGATAGAGGAAGGCCTCTGGTGTTTTCATTTGCCGGTTGTATTGCGGGCGTATTTCTTGGATGAGCTGCCATTCGAGCAGTAGGGCTTCAAATTCCGTGTCTGTCTCGATGATCTCTAGATCATGGATATGCTTGACAAGTTTTCGGATTTTGTTGGTATGGGTAGCAGATTCTCTGAAATAAGATTGAACGCGTTGACGTAGACGCTTTGATTTCCCCACATAGATGACTTGGCCGGCAGAGTCTTTCATTAGATAAACGCCTGGGGTTGCAGGGATTTCTTTAATTTTTTCTAAAAGACTCATGACCAATCACCTCTCTATTGTGCTGTTTTGTAAACTTTGTTTTTGTAATGCATAGTTAAATTAGCCGTTATATTAATTACTGTCGGGCTCTTTTTTTTGTCGAATGAAGCATACTACTTGCTATTTCTATAGTACGTAAGCAGTAAAAAGTCCAACTGCCGACTTTTTACAAGAGAATAGCAACAATCTTTTAGAAGAAAAGAGCTCTCTAGGAAGATAGTTCTATGTTTAAATTTTCGAAACCTTACAAAAACGTGCGTGTTCATGTAAAATTAGAAGTGTCATTACTTAATAGAATATCAAAGAAAATAAGGAACCGACAAGAAATAAGAGGGGGTCATGCAATTGAGCAGGGAAACATGGAAAAAGGTATTTAGTACGATTCCGGATGGGGAATTGGTGGCACTAGTGGACTTTTGGTCAATCCAGGTAAAAGGCTTCCGTCAAATAAATCAGGAAAATATAAAACACGCAAGGGCAATGGTTATCGCAGAAGCCCTGAAACCGCGAAATCTAAAAATGATAAAAGCTTATTACACGATAAACGATGATGATACAGATGAACCTGCTGACAAAGGGGACGACATTACGTTAGAAGCGTTAATAGAATTATATGAAGAAGGTAAAGAGCTTCATCTGATTCTTGGTGGCTTATATGCAAGCGAAGAGGAGCAGTTTGAAAAGCTTGCATCGGAGTTTGAAGAGACGTTGATGGAAAAATATGAGGTAGATGAGTTAAGTAGTCTTGTAGATAGACAGGAAAAAAAGGAAGAGGAAGTTTTACCTGAGAAGGTAGATTCCACCTCTACAACGGAGTGGGAGAAAAAATGGAATAAGTCCGAAGACAAGAATAAGGATTTACGCGCGAAAATAGGGGAGTGGGAAAAAAAGTACTCGCAGTTAAAGCAGCAGTCTAAGGAAGAGAAACAATCAGCACTGAGCGAAAAGCTTAAACTGCAGCAGGAACTTGGAACCGAACGAGCGCAGCACAGGGAGACGGTGGAAAACAACAAGAAAACCGCCGAGGTAAATGAAGCGTTAAAAGAGGAAGTGGCAAAGTTGAAGGGAGAAATTTCTCACTTAAACGCGATGTTGCTTCACCAACAACAAGAGGTAGCCGCAACAACAACAGTTAGAACAGATGAAAAAATATCTGCTATAAAGGACCAAAAGGAAATAGTCTTGGTGGGTGACCCAAAAAATAAATTAACTGAAAATTCAGCAAAACATATTTTTTGTGTGTTGGAGCTGAAGGATGTTCCAGACGCCTTGGAATCGGATTTGCTTGAAAAATGTGATGAGGTTTGGATGATGACGTATCTTGTGCCACCACAGGTGAGAAGGAAAATAAAGCGGACGGTACAGAAGAATATAAAAGAATTTAGCGATTTTCCGACAATGAAACGTTATATAGAGAAAGGTTGAGAGCGATGAATAAGGTTTGGGAGAATGACTTAGTTGGTGTGCTGGCAGATGTCGATCAGAGTGAGTTGCTCTACAGGGACTCGATACTTATAAATAAGCAGGACAGTCTCCAGTTTTTTGTCCGAATCATTTCACAGCCTGCCGAAAGCTTTCCGAATGTAAAAGCGGTGACAGGATTCTATTCTGACTTGGAAAAATGGGGATTTGAGGATGATTATACGCAGCCGGAATTTATCCGTAAAGAAAAGTTACGGGAATGGCTTGATGATCGGCTGTTAATTTTTAAGGTGGAAAAACGCATTCGTTACAATCATGAAGAAGTGTATAACATGTTCGGGGTGCGCGTGATGCCTAAGCTACCAAGCTATGAAAAGGATTTAAAATTAATTCCAGTTCCTATTTTCAGCAAAAAAGTAAATGGGATGGAGCAGGATGTATTTCTCTCAAGGCTTGTGGAGAAGAAGTTCGTCGGCCGCATTACAGAAGTGTCACATGAGGCGAATGACACACCGCCGATTGTGTTGTGGAAAGAAGAAACGGAGGAAGACGAGCAGTTTACCGTTTATGGAGTGTTGGAAAAACATCAGTATGCTCATGGTGGGTTTAACTTTGAATTGCGTGATGAGTTGAAGATGCTTACTTTGGAAGAGGAATGGCTGGATGAGTGCTATCTGACGGATGAGAGCCCTCATGTTGCATTTGTACCAATTGCGCACTTTCAGAAGTTACTGCATCGTTTAGAAGAACAAAAGGCGGTGCAGGTGGCAGATTCGTCTGACCGAGAAACTCTACCTCAAGAGGTGGCAGTTTCTTCTTTAGACAAGCAAACCTCACCAGAAATCCAAAGCAGCAGGCAAGAGGTTGCCGTCTCGGTTATGGAAAAGCCGACAAGTGAAATTAACGTACCTATCCCAAAAGGAAACGAGAAGGAACAGGAGTTTTTGGAGCTTCTGTTCAGCCACACGCAGGATGCGGGACTCATTTATCGGAAAGAGAATCTAATCAATTTTCACACTTCCATGAAGTCGTCGTCTCTTGTCATTTTGTCCGGAATGAGTGGAACTGGCAAGACAAAATTGGTGGAATTGTATAGCCAGTCACTTGGCTTAAAAGGAGAGCAGCTTACTGTTATTCCAGTAAGCCCGTCCTGGACGTCAGATTCAGATTTAATCGGCTATGCGGACACGCTGAATATGGTGTATCGTCCTGGGGATTCGGGGTTGATCAATGCGCTTCGTAAGGCGGAAGATGACAAGGATAAACTGTATATCATCTGTTTTGATGAGATGAATTTGGCAAGAGTGGAGCATTATTTCTCCCAGTTCTTATCGATTTTGGAAATGGATCATGGGAAGCGAGTGCTCCGGTTATATAACGACGATTTGGAAAGCAGGCTGTATAACTCTGCACAATATCCACCGACTATTGTGATACGTGAAAACGTCTTGTTTGTCGGCACGGTCAATATGGATGAGTCGACCTATCATTTTTCCGATAAGGTGTTAGATCGTGCGAATGTCCTGTCGTTAGATGTGATGCCGTTCACCGAGATGAAACAGCTTCCGGAAAAGAAAAAAGGGATGGTCGCACGTGCGGATGAAGTGGATTATGATACGTTTGAATCTTTTCAATATAAAAATAGAAGTTTAAGTCTTCATGATGATGAATTGGGATTGTTATGGGAAGTTCATCAAATGATGCAAAATGTGAACAAGCAGGTCGGGGTGGGGCCGCGGATTGTAAAGCAGATAGATCAGTATTTGGGCAATCTTCCGGCACAGGAATATATTTTACGAGAAGATGCTTTTGACCTTCAAGTTGTTCAGCGTGTGTTGACAAAAGTGAGAGGGTCAGAGGATCAGCTTAGAGACTTGCTTGGTCGATATAACCGTGAAAAGGATACCGTGGAGGGCAGTTTGATCATTCGGTTATTTGATCGCTACACGAATATTTCCATTTTCAAGGAAAGCAGAAATGTTATCAAACAAAAAGCGAAAGAGCTGAAATATAATGGATACACCATGTAGAACGCAGCCTTTTTCGGTTATTTTTACACATGTTTTTCAAAATGGATCTCGGGAGGATACGGAGGTTCAAAGCTTTGTTGAGCACCTTTCTGACTGGGATGAAGCTGTACATGTTTACACGGAGATAAGAGAGAACGTCAATCTTGAGCTGCGGTTCCGATGTGAAGATCGCGGGGCAAGATGTTATATGGACGGATTTGATGGGCTTGGAGATGATAGGTTGCTGGTTGATCAGGATTCAGAGGAGAATTATCTAGGCTGCGATGGAATGGTGACACTTTTCAGGCATTCCACTTCTGACAATTATTATCCTTATATTCCTGGTCTGTACAGCTTGAGAGTCGAAACGTCGGATGGGAAGACGTTCTACACGCTAGTAAAGGTCATATCTAACAGACTTTTTGACGATCAGCTTGCAACGATGCGCTCTGAAGTGGAAGAGAAACTAAAGGGTGTAGCACTCGACGTCATCCGCAAACAGCATAGTCCGAAGAGTTTAGCGGCACTCCGGATTGATCCGAAGTTGTTTCGGCAGTATCAAATGTTGCAACATTACTTTACGGATATCTATGCAATTGTTTCCGACCTTGCACAAAGGGTGAGGTCGTCGGTTGCGAAGGAATACCAGATGCAACCTGCTGAGATGCCGGCGCATGTGGATGTTGTGTCCATTCAGCATCGGCTGAAGCGGCCTGACACAATGAATCTGGTGAAATCAGTGCAAAAGCGGATAAATTATGACCTCCCTGAAAATCAGATGTTAAAAGCGATTTTAGAAAAATGGAATCAATTATTGCACGAGTTTGTGGCATGTATGGACACGACCATTAAAGGGTTATCAAATCGCAAGGACTACTCCTTCTCCATTTCTCTTCCATTGGAGAGGAAGCGTCGCCTAGTGGAGGAATTGAAGGAATATCGCGGAAAAGCGATGCGGATGAGTGGTGCGTTAAATCTTGTGAAATCCAGTCACTGGTATAGGGAGGTGTCTTATAAAAAGGCGCTTTCGGTTCCAATGGTGATGTTTGTAGATGTTCGATACCGAAAGCTATATCAAATTGATCAGTCTCTTCAGGGAGAGGAGATTCCGGTTCATACTGGGCTTGGCCAGCAGTGGAAACGGACTGACCAGTTATATGAGATTTGGGGTTGGCTGCAGGTGGTGGATGTGTTTGGCATGGTTGACAGTGGAGAGCCAGGGAACCGTGGCAGCCTCGTGATAACTAGTAAGCCAGTCGCAAAAGATAATATGATTCAATATCAATTCGGGGAAATCTCTCTTCATATTACCTATGACGGAACCATCCCGAGCCATCCGGAAGCAACGGATAAATGGACGGTCCCTGTCTATACCACTGGTACGAATAATAACCCAGATGTGCGGATGGATTTGTTCTTACGGGAAGTTTATATCGGCACCATTATGATTGACATGAAGTATCGCAAGCGCCATGCGCTGACAGATTCTATGAGACAGCTGACGAGTTATGCCGATAATGTAAGGTCTCCCTATATTTACGGGAAAAAGCGTTGGCAGAAGTATCGACCTGTTCATCAGGTGCTCGTCTTCTATCCTGAAAAGCACGGTGGCATCGAAGTGGAAGAACTGGACGGAAAAAGTATCAGTTTCGTCCCATTGACTCCTGCTGAGGATCAGACAGTTTTCCAAGAGACATTAAGGTGGCTTGTGGCGGAGATGCTGTTGGAGGCAGAGGAGGAAGGGATACAGTAGAGAGAGGTATGGTCGGTGGGTCTAGTAAAGAAGGACCACGGCGGATGAAGGTTTTGGTGGCAAAGCTCCCGATTTGGGGAGCTTTGTTTTTTGTTAAGTAGGCTAAAATGGATATATTGGATTTACAATGGATAAATGATTTTTGCAATGGATATATCTTTTTTACAATGGATATATCTCCGCTTACAATGGATATATTATTTTTACAATGGATAAGTCCCATTGCGCCGTAACAAATAGAACCTCAGTTATTACCGTATCGCCGGCACCTTGATTTTCACGGTAAATTCCTCATCTTTACACACAAAATCCAACAAACCGTGGTGCTCTTCCACAATATCCTTCATTATTTTGGTCCCTAATCCTTCGTGCCCGCCACCCTTTGTGGTATGTCCATACGTATCGAACAGGGAGTCCAAGACATTAACGGGTACAGGCAAGGTGTTATTTTTGCAAATCAACATATACAGGCCACTGCGTTTATAAAACTGTAACGTTAACATGGCTTGCCCACCTCGCTCCCGCTGCCATTCTTCGCATGCGTCAAGGCTGTTGCCCAACAGGTTTCCAAGGAGCCCGACAATTTGCTGGTCCCCAATCGGTAACATAGACAAAGGCAGATCTAAATCATACACCACACTGACCCCGGCAGCTTTGCCGCGTCGATACATTTGATGTAGCACGCCAGCGACAACCCCGCGCTCTCCTCTAATAGAGTAATTGGTCTCTTCGTAGCTTTTCACAAGGTCATCAAGATAAAGTTTTGCTTCTGAAGCCTTATCGTTTTCTAACATGAAGTGGACGGCTGAAACATGCTTGAGGAAATCATGACGCTCGCTGCGGACAATGCGAAAGGTTTCATTGATATGGGCTCGTTGCTCTTCGTGTTGAGCAAGTTCGCGCTGCAATCTAGTAAAATGCTGACCAGTCGTTATCCGTACATATTCACAGGCAACAAACACGATTATCGGTGCAACCGCAAGCCTTGGAGGCAGGGACACACCTAAAGCAATCGTCACAACCAACACTTGCACAATCCACAGACCACTATTGGCTTTCCATCCTAACCTTTCAATCTCCACTGCTATTTTTCTATGAAAATAAAAGGCAATTACTGTGGCAACCATTAAACTAACATAAGGCAAAATCCACTCACCGAAGAGTGCATGCATATGTAAAAATAAGAGCGCACCTATCGCCCCCGAGTAAATAAAGGAAGTCTTCAACGCTAATCAATCCTTACTAAAAGTAATTCTCTTGCAGAAATTCCACTTTATCTTTGGTAATCATCGCCTGTTCCTCCATGCCTTCAAACGTTACGATGTATGAGTTCTTGGCATAGAGTGAGAAGTTTTTCACGTGATGAATGTTTATAATGAAGGACCGGTGGGAGCGGAGAAAGTCTCGCTCACGCAGTTCTCCTTCTAGTTCATTCAATGTCTGGTAGGTTTTGATGGGTCCGCTTTTGGTGTAGATGGTGGTGGAGCGGCCAGATCTTTCAATAAAAACGATGTCCTTCTTTTGAACAATGTGGATGTCGTTTTTTTGTTTAAGATAGAGTCTTCCAGCAATTTCAGCAGACTTGGATTTCTCCAGTAATCTTTCCATACTTTTGACAAGTCGGTCTTTTGTATAAGGCTTCATGATGTAGTCATGTACATTCAACTCGAAGGCGTGGACGGCATAGCCACTGCTTCCTGTAACAAAAATAACAGCGATGTTCAATGCGTGCGAGTGGATGATGTCTGCGAGCTCGTACCCGGATAGGTTGGGCATTTCAATGTCCGCAATCAAAAGGTCCACTGCTTCTTTTTTAATATATTCATAGGCTTCTTCCGCAGATTGAGTAGAGAAGACAATCTCCACATTCGGTACGGCTGCTACAATTCCATTTAGTTTGTCCAAATCTATGTATCTGTCATCTACAAGACCAACTCGCATCGTTTTACCCTCACCTTGAAGTTTTGTTTCATTCCATATTCATGGTAATTATCTTTATTTTACCATCAAAAAGGATAGAAAGGTCATTTTCGCGACATCAAAAGGAATATTCGCGACATAACTAGAGATTCAAACCAAAATAGTTTGTATGATAAAAACAAGAAATCAAACAGACGAGGTGAAAGAATTATGATCGAAATTAATCAAGTAACAAAGAAATTTCAAGATAAAAAGGCTTATGTGACGGCGCTCAAGCATGTAACATTTACAGTGAACAAAGGGCAGGTTGTAGGATTGCTTGGGGAGAACGGAGCGGGGAAAACGACGCTGTTAAGGTCCATCGCAACGTTATTAACTCCGACTGAAGGGTCAATCAGTGTAGCGGGTTTTGATACGGTTAAGAATTCCGACTCCATAAAAAGAAAAATCGGGGTGCTCTTCGGCGGGGAAACCGGTTTGTATGACCGCCTTACAGCACGCGAAAACCTGGAGTATTTTGCTGCTCTATACGGAATGAGCAAGCATGAGACAAAGGTACGGATTGAAGAATTAGCAAAAATGTTTGGGATGAAGGATTACTTGAATCGTAAGGTCGGCGGCTTTTCAAAAGGGATGCGTCAAAAAGTGGCAATTGCCCGCACATTGATTCATAACCCTGATATCATCTTGTTCGATGAGCCAACCACCGGTTTGGACATTACATCTTCTAACGTATTTCGCCAGCTCGTCCATCAGTTGAAGCGCGATGGAAAAACAATTATTTTTTCTAGTCACATCATGGAAGAAGTGAGCATGCTGTGCGATACGGTGGCGATGATGCATAAAGGTGAACTCGTCCACCATGGTTCATTGGAAGCTTTATATAAATCAGAAGGCTCTCGTGACCTTAACTATATTTTCATGAGTAAACTTGTAAGGGGGAACGAACACTATGCTTCGTAAAATATACGTTAAAGAAATGAAAGATTCGTTCAGGGACAGACGAACTCTTTTATTAACCGTTTTATTGCCGATTGTGATGATGACAGGACTTGTGTTGTTTTATGAAAGCATGCTGTCGGATGGAGAAGGGGAAACTTATTCCCTTGCTGTGAATGAAACATTTGGTACAGAGGAAGAAGCGTTATTCGCGGGGATAGAGAATATTGAATTTGTAAAAACGGCAGATCCGGAGGCGGTGTTGGAAGAAGGAGATGCTCAAGCTGCATTGGTTTTGGAAGGCGGATTTTTAGAAAAAGTGGAAAAGGGAGAAGAGGCCGGTGTAACGCTTATAGGAAATTCCTTTAGTCAAAACTCTTCTATATTAATGAACCAGGTTACTACTGTTCTTGGAGCCTATGAAAAACTAGTCATTGCCGATCGATTAGAAGCACAGGGTACTCCTCAGGAGCTTGTTCAACCATTTACGATTGAACAAAAAGAACTGACAGAGGAGACAGCTGGTGTGAATATGGTTGCCATGCTTGTACCATTGATTTTGGCATTGGCAATAGGGATCGGCGCAGGTCCGTCTGCCTCTGATTTGTTTGCCGGAGAGAAAGAGAAGAAAACAATGGAAGCGTTATTGATGACACCAGTTAACCGTATGACTTTATTACTTGCCAAGTGGCTCACTATTTCAACTATTGGCGCTCTAACTGGCATTGTTACGTTGATTGTAGTGGCTTTAGAGATAAATTTCTTAACGGAGAATATGAAAAATGCCATTTCGTTTGGTGAAAATGTGTACTTGATTGTTGGATTTGCCATTTTGGTTTCTGTCGTCTATGCCATGTTTATGGCAACTTTCCAGATGATCACAAGCATTATGGGTAAAACAGTAAAGGAATCGCAGAGTTACAGTACTCCAATCATGATGATTGCTGTATTTCCAATCATGATCATCTCAGGTATTGGAATCAATGAATTATCATTCGAGCACTTTGCAATACCAATCATGAACATTTTCACAGTACTAAAAGAACTGAGCTTCGGCATCATCAACTACGAACACCTGGCCATCATGATTGGAAGCAACCTAATCTGCATCATCGTAACATTTGTGATTGCTAGAGTTATGTTTATGAAGGATAAATGGGTGATGAACTAAAGATGGGGTCTGACCCGCTCTGCGTTAAAGTGTTAAAGAGGGGTCTGACCCCTCTTTTTTTGCTTATTTTAATTATGTCAACAATACGTTTGCCAAATGGGTCTTTAGTAACAATGGATTGTTTGGTGAAACCGCTTTATCATAAGGGTAAGCAAGAATATTATGATAAGGGGGCAGTAAAATGAGCTCTGAGACAAAATCATCTTCTAATTTTAAAGTGAAAATACAGCGTTTTGGTAGTCATCTTAGTGGTATGATCATGCCCAATATTGGGGCGTTCATCGCATGGGGACTTATCACGGCATTATTCATACCTACTGGCTGGTGGCCAAATGAGGAACTAGCGACTCTTGTCGGTCCAATGATTACGTTCCTATTGCCGATATTGATCGGTTTTACGGGAGGACGCCTTGTGTATGACCTGCGCGGCGGAGTTGTTGGGGCAACTGCGACCATGGGGGTTATCGTGGGAGCAGATATTCCGATGTTCCTTGGTGCGATGGTGATGGGTCCGCTTGGTGGATATGCGATCAAGAAATTTGACCAAGCGATTGATGGAAAGGTACGACAAGGGTTTGAGATGCTTGTGAACAACTTTTCTGCTGGTATTATTGCCGGTATCCTTACGATTATTGGTTTTAAAGGTATCGGACCGATTGTTTTAACTTTGAACAAAACGTTAGCGGCTGGAGTAGAAACGCTAGTACAGGCGAACCTGCTTCCGATTGCAAGTATCATTATCGAGCCGGCAAAGGTTCTCTTCTTGAACAATGCGATCAACCATGGGATCTTAGGGCCTATTGGTATTGAACAGGCGGCACGTGAAGGCATGTCTATCTTGTTCCTACTTGAAGCAAATCCTGGACCAGGTCTTGGAATCTTGTTGGCATTTGTCATTTTCGGAAAAGGAATGGCTAAACAATCTGCATCTGGAGCAACCATCATCCATTTCTTTGGTGGGATTCATGAAATCTACTTCCCATATATATTGATGAAACCTGCACTTATCTTGGCAGCAATTGGTGGGGGAGCATCTGGTGTATTCACGCTTTTACTATTTAACGGAGGGCTGGTTGCTGCACCATCACCTGGTAGTATTTTTGCTATAGCTGCTATGGCTCCAAGAGGTGGGTTCCTTGCAGTCATGGCTGGTGTCCTTGTAGCTACTACTGTTTCCTTCTTAATTGCATCTGTCATCTTAAAAAATTCTAAATCTACAGATGATGATTTAGCAAAAGCAACAGAAAAAACATCTGCACTAAAGGGGAAAGAAAGCAGAGCGAGCTCTCTTGTTGCAAAAGAAAAAGAAGCTCCTTTGGAAGAAAAAGAAGTAAACAAGATTATCTTTGCATGTGATGCGGGAATGGGGTCAAGTGCCATGGGTGCATCCATCATGAAGAATAAAGTTAAAAAAGCAGGATTGTCCGTTGATGTAGCGAACTCCTCCATCAGTAATATTCCAATGGATGCTGACATCGTCATCACGCATAAAGACTTAACAGACCGTGCAAAGGCAAAGCATCCGAATGCGACTCATATTTCTGTTGAGAATTTCTTGAACAGTCCTAAATATGATGAGCTTATTAAAAACCTAAAGTAATATTAAAGAAGGAGGAAAGAGCACGGACTCTCTCCTTCTTTTTTGCATGCAGGGGGAATGGAAAAGAGATGTCATTATTAACTTTTGTCAACAATAATTTTGACGAATCCTTACTTTCCTTTCATTGAATCAATAATATCTGTGTTTTATGATGAAACTATAAACATAGTATTAAAAAATTGTCATCATCCAAGGGTATTGGAGTGAGCGCTATGTATATTACCGCAAGAGAGAGGCAGATCCTTGAGATTCTTTTATCGACGGATAAAGAAATGACAGTCGGGGATCTGGCGAATGAAATAAATGTAAGTACCCGAACCATCCACCGTGATTTAAAAGAAGTCGAGGGAACCTTGGCTCAGTATCAGCTGTCTTTACTAAAGAAATCAGGTGTGGGTGTCCAGATAATCGGGGAACAGGATAATATAGAACATTTAAAGCTTTTTCTTTTCAATGTAGATCATAATCAGTACACCGCTGAAGAAAGGCAGACAATCATTCTATGTGCACTATTGGAATCGGTCGAACCGGTCAAGTTGTTTGCGCTCGCTAATGATTTGAATGTCACTATCGCGACGGTTAGTAATGATCTTAATAAAGTGGAGGAACGGCTAAACCAATTTCGCAATCTATCACTTATCCGAAAAAGAGGATATGGTGTACAGATAGAAGGCGATGAGAATGACAAGCGTAAGGCGATGAGCAAGGTAATCACTGATAATGTGGATGAGTATGAACTGCTGAGCCTTATAAAAGAAAGCATTCAAAAGAAGAGTAAGCCGTCATCCGACCCGATTTCGGAAAGATTGCTTGGTCTAGTAGAGAAAAAAAATCTGCATATTGTAGAGCGGACAGTGGATGAAATGAACAAAGAGCTGCCCTATTCCATTGCAGATAGCGCGTATATGGGGCTGGTTGTTCATTTGGCATTGGCGATGGAGCGAATCATGCGTGGAGAAAATATTTCCATAGATCAGGCCTACCTTTTAGAACTGAAAGGGACTCCTGAATATATGATTGCCCAAAAAATCATTGAGAAGCTTGAAAAAGTGTATCAAACAGAGATTCCAGTCGCCGAAATTGGCTACATCACCATGCATCTAAGAGGAGCGAAGTTAAGACAGGACAAGGAATATTTTGCAGAAGAAGCGGGAATGCAGGATGCCTTAAAAGCAAAGCACCTCATCCGATTTGTAGAAGAGAGGATCCACCAAAATCTTTCAGATAATCCTTCTTTATTGCAGGGGCTTGTTGCCCATCTTGGTCCTGCATTATTCCGCATCAAGCAAAATATGGGCATAACAAACCCGCTCTTAGATCGAATCAAAACGGAATATGCAGAATTATTTTCCATTATTAAAGAAGGTGTCGAGGTGACATTCCATGATCTCGTGATTCCAGAAGAAGAAGTCGGTTTTCTGGTCATGCACTTTGGCTCTGTCTTATTGAACATCCATCAAGCCAGACCGCTGCAGGCACTTGTCGTTTGTTCGACAGGCATTGGAACCTCAAAAATGCTTGCGACAAGGCTTCAAAAAGAAATTCCTGAAATAAAAGTATGTCAGAATGTATCTCTTTTCGAGTTGAATCAGTTAGATGATGCAAACTATGATCTGATCATCTCTACGATTCGTTTGCCTGATTTAAACAGAGACTATTTTATCGTCAATCCAATTTTAACAGATGAAGAATTAGATAAAATCAAACAGTATATCTATGAGCAGCATAAAAACAAATTGATAGAGTTAAAAGGTAATCTAGAACTAGAGGAAGCCTTTTATAACCAAGATCTTTCTATAGAAGCGGTGGCAGATAATTTAGAAAAGGTTTCTCTCTATTCCAAAGCAGTTTCAACCTTATTGAATGGCTTTATTTTTAAGAAGGGGGAAGGTGGCGAGTCCATTAGGGCTGCGTTGCAGATTCTATGCTTGGAGTTACAACATTTGGAGCAACTCTCCGATGTGACTCAGGTATTAAAAGACCTTTTGGAGAGGGAAAGGATGGGAGGACTTGGGATACCGGGTACAAAGCTGGCATTGTTCCACGCCAAAAGTGAGGCCGTTATTAAACCAACTTTTTCTATATACAAATTAACTCATTCATGTCCGACAACAGGAATGGATCAGGAGCCCATGAAAGTGGAGTCAGTCCTCCTTCTTCTTGCCCCCTCAAAGGCAGAAAAAGAGGTATTAGAAGTACTGAGTCATATTAGTGCATCTATCATAGAAGATGACCGAAGCATTGCACGATTTGAATCAACGGACGGGGTTGCGATCGGGAATCATCTCGCTGCCACATTAAACCGTTATTTTAACGAAAAATTAACTGAATTAAGGAGTGTTTGAATCATGACCTTACCAATCTTAGCTAAAGAAAATATCTTATTAAACGAAACTGTAGGGACAAAAGAGGAAGCAATTAAAAAGACAGGACAATTGTTAGTGGACCGTGGATACGTAGATGAAACATATATTGAAAAGATGTTGGAACGGGAGGAATTAACGTCCACCTACATGGGTAATTTTGTTGCGATTCCACATGGTACAGAAGATGCAAAAAAAGCGGTGAAAGAATCCGGGATTGCTATTGTACAAGTTCCAGCAGGTGTGGAATTTGGAGCAGAAAATGAAGTGAAATTACTGATTGGCATAGCAGGGAAAGGCGATGAACACCTAGAAATTCTATCGCAAATTGCGATTGTCTGCTCTGAAGAAGAAAATGTTCAACAAATTGTGAAGGCAACATCTGCTGAAGAGATCCTTGAATTATTTGAAGGGGTTCAATAACATGAAGGCACTTCATTATGGTGCAGGCAATATCGGCAGAGGCTTTATTGGAGCTTTGCTTTACAAGGCAGGCTTTACCACCACTTTCGTGGATGTAAACAGTGAAATAGTAGATCTGATAAATGAAAAGAA
Organism: Bacillus sp. RO2; assembly: GCF_012911845.1. Taxonomy (GTDB): domain Bacteria; phylum Bacillota; class Bacilli; order Bacillales; family Bacillaceae_I; genus Sutcliffiella_A. The sequence continues at coordinate 43,167 of NZ_JAAXCU010000041.1, read as the reverse complement.
AGCTTATCGAGTGGTGCTGGCGGATAAAACACAGGAAGAGTTGGTTGTACGCAATGTGTCGGCCATCAATAGTATAAAAGATAGCGACAGGTTGGAAAAGGCGATAGTGGAAGCGGATATCATTACTACTGCAGTAGGCCCGTCCATCCTTCCAATTATTGCGAAATCGCTTGTAAGTGGATTGCGTAAACGTCTTGAAACCAACGATGCGCCATTAAACATCATAGCTTGTGAAAATCTTATTGGCGGAAGCTCCTTGTTGAAACAGCATGTATACGAAGATTTGGCACCAGAAGAAATCGTGTTATTTGATGAGCTATTTGCTTTTCCAGATGCCGCTGTCGACAGAATTGTTCCAAATCAAACGAACACTGATAAGCTGATGGTCACAGTGGAACCGTATCATGAGTGGGTAGTGGATGAAACTGCACTTGTTGGAGAATCTCCGGCCATTGAAGGAATCACATTTGTCGGTGATTTGGCACCGTATATTGAACGAAAGTTGTTCACGGTGAATACAGGACATGCCGCAGTTGCCTATTTGGGTTATCAAAAGGGCTGCAAAACGATAGACGAAGCACTGACAAATGGGGAAGTCCGTAAAGTGGCGGAGTCCGCTTTGAAGGAAACAGGAATGGTCCTTGTTGGGAAATACGGATTCGATAAAAAAGAACATGAGGCATACATCGACAAGATTCTTTCGCGTTTTGAGAATTCCTATATCACGGATGATGTCACTAGGGTAGGACGCGCTCCGCTCAGAAAGCTCGGTGGGAACGACCGCCTAGTAGGACCGGCAAAACAATACCTTGAGCTTTTCGGTCACCCTCCAGAAAACCTGATAAAAGCAATCGCAGCCGCCATCACATACGATGTGCTAAATGATGAGGAAGCCCAGACAATCCAACAACTAATCCGCGAAAAAGGATTGCAGCAAGCCATTACAGAAATAACCGGACTTGAAACGGATAACCTTATCGTGGAGGAGATCATGAAGGAAGTAGGGGTCTGGAAATAGGGGTCTGACCCGCTGTGCGGTGAAGTGGTGAATAGGTAAAGAGATAAAGAGGGATCTGACCCTCGCTACCGGTTGTGGGAGTTATGCTTTTTGTTTCGGCGGCAAGGCTAGTTAAGATGGATATATTGTTTTTACAATGGATAAATGACTTTTATGATGGATATATTGTTTTTACAATGGATATCTCCCCTTTTACTTTGGATAAATCATTTATACAATGGATATAACCATCAATTGCTGGTTTTCGCTAGATTGCATCCTTCAATTTTCCAAAAGAACACCTTCTTTCTTGCAGGATTCGTCAATCGTTTAGGTCTTATTGGCAAGAAAGTGGATATCCGTAAGCTAAACAGGTTGATTGCTCAGCAGATCTTATAACATAAACAATCTATTATTATAGACCATGCACCTCCCCACACTCGTTCTGCATAAGTTATTAGGCAGAAGTCTAGTTAGGGGAGGTTTTTTATATGTTTTCACATCAGAATCCCGGTCAAAATCCTTATGCGTATCGGCAAACGCCAACTGATGAGCGGCTGATTTTTTTCTATCCTCGTCCAAGGCCATATTATCCTTATTATTATCCATATTATCCGGCGCCATATTATTACCCATATTACTACCCTCGCCCACGTCCATATCCGTACTATAGAGATGACGAAAATGAGATGCGGGCAAGTTGGCGAGAGTGGGAGGATCTTGGGTCGCCTTTGCTCGGTATGAAAGGGGCACCCGCTGTTTCATCGTGGTCTGCCAATCGTCTTGACACGTTCGTGCGTGGGGAAGACAATCGTTTATGGCAAAAGTTTTGGAACGGAAGGCGATGGAGTCGCTGGAATGACCTTGGCGCTCCTCGAGGCGGATTGAAAAGTTCTCCGGCAGCTGTATCTTGGGGACAGAACCGGATTGATACGTTTGCCCGCGGTGCCAGTGAAGGGATGTGGCACAAATGGTGGGATGGACAGCGTTGGAGTCAATGGGAGGATCTTGGTTCCCCCCGTGGCGGTTTTAAAGGAACGCCATCAGTAGCTTCTTGGTCAGTGAACCGCTTAGACTGCTTTGTACAAGGAATGGACAATAATATGTGGCACAAGTGGTGGGACGGATCTAGCTGGAGTCAGTGGGAGAATCTTGGCGCACCACGAGGCGGCTTAACGGGATCACCAGGTGCTGTGTCATGGGGGCCAAACCGCATCGATTGCTTTGTCAGAGGAATGAATGAGCGCATGTGGCATAAATGGTGGGACGGCAGTAGCTGGAGTCAATGGGAGAATCTCGGTACCCCAAGAGGCGGATTTGAAGGTGCACCAGCTGCGGCATCATGGTCACCAAATCGGATTGACGTTTTTGTAAAAGGTGATGATAACCGCATGTGGCAGAAATATTGGAATGGCCAGCGTTGGAGTGAGTGGGGCAACCTTGGCGCACCACGAGGTGGCGTACAATCCCATCCAGCTGCCGTATCATGGGGAATGGGCCGAATTGATACTTTTGTAAGAGGCAACAACAAGAAAATGTGGCACAAGTGGTATGCGTAATTAACAGAAAATTATTGAAATTAATACCAATAGAGGATAAACTGGTAATACCACTCGTAATTTTGGTATTACCAGTTTTATTTTATTTTTTATAGAAGGAGAGGCTCTCAGCAATATGCGAGTAAGTGATAAGGTCGAAAAGTTATTTATCCAAAAAATCCTACAAGGGGAATTTGTGCAGGGCACACAAATACCATCGGAACGAGAACTTGCAACCACAATGGAAGTAGGACGGCCAGTCATTCGTGAAGTATTGCAACGGCTTGAACGTGATGGATGGTTAACTATTCGCCATAACCAACGTGCTACCGTGAATGATTACTGGAAAGAGGGCAATCTCATGACAATCGCCCACATTTTAAATGAAGAGGACAGTATTCCGAACGAATTTATCATCCACCTCCTCGAGCTGAGAAAAAACCTTTCTCCTTCCTATGTAAAAGGAGCGGTCTTACATAAACCTATGGAGGTCATTTCTTTATTAAAAGAAAGCGAAAGCGTTGAGAATCATCCGGTTTCTTTTGCTGAGTACGACTGGCGTCTCCAAAGAGGGCTTGCAGCTGCTGGACAGAATCCTATCTATCTACTTACCCTTAATAGCTTCGGGCATCTTTATCTTAAACTTGCAACCTACTACTTCACAGACGCCTCCAACCGGGAAGCCTCAAAAAACTATTATATGAAGTTGATGAAAGCTGCTTTAGATAAAGACGGTGACAAAGCGGAACGGCTTGTGCACGACATGATGGAACAAAGCATTAAGATGTGGAAGGAACAAACCGCTGTAAAATAATATAAAACTAGGGGGAAGAGAGATGAAGGGGTACTACAGGGAGTTCTTTTTATTTCCAGACATCACTGTTTTAATGATGCTGATTGTTGCGAGTATGGGGTGGCTGGGTTGGAGTGGGTTGACGTGGGGAGCGTTAGCGGTGTTTGTGTCAGGAATGCTGACCTTCATGTTCAGTGAGTATCTTACACACCGTTTTGTATTCCATCTGAAGCCGCCAAAAAATCCATTTTTACTAAAACTGTTAAAACGTCTCCATTATGACCACCATACTCACCCGAATGATTTGCATTTATTATTTTTACCGCTTTGGTACAGCATGCCGAATCTGTCGGTGCTCGCTTTAATCTTCTATTTAATAGCTGGCAGCTGGGGATTGACGGTGGCGTTTACATGTGGATTGATGATGATGCTCTTTATTTATGAGTGGAAGCACTATGTTGCGCACCGTCCCATTAAACCGCGGACGAAATTTGGCAAATGGGTGAAGAAGACTCATATTCTGCATCACTTTAAAAATGAAAATTTTTGGTATGGGGTGTCTACGCCTTTTGTGGATGTGCTGTTTGGCACACTTAAAAACGAGAAAGAGGTGGAAACGAGCAAAACTGCCAAAGATTTGGAAAAGCGAGTGTGAAACACAAACAAGGGAGGATGGGTATTCCATAGAAAAGTTCGAAAATAGAAGCATTGTTTACCATTCGGTCGCAATCCTCCCCTTTTGAAAGATAAGTGGGCCTCGAAGGTATATACTGTCGAATATAATGGATTATCATTCCTCCTCCCTTTTTCCAATCTATCAGTATTGTGGTTTAATTAATAGGATTGTAGGGAAAAGATTAAAGATTATAAAAAAGGGATGTTGATGCTTATGGACAGGTCAGTTTTTAAAATTTCGGTGGGAATCGCCGCAGTGTTTGTATTAATAGGTGTTTTAATTCCAGATCAACTTGGTGATGCAATGGGAATTGCGCAAGCTTTTGTTTTGGAAACGTTTGGGTGGTTTTATCAGTTAGTTGCCACATTCTTCCTCTTATTTGCCGCATTCATGATCTTCAGTAAATATGGAAAAATAAAACTCGGAAAAAAAGATGATAAGCCTGAATATAATCGTCCGACATGGTTTGCGATGCTTTTTTCCGCAGGAATGGGAATAGGATTGCTCTTCTATGGCGTTTCAGAGCCGATTTCTCACTTTGCTGCACCGCCACTTGGTGAAGGAAGCACGGAACAGTCTGCAATCTTAGGTATGAGATATACGTGGTTGCATTGGGGACTTCATGCTTGGGCCATTTACGCAATCGTAGCGATGGCGCTTGCTTATCAAAAATTCAAAAATAATGCACCTGGATTAATGAGTGCAACACTTCGCCCTGTACTTGGTGAAAAGGTGAAAGGACCCATTGGTAAAACCATTGATGTTGTGGCTGTATTTGCTACATTGTTTGGCGTAGCTGCATCACTCGGACTAGGTTCGCAACAGATAAATGCCGGGCTGGAGTATTTAGTCGGCATTCCAAATAACTTTATGGTACAGTTCATCATTATGGCTGTTATTACCGTACTTTTCATCGTTTCAGCAACTACAGGTATTTCAAAGGGAATCAAGTACTTGAGCAATATTAATATGTCACTTGCGGTTGTGTTGTTTTTAGCCATGCTGATTCTTGGACCAACTCTTTTCTTATTAAATATGTTCACTACTACCTTAGGAAGCTACGTGCAAAATGTAGCATTGATGGGCTTGCGCCTATCACCTTTTGATGCCACAGAAGCTGCATGGACACAAGGCTGGACCGTATTTTACTGGGCTTGGTGGATTTCTTGGACACCATTTGTCGGTATGTTTATTGCACGTGTGTCCAAGGGAAGAACCATCAGGGAGTTTACAATCGCCGTTCTCCTCGTTCCAAGTCTGGTTTGTGCTCTTTGGTTTACTGTTTTTGGGGGAACAGGGATACATTTAGAATTTGTTCAAGGTCTGAATGTCTCTGATCAAAGTCTAGAAACGGCATTATTCTATGTTTTTGAACAACTGCCTTTTGGAGCGCTTTTATCGGTATTAACGGTAGCGTTAATTACCACATTCTTTGTCACTTCTGCTGATTCGGCAACCTTTGTCTTGGGAATGCAGACAACTGGCGGGAAACTTAACCCTCCAAACAAGATTAAAGTTGTTTGGGGAATTATTCTAGTGGCATCAACGCTAGTATTGATGGCCTCAGGAGGACTAGCTGGTTTACAGACCGCAATTATTGTTAGTGCCCTGCCTTTAACATTTATCGTTTTAGTTATGTGTTATGGGTTGTTAAAGGAGCTAAACAAAGAGTTGAAGCATGAAAAAGGTAGAGATAAGCAAGTAAAAAAAGTAAGTTAATAATTTTGAGGCCTGCCCTGGTTTTGGGTAGGCCTTTTGTGTATTTAGCCACTACAAAACACTACTAAAGCGATAATAGCCAAGGAATCCACACTCACCCACTATAATATTTTCATATTCACTCGAACCCCAAAGATATCTCTATTTATTTATAATATTCTGAAAAAACCTTTATTTCCAATATAAAAGAAAATTTGTCCAAAATATGAAAACGTTTTTATGGTAAATAGAAAGTTTTTTCTGTATAATTTAGGTGTGAGAGAAATAGGCAAGGGTATATGATTTATAGATGATCGAATTAAGTACCTGAGCCTTTATAATAATAACTATTTCAGAGGCATTTTAAAAACGTCACAGCCTAAGATGGGGGCATATAATAATGAGTAAGGTCGAAGTTGAACAAATTTGGGAGCGCTTTTATGGACCAAATATGGGTTATGTGTATGACATGTATGAAAAGTACCAACAAGATCCGGAATCAGTGGACGGATCTATTCGTGCGCTTTTTGAAGAACTGGGCCAACCGCCTGGAATGGATTCCATTTCCATTTCAAATGAAAATCCAGCTAGCGAGGCAAGCAACCCTCAAGCTGTACCTCAAATGGCAATCAAAAAAGTAATCTCTGCCAACAAGCTTCTACGTAATATTCGTGAGCTTGGGCACCTTGCTGCAAACATTAATCCCCTGCACAAGGAGCCACAAGATGATGTTGGTTTCCTTGATGTAGAGACATACGGATTAAGCAAACAGGACCTTGTGCAAATTCCAATTGATCTTGTATGGGAAGCTGCACCAGAGGCAATTTCTAATGCGTGGGAGGCATACGAGCACCTAAAGCGCATTTATACAGGAACAATTGCGTATGAATTCGGTCATATTCATGATGAGGAAGAGCAAACATGGCTGAACTCATATATTGAGAATACGAGAATTGAGCGACCGTTCACTAAAGAACAGCGAGTGGAACTTCTTGAAAGGTTGATATCGGTTGATGGCTTCGAAAAGTTTTTACATAAAACATTCGTTGGCCAGAAGCGTTTCTCGATCGAAGGGTTGGACATGCTTGTACCGATGTTTGACAAATTAATTCAGTCCGGCTGTGAGGATGGAACGAAAAATATCAGTATCGGGATGGCGCACCGTGGCCGTCTGAATGTACTTGCGCATGTTCTTGGCAAGCCGTACGAGCTGATTTTCTCTGAATTCCACCATTCACCAAACAAGGAGCTGGTTCCTTCTGAAGGTTCCCGCGGGATCAACTTTGGTTGGTCTGGTGATGTAAAGTACCATATGGGTGCAGACCGTCAAGTGACAGGTGAAAAGGAACAAGTAGTGCGCATCAATCTTGCTCACAACCCAAGTCACTTGGAATTTGTCAATCCTGTTGTTCAAGGGGTGGCACGTGCTTCCCAGGAAGACCGTTCAGAAAAAGGTTATCCAAAACAGAACAAACAATCTTCCTTCAGTGTTCTTGTACACGGAGATGCAGCGTTCCCTGGTGAAGGTGTCGTTGCAGAAACGTTAAACCTGACAAAGCTAAAGGGATACGCAACAGGTGGGACGATTCATATCATTGCAAACAACCTGCTTGGATTCACAACAAACTATGGTGATTCCCGTTCAACGAAGTATGCAAGTGACCTTGCAAAAGGATATGAGATCCCGGTTATCCACGTGAATGCTGACGATCCGGAAAGCTGTTTGGCTGTTATGGTGTTTGCTTATGAATACCGTAAGAAGTTTAAGAAAGATTTCGTGATAGATCTAATTGGTTACCGCCGTTTCGGACACAACGAAATGGATGATGCCAATGTGACACAACCACTTTTATATGAAAAAATCAACAACCATCCGGTAATTGCAGAAAAGTACGGAAAAGAGCTTGTGAACAGAGGCATTCTTTCTGAAGAAGAATTTACGGGCAAAAAAACGGAATTCATGCAGAAACTGCAAGATATTTTCGATAAGCTGCGTAAAGAAGACGAAGGCAATGTGAAAATTAAGCAGGTGCCAAAACCGATCAGTGATCAGGTTCCTGAGCTGGAAACGGCAGTGCCCGAAGACTTGTTGAAATCCATCAACAGTAATCTGGTGAAGTTCCCGGATACTTTTACTGTCTACCCGAAACTTGGCCGTATTTTGAAAAAGCGTGAAAGCCTACTTGCTAATGACAACAAAGTGGATTGGTCCTTAGGGGAGACACTTGCGTTTGCATCCATTCTTGCTGACGGCACGCCAATTCGCTTAACAGGTCAGGACAGTGAGCGCGGAACGTTCTCACACCGCCACCTTGTGTTGCATGATAATAAAACGGGCGAGCGTTTCATTCCGTTGCATGAATTACCGGAAGCAAAAGCTTCTCTTTCCCTATACAACAGTCCTTTATCGGAGACGGCAGTTCTTGGTTTTGATTATGGATATAGCGTACAATCGCCAGAATCCCTTGTTATTTGGGAAGCACAGTTTGGGGATTTCGTAAACGTAGCACAGGTAATCATTGACCAGTTCATCGCATCCGGAAGAGCGAAGTGGGGCCAAAAGTCAAGCCTAGTTATGCTTCTGCCACATGGTTACGAAGGACAAGGTCCAGAGCACTCCAGCGGCCGCGTGGAACGATTCTTGAATTCTGCTGCAGAAAATAACTGGATTGTTGCAAACGTGACAAGCGCAGCGCAATACTTCCATCTTTTAAGAAGACAGGCTAAGCTGACAACAAAAGAAGATGCAAGACCACTTATCGTTATGACACCAAAGAGCTTATTGCGTAACGCTATGACTGTTTCCGATGTGTCTGAGTTGACAGAGGGTAGCTTTAAGTTGTTGGTCGAAGAAAAGCGTACAGGTCAAAACAAAGATAAAGTAAAACGATTGGCATTATGTACAGGTAAAGTGGCAATTGACCTAGCTTCTAAAGTGGATGAGATGAGTAGTGAGGAAGTAGATTCCTTACACATTGCCCGTGTTGAGCAACTATACCCATTCCCTCATAAGGAAGTGGAAGAGCTTGCTGCACAATTCCCTAACCTAGAAGAAATCGTTTGGGTTCAGGAAGAACCGAAGAACATGGGAGCTTGGCCTGTTGTTAAAGCAAATCTTCATGAAATTGCAACAGACGGCATCGCAGTGGACTACATCGGGCGTCCGAAACGCTCAAGTCCTGCAACAGGTGAGCCGCATATTCATAAACAAGAACAAGCATGGATCGTGGAAGATACAGTGAACGTACACAAAGGGCATGGAGGGGAAAACAAATGATTGAAATTAAAGTGCCAGAACTAGCAGAATCAATTACAGAAGGTACGATTGCAGAATGGACAGTAAAAACAGGTGACGCGATTGAAAAGGGAGAAACAATTGCAGAGCTTGAAACAGATAAGGTAAACGTAGAAATTAAAAGCGATTTCAGCGGGGTAATCCAAGAGCTTTTAGCTGAACCAGGTGACAATGTTGTTGTTGGACAAGTTATAGCAAAGCTTGGAGAAGAAGGCGCAAGCGCTGCTTCTGATGCTGCGACTAAAGAAGAAACACCTAAAGCGGAAGAGGCTCCTAAAGCAGAGCCTGCTAAAGAGGCGGCACCAGCTCCAGTTTCGGAAGAGAAAAAAGTAAGCAAATCCAGAACGGTAGCTTCTCCTGCAGCGCGCAAAAAAGCAAGAGAACTTGGCATCGATCTTGATGAAGTTTCCTTCCGCGATCCAATGGGACGCGTTCGTGTGGAAGATGTGGAAGCACACAGCCAAGCTAAGAATGCACCAAAGGCCGAAGCTCCATCCAAACCGGCAGCTGCACCATCTAAACCAGCTGCGGCAGCCCCGGTTCAAGACGACGCACGCGTAGAGCGCATCAAAATGAGCAGAAGACGTCAAACAATCGCGAAGCGCCTAGTAGAAGCTCAGCACACAGCAGCAATGTTAACGACATTCAACGAGGTTGATATGACAGCAGTAATGGACGTCCGTAACCGTCGTAAAGATGCTTTCTTCAAAAAGAATGGCGTCAAACTCGGCTTCATGTCTTTCTTTACAAAGGCAGTTATCGGCGCGCTTAAATCTTTCCCATTGTTAAATGCGGAAATCCAAGGCGACGAAATTCTTTTAAAGAAATTCTATGATATTGGTGTAGCTGTATCAACAGAAGAAGGACTAGTAGTACCTGTTGTACGTGACGCTGACAAACTAAGCTTCGCCGGTATTGAAAAAGAAATCGGTGACCTTGGTAAAAAGGCTCGTGACAACTCCTTAGGATTAAAAGATCTTCAAGGTGGTACGTTCACCATTACTAACGGTGGAATCTTCGGTTCTCTTTATTCCACTCCTATCCTAAACACACCACAGGTTGGTATTCTTGGAATGCACACCATCCAACGCCGTCCTGTCGTTGTGGATGACAATGATACAGTGGAAGTAAGACCGATGATGTATATCGCTCTTTCTTACGATCACCGTATTGTCGATGGAAAAGATGCTGTACAGTTCTTAGTACGCGTAAAACAATTGCTAGAAGATCCGGAAGACTTGTTGTTGGAAGGTTGATAGTTTGGAGAGGGCCTATCACTATGATAGGTCCTCTTTTGTGTGTGTTCCTGAAAATGGAATTAAAATTTGCGGAGAATATTGTCGGAATACTAGCAATTCTGCGAAAACATACAGTATAATCATCCATATACACAAAAAAGAGATTCAGTCACACAAGGGGGAAACATACTATGAAGAAAGTTCTATCCTTATTTTTAATAGGGCTACTAGTTGTGGTGCTTGCGGCATGCACATCAGATGATAAGAAAGCAAATGAAGAAGGGTTTGCAGAAGAAACTGAGGAAAGAGAAGATGAAGAGAGTTTAATTCCAGTTGGTGAAACTGCTGAAACAGAGGGTGGAAGCTTTACGTACCACGCGAGAAACAACCGACTAAAACCAATTGAAACAGACTCTTTCAACATTAATGTGGACAAAGTATCTGTTATGAGTGGCAAGCTTGCTGGAGGATTCAAAGATTATATGGGTCAAGAAGAAATTCAATATATTCAATTCGATTTGGAAGTTGAAAATAAAACGTCCAATTCTCTTAATTTTGAAGCTTATCAAGCTAGCATCGTGACAAATACAGGAGAAGAAGTTGCTGCACCTGATTCCAGGCTGACAACCAAGAGTGAAGATACTGCTGAATTGAATGAAAAATTCGCTGGCGGCGAAAAGAAACAAGGAGCTATATTCTTCCTCTTAGAAGAAACAAAAGCAGAAGATGTAGAGTGGGTGCAGATCAATATGAAAGCACCTGTGGATGAGAACAACGAAAAAATCGGGGAAGATATTCAAATAAAAGTAAAGCTATAAGTATGTCTGGTTGTATATAAGGCAGGGGCGACTCTGTCTTTTTTTGAATGTACTTAATTAACAGTCGTAAAAAAGGAGGCACCACTTATGATCAGAACTGCCCTACTTAGTAAATGGCATGTACATGCACAAGAATACGCAGAGGAAGCGATTCAGAACGAACACATTACCCTGACACACGTCTGGGATGAGGAAAAAGAAAGAGGACAAGCATGGGCAGAGGAGCTGAACCTTGCCTTTGAAGAAGAACTAGAGAAGATATTCACAAATCCGGATATTGATGCGGTCATTGTTGCCTCTCCCACCAACATGCACACGGAAATCATCACAAAAGCCGCTCAGCACGGTAAGCATGTTTTTACGGAAAAAGTGCTCGCAGAAACCGAAACAGACGCAAGGTCAATCCTGGAAGAGATAGAGCAGCACGGGGTCAAATTGATGATTTCCCTTCCGAGACTAACAGCAAACTATTATCTCTACGCTCAAAAAGTAGTGGACGAAGGATTACTGGGAAAACTGACTACCATTAGGTGCCGAGTTGCCCATAATGGATCCGTTCCGACAAAGCTGAATCCTAATGGTTGGCTGCCACAGCACTTTTACGATAAGGAACTCTGCGGTGGTGGTGCCTTCATCGATCTTGGCGCCCATCCAATTTATTTGACAAACCGACTAGGCGGACAAGCAAAAGCAGTAACAGCACGATTTAATCAAACGTTTGATTATGAGGTAGATGATAATGCTGTTGCCATTGTGGAGTATGAATCTGGTGCACTTGGGATCTTAGAAACAGGGTTTGTTTCTTCAGGTAGTCCATTCCAATTGGAGGTTTATGGAACAGAGGGAACCTTAATGATAGAAGACGATATCATTCGAATCAAAAGTGTGAAGCTTGAAGAAGGCTGGCATACACCATCTGAAGGTGAACTGCCTGAGTCCGCTCCATCTGCTATGATGCAATGGGTCACGGAGATCTTATCAGGTAAAAAGCCCGACATCAGCCACCAAGACGCATACTTACTCACCTTGATAAATGATGCAGCACGTCGTTCCAATGAAGATGGCTGTAGAATAGACTTGAAAAGAAGTTATGAATAACAATTAAACAAATAAAAATGGTGTCCCTAATAGTTGGGACACCATTTTCTTATTCTTCTTTCTCGTTTTCATCCATATTAAACCAAAGTGGATCCATCTCATCCACATCACCGTTATAGTTAATGAGGATCTCTTCTCCGGCTTTAATGTCCTTATAGGCAAAAAAGTCAAAGACATGTTCATCAAAGTTAATTTCATACCTTGCATTTGGTTCATAGGAATGGTTGAAGAGCATTCCGTAGCCGAGCAAGATGGCTGAGTGGTTAATGCCATATTCAAACGCGTAGTCCGCTAGTAATGTCTTTTCGATATGTTCATGCTGTTCATTTGGATAGGATATTACCGGTGCGGAATGAAACAGAGTACCTTCTTTGATATCTTCCGTTGCAAATACACCTCTATTGAATTCCCCATCACTGACTGGAGAGCTTTTTACTTCGATCATGGTCATCACCTTCACGTTTCCGAAAAATTTCCTGACCTATTAAGGGTGCCACTTTCTGCAACGGAATGCAACTGGTTAGTTTAAACAAATGAAAAAAGCTCTCTCACATTGCCTTTGTGAGAAAGCTTTTGTTACATTCCAATAAAAAAATATTGTTTATTGGAATGTTCCATTGCAGAAACTTGTTTTGTGTAATCAACCCAGAATACTTGCTGCATTCTCTTATCTGCTTCAGCCTTTATAGCCTGCTCAATCTCTAGCATAAGACTTCGTGCAGTTTCCACAGGCATGTGAAAATGCTCTGCTGCCTGCACATATGGATGGCGTTTCACAAGTAAATCAAAATATTGGTCAGGGGTTTCTGCTTGATCTTCATAGGCATATTCCACGTCCTGAATATAATGGTAGAAAAGTTGCTTTTCAGGGGGAAGCTCCGCCACACTGCATTTTATAAGGTATCTATACAAGCTTTCCTTCATCTAAAACACCTCACCATCTGTAAATGGTTTCTCATAGTATATGCATGAAAAGCGTTGGAAGATGCTAACTTACCAACTTGCCTTCTTCACGCCAGGAACCTGCCCCTTGTGTGCAAACTCACGGAATGCAATACGTGACATCTTGAATTTGCGAATATAGCCTCGTGGTCTGCCAGTTACCTCACAACGATTTTTTAAACGCGTTGGGGAAGAGTCCCGTGGCAATTTACGAAGACCTTCAATATCACCTTTTGCTTTCAGTTCTCTGCGCATCTCTGCATATTGCTCAACTAGCTGCTGACGCTTCCTTTCTTTTGCTACTTTAGATTTCTTCGCCATAATGTATCTCTCCTTTTGTGAAAATAGTAATCGTTACGATTTATTAAAACATAAATCATTTTAGAGTTCAAATGAAAAGTAATCCTTATGTATTTTTAATTTAGTTTGGACCATAACGAATGTTTGGAAGACGTGGTCGATATTTTGTTGAGATTAGATTTGATGCACCTAGAAAAAGCGCCTTCTGTTTTAAAAGAGTAAATTTTAACAAATGGATTAATCATCACCAGTAACAAGCGAACACTTCCACAAAATAATTTTTACTCGTCCACATTTGGAATGGTATAATTAAAGAAAGGTGAGCCTAAGCATGTTCCTTTGTTTAGGTTTTTTTATTTTCTATAGGGGTATTGCCCTTTACATATGACTTTGACTTATCGACTACGGAGTGATGATTATTTATGCGAATGCGGACACGTCTTATAAAAAGCATACCCAACATGTTCACACTGGGGAATTTATTTTGTGGTTTCTTATCGATCGGCTTTGCCGCAAGTGGAGAATATAGTAACGCTGCTATCTTGATCCTTATTGGAATGATGCTTGATAGTATGGACGGTCGCCTGGCGAGGATGTTAAATGCGGATGGAGAACTTGGGAAAGAACTAGATTCCTTGGCGGACGTCGTTACATTTGGTGTGGCACCTTCCTTTTTAGTGTATTACACTTACTTTTATCAGTTTGGCATGCTAGGCATGGCCATTGCAGGTTTATTTCCACTGTTTGGTGCATACAGATTGGCTCGTTTTAATATAAGTACAAGTAAATCTTCCGGAAAATACTTCACGGGAGTTCCGATCACAGCAGCTGGAGGTATCCTGGCGCTGTTAACTCTTTTCGGAGATTTTATACCACAGATTGTAACAACCGTTATTTTTACAGCGTTTTGTTTCTTGATGGTTAGTAAAATAAAGATTCCGAGTTTTAAGGATGTCCCATTACCGAAGTATGGAACGATTGTTACATTGTTTTTAGGAGCGTCTTTATTTATCGTTTATAAAGGAACTTACGCACAATACCCTTATTTAATTTATATTGCCATTCCGTTATATTTTGCTTATCTTGCATACAGATTTGTACGTGTGCGGGGAAAGAATAGACGAGAGACGGATTGAGTTTGAATGGACTTACCTTTTTAAGAAAGGTAGGTTTTTTTTTGTTTCAAAAAACTGTTGAACTTTACGTTAACGTCAATGGTAAACTGAAAATATCTAAATTTTCAGTAAAGGGAAGTCGTCATCATGTATACAATTTCGCAACTGGCCAAAGAATTTCACATTTCCACGAGAACGGTCCGCTATTATGAGGAGCTCGGGCTACTCGATCCTTCCCGAACTGAAGGAAACCAACGAGTTTTTTCTAAAAGGGAGTATGCCCGCTTAAAGCTGATTACGAGAGGCAAGCGGTATGGTTTTCAGCTTGATGAGATTAAAGAGATGGTTACATTGTTTGATAAAGATCGAACAGGTACAAAACAACTTCAAAAAACCATTGAATACGGGACAAAGAAAGTAGCGGAAATCGACGAAAGAATACGAGAGCTCAACGAATTGAAGGATGAAATGAATGAACTTCTCACAGATTTTCAAAAAAGGTTAGGAGGAGAAACGCATGACTATGACACGTAATTTTTTTACAGAGGATAATCATTTGCAACAAGTTCTTAAAAAACACTTGGAGCCGACATTTTACGAGTGGGCAAAGAAAGAGCTTACAGAGTTTGGGGAGAGTTGTGCGAATGAGATAGAAGAGCGTGCAGTCCACACAGATAGGGAAGGGCAACCAAGGCTCATAAAATACAATAGGATGGGCGATGACGTTTCAGAAGTGTGGGTAAATGAAGGGTATAAAAAAACGGTACAGGAAACCTACAATAGAGGGATTGTTGGATATGTGCATAAGGAAATCCCGGAGTTAGGCCAAAGAGGAGACTACTTATACTCATACGCTCAGGGCTATCTGCTTTCCCAGACAGAACCTGGATTCTATTGTCCGGTAACGTTGACCATGGCTACTGCCTACCTACTTGAGCATTATGCCGATGAACACATAAAGAATAAATTCCTGCCGCATGTCATTTCAACTGGAGAAGTGGAACTTTTCGAAGGAGCGACATTCTTGACGGAAAGACAAGGGGGATCCGATGTCGGGGCGAATGAGACGCAGGCGGTGCCAAGCTCAAATAAGTATCTTTTGACTGGTGAAAAATATTTTGCATCAAATGCCGGGCAGTGTGGTGTAGCGATGGTGTTAGCAAGAATACCGGGAGCACCAAAAGGAACGAAGGGACTCAGTCTATTTGCCGTTCCTTGGAGAAAGGAAGATGGCAGCGGCAAGCTGAACGGTATTGAAATTCGCCGTTTAAAGGATAAACTCGGTGTCAGGGCAGTTCCTTCTGCAGAAGTTCTCTTTAACGGTGCCGAAGGGTATCTAGTTGGAGAACCGAGCAAGGGCATCCATTATATGATGGAAGCCTTGAACTTGTCGCGTGTCTGTAATGCGATTGCATCTCTTGGAATCATGCAGAGAGCATATACGGAAGCACGCAATTATGCAAAAAGCCGTGTCACATTTGGTGATCAGTTGATCAATTTTCCTATGATCCGAGAATCATTGGTCGACATGGCGGTAAAGCAAGAGGTGGAGACGAGTGCTTGTTTTGAGCTTGTGTCACTTTTTGATCGGGTTATGCGGGATGGTGGGGCAAAAGTATCCGAAGAAGAGATTGCATTGAATCGACTCTTGATTGCATTGTTGAAAAAAGAAACCGCAGAACAGGCCGTCCACTTTTCCCATGAAGCAATTGAAATGCATGGGGGTAATGGTTTTATTGAGGATTTTGTTACACCGAGGTTGCTTCGGGATGCACAGGTGTTAACTGTATGGGAAGGAACCGCGAATATTCTTGGGATGGAAGTGCTCAGATTAATGGGGCGTTTTAAAGTAGAACGTATTTTCATAGAGTCTATGAGAGAGAGACTGGCGTCACTTCAAATCGACAATACGATGAAGGAACCGGTGGAAGAGGCACTTGTGAAACTTCAGGATCTATGCAATTTTTCTAGCAGTAGTGCGCCAGAGATTCAAACCGTCTATTCGAAAAAGATTGCTAGCCTGATGGTGAAGATTTTTGAAAGTGTGGTAGCTTTGGACGGCGCTAATTCTGGTGATGCTCGTGAACTAGCAAAGGCAGAACTGTTCCTTCAAATAACTTGGAAAGAGTCAGATTTGTGGTTTGATCGTGAAAATAAAAAACTTCGATACTTCAATTTAATCGTAAACTGGGAGAAGAGCTCGGTTGGAGTGGAATAGAGGAAAAAACAGGCAGCCGAGAGAGGCTGCCTGTTCTAGTATTATGCTACACGCTTTTCTACAGTGCTAGACTTCATGTTACGATGTTTCCAAATTTGACTTACAAACCATCCAAGTATCACGAAAGTCAAAGCAGAACCTATTAGTAACGAAGTGTTATAATCCATTCCAAATCCTTCTGGTGCATAGAAAATATACGTGCAGACCACTCCTGACATGAATAGTGCCGGAACGCTTGCAATCCAGTGGAATTTATTTTCTTTTACAAGATACATAGCCGCTGTCCAAAGCATCACAGTGGCAACAAGCTGGTTTGTCCATCCCACATATCTCCAAAGGAAGGTATAGTCTATCGTAGCAAGGTAAAGGGCAGGTACAGCAAGCAACAAGGTTACTAGTAAAACTTTTACCTTTCCTTCCATATTGAAAAACTTCGCGAATACTTCTGTTAAAATCATTCTGGAAGAACGTAGTGCTGTATCACCTGTTGTAATGGGAAGGATGATAACGCCAAGGATGGCAAGAATCCCACCTAGTGTTCCTAGTAAAGAAATAGAGATTTCATTTACCACATAAGATGGTCCCCCAAGGGCAAGTGCTTCTTGCAGGCCACCTGTGCCATTGAAGAATGTCATCCCCGCTGCTGCCCATACTAGTGCAATCACACCCTCTGTAATCATCGCGCCGTAAAAAATCTTACGACCATGTGATTCCTTCTTCATCGTGCAAGCAACGATGGGACTTTGTGTACAGTGAAAACCAGAAATCGCTCCGCAAGAGATGGTGACCATCAATAACGGCCAAATTGGCAGTTCCTGAGGATGCAAGTTTGCAAACGTCAGGTTTGGAATCTGTTTATCAGTAAATAACAGTGCAGCGGCGATGGCTACTGCCATGAAAAGCAAAATGGCACCAAGTAATGGATATATTTTACCGATTACTCGATTGACCGGTAATAGAGTAGCCAATAAAAAATACCCGAAGATTAACAGCAAGGCCATCATGAAGCTAAGTGGTGTTAATTGTGCGATTAGTTGTGCGGGTCCTGCAGTAAAAGCCGCCGCCACAAGTACCATTAATACTAGGGAAACTACATAAATACAAGACTTCACTACATTACCTAGATATTTTCCAACAATGGTCGGATATTGTGCCCCGTTATGACGCAGGGATAACATACCGGAAAAGTAATCATGAACCGCACCGGCAAAGATGCTTCCTACCACAATCCAAATGAAAGCAACCGGACCATATAATGCCCCAAGGATGGCACCATAGATAGGACCCAATCCAGCAATATTTAAGAGCTGAATTAAATTCCCCTTCCACCAAGGCATAGGAACAAAGTCAAAATCGTCCCTCTTCGTATAGGCAGGAGTAGGGGTTTGATCATTAATAACGAAAACACGTTCTACGAATTTAGAATAAAAAACATAACCTAAAACTAGTAATAGTAGTGCGCCAAAAAATGTGATCATGTTGTTCTCCTCCTGTTGAGTAAAAATTACAATTTCAAACATTTTAACACGTTTAAGCATAAAAACAACAGATTGTTCTGAAAAATTTAAACTTTTTGTAAAATAAACTGTTTGCATGCCGGATAGGATTTGATGAGAGGGGAAATAGTTTAAATATTCGCCAAAAATTGCTTTGGTCATTGATATGGAATACAATGAAAGCTGATTAATTTACTAGACAACTCAGAGATTCGAGTGTGATATCGATGGAAACTTACTATCAAAGACATAAATTGATAATAAACTTACTTGTCGTATTCCTATTAGGCTTTGGCCTTTTTATCGTACATCTGCAAACTCCGGTTCCCTTTTTTACAACGAAGCCAACCCTATTTGTTTTACTGGTAGTTTCACTTGTGCTTTTAAATATTAATACCGTTCCTCTTCCGCCAAAAGGAAATTCACTCAGTATGGACTCAGCCATTTTTCTAGCGATTTTGTTTGTATTCGGTTTGAATCTGTCCTTGTGGACCTTGCTTGCCAGTGGAGTAGTATATGGTTTATTAAAAAGGGATATAGCCTGGTGGAAGCATCTTGTGAACTTCGCCATGTATTCTCTAATGATTACAGGAGCACATTATATCTTTTTATGGACAGGTGGGGCGATCGGATTTTTACAAGCTTCCAACATGTTGTCTTATTTGACCACCTTAATTAGTTATTTCTTTATTAATATAGTAATTATTGGCGTTTTCTTTTACTCTATGAATCATCCCCAGTTAATCCAGGAATTGAAAAGCACACTGCAGAAATCTGTTTCCAATTATGCTATATCATTGGCTTCTGCGCTCTTATTAGCATTGTTGTTTGAGTCAGATGCCGTGCTGGGGTTGATTATTTTTACTGTGATTATTTTATTGGTATCGAAAGGGTTCAAGGAATACTTTTACCTTAATGAAGAAATAAACAAGGATCGTTCTTATCGGCAACAAATTCTCAATTCCTTGCCTGTTGGGATTATTACAGCGGATGATAAGCAATCCAACTTTTCATTGAACACTTCAGCTTCCTGCTTATTGGACCTGAACGCTCAAGAAATCAGAGAGGTCCTTATGATGAAGGAACCCCCATTGTTCAATTCATCTTTTTGGGAAATCATGCTTTCCAAGAGAATTTGTCAAAATGTCAAAGTAGGCTATTCAAGAAGCGGGGAAGACCTGCACTTGCTTGTATCACAGTCCGTATTGCATGACGAGGAAAATAACATTATCGGAAGAATTTTTTATTTTATTGATATAACAGAAACGGAAGAACTGGAGAAAAGGATGAATCAATCGGAAAAACTTGCTGCCTTGGGGGAGCTTGCTGCAGGAGCGGCACACGAAATTCGGAACCCATTGGCAGTGTTGCATGGCTTCTTCTCTTTGATGAAACAATCTTTTACGAAAGAAGAGCTTGAAAAGTACCAGGTGCCTTTACTAATAAAAGAGTTTGACAGAATCAACGCGATTATCGAAGACATGTTGCTCATGGCGAGACCCGGAGCACCGAGATTACAAGAAACTACGTTCAAGTCGATCTTTGATCAGATACCTTCATACCGTGATATAAATGAAAATGAACTTGAGTTGAAGGTGATGCTTGACGATACGAAAGTAATGGTTGATCTGAAGCAGATGAAACAGGTTATCTACAACCTTTATCGAAATAGCAGAGAGTCAATTAAAGGAAAAGGTGTCATAACCATTACCTCTCAGAAAGTAAACGGAAAGTATCTTCTATTTTTCAAGGATAATGGGACAGGTATCAAAGAAGAAATGAAGAAATCCCTTTTTCACCCGTTTCATACTTCCAAAGAAACCGGCACTGGGCTTGGGCTGACGATTGTTCAGCGTATTATTGAAAACCATGAAGGGAGTATCGAGGTGTATGAGACATCGTTTAGAGGGACGACTTTCCTAATAACGTTACCTTTATCCCCTTATTAAAAAAGAAGGAGTGTCAGCATGTACCTATCCGTTAAAGAGACTGCCGAATATTTATCCTGTTCAGAGTCGTATGTGAAAACCCTCATACAAGAAAAGAAGATTCGGGCATTGTATGATGGGGCCGATTATATGATCAACAAAGAACAATTTACCACCCATATGAGACAGATGGAAAAATATAAAGAATTGATTGAGGAAGTAAGAAGCGAACCGATTCCTGAGGATGTTGATATCAAGGATGAGGATTGAGGAAAAGGCACCTGGTTAGGGTGCTTTTTTTATAGAAAAATTTATAAAACTTTGATTTCCGTTCCAGGCGCTTCGCTTGCCTGCGGGCGGTCCGTGAGCCTCCTCACTTCGTTGCGGGGTCTCACCTGTCCCTTCCTCCCGCGGGCGTCTCCGCGCCTTCCACTCCAATCAATAGGGTGACTTCATTTATCTTAAGGGTAAGGAAAGCTATCTAAGCGAATTGGTGATTAACAAAACAACTAAAGTCTTTTAGCTTTGAAAGACCGGATGATTTTAGTCCAATTTTTCTCTTACTTGACTACTATTTATTGAATGTTTAAACTTTTAAACATAATAACAGGCAAAAACTTGTCTATTTCATTCTATTTGTAAGACAATAGAAATAACATAATTTGAATATGCGAAAACAGGAGGAATCTTGTATGACGACAGCAACAACTAACATAAACGAGACGGTTGAAACATTACTTGCCAATCATAGGAGTTATTTTGAAAAAGGGGAAACGAAGGATATTGAGTTTCGGTTGAAGCAGCTGGCAACGTTAAAGAAGGCGGTTCAGAAATATGAAGCGGAATTAATGAATGCTTTAAAAAAGGATTTAGGGAAATCAATATTCGAAGCATATGGTTCTGAAGTGGGGTATATTCTCGACAGTATTGGCTTTTTTATGAAGAATTTAAAAAGTTGGGCAAAAGTGAAAAAAGTCAAAACACCGCTAGTTCATACCGGTTCCAAAAGCTTAATATACTCTCAGCCATATGGGACAGTATTGATTGTAGGGCCCTTCAATTACCCGGTTCAATTAGTATTAGAGCCTCTAATTGGAGCAATTTCAGCTGGAAACTGCGCTGTGATCAAGCCTTCAGAATTCACGCCGACGGTATCTAGTGTGCTTTCAAAAATGATAGGAGAGTTTTTTAATAAAGAGTATATCAGTGTGGTGGAGGGAGCGAAAGAAGAAACAGCCGCCCTTATACATGCGCCATTTGATTATATCTTTTTCACAGGAAGCGTAGAGGTTGGCAAAATCGTGATGCAGGCTGCGGCCAAACGACTTGTCCCGGTAACCCTCGAGCTTGGAGGCAAAAGCCCATGTATCGTCCATAAAGACGCCAATATTGAGGTGGCGGCGCAACGGATTGCGTGGGGGAAATTTATGAATGCTGGCCAAACATGTGTAGCACCTGACTATATCCTTGTCCATAAGGATGTACGAGAGAAACTTGTTAAGGCATTGAAAAAAACGATACATGATTTCTATGGAGAAAACCCACAACAAAGTAAGGACTACGGACGTGTGGTGAATGAACGTCAATTTGACAGGCTAGCTTCTTTAATCGATAAGGAGAAAGTGGTCGTTGGCGGAGGTATAGATCGGGAAGAGCTTTATATGGAACCGACTGTGATGGATGGTGTTTCGTGGGAAGATAAGGTGATGAAGGGGGAGATATTTGGCCCTATTTTACCTGTTCTAGAATACAAAGACCTGAACGACGCCATGAGACAGATTAATAACTATCCAAAGCCCCTGGCATTGTATGTGTTTACTGAAAATAGTGAAGTAGAGGAACAGGTTATTGAAGGTACTTCTTTTGGAGGAGGTTGTGTGAACGATACGGTCACGCATTTGACCAATCCGTACTTGCCCTTTGGTGGAGTGGGTACATCAGGCATTGGTTCCTATCATGGAAAAGATAGCTTTGATACTTTTTCCCATAAGAAAAGTGTGATGAAAAAAAGCACGAAAATCAATTTAAGCTTTCTCTATCCTCCTTATTCTGATAAAAGCATCAAAATACTAAAGAAATTTATGAAATAGAATAGCTTGGAATCACAGGAATCAGGAAGTTCTTTACATTTCTTTTAAAAGTCTTCTGTGTTAATATTTAGATAGACGAAATATATAGCAGACGCAGCCTTTCTTTGGAAAATGAATCTTCGTACATGGAGATTCATTTTCCTATTTATTAGCAATTGTTACGCAGGCGCGTCTTTTTATAATGGGAGAGTGTAAGAATGGTACCGATTCAGAAAAAAGAAGTGTTATGGACGAAATCGTTTATCATGTTGATGGTAGGAAATTTGTTTGTGTTCATGTCTTTTCAGATGCTGATACCTACGCTGCCTCCTTATGTAAAATCGTTGGGAGCAACGGGCTTTGAAATTGGATTGGTCACAGCCTTATTTTCCATTGGTGCCGTCTTGAGCAGACCATTTATCGGTTATATGCTGGAGTACCGGGCACGAAAACCGCTTGTGATGATTGGTGCAGTTGCGTTGCTTGCTGTGACGATTATCTATCCGTTATCTCAGATAGTGGTGGTATTTCTATTATTCCGTTTGATCCATGGTCTGGCATGGGGATGGTCCACAACCGTGAATGGAACGGCAGCGGTAGATGTTATTCCGCGTTCCCGTTTAGGTGAAGGGATGGGATACTACGGACTATCGATTACGATTGGGATGATTATCGCCCCTAGTTTAGGAATCTATCTTTATCAGGTAACAGAGTTTTCTAACTTGATTATGGTAAGTGCAGTTCTTGGTTTGATTGCGCTTGTACTGTTAGGGGTTGTTCATTACCAGACACCTCCTTCTGTGGAAAAGGCGAATAAGGAGGACCTCAAGTTTTCCTATTTCGGTTCGCTTGTGGAAAAGAGTAGCTGGTATCCCGCATTTGTTACATTAATTGCGACGTTTGGCTATGGCTCGATTGTCACGTTCATCGTTATATTTGGGGAAGAACGTGGCATTGATCAGATTTTTCTTTTCTATCTTGTTAATGCAATCATGGCTTCATTATCTCGTCCGGTAGCAGGTAAATGGTTTGATAATCATGGACCCCGCGGCTTGGTGCTATTGTGTATGTTCCTATCGTTTGTTGGAATGTGGGTACTTTCCTTTGCGCACTCCAATTTGTTTATTGTGATCGCTGGTGCGTTGTTTGGGGTAGGTTTCGGATCTTTGATTCCAACTTTGCAATCATGGACATTATCCATGACACCTGAAAACCGTCGCGGAGTGGCAAACGGCATGTTCTTCTCTTCCATCGACCTGGGAATTGGATTAAGCGGGATTATCTTTGGCCTTCTTGCCCAATTCGTCCAAACCGCCGCACTCTTCCAAATCTCCAGCACCTTCATGCTCCTCGCCATGCTCTTCGCATGGATCGAAGGAAAACGAAGAAAACGAACACTGCTTGAAGAGATGAGGGAAGGGGCTTAAAGAAAAGGGGTCAAAAAAAGGGGTCTGACCCGCTGTGCTTTGAAGTGTTAGAGAGATAAAGAGGGGTCTAACCCGCTGTGCTTTAAAGTGTTAGTGGGGTAAAAAGGGGTCTGACCCTCACACTGTTAAAGCATTAAAGCAAAAAAGCGTAACCGCCTTCAGATGGAGGGGTTACGCTTTTTCGATTTGTTTGACCCTGCCGACTTGTCCGTCTTGGAGGCGGACTTTGATGCCGTGGGGGTGGTTGGGGGATTTGGTTAGGATGTCTTTGACGATCCCGCTTGTAAGTTTGCCTGTGCGTTGGTCTTGTTTAAGTACAATTTTAACTGATTGGCCGATAGCGATATCTGACCGTTTTTGTCCATTCATTTCTAGAGCCTCACGTTTCATATTTACTAATAGTTATTATAACATAATAAAGGTCCCCGCATTCTTAGTATCCCATTTCCTTCCTCACCTCAAGCAGCAGGTCTGGGCGATTAGTCAGGATCCCATCTGCCCCTCGTTCAAGCAAGTAGCGCATCGTTTCCTTGTCATCAATAGTCCAGTAGTGCATCTGCACACCGCTTCTTTGGGCATCGCCTATTAGCCGTTGATTTGTCAAATCGAATATACTCTCTTGTAAAGGCACTTGAAAAGCATCTACTTCTGGTTTATAGAGGTTGCGGGCAAATAGCTTGTGAAGAAGGACGAATCTAGTGATTTCCTGTCTGCCGCCAACAAGTGCCACTTTCCCATCTGTTAAACGATTAAATGTCTCCAGAATTTCCTGGTCGAAAGATGCGACAAGCAACGTATCTTCTCTGTTATACTGTTTGGTTAACTCCCATAGTTTCCTTGCAATCTCCTCATATTTTTCAGTAGGATTGGTGTCTTTGATTTCAATTTCAATTCGGGTGTTAGGAAAGGATTGAAACATTTCTTCCACGGTAGGGATAGTAGCTCCTTTACCGCGAAAACTGTTATTGCCTTCAAGATCTACGAAATGATAGCCTGCATCTAACTGTTTTATTTCCTCTAAGGTCAGCTCTGCTACCGTTCCTTGCCCATTTGTAGTTCGATCGACAGTGGGGTCATGGATTGCAACAAGGTGCCCATCTTTGGTGATATGTATATCTGTTTCAAGTACATCAACCCCCATTTCGACGGCCTGTTCAAAAGCAATCATCGTATTGGAAGGGGCGAGGTGTTCCCCGCCTTGATGGGCAATGACTAACGGAACTCCACCATTTTCAAAATAAGGTTTTGATGCCAGTTTGTTAATTGGGAAAAAAGTAAATATAAGTCCTAGTGTGCCAAGCGTACCCGCAATGGTCCCTAGGGCAACCCAAACTTTTCTTTTCTTACGGGATTTCTTTTGTGAAGGAATAATAATTTCGGCCATGTGTGAACAACCTCTCTCTTTTCGTCTACTAGTACTTTAATTATAGAATACTCAGAAAATAAAAAAAGAGGGAAGCCTTAAATTTTCCGGCTCCCTTTATTATTCTAAAAACCCTAATTCCCTCGCAATGTCGTCTACTAGATCTTTTCGGTTGTATTCTTGATACAGTCCCATAGCTAATCGAGTCGGACAGCCAAAGAAGAAGCGTTCGTACAGCGTTTGACGGGAACCGAATGCACTCATGCTGACATCCCATGCTAATCGGAACAGCTTGATGCGGCTCTTTGCATCAGTAGTGGCTGATTGAAGGTATTGGTCAATGTCAGCGCGAATTGGGGATTCCAGGTCTGCTTCTGTAGGAATGGATACCAGTCCGCTGGCACCAAGCAGCTGTAGAATTTCCATGAATCTTGGATACACTTTAGGAAACTGCACGACCGCAACGGATAGAGGCGTGACGTCCGGAATCATTGTCCCATGTTTATCCGGTTTAGCGTTGATTTCTGAAGCGAGGAGCAAAGCCTTATGATTTTCCACTGCAATGATCATCTCGCTTATCTTTTCTTTTACATGCCCATACTCGCCAATCGCAATGGTATTGACTAAAAGTTGTGCAATCCCTAAAACAAATTCAGCTTTCATTACCTGTCTTGATACGACCTGGTGAGTGACAAGCGGTTTAAAATTACTAATTGAATACAGTTTATTGGCAACATCAATATTTTCCGATACAAATACCCGTTCCCATGGCACCAAAACATTATCTAGCACGACAATGGCATCCATCTCCTCAAACCTCGACCCAAGTGGATGATTGAATGGAGAAGAGTCATAAGAAAAAGATTCGCGGCAGATAAATTTCAGACCTTCTGTGTTACTTGGAATACTGAACGCATAGGCGAAGGGCTCTTCAAACATTTTTAATCCAGAAGACGAAATGATAATTTCATCCGTAATCCCGGCTTGTGTAGCCAATAACCGAGCCCCTTTTATAACAATCCCTTCCGATGTTTTATCAATCATCCGTGCCGCTACAATGTTATCATCATCTTCGTAATGAAAAGAAGAGCGGTTTACTTGTGGAGAAATGAATGTATGAGTAAAAGAGAGATCCTTTTCTCTAGCGTACTCGTAAAAGTTTTTCAGGTTCTTTGGAAATTGAGGTCCTTGTTCCTCCAGTAGGTCCGCAGAGGAAGCCAGAGCCATCAAGGTAGAGTTTTTATAGTCAGGGGAGCGTCCCATCATTCCAAAGGTTGCTTTTGCCCAAATCTGAACCATCTTTCTTCTTTTCTCCAAATCCTCTTTGGATGTTGGTCGAAGAAAAGAGGTTCCTACCAGATTTCCGGTTGTATCCGATTTAAATGTCATAATGTCTTTGTACTTTTCATCATGTTGCATATCAAACAAAGCAGCTTGACTTCTCATTACACCTGAAAAAGCCGGGTGTTCTGAAATATTACCTTGGACCTGTTTTCCGTTATGCCATACATTTGCCTGAAGCGAGTCGATTCGGTCCAAATACTGTTTACCATTGATTATTCCCATGCATCTCACCCTTTGCCCAGATTACTTCTTTCAATGTATGCATATGGGATTGTCTGATTTACAAATGTGCATTCATCAAAATTATGAACGGCCCTCATGGCGTGGTATAGTGAGGAAAAGAAGGTCTGGAGGGAGAAAAAATGAAGCAGGAATGGATGGAACTTGATACACCGACCTTATTATTGGATAAGGGGATTCTAATGGAAAATATCCGCAAAATGGGCGATTTTGCGAGAAGAAATAATGTGAGTTTGCGTCCACATATTAAAACGCATAAATCTGTCGAAATTGCTAAACTCCAGTTTGAATATGGAGCAATAGGTATTACAACTGCAAAACTTGAAGAAGCAGAAGTGATGGCAGCCGCAGGAATCAAGGATATTTTAGTGGCATATCCGGTTTCAAACACCGCTAAAATAGAGCGGGTAATTACTCTTTTAAACCTAGGAATTGATTTGAAAGTTACAGTAGATAATTTGGAACAGGTGAAGTTGCTTCAAAAAGCATTGGAAAACACAAGGCACACGTTAGAAGTGTGGATTAAAGTGAATTCCGGTTTAAACCGATGTGGTGTGGAGCCAGGAGCGAGTGCTGTTGAGCTTGCAAAAGCCATCATATTATTATCCCGGCTTCGAATCGGCGGAACCTTCACCCATGCTGGTCACTCTTATGGTGCAAGAGGAGAAGAAGAGCTAGAACGGATTGCTCTAGCTGAAGCAGATGCGGTGGTTAAAAGCGCGAAAGCATGTGAAAACGCAGGTATTCCTATCTTGGTAAGAAGCGTTGGTTCTACCCCCACTTATCGCATTTCCGGATTAGTCGATGGCATTACAGAAGTACGGCCCGGCAACGCCGTCTTTTTTGATAGCATTCAAGTGGGACTTGGAGTAGCAGACAGGTCAGAATGTGCGTTAACTGTTTTGGCCTCCGTAGTAGGTGTGTATGAGGGGAGGATTGTTCTGGATGCGGGAAGTAAAACTTTGTGTCTGGATAAGGGAGCACATGGATTGGACTCTGTTAAGGGATATGGATTTGTGGTGGACCATCCGGAACTTACAATTGAGAGGCTGTCCGAGGAGCATGGAGTGGCGGTTTTTAAAGGCGATTGTGGATTACGATTGAATGATAAAGTGCGCATTATTCCCAATCATGCGTGTACAGTGGCTAATATGTTTGATGAGTATGTGGTTGTGGAAGGCGAGCGTGTTTTAGAGAAGTGGAAGGTGGATGCGAGGGGGATGCGGAAGTAAGAAGGCGTAAGCGCCGTGTATTCTTAGCAGGATGTTAGGTCAGGGCGGTGTTTCGTTCTAGAATATCCTATTTTTTAAGGGAAATAGGTGCTTTTGATACGGTTTAAAATGGTTCGGACATTTAAGTTGGTGTTTTGGTCATTTATGCTTCTTGTTTTATATAGCTTTGGTCAAAAAAGCTCTCCCTTCGGACAAGAAAGGAGAGCTGTTCGGTCACTTCAAAATCTCGTTCGGTCAACTTTCCTAAAACTTCGCAAAAACTTCGGTCAACTTTCCCAAAACTTTGGTCAACTTCGCAAAATCTTCGGACATTTATCAAAAGATGATCTAGAAATTTGTGTTGCACCAACCAAAATTCACTGCAATTGCTGGCCATCACAAACTAAACGATCACTCCACATTCAACGCTACCGCCAACTCCTCCCAATACGCACATAGTGTCAGCAAACCTTTATCAAAATTCTTCAGCTTAAAATTTTCATTAGGTGCATGCACATTGTCAGAAGGCAGTCCAAAGCCCATCAACACAATAGGTGCTTGCAACACTTCATCCAACGTGGAAACAATCGGCAAGGAGCCGCCTCCACGGGTAAAAGTGGTCGGGACTTCCCAGATCTTTTCAAAAGCGCGACTTGCCGCTTGAATGGCAGGGTGATTGAATGGTGTCACAAATGGCGCTCCTTTGTCAAAAAGGGAAACAGTAACCTCTACTCCAGCAGGTTTATGCATAGTAACATGTTCTTGCAAAAGTGCCAGAATTTCATCTGGATCCTGATCTGGTACAAGGCG
Organism: Bacillus sp. RO2; assembly: GCF_012911845.1. Classification (GTDB taxonomy): domain Bacteria; phylum Bacillota; class Bacilli; order Bacillales; family Bacillaceae_I; genus Sutcliffiella_A. The sequence goes on along the minus strand of NZ_JAAXCU010000041.1, from coordinate 14,553 downwards.
GCATGTTATTTTTGCATGTGCTTCAGATGGAAGGACTGTTTTAATTCCATCTCCTTGGAATCCACCGTATACGCCGTTTATTTCCAGTGTCGGACGTACCCATGTACGTTCATAAAAGCTATATCCTTTTTCTCCATAAAACTCTTGAACACCGACTTCCTCTTTGACCACAGCTTCATCAAAACCAATCTCTTCAAAAGCTGCTTTCTCTTCTGACGTCAATGGGACAACCTTGTTATAGAATCCATCGACTGTCACCACGCCATCGCCATTATGGAAAGAACTTAGCAATTCTACCACTGCATGGATCGGGTTTGCCACAGCTCCACCATAAAGACCGGAATGAAGGTCACGTTTTGGGCCTTTTACATCGAGTTGAAATCCGCACATCCCGCGCAGACCATAGCAAATGGTCGGTTTGTCTTCTTCAATCATCGATGTGTCTGACACAACCACTACATCAGTAGCAAGCAATTCTTTATTTTCTTCAATAAATGCTGGCAAATTAGGACTACCGACTTCTTCCTCTCCTTCAATGCAGAACTTAAAGTTGAATGGAAGTGTTCCCGTCGTCGCAAGAACGGCCTCCAAAGCTTTTATATGCATAAAGGTTTGCCCTTTGTCATCGCTAGCACCACGTGCATAAATGCGCTCGTCACGGATTGCGGGTTCAAAAGGCGGGGTATCCCATAAGTGAAGGGGGTCAACGGGCTGAACATCATAGTGCCCATATATTAAAACAGTGGGCTTGTCCTCTCCTGCGTGTAGCCAATCACCATATACAATGGGGTGCCCTACTGTTGGGTGCAGCGAAACATTTTCCATGCCAAGCTTTCTTAAAGACACTGCCATCCATTCCGCAGCTCGTAACGTATCTGCATTATGTGCAGGTAGGGCGCTTACACTTGGAATAGATAATAGGTCCTTTAACTCTTCTAAATGCCTTTTCCTATGGTCTGTTAAATAAGAAGTGATGGTTGCAGTTGTCATGATTTTACCTCCGTCTTTTGAAGTGTAGGTGCTTTACGAAGCTTTGTTGCTTGTTCATAGCCATAGGCAATCTGGATGAGGGTGCTCTCTTCAAAGGCCCTTGCGGTAAATGTCACTCCAACTGGTTTCCCCTCTTTCGTATAGCCTGCAGGAACAGTGATGGAAGGATAACCAGCCTTAGCAGGAATACCGGCGCCGAAGTTGTTAGGTGTAAGAATTGCATCAAGTCTGTGTTTTTTCATGGCGGCATCTAATCCGCCTTCCCTAGAGCGATAAAGATCTTTTTCACGACTAGAAATATATTCTTCTTCGGTTAATGTACCGCTGTGTGTTTCGCTTTCTTCCAAGACAGTCTGCTTATGCTGAAGCATTTCAGATGAATTTTTTTCGTTAAAAGCAATTAAATCTTTTAAACTCTTAATCGTTACAGACGCACCGGTATTGCGCAAGTAAGCGTTGAGACTTGGTTTGAATTCATAAAACAGCGTATGGTAATCCCATTCTTCTTTTGCAAAAGGAATGTCGATGGAGCCTATTACTTCTGCACCTTTTTCTCTAAGGCTAGCAATTGCTTCTTCCATAAGGAGGGCTTCCTCGTCAGAAAAATAGGTAAAATAAGGGTCGCGGGCCACTCCTATCCGCATCCCGTTAAGTCCTTCTTTTAATAGGAAGGAAGTGTAGGATATTCCTGGGGTTGGATTAGTCTTGGTGGCAATATCTTTTTCATCAGCCTCCGTCAATACGCTCAAAAGGATGGCGGCATCTTTAACTGTTTTAGTCATGGGTCCGGCGGTATCCTGACTGAAAGAAATAGGGATGATGCCTCTGCGACTAATGAGACCTACAGTTGGTTTTATCCCAACAATGGAATTAGAACTTGCAGGGCTTAAGATGGAACCGGAAGTTTCAGTTCCGATGGCTGCCGCTGCTAAGCCTGCTGCGATAGCTGCTCCAGAACCACTGCTTGATCCACCGACATCAAATTGTCCTGGTCCATATGGATTCAGTACCTGACCACCTCTGGAACTGTAACCGTTTGGCATTTTCTCTGTCATGAAATTAGCCCATTCTGTCATATTTGTTTTACCAAGGATGACGGCTCCTGCTTTCCGTAACTGGCTTGCGACCGCGGAATCTTCCACTGCTACGTGATGTTCCAAGGCAAGGGAACCTGCGCTTGTGTGCATCATATCGCCTGTATCAATATTATCTTTTAATAGAATAGGTATGCCGTGAAGAGGCCCGCGTGCACCAGACTGTTTTCTTTCCAAGTCAAGCGCTTCGGCAATAAAAACCGCATCAGGATTAACTTCAAGAACTGAGTTCAACTTTGGCCCGTTTTTATCGTATTTGCTGATACGGTGAAGATACATGAGAACTAAATCTTTCGAAGTAACTTTGCCATTTTCCATTGCCGTTTGTAGCTCCTCAATCGTCGCATCCGGCAACCAATCGTCTACAAGCCCAGAGAGTTTCGGGTGGTTCATCCAAAAAACCTCCTTTATAATTTAGGGTAAATGTTATTACCTTGGTAAACAGTATCTCCTGTAGATTGTAGTGCAAGGTGTGAGACACCGCAGGCAAAGCGAAGCAACTGAAAAACTGAACATCATGTAATTAGTAATTTCAAGCTGTGGATTGGAGTAAAAGGCGAAGACTCCTGAGGGAGATAGCTGTAGCTTGAGACCCCGCAGCGAAGCGAGGAGGCTCAAGCACAGCCCCTAGGAAAGCGAAGCCATTTGCGGAAATCCACAGCGGCGTCTAAACAATTGCTAAAACTAAAGACTTTTTCAGTGGCTCAAGCACCGTCCCGCGGAAAGAACATCTGGAACGAAAATCTACAGGAAGTTTAAACAGTAAATTTTTTCAACTTCCTACCAATAATAATAATTCAAACTATTTAAAAAACATAGTAATAAAGGTATGATAATAGGATAATATATAAATTTCAAGATATTCGTTTCGCTAAACGAATTACCACATGCGTTTAAAATAGATTTACTCATTTCAACGCAGACTAAACAGAGTGAAAGGTTTGGAGGATTACGTATTATGGGGAGAATTTTTTCATACTTAAAACCGTATAGGCTGGCCGTAACAATCGCCTTGCTCCTAATGCTGACAGAACTCGTTGTGGAACTGTTGCATCCACTTCTAATGGCCAAAATTATTGATGAGGGAATTCTGACAGGCGACTTGGATGCGGTGATGAAATGGGGAGGCATCATGGTGCTGTTCTCCTTTATCGCCTTTGCTGCAGGGGTTACTAACTCCTTTTTTGCCGCCCATGTCAGCCAAAGTTTTGGATTTGACATTAGAAGAGGGTTATTTGGAAAAATACAGTCGTTTTCGTTTGCGAATTTCAGCTTGTTTCCGACTTCCTCTCTCATCACACGAATGACAAATGATGTGATCCAAGTTCAAAATACAGTCTTTATGAGCTTGCGAATCATGCTCCGTGCACCACTTCTTGTGGTAGGTGGCGTGATTATGGCTTTGATTGTCAATTGGCAGCTAGCTCTATTTCTTGTCATTGGAGTACCAGTACTTTTTATTTTCCTTGTATGGGTGATGAAAAAAGGTGGTGCGCTGTTCAAAGCTGTACAGGAAAAACTGGATGGCGTGAATAATGTAATGAGGGAAAACCTTGGGGGCATCCGCTTAATTAAAGCTTTTCTCCGTAAAAAGCATGAAATTAAACGGTTCGGTAATGCAAGCGAAGAATTGAAGGACCAGACGGTATCTGCACTTCGACTAATGGAGATCACTATGCCGATTCTCCTTTTAATTATGAACGGAAGCATCCTTGCTGTCCTTTGGTTTGGTACCATCGGCGTCACTAACGGTGGAGCCCAAGTTGGGGAGGTTGTTGCAATCGTCAACTATGCGACCAGAATCACAGGTGCATTATCCATCTTTTCTTTTATCATCATGGCATTTGCCCGTGCAAAAGCCTCTGCTCACCGGATAACGGACGTGTTGGAGGAAGAAATAGACCTAGTGGATAAGGTAGATGTGGATAAAGAGGCTACGTTTCATCAAGGAGGAATCGAATTTGACTCCGTATCTTTCCGCTATCCGAACACAGACATACCGGTTCTCGAGGATATCAGCTTCCGTGCGGATGCAGGATCGACTGTTGCCATTATGGGAGCTACAGGTGCTGGAAAATCATCCTTATTCCAATTGATACCTAGGCTTTACGATGTCGATAAAGGAGTCATCAGGGTAGACGGAAAAGACCTCACCGATTTGTCCCTGAAAAAGCTAAGAAAACAAATAGGCTATGTGCCACAAGAAGCGCTCCTTTTTTCAGGAACGGTTAAAGAAAATATAGCATGGGGAAAAGAGGATGCTACATTAGAAGAAATCATTCAGGTGGCGAAGGATGCACAGATTCATGAAACCATTGATCGCTTGCCCAAAAAATATGAGACTGTTCTTGGTCAAAAAGGGGTCAATCTCTCCGGTGGCCAAAAACAACGCCTCTCCATTGCAAGGGCTCTTGTGAGGAACCCGAAGATTCTCATGCTCGATGACAGTACAAGCGCACTTGACTTAAAAACAGAAGCAAAGCTGCTTGCGGCCATTAAGAAATATCAATGCACGATGTTCATTGTGACGCAAAAGGTAAGCACGGCCATGGAAGCAGATAAAATCTTACTGATTGAAGACGGAAAGTTACTGGAAGAGGGAAGCCATGAGAAACTTATGGCAACCTCGGAACTTTACATGAAAATTTATCATTCTCAGTTTGGAACGGAGGTGGCAGAGCATGTCTAGGCGTATAAGTAGCAGTGCCGCCGTTGCAAGTAAAGCAAATCCAAAGCCGAAAGCAAAGGATTGGAAAGGAACCATTAAACGAGTTTGGAGATATTTAGGGGAAAATAAAGGCTTATTGATACTCGTTATGCTAATGGTGGTTGCTAGCTCCGCCTTAGGGCTGTTGGGTCCTTTTATTGTCGGAATGGCCATTGATAATTATGTAGTCGAACAAAATACTTCAGGACTATTGAATGTCCTTATAGGACTTGTATTCATTTATATGTTCTATTCTCTATCCATGTGGCTACAAAACTATTGGATGGTCGGGATTGCGCAAAATACAGTATTGAAGATGAGAACACAACTGTTTGAACATTTACAGAAGCTCCCAATTCCTTATTTTGATAAAAGACAGCATGGTGAATTAATGAGCCGTGTTACCAATGATATGGAAAATGTCAGTTCAACGTTAAACAGTTCTGTCATTCAGATTTTCTCCAGTATCTTGACCTTGGTTGGAACAGTTTCGGTCATGTTATATCTAAGTCCAATGCTTACAGCCATTACACTAATAATCGTGCCAGTCATGTTCTTTGGTTTAAGGTGGATCACAAACCGAACAGGCCCATTGTTCAAGCAAACGCAAAAGAATCTTGGAGACCTGAATGGTTATATTGAAGAAACCATCTCAGGACAGAGAATCGTGAAAACATTCTCTCAAGAAGACAAGGTGATGGAGGAATTTACGGAAAAAAGTTTGAATCTGAAGAAGTCCGCATACTGGGCTCAGACCTATTCCGGATTTATTCCAAAACTTATGAACATGTTGAATAACTTAAGTTTTGCCATTATCGCGGGAGTTGGTGGAATACTGGCTTTAAACACGCAATCGGGAATAACCATTGGAGTTATCGTTATTTTCGCGGAGTACTCCAGACAATTCACGCGTCCGTTAAACGACCTCGCCAACCAGTTTAATACATTGTTGTCTGCTGTTGCAGGTGCGGAGCGGGTGTTTGATGTGCTTGATGAACAAGAGGAAGAAAGTGATGAAACTGAGGCAATAGAACTTGAAACAGTAAGAGGTGAAGTAGAATTTCGTGATGCTTCCTTCTCTTATGAGGACGATGACATGACTATTCGCAACATAAGTTTTCATGTTGACGCAGGGGATACAGTAGCGTTTGTTGGTCCGACGGGTGCCGGTAAGACAACGGTCATCAATTTGATATCCAGGTTCTATGACCTCGATAGTGGCAGTATCTTATTAGATGGTCACCCAATCAATAGAATTAAACGCTCGAATTTACGTAAACATATGGCCTTCGTTTTACAGGATTCGTTTCTTTTTGAAGGAACGGTTCGAGAAAATATCCGCTACGGAAGACTGGATGCTACGGACGCGGAAGTAGAGGAAGCGGCAAAAATGGCCAATGCACATTCCTTTATTAGAAAATTACCGGGAGGATATGATTTCAAGCTGAAGCAGGATGGAAGCGGAATTAGTCAAGGACAGAAACAGTTATTGTCCATTGCGCGTGCGGTTTTAGCAAATCCTACCATTTTAATACTTGATGAAGCAACAAGTAGTATTGATACTATTACTGAGATGAAAATACAGGAAGCGCTCCAACGCTTGATGGAGGGAAGAACTAGCTTTGTTATCGCCCATCGCTTGAATACCATTCAGAGTGCCGATCAGATTCTGGTACTGAAAGAAGGGGAAATCATTGAAAAAGGATCCCACAGTGAATTGTTGACAGAAGAAGGGTTTTACTATGATTTGTTTACTAGTCAGTTGAAGAAGGAAGTAGGGTAATATGGAATATTTATTGCACCTGAACGTTCATGGAAAGTTATCATAAACGTTCAGGTGCTTTTTCGTTCAAGTTCTACAATTAATAAAAAAAATCATGTGATTTTCCCCGGGAAATACGTCGTCCTATAAAGGTTCTTGTCTTAATGGCGCATTAATTGTATAAGACATGTATTGTCTATTTCCCGAATATGATTTATAATGCAGTACAGAACGAAAATTCTAAATATTACAAATAAGTTAAAGGGGGATTACAATTTGGATGCATTTTTGCAAGATCCGATTGGTGGTTTAGTAAGTCTTCTTTGGAGCACACCTATGATTGTTTTCTGTTTGGGAGTCGGATTGTTATTTACCATTTTGACAAAGTTTGTACAAGTAAGATTATTCGGGGATATGGTGAAACAAATATTCGCCGGTAAATCGTCTAAAGCAGGGGTTTCTTCCTTTCAGGCATTATCCATTTCATTATCAGGACGTGTAGGAACCGGGAATATTGCTGGTACAGCAACTGCTATTGCGATGGGGGGACCTGGTGCCGTATTTTGGATGTGGACCATCGCTTTTATAGGAGCGGCGAGTGCTTTTGTTGAATCCGCTCTTGCTCAAGTATACAAATCAAAGCAAGATGGAGAATATCGTGGAGGTCCAGCTTATTACATAGAAAAAGGGATTGGCTGGAAATGGTATGGAATTGTCTTTGCATCTGCTGCACTTTTAGCAATGAGTCTATTAATGCCAGGTTTGCAAGCTAATGCCATCGGGACAGGATTGAATAATGCTTTTGGAATTAATAAGCAAGTAATCGCAATTACACTAGTTGTTATCATAGGATTAATTATTTTTGGTGGAGTTAAACGTATTGCGTCTGTTGCTCAACTTGTCGTTCCTTTCATGGCGATAGCATATATGTTAGTAGCTTTTGGTATCATTATCATGAATATTACGGAGTTACCGGCAGTATTCGGATTGATCTTCCGTAGTGCGTTTGGCTTTGATTCTGCGTTTGGCGGTATCATTGGGGCAGCTATTGCATGGGGAGTTAAACGTGGTATCTTCTCCAATGAAGCGGGTCAAGGTACTGGACCGCATGCAGCAGCGGCTGCTGAGGTATCACACCCAGCTAAACAAGGGTTAGTTCAAGCGTTCTCTATCTATATTGATACTATTCTAGTTTGTTCGGCTACAGCATTCATGATTCTTTTCACTGGATCTTATAACGTGGTAGATCCTGCAAACGAGGGACAATTCCTTGTCAATAACCTTGGTGCAGGAGTGGAAGCAGGAGCGGAATATACTCAGGCTGCCGTTGAGACCGTCTTACCTGGCTTCGGTGCTGGTTTTGTAGGAATTGCTTTGTTATTCTTCGCATTTACAACGATCATGGCTTATTACTATATTGCGGAAACGAATGTTGCTTACTTGGTAAGAGGTAGAAGCAATAAGATCCCGATGTTCATATTAAAGGTTGTTCTTTTAGCTGCCACTTATTTTGGGGTTGTCAGAACCACTCAAGTAGCATGGAATTTGGGGGATATTGGACTTGGATTGATGGTATGGCTCAATCTGATTGCACTTCTCCTACTTGCGAAACCTGCCCTTGCAGTGCTGAGGGATTATGATGAACAAAGGAAGCAAGGTGTGGACCCTGTATTTAACCCAGACAAATTGGGTATTAAAAATGCGGAGTTCTGGACAGAGGAATACAAGAAAGACGATGAAAAAGCTTCATAATACATGAATGAAAAATCCCTCACCATTGCGGTGTGAGGGATTTTCTTCATTTACAAGGCTAAAACTGGCGTTAAAATATTGGGGCCGGGCTTGCCAATCAGATAGCCTTGTCCATAATGGATTCCAATATCGCGGCAAAATTCCAATTCTTCCAATCTTTCTATTCCTTCTGCCAACACTTTGATATTCAGTTTGGTGGCAACATTTAGGACGCTTTTTAAGAAGAGTTGCTTTTCGAGTATCGTATCACATTGAGAAACATAGTCACGGTCTATTTTGACAAAGTCGGGCTGTAGCTTTTCGAGTACTTCTAAAGTTGAATATCCGGCACCAACATCATCTAGTGCCACTTGCATTCCAGATTTCTTATATGTTTTAAATATTGATTCTAAGTGGTCGATATCATGAATTTTCTCGGATTCTACCACTTCAAAAACGAGCTGATCAGGTGTGATATGATTCTCTCGTACAATCTTGAATGTATGCTGTAGGCAATATTCTGGATTGTAAATGGATGATGGCAGGAAGTTGATAAATAATTTTACTTGAAAAGGAATCTGTTGCTTACTTCCTGAAACAATCGAGCTTTCGCGAGCCTTTTGGTCTAAATAGTTATGTAGATTTGTTTCACGGGCGAATTCAAATAGTTTAAATGGTGGAACTGACTGCCCCTTCCAGTGTGGGCGTAACAAGCACTCGTATGCAAATAGTTCATCGTTGTTCTGTAAATCTATGATTGGTTGAAAGTGTGTGGTGAAGGAATCGAATGTAATTAATTCTAATAGATCATGATTCTTCACCAATTCCAACAATTGCTTCGGTGGATAAAAGCCCCGTTGTGAAGAAGTTTTCACCAAAACGTCTGATTTTTTATTTTGTTTATCTATTTCTTGAAGGAGTTGCTCTAAATCTTCAATCGATTCATAAAGGTGTTCTTCTTGTATTTCTCCTCTTTTTATGAAAAATACTCCAGAATGTTCAATCTTGTCAGGTACCCCGCAATCCGTACAGTGCATATAAATCACCCCATCTCATATATAGGATGATTTTACTATTAATTTATTGTTGGCAGAAGTTTTTAGACTGAAATGTTGAAAAAAAGGTTTGAATAGATGGAAAGTAGTAGAATAGATACATTTTTTGACGGATTGTACAAGGATTTTCTCCGATATTGTCGAAACATAACTATACAATACAATTTTAAGGATATGGTTAGGAGCGGGCTTGTATGTTGGCGGAAAAACTACTTTTACATGTATTGATCATTTTAGCACCGGTGCTGATTTATTATGTTGTTTCCGAAAATAAAAGGTTTGGTCAATCGCCATATTTTATAGGGATCTTGCAGGGGCTTTCTGCGAGTCTATGTTTATTTTTTGCGTTCTATGATTATGGCCTCTATTGGGACTTGAGATACATACCGTTGGTGCTAGCCATCCTCTATGGCGGACCAAAGGCTGGGGTTATTGTGCTCGCTGCCATTCTGGGGACAAGAACATACCTTGGAGGCGATGCTTTAGCATTTGGGTATGTTAGTGGACTTGTGGCAGCAGCCATTCCATTTTTGATGCTAAGGCGTTTTAAAAAAGTTAAAACGAAGAAAAAAAGAATCCGTTTTGCTGTGCTTGTAGGGTTATGGCCAAACTTTGTCATGCTAGCAATCTTAATAGCTTATTTGGTCAGTTCACCTACTGTAAACGATGGACCAAATCTACTATTATACATCTTGCTTTTCGGACTGATTCAAGTAGTAGGTGTGGGTTTCGCGTCCACCTTACATGAAGCGGTGCTTGAGCGGGAATTGCTGAAACAGGAAATTAGGCGTGCGGAAAAGTTAAATACATTAGGTGAACTTGCAGCATCCATTGCCCATGAAGTAAGAAATCCGTTAACTGTAGTGAAAGGGTTTCTCCAACTCATGCATAGAGAAGACAAGGGGAATAGTTTTCAATATATTGGACTCGTATTAAGTGAATTGGCAAGAGCAGAATCCATCATAAATGATTACCTCAATTTTGCCAAACCAGAGTTCAAAAAAATTGAAAATGTGGATCTGGGAGAATTATTGAATGATGTAAAAATGCTGTTAAATCCATTAGCGGTAAAAGAGGGTATTCATCTTGAAAGTTATCTCGAGAAGAATGTTTTTATGGAAACGGATAAAAATCAGTTTAAACAAGCACTTGTCAACATACTAAAAAACGCCATTGAAGCTACTCCTCAAGATGGCAGAGTCTATATCAAGTTGTTTTCCAATGCAACAGGCATCCAGATCCTCATTAAGGATACAGGGAAAGGCATGACCAAGGAGCAAGTCTCTCGGATCGGAACCTTATTTTATACGACCAAGGATAAGGGGACAGGTCTTGGCACCACTGTTTCGATGCGAATCATTGATACAATGAATGGTAAGGTTGGGTATTCAAGTGAAATTGGGAAAGGGACTGAGGTGAAGATTTCTTTTCCGCCTGTGAGGCAGGAGGAACAGGCTAGGAAGGAGTCGGTTGTGGGATAAAAAAGAAGAGACTGTCCAATAACCTAGGAGGCCACTGAAAAAATCTTGATTTTAGTTTTTTTATTAACACCGCTGTTGATTTCCGCAAATGGCTTCGCTTTCCTAGGGGCTGACGTGAGCCTCCTCGGCTACGCCTGCGGGGTCTCCACCTAGCGCTAGCTCCCTCAGGACAAGGAAGGCTTCGGCAGCGATTCATCGCACGAAGAAAATGCGTAGCATTTTCGAGGAGTCTTCGCCTTTTGCTCCAATCACCAGCTAGGAATCATAAAAAACTTTACGTTATCAGTTTTTCAGTGGCCTCATAACTTAGACAGCTTCTTCTTTTCTTACTCTACAATTTCTCCAACGGTTTATCAGCTGGGCCTTCTAGTACATCGCCATAGATGGAAAAGCGTGAGCCATGGCAAGGGCAATCCCAACTTCTATCACCATGGTTCCACTCCACTTCACATCCAAGATGCGTACAGGTCGTGTCGACGCAGTGCACTTCTCCTTTGTCGTCTTTGTAAGCTCCTGCACGGCGACCGTTGATCATAACGACTCCGCCTTCATCTAGTCCAAGATCTTCGGGCTTTTTTGAAGGGCGATCGAGCTTGCCTTCAATAAGGTGTCCAGCAACATTCATGTTAGAGCTGATGAACTTTTTCAGACTCGGATCGGCAACAAACCGAGATGGTGAGAACAAGTTTTCATAATCGTTCTTTCTCCCAAGTATTAAATCCTGAAGGAGCAGTGCCGCTGCTGTTCCGTTTGTCATTCCCCATTTCCTATAGCCCGTAGCAATTAAGATATTTGGATGCCCAGAGGTGATTCGACCTATATAAGGTACCTTATCTAACGTGTATAAATCCTGTGCAGACCATCGATACATAATTTCCTTGATTCCAAGCACTTCTTCGCCGAAACTTTTCAACGCTTCGTAGTGTTTTAATGTATCTTTGCCTTGCCCTGTCCTGTGGCCGTCTCCACCGATTAAGGCAACCTTTTCCCCATTAATCGTCACATATCGTAAAGACCTTGATGGCTGACCAGCGCTGTAATACATGCCCTCCGGTGGTTCTTTTTCTGTTTTTGCAGCAAGCACATAGGAACGCTCCGCATACATTCTTGTAAAAAAGAAACCATTGCCATCGTAAAAAGGAAAATGGGAGCCAGCAACAATATAGTCACACTCAATCTTGGCTCCGTTCTTCGTCACCACCGATAATCCACGTGACTCCTCCACATCTGTCGCTACTGTATGTTCATAAATTTCTCCACCTTTTTCTACAATGCCATCTACTAACACCTTCAAGTATTGCAGCGGGTGAAACTGTGCCTGATTTTTCATCACGACGACAGATTTTGTCTCAATCGAAAAAGGAATGTCATACGTTATATCACCATCGATTCCTAGTTTTTGATAAGCCTCGAATTCTTTTCTTACCTTTTGGTCATCCTGCTCCGTTTGAGAATAAATATAGGCATTCTGTTCACTAAAGTCACATTGAATACGTTTAAGGTCCACAAGGTCTCTGATAAAATGAAGCCCTTCCTGGTTTGCTTGGTAATAAAGTTTTGCTTTTTCCTGACCTAAATGCTGTAGGAATTCATCATAAATCAGACCGTGTTGAGCAGTCACTTTCGCTGTTGTGTGGCCGGTTGTGCCGTTTAGGATTTGATCTGCATCAATAAGAATGACCTTTAGTCCTTCTTGAGCAAGTTGATAGGCTGTCGTTATTCCAGTAATGCCGCCTCCCACTACACATACATTCGTTTTTTTATTTTCATTTAATGTAGGAAAAGAGGGAAGGGGGGCAGAGTCCCTCCAATATGCCTCAGGTCCTTTTGGAAGTTCGGAAAAATGATGTTGCTCCATAATGTAATTCCTCCTCTAACGTATAAAGATATACATAATTTTTCCAAAAGTGAGGAAAACATGTATCTTTTTAGCGGAAATGACAACGATATTTCTATTGGAACCTCTAGGGAAAAAGGGTAGAATGGAGAATAGCGTAAAACCCCGTATGAGGGTCATAAAGGAGAAAAAAATGTCTACAACTTTTATTAATACATTACAACCTTTTATACAAAACATTTGGGAAAAAAGTGAATTTGACGCTGCAACACCTGTTCAAGAGCAGGCAATTCCAGTCATTCTTGAAGGAAAAGACCTTCTTGTTGAGTCACCGACAGGTACAGGTAAAACTTTAGCGTACTTATTGCCTATCATTGAGCGTATTGATTTATCTAAACAGCATCCACAGGCTCTCATCGTGGCGCCGTCCAAGGAACTTGCCATGCAGATATTAGAACAGATCCAGAAATGGACAGAAGGAAGCGAAATTACTGGCGCATCCTTCATTGGTGGAGCCAATGTGAAACGCCAAATTGAAAAGCTGAAAAAACGACCGCACATCCTCGTTGGGACACCTGGCCGACTGCAGGAGTTAATTCAAATGAAAAAAATTAAGATGCATGAAGTGCAGACCATTGTCATGGATGAAGCGGATCAGTTGTTTGTACCGGAACACAAAAAGACCATAGAAAATATCATTAAATCTTCTATGCAAGAAAGGCAGTTACTATTGTTCTCGGCGACATTAAAAGAGGAGACTGAAAGGCAGGCCGTGGGCTTGTTGAAGGAGCCTCTAGTTATCAAGGTTACTAAGGCGGACTTGCCGCCAGCTCGAGTAGAGCATGTGTACACAGTGGTAGATCAGCGAGATAAAGCAAATGTCCTGGCTAATTTGCTACGTGAGCCCGGGATTAAAGCATTGGCATTTGTACGTGATATCGGAAACCTTGCCGTATTAACGGAAAAACTCATTTATAAACAGTTAAATGTCGGATTCTTGCATTCTGAATCCTCCAAACAGGAGCGTGAGAATGCCATGAAAAACTTCAGAAAAGATGAGTATCCGGTTCTTCTTGCGACAGATGTGGCAGCACGAGGTCTTGATATTAAAGAATTAAGCCATGTTATTCATTACGACCTACCCGAAGAAGTGGAAAGTTATGTGCACCGTTCCGGAAGAACAGGCCGCCAAGGAGCAGAAGGGACTGTTATTTCCATTGTTAGTGAACGTGAAGAGCGCCGCTTGAAGCAGTTTGCTCGCGAACTTGGTTTGACACTTAAAAAGCGAGTTGTGTTTGGCGGAAAGCTTGTTGGAGAAGACCAGCTAAATTCAGGAAAGTCTGGTTCAGGTGGGGGACGAGGCAAAGCTGGAAATGTGAAAAGATCTGTTGGGAACAAGAAGGCCGGTGGCACGAAGGGATCTTTTGGACAACAGAAGACTGGTGCAAAAGCTGGAGTTGTCAGCGGTTCTTCCAAAGGCGGAGAGAAGGCTAAACCGAAGAAACCGGGTTTAAAGAAACAAGGTAAGAAAAAATAAATGTAGGATTCGATGTTACGTGGACCATTCCAATTTAGGGATGGTTTTTGTTGTTTTAGGAGAGTGGGGATTTCTTTCTTCCCACTTTTCGAGGTCTTTGTGACGGAAGTATGAAGAATTGCTGTTTTTTTAGGAAAATGCTGATATTTTTGGTGCGAAAATTTAGTTCGGACATTTACCTTCTCTCTTCGGACAAGTGACGACGGGAAAATGAGGGGGTTCGGACAATTCATGGAGTTCTGTCAATAAAATAGACATCAATACGTATAGGATTGGCGTATTTTTTTCTTCCGCGCTACGTATTCACTTCGCTTGCACGCCTCTACTTAGAGGATCAATTAAAACCGAATTGATCCTCT
>NZ_JAAXCU010000040.1 GCF_012911845.1 Bacillus sp. RO2 | reverse complement strand
TGGAGTTCTGTCAATAAAATAGACATCAATACGTATAGGATTGGCGTATTTTTTTCTTCCGCGCTACGTATTCACTTCGCTTGCACGCCTCTACTTAGAGGATCAATTAAAACCGAATTGATCCTCTAAGCAGAGGTTAAATGAGATTTATTGGCGTCTTCTGCTTGCGCCTTAAAGTATGCCAATTCGTACTCATTGGGTGTGGCGTATTCTAGTGTGGAATGCATCCTCTTCCTATTGTAAAACTCAACATAGAATTGCACTGCTCCCATAGCTTCTGCCTTTGTTTTAAACACATATTTATTCAGATACTCCTTTTTCATTGAGGCAAAAAACGACTCTGCACAGGCATTATCGTAGGGTGTAGCTTTCCTACTCATACTAATTTTCGCTTTTGCTTCTTTGAGCTCGTCAATATAGTCATTGGAACAATATTGACTGCCTTTATCTGAGTGGTGTATCCAACCTTTCTTCGGTTGACGTAATTTTATAGCTTCTCTCAAAGCTCGAAGAGGCAAGGAACGGTCCATTTTGTCATCCATGGCATAACTAATAACCTTCCTGCCGAACAAGTCCAGGATTGGATTAAAATATAAGAAACCTTCATGTGTAGGGATATAGGTGATATCTGTCACCCAAACTTTGTTGGGGGCATCTGGGTTAAATTCACGATTCAAGTTATTGTTATATGTACGATTGGAATGTTGAGAATCTGTTGTGACGGTATATACTTTAGGCGGTGTGGCAAACAAACCTAACGCTCTCATGCGATTGGCGACCGTTTTAGGAGAAACATTTATTTTATCTTTTTTCACTAACTTACGGTGAATTCTCACACTACCATATGTTTCGTGGTTATCAGCGAAATGGAAGAGAATACGTTCATCAACGTACTTTCTCCATTGTTCATTTTTCGTTTCCTCACGGCCCAATCGCTTCACATATAAATAATAGCCAGATGTAGACACACCAAGAACTCTGCACATCAACACCACGGTGTGTTCATTCCGGTGGGAATGAATGAATTCGAAAATCACTTCTTTTCTTGCGTGAAGATGTGCATGGCCTTTTTTAAGATATCTATCTCTTCCTGTAATTCAAGCTTAGTTCTCTTTTCAGCTTCATACATTTCCTTGTATTCAGAAGCTGTTAATAATTGATTTTGAGCTTGTTGAGCAGCTTCTTTCTGTCTTTTCTTAAAGCGATATACCCACTTTTGTAATGTATCATATGGGATATCTAGTTTTTGACTAACGTCAACGATCTTGTGTCCATCCAATACGATTTGTTTCACCACATATTCCCTAAACTCTGGAGAGTAGCTTTTCTTTTTCGTCATGTTTAACACGTCCTTTTATCTGTTAGTTTTGATTAAAACATGACGCCAATCCCAATGTCCACTTTTCATACTACCTCCAAAGGCGCAAAATGTTTGACCGAACATCCCTCTGTAAATGTCCGAACCCCGACCAAAAAAGGTAATAAAATGTCTGAACCTTTGGGAAAGTTGTCCGAATGGTTTTTTAGAACCCAAAAGGGGATCATTTCCCGCATTTTTTACTTCAAAATCAATTAAGTCCGAAAGCCTAATTTGCTAAAACCCTTCCCATAAACATCCTTCTTCGCCTCCTGGAGTTGCTTCGTTCATCCCAATAAGTTCCCATTCTAAAAGTAGACATCTAACATAAATTTCATTGACGTGCATCAGCAAAGGGTAGTATAGTAGAATTTAAATGATAATGATTATCATTAGAGTGTCGAAATAAAAAAAGCAAGATACATAACAAATAAAAAAAGGGTGTGGAAGCATTGGTACGACGGTTTTTCTCGTATTATAAGCCATATAAGTGGCTGTTTATTTTGGATTTTTCCTGCGCCGTTTTGGTAGGTTTGTTGGAGCTTGCATTTCCGGTTGCCGTAAACCAGGTGATTGATAGGCTTTTGCCACAGGAAAATTGGACGCTTATCGTCTGGGCGTGCATCGGATTGCTTGCCATTTATGCCGTCAACACCGGGCTTCATTATGTGGTTACCTATTGGGGCCATATGCTCGGGATTAATATTGAAACCGACATGCGCAGAAAGTTATTTCAGCACATGCAGAAGCTTTCATTCGGTTATTACGACAATAATAAAACAGGGCACTCCATCTCTAGGCTAACCAAGGATTTAGAGGAGATCGGAGAAGTTGCCCACCACGGACCTGAGGATGTGTTTGTCGCCTTGATGACGCTTATAGGCGCGTTTTTCATCATGCTCACCATCAACTGGAAGCTTGCTATTCTATCATTCTTAGTCATTCCGCTACTAATGATCCTGGCCATTCATTTTAACAAGAAAATGACACGAACGTTCCGCAGAATGTTCAGTGACGTGGCAGAAATAAATGCAAGAGTGGAGGACAGCATCGGAGGAATCCGCGTGGTGCAGGCTTTTGCGAACGAAAAACACGAACAAAAGCAATTTGCAGTAAACAATGAAAGCTACCGCTCTACGAAACTTGCTTCTTATAAAATCATGGCTCAGAATGTCACGGCTAACTACATGCTGATGCGTCTTGTGACGTTATTTACACTGCTATTTGGAACCTTTTTTGTTATACGCGGGGAGCTTAGCTACGGGGAATTCGTCGCTTTTATCCTGCTCTCCAATATTTTACTAGGACCTATCCAGAAAATAAATGCAGTAATTGAGAGCTATCCAAAGGGAATTGCGGGGTTCAAAAGGTATACAGAAATCATGGATACGGAACCGGATATTGCAGATGCACCTGGTGCGGTCCATGCGGATCTCGAAGGGGAAATTCATTACCGTAATGTTTCTTTTGGTTATGAGGGTAATGAGCGAGTATTGAAAAATATCAATCTTACTGTCCGCGCGGGAGAAACGGTTGCGATTGTTGGACCTTCAGGTGCTGGAAAAACAACACTCTGCAGTCTTTTGCCAAGATTCTATGAATTAGAGGAAGGCAGCATCCTCATTGACGGCTATGATACCCGCGAATTGACGCTCGAATCCTTGCGGAGCCAAATAGGCATCGTGCAGCAGGATGTGTTTCTTTTTTCCGGAACGATCCGAGAAAATATTGCTTACGGAAAACTTGAAGCGACAGACGCAGAAATCATGGAGGCGGCAAGACGTTCCCAGCTGGATGAATTCATCTCCACACAGCCTCAGGGGCTTGATACCGTCATTGGGGAACGTGGGGTAAAATTGTCTGGCGGTCAAAAGCAGCGACTTGCCATTTCACGGATCTTCCTGAAGAACCCGCCTATTCTGATTTTAGATGAAGCGACGTCCGCACTTGATACCGAAACGGAACGCGCTATCCAGGAGTCTTTGACAGAGCTTTCTAAAGACCGGACAACGCTGGTCATCGCCCACCGCCTTGCCACTATTAAAAATGCAGACCGTATTATGGTTGTGACGAAAGACGGCATTGCAGAACAAGGCCGACATGAGGAACTGATTGAGGCAGAAGGAATCTATAGCAGATTGCATCATGCTCAATTCGGATAAGTGTTAGGAAATTTCTGTAAGAGTGTTTCAACTGTTTCCACGGGGGAATGTATAGAGAAAAGAGCTATTCTTTTCCTAGGAGGAAACGATAATGAAAAAAACGATATTAGGTGTATATGATACAGAGAAAAAAGCTAGAAATGTAGTGGAAGGCTTGATTGTACAGGGATACCGTGCAGAAGAGATTGTCGTGGTTGCGCTTGGGGATGAAATTGGTTTTGACTACCCCATAGGCACAAGGGTAGAACACATTACATCAGAAGAAGACGATTCTATGGTCGACAAGCTTTTCTTGCCAGATGAGGCGCAAGCACCAAGAGGAGTGGGCAACAAACTGCTAGAGCTAGGTCTCTCAGACCGAGATGCACCAATGTATGCAACTGATGTGGAGAACGGCAGGATATTGGTGCTGACGAATGAAAAAGAGAGCCAGGAAGCGCGAACGGTGGAGCCTTGTACTGATGACCGCGGGCATCAAAGGATGACTGAAGAAACGGGTATTAGGCAACTAGATTAAATACAACAATTGGAAACGTAAGGGCGTCTTCATCCAGAGGAGGCGTCCCTTTTTTGTGTTTTGGAATATTTTTCATTGGAAAAGAAGAGCAGTGATAGTTATCCTACTTATAGAAGAAATGGAGGGAAACAGATGCGTTTAATCATAACGTTACTTAGTATAACCATGTTTATACTTGGAGGTTGCTCCAAAGGGGAAAACACAGTAACTGAGCCATCTAATTCATCTAATGAAGAAGAGTGGCAAGAGGAAGAAGTTAAGGAAAAGAAAAACACCGAAGAAGAAGAGCCTGAAGATGAAAAAGCAGCTTCTGGTGAGGAAGTTCTTGGGAAGTTGAATGAAGTGGTGATACCTTCCAATCTAGAAGAGTTTGTAGCCATTCAGTCCGGTACAATGACTGGAGATATTGAATATAAAGAGGAAACCAGTATTTGGCCCTCACTCAATTCTTTAAGCGGGATGGAAGATGATTTTCTTTTACATATGGAAAGCGTTACGGCAGAATCCACAGAAACGGATACATTATTGAAGGCGTTTATCCACCTATTAGGAAACAGCGCGTACCCTGAGGCAATTGGAAAACTAGCAAACTATGAGCCTTCTTTTAATGAACCGCTCCTGCCCGAGCCTGAGCTGAACGATGAAGCACCTAATGGGCAGGGAACGCCTGCAAAAGCGTTAATCCTCTTGGATGCTAGCTCCAGTATGCTGTTGGATGTAAATAGCCAGCAGAAAATGAAGGTGGCCAAGGACGCCGTTTTGAGCTTTGGTAAAACAATCGGAACGAACAGTGATGTTTCTCTCTATGTTTACGGGCACGCCGGTTCCCAAGAGGACAAAGATATGCAAGTATCCTGTACTACGATAGATGAGGTCTATCCGGCACAGGCGTATAACGAAAAAGCATTCTTTGAAGCAGTTCAAGGTGTA
The DNA here is from genome assembly GCF_012911845.1 of Bacillus sp. RO2. Lineage (GTDB taxonomy): Bacteria > Bacillota > Bacilli > Bacillales > Bacillaceae_I > Sutcliffiella_A. Next base: position 45,764 of record NZ_JAAXCU010000040.1, on the reverse strand, counting down.
GAAGCGAAAGGATGGACCCCGCTTGCTGAAGCAATTAAAACGGCTGGTGAGGATAGTGCTGCATATGAAGGGGACATTACTCTTTATATTGTAAGTGACGGAATGGAAACGTGCGACGGCAACCCGGTAGAGGAAGCGCAAGCCTTTGCTGATGAAAAAGAAGGCCGTCATGTGAACATCATCGGGTTCAATGTCGACAAAGAATCAGAAAATCAGCTGAAGGAAGTGGCGGCTGCAGGAAACGGGGAATACATTTCTGCTGACAATGCAGACGACCTGCAGAACAGCATGAAATACAAATGGTTGCCGGATAACTTGGATTTGATGAACAAATCGCTTGCATCTCCGAAAGGGACCTTTGCCGTCTCCTTTGCAAATCTAGACCTCAGTAACATGGAATCAACCATTCAAAATGCCATCAACAAAGAAACAGAACGATTCCGAGAGGCTGCAAGCTCCCTTAGGGAAGCAGAACAGATTACAGAAGAAGAGGAAGCTGCTCTACTTACAAGGATTGAAGAATATGAAGAAACGATGCGAGCATTAAAGGAAGAACTTCATGCGAAAAAGGACAAAGAAATGAACGATGAGCTTGATCGAATAGATGCAGAAATTGAGGACTGGATCAAACGGATGAAAAAGTTGAAAGAGGAGAATGGGTAAGGCGGGGACTTTCTGTTATTAAGGGGAAGGAGCTTTAGCACGAACTCGGTGTGTTTTGGGACGAACTTGCCAAGTTTCGGCACGAACTCAGCCCATTTTGGCATCAACTTGCACCCTGTTAAGTTCAAACAACTTACATCCACACGAAAAGCGCCGAATCAACTTACTGATTCGGCGTTTTTACTTGCTATTCTACAAACTTATCCGACTTATTGCTGTTATTTTTCAATAAAACCTTTAATCCGGATCCGATATCGGAAGCAAGGACATAGTTTCTGTCTACAAATACACCCCATACATCAGATCGCTCAGGGGTATATCTGCCAATCTCTGTCGGTTCACTTGGATCAGTGATATCTACAGCAACAACCCCGCCAGCATAATAGCTCAAATATAATGTGTTTCCGTGAACTTTTGGATCATGCACCGTTTTGGAGAAGGTCGCATAGGTAGGTGGCGCACCTTCTGGAATATCATGAGTTAGGTCTGTTTTGAATTCGCTCAATAAGACAGGGTTTGTCTTATCTTTAATATCAAAAATGCGGGTATATCCAAAAGCAGCTTCAAAACCTGATTTTAAAGGTTGATACACTTCACGCGTCTCAATAAGAATCGTCCCGCCCTTTGCGAGTGCAGCTGAATGGGCAGAGCCTTGTTGTTTCGCAGCAAAATCAGTACGTCCAAGGTATTCAGGGTTTTCCGGATCTTTCAAATCAAAAATGACCGTTCCCAAGTCCCACATGGAAACATATGCATAACGGCCATTGTCATCAGTAATGGCGCTATGATTGAATACAGGGCGGGTCTTCCCATCAGGTGATTGCCAGTGATAGCCGTTAAAGTCTTCTGCTACTTCTGGAAGCTCCCTAGGATCAAACTGCCAAAGGGTTGTCGGTTCAGCTGGATTAGAGACATCCACCACCTGGAAATCACGAGACTCACCATGGCTATAATAATCGGCATAAGGACTTGCGGCAAGCACCAATGCGCGGTTGCCTTGGGTGGTTAAATACAATTCATGGGTCCCTGTCGTTTGTTTTGTCACTTCCCAGAATCCAAGCTTTACTGGCTCAGCTGGATTTGTCACATCATATAAAAGGAAACCGCCTTTAGAATTTGGGTTATTGCGGTTCAATTCCTGCACGCTGACCACGGCAAGGTCTCCTTTAAAGTCAGGGGTACTAACGGATTTTACAATAACTTTTTCCTGCCATGTTCCAGGGATATCGTTATGTGCAAATACGGAAATCTCCTTAGGGTTGGCTGGATCTTTTAAATCAAATACCCGCACTCCGCCATTTCCTCCGTTTCGGGTGTGGGTTCCTACATAAGCATAGCCTTTATGGGAATATACATCTGCAAAAGTATTTTGTTTGCCATCTTCTCTAATTACTTTCATTTCAGGTGCAGCCACTTCTTTAAGGTGTTTCAAGTTTTTACTGCCGTAAAGCTGGGGGACTGCCAAATCATCATACAGTGTCCGTTCCCCTTTTAATAAACCGGTTTCATCTAATCTGTCATGGGCAAACGTCATCGGGGCCATAGCAGAAAAGACGAGCATCCCTGCAATAGAAGTTTTTACGAGAAAGTTCTTTTTCAACTTTGTTCCTCCTAGCAAACTAGTATTTCGGAAAGCTAAAGATATTCCGTATATTAATAGTAAGGAAGAGGGGATCAAGCTTCAAATTCTTATAAGAATATTCAGATTTTTTAAAATGAATAGTTTTACTCTTGTTGGGAGCGTCAGAATAAATAGGTGGTACTATTTTCATAAAATTAAGTCTATGTAAAGGAAGAAAGAATTCGTTAACGGAAACATAATACAAAAAATAGTAAAAAAGTTCCTGCCTTTAATAGAGGAACATAATTTCATTTTGAATCAGAAGATATTTTAAGGTAATATACAAAGTGGAAGAGTTAGTAGAATTAGCTCGATAAAACATATACGCAAGGAGAGTACTCATGACAAAAGTTTTAGTACTAGGACATAAAAACCCAGATACAGATTCCATCTGTTCAGCAATCGCTTATGCAGAGTTGAAAAAGCAATTAGGCATGGACGCAGAGCCTGTTCGCTTAGGTGAATTAAACGGTGAAACAGAATATGCGTTAAAAGAATTCAACAGCGAAGTGCCGCGTTTAGTGGAAACTGTTGCAAATGAAGTGAAGGAAGTAATCTTAGTCGATCACAACGAGCGCCAACAAAGCGTAAGTGACATCGATCAAGTTCGCGTGTTGGAAGTAATCGATCACCATCGTATCGCAAACTTTGAAACAGCTGATCCTTTATACTACCGTGCGGAGCCTGTTGGTTGCACTGCAACAATCCTAAACAAGCTATACAAGGAAAATGGTGTGGAAATCTCTAAGCCAGTTGCTGGTTTAATGCTTTCTGCCATCATTTCTGATTCTCTATTGTTCAAATCTCCAACTTGCACGGAGCAAGATGTACAAGCTGCAAAAGAACTAGCTGAAATCGCGGGAGTGAATGCAGAAGAGTACGGTCTTGCCATGCTAAAAGCCGGAGCGGACCTTAGCGACAAAACAGTAGAACAGCTTATCTCCTTAGATGCGAAAGAATTCCAAATGGGCAACTACAAAGTGGAAATCGCGCAAGTAAACACGGTTGACACAAATGACGTTCTTGCAAAACAAGAGGAGTTGGAAGCAGTAATCACTGCAAACGTTGCGGACAAGGACTTAGATTTGTTTTTACTTGTCGTGACGGATATTTTAGAAAATGATTCTGTTGCACTTGCACTTGGTTCCCAGGCGCCAGTTGTAGAAAAAGCGTACAATGTAACACTTGAAAACAACATAGCATTATTAAAGGGTGTGGTATCCCGTAAGAAGCAAGTTGTTCCAGTGTTGACGGATGCATTGACGAAATAAGATGGGTCTCTTCGGATAAATGGACGCATAGATTGATTCTTTTGGCGAGTTGATCTGTGCGTTTTTTAGGTTTTGGGGGGAATTACGGATTTTTAGGTGATTTTTAAGTGTTTTTTGATGCTTTTAAACCGTTCGGTCAATTAAGTGGGAGCTTTGGACAACTTAACCTGTTTATTGTTAGGGTTCGGACATTTACACTGCGGGGTTCGGTCAACATTTCGAGACGTTCGGTCATCTGAAAAATTCGTTCGGTCAAATTCCGGAAATCTTCGGTCACTTTTGTCAAAACTTCGGTCAAATACTCCAAAACTTCGGTCAAAAAACAAAAATCTTCGGACATTTGTCTAAAATGGAAGTAAAATCATTCCGCTTGCCCCTCGTCCATCAGCCCTCCCACCAAAAAGTTACCCCAAAAGTGATCCAAATCTCCACCAAAAACGTTAGGTTCCTAAAGAACCTAAACCCACCACAAACATACCAACATTTTAAAGTATAAAAGGAAAGTGTTATATATATAGATAGAGATAGATTCGATAAAGAGAGAAGAGGGACGCCCATGATGAAGACAAGGTTATTGGCATTATCACTATTGATTGTACTATTAATTGCCGCAGCTGGCTGCTCGAACACAAACTCAAACAACAGCGACACCACCGAAGAACTAAATGAAAAAGAGTGGAGCGACATAACTGACCTTGCTGACGGTACCAAGGTCCGAATTTTCATGTGGGGCGGAGATGAAGGAATCAACCGCTACATGGATGAATGGGTCGCACCAAATCTAAAAGAAACCCATAACATCGAACTAGAGCGAGTCCCAATGGATACGAATGAAATCCTGCAGAAACTATCTACGGAAAAGCGTGCAAACAAAGAAGAAGGTACCATCGACATTATCTGGATAAACGGGGAGAACTTCAAGAATGCCAAGGAGTTTGAACTTCTTTACGGACCGTTTAGTGAAAAACTGCCTAACTACCAAAATTATGTCGACACCGAAAGCCTTGACGTCCAATACGATTTCGGTACAGAAGTAGAAGGACTGGAGGCACCATGGGGCAAAGTGCAGTTTGTTTTCCTTTATGACGAAGAAAAAGTGCAGACCCCACCAGCAAACCTAGAAGAGCTAAAAGGTTGGATAAAAGAAAATCCAGGTAAGTTCACATATCCTGACGCCAATGATTTCACAGGCAACGCGTTCTTAAGACATGTCCTGTACGATGCTGTGGGCGGACCGGAGAAATTATTAGAAAACGGCTACAATGAAGAGGTTTTAGCAGAACACGAAGACGCCCTCTGGAACTACCTCCGTGAAATCCAACCCTCCCTGTGGAGAAAAGGGGAAACTTACCCGGCAACTCTAACGGATCTGGACCGTCTATATAGCCAAGGGGAAGTGTGGATGACAATGGGGTATAACGAGGCGAGGGCGGAAAGTCTTATCAAGGACGGCGTATTCCCTGAAAGTACTAAATCCTTTGTGTTAGATTCAGGTTCTATCGGAAATACTCACTTCCTGGCCATCCCGTTTAACAGTCCAAATAAAGCAGGGGCAATGGCGGCCATTGATTTCTTGATGTCACCTGATGCGCAGCTTGCCAAATACGAATCCACTTATTGGGGTGAAAATATGGCACTGGATCCGACAAAGCTGCCAGAAGAGGCGCAAGAAAAGCTGGCTAACATGGATCGAGGAGCATCTGTCCTATCCCCGGAAACATTAAGCGAAAGCCTGTTACCGGAAGTGGATGCCGAATATGTGAACTGGTTGAAGGAGCATTGGGTCAATGAAGTGGTTCAAAAACAATAGCTGGAGTCTTGCGCTCCTTCCTGCTTTTCTTTTCACATTCTGCCTTGTCGTGTATGGACTTTTTATGGCGGCACAGGAGAGTGTGACAACCTTGAACGGATTTTCGCTGGAGGCATATGAAAAAATATTCGGAAACGAGGCATTCCTGGAATCGTTAAAATATAGTCTCCGGATTGCCTTCATTTCCACGACGTTGTCTCTCATATTGGGACTTTTACTCACAAAATTTCTATTTGAAACCTTGAAAAACCAATTGGCACGAACCGTTGTCTGGCTGCCAATGTTATTTCCTCACTTTGTTTGGGGATATATGATGATTTTGCTTTTTTCTCAGACGGGGTGGTTTTCCACCCTGCTCCATGAACTGTCCCTTATAGATAGTCCAGATCAGTTTCCGATCCTGACCAATGACCGCTATGGGATTGGGATCATTATTACCTACACGCTAAAAGAGATTCCCTTTGTCGTCCTGATGCTCCTCCCTGTTTATGCACAGCTGAACCGCGATTTGCCAAATGTGGTGAAGACGCTTGGCGGCAATAAATGGCATGTGTTTAAAACAGTCGAGTGGCCATGGTTGTTTCCAGTGCTAATGGAAGCGGGGCTGATTGTTTTTGCCTTTATCTTGGCGGCGTTTGAGGTGCCTTATTTACTTGGCACGACCTATCCCAAAATGGTATCTGTCCTTACCTATGAGTGGTTTTACCAAGGAGACTGGAGTAAAAGGCCGGAATCATTTGCTGTGATGATAACAGTGACTGCGATAATTTTTGGAATGCTTATCATCTTGTTAAGTTTGGTTTCAAGATCAAGGTACAGGATGATGAAAGGAAACGGGATGTAAGATGAGAAGGAATAGAAACTGGAGCATATTATATATAATTTTTGCGTTCGTTCTCTTTCTTCCAGTCCTGTTATTGCTGGTGAAGAGTATATCCTACGGTTGGCGGTGGGGAGATATCATCCCAACTTCTTTTTCTGGAAGAGGTTTCACCGTCCTGCTGAATGATGCCCGCTTTTACTCTGCGATTGGAATGACGCTTTTGATTGGAGTGGTCGTTATTCTCCTCAACCTGGTCATTGCTGTACCGGCCGCAAGAGCACTTGCGTTTCACTCTTTCAGGGGGAAAGCGCTGGTTGAAGTGGTGCTTCTCCTCCCAATCCTCATCCCGAGTCTCGCCGTGGCGATGGGAATTCATATTACCATGATACGATTGGGTTTAGCGGATCAGTGGCTAGGTGTCGTATTTGTTCACCTCATTCCGACGGTACCATATTCTATAAAAATTTTAAGATCGGGTTTTGAAAGACTTGGACAGAAGTGGGAAGAACAAGCAAGCTCGCTCGGAGGCACAAAAGGAGCAATCCTCTACAGAATTTACTTGCCGCAATTATTGCCAAGCTTCCGTAGTATGGTGTTTTTGATTTTTGTTATTTCCCTAAGTCAATATGCGCTCACGTCCATCATTGGTGGTGGAAACGTATTGACTTTAGCAATGTTATATTTTCCGTTCCTGACGTCAGTGGACGAAGCAGTCATTGCGAGTTTTTCCATCGTTTTTGCATTGCTTCCTATTTGTGTGATGATCGGGTTTGAACTAGTGTTTCGACTGGTGATTCCTTATCAGAAAAGGGTGTTCTTAGATTGAGTGAAAAAATAGTGATAGAAGACGTATCAAAAAAATATGGAGAGAAAAGTATCATCCGTCATATGAATTTGACAATCAATCAAGGTGAAATCATTAGTGTTGTTGGTCCTTCAGGAAGCGGGAAATCCACTTTGTTGAAGTGCCTCGCTGGGCTGGAACCCGTTTCAGCTGGTACCATCAAAGTAGGGCAAAAGGATATCACCTCCATGCAGGCCAATCACCGTCCCATTGTCATGATGTTTCAGCAGCCCCTTTTGTTTCCGCATATGACCGTTTTGGAAAATGTCATGATTGGTTTATCTTTTAAACGAAAAGGATCAAAAGCCAAGCGAAAAGAACTGGCTACCAATTTCTTAATGAAAGTTGGGCTTGATGGATACGGAAAAAATTATCCTTACGAGCTTTCAGGCGGACAACAGCAAAGGGTTGCCCTGGCTAGGGCACTAATCACTAATCCGCAACTTTTGCTCTTGGATGAACCTTTTAGCAGTATCGATAATGAGAAAAGGGACGAATTACGGTTATGGGTGCGAAATTTATTGAAAAAAGAAGGTATTGCAAGCCTTTTTATCACTCATGATATAGAAGAAGCTATGTTGATGGGGGATAGGGTTGTGGTATTTGCCGAGCAGATAATCCAACAGGTTGGTGCACCGATGGATGTGTATGAAGAGCCGGCAACACCTTTCGTCGCAAAATTTTATTCCGATGGTCTTCTGATAGGTAATAGTTCATTTGTTCATTCGAAAAAGTTAAAAGTAATGAAAGAACACTCAGAATCAAGCTACCAGTCATATAAAGGGTCAGTAGTACAGAAAAAAGTAAAACATGGCAGTCTTTTTTATGATATAGAGATGGAAGAACTCAATCAAAAGCTTACACTTCCTTCAACGGAAGATTTAAACCTATCCCAACAAGTATGGGTAACGGTGCAAAAAGAACAGGATCTTATTCATTTTAAAAATTGATTTTGAAAATACTTCTCATACAAAGGAAGGTTCTTATGCTTGATACACATGCCCGAAAATATGTACAGCCATTAATATCAAAAACGGCGGAGCAAATGTTGAAGTTCGGATTGACACCAAATCAAGTCACGGTCATTTCATTTTGTATCGGCGTGTCATCTGGAGCATTTTTTTATTTTGGTCTGCCAATCATAGCAGTTTTGGTTTTGTGGATCTCGGGCTTCCTTGATGCGGTCGATGGCACCATGGCCCGCAAGACCAAATCTTCTCCATGGGGAACGGTGATGGATGTCACATTTGACCGGCTGGTCGAGATCAGTGTTATCCTCGGCGTGGCTTTTGTCTACCCGGAAATACAGTGGGCGTTATTATTATTAAGCGTGTCCATCATTTTTTCGATTACGGTCTTTTTAACTGTAGGGGCTGTTTCTGAAAAGCAGGGAATGAAGTCCTTTTACTATCAGGCCGGACTTGCGGAAAGAACAGAAGGCTTTATCTTACTTACCCTCATGATGCTACTACCTGCTTTCGTCCTCTGGACCACCCTACTATTCCTGGCAGTCGAAATCATCACCGGCCTCCAACGTTTCTTCGAAGCAAAAAGAATATTGCAGTAGAAAAGATAACCTAGCTGATGATTGGAGCAAATGGCGAAGACTCCTCGAAAATGCTACGCATTTTCTTCGTGCGATGTATCGCTGCCGGAGCCTTCCTTGTCCTGAGGGAGATAGCGCTAGGTGGAGACCCCACAGGCGAAGCCGAGGAGGCTCACGTCAGCCCCTAGGAAAGCGAAGTCTTTTGCGGAGATCAATAGCGGCTTCAGAGTAATTTTCCACAAAAAAGCTGGAAAGTTTCAGTGACCAACACTGATTCTTTCCAGCTTTTTTCTTTATTTTCTATACCTAAGGCCTTCTGCGACCAGTAAATAGGTTAAAGACTAATGCGATTAGTGCTAATACAAGGATAATGTGAATGAGGTTCCCTGCGATATCAAAAGAGAATCCAAGTAACCAAAGAATAAGTAATACAGCAAAGATGGTCCATAACATAGTGAAATGCCTCCTAAACATCTGACATAGTAGCTGTACATTTGGTATGCCCTTCAGCCACTCCTGTTACTCCTACTAATAATTGGCTATTTGTTACCTGACGCCACGTCTTTTTCCGAAAAGGTTAAACACGATAGCCAGTACGGCCAACACCAGAAGAATGTGAATAAGTCCTCCGCCAATTTCCATCGCGAAACCAAGTAACCATAGAACTAAAAGTACAACAAAGATTGTCCATAACATGTGATTTTCCTCCTCTATTGTTTTGGAATTTTTTTTCAACGTCTACACAGAAGGTAATTCCCTAGCGTGAAAAATGTTAAACCAATAATTTTTTATTGATTTTATTAGAGTTGATTATTCCAAAGATTGGAAAAAGAGTTTGTGCCAATAATTAGGTTTTAAAAATTGTGGAAGAGGAATGAAGTAACTAGTGACGAGCTATCAGATGTCACAAATTGAAGTGGGAGGTGATGATCATGAATCAGACAACCATGAAAGGTAAGTGGGACCAAATGAAAGGCGACGCTAAGAAGAAATGGGGAAATCTCACGGACGATGATCTTCAACAAATTGAAGGAGATCGTGATAAGCTGGTAGGCAAAATTCAAGAACGACACGGGAAGTCGAGAGAAGAGGCGGAACGTGAAGTAGACGGTTGGATGTAGGTTAGCTACTTAGGTATTTTTAAAAAATTACTTATAAGGAGAGGAATCGACATGGCAAATAACAATAGCAATAATAGTAACAACAACTCTAATAACAACTCTAACAACAACAGCTCTAACACCTCCACAATGACCTATGAGGAGCGCGGACGCAAGGGCGGAGAGAAGACAAAGCAGGAGCATGGTCAGGAGCATTTCGAGGAAATTGGACAAAAAGGCGGAAATAAAACGCTAAACGAACATGGCAAAGAGCACTTCGAAGAAATTGGCCAAAAAGGCGGTAACAGTTCGAACAACTCCAATACCACAAACAGCTCGAACAGCTCGAACAGCTCGAACAGCTCGAACAGCTCAAACAGCTCGAACAGCTCGAACAGCTCGAACAACTCGAACAGCTCGAACAACTCGAACAGCTCAAACAGCTCAAACAGCTCGAACAGCTCGAACAGCTCGAACAGCTCAAATAGCTCGAACAACTCGAACCGCTCGAATAATTCAAACAGCTCCAACAGCAGCTCAAATAACTAACAAGTGCTTCAAATATAGATAAGAATGATAAGGACAGCCATTAAAAAAGGCTGTCTCTTTATCTTTTGACTATATAAACAAAAGAAATATTATCAGCCTTGCTATTTAGACCTCGATAAAAAGGAGTGGAGAAAATGAGTAAAGAACGATTTTATACCGTACAAACAGAGGGCCAACCGCCACAAGAACAAAGTAAACAACCTGGTGATGAAAACGATATGATTCCAGAACCAATCTGCGACAACCCAAACTACAAGGGAAGCGGAAAACTAAAAGGAAAAAATGCCATCATCACTGGCGGGGACAGCGGGATTGGCCGGGCAGTCGCCATTGCCTACGCAAAAGAAGGAGCAAATGTCAGCATCGTCTACCTTGATGAACATGAGGATGCAAAAGAAACAAAACAAATGGTAGAAAAATATGGCGTCAAATGTCTGTTGTATTCTGGTGACATTGGTCAAAAGGATTTTTGCACAGATGTTGTAAAGCAGACAGCGGAAGAACTGGGAGGATTACATATTCTCGTGAACAATGCCGCTGAACAGCATGTGCAGGAGAAAATCGAGGATATTTCGGAAGAACAATTACTGCGTACGTTCCAAACGAATATCTTTTCCTATTTTTATTTTATTCAGGCGGCCATGCCGTATCTGGATAAAGGAAGTTCCATTATCAACACCGCTTCTGTGGTGGCCTACAAAGGAATGCCTGTATTAATGGACTATTCCGCGACCAAAGGTGCAATTGTAGCGTTAACGCGTTCCTTGTCAGAGAATATCGTTGGCAGCGGAATCAGGGTGAACGGTGTAGCTCCTGGTCCCATTTGGACTCCACTCATTCCAGCATCCTTTGATGGAGAGCAGGTGGAAGAATTCGGTACTGATTCTCCAATGGGACGTCCGGGTCAGCCTGCTGAATTGGCTCCGGCCTATGTTTATTTGGCATCGGAGGATTCCTCTTATGTCTCCGGTCAAATGATTCATATTAACGGCGGGACGGTTGTGAACGGATAATAATATGTATTTTTAGGGACAGCTCGTGCTGTCCCTCTTTTACGTGACGGAAAAAAGGATTTCCTCAGAATTTGTAGAAATTTAAGGGAAGGAAAGGAGTGGGGAAATCCATGAGCCTGCATACGTATATTTATTTACTTAGGTTGCCTGAAAGATTATATGACCCGGAGTGTTGGACGGAAGAGGAGAAAACCATAGTATCTCGACATTTTTCCTACTTAAAAAAGAATGTGGAAAGTGGAGTGGTCATTCTTGCAGGAAGAACTGAGCAGACGGATGAAACCGGATTTGGAATTGTTATATTCTTGGCAAGGAATGAAACGGAAGCAGAACGGTTTATGAATAACGACCCTGCCGTATCAAGTGAAATCATGACGGGAGAATTGTCACCATACAGACTTGCGTTAATGAATGAAAAATTCTCCATAAGTGTTTAAAAAAGGACAGTGGCACTAACTGTTCCACTGTCCTTTACTAGGAAATCTAATTATACCCCTGCAAATTGCTGGCTTTCTGTTTCGAATGCATTTTCTTCAATTTCAAAACCAAGGTCTTGGATCATTTGGTAATCCTGGTTAGATGCCTGGCCGCTAGTGGTCAAATAGTCTCCAACAAAGATAGAGTTTGCCATGTAAAGCCCCATACTTTGAAGGGTGCGAAGATTGTATTCACGGCCTCCGGAAATCCTGATTTCTTTTGTTGGATTCACAAATCGGAACATGGCTAGGATCTTCAAGCATTTTAGTGGTGTCAAATCATCCATGCCGGCAAGCTTCGTTCCTTCTATTGGGTGGAGAAAGTTAACGGGAATGGAGTCGGCATCTAATTCTTTTAGTGAAAATGCCATTTCTACAATATCCTCAAGCGTTTCACCCATTCCACAAATTACTCCAGAACAAGGGGAGATTCCAGCACTTTTCAATGTTTCAAGTGTGCGGATGCGGTCATCATAATCATGAGTCGTAGTGATCTCGCTGTGATGCCCTTTGCTTGTATTGATATTATGATTAAAGCGGTCCACACCAGCTTCCTTCAATCGTTTTGCTTGTGCGTCATTGACAAGACCCAAACAAGCGCAAATCTTCATATTGTCTACATCTTTTTTAATATCCTGAACGGCTTGTACCACCGTATCCACGTCTCGATTTGTCGGCTTTCGGCCACTCATGACGATACAGTAGGTACCGATTTTATTCTTCTTGGCTTCTTTGGCTCCGTCGACGATAATTTTTTTGCTGACAAGCGGGTAGCTGTTAATTTCCGTGTCGGCTTTCATGGACTGGGAGCAGTAGCCGCAATCTTCTGGGCATAAGCCACTTTTGGCGTTAATGATCAGGTTCAGTTTTACTTTTTTTCCGTAGTAGTGTTTGCGAATATGAAAGGCTGAATGAATGAGTTCTAATACGTTGTCGTCATCTTCTTTTAATATTTGTAAGGCTTCTTCCGGTGTTATACGATAGCCATCCACCACTTTTTCTGCAAGCTGTTTACAAGTCAAAGTAATCACTCCTATTAGTTTTTACATGAACTGTTGATTTCCGTTCCAGGCGCTTCGCTTTCCACGGGCGGTCCGCGAGCCTTCCACTACAATCAACAATGATAATGCAATTTAAATGTAAACTAAATCACATTAAAAGTTTACATATAAAAGTAGAAGCTGACAAGGGAAAGAACTAAATCTGATGGAAAATTGCAAATTGTTTTGTAAGCGGTTATAATTGTTTTTCCGGCAAAAAAGAACAGAAAACCGTTGCGTACTTTGAAAAGGTTCCTTAAGGGATAGTTACCATGAATGGAGAAAAACTCTATTTCATGGTTTTTTGCGTCTCTACATAAACCTCGGGAGTGTGAAGAGTTTGGCAGAAATGAAAAAAAGGCATCCTGATTTTGATCAGGAAGTAGAACGGCTTATCTTTACCAAAAAGTATATGGACATTGTCATTAAAGCAACAGAGTTGGATGAGGAATCGTTTAAATCCAGTTTTAAAGAAGCGTTGGATGGAACTGATTTTTCAGACAGTAGTTTAAGTTATTTGAACATGCTCACCAATGCGAACATGCTTCAGCGGACGACAGAAGAGATCCGCAGCCTCAAGAAAATCTACCATAAACCTTACTTTGCGAGAATTGATTACAAGCGCGTCGGCAAAGAAGAAGAGGAGGTCCTTTATTTTGGGAAGGCCTCGCTTTTTGATAGGGAAACGCAAGACCCTATTATTGTTGATTGGCGTTCCCCGATAGCCAACCTTTACTATGACGGCAGGATTGGAGAGGTGGAATATGAAGCGGAAGGGGAAACGTACGACGGCTATCTCTCTCTGAAACGGCAGTATATTATGGAAGACGGCGAGCTCCAAGACATAAGAGATGTTGATTTGACGACGACGGACGAGCTGTTACAAGAATCACTTTCCGGCAGTTCCAGCAACCGCCTCACTGATATCGTCTCTACGATTCAAGAAGAACAAAATAGAATTATTCGAGCGGATTTAAATAAACCGATTATCGTGCAAGGAGCGGCAGGAAGCGGAAAGACAACCATTGCGCTTCACCGAATTTCATATTTCATTTATACCTACCAGGATCAATTCCGACCAGAACAACTGATGATCCTCGCACCGAACAATCTTTTCATCGACTACATTTCCGAAGTCCTCCCAGAGCTTGGGGTGGACCGAATCTTACAGACGACCTTTATTGATTTTGTCTTAAGCTGCATCGGCAAAAAGGTGAAATTGCGACCTCCTTCTGAGAAGTTGATGGGTTTCATTAACCATGAATATGAAGATCCGGAAATGGTCCAATGGTTGGCAAGCTTCAAAGGTTCGCTAGAATTCAAGGACATCATGGACCGCTATTTATCTGACATCTTAGAAACACTCATTCCAACAGAAGATTTCTACCTGACTTCTAAATTCAAACTCTACACCGCTGAAAAAATGGAAAACCTGATTCGCAACGAATATACCTACCTCCCGTATTATCGCCGAGTAGAAAAGGTGAAAAGTGTCCTGCAAAACTATGTACGTACGGAGAAAAAAGTGCTTTTGCATAAAGTAGAGAGATTCTATGACAACAAACTAGACAAAGCCCTGTTCAACATGAACCTTGATCCTGCTAAACGAAAAAGCTATGTGACAAAAGCGATGGACAAAAAAGATGCCATGACAGAAGAGATAAAACGGGAGTCCAGAACCGCTGTTAATGCTTTTATCCGCAAGCTCCCTAAGCACACCCTTTTTCACTATTTCAAAGAGCTGGTAACAGATCGGACTACCTTTGCGAAGTATGCAAGCGATTATTTGGATGACTATCAGATTAAGTACTTTGTCGACTATCAAGTGAAATTGCATAGACAGAAAGAGTATGAGCTAGAAGATCTGGCAGGGTTGCTTTATTTGCAGCACCATTTGTACGGAATAGATAAAGATTTGCGTGCTCGAAATGTGGTAATTGATGAAGCGCAGGATTACAGTTACTTTCAGCTAGCGGCTTTAAAAAGTTCGTTGGAAACCGATATGTTCACTATCGTGGGAGACTTGGCGCAAGGTATTCATTCATACCGTGGCATTCAGGATTGGAACAAGGTGAAGGAAGCAATTTTCCCAAGGGCTGCCTACACAACGTTGCAAAAAAGTTATCGTACAACAGTGGAAATCATGGAAACGGCCAATGACATTTTGAAGCTATTACCTTTTGAACTACCAAAAGTGGAGCCGGTGGTGAGGCATGGTGCGAAGGCAGTTTTTCATAAATGGTCTACATCTGGTGATAGCGCTGCTGAAAAGGCAGAAGTGCTAGAGGCTGAGATTAAGAAGTTGTATGCAGTGGACGGCCGAAAAACAATTGCGGTAATTGGCAAAACCGAGAAAGAATGCAAGAAGATTGAGGGGATGCTTCGCAAGTATACAGACTTACAGGTGCAATTGCTACGGGAAAATGAGGAAATCAATCAAGAGGATGTCGTCATCGTCCATGCCCAGTTGGCAAAGGGACTAGAGTTTGACGCTGTGCTATTGTGCACGCTAGATGAGGTGTTCACAGAAACTGAAATTGACGTAAAGCTGTTGTATGTAGCTATGACAAGGCCCCTGCATCATTTAAGCTTTTACGGAAACGAAGTGGGAGACTTTCTGCTTGGGCATGTGTCGGATGGGAAGTTTCTATTAGAGGAATAATAAAGATGAGACAGAGCCTTTTTAGTAGAGGCTCTGTCTTATTAATATAAGAAAGCTTATAATTCAGTTGATTTCCGTTCCAGGCGCTTCACTTGCCTGCGGGCGGTCCAGAAGCCTCCCGGGGCATCTGCGCGCCTTCCACTCCGATCAACAAGATGGCTTCATTCACCTAAGGATTTATAAAATGCATCTAACCGAGTTATCTTAAAAAAGCATAAACGTTTCGTTCTAGTAGTTTCTAGCTGTGGATTGGAGCAAATGGCGAAGACTCCTGCGGGGAAGTAGCGGCAATGTTGAGACCCCGCAGGCTTGCCGAGGAGGCTCAAGGTCGCCCCGCGGAAAGCGTAGCCATTTGCGAAAAGGAACAGCGGCGATAAACCAAATACCTTGAATTTAAAGGGCCAAATGTTTTTTGAGTTATTTTTTTAATCGCCCTCGTAATAAAACCACTATTACTCCTACCGCCACGAGAGCCAATATTACCTTACCAGCAGAATTCCATTGCAGCACTTGATAAACAGAAAAAGCTTCTAACATTAAAGCAGGTATCTTTCCGACTGTACTTGCGACCGCAAACCTGACCAAGCTGATCCGGCTTGTTGCTCCAGCCAATGTAACAAGTCCGGAAGGTGCAAATGGAAACAACCTCAAAGCAAGAACCAATAAAAAGGCTTCCCGGCCACCTGTTTCCTGTAATTTCACCAGCCATTTATTTTTCATCAACGCATCCGGGGCAAACTTTTTTATGCCTTTACGATACAACCAAAAACTGATGACTGCTCCTATGGACTCCCCTAAAAAAGAGATCAACGTTCCCCACCAAAAGCCGAAGAATGCCAGATTGGCAACCGTAAGGAAAACGCTTGGCATAAAAGCGAGTATGCTTATGATGGTATTGATTAAAATACTAAGTAGGATGGCAAATGGTCCGACTGCTTCAAACCATTCCAGCACTTGATCTTTCCACATGTAACGTACCTCTTCTGAAATTATTTTAAAATTATAAATTCAATTACTTTACATACCGTATAGGGGTATGTTACTTTATAAGAGATAGGAGGTCAAGAACGATGGAAAACCTTCCAGTTGAAACAGTAAATGAAGAGTGTTGCCATACAGACAAAGGTGAGCGTAAAAGTCACCATTCTGAAGAACAAAAAAAGGCGTTGATCTCACGCTTGAACCGTATCGAAGGTCAGGTGCGCGGGGTGAAACGGCTGGTTGAAGAGGACACCTATTGTGATGATGTTCTCACTCAAATCTCGGCAGTACAGTCTGCTCTAAATGGCCTTGGAAAAATGCTTTTAGAGGGACATATGAAATCCTGTATCGTGGAAAGAATTCAAGATGGCGATACAGAAGTGATAGATGAGTTGTTAGTAACAGTAAAAAGACTGATGAAATAAGGGGAGATTAAGATGGAACAAGTAACGTTAAAAGTAAATGGTATGAGTTGCGGTCATTGTGTAAAAGCTGTTGAAGGAAGCGTTGGGGAACTTGAAGGCGTGAATTCGGTTAAAGTGGATCTTGCATCTGGAACTGTTGCAGTAGAATACAAAAGCGAGCAAGTAACAGTTGATAAAATTAAGGACACAATCGACGAAGAAGGTTATGAGGTAGCATAATCCATCTGGTCAGATACGTGCTTTTCTTCCGAGAACAGCACGTTTTATTTGGAAAATAATATACCCCCTATAGGTATAAAGGAGGTCAGTATGATGAGTGATCAAAAGAAAAAAGAAACCAGATTGCAGATAACGGGCATGACATGTGCGGCTTGTTCCACAAGGGTGGAAAGAGGACTGAACAAACTGGTTGGAGTGGATACGGCTAATGTAAACTTAGCGCTTGAAAACGCATCTGTCATCTATGACCCGAACCAAGTGACGGAAAAAGACATAGAGAAAAAAATTCAGGATCTAGGCTATGATGTCGTGAAAGAAAAAGCAGAGTTTCTTATCACCGGCATGACATGTGCGGCTTGTTCCAGTCGAATAGAAAAAGTGCTCGGGAAAATGGAAGGGGTAAATGCTGCTAATGTGAACCTTGCACTGGAAAGCGGAACAGTAGAATATAATCCCTCCAAGCTAAAGCCGTCTGACATCATTGCCCGCATTGAAAAAGCAGGTTACGGTGCTACGGAAAAAGTGGAGAAAAGTGAAAGTGCCGAGAACTTCCGTCAAAAGGAATTAGAAAAGCAACAAGGAAAATTTGTATTCTCGTTAATTCTGACAATCCCGTTGCTTTGGGCAATGGTAAGTCACTTTTCCTTTACGTCATTTATTTATCTGCCTGATATGTTAATGAACCCATGGGTGCAACTTGCACTTGCGACCCCTGTTCAATTTTTCATCGGCTGGCAATTCTACACGGGTGCATACAAAGCGCTGAAAAATAAAAGCGCGAATATGGACGTACTGGTGGCACTCGGAACGACTGCAGCGTACGCGTACAGCTTGTATTTATCGATTGAATCAATTGGTTCAGATGCCCATATGGTCGAGCTTTATTTTGAAGCAAGTGCAGTGATTATCACACTAATTATTTTAGGAAAGCTATTTGAAGTGAGAGCGAAGGGGCGCTCTTCGGAAGCAATCAAAAAATTAATGGGACTTCAGGCAAAAACGGCCCTTGTTTTACGAGATGGAAAAGAAATAGAAATTCCATTGGATGAGGTTCTGGTAGGAGATATCGTTTCTGTTAAGCCGGGGGAAAAAGTTCCTGTTGATGGTGAAATTGTGGAAGGACAATCAGCAGTAGATGAGTCCATGCTGACCGGAGAAAGCATTCCTGTCGACAAAAGATCAGGAGATTCTGTCTATGGTTCTACAATAAATAAGAACGGCTTCTTGAAAATGAAGGCAACAAAAGTTGGAAAAGAAACGGCCCTTGCTCAAATCATTAGAATCGTCGAGCAGGCTCAGGGCTCTAAAGCACCAATTCAGCGCCTGGCAGATAAAATTTCCGGCATCTTCGTTCCAATTGTTGTTGGAATCGCGGTCCTTACTTTCTTAGTTTGGTATTTTATCGTTGATCCAGGAAACTTTGCACAAGCATTGGTGAATTTGATTGCGGTTCTCGTCATTGCTTGCCCATGTGCGCTTGGTCTTGCCACGCCAACATCCATCATGGCGGGATCCGGCCGGGCAGCCGAGCTTGGCATTCTTTTTAAAGGCGGCGAGCATTTAGAGCAAACGCACCGAATTACAACTGTTGTTTTAGATAAAACAGGAACGGTGACAAATGGAGCGCCTGTGTTAACGGATGTAAAGCTTGAAGCTGGTGAAGATGAAACGGCAATCCTTGCAATGGTTGGAGCCGCAGAGAAACAATCCGAACATCCATTGGCGCAAGCGATTGTGGAAGGCATCCAAGCAAAAGGTATCGAACTTGGCTCTGTAGGGTCATTTGAAGCAATACCTGGATATGGTATCGAAGCAGTCGCAGGGGAAAACACAGTAGTGGTTGGTACGCGTAAATTAATGAACAAGCACCATGTAGCTGTCGAGCATGCAGAAGAAATGGTTCGTGAGCTTGAGACAAATGGTAAAACGGCAATGCTTATTGCAGTGAACGGAGAGTATAAAGGCATCATTGCGGTTGCAGATACTATAAAAGATACATCCAAACAAGCCGTTAAACGAATGAAGGATATGGGTCTGGAAGTTGTCATGATGACAGGCGATAACGAACGCACAGCTAAAGCAATTGCCCAACATGCCGGAATCGATCAGGTCATTGCCGAAGTACTTCCAGAACAAAAAGCGGAGGAAGTAGCACAGCTTCAAAAGCAAGGCAAGAAAGTGGCAATGGTAGGAGATGGCATTAATGACGCTCCAGCATTGGTAACAGCGGATATCGGGATGGCAATCGGAACAGGTACAGATGTTGCAATGGAAGCAGCAGACATCACGTTAATGCGCGGTGACCTGAACAGCATTGCAGATGCCATCATTATGAGTAAAAAGACCATTACCAACATCAAACAAAATCTGTTCTGGGCATTTGCATATAACTCTATGGGAATACCGATTGCGGCACTAGGCTTCTTGGCACCTTGGGTAGCAGGAGCGGCGATGGCATTCAGTTCGGTTTCCGTTGTCTTGAATGCACTCAGATTGCAAAAAGTGAAACTTTAATAAGGTGGGAACACGATGAAAAAATGGATTGGATCTGCGCTAGTGTATCTGTTGTTAGTAGTCGGAGGCTATACAGCGTATTCGTTTTATGCAGGTGAGGATGTATCTAAAGGTGAAGAGGGCAGTCATGCGGAACATGCTGGTGAAGAAGAGAAACATGGGGATCATGAAGAAGAGGAGGGCCATGACAGTGGTGGACACGAGGGGCATGGCGACCATGAAGGAGAGTCTTCTAGTGAAGTGCAAGCAGACGTAAAGCTGGATGGTGAAGAAATGACCATTACCCTGGCAGACCTTGATGGCAACCCAATGGATGACCTGGAAGTAAATCACGAGAAATTGATGCACCTAATTGTAATCAGTGAGGATCTTGAACAGTTTCAACATTTACATCCAGAAAAGGTATCTGAAGGTGTTTTCACTGCAGATGCGGATCTGGAAGAAGGCATGTACCAAGCGTTTGTAGATATCAAGCCGAGTGAGCTGGAGTATGTAAATGAAGCTAAGCCAGTGATGGTAGGAGAGCATGGCGGTCATGAAGATAATCATGTGCATTTAGAACCTGAAACAGAATGGACGAAGGAACAAGGGGACTTCACTGTAACCCTTGATGTGAATAATTTTTCTGTAAAAGAAAACGTGGTGCTTTCTTTTGACATAGAAGGGGCAGAGCCAGGGGATTATCTTGGTGCACTCGGACATGTGGTCGTTGTGAATGAAACGCTAGACGAGTTTATCCATGTGCACCCTCGCGAAGGAGAAGAACCAGTGTTTGAGGCCCACTTCAGCAAGCCTAGCATGTATAAACTATGGGCAGAATTCAAACTGGACGGGAAAGTATATGCATTCCCGTATGTGTTGGAAATCACGGAATAAAGGGGAATTGTTGCAATGGGAGAAAAACTAATTAAGCTCGCGGTTAACGGCGGCATTGACTTTGGGGCGAAGTTGAATGGTAAACAACTATTGATGCTTGCACGCTATATGGGAGAAGAAGAGGAGTTAGAAGTCACCACCTTTCAACAATTGTATGTGGATGTTCCGGAAGGCAGATTGGAAGAAGCGAAGGCTGACTTTTCAAGTGTTGGTTTGAGCTGCTATCCGGTCGGCAATTATGTCAAAAGCCTTCGCACCTGCAACTTCTGTAAAGGAGAGCTGGAAGAAGGAATGCCTGTGGCAAAAGAAATCAACCGCCGCATTGCCGGAAGGGCGGTTCCTTTTACTTTGAAGCCTGCCTATACAGGATGTCCGGTAGGCTGTGGGGAGCCGTTGGTTAATGATATTGGCGTGATCAAGCAACACGGTGACCGATTCGATCTCTATGTCGGCGGCAAAGCAAAGGGGCTCGACGCCAGAACAGGAGTATTGTTTGCAGATGGTTTGGAGGAAGACGCGCTGTATGTGTTGATTGATAGATTAATAGATTTATATGCTGCAGAAGGTAAGAAGCGTGAGCAGTTTGCTAAGTTTGTCGGGCGTTACGGTCTTGATGAGCTGAAGGGGAAGATAATGGCATAGGAGTTTGGTAGATATCGGTGCCCGGTGAGCCAGCAGATGAGTTTGATGGTCTGCTGGCCTTTTTGTGTTTTTAAATTGGGTTGCTGGTTGGTTTTTGGGCTTTTAGGCGGAGAAGAGGTTGATGTTCGGGGCACTAGTGAGGGTAGATTTTGGGCGATAAAGTCAAATGTCCGAAGATTTCCCGATAGTGACCGAAGTTTTGTTAAAGTTGACCGAAGATTTTGTGTTTTTGACCGAAGTTTCCGAGAAAGTGACCGAATCAATTTTTAGAATGACCGAACCTAAAGAATTGTTGTCCAAACAGGATCTTAATTTGTCCAAACACACCCTATCCAAATAAGGAAATTGACCGAAGCAAACCTAAAAGTGTCCGAACAGTTTTTGGGAGCTAAAAAAGAAGGTATTTCACAAGCATTTTCACCTATTTTCTATAAAAATCGACCCCATCACGTCACAGAGAAGCTTCAGTCGACCAACTCAAAAACAATTCCCCCCTCTCCAATGTAACTTTTTAACATCTTCATCGTCTAACCGTATAAAAGGGGGCAATTGTATGAAAAAAAAGGTAATTATCTTTTCTTCTATTATAGTGGGATTGGCCATCATCTTCGCGTTCATCTATCAATCAAGAGAACCTTTCGCAGTCAACGGTACAGGCAATCCCTACTCTGAAAAAGATACCCAAACCGTGCTTTCAGATAAAAAATGGTTGCTGACTTTTACCAAAGAGTTTCAGCAGGACAGCATCAAAGAGAATGAGTCTATCTATGTTACGGATAAAGACGGCAAAAAGGTAGAAACAGTACTTGAGGTTTCCAAAGACTTTGTATCCCTCTCTCCTCCTGAGGGTGGCTATGATCCAAGCAAAGGACCGTATGAGCTTCACATCAGCGGGGATATTGAATCGGTCGATGGCAAAACGCTCGGAAAACAAAAGAAGATCAAGTTTACTGCTGTGAAACAATTGCCGACCGTTACTTCCAAAACAGAATTAAATTCATTGTTCACCGCCCGTCTCAAACAAATGCAACAAGAGAGAGAAGAAAGTAAACAGCTATTTAGCTTTGGTGGAGATGAATCGACTTCAGGCTCTGACGATACTGATGGGGCTGCAAGTGCCGATATGGCAGCTGAAAGTGAATCGAATGGTAGTGCAGGTGGCCATTCAGAAACAAACGTCCAGGTTCAAGGAGTAGATGAAGCGGACATTGTGAAGACAGATGGAGACTTCATTTACCAAGCAACCGACCAAAAGTTGAAAATCACTAAGGCAGAACCTGTAGAGGAAATGACCGTTGTGACAGAGCTTCGTTATAAGGACTTTAATCCGTATCAACTTTTTTTGGATGGCAACCAGCTAGTAGTCATAGGTCATTATTGGGATGAAAAGATGATGTACGATGGGTATGGAAATAAAGGTAGTGAAGGCGATATGATCATGCCGATGCATGAGGCAACAAAGGCCATCGTTTATGATATTACGGACCGATCCAATCCAACTGTCCAAAAAACAGTCATTCTTGAAGGATATTACGTCTCCAGCAGAAAAATTGACAATCATGTTTACTTGATTGCTAATAAGTACGCTGATTTTTGGATGCTTGAAGAGCACCCTGAGGCAGACTTGAGACCTAGAGTATCCGATGCAAATGGGGAAGAGGATGGAGAGTTGAAAGGAGTCCCATATGAGGATATCCGTTATTTCCCTGACTCAACAGAAGATAATTTTATGACGATTGCCACGCTCGACTTAAACCAACCTCAAGAAGATGCGTCTATTACAACGTATGTAGGTAGCGGAAACCAAATTTATATGTCAAAAGAAAATCTTTACGTTGCGGTACCAAACTATGGGTATGGGCCACATTGGACAAATAATGAAAGTACAGAAGTGTATAAATTTGCTGTAGATGGCGTGAGTGTCGAGTTTCGTGCAAATGGAGCAATTCCTGGTCATCTTTTAAACCAATTTTCCATGGATGAGTATAAGGGGCATTTCCGAGTGGCGGCAACCAAAGGGCAGGCATGGGATGAACACTCTCCGTCAAGCAACCACCTCTTTATTTTGGATCAAGGAATGAATGTAATCAGCAGTGTAGAAGACTTGGCAAGGGGCGAGCGCATCTATTCAGTACGCTTCATGCAGGATAAAGCATATGTGGTGACGTTTAAGGAAGTAGATCCGCTTTTCGTCTTTGACCTGAGTAATCCAAATGAACCGAAAGTGCTTGGGGAATTAAAAATTCCTGGTTTCAGTAATTACCTGCACCCGTATGATGAAAATCATCTGATTGGTTTTGGGTATGATACGAAAGTGGAAAAAGACCAATGGGGAACCAGAGTGACGACAAACGGTGTTAAGATTTCCTTGTTTGATGTGAGTGACCCGACAAATCCTCTGGAAAAACACACAGAAATTATCGGCGGTCAGTCCACACACTCACCATTAAATCACGATCATAAAGCACTTCTTTTCAATAAGGATAAAGATATTTTCGCTTTCCCAATCACGATGTACAATGAAAATCAAAAAGATGGTAGCTACCGTCTCGACTTTGAAGGTGCGATGGTTTATGGGATTGACCCGGAAAAAGGTTTTACCTTGCACACTAAAATAACGCATCAGCAAGAAAATACCTTATATGAAGACTGGGAGAACATGGTCCAACGAATCCTCTATATCGATGACCACCTGTACACCGTTACACCAAAAGAAGTAAAAGCGACTAAAATTACATGGTAGATCAGCTGCAAGAGAGCGAATCATTCCGCTCTCTTTTTTTACGAAAATGCAGGAAATAATGACAACATTCGCCGGCATTTTATTTCCTAGGAAAAGAACTCTGTCGAAAATAATCTAGGCATTTAGGTTTGCACTCTACACGCCTGTGGAATGACATTCATATATTAAGGAAAAAGATTTTATCTTTTCCACCTACTTAAATGGAGGAAGCAGTTTCGAATTCTTGTATGTAGGTGCTATAATGAAATAATTGAAGTAAGGACATAAAGTATAAAATACCTAAAATATAAAACAGATCATCTCTTTGAGGGGGAAGCAATATGAAAACAAAATTGCATTTATTGTACGGCGGGAAATCAGCAGAACACCAAGTTTCTTTACAAACAGCATTGGCTGTTACAAAGGCTTTAGATACAGATAAGTTTGAAGTATATCCGTTATACATAACGGAATTAGGGGAATGGAAACGCGGAGGCCTGTTAAATGGGCCGGCAGAAAGCGTACACCAATTGAAGCTTGAAGGTGGCGGAACAACCATCGCTCCACTTGCATTGACTAATGAAGAAGAATCGGAAGAAACGCCAACAGTCGTATTTCCTCTATTACACGGTCCAAACGGGGAAGATGGAACAGTTCAAGGTATGTTGGAACTTTTAAATCTTCCTTATGTA
Source organism: Bacillus sp. RO2 (assembly GCF_012911845.1). Taxonomy (GTDB): domain Bacteria; phylum Bacillota; class Bacilli; order Bacillales; family Bacillaceae_I; genus Sutcliffiella_A. The sequence goes on along the minus strand of NZ_JAAXCU010000040.1, from coordinate 21,275 downwards.
GGGAACGGTGTACTAGCATCATCTGCTGGAATGGATAAAGTTATTATGAAAAACCTTTTCGACCAAGCAGGGCTTCCACAAGTCGGCTATGCACACTTCCTTCGCTCTGAGTGGGAAAAGGCTGCAGATGCAACTTATGAAAAGGTAGAATCGGAGCTTGGGTATCCATGTTTTGTTAAGCCTGCAAACTTAGGGTCAAGTGTCGGAATTAGTAAAGCGAAAAACCGTGAAGAACTGGAAGCAGCATTCCGCGAAGCATTTGACTATGATCGCAAAATCATTGTGGAACAAGGTTTAGAAGGTGCTCGTGAAATTGAGATTGGTGTCCTAGGTAACGACGAGCCAGAATGTTCTGTTGTAGGAGAAATTGCTCCTAAGACAGAGTTCTATGACTACAAAGCAAAGTATGAAGATGGCGATACAGCCATGATTATCCCTGCGGAGATCAGTGATGACATCTATGAGCAAGTAAAAGAAATGGCAATCACCGCTTTTAAAGCTATTGATGGAGCAGGACTTGTGCGTGCAGATTTCTTTTTAACAAAAGAGGGTAAACTGTACATCAATGAAGTGAACACGATGCCAGGTTTCACTCCATTCAGCATGTTCCCATTATTATGGCAGCATACTGATGTTTCCTACCCAGAACTAATCGAAAAACTAGTAGGATACGCACAACAACGCCACGCAGAAAAACAAAAGATTAAGCATACATTTTAATAAATAAACAGATTTTCCCTGTAGATTGGAGTGTAAGGTGAGAGACTCCTCGAAAATGCTAACGCATTTTCTTCGTGCGATGAATCGCTGCCGGAGCTTTCCTTGTCCTGCGGGGGGAAACGGCTAGTTGAGACCCCTGAAGCGTTGTGAGGAGGCTCAAGCACCGTCCTCTGGATAAGCGAACACCTGGAACGGAAAAATACAGGAGGTTACGAAACACACAATATACAGATAAACAGGCAGGGGTTGGGTCATCACGAGAAAAGGTCAAAAACACGTGATGTCAGCCCCTTCTCTGTGTAAAAAGAATAGGAGGGAAACCCAAAATGATCAAAAGAACACTTAAACAAATACAAGAAATGGCTAAAGGGCAGCCGATCTCATCCGAATACAGCGCCATCGTCGTGGAAGGCGTTTCAAAAGACACACGCGAGGATATGAGCGGCAAATTGTACATACCGATTATCGGGGAGAATTTTAACGGCCATGCATTTGTCCGTGATGCAATTGAGAAAAAAGGAGCCGTCGCATCCTTCTGGCAAAAAGATCAACCAGAACCACCAGCAGACCTGAACCTGATTGTTGTGGACGACACTATCGAAGCTTTGCAGCACCTAGCAAGCAGTTATCGAAATGAAATTGGCATGAAGGTTGTGGGGATTACCGGAAGCAACGGGAAAACAACCACCAAAGATATGGTCACTTCTGTGTTAGAGACCACCTTCCGCGTGCACAAGACGGCAGGAAACTACAACAATCATATCGGATTGCCCCTAACGATACTTTCCATGAAAGAGGACACGGAAGTAGCTGTGTTGGAAATGGGGATGAGCGGTCGAGGGGAAATCGAGTTGCTTTCTAACATTGCAAAGCCCGATGCTGCTGTTATCACCAATATCGGAGAGTCCCATATGCAGGATTTGGGATCTCGTGAAGGAATTGCCGAAGCAAAGCTTGAAATTGCAGCTGGCTTGAAGCAAGACGGCAAGCTAATTATCAATGGGGATGAGCCGCTTTTGACAGATAGAGTTGGGGGTAACGCTAATGTCATTCCATTTGGATTGAAGTCTACCAATGACTATCAAGCAAAGGACATTACCTTAAAAGGCAGAGGCACTCATTTTATAATAGAAGGAACAGAGTATTTTATCCCGGTACTTGGTGCCCACAATGTGACCAATGCCCTTGCTGCCATCATTGTCGGTGAGTTATTCGGCGTGTCAGAAGAGAACCGAAAAAAAGGCTTGGAGCAACTTGTTATCACTGGAATGAGGAATGAAGTGGTGGAGACATCTGGTGGATGGACAGTGATCAACGATGCCTATAATGCAAGCCCTACTTCCGTGAGAGCAGCTTTGGATTTGTTGGGCAGCATGGATGGGTATAGGAAAAAGATTGCGGTGCTTGGTGATATGCTGGAACTAGGTGACATGGAAAAGAACTTTCACCATGAAGTTGGCCAATATGTAAAAGGGAAGAATGTCGATTATGTATTCACATTCGGTGCCCTTGCTATGGAGATTGCTAAAGGTGCCCAAGAAGTAATGAATGCTTCTCATGTTAAACCGTTCATGAACAAGCAGGAATTAACACGTGAATTGCTGGCCATTTTAGAGTCCGGTGATGTGGTGATGGTAAAAGGATCACGTGGCATGAAACTAGAAGAGGTTATTGAAGCGATCAAATAAATCTTCATTTTCAAAGGAATACAAAGTTCTTAAAATGAGAAAATTAGAAGTAAGCGTGCTGCATTTGTTAAGAATGGTACGGAGAGAAAAAAAATTTGGCGATTTATTCGCTAGAGGAGCGCGATTGAAAGCGTAACCTCCTATAAGTTGGCATTAACCTTTATTGCTATTTAGTGACCAAAGTGTTATGATAACAGGTAATGTGTTTAATAATGTCTACTTATAAAGATTAGGCAAGCGCCCAGACGCGTGCCTAATTTATTAATTTGTATAGATAAAGGAGTAGGAATAATTTGGCGTTATTTAAAGATTTAGGTTTATCAGAAGATATTATGAAGTCTATCGACAGAATGGGGTTTGAAGAGGCTACCCCTATTCAATCTGAAACAATTCCTGTTGCGTTAACTGGTAAAGATGTTATCGGTCAAGCTCAAACAGGTACAGGTAAAACGATTGCATTCGGTCTTCCATTGCTTGAAAATGTTGATGTGAAAAATGACTCTATTCAAGGTATCGTTATCGCACCGACTCGTGAATTAGCTATCCAGGTTGCTGAAGAAATTTATAAAGCTTCTTATCATAAACGTGCTCGTGTTCTTTCCGTATTCGGAGGACAGGACATCAGCAGACAAATTCGTTCATTGAAAAAGAACCCTCACATTGTTGTTGGTACACCAGGTCGTCTACTTGACCATATCAACCGTAAGACACTTCGTCTTCAAAATGTGAACACGGTTGTTCTTGATGAGGCAGATGAAATGCTAAACATGGGATTCATCGAGGATATCGAAAAAATCCTTGCTGAAACACCAGAACAAAAACAAACATTACTTTTCTCTGCTACAATGCCTGCACCTATCCGTGCAATCGCTGAGCGTTTCATGAGCGAGCCTGTAAGTGTAAAGGTAAAAGCGAAAGAAGTAACAGTTTCCAACATCCAACAATACTACGTGGAAGTTCCGGAAAAGAAGAAGTTCGATACTTTGACTCGTCTTCTTGACATTCAATCTCCAGAGCTTGCGATCATCTTCGGTCGTACAAAGCGCCGTGTAGATGAGCTGTCTGACGCATTGAACGTGCGTGGATATTCTGCAGAAGGAATCCACGGTGACCTTTCTCAAGCGAAGCGTATGAGCGTACTTCGCAAGTTTAAAGAAGGTTCCATCGATGTACTTGTTGCAACAGACGTAGCTGCTCGTGGACTAGATATCTCTGGTGTTACACATGTATACAACTTCGACATTCCACAAGACCCTGAAAGCTATGTTCACCGTATTGGACGTACAGGTCGTGCTGGTAAAAGCGGATTGGCGATCACATTCGTTAGCCCTCGTGAAGTTAGCTACTTGCACCATGTAGAACGTGTAACAAAACGTAAAATGGACAAAATGAAGGCACCAACTCTAGACGAAGCACTAGAAGGCCAACAAAAGATGTCCATGGAAAAATTAACGCAAGCTGTTGAAGCGAAAAACCTTGGTTTCTACCGCAATGCAGCAGAACAATTATTAGAAGAGCACGATGCAGTAACACTTGTATCTGCAGCTCTGAAATTGTTCACAAAAGAGCCGGACGAAACTCCAATCCGTCTTACTGAAGAAGCTCCAATGCACTCAAGAAGAGGCGGCGGCGGTGGTGGCCGTGGTGGCGACCGCAACCGTGGTGGCGGAAAGAGCGGCGACCGTAAAGGCGGCTGGAACAACAAACGCTCCGATAACCGTGGCGGCAAGCCAGGTGGCGGATCTGGTTCAAGAGACGCAAACGCAAAACGCCAAGGCTACAAACGTTCTTCTCGTAAAGAGCGCGTATAATTAACTTTCACTTAAGAATGCTCGAGAACTGACTGGGATTACTGGTTGGTTTTCGGGCTTTTTTGTTGTGTGGTGGGGTGGGGCTTGGTAGTAGGGCGCTCTATAAGCCCGAACGGCGAAGAAAACAGTGGGAAATGTCTAATAGAACGGCTCTGTAAGCCCTATCGGCGAAGAAAATAGGGTGAAGTGTCTAATAGAACGGTTCTATAAGCCCGAACGGTGAAGAAAACCGTGGAAAATGTCTAATAGAACGGTTCTATAAGCCCGAACGGTGAAGAAAACCGTGGGAAATGTCTAATAGAACGGTTCTATAAGCCCGAACGGTGAAGAAAACAGGGTGAAGTGTCTAATAGAAAAGCTCTATAAGCCCGAACGACCACAGAAACCAAGTAAACTGTCCAATAGAATCCATATATTTTCCATATATTCCTCTAACCCTAACCATCTCACCCAACCCAATCCCCAAAAAAGAACAAAACCCACCACACTTGGGCATACTACCTCTAACCAATTCTCAACCAAAAGGAGGTTCCCTCACCCATGACCATCGTAAAACTCGGCTATGTCGCCATGAGCGTACAGCTTACCAACGCCTCCCCGTCTAAAACGATGACCTATGCCCAGTTCAGCAAAATTAAGGATCGGGAAGCGGCGATTGAAAAGCTTGAACGCATATCAGTTGAAAACCTTGAAAATTGTTTGCGTCTGCTTAAGCACAATGTCGCAAACGATATTCGATTTTTCCGGTTCAGCTCCAAACTAATTCCGCTCGCTAACCATGAAGAAGTGAAAGACTGGAAGTTCATGCGGCCGCTTAAAGATATCTTGTCCGAAATAGGTGACTATATTGAAGCGAACCCGATGCGGGTAGATTTCCATCCCGATCATTTTGTGCTGCTCAATTCTAAAAACAAAGATATCATCAACCAGACCATCAAGACGCTCAGTATGCACCTTTCTCTTTTAAAAGGAATGAGTGTACCTACACAACATCGGTGTGTCCTCCATATTGGAGGTGGGTATGATGATAGGGAGCTGGCACTTGAACAATTTATTCATAACTTTGCGCTTGTACCGCAACCAATCCAGGAAATGCTGATACTTGAAAATGATGATACAACTTTCCACTTGCGTGATGCTTTATATGTTTGTGAAAAACTAAATGTACCACTAGTTTTTGATTACCATCATCACCTTGCCCACTTTGAAGAGGAAGCAGAGGGATGGGAGAAAGATTGGGGACGAGTGATACAGACTTGGGAGCATTCTTCACTACCTGTAAAGATGCATATATCTAGCCCAAGAGACGAAAAAAACTTTCGTGCTCATGCTGATTATGTGGATCCGAAAATGTTTATGGATTTCCTTCAGCCTATTAAAGGAAGTGTGGCGGAGATCCATTGCATGATCGAGGCAAAGAAAAAGGATGAAGCACTTTTTAAGCTGATGGAAGAGATGAAAAATTATGCTGAAATAGAAATTATCGACGGAGCGTCCTTCAAAATTAAATAGAATTTTCCAACAGAGGACATCCATAGTATACTAGGTAAAGCGACAACTAGAACACGAAGTGGAGGGAGAGCAAATGAGGCCGGAGCCTAAACAGATGATAGATAGAAAAGCATTGTCGGTATGGAGGATCTCCGCCGCGTTGAATTCCTTATTTTACGTCCTGCTATTTGTGGGATTTTGGTTTATACAACGTTCCTTCGAATTCCCTTGGTGGACACTGCTGATAGCGGGAGCGCTTGTTGTACTCATTTTCTTATTTACTGTCGTTATTTTCCCAGCGATGCAATGGAAGCGTTGGCGATTTGAAGTACATGAACATGAAATTGATTTGCAACATGGTATTTTTATCAAAAAAAGAACCTTGGTGCCGATGGTTCGTGTGCAGCATGTAGATACGCGTCAGGGCCCAATTTTAAAAAAATTTCATCTCTCAACCGTTCTCATTTCAACAGCGGCGACCATTCATGAAATACCGGCTCTTGATGAAGAGCAGGCAGACCAGGTCAGGGATTACATATCAAGGCTGGCAAGGGTGACAGAAGATGATGTCTGAAAAAAAGAGGATGCATCCTGCCGCCATTGTTGTAGCTTTTTTCAAACAACTGCGTGAACTATTGTTTCCAATTATTATTTTCGTATTTTTTGGAAGCAGTTCTGGAGAAGGCTTTTTCGGGATTATTTACATAGCTGTAATGATTTTGTGGTTCGCGGGGTTAATCGCAATCGGTGTGGTTTCTTGGTATCGATTTTATTATTGGATAGAAGACGGAGAGCTCCGGATGGAATATGGTGTTTTTGTGAGAAAGCGTCGTTTCATTCCGCAAGAGAGAATTCAGACTTTGGATACTTCGGAAGGGCTTGTGCAACGGTTCTTCGGTCTAGTAAAAGTGCAAATTGAAACAGCTGGTGGGGGAGCAGAAGCCGAAGCAAGTTTGACTGCTGTGACAAAGGAAGAGGCAAGCAGACTGAGGGAGTCTTTATTGTATTACAAAAATAAAGCGGAAGCAGTGCGCGAAAACGCTGATGTATATGGACCAAAGCTGCCTGTTCAGCAAGAACCAAGCGTGGCGCCTGTTGAAAAGCCGACATATAAAGCATCCTGGAAAACACTCTTTATTTTGGGAACTACTTCAGGGGGGATTGGTGTTGTGCTGTCAGCAGTCATCGCGTTTACTTCCCAATTCGATCAGTTTGTTCCATATGAGGATATCATCGACCGTTTCGGGATGGTCTTGCAAACGAGTGTGTACTTGATTGCTTCCATCGTTTTTGTGGTATTGTTTCTGTCTTGGCTAATTTCTATTGTGATGACCATGTTTAAATACGGTAACTTCACTGTTGTTAAAGATGACGATGAGCTGCTGATCTCCAGAGGGATTATTGAAAAGCGGCAATTAACGATTTCTCTGAAAAGAATACAGGCGATAAGAATTTCACAAAACCTCTTAAGACAACCTTTCGGCTACGCCACCGTTTATGTGGAGAGTGCAGGAAGCTCGGGAGGAAAGGAATCTGATTTTTCCACGATTCTTTTTCCGTTGTTGAAGGTCTCTGATGTGGAAGCACACTTGAAGGCGTTCGTCCCTTCGTACATGCTTACAAAAAGTGTTCACGGTCTTCCAAAGAGGTCGATGATTCGCTATCTTGTCCGCCTGATGGTGCCGGCATTACTACTTTCTGTTCCAATTGCCTATTTTTTTCAGCCATATGGATATGTTGCCTTTCTTTCTGTAGTGATTGGCGGTTTATTAGGATACAGCCAATATAAAACGGCGGGGTGGGCTGTTGGCAAGGAGCAATTGCAACTTTCTTACCGCCATCTTAGTAAAAATACTGTTCTCGTCCGTAAAAAAAGGATTCAGTCTTTTGAACTGAGAGAATCTTTCTTTCAAGGGAAAAGAAAGCTGTTTACGATTAAAGCTGCCATTAAAACTGGACTTGGAGGGAAGAACTTTCAAGTGGTGGACGTGGAGCAGGATGATGGGGAACGGATCTATGAGTGGTATTCTTATGCAAAAAAGCAAGGAGATGTCATGTGATGTGACAACCCTTGCTTTTGTTTTTGGAAATAGAGTTACATAAACCGTGAAAGTATCCCAATCAGCACTAATACGACTAACACAATCCAAAAAATGTTTTGCTTTCCGCTCCTCGGTGCGCTGGGTCTGCCGATGTTAGGAAATATAGCGCGTAACGATCTTGGTGATGTAGCGGCCCCTCTTCCTAAGAAGAAAGGTGCTAAAACGGTACCGGCCAAGAATCCGAATAAGTGGGCAATCACATTTATATTGGAGTTCAGGAAGGTCATTACAAGCCCGATTCCTAGAATGGTTAAGATAACTTGGGAATTTGCTCGATCCAATAGGTCTGGTCGCAGGAACACCATATAAAAATAGAGGCCGAAAATCGCAAAGATGGCACCAGAAGCTCCAAGATGATTGTACAGGTCAGGTTTTAATAGTAGGGTGGCGACGTTGGCTATAATTCCACCAAGTAAATAAAAAATGATGAATTTCACTTTTCCTAGCATCCGCTCTACGGCAGGTCCGAACAGGACGAGCGACAGGGAGTTAAATAAGAAGTGAGTCAGACTGGCGTGTAGAAAAATAGGAGTAACTAGCCGCCACCACTCTCCTTGCCATATAAGCAAATTGAATCCGATTGTGAGATTAAGAACGGTTGAAGAGAATTGGACAACCAGCCAAAGAATAAGATGGATGGCAACAATTGTGGTAATAATAGGATATAATCTTCTAAAAGTACGAAAGTTTTCCGTTCGGACGAACATCCGCTTCACCCTTTCTTCTTTAAATAGGCTCTTTTCAGATTACCATGTTGGCACTGAAAAGTCTTTTTAAGAGAATCAGAAAATATATCATTACTATATGAAAGAGGTTGGTCAAAGTATGATTATCGGAACTGGAGTAGACATTGTGGATCTTGCCCGCATAGAGAAATTGATGAATCGCCAGCCCAGCTTTGTGGACCGTATCCTCACACCGCTAGAGAAAGAAAGATTTTTTACGCTTAGTGAGAAACGAAAAGTGGAATTCCTTGCAGGTCGCTTTGCTGCAAAGGAGGCCTTTTCTAAAGCGAAAGGAACCGGGATTGGGAAAGAATTAAGTTTTCAAGACATGACAATTGTGTCTACAGAAAAAGGGAGGCCGTATTTTTCTGAGCCACACATGGCAGAAAGTAATGTTCACCTGTCCATATCTCATAGTGAACAATACGCCATCGCGCAAGTAATTATCGAAAGCTTGTCAAGCTAGTCTGCATATTCCCCAAAGCTTGCTCATATACATAGTTCAGAAAGGAGACAAGGTGTACAAGTAGAGCTCCAGCCAACCTGCGTCATAAAGGATGGTCCGGTATCTCTGCACTCTCACTTTTCTCTAAGATAATCATGTAATGAAGGCAAAGGGGATGAATAATTTGAGAAAAGCATGGCTATTGGTAGTGGTTGGCCTTGTGAGTATCCTTGTTCTCGCAGGGTGCGGTACAAAATCGAAAGAAGATGTAACAGCTTCTCTTAGTGCGAAAGTTGAAGAGATGAAAGGGTACGAATCGAATGCGAAAATGACCCTTCAAACTGGTGCGGAACCACAAGTGTACGAGGTGCAAATCGGGCATAACAAACCGAACTATTACAAAGTGAATTTGAAAAATGCGGAAAAGGATCAAAGTCAGATCATCATCCGGAATGATGAGGGTGTATTCGTTTTGACGCCGGCGCTGAACAAAAGCTTCCGTTTCCACAGCGAATGGCCGCAAAACAGCAGCCAAGCCTATCTGTTTGAATCACTTGTAAATGACATCAAGAATGACCCGGAAGCAACGTTCACTGCGACAGAAGAACATTATGTATTCGAAACGAAAACGAACTACCAAAATAATAAGCTCCTTCCGACACAGGAAATTACATTGAGCAAAAAAGATTTGTCACCAGTTTCCGTAAAAGTGATGGATCCTGATAAAAAGCCACTTGTGCTTGTAGAGTTCTCTGATTTCAAATTTGATGCAAGCTTTGACGCTGATGCATTTGATGTGAAAAAGAACATGACTGGTGCTCGTGCAAGCTTGGAGCTCCCTGCATCTGGACCTGTTACAGAAGAGTCGGATGAGTTTTCCGCCATGACGCCGCTTGATACGCCTGCAGGTACAGACCTTAAAGAAGAAACAGTAGTGGAAACCGCTAATGGAAAACGTGTCGTCATGACATATGAAGGCACGAAGACCTTCACGTTGATCCAAGAGAAAGCGCGTAACTCGGAAGTGCCGACATCGCAACTTGTCAACGGTAACCCAGCTGACCTAGGCTTCACAGTCGGCGCGATGACAGAAAACAGCTTAACATGGACCTACCAAGGCGTGGACTTCACCCTTGCATCCAAAGACCTCACCCAAGAAGAAATGCTCATGGTCGCCCGCTCCGTCCAAGGCGCAGCCATCAAATAACCAAACAACAACCTAGCAGGCCCGTTGCAGACGGGCCTGTATTTTTTTGCGAAAAGGGGTCAGACCCCCACAGGATTTTCGCTCTTCATGTCGAAGGGGCCCTTCTTCACATGACTTTCGGGGATTTTTTCGTTATGATAGGAACATATTAATTTGAGGTTGTAGATTGGTAAAGGAAGTGCTTAGGTAGATGTCGAGCTTTCATAGGGATACGTGGGTTGAGGTAGATTTGGATTGTATTTATGAGAATGTGCAAGCCATACAGGAGCATGTGACAAAGGATGTCACGGTGATTGCGGTCGTTAAGGCGAATGCTTATGGGCATGGAGATGCTCAAGTTGCCAATGTCGCTTTGGAAGCGGGTGCGAAGTATCTTGCTGTATCCTTTTTGGACGAGGCCATGTCTTTAAGGCAGCAAGGAATAACAGCACCAATCCTTGTGCTTGGTGCTTCAAGGGTTTCTGATCTCCCGCTTGCTGCTAAGGAAAACATTACGCTCACGGTTTTCCGTCAAGAATGGATAGAGGAAGCTAGTGTTGCCTATCACGGCAGTGCAGTAGTGAAACTGCATTTGAAACTCGATACTGGCATGGGAAGAATTGGTGCGAGAACACAAGAAGAAGTAACGCAAATAGTAGAGTTGATTGAAAAAGCCCCAAACCTGCAAATGGAAGGGATTTACACACACTTTGCTACCGCGGATGAGTTGCAATCAGATTATGTGGAACGACAGTTTGAGAGGTTTCACACATTACTGAACCATATAACAAACCAACACGCCATTCCGATGATCCATTGCGGCAACAGTGCTACAACGCTGAGATTTCCAAAGAGGATCTTCAATGCGGTGCGCGTAGGGATTGCTATGTATGGATTAACGCCATCACCGGAAATGGAACCAGAGTTACCTTTTCCCTTAAAAGAGGCCTTTTCCTTGCATACCAAACTCGTGCATGTCAAAAAATTATCAATTGGCGAAAGCGTCAGCTATGGAGCCACCTACACTACAAAAGAAGAAGAGTGGATTGGAACGGTGCCTGTTGGCTATGCAGACGGTTGGATCAGAAAATTGCAAGGAATGAACATTCTTGTAGACGGGAAACTCGCTCCAATTGTTGGAAGGATCTGCATGGATCAATTTATGATTAAATTGCCTCATGAACTTCCAATTGGTACCAAAGTGACACTTATAGGCGAACAGGACGGGAAGAAGATCAGCTCCAACGATGTCGCGGCAAAGCTTGATACCATTAACTACGAGGTGCCGTGTATGATCAGTTACCGTGTACCCCGCATGTTTTGGCGCAATGGGAGTATAATGGAAGTGAGAAACTATTTGCAAGACAAACCATTAGAATAGTAAATGGTAATTTTCTGCATAAAAAATGGATGATATAGTGATAATAGAGAAGAATTCGCTAAATGGACTTTGCAATTAACAGCAATGATGGTATTATGGAATATGGAATAGTATTATGTGTCTGTAGTTCTTGGAGGTGTATGCTGTGTCTGAATCCAGCGCAACAACTGAAATCTTGATTCGATTACCTCAAAACTTAGTGTCGGAATTAGATGGTTTGGTAAAACAAGAAAACGGCAATCGAAATGAATTAATTTTTCAAGCAACAAAGATGTATCTTCGCGAGCGCAAAAAGCGTCAGATTCGCGAGTCCATGAGACGTGGCTACATGGAAATGTCTAAAATCAATCTAAACATTGCATCTGAAGCTTTCTTGGCTGAATATGAGGCGGAGCATACGGTTGAACGCTTAGTTAGCGGGGGGTAATCATTTGATTGTCAAACGCGGTGACGTTTATTTTGCTGATTTATCCCCGGTTGTTGGGTCTGAGCAAGGAGGCGTTCGACCAGTACTTGTCATCCAAAATGATATCGGAAATCGATTTAGCCCGACCGTTATAGTAGCTGCCATTACTGCTCAAATCCAAAAAGCCAAACTCCCAACACATGTAGAAATTGATGCGAAGCGTTACGGTTTTGAACGTGACTCTGTTATTTTGCTCGAACAAATTCGAACAATTGATAAACAAAGATTAACGGACAAAATTACTCATCTTGACGAAGAGATGATGGACAAAGTGGATGAGGCGCTTCAAATAAGCTTAGGACTTATTGACTTTTAATATGTTGAATCCGTTTTATCGATAAGAAGCTATTCACAAGCGCGTGAGTAGCTTTTTTATTTTGCTTCGGTAAGATTAGAACCCTAGCCATTTGCGGAAATCAACAGCGGTTTTGGCCAAATTATGTACCTTTCCTACAAAGGTACCACCAAAAATAGGTAAATAAACCACAATAATGGGTTAAATGGGACTAATCATATTTGACTTTTAAAATGATAAAAATTTATAGTGGTAATAGTATAGCTATAATTACTTCAATTTTTAAATATATCTATTACCGAATAAAGGAGCCGGGATAATGAATCAAGAGATAATTAAGTATATTGAGGAAAATCGCGAATCAATCTTTAATCAGTGGATCGAAGGAATGGACGAGATCGGCGAAAAGAAAGAGTTAAAAGCTATCTCTGAAAAAGTCTATTTAAGTACAAGCCGTGAATACATCAATTTGCTTTTGAACAATATTAGCAAAAACTCCGATGACCTATCGAATGTGTTGACGGACTTTGCTGAGAAAATTGTTCGTTTTGGCTGGCCACTAATATATGTAACAGAAGGCTTATCGCTTTTTGGAAAAATCGTATATGAAGGAATGACAAATCATGTCGATGACAGCCGTAAAGTCTCTTTAATTTACGATTTTGATCAATGGCTTCGTCCGGTAGGTAATGAAATTTTAAAATCGTATACAGGTTCTTGGGAGCACACGGTTTCCATGCAAAAAATTGCGTTGCAAGAATTAGCTGCGCCTCTTATCCCGGTATTTGACAAGATCTCTGTCATGCCGCTAGTAGGAACTATTGACACAGAACGTGCAAGACAGATTATGGAAAACCTCCTTCAAGGTGTGGTCAAACACCGTGCGGAAGTGGTCCTTATTGATATTACAGGTGTACCTGTTGTCGATACCATGGTAGCTCATCATATTATTCAGGCTGCAGAAGCGGTTCGACTAGTCGGTGCGAAATGCTTGTTGGTTGGCATTCGCCCTGAAATTGCCCAAACAATTGTCAATTTGGGAATTAATCTAGACCAAATTATTACGAAGAATTCCCTGAAAAAAGGGATTGAAACAGCGCTTGAAATGACAAACAGACAAATTGTGACTGTGGGGGATAAAGAGTGAGAATACCTATTCTAAAGCTTCACAATTGCCTTTTAATATCTATCCAATGGGAATTAGATGATCAAACTGCGTTGCAATTTCAAGAAGATCTTCTAAACAGAATACATGAAACAGGTGCAAATGGAGTCGTCATTGACTTGACCTCCGTTGATATGATTGATTCATTTATTGCAAAAGTGCTTGGAGATGTCATCAGCATGTCAAAACTTATGGGAGCGCAAGTCGTTCTTACAGGTATTCAACCTGCTGTAGCCATCACTTTAGTTGAACTTGGAATCCAGTTGGATGAAGTGTTCACGGCATTAGATTTAGAAAAGGGTCTAGAGAAATTACAACAGGAACTGGGGGAGTAAATGATGACTGTCCAATCCTGTGTAAAAATAAGAAACGAATGGGACATCGTAGCTGCCCGACAAATGGGTAGGAATGTTGCCAAAGATCTGGGTTTCGGAACGGTAGACCAAGCGAGGATAACTACCGCAATTTCGGAGTTGGCACGAAATATTTATTTGTATGCAGGTACAGGTCAAATTTGTGTAGAAGAAATGGATGAATATGGAAAAATAGGTCTAAAAGTGATAGCCACAGATGATGGGCCGGGAATTTCCGACATCCGACAGGTGATGGAGGATGGTTATTCGACATCAGGAGGCCTAGGAGCCGGATTACCTGGAGTTAAGCGGTTAATGGACTCGTTTCAAATCGATTCGACTTCTGGAGAAGGAACGACGATTCATGCCGTAAAGTGGGTTCGCTAGGAAGGGGGATAACCCATGAATTACGAAAAACTTGAATCAGAATATAAAGAGATACTCTCAGCCTATTTAAACCGCCAGTCCGAGGAGGCGCTCTATAAAGGGCAGGAGTTCAGTCGCAGATTGCTAGGGGAGAAAATTTCACCTGAAGAAATCATCAGTGTGCATAAGTCTATGTTGCAAGATCTTTCTCCGGACATCCCGGACAATATATTGCATTCCTTGGATTTTTTACTTGAAGTGATGATAGGCTATGGGATTGCTTACAGGGAACACCAAAGCCTGCGCCACCGACAACAGGAAATTCAGACGGAGATTGAAATTGCAGCAAATGTCCAACAAACGCTTCTCGAAACAAAGATTCCTGAAACGGACTCAGTAGAGATTGGTGCGATCAGTGTACCTGCTAAACATATGAGCGGAGACTATTACCACTTTGTCCATAACGAGAAAGATTCGTTCAGTGTGGCTATAGCGGATGTAATCGGTAAAGGCATTCCGGCTGCGATGTGTATGAGTATGATCAAATACGCAATGGATAGTTTACCAGATACTAGAGTTGCTCCAAGCTATGTGCTTGGGAACTTAAATAGAGTGGTGGAACAAAATGTGGATGCCAGCATGTTCATCACGATGTTCTACGGGATGTATGACCTTCACAAACATCTCTTCTCATTCTCTTCTGCGGGGCACGAACCACCGTTGTATTTTGATGCGAAGAAAAATGAATTTTATGAGCTGGATGCCAGAGGGCTTGTTCTTGGTATTGACAGACTTGCAACCTATCAACAGTATGAAAAAAGAATTGAAGTTGATGATATGGTGATCCTCTTCTCAGATGGAGTAACAGAATGCCGTACAGAAGAAGGATTTATCGAGGTTGATAAAATAATAGATTTAATACGGTCTTATATTGACTTACCCCCTCAGGCCATTGTCGAGCTTGTATACAGGGATCTGGAGAAAATCCAGGACTTTCAGCTTAGAGATGACTTTACCTTAATTATTTTAAAAAGAAAGGTTTAAAAGTTTGAGAAGCGGGTATTTAGTATTGGGATGACCTAAAAGTGGAATTCTAATTCATGTTTGAGGTGACGAAAGAATGAATATGGACATTCAAATAAAAGAAGATTTAAATCAGACGCTTGTCGTCCTGGAAGGGGAAATAGACGCCTATACTGCTCCGAAGGTAAAGGAAAAGGTCGCCCCTCTATTAGAAGGATTTACTGGAGAACTAGTATTTGATTTATCGAATGTTAATTATATGGACAGCACAGGCTTAGGGATGTTTGTAGGTTTCTTTAAAACCGTAAAAGCAAACAACGGTGTCTTTCGTCTAGTAGGTTTATCGGATCGTTTAAAGAGATTGTTTGATATTACTGGTTTAGCAGGAATCATGGAAATTAAATAGGCTCTTTTAGCAGCCGTTAAATAAGTTCACTTAAAGGTGGGGGAACAATGAACCGGGCTTATGACTATATAGAAATGGCTTTTCCGGCAAAAGCGGAGTATGTAGGAGTTATCCGTCTTACTTTATCTGGAATTGCGAATCGTATGGGCTTCTCATACGATGAAATTGAAGATATTAAAATTGCATTAAGTGAAGCGTGTACCAATGCGGTAGAGCATGCTTATAAGCAAGATGAAAAAGGAAATATTCGAATCGGATTTGGTATTTATAAAGACCGACTTGAGTTAGTGGTAGCTGATAATGGACAAAGCTTTGATTTTGACAAAGTAAGGGAAGAATTAGGTCCATACACCGAGTCGCAACCAGTAGAAACTTTGCCAGAAGGAGGGTTAGGATTATTCTTAATCCAAACGCTGATGGATGATGTGAAGGTGCACAGCAATCAAGGCGTTACGGTCTTCATGACAAAGTATGTACAAGGAGAGCAGGTGGAAAGGGATGCAGAATCAATCTCCGTCCAGTAAGCTGGATGTTAATATGCTATTAGAGCGGTACCAACAAGATGGTTGTGAAGTATCGCAGTTGCAATTAGTAGAGCATTATACTGCACTTGTTGAATCCATCGCTCGTAAATATTCGAGAGGCAAAGCCTTTCACGAAGACCTTTCCCAAGTAGGGATGATCGGTTTGCTTGGAGCCATGAAGCGTTTTGATGCAAGTTTTGGCCGAAGTTTTGAGGCATTTGCCGTTCCGACAATCATCGGGGAAATTAAACGTTTCCTTCGAGATAAAACATGGAGCGTCCATGTTCCGCGTAGAATAAAGGAAATCGGACCAAAGATAAAATCTGCCGTAGAAGAACTGACAAATGAACTACAACGTTCACCAAAAGTTTTTGAAATTGCTGATTACTTGGAAGTAACCGAAGAAGAAGTATTGGAAGCGATGGAGATGAGCCAGAACTATCAAGCTCTGTCTGTTGATAATGCCATCGAGGCTGACTCTGATGGAAGTACAGTAACCATCCTGGACATCGTAGGAAACCAGGATGCTGGATTCGATCAGGTGGATCAGCAGCTTCTACTGCAAAAAATATTCCATGTGCTTTCAGAAAGAGAAAAACAGATTATCGATTGCACATTTTTTAAGAATATGAGTCAGAAAGAAACAGGGGAAAAGTTGGGTATTTCGCAAATGCATGTCTCAAGGCTGCAACGTAAAGCGCTAACCAAGCTCAAGCAAGCGTTTTTGGAAGATAATGCAAACACGGAGATTTTTTCATGATCGAACAGTTCAAACATGAAAGAGCGAACGTGAATGCCTACCAGAATGCGAAAAACGGAATGTATTTCTGTGGGGACAGCTACTATGTAAGTACAACAGATGACTACTTTTTATGTGTAGTAGCAGATGGTTTAGGTAGCGGAGAATATGCCCACGACGCATCTCAAGCAGTTATTTCCGCTGCCAAAGACCATGAAACAGAAGACGTTTCGGTTATCATGAAAGCTTGTAATGAAGCGATGAGGAATAAGCGTGGGGCAGCAGTTTCTGTGCTGAAAGTCAACTATGCCCAGCGAGAAGTTGTGTACAGCTGTGTAGGGAATATTCGATTTTTCCTATATCCTCCGACAGAAAAGCTAATTTACCCACTTCCAGTCAAAGGCTACTTATCTGGGAGACCTCAAACTCTTAAAACCCATCGTTTTCCCTACAGTTCCAATATGAAGTTTTTCATCTACTCTGATGGATTAAATATACCGTCTGTAAAAAAGTACATCAAAGACATCCCATCCGCTACATCCCTGCTAGAAATCGCAGCGATGTTCACAAGCAACGGCATGGACGATGTCACCATCATCTCAGGAGAAATCCACTAGGGAGAACGAAAACTTAACTATTTTTAAAAACTAAGTTGATTGTGCTGGAAGTCGCAAAAACACCGCGTTCTTTCGAGGTCACTGAAAAACTGATAACGTAAAGTTTTCAATGATTCCTAGCTGGTGATTGGAGCAAAAGGCGAAGACTCCTAAGGGAGATAGCGCTAGGTGGAGACCCCGCAGGCGTAGCCGAGGAGGCTCCAGCAGCGCCCCTAGGAAAGCGAAGCCATTTGCGGAAATCAACAGCGGTGTTTAAAAAAATTCTAAAATCAAAGATTTTCCAGTGGCCTCAGGCTTGCCGCAACTTTCAAAGTTCAGGACTGACATTTCCATGTTAGTCTTTTTTCTTTGTCCGAATAATTTGCTAAAATAGAAGATGGGTTAATATGTTGGGAGGCTACAAAATTGGAATGGAACGATAAAAACGAGCAATTGGTCAACCTATTAGTGAAAGATGTAGAAGTGACAAAAGGACAAGCGAAAAAAGTAATTGCACTTTTAGAAGAAGGCAACACCGTTCCTTTTATCGCCAGATACCGAAAAGAACAAACCGGCTCACTAGACGAAGTACAAATTAGAGCTGTCATGGAAAAATGGCAATACATACAAAACCTTGAAAATAGAAAAGAAGAAGTTACCCGTCTGATCGAGGAACAAGGGAAACTCACGCCCGAACTAAAAGTCAGCATCTTAAAATCAACCAAACTACAACAAGTAGAGGACCTCTACCGACCATACAAACAAAAACGCCGCACGAAAGCGACAGTTGCAAAAGAAAAAGGGTTGGAACCTTATGCAGAATGGCTCCTCACGTTCCCATCCTCTCCATCACTTGAGGAAAAAGCTGCAGATTTTCTCTCTGAGGAAAAAGAAGTAACTACCGTTGAAGAGGTGTTAGAAGGAGCAAAGGATATTCTTGCTGAAACTTTTTCTGATGAACCAACTTATCGTCAATATATCCGCGATGTTACTTTTAAGCAAGGCAAAGTAGTATCAGCGGTTAAGAAAGCGGAAAAAGACGAAAAAGAAGTCTTTGCTATGTATTATGAGTATGAAGAAGCGATCTCAAGAATCCTTCCTCATCGAATTCTAGCAGTAAATCGAGGAGAAAAAGAAGAAGTCTTACGAATCTCCATTGCTGCTCCGACAGAAAGAATTGTAGAATACCTTAATCGCCAAGTAATTAAACGAGAATCATCCATTGCTACACCTCTTATAAAAGAAGCGGTGGAGGATGGGTATAAGCGATTGATTGAGCCTGCGATAGAGCGCGAAATCAGAAAAGAGCTAACAGAAAAAGCAGAAGAACAAGCTATCCATATTTTTTCAGAGAACCTAAGAAACCTACTTCTTCAACCACCTCTTAAAGGACGAGTGGTACTAGGAGTGGACCCTGCATATCGAACAGGCTGTAAACTTGCGGTTGTCGACGAAACAGGAAAAGTCCTTCATATAAGTGTTATCTATCCGCATACATCAGGGGAGAAGAAACGAGAAGAGTCTATCCAAAAGCTATTGGGCGTACTATCTACATTCAAAATTGAAGTAGTGGCTATAGGAAACGGGACTGCATCTAGGGAGACGGAGCAATTACTCGCTGATGTCATCCAACAATGCGGGAAGAGCATCTCGTACTTGATTGTTAATGAAGCAGGGGCAAGTGTGTACTCGGCCTCTGATTTGGCAAGAGAAGAATTCCCTGACCTACAAGTAGAAGAAAGAAGTGCCGTCTCTATTGCCAGAAGACTGCAAGACCCGTTGGCGGAGCTTGTAAAAATAGACCCGAAATCGGTTGGAGTCGGTCAATACCAACATGACGTGGCGCAAAAACGTTTAGCGGAATCCTTGAATTTCGTTGTGGAAACGGTCGTGAACCAAGTAGGGGTAAATGTAAACACGGCATCCTCCTCATTATTGCAATATGTGGCAGGGTTATCCAAGACTGTTGCCAATAATATAGTGAAGAAGCGAGAGGAAGAAGGAAAGTTTGCTAGCAGATCAGATCTCAAAGGTATTCCAAGACTAGGGGCAAAAACCTATGAACAATGTATCGGCTTTTTAAGAATCATTGACGGAAAGCAACCATTAGACAGAACGGGCATCCACCCTGAAACGTATAGTGATGTAAAAAAATTATTGAAGCAACTCGGGACATCTGAAAAAGAGATCGGGACCGAAAAATTGCAGCAGGCTTTAAAAGATGTAGATGTCGAAAAATTAGCAGAAGATCTGAACATCGGACCTATCACGCTTCAGGACATCATTGACTCTCTCATCAGGCCGGAAAGAGATCCGCGTGATGATATGCCAACACCACTTCTAAAGCAGGATGTTTTAAAAATGGAAGACCTGCAAAAAGGAATGGAATTAGAAGGAACGGTTCGAAACGTCGTGGACTTCGGTGCCTTTGTAGATATCGGAGTGAAGCAAGACGGTCTAGTCCATATTTCTAAGCTGAGCAACCGATTTGTGAAACATCCACTAGATGTAGTCTCTGTCGGTGATATAGTCACTGTTTGGGTCGACGGTGTAGAAGTAAACAAAGGAAGAGTTTCCTTGACTATGTTACAACCGGAAAAGCAAGAAGTATAAAGAGACAATAGCCCCCGACCGGCCAATAAACAGGCTATCGGGGGTTTTCTTAAAATGTAAGAAAGCCATAACTACCGTTGAATTCCGTTCCCGGCGCTTCGCTTGGCTGCGTGCGTCTGCGCGCCGTCCGCTCCAATCAACGAGATTATTTCATTTTTAGCTATTCTTTTTATGATAGAAAAACCAGCACTGATTCAACATTTTTATCTGATATCGATCCTTCTCCAGGTATGCGCGTTGCATCTGCTTCCTAAACCAAGACGGCATCTCTTCACTACCTCCTTCAACCTTGTACTTGAAGGCTCATAATGAGGGGCTGTTTCGTAAAAATCTTATAGAAAACAGCCAAACATAAATGACTTATTTTTTCCTATACTATGCAGTATAATGGGGAGGGTTCGAATGAAAGGAGGAGGACAAATGGAAGACAAAGATCTCCAGAAGTTAATAGAAGAAATCTCACTTAAGTATTTCAACAGACCTTTCCTTCACAAAGCCTCCTTTAACCATCGCCTAAAAACAACGGGAGGAAGATACCTCACTTCCACAAGTAACATTGAAATTAATAAAAAGTATTACGATGCACTTGGTATGGACGAACTAGTAGGCATTATTAAACACGAACTATGTCACTACCACCTGCACATTCAAGGTAAAGGTTACAAACACAGAGATGCTGATTTCCGTTTATTATTGAAAAAAGTGGGGGCACCAAGATTCTGTACCCCAATCCAAACACAAGAATCCAAGCCAAAAACTTTTCGTATATACGAATGTGTAAATTGTCACCTGCAATATAAAAGAGTAAGAAGAGTGAATACAAACAAGTATAGATGTGGAAAATGTAGAGGGAAGTTAAAAGAATTAGGAACGCGTGTTGACATGCAACCGTGAGATATGATAAATTATTCTAGTCGCTGTTTTAAAAAACGGCTGGATGACAATTATGATAATATATCATTTTTGTTCCAAAAAAACTTGACTTTTAAGTACAAGCTTATTAAAATAAAAGCAGTCGGTTGCGACGAAAGAACTTAATTAGTACCGTTTTTATTCCACCATAGCTCAGCGGTAGAGCATTCGGCTGTTAACCGAAGGGTCGTAGGTTCGAATCCTACTGGTGGAGCCATATGGAGAAGTACTCAAGTGGCTGAAGAGGCGCCCCTGCTAAGGGTGTAGG
>NZ_JAAXCU010000004.1 GCF_012911845.1 Bacillus sp. RO2 | reverse complement strand
CCAAACATTGTCCTCATTGACCTCCTATGACGACCTCTTACCACAAATACACCCAAACATTGTCTTCATTGACCTCGTATGACGACCTCCTTCCTCACAAACACCCAAACATTGTCCTCATTGACCTCCTATGACGACCTCCTTCCTCAAAAACACCCAAACATTGTCTTATTGACCTCCTATGACGACCTCGTACTTCAAGCACAACCCAAACACCGTTCTCATTCATCCCCCTCATAAAATGACAGCCAGCTTCCCATCCTCAAAAATTGCAAAACACATTAAAAAAGCGACCCCACAAAAGGATCGCTTTCTTACATAATCATTTTTTATACTTTATCTCATAAACATCTCTACGTCGGTCTTTCAATTGACGCACTGTCCCTGATTGACGCTGGCGACGAAGAATCTCTAAGTCCACATCCCCGATGATAACCATTTCAATATTCGGGTTACACTCTCCTACAATCCCGTCCCTCGCAAATTCGAAATCGGACGGTGCAAATATAGCAGATTGAGAGTACTGGATATCCATGTTTTCCACCTGAGGTAGGTTTCCACATGTTCCTGCGATAACCGTGTAAATTTGGTTTTCCACCGCACGTGCCTGCGCACAATAACGGACACGCAAGTAGCCTTGGCGGTCTTCTGTATTAAATGGACAGAAAATGATATTCGCACCTTTTTCTGTTGCAATGCGAGCAAGCTCGGGGAACTCGATATCATAGCAGATTTGTATCGCGATTTTTCCGCAATCCGTATCAAAGACACGAACACTGTCACCACGGCTAATTCCCCACCATTTTCGTTCATTCGGTGTGATATGCAATTTGTACTGCTTTTCAATTGTTCCATCACGTCGAAATAGATAGGCAATGTTAAATACCTTCTCATCTTCCTCAACGAAATGAGAACCTCCAATAATATTTACGTTGTATTTTACTGCAAGGTCTGTAAACAACTGAATGTACTGTTCTGTAAACTCGGTTAGGCGCTGAACCGCTTTGCTAGGTACCTTTTCATGAAGGAAACTCATTAACTGGGTTGTAAATATTTCTGGGAACACGGCAAAATCAGCACCGGCATCAGAAGCGACATCCGTGTAATACTCTACCTGTGTGGCAAACTCTTCAAAGGAGCTAATGGATTTCATCATATACTGAACAACACAAATTCTTACAGGAAAAGAAGTTTTGAAATGACGCTTAGTCTGCGGAATGTACTCTACATTGTTCCATTCCATAAGTGTCGCATATTTGTTCGATGCAACATCATCTGGTAGATACCCCGGGTTAATACGCATCAAAGTAAACTCGTTCAACAATTGGAAAGAAAGCACAGGATCATAAATTTTATGACGCATTACTTGTCTAACATATTCCCTAGGAGTCATTTCTTCCGCATATTTATGGTAGTTAGGAATCCGCCCGCCAATAATGATACTTTTCAAATTAAGCCTGCGTGCAAGATCTTTCCTAGCTTCGTACAGCCTGTGCCCTACCTTCATTCGTCGGTACCCCGGGTGCACCATCACTTCAATTCCATAAAGGTTATAACCATCTGGATTGTGGTTGGTGATGTACCCCTCATCTGTTATGTCATCCCATGTATGACGGTCATCATATTCATCAAAGTTTATTAACAAGCTTGAGCACGACCCGATTATTTCCCCATCATATTCTGCACAAAGCTGTCCTTCTGGGAACATGTTCAAATGACTTTCGAGATGTTCGGGCTTCCATGGCTGCATGCCTGGAAAGCACAAGTGCTGAAGGGTAATAATATCATCTATGTCTTTCATTTCTATATTTCTGATAATCATTTTTTTCTCAAATTTAGATAAATCGATTTTTGACAATGCCGTCATCTCCTATCCTTATGTACAAACAAATAATAAATGGGGCCCTTTCTAATGTAAAACGGAGAATTGCCCAATATTACTTATTCCCCAATTTTATCATAACGAAACAAAAAACAATAAAGGACAGGCCCCTGCCCACCAATAGTGAGTCAAGGGTCCTGTCCCTGCTATATCAAATCTTGTACACTCTAGCTTCCCAAGGTCGCAAATCAAAAGAATCTGCTTCCTTTTCAGTTGTTTCATAGTTACAAATAAGTAGTTCTGCATTATTTAGGTCTTTAGAACTGTCGAACGAATGGTTATTTCCCGAGAAATTTGTCACAACAAGTAAAGTTTCGTCTCCAAGCGTACGAGTATATGCAAAAATTTCCTCATGGTCATCGTACAACATTTCAAATGAGCCATACACAATAACCTCATGTTGCTTACGAAGTTGGATCAATTTACGGTAATAATGGAAGATAGAATCTTCATCTGCCATCGCTTTTTCTGCATTGATCTCATTAAAATTTTCATTCACCTTGATCCAGGGTGTACCGGTTGTAAATCCGGCATTTTCTGATTCATTCCATTGAACTGGGGTTCTAGCGTTATCACGGCCTTTTGTATAAATGGATTGCATGATATCTTGTGGTTCTTCTCCATTTTCAATTACACGCTCATTGTACATATTCAAAGTTTCTATATCCTTATAATCTTCAATAGAGGTAAACTTGATATTGGTCATCCCAAGCTCTTCTCCTTGGTAGATGTATGGAGTCCCTTTCATCATATGCAGACATGTTGCCAACATTTTAGCAGAAGTGACGCGGTATTCCTTGTCATCTCCCCATCTTGATACGATACGTGGCTGGTCATGATTGTTCCAATATAAGCTGTTCCATCCGCCGTCTTCAAGCTCGGACTGCCATTTGCCAAGTGATCTCTTTAAATCACGCAAGTCCAATGGTTTTAAGTGCCACTTATTTTTTCCAGGCTGTGTATCAAGATCCATATGTTCAAATTGGAAGACCATGTTTAATTCCTTGCGCTCTTCTCCTGTATAAAGTTTTCCTTCCTCAGGAGATACGCCCGGCATTTCTCCAACCGTCATGACATTATACTCGGACAGTACTTTTTCATTCATCTCTTGAAGAAACTCATGGATACGAGGTCCATTCATGAAATACTGATGACCGGAAACGTATTTCTTCCCTTCCACCTTTTCACCGTCTGGCAATCCGTCCACTTTGGAGATGAAGTTAATCACATCCATTCTGAATCCGTCAATGCCCTTATCTAACCAGAAATTCATCATGTCATATACTTCTTGTCGAAGCTTTGGATTCTCCCAGTTCAAATCTGGTTGTTTTTTTGAAAAAAGATGCAGGAAGTATTCATCCGTTTGCTCATCGTATTCCCATACAGATCCACCAAAGGTTGCCTCCCAGTTGTTGGGCTCAGCACCATCTTTACCCGGTCTCCAAATGTAATAGTCACGATAAGGATTATCTTTTGACTTACGAGACTCCTCGAACCATTCATGTTCATCTGAACTATGGTTTACCACAAGATCCATAATTAATTTGATGCCCCTTTGATGCATTTGTGCAAGCATCTCTTCCCAATCATCCATTGTCCCGAACTCATCCATAATATTGCGATAGTCACTTATGTCATAGCCATTATCGTCGTTGGGAGATTTATATACAGGGGAAAGCCAGATTACATCTACACCCAGTTCTTTTAAATAGTCAAGTTTTTCAATGATCCCTTGAATATCCCCTATCCCATCTCCATTTGAATCATTAAAGCTTCGCGGGTAAATTTGATACACTACTGCTTCTTTCCACCATTGTCGCGTTGGCATTAAAAATTCCTCTCCTAACCTAAGTTTATCTATTGTTATCTTTCTTGTTCGCAAAAATGAAATCGATTCCATAATTATTGTACAAGATATAACTTCTGTTGGAAACCGCTTTCTTTCTTAAAGTCAAAAAAAGTTCACAATCATAGGATAGGATTAGTTTTGCAATAATGATAAGTAAGGACTATAATTTTAGGGAAAAGTATCTTGAATTCAAAAGAGGAGAGTTACCGTGGATCATTCCAAAAAAATAGAGAACCTGTTGCTAGCCTCAGCAATCATTGCCCTTGTTGCTTCCCTTGGTAGCTTATATTTTTCCGAAGTACTGTTATACATACCTTGTGAGCTATGTTGGTATCAACGGATATTAATGTATCCGTTAGTCATACTGCTGGGAATTGCTGCGGTAAAGAAAGACGCTGGTATTGCAACTTACGTCCTTCCCTTATCCATAATAGGAGGAACCATTTCCATCTATCACTACTTGGTTCAAAAAGTGGCGTTTTTCAGCGAGAACTCCGTTTCCTGTGGAGTTGTACCGTGTACAGGCCAATATATCAATTGGCTAGGTTTTATCACTATTCCATTTTTAGCACTTATCGGTTTTACATCCATTACGGCAATTATGTTTTATGTAAAAAAACTTTCAAAGAAAGCAGGTAATTAATCTTGAAAAAACTCATCATTATTATGGCGGTCATCATGGCCATCTTTATAGCACTAGTTGTGGTAACTAATATTCAACAAAAGCAAAACGTGGAAGGGAATCCTTTCGGTAAGGACAAGCTTCATACAGAAACACAAAAGCAACTGGATGATCCATTGTACCAAAACATTATCACTCCTGATCAATTGAAAGAAGATCTCGATGCTGGTGAAACGAAAACCATTTACTTCTACAGCTCAACTTGCCCTGCGTGTAAGCAGACAAGCCCTGTTGTAGTTCCAATGGCAGAAGAAATGGGAATAGATATGGAACTTTACAACCTAGAGGAATTTAAAGAAGGCTGGAACGATTACAGAATTAATTCTACTCCTACCTTCATCCATTTCGTAGATGGCGAAGAAGTCGAACGCTTAGAGAACTACCATCAAGACAGCAGCGTTTACACTGAATGGTTCGAAAAAGTAAAAGAAACTCCTAGCGAATAATCGCCAGGAGTTTTCTTCTGTTGAGATGAAGTTTTCTAGCTGTTGATTGGAGCAAAAGGCGAAGACTCCAGCGGGAGAGTAACGGTAGATTGAGACCCCTGAAGCGTTGTGAGGAGGCTCAATCACCGTCCCGCTGAAAGCGAAGCCATTTGCGGAATGAAACAGCGGTTTTTACCAATTTTTCAAATCAAAAAGTGATTGGAAGGTCGAATAAACTTACTGAAAATGTTCGGCTTGCTAGGTTTTTGGACAAACTGGTCAATCGAGAATGGAAATGAAAATCCAAACTCCCTTAACATATTGACATTCCTCTTAAATATTTCACGATGCTTGGTAAGTAAGTCCTCTTCTTGGATTGTCTCAATAACTGCAATTATTGCTTGAAGACATGATATGATATGAAATGCTTCTTTCAACGTTCCATTGTAATCGGAAAAAGTATCATGGACTTCTCCAGTGTGAAGGGATAATTGCTGTGCAAGGTTTTCTATCTCTTTATCTGTGAAATAATAAGGAAGAATGTTCGTTAAGAGGTGTTGGACCAATTCCCCGATATGGTCCTCCTGCTCTGGAGTTGAAGCGTATACTACTTTCACGAATTAAAACCACCCTTGTAACTTCTCTATAACAAAAGAGTAACATAAATGTATCTTTATTTGGGTAGGTAGTTAATGGAATCCATAGACTCATTACGACAATATAATTTGACATTCCAAGGAACATCTACAGAAGGATAAATCATGAAAGGAGCTAATAATGAACAGACAGAAGCTAACATTTTCCGTAACAAATAATCAGTCCCAACCATTACAAAATTACTTAAAAGATGTCATTGGAATTCCCAAAGGACTTCTTCATGAATTAAGGATGTCCAAACAAGTTTTGGTGAATGGTGACACTCCTAATTGGACAAAGCCACTTCAAAAAGGCGACCAAATTTTCATCCCTATTTTACCAGAAGAGATTTCAACAATTTCAACCGAAATGGATATTGATATTATCTATGAAACTGAACATCTATTGGTAGTGAATAAGAAGGCAGGAATGGACACCCACCCTTCCTCAGATCAAGATATACACTCTCTTTCCAATGGAGTGGCACATTATTTCAAGAAGAATGAAATTCGATCTAAAGTACGTCATGTACATCGGTTGGATAAAGACACTAGCGGAGCTATTCTGTTCGCAAAACATGCCATTAGCGGCGCTATCTTAGACAGGATGCTAGAAGAACGGAAAGTTAAACGAACATATTTGGCACTTGTTGAAGGAGTAATGAGCAGCTCAAAAGGGATGGTTGATAAGCCTATTGGAAAGGACCGCCATCATGCTTCCAGGAGAAGAGTCTCTCCAAATGGGCAAAAAGCTATCACCCATTTTCAAGTAGTTAAATTTTTTCCAAAAGAACAATTAACACTTGTAGAGCTGTCACTCGATACAGGAAGAACGCATCAGATTAGAGTACATATGAGCAGCATTGGCCATCCCATTTATGGCGATAAGCTTTATGGATCAAAAAACAACCATCATCGTCATAGCCTGCATGCATGGAAGTTAACTGTCCCTCACCCGTTTATGGAAGAAAGTGTGACGGTCCATGCTCCCGTTCCGAAAGGATTTGGACCTTCCTTATGGAAGTTAGAAGAGCTGTAGCATCTCTGCTACAGCTCTTTTCTAAATACGTAACTAGTTTTATCGTAATCCATTTTCTTTTCATAAAATCTATGAGCATCTACCCTTGGTAAGCCTGAGGACAACGTTACTTTCTCGCAGCCTCTTTCTTTTCCTAATCCTTCTATATACGTAAGCAATTTCTCTCCATAGCCATTTGATCTGGCCGTGTTTTTAGTCACTAGATCATACACATAAATATGACGCCCATCATAAAAGTTGGTTAGCATGATTATTCCCGTAACAGCGACTATCTCTTCTTTTTCAACATACACATATAATTCGTAGCCCTCTTTTTGCATGGTTTCATATATTTCTATAAAAGTATCTTCTGTTAGATGTGGCCTTAATTCCTTTAATACTTGAAACCCTTCAAGTAATTCTTCTTTTGTTTGTAAATGCTTTATCAACTTCAACCACTCCCTATGTATAGATTCATGCATTTATGGTCATTACCTATATCATACTATTTTTGTTCACAAGATTGATCTTTTTGATGAAATTTTACGTTAGGATACTAGTTATAATGAAATCATTGAACGAAAGGAGTGTTCTTTTTTGAAAAAATTAATTCTATTTATCAGTTTGCTATCATTATTGATGCTAGCAGCTTGCGGATCAACTAATAACAATGAAAATACAAACGGAAATAACAATGAAGTGCCTAGCATGGTGGAAGTAGAAATTAAACTGCCTGAAGCAGTGGAGCCGAATGAAGAAGTGAAAATAGAAGCACTTGTCACTCAAGGTGAGGAGAATGTGGATGATGCCAGAGAAGTGAAGTTTGAGGTATGGAAACAAGGGCAGGAAGCCGATCATGAAATGGTGGAAGCTTCTAATGATGGATCTGGTATATACTCCATCACGAAAACTTTTGAAGAGGAAGGCTTTTACTATGTAGTCGCACACACTACTGCCAGAGATATGCATGTAATGCCGCGTGTTGAATTAACTGTTGGAAATCCAGAGCTTTCTGAGAAAGAAGATGTGCATGAAGAAGAAAATCACAGTCACGACCATGAGACACATGAAGAAACAGACCATAATGATCATCATGGGCATGGGAGCAACTTAAATATGACATTAAACCCAACAGACCCTGTAAAAGCGAATCAAGAAACTACATTATCCACAAAAATCAAGCAAGAAGATGCTGTTTTAACAGATGCGAATGTTCGTTTTGAAATTTGGCACGAAGATTCAGAGAAACATGAATTCGTAGATGCAAAAGAAGTCAGTGATGGTGTCTACGAAGCAAAAGCGACCATGAAAGAAAGCGGTCTGCATTATGTTCAGATACATGTAGAAAAAGATGAATTACACGAACACCAGCAAGAAGAATTAGAAGTGGAATAAAAACGGATGAAGGTGCAGGGCAACTAAGCCCTGCACCTTCATTTTCTCTAAGATTAAAAATCAAAATTATCCGGATCTGGACCTACACGCTTGTCTTCATTCAATGCATGAATTTTCTGCATCTCATCTTCTGACAATTCAAAGTCGAAAATATTCGCATTTTCTTTAATACGGTGCTCTTTAACTGACTTTGGAATGGTTACCACACCATTTTGAAGATCCCAACGAAGAATGACTTGTGCAACAGACTTATTATGTGCTGCTGCAATTTCTTTTAATACATCATTATCCAACAACTGACCTTGCATCAATGGAGACCATGCTTCCATTTGAATACCATTTTCTTTACAGAAATTTAATAGCTCCACTTGAGAAAGCTTTGGATGGTATTCTACCTGATTAACCATTGGTTTTACCTCAGCCACATCCAGAATATCCTGCAGATGGTGAATTTGGAAGTTACTCACCCCAATGGCACGGACTCTTCCGTCTTTATAAAGCTTTTCTAATGCTTTCCACGTTTCTACATACTTTCCTTTAACAGGCCAGTGTACAAGATATAAATCCAGGTATTCTAGGCCTAGCTTTTCCATACTTTCATCAAAAGCTTTTAAAGTAGATTCATAACCCTGATCTGCATTCCATACTTTTGTCGTGATGAAAAGTTCTTCACGAGGTATATCGGATTCTCTAATCCCTTTTCCTACACCTTCTTCATTTTTGTAGATGGCTGCTGTATCGATGCTTTTGTAACCTGCATGAATGGCCATTTTTACAGAAGATTCTACTTCTTGCCCTTCTTCCACTTTAAATACACCAAGACCAAACCAAGGCATTTCTACCCCATTATGTAGAGTTGTTGTAGACGCTAAACTTTTCATACTTTTCACCTTCCTATTTTCAAATATATATTTATTATGTCCTATTACAGCTATTATGCAAATTTTTTGCCTAGGTACTCACCCACGAATCTGTCCCGCTATATATATAGTAAAAAGGAGTTTTGTGATGGAGATGTATGACTATATCATGCTATTGAATTTATTGTCCATTGTTTCCACGACACTTGTGAGCTATATGTATGTCTCTCAAATGGTGATGCGTAAAGGGGCATTCTTTTTCCATACCGCTATTAGTCTTTCTTTTATCATCCTTACATGGTTTATCACTACGACAATTTGGTACTTCCTTACCAGCAAGGTCGACGGGCTCCTATATATAGGGGGAATGCTTTTCAATATGATGGTAGCGATATTCTGTTCCACCGTCTTCCTTGCATACTTGTTTGTTCAAAGGGCCTACTTCATTAGAAAATATAAAAGAAATAAACAAATTAAATAAAATGATTTGCGTTGTAAGAAAAACCGGGCAAAACCACCCGGTTCTTTTAACGTTTATAGACTTTAGTAGTCTTGTATACCACCGCTGTTCCTTTCCGCAAATGGCTGCGCTTTCCGCGGGACGGCGTTTGAGCCTCCTCACTTCGTTGCGGGGTCTCAACCTACCGTTACTCCCCCGCTGGAGTCTCCGCCATTTGCTCCAATCCACAGCTGGAAATTATGAGAAATGGACGGTCTTACTGTTTCAGTTAACACATTAAGATACTTATAGCTTCCGGTGAATTAAATTACCTTTTTAATTGGAGTGGAAGGCACGTAGACGCCCACGAGAGGAAGGGACAGGTGAGACCCCACAGGCTCAAGTGTGGGCATTGAAAAACCGATAACGTAAAGTTTTTACGATTCCTAGCTGGTGATTGGAGCAAAAGGCGAAGACTCCTGAGGGAGCCAGCGCTAGGTGGAGACCCCGCAGGCGTAGCGAAGCCACTGAAAAACTGATAGCGTAAAGTTTTTACGATTCCTAGCTG
>NZ_JAAXCU010000039.1 GCF_012911845.1 Bacillus sp. RO2 | reverse complement strand
ACCACATATTCCCTAAACTCTGGAGAGTAGCTTTTCTTTTTCGTCATGTTTAACACGTCCTTTTATCTGTTAGTTTTGATTAAAACATGACGCCAATCCCAATGTCCACTTTTCATACTACCTCCATAATATTTAAGTGTTCGGTCAACTCTTAGGGGGTGTTTGGACAATCGATTTTTTGGTTCGGTCAATTTCGGCAAAACTTCGGTCAACTATTGAAATTCTTCGGTCAACTTTTCGAAATCTTCGGTCAAAAATCAAAAATCTTCGGACATTTAGAACTGAACGTAACGGATCTGAACAAAACTGATCAAGCAAATCCAACCATTAATGCCACTATACCCTCATCACCACCAACATGCAAAGAAGGCCGCTTAATCAATATAGGCCAACACCTCCGCCTAATAATGCCCAAAATATACAGCTGCAAAGGAGATGACCTATAGATTAAGCTGGTTTAATAATCATCAGGATAAAGATGAGAAATCCAAGAATACAGGTAAGTAAGTAGAGATTGCTGATTTTGTGGAGAGTAGCGTCCTGTTGGGCTGGCAATTGAGTTGAGGCTCTGTTTTCAGGGTGCAGTAACCAACGCTGAAGTTCATTAAGGGCAGGCGAGATAAATCCGATCACAAGGACTTGGATGGAAAGGTAGATGACAAGGGAAGCTAAAAGCCAAACTTGGAGAATAGAACCATAGTTTCCAAAGAGAACAAGTAGTATGCCTGTTATCACAGCAAGTGTTCCGCCAATCTTAGGGAAGTAGTCAAGTTTATGTTGTAATAGGACATTGTGTCGAAGGTCTGAGATGGTTTGGTGCTTTCTTAGGAGTATAATTCCGAAAAATGTGGGACCAATTCCGACGACGGCAACTATCACATGAAACAGTATCAGCCATTTCATAGGCATCCCCCCAATACTATTGATACTTCAATATATGAGGGGGATGATGGATTCATGTTCTTTATACCAATATCTGTTACATTTCTTGTGGTGCCTGAATACCCAGTAGGCGCAAAGACTCTTTTATCACAATGGCGGTAGCGGATACCAAAGCAAGTCTTGCACTTTTTTCTTCGTCCTCTTGTAAGAATTTAATATTGCCATACCAACTGTTGAATGCCTGGCATACATTTACAATATGCTTCGCAATTAGAGAGGGATCGTATCCTTTATTTGCCTTTGCAATAACTTCTGGGAATTCTTGCAGCAGTTTTGCCACTTCCCATGAATAGCTATCTTCTAACCCTTTCTGTATTTCTTCGCTTTCCCAATTCCCTTTTTTCAATATGGAGTTAGCTCGTGCGTAAGTATATTGAACATAAGGTCCTGTTTCCCCTTCAAATTTCAACATATCTTCTAGGGAAAATTCAACAGAGTTCACCCGGTAGTTTTTTAAATCATGAAAAATGACCGCACCGACACCAACTTGACGGGCTACTTCTTCTTTATCAGGAAGAGCCGGGTTTTTGGATTCAATATTTCTTTCTGCGAGTTGAATGGCTTCCTGCAACACTTCTTCTAGTAAAACAACTTTACCTTTACGGGTGGACATTTTCTTTCCGTCTTTCAAAAGAAGTCCAAATGTAATATGGTGCATTTCTGCCGCCCAGTCAAAACCAGCTTTCTTCAATACTTCTTTCACTTGCTGAAAGTGAATGGATTGCTCTTGCCCCACGACATACAGTGCCTTTGAGAATTGATAGACCTTTTTACGATAAAGAGCGGCTGCGAGATCACGAGTTGCATACAGGGTAGCACCATCCGACTTTTTTATTAAACAAGGGGGCAGTGTTGGGTCATCAAGATCCACTACTTGTGCACCCTCAGACTCTTTCAACAAGTTTTGTTCTTCTAGCATTTGAACGACTTGTTCCATTTTATCGTTATAAAACGCTTCTCCTTGATAGGAATCGAACGTGACGCCGAGGAGACGATAAATTTTATGGAATTCCTTCAAGGACTCTTCTCTAAACCATTTCCATAGGGAAACAGCTTGCTCATTTCCTTCTTCAAGCTGCTTGAACCAACGGCGTCCTTCGTCATTTAAATCTGTTTGAACAAATGCTTCTTCATGAAATTTGACATAAAGCTTTAGCAGTTCCGGGATTGGATTATTGCGGATTTTTTCTTCTTCTCCCCATTTGAGATAGGCGGCAATCAATTTACCGAATTGGGTGCCCCAGTCTCCTAAATAATTTATTCGTACTGTCTCATACCCGGATTTTTCTAGGATGTTTGCGATGGCGTTACCAATCACTGTCGAACGTAAATGCCCCATTGAAAAAGGCTTTGCAATATTTGGAGAGGACAGATCTAAGACGATGGTTTCATTGTTACCGATATCAAGTGTTCCATATTGTTCTTTTTCTTGTAGGATTTTATGAACGATTTTTTGTTGGATCATGTCTTTTTTAAAAAAGATATTTACATATGGACCAACTGCTTCTGTCTTATCAATCATAGAGCTAGTTAATTTTGTTGCAATGTCTGCTGCTAGAAGGGGAGGGGCTGTTCTACTCATTTTTGCTAGTTCAAAACAAGGGAAAGACAGGTCACCGTGTTGAACATGTTTCGGTTTTTCTAAAAGTGAGGTTATTTTATTTAATGGGATTTCAGGTACTATATTATGCAGGGCTTGTGCTGCAAAATCAGTTAATTTCATTTAGCTCAACTCCTTAAATGATAAATATAAAAAGCCCGCCTCTTCAACTAAATGAAGAGACGAGCTTGGTGTCATATGCCCGCGGTACCACTCTAATTGCTTTTCTCATAATCATACGAAAAGCCGCTTATCATCGTTAAAGGGGATGTGCCCGTTTCATTTCAAAAGTGCGCTTCGTACGTTAGATTTCCACCAGGCTTCCACCGTCCCTGATTCGCTTTGTTTGCCATCTAAAGACTACTCTCTTTATCATCAATGATAAACTTATATAAGTTAGATGTAATTATACATATTTTTAACAGTAATGTAACTATTTTTTCTTAAATTGAGATTGATTTATATGTTTTTCTTCAAGGTGTGGAGGAATAAAGACATTTAGCATTTCATCTAGCTCTTGACTTAGCCTGACAGTTTCTACTGAAGTCAATCCCGTTTTAAACGCAGTTTGGATCATTTGGCTTCGTTTTTTTTCTACGGCAAGTTCTACGAGTTTCATCTTTATCACTCCCTCTTCACAATTTTCTATATTATAGTCGAAAAAACTTTGTAAGAAAATAGGTTAGGTGTAAAAAGTAGGTATTATTGTGAAAAACTTTGAATTTTTAAAAGGTACATTTATTTTATTTCTTTAATGTTGAGATTTTAGATGGTAAGACGTGAGCGGAATGGGGGTGTAAGGGGAAGGCAAAGGTCGAAAAATATGTAGATATGCCTTGTTTTGTCGATAAGGAGGATTTGTGCAATTATCATAGAATAGTATAGACAAAAGGAATATAGAAAGTATTAAGGCATGCTTTATGGCTATCTCTCATATCTTAGAAAAAAACTTATAGGAGGAGTGCGTCATGAATACGAAGGTAGAAGCTGTGGAAAAAATGAATGTCTATGCAAATGAGTTAGTGAAAATGATAGTGAAGGACGGAAAGTCCCTCCAAGACGAGAAGCTTCGTATTGCTTTTGAAAATGTTGTACGGGCCATGGTGGACATGACCAACATTCAATTGGACAAAGAAAAGGACGCAAACGATACGCTAAAGACCACTTTAAGCCGTATGAAAATCGCTCATAATTGCATGCAGCCAAATTCTGCTATTCCTGTTAAAAGTAAAAACACAAACAAGCCCTTTACAATCAAATAATTCAGCTTAGGGAGTTGAGTGACTCCCTTTTGTTTTGCTATTCATCGTTTGATTTTGAATGAACTGTTTAGTAATTGCATTAAGAATAGTGGAGTGTTTAGTTGGAATTTGGTGTCTGGCACCGCTAACATAGATAACTTTGGTATTGTGATGCCGTTTCATAAATTTATACTGATAATGATGAACATAGTAGTCCCTTTGACCATATATGAGAAGAATGGGGCATGAAATAGACGGCAGTTTCTTCGTGCAATTATAGTATAGACCTTCTAGATACATCTGATAAAGGATGTCTGCATCTGTACGCAAAAAATAGTCCGCCATTTCCTTTCCGAACGCTTTTGAGTAGGAGTGTGCATTTGAAATAACATTAGCTAA
Organism: Bacillus sp. RO2; assembly: GCF_012911845.1. Taxonomy (GTDB): domain Bacteria; phylum Bacillota; class Bacilli; order Bacillales; family Bacillaceae_I; genus Sutcliffiella_A. Next base: position 2,569 of record NZ_JAAXCU010000039.1, on the reverse strand, counting down.
TAGCTTCATCATCTTCATCTTTGATGCTGTAATCCCTAAAAGGAATTCCCCTCCTAATAATAACGAGTTGACCTCTGAAAAAGCCCCTATTAATAATAGTCCCTCCACTAGATTCGGGTATCTTATTGCAGTTTCCATAGCAATGGAGGCACCGTTTGAATAACCACATATAAACACTTTATCGATATCTAACTGCTGACAGACATCATAAAGATCCCTTGCAAGAAGGGGGAAATTGATTGTTACACTTCCACTGTCGCTGTTCCCGTTGCCACGTAAGTCTATGTATAAAAGACGAAAATCTTTGGATAAGGGAAGTTGCTGCTTGAACGTAATATGGCCCATACCAGGTGGATGAACATATAATATGGTTGTAGGTCCTGTACCAATTAATCGGTAGAAAATCCTTACATTATCTCTTGTATACACATACTTCATCCCATTACCCTCCATGAACTTGCCTTGAAGTGAAAAACAATAGTATTGCCCGAATAAGGAAACCACCAGCTACACCAGGGATTACGAAAATCATGGGCATCCAGACAGGGCCTACAATTACGCCAAATAACTTTATTTTGCCCGATAGCATTAGTCCGACTGTTACAAAATAAGCACAACTGACGAAAGGAAGGAAGATATAGGGTGATTTTCCCCCTCCTGCATCTTTAAAAGCGTCCCACATCGCAAAAAAATATAAACAAGGATAGAACATAAGCCACAAATAATTCGCTTCCGTCATTGCCCTGTCAATTTCTCCATTAAAGCTATACATGATAATGGAATTGAAGTTAGCTTGGACATTGATCAAGAATTCTAAAAAAATGAAGGTTAATCCTTTAATATATTTTTTGTTGAGTAATTGGCCAAATCCAGGAAGTGCAATGCTCCATAATAATCGTTCAAGTGGCTTGTTCATATGAGGGCCCTGTATAAGTATGTATGTATGTCCTTATGTTGAAAGCTTTTTTCTTGCATATAAATTCCTCCAGCCATTACTCTCTTTTTAGCTTGACCTATCACTTCTGAATTATGTTTATTTAACTTATTTTCTTCATGTAAAAAACGCAGGGAGTTTGCAACCTGCGTTTTGGTGTAGGTTTAATATAAGTAAGCCGCTCCGATGATGATAAGAAGAATAAATAAGATAATGAAGAGTGTGAAGCCTGCTCCAAAGCCTGCGTCCTTGCCCATTTATACATCTCTCCTTTTGACGTTGATACCATACCTTATGTTATAAACACCCAAAGTGTATAGGCGAATGTCCCGTATCTATGATAAAAGCCTCTTGTTGGTTATAGGACAATTCCCAAATATCATAAAAGTAAATAGAGCCTTTTTGATTGTTTAGAGGAGGGTGAAAGAAGATGTTCTCTCGTACAAATCGCTTATTGATCCCGTTGCCTAAACCGAAAAACCCGGACCCAAATGGAGCTGCGGCTGTTCAGGAACTGCTCGGAGGTAAGTTTGGTGAAATGTCCACACTCAATAACTATATGTTTCAATCCATTAACTTTCGCAATAAAAAGAAGTTGAAACCGTTTTTTGATCTGGTGGCAAGTATTACAGCAGAGGAGATAGGTCATGTAGAACTGGTAACAACTACTATTAACCTGATGTTAGAAGGTGTTACATATCCTGCACCACCGGATGCAACGCCGTTAAGAGACACAAAAGATTTTCGTAATACTTATCAATATATAGCGACAGCTCAGACTGCTCTCCCAGGAGATTCCATGGGCAGGGCTTGGACCGGTGATAATGTATTCAACAGTGGTAATTTAGTGTTGGATTTACTGCATAACTTTTTTCTTGAATGTGGGGCCAGAACCCATAAGATGAGGGTATATCAGATGACAGATAACCCGGTAGCGCGAGAAATGATCGGATACCTCCTTGTTCGGGGAGGGGTGCATGTTGTGGCATATGCAAAAGCCCTGGAGATCGCGACAGGAGTTGACATCACAAAGCTTGTTCCTATTCCAAGCTTGGAAAACAAGGCGTTTGAAACGACGAGGAAATTTGAAGCCGAAGGAGCCCACCGTAAGTTATACACCTTCAGTCCGAGTGATTATAAGGATATAGCCATGATCTGGAAAGGAAGTCACCCAGTAGATGGAGGGAAGCTTGAAGTTATCCAAGGATCTCCACCTGGAGGCCCAATGCCTGACCTGCAAAGCGTCCCTGAAGAATTCGCACCAGGCATCTCCCAAGAAGACTTCATGGAAATCGCCAAAAGACTCCAAAGATCCGCGGGAATTTAAAGGTTAATTTTTAGGTGCAACCGTAAACCAAGTTGATTGCAGTGGAAGGCGCGTAGACTCTTGCGGGAGGAGAGGGACAGGGAAGACCCCGCAGGCTTGCTGAGCCACTGAAAAACTAACGTAAAGTTTATGATGATTCTTAGCTGTTGATTGGAGCAAAGGCGAAGACTCCTGAGGGAGATAGCGCTAGGTGGAGACCCCGCAGGCTTGCCGAGGAGGCTCCAGCAGCGCCCCTAGGAAAGCGAAGCCGTTTGCGGAAATCAACAGCGGTGTCTAAACAACATCTAAAATCCAAGACTTTTTCAGTG
>NZ_JAAXCU010000038.1 GCF_012911845.1 Bacillus sp. RO2 | reverse complement strand
AGCGCTAGGTGGAGACCCCGCAGGCTTGCCGAGGAGGCTCCAGCAGCGCCCCTAGGAAAGCGAAGCCGTTTGCGGAAATCAACAGCGGTGTCTAAACAACATCTAAAATCCAAGACTTTTTCAGTGGCCTCGGCGCAGCCAAGCGAAGCGCCTGGAACGGAAATCAGAAATCAACAGTACCAAAATGCAACTAATATTTAAATAAAAACACCCAAGCAAACTTGAGTGTTTTCTAGTAATTAGAGTGAAGCAATCTTGCGTTTTACTACACCCTGCACATATAAGAAAGCAAACATGATCCCGCCAACCAACACGACCACTACTTCCATCCAAGTCGCAACAAAAATTAATATAGCAGTAAGGATAATGGTTTGTGAAATTAGGATAACCGTAATCATTTTAGTAAAAGCGAGGATACGGTGCTTTTCTTGAACAGGATAAATCGACAACCAGAGTTTATTGTAGTGATGGCGCCACATCGGGATAAGCTGAAAGCCCGTCAAATATAACACCAGTACAGGCACTAGATATGTCGCGTACCCAACAGGAAGTGTCAAAAGCAATACAGCTCCAATAATCAATAACCTCAGATAAAGTCCAAAATAATCTCCCGAACGCAAAAATGTGCGCAGGTATAGATAATCAAATGCTTTGTCTTTCCCATAAGGTGTCAAGGAAAGGAAAACATCCAACCATTTTCTTCTTGACACTTTTTCCTTAAGCCCTGGTACATCAACGAAAAGATTGGCTACGCGATAAAATAGCTGCATCCGTTTGGTTTCGTTTTCTATTAACAAGTCCCATTTCCAATTCATTTTCTTGGTCGCATTTTGAAAATAGGCAAGCAAAAGCAGCATAATAACCATAACGACACCGATAAACAGGAGACTCGCTTCGGAAAATACGAGATATAGCATACCGAAATTCAACGTAAGCCTAATCCACCAATCCACAAGCCTTACCTTTTTATCTGTATAGAAATTGATAAGCCATGTCATCCATAGGTTCCACGATTTCATTCCCAGCAATAAGAGAAGCACGAAGAGCAACGTTTGGAACGTTGCATCTGTCAGTGTGAAAAAAAGCGGAACAGATACACCAAACACAAGTAAAAGAAAATAACTCTCCAATACAATGGAATAAATGAATGATTTTTTGATATATGGTTTCAACTTCTCTTCAAGTGGAAGCAAAAATACAAGGTCAGGGTCCTTAAGAAATGTATGTATGCTTCCTCTTGTCATTAGTAGGGCCAAAATTGCCCCCATAAGCAACGCATAAGGAAAATCAGGAGGTACCACCTCTAACCAATTTTGATAAGCAAGGGCGAGACCACTAAGTAAAAAGATCATTACGATTACGAGATGGTCATTGAACATATAGCGTAAATATCTTCTGGTATCTTTTATATATTGACTGAATCTGGCTTGCCAGAGCTGATCGACATTAAACATTGCTCTCTTCCTTTGTCAGCTGAATGTAGAGATCATCAAGTGAAGCCAATGGCATATTAAACTGCACCCTCAGCTCTTCTAACGTTCCTTTTGCACGCACTTCTCCTTCATGCAAAATGACAAATGAATCACAATATCTTTCGGCAGTGGCCAAGATGTGTGTGGACATCAGAATGCCGGCACCACTCTTTTTCACCTTATCCATCATTTCAAGCAATGAATGAATCGCAAGGGGATCCAAACCGACAAATGGCTCATCCACAATATAGAGCTTCGGTTCAATCAAAAAAGCAGCTAAGATCATAACCTTTTGCTTCATACCTTTTGAAAAATGGGCAGGAAACCATTTAAGACGTTTTTCCATCCGGAACTCTTTTAGTAACGGATGCAATCGTTCTTCAAATGTTTCTTTTGATAACCCATATGCCATTGCAGTCAGTTCAAGATGTTCATACAATGTCAATTCATCATATAAAATCGGAGTCTCTGGAATAAATGTAAACGTCGAGCGATACTTCGTCGTATCCTCTTGAATGGAAATACCATTAATCTTTATGGACCCTTTCTTCGGTTCCATTGTCCCGATCACATGCTTAATCGTCGTACTTTTACCGGCACCATTAAGACCGATCAGCCCCACCAACTCACCAGCCTTGATACCAAACGAAACATCTTTTAGCACAGCCTGATTTGTATAACCGCCAGTTAACCCATTAATCTCCAATAAACTCACATCAACCTACCCTTTCTGCCTGAAATAAAACTTTATTATTAAATTTTACCATAACATAATTTTTACGAAAGTGCGCATCATATGTAGGGAAGGGGACAGAGGGGCAATAAACAAGCCTTTGGTTTACTTCTTTGTAGATGAGGTGACTGTCAAAGACAGTGTTGCTTTGTTCTAGATAAGGTTAAACTAGTTCTCTCGTCGTTGCGGGACTTAACCGACTGCAACAACACGATCATCTGTAACGTAACTCCGATTGATGAAGAAATGAGGTGCTTACGGGCGACACTTTACTCTAAAGTCGTAACCTGTGATTGATTCATTCTGAAAATGAGGTGTTCGTTAAAGAGACTTTACGTCGATAGCCGCGTTACTAAAGTTGTAAAACTCAGTAACAAGGGGATGGTTGTTTTGAACAGGAAAGCTGACCATTAGACACATTTTTAATATCAAATGAGGTGTTTATCAAGCACAGTTATTTGAAAGCTAAAATGTTGTTTGTAGGCTTCTCCTTACTCAGATAGAGAAGCTTGTTGCCTCTCGTCCCTTTCTTCACAAGCAGGAGCTTTTGCTCTTGCTTGTTTAATTTGCCTGCTCATCAAATTAGGTTACTTGTCCAAAACATGGTAAAATAGATGAAAATAAATTTCAGAGGTGATACGGGTGAGTGATTGCATTTTCTGTAAGATTATCGACGGGGACATCCCTGCTGCAAAAGTATACGAAGACGAGCACGTTTTGGCGTTTCTTGATATTAGCCAGGTAACAAAAGGACATACATTAGTTATTCCGAAAGTACATAAAGAAAACATTTACGAACTTACTCCCGAAATAGCAGAGAATCTTTTTAAAGTGGTGCCTAAGATCGCTAGTTCTATTAAAGAGCAGTTTGAACCTATTGGTCTTAACCTCTTAAATAATAATGGAGAAGCTGCCGGTCAATCGGTATTTCATTATCATCTTCACATCATCCCTCGTTACGGCAAAGGTGACGGATTTGGAGCAGTCTGGAAGTCGAACCAAAGCGATTACACAACTCAAGAATTGCAAGAGTTCGCTACGAAAATTAATCAAGGTATAAAGTAAAATATATGACGTGGACCCTTTATGGATCCACGTCATTTTATTTTCAAAATGATCTTTTCATCTCTCCAATGGAAAGGATAGTTTCCGCAGCTTTCCAGTCCGGATGATCAAAAGCATAGGTGCATTCGTCCTTTAAAAATCCTTCTACATAATCACGATAACTCCTGTCCCATCTTAACAAGTGAATAAATTCTTCACGTGTTCCTTTATGGTCGACTGCCACCTTTAATTCGTTAAGCATCTCACTTTGCCACACGGACTGAAGCGGACTGTGACCGGAAATGTCCTTGAACCTGCGCATCTCACCTTTCCACAACAAGGCACGTGGCTCATAGTAAGCATAGACATTCTCAAAGACTTCTCCAGTATCCAAACGAACTTTTTTCCCAGAATGTACTCTAAGTTCATATCCTTTTTCAGTTGAATTAATCAATTCCAACTGCTTTTTATCTATAAACGTCAACCAAACCTCACATACAGCACCTTCCACTGGTGCAATGACTGCAGGCAAAGAACCATAAGGTGCTAGAAATGGGGCATAAACAATATCTGAATCCGTCACTGTGCCTTTTATGCAAAGCATAAAATCCTCTTCTTCCGGGCGTAAACGAAATTTGTATTGCAATTGAGCTAAACACACATTCGACCCATAAGCGACGACGGGAACCTTGGAATGGAATCCTCCCTCTCCCAAAAACTCCTCCACTCTTTTTACATGCGTACTCTGAAATGCCAAGCTGCCCAGCACATGGTCCACATTGGTAAAGTGAATAGAATGCTGCTCAACCGGCACTCCTTTATCAGCCTCCATTCTATGAGCTTTACCTTGCCAAAATAAAAAAGAAGCTGCTGGCCTTGGACCAGGATATATATCTGGATGATCATATGGACTAATATCAAAAGGTTTTTGTTCATGATACATGATCGTTTACTCCTAACTTTTTTCGAAATCTTTCATGTATTCTAACACAATTCATGTTAGGATATATATTAATATTTTCAGATTACTTTAGGGGGTTAATAGGATGAAGCGTGTATATAATTTTAATGCTGGGCCTGCAGCACTTCCAAAACAAGTGCTACAACGTGCCCAAGAGGAATTGTTGGATTTTCAAGAGACAGGTATGTCTGTCATGGAACTAAGTCACCGAAGCAAAGAATATGATAAGGTTCATCAGAAAGCAGCAACCCTTTTACAAAAACTTTTGCAGATCCCAGACGACTATGACATTCTCTTCATGCAAGGAGGTGCTAGTTTGCAATTCTCGGCCATTCCGATGAACTTTCTCCCAATAGGTAAGACAGCTAACTACAGCTTGTCCGGTTCTTGGTCCGAAAAAGCATTAAAAGAGGCACAAAAAGTTGGCTCGACTCATATTGCTTCCACCGCCAAGGAATCTGGTTACACTATCATCCCTTCTCAATTAGAACTATCTACAGATGCAGCTTATTTGCATATAACGAGCAACAATACCATTTTCGGAACACAATGGAGGGAATTCCCAACCATTCCCTCCCACATACCAATGATTGCAGATATGTCGAGTGATATCTTAAGCAGATCAATTAATGTAGAAGATTTCTCTCTTATCTATGCTGGTGCCCAGAAAAATCTAGGGCCTTCTGGTGTAACAGTTGTGATTATAAAGAAAGGACTGTTAGAGCAATGTCCTAATAATATACCGACCATGCTAAATTATCAGACACACGCCAAAAACAGCTCCTTATATAATACGCCTCCAACCTTCTCCATTTATATGCTTTCCCTTGTATTGGAGTGGGTGGCAGAGCAAGGGGGCGTGGAAGCAATGGAAAAAATCAACCAAATGAAGGCAGAACTCCTTTATGATACGATTGATCAAAGTGAAGGATTTTACATTGGTCATGCTGAAAAAGGATCTAGATCTCTCATGAATGTTACATTCAATCTGCCTTCCGAGGAGCTCACATCTGTTTTTCTAACTCAAGCAAAAGAAGAAGGCTTTGTCGGCCTTGGAGGTCACAGAATGGTCGGAGGGTGCAGAGCATCTATTTACAATGCTGTTCCATTGGAATCATGTCAGGCATTAGCGAAATTCATGAAAAGCTTTCAAGCCAAATATAGGTAATGAGGAGCTTTCCCCTTTTCAAAAAGAGGAATCTTTTATATACTAGTATCTATTAATTCGCATTAGACAATGAGTGTACTAATGGAGTTAAAAAAGACAAGATTAGTTGAGGAGAGATGAGAAATGAATACAAAGACTTTAGTGTCACTAGCTTTATTGGTTGGAATCGGTGCTGTTCTGCACACGGTTGTACCGGGGGTCATTCTTGGTATGAAGCCAGATTTGGCTTTAACAATGATGTTTTTAGGTATCATGCTGTTTCCTGAAAAGAAAAATGTATTATTATTAGGAGTCGTGACAGGATTAATTTCCGCCATGACGACCACTTTTCCAGCTGGCCAAATCCCAAACATTATTGATAAGCCAATTACAGCATTCTTGTTTTTCTTTATGCTTCTTGCATTAAAGAAATTGGACAAGCCACTTGTTAAAGCCGGTGTTTTAACCGCTATAGGAACCATTGTTTCAGGCGTGATTTTTCTTTTTACCGCTCTAACATTGGTGGGATTGCCAGGCGGAGAATCCTTTGCATTCTTCTTCATTACAGCCGTACTACCTGCTGTTGCACTGAATGCAATAGTCATGATTATTATTTATCCGATTGTAACGAGCATTGCCAAACGTTCAAATTTAATAGCTACAACATAATGCAGAGGGCAAATTCCTACAAAAGGATTTGCCCTCTTCTTATATTAGAAAATGGGATTAAACAGCCCATGTCACCAAGACCGCAAGCAAAAACATGACCCCACCAGCACCTCCAATAGCTACAGCCCTCTGTTGCAACACTCTTCTCGGCGGATATACGCCTGCCCTTTGTGAAGCCAAAAAATAGTTTCCACCACCAAACAACATCACAATACTTATGATAAATAACAAAGATGTTATAACTGCCACAAAGCCCGCCCCCTTTTTATCATAAATATGCCGCTCTTGCTTTTCTTATGAAACAAGTAATGTAACCTAGGGGTTTGTCAAATATATACTCGTTGTTTTGGAAACAATAAAGATGATAAAAGTGTAAACCCTTTTGTTTATTGATTCATTCAGAAAAGTATCAACAAAAAGAGGATTTTTTTTATAAATGTTGAATTATATAATAATCTTAGGGTATTGAACTATATTTACATAACTTTATAGAGGAGTGATTACTATGAATGGGAAATCATTCATTTACGGAGTTTTAATAGGTGGAACGATAGCTGGAATTTCCGCATTGCTTACAACCTCTGAATCCGGAGCATCTAGAAGAGCGAAAATAAAGTCTACGGCTCATTCTGTTCAATTGACGATGGAAGAGTTAAAACAAGAGGCTATTCATATTAAGGATCAAGTAACACAAGCGATGGAAGAGGGAAAAGCAACCGTCGGAAATATTGCAGAAGAGATCAAGGTTTCAGTGGACCTTTGGCAAAATTCGATTAAACCTCATCAAGAATCTATTCAACAAAATATTGCAAACCTACAGGAAGAGTTAGAAAATCTAGAGAAAAAACTAGCGAAAAACACCGCTGAATAAAAAATTTTAATTTTTTGTAAATTTAGACCTTTATTAATTTTTATTTTATTGTCATAATAGATAGTAATATATTAGAAAAAAGTAGGTGAGTTTGTGAATACACAGAACGGACAGTATTCATTAAAAGAAGCTATGCTCTTCAGCCAACGTGTTGCCCAGCTGAGTAAAGCACTTTGGAAGACCATCGAGAAAGATTGGCAACAGTGGATTAAACCTTATGATTTGAATATCAACGAACACCATATTCTTTGGATTGCCTATCACTTAAAGGGAGCAAGTATTTCCGAGATTGCTAAATTCGGAGTGATGCATGTATCCACTGCTTTCAACTTCTCCAAGAAATTAGAAGAAAGAGAGTTGCTTCGCTTTTCTAAAAAAGAAAATGATAAGCGAAACACATATATTGAACTAACCGACAAAGGAGAAAAAATCCTTTTAGAACTGATGGAAACCTATGATCCTAGTAAAAATTCGGTATTTAGCGGTGCTTTGCCGATGCATGACTTATACGGAAAATTCCCGGAGCTGCTCGACATCATGTGCGTGATTCGCAATGTTTACGGGGAAGACTTTATGCAAATCTTTGAACGATCCTTTAATAATATTGAAGAGGATTTTGTTGAGGTCGATGGAAGACTTTCCAAAAAAGACGAAGTGCTTGAAGAGAAAAATGAAAGCGTTACTTCTTCTTGATATCTCTTTGAAATGCGTCCATCAGCGGGACATAATAGCCTTGTGTACGTAAAGCAGAAATTGTGTCCTCCAATGGCAGGTCTTTAGGCAAGGCTTGCCTGAATTGTATAAGAAGCGGAGAAAACGTTACAAACCCTTCCGCTTTTTGTTTCTCCATTTCTTTGCTCAATTTTTCACATACATTATACAGATTCTGCACGTCTTTCTTGCTCAATTTTCCAAGCATGATTAGATAATCCCAAGGATATCTTGTCCGATCCATTTGTTTTATTAAAAGTTCCACGTAGAACTCCAAGGTTTCAAGTCTTTCTTCCACTTTATTCAGTCCTTACTGTTGCAAATCCAAATAAAAAATCTTAAAGGATTGCTGTACTTTTCTACTTATTTTACATCAATTCCGTTCACTTACCAATATTTAGATGGATTGATCGAAAAATAAATTACATTCACCTATTGATTTTTCCAATAAAAAAGCTTACATTAATTTAGTAATTTTGATTACGACTAGCAATTACGGTAGGTGACTCAACTATGAACTGCTGGAAATCCATTGATATTACTAGACAATATGGACTCCATCGCATAACACTTATTTCTTTTATCATCACTTTACTTTCGTTTATTGTATTCTTTCTGTCTTTTAGCCTTATTTACCATGACACAACTGTCTCATCTGCCAATTTCGGATGGTTCATCCTTGGCCTTTTGGGTATGTTCACGATGCACAAGCTATGTCATGTTCTTCCGCTAATTGCGACAAAAAACCAAGTAAAACTTAAGTGGAAATTTAAGTGCTATATGCCATATATGAAAATAAAAACAAAAAAGCCTTTTACAAAAATCCAATCTTATGCTGTGTTACTGGCTCCTTTCGCCATTATCACTTCAGCATGCATCTTACTTGCACATATTTTCCCAAGCTATTATCATTATTTTTCCATGCTTGCGGCAGTAAATCTTGGTTTAAGTATTCCAGATTTCCTTTATATTAAACTTATCCAACGTGCTCCTAGCAAATGCCAAATTGAAGAATTGGAAAACGGTTATGATATCTTAATAGTTAATGAGAAAGAAATAGCGTCCTAAAAACCTCTAGGATGCTTTTTCATTTTTTGTAAAAGTTTCGGACCATCACAGTATCTTTTTCTCATAAACTTTGGTAAGGTAGAAGGCATAAGTATATATTCCGTATTTAGTTTAAAGCAAGCCACAAAGGAGGGATCTTATGGCTATCGCATTTCTATTTGTTTGGGTGGCTGTATTTATACTCTTCTACATAAACAAATTAACGAATGCTTTATGCGTTCAAAAGGAAATACCGGAGGATCGTCAACCGAAAGTTTTCCGAACCATAAATGTACTTATTACCATTCTATTAATTTCCTCTTATGTAGATATCCTGCTAAGCTCCAAATAATAAATCGGCACAAAAAACACCTTCCATGTAAACATGGAAGGTGTTTTTGTGGAGTTTGAGGCATTGCTCGTTCTCCAAGGTCTAGCTTAGCATAACCAAGCTGCACCTACGATTACTAACAGGATAAATAATACTACGATTAACGCAAATCCGCCGGAATGTCCACCTGACATTTTAGTTCCTCCTTTTTTATTAAAAATGTAGTTAGTACAACCAAGCTGCACCTACGATTACCAACAAGATAAACAATACTACGATTAACGCGAAGCCACCTGCATACGCATTACCCATCTTAGTAACACCTCCTTCATGAGTTGTTACGATATCTTATGCAACAATTTCTTAGGAGGCATAGGCGTTTATCCTGCCTCTAAGGTTTTTTACATGAAATCCTGGGACAACAAAGTGCGTTGATGTTTTCATGATTCCATTTATCATATGTAAAAGTGGAGAAATTGGAATGGACGATAACCCATTTTTTTTGAAAATGCTCTTACCTTAAGTTAAAAATAAACCGAACCTTATAAGTTAATTGGTTATGCCCCGCTGTTCCTTTCCGCTAATGGCTTCGCTTTCCGCGGGACGGCGCTTGAGCCTCCTCACTTCGTTGCGGGGTCTCAATCTACCGTTTCTCCCCCCTGGAGTCTACGCCATTTGCTCCAATCCACAGCTATATATTACATTAAATATAAGTTAATGCTTATTCAGCTAGCTCAGTTATATAGCTTTTTTCATAAACCCTTCTAATGAATGAAGTCACTTTGTTGATTGGATTGGAAGGCGCGTAGACGCCCGCGGGAGGAAGGGACAAGTGAGACCCCGAAGGCGCAAGCCGAAGAGGCTTACGGACCGCCAGCAGGCAAGCGAAGCGCCTGGAACGGAAATCAACCGGGATATATACTTTCTTATCTTTTATAAGTTAAATTGCTGCCTTTAAAGTGTTGTCAAATAATTTCATTAAATATGAAGAATATGCTATAGTATTGTTTGGAACGTTTTACTACATATGGGAGTGACTTAAATGAAAAAATGGATAATTGCCTTAAGTGCAACCGCTTCAATTGTTGCACTGTCTGCTTGTAACAATGACAAAGCCGATAATGATGAGGTGATTGCTGAAACCTCTGCCGGTAACATTACACAGGACGAGCTATATGAAGCTATGAAGGATCGTTTTGGTGAAGAGATTCTTCGTGAATTGGTATATGAGAAAGTCTTAAGTGAGAAATACGAAGTTACAGATGAAGAAGTCCAAGAACGTTTAGACGAGTTGAAACAACAAATGGGACCTCAATTTGATTCTGCGATGGCTCAGAGCGGTTTCAAAAATGAAGAGCAGTTAAGCCAGACTTTGCGTATCTCCATGTTGCAAGAAAAAGCAGCAATGGAAAGTGTGGAAGTTACCGACGAGGAAATTAAAAAATATTATGATGAGATGAAACCTGAGATACGTGCAAGCCATATTCTTGTAGCAGATGAAGAAACAGCGAATGAAGTGAAGAAAAAGCTTGATGAAGGTGCTGATTTCGCGGAACTTGCAACAGAGTATTCTACAGACCCAGGTTCTGCTCAAAATGGCGGAGACCTTGACTGGTTCGGTGCAGGTGCCATGCTTCCTGAATTTGAAGAGGCAGCTTACAGCCTCGAAGTAAACGAAATCAGTGGGCCAGTGGAAAGCATGTATGGTTTCCACATTATCAAAGTAACAGATAAGAAAGATAAAGAACCTTTTGAAGACATGAAAGCGGAATTAAAAGAGGAAGTTCTCTTATCCAAGGTAAACGATGCAGCCGCAGTTGACACCGCAGTTCAAAAAGAATTGAACAATGCTAATATAAAAGTGAAAGATTCCAACCTCAAAAATACATTTGAAAAAGAAAAAGAAACTGAAGACCAAAGCTAAAAATAAGGAAGCGGACAGCCGCTTCCTTTTTCTATACGTTTACAACCTGCTTTTTCTCTCTTTCCTCTTGAATCCTATCCATATATACTTGTCCTTCTTTTTCAATAATCGCTTCCTCTACTTCTTTTTCTTCCTTTGCAGACCTTAACGTCATATATGCACTAAAAACAATTCCGATGACAATTAACAGCATCCACCATGGCATAGAAAAGCCCCCCTTCTCTTTCATATGTGCTACTAATTTATACATATGATAGAGTATGGGAGGCTATTACTTAATTATGAAAAGTAGGTTTATAGAAGTTTCTGTTGTCCATTGCAAAGATTCTTTCCGTGTACTCTCCTGGTTTAACACGTTCCAGAGCACGATCTAGCATATTCATTTTTGCATCGATATTATCAATATAATGAAGAATTTCTGCTTCCTTGATAAGTGGCAGTTTCGGGCTGCCCCACTCCAGTTTCCCATGATGACTTAACACCAAGTGTTGCAGAACCATGATTTCTTCCCCTTCAATTCCTAGCTCTTCTGCTGCTTTTCCAATTTCATTTACCATAATCGAAATATGGCCAATTAAGTTCCCTTCAATTGTATAACTAGTCGACACTGGGCCGGATAGCTCCGTTACCTTTCCTAAGTCGTGAAGAATAACTCCTGCATATAACAGATCTTTGTCTAATGAAGGATATAAGCTAGCTATGGCTTTTGCTAAATCTAGCATAGAAACAACATGATAGGCCAAACCAGATACAAACTCGTGGTGATTTTTAGTAGCTGCTGGGTACTGCAAAAATTCATTTTGATGCTTTTTCAACAGGTGTCTTGTAATCCTTTGGATATTCGGATTCTTCATTTCAAAGATCGCCTGTGTTATTTTATCCATCATCTGTTCTTGGCTTAGTGGTGCTGTTTCAATCAGGTCAGAGACATTGACATTCTCATGCTCTTCCTTTGGCTTGATTTTGCGTATTTTCAGTTGATTACGACCACGATAATGGTGGATGTCCCCAAGTACTCTTACAATGCTTTGTGGCGTGTAGAGCTCTTCATCGTCTGTTGAAGCATCCCAAAGTTTTGCTTCTATTTCGCCGCTTTTGTCTTGAAATATTAGTGTTAAGAAAGGTTTTCCATTGCTTGCAATTCCTTTTGTTGCTGTTTTAATTAATAAGTGAACGTCTACTTGTTCTCCCACTTCAAAGTGGAGGATACCTTTTTTCATCTATTTCTTCCCCCTGTCTTTTTATCCTAGACGACGCAGTTGATTTACGCAAATGGCTTATGGCTTCCCTTCCCTAGGGGCTGACTTGAGCCTCCTCGGCTACGCCTGCGGGGTCTCCGCCTAGCGCTATCTCCCTCAGGAGTCTTCGCCTTTTGCTACAATCAACTGCTATGAACCACAATCTTCCTTATGAGGATACTTCTATTTTATGGGCTCTTTTGGAGAGCCATAGTTTAGTGACAATTAATCCGAATAGCATGATACAGGCTCCGAATAAATATGGAATGTGGATATTTATCTCAAAGAAAATACCTGCCAATATTGGACCTGCCACATTTCCCAAGCTTAAGAATGAGTTATTGAGCCCCATGACGAGCCCCTGTCTGTTCCCTGCAAGTTTAGATATGAATGAATTCAAAGATGGTCTTAACAGTGAATTCCCCAAGAAAAATAAGCAGGTAGTTAAAAGTACAGTTGTAAAGCTCGTTGCTAGGGTCATTAGCACAAACCCTAAGGAGCTGATCAATAGCGCTGTTGTAACTACTCTTTCTTCCCCGAACTTCTTTGTCATTCTCCCGACCAGAACGCCTTGAACTATTGTTCCCACCAAACCGACTATCAAAATGATTGAGCCCACTTCACTTGGGTCATATTTATACCGTTCCATCGTATAGTAGCCAAAAATAGATTGAAAATTAGCCAATCCAAAACTCATGATGAAAACAAGAATTAGTAGGAATCCTACAGGGCTTTTAAGAGCTTTATACATCGTTACAAATTGATTGTCTCGTTTGTCACCTTCAGAGGCTTTAGCATCCATTTCTCTTTTATGCTTCGGATACGATTCCGGTAAAATAATGACGGAAAGTATCCCCGCTATGGTTGCTGCTACACCTGCCACTAAAAATGGTAGTGATAGGTCGTATTCAGCAAGCCAGCCACCAAGCCCAGGTCCAACAACGATACCAAGCCCCATTGCAGCACCCATTATTCCCATGCCTTGGCCTCTTTTTTCAGAAGAAGTGACATCCGAGACATAAGCCATTGCAGTTGGCATAAGCGCAGAACCAAATGTTCCCGCTAGGATTCTTGAAAGAAAGAGCATCCATAAGCCGCTTGCATATGCAAAAATGAACTCAGCTATAGCAAAGCCGAAAAGACCAATTGTTATCAAAGGCTTTCTTCCAATTTTATCAGACAGCCTTCCCCACACAGGGGCAAAAAGAAATTGCATAAACGCAAACACGGCAACAAGCAAACCTAATGTTCTTGCGTCCGCTCCAAACTTATCGATATAAAATGGAAGAATTGGGATGACTAAACCAATCCCTACCATGACGATAAATAGATTAAAGCTCAATAGTATCAATGGTGTTCTATTATTTTTCAATACACTTTCACTCATTTTCGTTATCCTTTCAACTTGCTTCTCTTTACCTCTCTAAGCATAGCACTTGTCTATTCCTTTCGGCAATGGATGAACTACATTCATCGTTTGAGGATTGCTTCTCCTACCTCCATAGGATCAAAAGTAAATATCCGATTACTTGGATCACCCGTCAATTTTTCTTTAATATGGTGATGACAAGTGAAGAAAAGAAATTGATAACCTTGGAGTGCAAGTCTATTTATCAACTTAATTGCTAGATTGGTTCTTTGTTCATCGAAATTGACAAAACTGTCATCCATTAAGAATGGAAGTTTTTGTTCTTCACTCCATACCTGAGCAACAGCGACACGTAAGGATATATATAGCTGCTCCACCGTTGCCTGACTTAATTCTTTTGGTTCAAATTTCGTCCCGTCTGCATGTTGTACCTTAAGCGTTCGTTCATTTTTCGCATCAAGTATGCTTAGATAGTGCCCTTTTGTGAGGAAGCGGAAGTTATCAGAAGCATATTGAAGTACTTTTGGAAGCTTGACTGTACGGTAATAATCCATCGTTTTCCCTAAAAGATGGGCTGCAGTGGCATGGATTGCCCACTTTCTCGCATGCTCCTGTAACTTGCTTTTAGATAATTCAAATTGTTGTACAGCTTCAGAGTAAGTACCAGATTCTTCTAAAAGGCGGATAGTTTCCTTTGTTGCCGTTCTATTCTCAATTAGCTGACTCTGTTTTTCTCTAATTGTCTTAAGGGTTTCTTCTAGTTCAGCCTTCTCTGCTTTCCATATATCCATCGGCTTACTATCCGTAAGGCGCAGTTGATAGGAATTCTCCATTTGTACCAACTGACTCTTAAGGAGGGCTATTTCTTTCTCAAGCTCTATTTTTTCGACATACTGTTGGTTTTTATGGCGGAATGCTTCCTCATCCTTAACTTTTGCTTGTTCGTAAAGATGTTGAATCTGCTTACTAGCCTCATATTTATGTTGGGACAATCCTTCTAATTCTTCTGTTAAGACGTCAATTTGTTCCTGAATCTGTTGTTTCGTTTTCTGTTTTACAACGTTTTCTTCCAAATCAACACGTAATTGTGTGAACACTTCTTCAGTCGTTAATCTTGAATTAGTTTCATTGTTTTCATCCAACAGGGCATTTAGCTCCATCTGAAATTTATTTACTACTAGTTGATAGTGGTGTTGCCTTTCCACTAACTCTCTTTTATCTGAAAGCGCACCTTTCAATTGTACTACTTTATCGTAGGCCTCCTCCATAAAGGTAGGAGAGATTTGCGCAAGTGATAAGGAATGGGTCCATTTATGCCAATCATCCTGCAAGGAAAAATTCTTTCCTTCCCACTCTTCAAATTGTTGAATGATTCTATTATATGTTCGATCGCACTGGGAAAGAAGAAGCCTCTCTTTCTGCAGAAGCTGGATTACTTGTTCGTTCTTTGCCAAAGCTTTCTGATATTCTTCCACTTTCCCGTGTGTATCATTCGAATAGAGCTTGTCTTTTAAGAATTCCAGCTTACTATGCAGTTCATCCTTCTCTCTTATCAGCTCATTTTGGTTATCTTGATTTTTAGTTTTCCTGCCAAATGTAATAGTAAGCAAAGAGAAGAGAATCAAACAAAGCAGCGATGAGATAAGCTGGTTTTGTATAAAAAAGTAAAGGAACCCGACAATCCCGAGAATAATACTTATAACTGCGATTTGCTTACCTTTTCTATCTTCGTTATAATCATATCTTTTTTGAACATCAAGTTGCTTTTTTAACTGGTTTAGGAGTTGCTCTGTCAGGTGGATTTCTTTATGCAAAGTGTCCTTTTCTTCTAGTTCAACCATTTCCTTCATTTTTAAGACTTCGTGGTTTGGAAGTTGTTCTTGTTCGAGGTCTTTCACCCGTTCTTCTTGCGCCTCCAGTTCCTCTTTTGCAAATTGGAACTGTTCGTCCAACCGTTGTTTTTGGATGTGAATCTCATGATGAGTCTTTAAAAGTTCCCGCAAAGACCCCTTAGATGCTAAGCTAGTAGGTATTGCTTCTAATTCATAATCTGTTTTCTCAGTCCATTCAAGATCCCGTTTCCATCCTTCCACGCGCTTTTCTAACTGCGCTATTTCTGTTTCTAGTAGAGACAATTGATCTTTCGACTGTTGATAGGTCGGCAGTAAAGTTACTAGACTTTTTATTGTTTCCTCTTTCTCAAGAACTTCTTCATTTACCCATATCTGTTCTATTTCACTCTCTTTCTCCTCTAATTCTTTTTTCATTTTTTCAAATTTTGATTGATAGAAAACTACTTCTGTCTGCCATTTTTCCAATCTTGCCAAACCATCACGAGGAAATGACTCTACGTTTCCTACTGCCGCTATTTGCAATTCAAGGATCTCCATTCTATTTACTAAAGGCTGAATGGTGAGCATTGCTTCCGTTTCTTTGATCTTTTGCTCTATATCCTCCTTATTTATTTGTGTTTCCTTTAAGGCTATATCATATTGATTCATATCCTTTTGCAACCGGTCATACTGGCCCATTTTTTCTTTCCATTGATGGACAACTCGTTCTTGTTCTTTTAAGGAAGTTAACAACTTATTAATAACTGGTTTTCTGCCGTTTGGTTTAAAACGCTCATCCTGATCTTTTGCTAGCTCTCGAGATAATTTATGTAGCTGTTCACTTCCCATTAAGCCTGAAGAAAACAAATAACCGCCAAGTTGCTCAGAATCTATCAGCTGTAAATTTTGGATGTCCATAATATTAAAGGAGAAGATGCCCTTGTACATCGTTTTATCAAGGCCGCCGAGCACATCGTTCAGATTACAGGGGTTGCCCTGCTCATCTTGAACCGTGACATCACCAGAGGATCTCCCTGCGACTCGTTCAATCGTTATCTTTCTCTCGTCATTCGTTTCTATTACCAACTTCCCACCATATTTAAAGCCTTTTTTAGGTACATAGCGTAAGTCTTGTTGATTTTTTGCAGGGAAACCAAAAAGAATGGCTTGAATAAAGGCCATCACAGTAGACTTTCCTGCTTCATTTTCTCCATAGATCACTTGAATGTTTGGTGATAGATTTTCCATTACCACGTTCTCTAGTTTTCCAAATCCATAGATATGTAAGCTCGTAATTTTCAACCTAATCACCTCTTCTCACTTTCTAAGAATTTACTGACTAGCCATTGTTCCGTTTCTTCCACTATCGCTTTCACTTCTTCTTCATCCCAGGTTTCTAAATAGCGGCTTGCTTCAGAGTGACGTAACAATGGCGCCAATGCTTCTTTCATATCGACTTGGTCTACCATGGTGTAGAAATCCTTGTAAAATGTTTTATCTTGCAAGTCCTCTTTTGAATATGATAAAGCTGTTCGCACACGCAACGTATAGATGTATACAAATGAAGTATTATTTTCTTCTCCCTCATTTAAGAGGAGTTGAAGTTCTTCCTGATTACTTTCTTCTTGGAGAAAACCATGCAGGTTACCATTCCCTGTATATGTAAGTCGAAGTAATTTCCCCTTGCCTTCCAACCTAATGGCATCCACAGCTTGTTTTGTTTTCTCCATCAGTTGATCCACCGACTGTAATTCGTTGATAGGGATCTCGAGTTCTTCCCATTGGATAGCGGATGTTTCTATATACGTTAGCTCAGGGATACCGTCTTCCAAGAGGTCAACCAGATAGCAGCCTTTGTCACCCTGTTCCTTTTTATGGCGACCTTGTATATTTCCCGGATAGACGATTGGTGGATGGTAATGTAGTATTTCACGTTTATGTATATGACCAAGCGCCCAGTAATGAAACTCTTTATCAAGAAGGTCAGGTAAGGTAAACGGTGCATATGGATCATGCTCTTCCCTTCCAGAAAAATTACCATGTAGCATTCCGATGTGAAAAGGTATCGTTTTGTCTTCTTTCTCGTAGTAACTTGTCATATTCTCCGTTAAATGTCTTTGTTTATAGCTGAATCCATATATACACGCCAACTCTTCTTTGTCCTTTAAATATGTCTTTCGTTCCACTTCTCCAGTAAAAATATGTACATTATCCGGGTATTTAAAAAGTGTGTGGTCATCTGTAAGGTAGTCATGATTCCCATGAATAATATAAACTTGAATTCCTGCTTCGTTTAACCTCAAGAGTTCTTTTCTAAGTGTCGCTTGGGCAATTAGGCTTCTTTGTTCTAGATCAAAGAGATCTCCAGCTAATAAAACAAAATCCACATGATGATGAATTGCAGCGTTCATTAAATTTGTTAATGATTGGAAAGTGCTTTTTCTAATCTGATCAAATATCTGTTGGGGAAGATGGCTAAGTCCCTTGAATGGACTGTCCAAATGTAAATCTGCAGCATGCAGGAAACGAATTTTTTTCATTCTAGATTTAACCTCTTCTCTAAACGTCTTTTCCTTATTTTATCACGAATGAAATGCGAATGCACGTTCGGTATAGGTGTATGAAATAAAAAAACATGCGGGACTTTGATGTAAGGTCCCACATGTTAAAAAATTATTTGTCTTTTGTAAGTTGCAATGCTTTCTTGATATCTTTCAAAGAAGAAGATTTCCCGTACATTAAGACTCCTCCACGGTACACTTTTGCTCCAAACACAGCCAGAAGCACAATCGTTGTTACCAAGAGGCCGATGGCAAGGCTGATTTCCCAAATAGGAACATTTAACATCCCTACTCGTAAAAACATAATCATAGGCGCAAAGAATGGGATAAATGAAGTTACTTGAATGAATGAATTATCCGGATTGCCTAGTCCGAACATGGAAATCATAAAGCCAGCCACTATCAATAATGTCATGGGCATGATCATTTGCTGAATTTCTTCAATCCTACTTACAAGCGATCCCAAGAATGCCGCAAACGTTGCATAAAGGAAGTAGCCGAGCAAGAAGAAAACGATGGCGTACACAAACGTTCCTGCTGGCATATCGCCTACACCGAAAAATTCAAATACTCCCCCTGCTTCTGTCATTCCTTCAAGATTTCTACTTAGAGATGAATACCCGACAATGATCCAGAATGCTAGTTGTGTTAAACTCAACAGCGCTATTCCAAGGATTTTTCCGAACATATGCATAATTGGAGAGGCAGAAGAAATTAGTATTTCCATGACGCGGGAAGATTTTTCTACTGCGACCTCTGTTGCAATCATGCTAGCATAAAGAATGACTGAAAAATAGATCACAAACAGTAAAACGTACACTAATCCACGGGCCTGGTTTAACTCTTCTTCAGACTTGGCGGATTCTTCTAGAGCTACAACATCAAAATTAATGGGCGTGTAAAGTTGAGCGATTTGTTCTTGAGATAATCCAAGTTGACTTGTTGCCAGCTCATTTTTCACTTGCTGAAGCATCGCCTCCACTTGTGCCATCGTCTCAGAATCAGTGATAGAAGCTGCTTTATAAACCCCTGATGGTAAGCCGTTTTGATCCGTTGAAAGGACAAGGAGCCCGTCATAATCCCCTTCTGTCACTTTACTTTCAGCATCAGCCTCATCTGATACCATTTCAAGGCTCAAGTTGCTATCGGGATTCGTTGCAAGCTGCTGCGCTAACAATGGTGCAATAGCGCCTTCTTCATCCATTACTGCCACAATTTTGTCTTCCTGTTTATCAAAAATATCAATAATGGACTGAATGTTAGTAACACCGACAATAAGTAGTGTTGTCACCAAAGTGGAGATAATAAAGGATTTAGATTTTAGTTTGCTCATATAGGTGTGCATTAAGATAATCAAAAACTTATTCATGGTAAGAAGCACCTACCTTTTCTATGAAAATATCATTCAAGGACGGCTCCTCCAAGATAAACTTGCGGATATAGCCTTTACCTGTAATTTGTTGCAGCAAGGTTTGGGAGACATCTTCATCTTCCACTTGAAGAATCATGCCTTCTGCTGTCTGCTTTGTTTTGGTAACTCCTGCTACATTCGATAAATACTCCAAATCAAAATCAGCATGAATGACGACATTCTTTTTCCCAAATGAACGCTTAATGTCCCTGAGCGCACCATGCACAACAGGTTGACCGTGATGCATAATGCACAAATGCTCACAAAGCTCTTCTACATGCTCCATCCGATGACTGGAAAAGACAATGGATGTCCCTTGCTTTTTCAAATCCACTACCGCTTCTTTTAAAAGTTCTACATTTAGGGGATCCAAGCCACTGAAAGGTTCATCCAGGATGAGCAATTTCGGATTATGAATGGTGGAAGCAATAAACTGGATTTTTTGTTGATTTCCTTTTGAGAGTTCTTCTACTTTTTTATTAAGATACTGTGGTACCTTGAAGCGCTCCAACCAATAGTCCAACTGCTTCAAAATTTCCGCCTTCTCCATTCCCCGCAACCTGCCCAAATAGATCATTTGGTCCTTTACGGTCAATTTTGGATAGAGACCTCTTTCTTCCGGTAAATACCCTACCAGATGACTCTCTTTATATGTTATGGGTTTCCCTGCCCATGAAACTTTACCTTCTGTAGGCTCCAATAATCCCAGGACCATTCGAAAAGTGGTTGTTTTCCCTGCTCCGTTCGCACCTAAGAACCCAAACATTTCACTTTCCGGTATTTCAAGGGTCAAATTATTGACTGCCACATGCTTGCCAAACCTTTTGGTTACACCATCTATCTGTAATGCCATGACGTTATCCCTCCTATGTTTTACAGTAACCTATACGGTTAAAAATCGAAATAGTTTCATAGAACTTTTACATTTCAAGAAACTTTTAGTAAAATAAAACAATGAATGAATATTCATTTTTTAGACACGGAGGGGACAAACATGGGGAAATATACGTTAACAGTCTTTAGCAAAAACGGGGAAACTCTACTTGATGAAAGTTTTGAAGCAGCAACAGAAAAAGAAGCAAAAACATTAGGAGAAAAAAGATTAGAAGAATTGAACTTTATCGACACGACACACCGTTGCACGAACGCAAGCGGCAAACTAATCTTGTTTCACAGATAACGGATAAACGCATGGAGACAGTAGCATCACATCTCCATGCGTTTTTTGTTCCAATAGCGATTAAAAGCAACCGTAGTCAAAAAAACAATTCCCATAATAACCGAGCACGAGAATATAAGCTGTGTAGAAGATAAGTCCAGGAATTTTGCCAAGGAAACAGAATATGCCAGCACAAATGTAGTCAAAATTTTTGATAAGGACGCTATTGCGAGAAACTTTTTAAACGAGACAGCTCCTATTCCCGCCCCCACGCAAATGATTTCATCAGGAAGAACAGGAATAATGAATAGAAGTACCAAAATGACCGTCTCATTTTTTCTTACATATTCTTGATATCTTTTTAGATGTTTTTCTTTTACCAATTTTGAAGCCACTTTCATTCCGCCAGATCTTGCAATAAAGAACATAATAATTATTCCTGTCAATGTTCCGGAAAAACCAAGATAGAACGAAGCAGATGCTCCAAAAGCCATACTACCGGCAGGAATGGTCAACGCTTCTGGGAGCGGCAAAATAATTGGTTGAGCTAAGCACAGGAAGAAAAAAAGAAGTTGAGCTATGGAACCATACTCTAATAGCAAGCTCTCTAATCCCTTATTTTCTACAATTACCATGAACTTACCTATATAATAGACTAGAAAAATAATAATTATAATTCCTAGCCCTGTTCTTGGTACTTTTCCTGTTTCCATTATTTGCACGCAAACCACTCCGTTTTTCTTTTATGAACTTAGTATAAGTGGAGTGCTTTTTGTTGGTAATGTACCGGAGTATTATTTGACAATACGACTGTAGGCTTAGTATAGAGGAGGGGCTAAAGAGGCAATAGGAGAAAAAGCTGCCCCATTATTGGAGCAGCTCTTCCGGTTCACTTTCCGGAGAATTGTGGTTTTCTCTTTTCCACAAAAGCTTTGATTCCTTCCTTATGGTCTTCTGATTGTCTCATTCTACGCTGTGCATTCTTTTCCAACTCTAAAATTTGTTCTAGGCGTGGTAAGGATTGCTTCGCGTAAATCATCTTCGTTTCTAACATTGCTTGTAATGGTGCATGAAGAAGGGCTGCAACCCTTTTGGAAATTTCCTCTTCCATTTGATCACCTGCCAAGCTATCTACCAAACCTAATCCATTAGCTTCTTCAGCGGAAATTGTTCTACCTTCCCAAATCATCTGTTTAGCTTTCGCTTCTCCAAGACGCTTTTCCATGAAGAAGTGACCACCACCATCCGGGATTAAACCAATCTTGATGAAATTCATAGCAAGTTTTGTGGACGTGTGAGCAACCACAAAGTCGCTGGCAAGGGCAAAACTCAGACCAAGCCCTGCAGCTGCACCATGAATGGCACTGATGGTCACTTTCGGCATCGTGTAAAGCTTGGTGACAATGGAGCCAATGGTATCCATCACCTGATCAAAGTCACCTCCAACATTGTCCTGGAGCATCATTTTTATATCTCCACCTGCACTGAACGCATTTCCACTTCCTCTGACAATCAGGACTTTGACCTTCTCATTTTTCGATACCTCGTCCAGAACTCTCTCTAATTCCCCTAACATCTCCACGTTCATTGCATTTAATGCTTCTGGTCTATTAAGCTCTAAAATCACAACCGAACCTTGATCCAATACATTAACCGTACTCATACAAGCACACCCTTTCTTTGCATTAATATTAAGTTTGATTTTTCTGAAATATTAAAGTTCTGTGCGGGGGTCAGACCCCCGCAGGAATTTCTCTGTCAATCTCGAATAATACCTTTACTGTTGCCTATGAGGACTTGTTTGCCATTTTGGTTGGTGTAGATGGATGTTACGTTGACTTGTTTGTAGTCTTCTTGTTGTTGGACATTGGTGAGGGTGGCTACACAGGTGATAGTGTCGCCTGTAAAGACGGGACGGAGGAATTCCATGTTCATTTCTCTTGCGATGTAATTTAGGTCTCCCCCTATTTTGGTACCGATACTTGCGGTCAATAGGCCATGCACCATTAAGCGACCATGCTCATCCTTTTCAACATGATGTCTTCCTTGGTCTCCTGAAACTTCTCCAAATTGAAGTATTTCCTCGACAGTGAATGTTCTGGAATAAGTCAGAACTTCACCAGTTTCAACCTTCATCATCTATTCCCTCCTCTAAGTTATATAACTAGTATAATATGAAAGCGCTTAAAAATGAATGATTATTCACTCATGAATCCAAAAATATAAAAAGCGAGGATCTTAATCCCCGCTTTGTTATTAGTTTCTAGATGAAAAGAGCTCTTCCAAAATACGAATTTTTTCATCTGTATAATGTTTAAATCCATCATTGTAAGACTTAGGATCTTTCGGATTGGCAAAGCGAGTTATCTTCC
This sequence comes from Bacillus sp. RO2, assembly GCF_012911845.1. GTDB lineage: Bacteria > Bacillota > Bacilli > Bacillales > Bacillaceae_I > Sutcliffiella_A. The sequence goes on along the minus strand of NZ_JAAXCU010000038.1, from coordinate 104,008 downwards.
CTGTTTCAGGGTGAACAAACTTACTAGATGCCCCGCACCCTAATCCGATGATCGTCTGTTTCTCTTCCATAATCATGATGTTATAAATGCTATCTTGTCCTGGCAATGCATATCCTACATTCTCCAAATTCCCCAAAATATTTTTCTGGCGATACAGGTAATAAGGAACATAGTTGTGTGTTGTTGTCCAATCTGTAGCCATATCCATCATCTTACCGATTTCATAACGATCTGCCACCTTGTAGCGATTCTTATTTTGAGTCATTTCAGAAGCTCGTTTGAAAGACAATGTATGGACCGTCAATGATTCAGGTATCAGTTTTTCCGTCTCTTCTAGAGTATGGGCGAACTCTCCCACTCCTTCTCCAGGCAGGCCGATGATCAGGTCCATATTAATATTATTCATACCCATTTCACGGGCAAGGTGGAACTTATCGATAGTTTCCTCCACGGTATGATGGCGGCCGATAGCTTTCAATGTTTCCTGCGTATAAGACTGAGGATTGATACTTATACGATCGATATTCCACTTTTTCAATACTTCAAGCTTCTCCGGCGTAATCGTATCTGGACGTCCGGCCTCCACTGTTACTTCACGAACTTTTTCCATGTCAGGGAACGAAGCATACATCTGCTCATAAAGCATGTCCATCTCTTCTGCTGTTATGCTCGTAGGGGTACCACCGCCGTAATAGACAGTAGTAATTTTAATGCCTTTTTCCTTTAACCAGGCACCGATGGCATCTATCTCATGGTGGAGACCGCCAAGGAAGGAATCCACTTTTCCTTGCTTACCATTAATCGCATAAGCAGGGAATGTACAGTATGCACATTTAGTTGGACAGAACGGTATTCCGATGTAAATGCTGACTTCTTCCCCCAAATCATGTAAATCTGGTACTACATCTAGCTGGCGATCAACAATCTGCTGCATTAACTCTATCTTTTCGTCTGTAATTAAATAATCTTCTCTCAGCTGTTGATGTACGTTCTCTTTTGGTTCTCCCTTTTGAAGCTTTGAGTGTAGAAGTTTTGTAGGTCGGATTCCCGTTAGAATCCCCCACTTCTGAATGATACCCGTATGTTCTTGTAAGAGCGTCAAATAAACATAAGACACTGCTTGTTTTTTACGGCGAAAGCTTTCTTTTTCGTCTGATTCGCCCAATTCTTTCTCATGGGAGCAAGTAAGTTCGCCGAGTTGTCCACTTACAAAAAACGTGGTGTTTTTTTCTTCAACCTGGAATGTTATCTCTAGATCATAGGAAGCATCTTCCCCAAGCACCACTTCTGTTTCTTCAAAAAATAAATCCGCAATCAATGATAACGGACGCTGATATCTATCATCATGTAATCCTTTTATAGCAATCTTCAAGTTAATCACCTTTCACACTTGCATTGTTTTCAGCAAGATTTTTCACTTCCCCTAGTGTAACGGATGAAGCGGATGCATATCAAGATAATACCATTGGAAAAGAAGGAGACATGACAAACAAAAAAGACAAACCCCACTTACAGAGTCTGTCTTTTCCCTTCTATATTTTCATTTTATTTAAAAAAGCGATGCGTTGCTGTTTACGAAAATGTTCTTTAATCATATAGGCTACACCGTTTTCATCATTGGTCCGAGTAATCCAATCAGCAGCAAGCTTCACTTCTTTTGGAGCATTCCCCATTGCTACGCCCAGTCCTGCGACTTCAATGATAGGAAGGTCTTCCATTGTATCCCCAATGACCACCATTTCCTGCGGTGGAATTTTTAATACTTCACCAAGAGCTAACAATCCATCCATCTTCGTTCCACCGTCAGGTAAAATATCCACTTTCCCGTCAGCATGAACAAGAATTTCAATTCCCTCAAACGCAGATTTCAAAGTCGTTAACACTCTTTCTCTTTCTTCTGGCTCTGTAAAATAAACCTCTATTTTCGGTGGTGCAATTGGATTATCAATTAACGTATCCCCTAAGGATTCTACAAATTGCATTGGGTAGATTAATGGATCACTAGAACCAAGTACTGCTCTAGCCATCAAGTTATTAGCACCACGCAATCTGTTTCCAATGGAATATCTTTCATGCAAAATCCTTACTGTACAATCATAATTTTCGAGCACTTGAACAAGATTGAATGTTTTATCCTCTGATAGTCGCTTTACATGAAGAGGTTGCTCCAGTTTAGAGGCAATAAATGAGCCTCCATGCGTCACTAAAAACGTATCAAGTTTAAGAGATTTAGCCACTTTCTTGGCAAAAGCGAAGTTTCGGCCGGTCACTAGTGTTACGTATACTCCCTTGTTTTTCACATACTCTATCGCTTCTTTCGTTTCCTTAGCCAATCTTCCATTTGATTTCAATAGCGTTCCATCTATATTGATGGCGAGCAGGCGGTATATCATGGAGAGACCTCCTTATCTAAGATGTTTGTACTTATTGATATGAGTATGAGGAGATTAGGAGAAATAGAACTTTTGGAGTTTGCAGGCAAGAAAAAAACGCACTAGTTTCAGTGCGCTTTATTCCTACCTATTCTCACCAATTAGTTAGCGGAATCTACGTTGCTATATAATTCTTCTAGAGGCTTCATGATGATTTTGTTTAATTCGCTTACCATCATGCTCATGCGTTGCTCTGCTTCCATAAGTTTTGCAATCGCTTCGTTTTGTTGAACTACTGCAACCGTTTTTTGTGCTTGCTCTACTTCTTCTTGTGTAATTTCTTGACCGCTCATTTGTTTTTGTTGAAGTTCAAGTTGAATGTTGCGGAAGTTCTCAAACATTCTTTTCGTTGTTTCGTCTGCGAATACCTCTTTATATAAAGTTTGAAGGTTTTTGAACTCATCACTTTCTTTTACTGCTGTTTCTAGGTTGTACGCTACATCGTAAACGTTGTTTGCCATTTGTACGTCATTCCTTCCTTTTTTGCCCATCTTTCAGGCATGCTAGTGACCAGTATAACAAACATGCCAGAGTCATTCAAACCATAAGGGGGAGGAGTTTTTCTATCTCCTGTAGATTTCCGTTTCAGGTATTCGCTTTCCGCGGGACGGTGTTTGAGCCTCCTCACAACGCTTCCAAGCCACTGAAAAAGACCTTGATTTTGAAATTTCACCAAACACCGCTGTTGATTTCCGCAAATGGCTTCGCTTTCCTAGGGAAGGTGCTTGAGCCTCCTCGCTTCGCTGCGGGGTCTCAAGCTACCTTTATCTCCCTCAGGAGTCTTCGCCTTTTGCTACAATCACCAGCTAGGAATCATAAAAACTTTACATTATACGTCTTTCAGTGGCACCTTCGTTGCGGGGTCTCAAGCTACCGTTCCCCCCGCAGGACAAGGAAGGCTTCGGCAGCGATTCATCGCACGAAGAAAATGCGTTAGCATTTTTGAGGAGTCTCATACCTTACACTTCAATCTCCAGGGAAATCCCTCTATCTCAAAGAATTAATACTAGCAATCCTTGTAGTAGTCCTATTAGGCCTCCCAGTAGGGCTCCGAGGTAGGTGATTAGTTTTAGTTCACGGCGGGATACGGAGAGAACCATTGCTTCTACTTCTTGAAGGGAGAAGGATTCTACCTGATCTCGCACGACTTCCTCCAGTTTCAACCTTACAAGCAGTTCTTCCAATTTCTCCAGTAAGAGATCGCTGCCTGTTGAGAATGCTGAAGGAATTAATTTATCCATCATCCATGGATAGATAGGTTCTATCGCTTCCTTCATCGTTTTATTCATCCATTTTGGAACGTCCACTGTGCGTTCTACTACTGTATGAAGAGAGGAAAGAATGGTTTCCCTGGACACTCTATTTTCGAGTTCCTGCATCTCCATCTCCTTCAGTTTGTTCCATTCCCGGTACAAGACATTAATTAAGACATCTTTTGTGCCATCATGCTTGAGGAATTTGATAATTTCAGGCTGCACCTTATCGACTATAGGATAGTTGCCCATAAACATTTGGACGACACTTCCTAATTTCCCTCTTGTTGCAATAAAATCGTTAATCATTTTCGACAACTGCCTTTTCCCTTCTACACTTTCAAAATGGTAGATTGCTTTGTTCAAGATGAATTCTGAGACTGCCGGGATATTACTGTCAATAGAGTGCAACAAGTTTACAGGCAACACCTGTTGAATAGGTTTTGAACGCAATGGTGTCATTACTTCTTCATATTTTCTTTCCACAATTTGATGTAAATTTTCTTGAAAAAGGGTTTCTGCATCCTCTATTCCAAACTTCCTTAATACTTCTTGGACGCTTACCCCTTTTTCGAGGTAACGGTCCAATTCTTCTTTTATCCATTGTTCAGATTTTTCTTGGAAAGAACTGTTCATTAATCTTCTTTTCATGCTTTCTGCAGTCAAAAGATGTTCCATCACCAATTTTCCCAGTTGGTCTGCAAGCTCTGACCTTCTTTTTGGTATCAATCCAGGTGTAAATGGGACCCGCTTTTTAAATATATAGATTGGGTTATAGGGTCTGAACAACATTCGAATCGCAAGGGAATTGGTAACCCCTCCTATCAAGGCGCCAATCGCCATCATCATTACAATAACAAACAAGATATCCATCTATCGTCAACCTCTTTCTAATCACCGATTTATCTGCTTTTCAATACTATAGATTGTGGGGCAAATTCCCCTGTTTCTCCTAAACAGCCTAACCTTAGACAAAAAATGAGGGAAAAACATGAAATTTTTAGCTGCAAGGGTAATACCTATTGAAAATAATGCACATGTACCAATTATACAAGTAAGTGAAGCATTAGCAAAAAAATTAAAGCTTCCTGAACATATATGTTTATGTACGGTTCAATGTAGCCGGAATACAATGACATGTAATATCGTAACTATCAATATAGAAGAAAACGTGTTGAAACTGGACCGAAGTATCCAGAAATCTTTGTTACTTTTTGATGAGGAACGATCTTACCTCATCACGTATAACATTGAATCCAACACACTTCATATCGGCCCTGTTATCGCCCTCCTCACAGAAATCGGAATGAAGGACGAAGATTGTATCGACCTTAAGTCTATTGAAGAGTATTGCATGGAGCTTGCCAACTATTCGGAGGATATCGGTGTTATCTTCTATGTTTTCACGCTTGACGATCAATGGAAAGAAAGACATATCGAGGGGTACTACTTGGAGAACAACATCTGGAACAAAGCTCTGCTTCCGTATCCTCAAGTCGTGCACAACCGCCTCCATAAACGTACGAATGAGAAGAGTGAAATGTTTCGTGAATTTACTAATCAATTGCAAGAATGGGAGATTCCTTACTTTAATGATCATTTTCTAAACAAATGGACAGTGCATGAACAGCTTGTCCATGCAGACCATTTGACTCCTTATTTGCCAGAGACAGCACTATTTTCTGGCAAACGACTGGAGTCTTGGTTAGAAATTCATTCTACTCTTTTTTTGAAACCAATCAATGGCAGTCAAGGTAAACAGATATTTAAAGTTTGCAAAACTCAAGATGGGTACACGCTGGATTACTCTTCCCTTCAACAACAAGTATCCCAAAAATATAGCAGTATAACTGATTTGTACAAGCGACTTTCTCCTGAGATCAAGAAAAGGCAATACATCCTTCAACAAGGGTTAGACCTTCTTCATTTAGATGGGAGGCCCGTGGATTTCCGCTATCTGTGTCATCGCACCAATAATAATCGTTGGCAGGTTACCTCCTCTACCGCCAGAGCCTCTAAGAGCGGATCATTCGTATCGAATCTCGCCCAGGGAGGAGAAATGCTTTCTGTCCAACATGTACTTCGAACGAAATTTGACACCAGAGAACTTCCGCATATCCGAAAGCTCCTAAAGGAATTGGCACTTGAAGTGGCAAACGAAATCGGAGCTGCCTCAGATGGACTTTTTGGAGAATTGGGTATTGACCTTGCAATTGATACCACTGGCCATCCTTGGATCATTGAGGTAAATACAAAACCATCCAAGAATTTAGATCAGCCAGTAAACGCAAGGAGCATCCGCCCTTCTGCCAAAGCTGTTATTATCTACTGTTTATATCTGATACACGAACACTTAAAGGAGAGATAATATGATCACCCTAGGTGTCCTCTCATTTTCACAACCGACTTTTTACCTTACAAAAATAGCCGAACATGCTGCGAATAATGGTGTCATGATATGCATCATTTCACCAACTCAATTAACAGAAAGCCCATCTCACGTATCAGGTCTTATGTACACTTCAAACAAGAAGGAATGGAAGGACTCCACAATTCCCATTCCTTCCTTTATTTATGACCGCTGTTATTACGGAACCAAGAAAGCGCAACTCTTTAAAGCAGGAACAGACTCATTGAAGTTACAGGAAAATGTACAGTTCCTAGGTTACGGGCTCCCAAATAAATGGGAAGTCTATAACAAGTTATCAACCATAAAGGAAATCCAAGCCTTCTTTCCTCTAACAAAGAAACTCACAAGCGTCACATTTTTCTTATCACACTTCCGTCAAAAAAAGAGTTGGCTAATTAAACCCATCAATGGCTCCCAAGGAAGAGGATTAATAAAGGTAGAAAGGATCGATGGCCAATATATCGTAAAAGAGGTGGTTCAACCTGGAGAATCACTCTATATATTTAGGACTGATCATCATCTAAAAAAGTGGCTGCATAGTCGCATGAAGGATACAGAGTATATTTTCCAACCATTTCTACCTTTGCAAAATAAAAAGGATGTTCCATTTGATTTAAGGATATTTCTACAAAAAAATGAAGAAGGAAACTGGACGGAAAGAGTGCGTTGTATCCGGACAGGCCCAAAGAATCATATCACATCCAATCTTGCAGGTGGCGGGGAAATGCTTCCTTTCTCTGTCATTATTCAAGGCTTACATCGGGCAAAAAGAGAGGAATTAGAAAGGAAATTACAGGTCATTGTTGAGCATCTCCCTTATGCGATTGACCAGATGATCTCCCCTCTTTTTGAATTGGGAATAGACATTGGGATCGATCCTGACTATAATTTATGGATTTTAGATATTAATTCTAAGCCCGGTCATAAGATAGTAACAATGGCTTCTCCTTCTGTACAGGCAGAAATTTATGAAGCCCCGAGCAAGTACTGCATGTACTTGTCGTCAATTAAAAGGTGAGCAAACGGGAGTTGATGATGTTGAAAGCACTCATACCTGTTAAATGCAGAGATGACTTAAAAGAACACCAAATTCTTGTTCCGGAAGAGATTAGCAATGTCCACATAGAATCAATCGCTTTTGGAACACATCAGTATGCCTGTGATGGGATTTCGCATAAAGGGCATTCTCTCTATCTTTCTAAACCATTGTTTAAAAAGTTGCTTGTCCCTTATGAAGGGAATATCCATGTATTTGTTCATGAAGGCACCCTTCATCTTGGCCCTCTGATTGGAATTTTCACAGCAGGGTTTACTAGCTCCATGATTAGGCCAATAGGTGAACGGTCATTATTTTTCTCCAAACTGCTGGCAACGGAGAGAAAAGTTGGTGCTTATATGTTTCTATTCGGCGCTAATCATATTAATTGGGAAGAGGGTACGATGGAAGGCTTCATGTTTACTGAGCAGGGTTGGAGAAAAAGGACCCTCCCTTTTCCTCACGTAGTTTACGATCGCCTTCCTAACAGGCGGACAGAGAAACATAGGCTTCTTGCACATACAAGAGAAAAAATGCAAAAAGATTATGCCATTCCCTGGTTTAACCCAGGTTTCTTCAACAAATGGGATATTCATCAAAAGCTTATGATTGAAGAAAATATTGTCCCTTATCTACCAGAAACACATAATAACGTGTCCATTGAAAAAATGGAAAAATTATTATCAAAATATCCTTTCATATACCTAAAACCTACAAATGGCAGTTTAGGACTAGGTGTTTACAAAATTATTTATAACCGTGAAGAAGAAACCTATTATGCTCGCTATAAAAATGAGGATTTTGTTAATAAGCTGCAGCGTTCCTCTTCTCTTGAAGCCCTGTTGGCACATGTCCTTAAAAACAAGGACTTGTCCTCTTATCTCATTCAACAGGGCATTTCGTTATTAAAAGTAGAGGAATCCTTCGTTGATTTTCGTGTTCATACTAATAAGGATGAACAGGGGAATTGGGTTGTGAGTGCAATGGCTGCTAAGCTTAGCGGCAAAGGGAGCATTACCACCCACGCCAACAGCGGCGGAGTGATCAAGACAATTTCTGAAATATTTACAGAAAAAGATGAACAAGAAGCAGTCATCGATAAATTGTCTCAAGCCTCCCTTTTAATAAGCAATGCCATAGATACACATATGCCTGGGTTTATCGGGGAAATCGGTTTTGATTTGGGGCTTGATAAAGAGCACAAGCTTTGGATGTTTGAAGCAAACTCCAAGCCTGGCCGTTCCATCTTCTATCATCCTAAGTTGAGAAACGAAGATGTTTTAACTCGCAAGCTGTCCATTGAATATGCGGTGTATTTGACTGAGCATACAATAAAAAATCCGGAAGGTGTTTTTTCATGATTGAATTATTTTATGAGATTACCTCCCAGACTTGGTACCAGCGATTTAACGCAAAGCAGAAAGTGACATTGGGAAAGTACTTTTCTGTTCCATATAAAATGGAGCATACCAGCAAAGCTATTAGCTTTCCATTCTTGCTAAAGGATATGAAAGCCGGTCCGCTTATCGGAATTTTGGCAAGTCCAAAACAGGATGGTTTTATAGGGAATGTTGGTCTTTTCAAAAGAATACAACGAACTCTTCAACAATCAGGTGGATTATCTGTGGTTGTTACTCCACAACAACTTACAGAGGATGGAATTAGCGGTTTTTGTTATCTGCCAACGCACGACCATTGGATCAAGATACAAACGCCACTTCCTGATCTTTTGTATAATCGCTTGTCACGATATGAGGACGAAAAACTTTTCTTAGAACAAACAGAAAAGCTTACCTCTCTTTATCATATTCCAGTTTTCAACCCACATTTTTTTGATAAGTGGGAGTTATACTTACAGCTTAAAGACAACGACATGTTGGCACATCACTTACCCAAAACGGACCTTTTATCAGAAGATACATTAGCAGAGTATCTCTCGACCTACCAGGAGGTATATATAAAAAAAAGAAAAAGTAAGAGAGGAAAAGGAGTTTTTCTGATAACCAGAAACGGAAACACGTACTTGATGAAGTCAACATCCACCACTACCGTCCTTTTTCCATCTATAAGTAAACTTGCCCGTTATTTTGAAAAAGAAGAACCTTTAAATTCTTATATTATTCAAGAAGCCATCACTACAGTGCCGATGAGAGGCAAGAAATTCGATTACCGAGTATTGGCCCACTCAAGCGGCAACCGCTTTGCTATTACAGGAGTAGGCGTTCGAATGGCGAAAAAACAGCAGGTAACCACCCACGTCCCTGCAGGTGGAGTAATTGTGGCAACGGAAGAGCTACCAGTTAAAACAGACCTTGAAACAATGGAACAACTTATTTACCAATGTGGGAAACAGCTTACTTCTTTTTATGATGAGATTGGGGAATTCTCGGCAGACATTGGAGTTACACCTGAAGGAAATCATTTCATCTTTGAATTGAATGCCAAGCCAATGGATTTTGATGAGCCTCCGATAAAGCAACGTGCAACTGAAAATATTTCCAAGGTATTCTATGAACGATCTGGCTTTTCCATGCAGGAATCCTCCACATAATGTCGAATAATGTTACAAGTCGTCATTACACCATGAGGAGGAAAAGGCATGATTTCACACTTTCAATTAAAACCTTTCTATCAAAATAACCAACTGCCTGGATGGCATCTTTCCTTTTTTTATAAAGGTCACTCCGTAAAAGCCGTCTATCACAAAAACGGTTCCATAGAATGGCCAGAATCACAAACCTTTTCCGAAGAAGAAAAACAAGCCGTGGAAGCTCAGATTCATGAACTGATGCTTTTTCACGTCTATGATTGAAGAATCATTTTCCCTCCTTTAGATAAACTAACTAAAAAGGAGGGATTTTTTTATGGCAGATAAGAAAAAGACCGATAAAGGCCCACAATATGAAGGCAGAGATGAATATTTCATGGATGTTGACAGGTATATCAATGAAGGGTTAGCAGGTGGAACTGTTTTTGAACGGGACCAATACACTAACATAGAAGAAGCACGTGATCTAGAAAAAGAAGAACCACCTAAAGAATAACGATAAAAACTCTTCCCTTTTTTGGAGGAGTTTTTTTATTCCTTTGTATACCGTGTTCTCTTCGATATAATAAAAGGAATAGCTTAGAAGGAAAGGGATTAATCATGTACAACCAATTAAAAAAAATATATAAGGATGCTCTTATCCAGACATCTTCCCCATACAACTTTTCACAATATCTATGGTTCACTTCATCAGCAAATGAATATTACGGAATAGAAAAAGAAGCATTGACTTCAAAAGATATTTTGCTGTTAGAAACATTTTTGCAAAAGGTAGAAGAACATCAACTATCTATGAGTGAAAAGGAACAGTGGTGGCATGAATTATTATTTGGACGTGCTACCCAACAAAATCCATACAGTCAACAAAGGACTTTCCGCTTCATCCATTTTGAATTCTCCGAACCACTATTGAACAAGGAAGAATGGAAAGAAGCTTTAGTTGCGTTTTTTGATAGCGACATGGAGATAGTATGGAAAAACTTTACTTCCGGCGTGATTGTAAACTTTTTGCCTGAAGTGAAAGAAGAGGAATCTGTTCCTCTCCATGACATTATTGATATCACTGCTTCTGACTTCTATACGAATGTAAAGTTGTATATCGGAGCATACACCGAATTTGAAGAAAAATTGGCAGACTTATTTCGCTGGGAACAACATTGCTTTGAACGATCCTTAATAGCAAGGAAGCAGGCAAACATACATACATTTCAACACGCCCTCCCTTTTATGCTGACAGAAAACATAGATGCCCAACAAATCTCTTATATCAAAAAGATGTTTGGTACGATGCTAGATGATGAAAAAGAACTTTTACAAAGCGTAAAAGTCTATATAGAAAATAATATGAATGTATCACTAACAGCCAAGAAACTGTTCATGCACCGTAACAGTCTTCAATACCGAATCGATAAATTCATAGAACGGACTGGCATAGACATCAAAAACTTCCAGGGAGCCATGGCCGCCTACCTAGCAATCATCATTATTGAAAAGTAACGTTGCACAAAGACGTTGCTTTTTTTTTGTGCAACTTGTACATTTACGAAATGTATGCGTTTTCGGTAAACTAATAACAGATTAAGAAAACGATTTCATAGGGGGAAACGAACATGGCAGAATTACAACTTGACCATATCTACAAAGTATATGAAGGCGACGTAACAGCAGTTAAAGACTTCAACCTACACATCAAAGATAAAGAATTTATCGTATTCGTAGGTCCATCAGGTTGCGGTAAATCCACAACTCTACGTATGATTGCAGGGCTTGAGGAAATTTCAAAAGGTGACTTCGTAATCGACGGCAAAAGAATGAACGACGTTGCACCAAAAGACCGCGACATCGCAATGGTATTCCAAAACTATGCCCTATATCCACACATGAATGTATATGACAACATGGCATTCGGTTTAAAATTACGTAAGTTCCCTAAAGAAGAGATTGACCGCCGCGTAAAAGAAGCAGCAGCAATTCTTGGCTTGGAACAATACCTTGACCGTAAACCAAAAGCATTATCCGGTGGTCAGCGTCAACGTGTAGCATTAGGTCGTGCAATCGTTCGTGATGCAAAAGTATTCTTAATGGATGAGCCGTTATCCAACCTTGATGCAAAACTACGTGTAGCGATGCGTGCAGAAATCTCTAAGCTTCACCAACGCCTTCAAACGACAACAATCTATGTAACGCATGACCAAACAGAAGCGATGACAATGGCAACACGCCTTGTTGTAATGAAAGATGGTATCATCCAACAAGTTGGTTCACCTAAAGAAGTTTACGAGAACCCAGAAAACGTATTCGTAGGTGGATTCATTGGATCTCCTGCTATGAACTTCTTCAACGGTAAACTTGAAGATGGGACATTCTTGATCGGCGAACAGAAAATTGCAGTTCCTGAAGGAAAAATGAAAGTACTTCGTGACCAAGGATATGTAGGAAAAGAAATCATCCTTGGAATTCGTCCAGAAGATATCCACGATGAGCCTGTTTTCATTGAATCATCTGTTGGAACGACTATCACAGCTGTTATTGAAGTATCTGAGCTTCTTGGTGCCGAATCTATGCTTTATTCTCAAATTAACGGCCAAGATTTCGTAGCACGTGTTGATTCCCGTACAGACGTGAAGCCTCAACAAAAGCTTCAACTTGCATTAGACATGAACAAATGCCACTTCTTCGACATTGAAACTGAATCTCGTGTACGTTCTAAATAATATTTTATCGAAAAACAGGTCTTAACCGACCTGTTTTTTTATTCTTGTATAGGATTAATTTGCTCTTTTTGACACACAGAACAATGGAACAAATGTAAGCAAACATGATTTTCCAAACTATTTAAATCTCCATCAACCATCTTCAAAAGATTTATTTCCATATACGCACTATAATCATCCAAATAATCCGTCACCTTCCCCATATCAACAACCATACTGCCGCACGACGCGCAGTTCCCTTGATAATCTTCCAACCCATTACATAGCGGACATATCTCCATAAAAGCTCCTCCAGTTCCTTGCATCTTCTGCTTATCATTAATTTTTACATCTTACCTTCAAATATGCCATAATACTGAAATAGAAAAAATCCATAAATTACCTAAAAATAAATGGATAAAGATATTATGAAATTCCTATAATACAAGTAACAACTTATCAACCAATGGACCAAGCCTAGACGGCAGCAGAGACCTCTGCACTTACTGGTGCAACCCCAGTTGGTCCAGCCAAAACTATATTACGAGGAGATGAATCACATCATGGCAAGCAGAAACAATTCGTCAAATCAATTAGTAGCACCTGGAGCTCAAGCAGCTATCGACCAAATGAAGTACGAAATCGCAACTGAGTTTGGAGTTAGTCTTGGTGCAGAAACAACTGCTCGCGCTAACGGATCTGTTGGTGGAGAAATCACTAAGCGTCTAGTTCAAATGGCTGAGCAATCCCTAGGCGGAAGATAAGTTTTCGTTTTTATGTAGCAACATAATTTTATATGTATGGCTAGAGGCACCTCATCATCTGGGGTGCCTTGCTTATTTTTGGCTATGAAAACTTCTCTACGTTAAAATATATGTAAAATAAAAATATGAAGGTGTGGATAGCGTTGAATATTGTTCTAGTTGGTGGAGGCCACGCCCACTTAAAGTGTTTATTAGACATAAAAATGAACAAGCCTTTTCCCAATCAGAATGTTTTATTAATATCACCTGATAGGTATCAATATTACTCAGGTATGTTCTCAGGCTATACCGAAGGCCTGTACTCTATTGATGAAATTAGAATTGATTTAAAAAACATGTCTGAAAAGGCAGGAGTAACATTTATTGAAGATAAAGTTACGGAGGTTTCTGTTTCTGATAAAACACTCATGACAAAGGCTGGGACCAGTATTCCTTTCAGTGTTGTTTCATTTGATACTGGCTCATTCGTAGAGGGACCGTCCTCTTTTAAGGATTATCTTGTCCAAATTAAACCCAATTATCTTTTTGCAAACAAAATGAAGGAATTCCGGGAAGTTGAATTTCCAGTAGTGGTTGGGGGCGGATCTTCAGGGGTGGAAATTGCCTTGGCTATTACAGCTTGGAGGAAAAAGAACGGCTTTCCTAGTAATGTCGCGCTAATTACTTCCTCAAAGCTGTTGACCGCTTCCTCTAGGAAAGCCTCCAATTTAATAAGGGGAATTGCTTTGAAAAAAGGACTTTCAGTAATAGAGGATGATAGTGTAGCGAATATGGATGGGAGTCATGTTATCACAAAAAACGGTAGAAGTCTCCCTCACTCCCGCGTTCTGTGGTTGACTGGCCCAAGCTCACCAGACATCTTTAAGAAAAGTTCGCTTCCTTGTGATAGGAATGGTTTTCTCTTGGCTGAAAGGACCCTTCAAGCGAAAGGGCTGCCGTTTATTTTTGGAGCAGGTGATTGTATAACACTAGAAGCGTTTCCTGACCTTCCTAAAAACGGGGTATATGCAGTGAGGCAAGCTGAGTTGCTTTGGAAAAACATCAAAAGCTATATAAATGGAGAAGAGTGTTCTACATTCACTCCTCAACGTCATTTTCTATCGTTACTATCAACAGGTAATAAAGAAGCCTTACTCCAATACGGACGCTTTAGCGCTCACAATAAGCTGGCATGGAAGCTGAAAAATAAGATTGACGCAGACTATATGAAAAAGTACATTTGATGTGATTTGTTTGGTAAGTTCAATTGTCCGAAGATTTTTGATTTTTGACCAAAGATTTTCCAAAGTTGACTGAAGTTTTTGGGAAAGTGACCGAAGATTTCGTGATTTTGACCGAACGAAATTTTGAGGTGTCCGAAGGTATGGGAAAGGTGACCGAACACATACTTAGAATTGACCGAAGCCCTTAGGAATTTGGGATGAAAGTGTCCGAACCAAGGGGAGAAATGACCGAACGCTTTTTATTATGCATCAAAACCAAGTTTTTCACAAAAATCACCGTGATTTTAATAATCACCTGAAATAAGGAGGCGGAGTATCCAAATATGTCCAACCCTAATTGCCTAAAACCACTTTTAGTAAGATCAAAAGCGATGATAAATGAGCTGAAATTTAAGATATCATTGTAAATTGACCAAATGTCAAAAGATTTAGGGATACTTAACCGAACTATAAATCACAGCTTTTTCATCTCTTAAATCAATAGACCAGCCAAGCTAAAGCTAAATGAAATCCCCGTCACTTTTACAAGTAACGGGGATTTTTCTCCATTTAAACTCCACTTTCAATCATACGTAAGAATTGCTTCGTTCTATCTGCTTTGGGGTTCTCAAATATATCAGTAGGTTTCCCCTTCTCGACAATTTTGCCATCATCCATGAAAATTACTTCATCTGCCACTTCCTTGGCAAACTTCATTTCATGGGTAACGACCACCATTGTCATCCCTTCTTGTGCCAGTTCCTTCATTACTCTTAACACTTCACCGACAAGTTCGGGATCTAGTGCAGAGGTAGGTTCATCAAATAGCATCACTTTAGGTTCCATAGCAAGTGCACGGGCAATTCCTACACGTTGCTGCTGACCACCGGAAAGCTGAAAAGGATAAAAATCCAGTTTATCTCCAAGTCCTACCTTTTCAAGCAACTTCCTAGCGCGTTCTTCCACCTTAGCTTTTGCTTCTTTCTTTACCGTAATCGGACCTTCCATTACATTCTGTAGGGCTGTCATGTGAGGGAATAGATTATAACTTTGAAAGACCATTCCAGTTAGTCTTCTAAAGCTTGCAATCTTGTTGGAAGATACCTTTTCAGCAAAATCTAGTGCCTGCTGATCAATCTCCACCTTACCGGAAGTAGGAGTTTCTAGTATATTCAAGCAACGCAAAAGGGTTGTTTTACCGGATCCAGATGGACCTATTACCACTACCACCTTGCCTTGCTCCACGTTTAAATCAATGCCTTTTAATACTTCTAAATCTCCAAATTGCTTATATAAGCTCTGTACTGAAATCATATCTTGAGCTCCTTTATTAATGGCTGTTTTATTAGCTAAACTATTTTGCAACATATCTGTCCAATCGACGTTCAACTCTTCCTTGTAAAAGGGATAAGCAAAAACAGATTACCCAGTAAATCGCCCCTGCTTGCGCATAGAGCAACAAGAATTCGTAGTTAGTCGCAGCAATCTGTTGTGCCACCCTGAACATTTCTGTTACAAGAATTAAGGAAGCAAGAGAGGTATCCTTCACCAAACTAATAAAAGAATTGGACAATGGCGGAATCGAAACCCGTGCCGCCTGAGGTAATATGATTCTTCTAAGTGCTTGAGGATAACTCATCCCCATGGAATAAGCCGCTTCCCATTGTCCTTTTGGCGTTGAAAGGATTGCTGCTCGGATTATTTCTGATGCATATGCCCCAACATTCAACGAAAACGCAATTACTGCTGCTGGAAATGAATCAATGGTAACCCCGATGGATGGCAATCCATAGAAAATAAAAAATAATTGCACTAAAAGAGGAGTACCCCTAATAATCGAGACATAAATTCTAGCTACAATCTGTAATGGATTAACCGGCGATATTCTTGCCAAAGCCGTTAATACGGCTATCATCAACCCAAAACTGAAGGAAAGGAGCGTCAATGGAATTGTATTAGACAAAGCTCCCTTCAACAAAGGAAGAAGGGAGCTTTGTGCGATTGTCATCCATCTATCTAAACGTTCTGGATCTGTCAGGATATTAGTTAAGTACATTTTCACCAAACCATTTCTCTGAAATTTCTTCATACGTGCCGTCTTCAATAATTTCTGCAAGTGCTTTATTTACCGCTTCTACTAACTCATCACTACCTTTTCGGAACATCAAGCCACTTTGTGCAGCATCGTCCGCTTCATCGACAATTTTGATTGCCGCATTAGGACGGTTTTTTTGGAAATCAAGAACCGATAACTTATCATTGATTGTTACATCTACTCGGTTAGAGTTGATTAGTTCGATTGCTTGGTTAAAACCATCTACTCCTTCGATTTCCGCTTTATACTCACGGGCAATGTCTGCATAGTTACTTGTTAATGATTGAGCTGATTTCTTACCTTCAATGTCTTCAAAGCTTTTGATTTCTTCATTGTCTTCTTTCGTAACAAGTACAGCAGCTGATGTAATATAGTGGTCAGAGAAATCGTATTTCTCTAAGCGGTCTTCACGAATACCCACTTGGTTGGCAATCATATCAAAACGCTTTGAATCAAGACCAGCAAACATAGCATCCCATTGCGTTTCCATGAACTTTACTTCTACACCCATTTTTTCAGCAATCGCTTCTGCAATTTCTACATCAAAGCCTGTCAACTTTCCAGACTCATCGTGGAATGTGAAAGGAGGGTATGTACCTTCCGTCCCAACTAGAAGTTCCCCTTCTTCTTCCACCTTTCTTAGAAGATTGTCCGTTTCCTCTTTCGGAGCTTCTCCTGTAGCACCATTATTATTTGTTGTACCACATGCAGTTAACACTACCGCAGCTAGTAAAAGTAATGTGAATATAGATAAAATTTTCTTCATTCTGTTAAACCCCCAGTATTCTTATATGAATTATTTTTATTGCAACATACTGTATAGTATAAGAAGTCTTGAAGCTTGTCAAAGACTTTGTTTACCTTTTTATTTTCTCCCAATATCCGTAAAAATAACAAAAAGGCTACGGGGGTAATTTTCCCCCATAGCCTAATGCTCTTAGACAGCAAGGTCCTTGCTACCCTGCTGTAATTCGTACATCTGATAATACTTGCCTTTTCTCTCCATCAGTTCAGAATGGTTACCTCGCTCGACTATTTCTCCTCGATCAAGTACGAGAATTTGGTCTGCGTTCTTAATGGTAGAAAGTCGGTGGGCAATGATGAAAGTGGTTCTTCCTTTCTTCAAGACCTCCAACGCCTGCTGAATGACGGCTTCTGTTTCCGTATCAATACTTGCTGTAGCCTCATCAAGAATCAAGATGGCCGGGTCAAACGCCAACGCACGTGCGAAGGAAATCAATTGACGTTGTCCGGAAGATAACGTACTTCCTTTTTCAATGACTGGCTCCTCCAACCCTTTTGGCAATGCATTGATAAATTCCATTGCCCCTACATCTTCAAGCGCCTTTTTCACGCGATCAACGGAAATAGTTGGATCGTCTAGGCTTACATTGGAGGAAATAGTACCGGTAAACAAGAACGGATCTTGAAGGACGATTCCCATATGCTGCCTGATTGCCTGTTTAGGAAGCTCCTGAATGTTTTGACCATCAATAATGATTTTCCCTTTTTCAATATCATAAAAACGGAATAAAAGATTCATGATGGAGCTTTTACCTGATCCAGTATGACCGACCAATGCTACTGTCTCGCCTTTGGAAGCTGTAAAAGAAATATCCTTCAATACATATTCATTTTCCTTGTAACCAAACCAGACAGATTCGAAGGAGACATTCCCTTCATAGCGTGGATGTTTTACGTCGGAAACTTGAATTCCCGCTTCATCCATCAATTCAAACACTCGGGCCGCAGACACTCGTGCCTGTTCAAGGTTTGCCAATTGATTAACCATTCCGGTAATCGGGCCGAACATTCTACCTAGATAATCAACAAATGCATAAAGCACCCCTAAGGAAACGACCGTGCCAATCCCTAATGAAGCACCTCCGAAATACCAAATCACCACGACAAATGAAATATTTCTAAGTACTCCTACGAGATTATGAGATGTTAAAGCATTAAGGCTTAACAGTTTATTCTGGAAAGTGAAATGCTGTTCATTCCATCCCTCGAACTCTTCTGTTGCCTTCTTTTGACGTCTAAAAGCTTGAATAATGGTCATTCCTTGAATAGACTCATTAATATTACCGTTAATATCACTAAGAAGTGCCCGGATTTTGTGGTTATAAACAGACGCATACTTTCGATAAAAGATAAACCAGACAATAAGAATCGGGATCAAGGCCAAGCAAATTAACGCCAATCTTACGTCAAGTAAAAATAAAGCGATATAAATTCCCGTTATATAAATCAAACCAGAAAAGAAAGTCGCAAGGACTGTGACATATAACTCCTTAATCGTTTCTGTATCATTAGTGATCCTGGATACTACCTTACCAGCAGGAAGATGATCAAAATATTGGATCGGTAATTTCTGTATCTGTCCAAACACATCCTCCCTCATTTTTTGAATGATGCGGTTGGCAGATGTCTGCAGGTAATAACTTTGACCGTATTGAAAGAAAGAGGCCAATACAAGCAAACCAAAATATAATCCTACAAGATAGATGATATATTTCACTTCTGGCTGATAAAAGTTAATCAGTTCACTATTTGTCAATTTTTGAGCAGGATAGCTTTGCTCCTCTTCTCCTCTTTTGATGGTTACCTCGCCATTTTTAGCAGATCTTTCCCCATCAAAGTTGATGTCTGATGGCAGGAAATAATATTCTCTGCCGACTTGGAGAATCCTAGCCTTATTTTCTGTGGTGGCAGCGACAACTTCGCGGTCTTCCCTTCCATAGTACTTCCCATTGAAATATACTCGATTATCACCATCTTGCTCTGTTTCAATCCAAGCTTTTTCAATCCCAAGAATATGATTGTCTATCATTCTTTTTGCGATAAAAGGACCTGTCAACTCTGCTGCAACCGCAATGGACAGCATCAACAAGGCAATAATAATAACTTTCTTTTGCGTTAGTGCATATTGAAAAAGACGTTTGCCTGATTTTATTTTCTTGATTTCATTCATGTTAAAACCTCGCTCCTTTTGGCGATTGAACTTGCTGTCTTTCAAATTGTTCTTTGTACCAGCCTCCAATGGCCATCAGATGATCATGCATGCCGGACTCTACAATTTCTCCGTCCTCCAAAACAATAATCCAATCCGCATGCTGCACCCCTGACAATCGGTGAGTGGTAATGAAGGTTGTTTTTCCAGCGCGTTCATTTCTAATATTTTCAATGATAGTTGCTTCCGTTTTCGCATCGACTGCTGATAATGAGTCATCAAGTATTAATATATCAGGATCAGCAATAAGGGCTCGCGCTATGGAAATACGCTGTTTCTGTCCTCCAGATAACGATACACCTTTTTCTCCAACCAAGGTTTGCAACCCATCCGGAAGCAATTCTAGATCTTTTTCAAAAGCAGATGATCTGATCGCTTGCGCAATTTCTTCATCTGTTGCATCTTCTTTTCCAAATAAGATGTTTTCTTTAACAGACCGCGAGAATAGGATATGATCCTGTGGAACATAGCCAATCCAGCCTTGGATAGTGTGCAACCCGATTTTTTCAAGATCCACACCGTTTATACTGATGGTACCTGTACCAAGTGGATACTCTCTTAAAAGTTGCTTAATCAATGTCGTTTTCCCACTACCTGTTTTTCCTACAATTCCAAGTGTTTGCCCTGCTTTTAAGTGGAAAGAAACATTCTTTAAATTGTCCACCGTTGAAGAGGGGTATTTGAAAGTAACTTGATTAAATTCAATGATTTTAGGAGTAGAAACATCAATCGGTTCATGGTGATCACTGACATCCTCTTTGTATGCTAAGGTCTCGTTAACACGATCGAGCGATGCATTTCCCCTTTGCATGACATTAATTAATTCACCAATTGCAAACATCGGCCAAATTAACATTCCTAAATAAACGTTGAACGCCACAAGCTCCCCTAGTGTAATTGATTTATGGAAAACCAAGTATGCCCCATAGCCAAGTCCAATCAGGTAACTTGCCCCGACAAGCAATTTAATGGTCGGCTCAAAAAGTGAATCGATGATGGCAACCTTTACATTCTTCTTATACACATCATCTGTCATCTGGTGAAATCTACCTTGGTCCGCTCTTTCCTGCACATAAGCGCGTATAACACGGACTCCGGCTATTGATTCAAGCACTTTGTCATTCATATCACCAAATGCATCTTGTGCCTCTGTAAAACGCTGGTGAATTTTCTTGCCATAAATATTCATGGCAAGTGCCATTAATGGTAATGGAATAATTGCTGCTAATGTCAACTTCCAACTAATCATAAAGCCCATCGTTCCTAAAATGATCAGCATGAACACACTAGAATCAATCAGCGTTAAAACCCCGAACCCAGCTGTAGTGGAAATGGCTTTCAGATCATTCGTTGCCCTGGCCATTAAATCCCCAGTACGGTTTTTCTCATAAAAAGTAGGTGTCATCTTTAACAGATGGCCCATTAATTTTGATCTTAATGATCTTTCCACCAAGAAGGAGCTTCCAAAAAGCTGATACATCCAAGTGTATGTGATCCCATAGATGACTACCGCCAATATGGTTAGAAAAATTACATATTGCATTAATTTTTCAGGCGTAAACGCGCCTACTTGGATATCATCAATGGCCATTCCTATCATTTTTGGCGGAATAACCTCTAAGATCCCTGCAAAAATAAGTAATGCTATTGCTATTGTGTACCTCTTCCAATGTTCCTTAAAAAACCAACCCAATTTTCCTAGTACTGAAAACATAATGATAAATTCTCCCTTCTATGCTGAATTCTAGTTTCTTGCTACCCTCCATCCGAAGCCACTTTGTACATCATTAACCGAACATAAATATTTCCCATTTTGTATTCCTCCTGTTTTATATGGAAGTGTTGTTAATTCCATTAACTATTATTTTGGAAAATTATAGAAAAAAATCAAAACAAAAAGGTGGCATACCGAACGTTCCTCGGTATGCCACCTTTTTTCTCCATAAAAAAAGCACACGTCACGCCCTGATGGTGACCTGTGTATCCTACAAAGATATCCTGATACGCCTATACGTTAAAAGGAATAGATAATTCGATTAAAATACAATAACCGAATTTCTAACAGGACAGGTCACGAGATTTATTAAATTGATGGATTTACGATCTACAATTTCAATTGTCATAAACTTAATCATCATCGAACCCTCCCTTTCCTTAAAATTTGATTTAGTTTCATATAATTTCCACTTTTTAAACTTACCACCCCAGACAAGCACTTGTCAATCATCAAAATTACCAAAATTAAAATAATTTAAATATTTCATTAATGTTACATTTATTAAATTAAAAGAAGGGGTCAGACCCTCACAGGATAATTCCCACCTATATAAAAGGCACACGCACAATTGGGGTTTTGTGTTCGTGGGTTGCTATTTTTGGACTTTACTGTTATTCTTAAGAAGAATTATTTTTGTTCGGTATGTAAGGATTCAAAGTTAAGATTTAACTTTCGCCTTGATATTTCTAAGAGCAAGAATAGTAATACATTGTGTGGTAAGCACACTAGGAGGTAACAACATGTTACAAGGTACAGTAAAATGGTTTAACGCAGAAAAAGGTTTCGGATTCATCGAGCGCCAAGACGGAGACGACGTATTCGTTCACTTCTCAGCAATCCAAGGCGAAGGTTTCAAATCTTTAGAAGAAGGTCAATCTGTTACATTTGAAATCGTTCAAGGTAACCGTGGCGACCAAGCTGCTAACGTTAACAAAGCATAATTTATAGCACAGCATATAAAGGCTCCCAGCAATGGGAGCCTTTTTGTTTTGGCTTTATTCAAATTTATATCCATTGCTTAGCCTAGTTGTGACTAATTTGTTAAAGATGTATTTCACATATTACTTTTATCCCTGCTATATTTTATAATAAAGATGTATTTAAAATATATCTTTCAAATAGGGAGGCATTTCAATGTTAAGCTCGTCTACTATTCAAATTGTAAAATCCACCGCTCCAGTGTTAGCCGTAAAAGGTGAAGAAATTACAACGCATTTCTATAAGACACTATTTACCAACCACCCTGAGTTATTAAATATTTTTAATCATGCCAACCAAAAGAAAGGTCGTCAGCAAACCGCTTTGGCAAACACGATTTATGCAGCAGCTACTTACATCGATCAATTGGAAGTTCTTTTACCAGCTGTCAAACAGATTGCCCACAAACATAGAAGCTTAGCTGTTAAACCAGAGCATTATCCAATAGTCGGCGATCATTTACTTAAAGCAATCAAGGCTGTTCTTGGAGATGCAGCAACAGATGAAATTATTGCAGCATGGGGAGAAACATATGGAGTAATTGCAGATGTCTTCATTTCTGTAGAGAAGGAAATGTATGAAGCAGCAGCGCAACAAACGGGTGGCTGGGAGGATTTCAAAAAATTTGAAGTGGTGGAAAAAGTCGAGGAAAGCGAGCTCATTACTTCCTTCTACTTGAAGCCGTCCGACGGATCCACAGTCCCCTCATTCACCCCTGGACAATACATTACCATCAGACTCTCTATTCCTGGTGAAAAGAATCTATTTAACCGGCAATATAGTTTGTCGGATGCATCCAATAGTGAATTTTTTAGAATTTCTGTGAAAAAAGAATTGGGGGATCCAACTGGGGCCGTATCCAATTATCTTCACGAGCATGTGGATGTAGGAAATACAATCGAAGTGACTGCACCAGCTGGTGACTTCATTCTTAATACAAACCAAGACACACCTGTTTACTTAATTAGCGGTGGTGTTGGAATCACACCAATGCTAAGTATGTTGAAGACCCTTGCGAAAGAACAATCAGCAAGACCGACCACTTTCATTCACGCCGCCAGAAATGGCTCTATACACGCCTTTAAAGATGAGGTAAGGGAAACCATCAATATGATGGAAAACGGAAAAAAACTTTATGTTTATGAAAATCCATCAGATGAGGATGTAAGATTAGGAGCTTTCCATGAACAAGGTTACATCACGGAAAATATTTTTAAAGCGATGAACATAGAAAAAGACGCTCTTTATTATGTGTGTGGACCAGTTCCATTCATGAAGTTTATCATCTCCATGCTTGGTAAACTTGGAGTAGCGGAGGAAAACATTAATTACGAATTTTTCGGACCTTCCATTGATATCAAGAAAGAAGAAGAAGCCGTAATTAAATAATCATTGGGTGCTTGCTGCATTTTGGTAGCAGGCACTTTTTGTTCGTCTTTGTTTGGGCTCAAAAAAATACCCCTGCTCAGATTACAGAGCAGGGGACTACATGCAAACATGTTATAAAGTAAATGGTAACTTTATTATATCATTGAATAATAGTATTAGTAATTAATTTTTGACAATGTTGTGAATATGAGAAAAATCTGCGGCTGCTTCCTTAGCCGACTCCGCTTTTGAAATGGCAGAGATCACTGCGACTCCATTCGCTCCAGCCTCTAATACCTCTTCTGCATTTTCAACTGTAATACCACCAATGCCCACTATTGGGACCGTCAAACCAGCTTTCCTAATCTCACTGATTACCTCAGGCCCTTTCACTTCCCTAATGTCTTTTTTTGTGGAAGTAAAATACATGGGACCAACTCCGATGTAATCTGCGCCATCATCCACAGCCGCTGCAGCCTCTTCCACAGTGTGACAAGAAACACCGATTATCATACCAGGTGCTAGACGTTCCTCCACCACTGAAAATGATGTATCTTCTTGCCCAATATGCACGCCATCCGCTTTTACTTCCAAAGCTAAATCAATGTCATCATTCACAATAAAAGGGATATTATGCCTCTTACAGATTTCCCTAAGCTCACGTGCAAGCTTCCTTTTTTCCATCCCTACCTTGGCACCGGTCCCCTTTTCACGAAACTGAAAAAAAGTTATCCCCCCACTGATCGCT
Organism: Bacillus sp. RO2; assembly: GCF_012911845.1. Classification (GTDB taxonomy): domain Bacteria; phylum Bacillota; class Bacilli; order Bacillales; family Bacillaceae_I; genus Sutcliffiella_A. Next base: position 79,691 of record NZ_JAAXCU010000038.1, on the reverse strand, counting down.
TCCTGCAGAACATCCCTTGGGTCTCGACCATTGCAATCCACACTGCCCATCACTAAGTAAACACTCAACCAATCCCTATTCATACCCCAATACCTGCTTTCCGGTATGCCCAATGATTGGTTGGACCATGACCACTACCTATTCCAAGCTCTACCTCAATGGCATGATGAATAAATCGCTTTGCAGTCAATATAGCATCCTCTGCTGTACAACCTTTTGCAAGACCTGCTGCGATGGCTGCTGCAAACGTACACCCGGTTCCATGAGTATGCCTTGTATCAATGCGCATACTTTTCATCTCAAAAAATCTATGGCCATCATAAACAAGATCCACTAACTCGTCCTCTTGCCCATGTCCACCTTTGATGACAACATGAGAAGAGCCAAGTTTATGAAGCATTCGAGCTGCTTTTTTCCTCCTGTCCATTGTATCCAACGTCATTTCGGTCAGCACTTCCGCTTCAGGGATATTTGGCGTCGTTACAGTCGCAATTGGTAAGAGTTTTTCGCGAATAGCTTTGATGGAATCATCTTGTAAAAGTCTTGCTCCACCTTTGGCTATCATGACAGGATCAACCACTACATTTCCCCAGCCGTTTTCTTTAATCTTATCGGCTACCGATTCAATAATGACGCCACTGAAAAGCATTCCAGTCTTTAATGCATCCGGTCGCAAATCCTCTGCAATGGAATTCAATTGCTCTAACACCATGCCAACAGGTATCGGATAGACGTTTTGAACCCCTAATGTGTTTTGGGCTGTAAGGGCGGTGATGGCAGACATCCCATACACATCCAGCTCCTGAAATGTTTTTATATCAGCTTGAATGCCAGCCCCTCCGCCACTATCGGAACCTGCTATTGTTAATACTTTTGCTACCATAACCTTCTCCCACCCTTAACCTAAATATCGGTGATACAATGTTTTTGCCCTAGCAATATCTTTTGTTCCATGAACTAGCACTCTACCGTCCTGGAAAGCTACCAAGCGATGGCTTTCTACTTGAAAAGCTATCAAATATGGATTAGCTTCTACATTTATACCTTGGGATGACAAAAGTTCTTTAACACCCTTCAGACTCCTGCCTCCAGGAAAAGTTTCCGCTGGCCTTATCTGAACAGAATCCCTTCCGCAGAGGACAGCCGTTTTCGTCTGATTTTCAAAAGATAGATGGGGATAAACCCTACTTTCTCCACAGCTTAGGCACTTAGGGTCCTTTAATTTTTCTACATTCAAGGAAACATACTGATTCTTCCACAGATCAAAGGAAACAAGTTTTCTATTGCAGTCTCCAAGGTTCCCGGATAATATTTTTAATGACTCTGCAACTTGATGCGCAACTACCATTCCCACAGCCGGAGTAATAATTCCAACTGTATCGCAGGTTGCTCCTCCTAGTGGAACGGTTTTCAGTAAACACTGCAAGCAGGGAGTTTCCCCTGGAAAAATGGTGAAAGTGATGCCGTAGCTCCCCACACACGCCCCATATATCCACGGGATCTCATGCTTTTGACTAATATCATTCATAATCATGCGAATATCAAAGTTATCGGTCGCATCAAGCAACAGGTCAAAACTCTCCTTTTTCACTAGCGTATCCAACAGTTCTGTAGTCACATCCGCAACCTGCGCATCTATTTCCACTTCTGAATTGATCTGCTGCAGCCGCTCTTTTGCTGCCACTGCTTTTGGAAGCTTTTCATGTGCATCCTGCTCGGAATAAAGTTGTTGGCGTTGCAGATTGCTCCACTCCACATAATCCCTGTCTATTATCGTGAGCTTTCCGACTCCCGCTCTTACTAATGCCTCCGCATTTCCTGTACCCAACGCCCCTGCACCGATGAGCAACACATGTTTGTCACCGATGCTTTTTTGGCCGTCCAATCCAATCGGTGCGAACAGAGTCTGTCGTGAATATCGGTCCATTACCCAACACTCATTCCTTCATTTGGGCTGCTGGCTGTCGCGTAACGTTTCTTTTCCATTCTTCCAGCCTCATATCCGAGACGCCCAGCTTCAATCGCAAGTTTCATGGCCTCTGCCATTTTTACAGGATCTTTTGCTGCTGAAACAGCCGTGTTCAAGAGCACTCCATCCGCTCCCAATTCCATGGCTTTCGCTGCATCTGCAGGGGAACCTATCCCTGCATCCACGATAACCGGCACATGGGATTGTTCGATAATAAAGCCCAAGTTCAACTCGTTAATGATTCCTTGTCCAGAGCCGATTGGGGAGGCGCCTGGCATAATGGCGTGGGCACCAAGCTCTTCTAGTTTTCTAGCAAGCACGACATCATCTGAAGTGTATGGTAGAACCGTAAAGCCTTCTTTTAATAGTTCTTCCGTGGCCTTCAACGTCTCTACTGGATCTGGCAGTAGTGTTTTCCAACAACCGATGACTTCCACTTTGATCATGTCGCACAGACCAGAAGCCTTCGCAAGCTTGGCAATCCTTACAGCTTCTTCGGCCGTTTTAGCACCTGCTGTGTTTGGTAACAGCGTATATTTCTCTAAATCCAATTTTTCTAAAAAGTTTGGCTGACTTGCTTCGAAAATGTTCATCCTTCTAACCGCAAATGTCAGTATTTCCGAACCTGAAACATCCACCGCTTTCTTTTGAATATCAAAGTCTGGGTACTTCCCTGTTCCTAACAACAATCTCGAATTAAATGAATATGAACCAATTTTCAACATATTAACCGCCTCCTACGAAATGTACTAATTCGAATTGATCTCCATCTTGCACACTTACCGCTACATGTTGTTCCTTTTGTAAAATCTCTTTGTTCTTTTCCACTATGACTACCTTCTGATCCAGCTGAAAATGCTCTAACAAATTCGATACAGTCTTCACGGATTCTGGAATTTCAATAGCTTCACCATTAATAATCAACTTCATCTACTCACCCCTTGCATATTCTTTTAATCTATCTATCTTGAATGCTTCCATGTAAGCTGGCATAGGCGCATCCTTCATCATTTTAGTTACAAGTTTCCCTGTGATAGGTGATAGTAGGATCCCATTACGATAATGACCGGTTGCGATAATGAGATTCTTAAACTTCGGATGCTGCCCGAGATATGGGAGGCCATCCCCCGTTTGAGGTCGTATCCCCGACCAGGATCGTTCAAAAGTGGCACTTTTCAAAGTCGGAAGCACACCGGCAGCCTCCTCCATTAACTGAAAAAGCCCTCCTACCGTAACATTCTCGGAAAAAGTGTCAGGTATCATCGTCGCTCCAATAACCAGTCTGTTTCCACTCTTCGGAACAAGGTAACAGCTTTCAGTAAAAATAGTACTTGTGAGCAATGGTCGATCTGTGACGACAGAGAAGCACTCCCCCTTTACTGGATAAGCAGGAACACGCACACCACACTCCTTAAGCAGCCTTTTACTCCAAGCACCTGCTGCCACTACTATATTTTCCCCGTGAAAAATTCCATTGTTGGTTTCCACACCTCTAACGGTACCTCCATCCATGATTAGCGAGTACACCTCTACATACTCTTTCACTTCCGCTCCAAGGTTTACCGCCGATTTCGCAAATGCTTGTGTCAGTCGTTCGGGGTGGACATGACCATCCATCGGAATATTCATTGCCCCCAACAAAGCCTGAGAAAGTTGCTCCTCCCTTTCTACTACTTGTTCTGTATCAAGCCATTCTGCCCTCTCCCCTAATTTTTGTTGGAAGGCAATCATACTTCTCAGGTGCCGAGCCTCTTCCTCATTCCTTGCAAGTTTCAGCATCCCTTTCTGCACAAGCTCTATGTCGATACCCGATTGCTCTTTCAATTCGTATTGAAGCGAAGGAAACATGGCCCGGCTTTCTTTGGCAATATCAAAAAGAGGGCCTTCTTCTGTCATTTCCACTTGTGCTCCGAGCATACCGGCTGCTGCACTCGATGCCTTCCCTCCCAGCTTCTCCCTTTCCAAAAGCAATACTCGTTTTCCATCACGAGCAAGATAGTAAGCAATAGAACAGCCGTTAACACCACCACCGATAATTATTGCGTCATAGCTTTTGTTCATCCAATCTCCTCCTTTTCGACAAGCAAAGCTGCTTGAAAGGCTTTAGCTGCATGACCGCTATCTACTGCATCCATGATCCCTGACATGACTGCGATTCCGGAAGCACCGCACACTTTAAGCTCTTGTAGTTTGTCGGGGGTTATACCACCTATGGCAATAACGGGAATCTTTATTGACCTAGTTAGTTTTCTTAATTCCATCAGGCCTTTAGGTACCAAACCCTGCTTGGAAGTAGTGGAATAGATATGGCCATATAGGATAAAATCTGCTCCGTCCTTTTCTGCCTGCATGGCTTCTTCATAACTATGTACTGACTTACCAACTCTCAGTTCAGAAAAATTTCTGCGAATCTCGGAAACTCCCAGACTGTGATGGGCCAGTTGTACTCCACCGGTATTAAGTACATGGGCAACATCGACACGATCGTTTATGATGATTTTCCTAGGCGGGATCCCTGATCTAATCAGCTCATCCACTAACTCATAGATCTCCATTGCACTTCGGTGTTTTTCTCTTACATGGATGAAATCCACTGACTCATGGACTTCGCACATAATGGCAACAAGGTCTTCCTTTGTTTTTTTCCCATCCGTAATAAGATGTAATTGCAATGATCCTCCCCCTTACTAGAATTAGTTCAGCTACCCGCTATATCTGACATCCGTTACCGGTACATAGGGTAGCCTGATGCCAAAATATAAAGACAAAGCTATCATGAACAGAATTAATAATAGAAACCAAAAATCCATCCGTGAGTAGCTCATCTCATAGTAAAAGGTCCGCTCTCCTTGTCGACTGAATCGCTTCGCTTCCATGGCCACTGCAATTCGATGTGCTCGTCTAATGCTCTGGGAAAGTAAAGGGATGCTGTAAAAATAAACCTTTTTCAATAAACTGCCCTTTTGCTCTACTCCCCTTACAATCAGCGCCTTCCTTAGGGTAAGAAACTCCTCCATGATTAACGGTAGGAGACGAATCCCCGCCATAAAGCTATAAGCATATTTCGGCGGTAGCTTCCACTGTTGCATTAAGGAATAGAATAAATAAACAGGCTGGGTCGTCAAGGCGAATATCAGCCCGCAAAATGCAAATGTAAGTGAACGTAAACCTAAGTGAACTCCTCGATAAAAACTTTCCTCTGATACGTTTATTAATCCGAATTCTAACCAGGTTGTATTTCCCTTTCCAAACAGCACCATGGAGACTGCAGATGTGAAAAATAAGAAGACAAACGGAATCAGTAAAAGAAGCTTCAGCTTATAGGTTTGCCCCGTCATTAATAGATAGACCAACAATAGTATTCCGGTTAAGTTCAGCATCACATTGATGTTATGAATGAATAGGACACCAATAAATAAAAAGACCATCGCAAGAAGCTTGAAGCTTGGATTTATTTCATGCATCCACGTTTTGTTTTTATATAGCTCCAACTGCATCCTTTTCTCCCCTGCCTCTTAGTCTCTCATTACTCCTCTTATCTATTAGAACACCATTTTTTACTGTCCAGATAGTGTCTGAAAACTCTGCTACAATATGTTCATCATGGGTGACCATTAAGATTGCGACGCCTGCTTCCTTTAGTCCTTCCAACCATTCGAGCATGGCAAACGTATTTCTGCTGTCCTGTCCGAATGTCGGTTCATCCAACAGAAGGATACTCGGCTGGTGAATGACAGCTGCCGCTACGCTCAGCCTGCGTTTTTGGCCGAGGGAGAGTTGATAAGGATGGTGATGACGCACTTGATCTAGTTGAAAAAGTCTAAGCATTTCCTCTACTTTTTCTAAAACCAACTCTTCATCCAATTTCTTTAGGCGCAGTGTATAGGCTACTTCCGCTTCCACCGATTTAGTAACAAATTGGAATTCAGGATTTTGAAAAACGAAGGTAATCAGGTCAGTGGGAATGTTTTTGACCTTTTCTCCATTGATTTCGAGAGTGCCTTCCGTCTTTAACAGCTTCATGAACGATTCGAGCAAGGTGCTTTTTCCTGCGCCATTTTCCCCTATAACAGAAATCCATTCGCCCTTACAAATTTCCGCTTCGTCCACGTAAATCTTTTTTTCCTTGCCACGAAATCCTGACAATTCCTTCACTTTTAACACGGGTTCAACCGTTATGTTACCTTTTGAAAATTTTTTTCTTGTGTTCAAATAACTCTCCCAAGAACCTGGGTACCAAATGCCATATTCGTTTAGTAAGGTAGTGGACTTGCCAAATATATTAGCACTTGCGCCATCAGCAACAATTTTCCCATGCGAATCTAATACGATGATTCTCTCTACAAAGTCTAGAAGATGCTCCACTTTATGTTCCACAATGATGACTGTTTTATCATTTGCCACTTTCTTAATGGTGTCCCAAACTCCCCTGGTACCATCTGGATCTAATAACGCGGTCGGTTCATCCAAAAAGAGCACATCTGGCTCCATCGAGAGGACGGAAGCAATGGCAAGCCGTTGCTTCATCCCTCCAGAGAGTTGTTGTATCTTCGTGTGGGGATTAGTCAAGTGTAACCCCACCAAATTTAAAGCTTCGGCTATTCTGCTCTGCATCTTCCTTTTTGGTACAGCGAGGTTTTCTAGTACAAACGCTAACTCTTCATCCACATACGGCATACAAAACTGTGCATCCGGGTCTTGAAAGACATAGCCCCATGATTCTGACAAAGTTTGTTCCTCTACAAGCATCGGCACTTCCACCACATTCGGAATCAGCCCTGCCAAAACTTGAATAAGTGTAGATTTACCGCTTCCGGAGGATCCTAGGATTAATACCTTTTCCCCTTTTTTGATCTCAATGGACAAGTCATCAAATAACCGTTCTCCACCTGGATATTTCAGTCTTAAATGGTTTAATTGTATGATTGGCTCCATTTCTGCCTCCTATTGCTTTAAAGAATCATAATCTTCCTTGTTCACTGGTCTAAGAAGACTTGTTACTCCCGTTGCCTCCAGCGCTTTTACCAAAATATAAGCAAGACCTCCTGCTAGAAGGACCGCTCCGATTAAACGGAAAGAAATCAGCAATGCCACATTCCACCATACATAATCAAACAGGTATCCTCTGAAAAGGTCCAATAACAGCGAGCCGACACCTGCTGCTGCACCTGCAAGAGATGCAACAAGCAAATCAAACCGTCTATACCGGAAAGCCATGAAAACCAATTCTGCAAATAGGCCTTGTATCACGCCATATATCAGAACCATCAATCCATATTCCGAACCGACCAAAAATTCACCAGATGCCGCTGCCACTTCCGCAAGAAAAGCGACACCCGCTTTCCTGATCAAAAGATAAGCAACAGTGGCAGCAATAAACCACATCCCATATGTTAATTCTTGAAGCTGCAATCCAAATGGCGCCAACACGTTATAAACCGGAGCCCAAATTTTATATACAATCCCAAATACCAATGCAATAATGACTGTCACCAATATATCTGTAAGTTTTAATCCTTTGTTCATATGCTTTCCCCTCCTATGCCTTTATTGCCGTTTCTGGTACCGGCCACTGCTCTAAAGTGTAGGCCATTTCCCAGAAGGAATATTCATACTGGCTGCTGATGATGAAATATTCAAGCATTCTAGCTTTCTCTTCTTCTGTCGCTTTGCCTGCCAACTCATCCAATCTATTGATTTGCTCCTCTACAAGCTCCCTGAACCATTCGCCACCATACGCTGCAATCCATTCCTGATAGATTGGTTCAGCTGGAGTACAATCTTTTAATCTTTCACCAATTTCATAATATAACCAGTAGCATGGAAGCAAGGCTGCAATCACTTCTCCCAAACCGCCGGTTAACACGGCACGATACATATGGGAAGTATAAGCGTGTGCTGTAGGAGCTGCCTGGAAAGCTGCCTTTTCCACCTCTGTCACGCCAAGACGTTTTGAAAAATTTTCGTGTAGGGATAATTCTGCTTCGTATGTACCTTGTGCATGTGCTGCCATCCTTGCCGTTGTATGTAGGTCATATGCTTTTGCACCTGCGTAAGCTTGCACTTTTGCAAAGTGACTCAAATAATAGGCATCCTGCAATACATAATACTTGAATGACTCTAAAGATAAGTTTCCATCTGCTATCCCTTGTACAAATGGGTGATGAAAGCTTGCCTCCCAGATATGATCCGCCTTTTCTCTTACAAGCTGTGAAAATTTCATTCTCGATTCCTCCTAAAATTGTTTGTAAATGCAAAAAACCACCTTCCTCGCTTGCGCAAAGAAGGTGGTGAATTCACTAATATAGCTGAAGATAAAAAATTTAGTGTTTCGACCCCACTTCCCTACGCTGGTGTTAACCAGATCAGGTTCTAAGAGTCTTGAAGTCACACTTCAATCTCAGCCTTATAAAGGCACCCCTAGTGGTAAATTCGTATTAAGTTGTCGGAAAGCAATTTCTGATACCTATGTTAATTTGCTTTTTCTATTTTGTCAAAGATTAATTTTACACAGAAGCGGAATTTTCCAATCCTTCTGTCGGCTCTTCCTCTTCTGTAGCATGTTTAGGCAAAGTAAACATATAGAACAATCCAACAAACAATAAACAGCCACCGACAAGAAGATGAAGCCCTTCCACTGTAAGGATTTTTTGAAAAGTCAACGCAATAACTCCGAGAGTAACAGATTGAGACAACATCATCAAAGGAGTAATCCAGCCCTGTACCCGGCCCATCATTTTAGGATCTACAATCCTTGGTAACCATCCACCAATTCCAATGTTGACAAAAGGCAGACCTAGGCCAATTAAAGCAGTGAATGCCAAATAGTAATACATATCTGGGCTGTATCCACTTGCCACGACAAATGCACCAGAAATACTTAACCCTATAATAACCATTTGATAAAGTTTCAGCTTTTTCGCCAACATAGAGGCGACAATGCTTCCGACCATAACCGAGATGCCAAATACTATTCCCATCACCATCATAAGCTGCTCATAGTCTGTTGGAGCGAGTTTGTATTTAAGTATATAGGCTGGCATTACGGACAGACCACCGTTCACAATTCCGAAAACAAAGAAGCCGATGATAAGGTAGACCAACAAAGGATTTTTTAAAATATACAGCATCCCATCTTTAAAATCATTTGCCACAAACCTAACATTTAGTTGAGTCAATTTGTGCCGTCCATTGGGGAGGACAACATTCTCCTCCAATTTACACGCATGGATTAGTATCGCACTGACCATATAAGTGACAAAGCATACAAATATCGCTCCCTGAAGCCCAACCGTCCAGTAAATGAAGATCCCAAGGGCATTACCAAACAACATGAACAAGCTGCTTGTCATCTGATTCAAGCCTGCTGCAACCGTGTACTCATCTTTTGTCAGTATTCCTTGAATAATTGCTGCTTGAGCCGGATGGAAGAATTTAGATACCGCACTTCTTAAAAACAGCAGGGCAAAAACCAGCGGCATCCAATCAATGTAAATAGCACCCATAAGAGCAAGAGATAACACAGCACAAATTACATCACTGTAGACAGCAACCTTTTGACGATCCATTCTATCCGCAAGTACCCCAACTAGGAAGAATACTGCGAGTGTCGGCAAGGAGTACATTAATTCCGTCAAAGCGGCATAGAATGGCTGATCCGTATAGCGGTCCAACAAATACAGCATCAAAGCGGCAATGCCAACAATACTCCCCATGGTTGATGTAAAAGAAGACCAGAACAGCAAACTGTAATTGGGTTTTTTGAATATCTCCATCATATTTCTCATCTATATCCCCCACCAATCATTACTAATTAAGCTTATCTTACCTTAATTAGTAATGATTGGTAACAGACTTCCGGGGCTTTTTCTCTCCGTCTGGAGGTGGAGGTGGTTTTGGTTTTGGAAAGATCACTTTTTAGGGAATCAACACGATTTTCCCCGTACTTTTCCTGCTCTCTAACAATTCATGGGCCTTTGCTCCGTCCTCTAATGAGAACATTGTAGGAGATTCAATACGCAGTTTGTCCTCCTGCAACCATTGAAATAGTTGAGTTGCTCTTTCGATTCGTATTTCTCTAGTCTTTAACACGTTCCATAAATCCCCACCTGTCAACGTTTTGGAAGTATCCATAAGCATACGGGGATCAACATGTACTGGGTCTCCTCCTGCCATTCCGTAAAAGACAACCGTCCCTCCTATTCTTGTGGCTTGGAAACTATCCATAAGTGTAGAACCTACCGATTCGTACACGACATCTACACCTTCTCCAGCTGTTAATTCTTTTATTTTTTCTGACCATGATGATTCATAAAGCAATACCTCTTTTGCTCCTGCCTTTTTTGCAACGTCAGATTTCTCTGTTGTGGAAGTAAGGCCGATGGAAGTACCTCCACGGATTGTCACTAGCTGTGTCAGTAATTGTCCTACACCACCGGCAGCAGCGTGAACAAGAACTGTATCACCATTTTTTACTTGATAGCTGTCATGTACAAGATAATGTGCCGTAAGTCCTTGCAGCAAAAGAGAGGCAGCATGTTCAAACGTCACTCCATCCGGTATTGGAATTGCCTTGTCATATGGAACTGCAACAAGTTCTGCATTGGCATGCGGGACATCTGCAAAAGCTATTCTGTCACCTACCTTAATATCTTTAATGGAAGTACCAACTTTAACAACCATTCCTGCCCCTTCATATCCAAGAATATAAGGAGGCTCACCCACTAGATGATAGTTACCTTTTCTTCTGTATATATCAGCAAAGTTGAGGCCTATCGCCTTTGTTTGTACAAGCACATCGGAATCACCGATTGATGGCTGAGGGATTTCACTATACTGTAATACATCCGGACCACCGAATTTATTAAACGTTAAAGCTTTCATTGGGACACCTCTTTGTTTTATGTTTTTGTAAATTAATTATATTACCATACTATACACAAAGGTTTAATGTTGCAAAAAAAACACCCTTCTCTATTTATGAGAAAGGTGTTCATTATTAATCGTCGTCATCTTCTTCTTCGTCATCGTCATCATCTCGATCTTTCTTTTTACCACGTTCTTTCTTGTCTTTCTTGTCTTTCTTGTCTTTCTTCTCTCTCTTTTTTTCTTCTTTTTTGGATTCTTCTCGTTTTCTATCCTGTTCCTTCTTAGATTGTTCTTTCTTCTTCTGAAGGGGTCCAGGTAAATTAAACGATTCCACCGGCTCCCCTTCGAGTGCTTCACTTACAACCTGTTGGAAGACTTTGGCGGAAGGACTACCCGCTCCAGAGATGATGGGAAGGACGTTTTCAGCGGATTCTTTATCAAACCCAATCCAGAACGCCCCAACAATTTGTGGAGTGAAACCAACAAACCATTGATTAGAAGTGGCGCCGTGATTATTATCAGCGGTTTGAGTAGATCCTGTTTTTCCGGCAACTTCCCGTCCATCAATGATGGCGTTTTTCCCACTTCCTTCTTCCACAACACCTTTAAGCATAAAATTCATCTTTTGCACAGCTTCTTCAGAGAATACACGTTCCTTTTCCTCTTCAAAAGAAGCCACTTCTTTTCCTGTTACCGTTTCTATTTTTACAATTCCATGCGATTCAATAATTTCCCCGTTATTGGCATAGACAGAATACGCTTCGGCCATATGTTTCGGGGAAACACCATGAAATCCACCCAAAGCGATATTACCTAACGTACGATCTTCTTTTTCATCCACCGGCAAATACAGCTTTTTCGCTGCGTCCATTCCTTTTTGGATTCCCATATCATACAGCAAGGAAACCGCAGGAATATTATAAGAATTCAATACGGCATCATACATAGAGACCTCTCCACGAAAATCCAAGGTGTGATTTTGCGGCTTGTAATCACCAAATTCAGTGGGGGAATCATTTAACATGTCATACACATCATATCCCTCTTCAAGAGCCGGTGTATAAACGAGTAACGGTTTTGCTGTTGATCCAGGTGGTTTCTTAAGTTTGGATGCCCGGTTAAAATCGCGGAACTGATAATCCCGGCCACCGATCATCCCTAGAATTCCGCCTGTTTTAGGATCAAGCAGAACGCCACTACTTTGCGCCACTTCTCCTGACTTACCGGTAGGAAAATTTGCTGGATCTGCATACACTTTTTCAAGCGCTTCCTGCACCTTAGGTTCGAGTGTGGTGTAAATGCGATATCCACCAGCTAGAAGTTCACTCTCACTGATGCCATACATTCTTTCGGCCTCATCAATAATGTAATCCGTAAAGCTTGGGTATTTCCCTTTATGTGGATCTACATGTCTTGTTTCAAGTTTTAATTCCTCTTCTTTTGCCGCTTCCACTTCTTCAGCCGTGATGAATCCTTGTTGATGCATGAGGGATAGCACCAAGTTTCTTCGTTGTATGGAGCGCTCCTCATTATTTAAAGGAGATAGCGCGGATGGAGCTTTAATTAATCCGGCTAACGTTGCAGATTCTGCAAGTGTCAGATCTTTCGGGTCTTTTGCAAAATAAACCGCGGCTGCCCGCTTAATTCCCCATGCTCCTTCACCAAAGTAAATCTGATTAAGGTATAAACTGATGATTTGGTCCTTCGAATAGGATTTTTCCACCTTTTTAGCTAAGAAGAACTCGTCAGCTTTTCTTTTTAAAGTCTTATCATGTGATAAAAAGACGTTTTTCGCCAGTTGTTGTGTAATCGTACTTCCGCCCTGCACGTAGCCTCCAGCTTTAACATTTGTTGTAAGGGCACGCAAGGTACCTACAAAGTCAAACCCATCATGCTCATAAAAACGCTGATCTTCTACAGCTACAACCGCCTGCTTCATCACTTCCGGTATTTCATCAGACGGGACACCTTCAATCTGATTGGATGTAATCCTGCTTGCAACTTCCCCATTCTTATCATATAGTACCGATGATTGTGGAAGTGGGTCTGTCAGTGCACTAACGTCCCTTGTATTAATATATAATTGCATTCCAAGCAATATTATGAGAGCCAGTAACCCCGCAATAAGAAGTACCGCTCTCATGCTAACTTTTCGTTTATACTTACTTGCTCTTTCAGCCATAAGAACCCCCTATATGCAACAAAACTAATTATAGTTATTCGAATGCCTGCCTCTCTTTTTTAGGGTGACATGCATATTCAAAGAATGACCACATTAGAAAATGTATGAGCCATTCATCTTTGTAGATCATACCATTCCTCCAACTTAAACACTATTACATACCCTTTTTCAACAAAAGTGAACCCCTATACTCATATTCGAAATTTTCCGGCTATAAATAGAGACTTGACGTTAATTCCTCCACCCAACTATAATGGGAAAAATACTCATTTAGAACTACTCGTATAATCTTGGAGATATGGTCCATAAGTTTCTACCAAACTACCGTAAAGAGTTTGACTACGAGAATCCCCACCCTCTTATTGTAACTGCAAAAATAGCGCAAAAAGATTGAGGGGTATTCTCCATGGTCGAACTCCAAGTTATTTCTTGGAGTTTTATCTATTTTGGAGGGGAAAAAATGACATTAAACTTGGAATCTATGATAAAAGCAGCAGCAAAAAAGACAAAAGCAGACCTTGTTATTAAGAACGGCAGAATAATAGATGTATTTAATTTAGAGATAATAGAGGCAGACATTGCCATTAATGACGGCATGATTATCGGCTTAGGCATTTATGAGGGGCATGAAGTGGTAGATGCTAACGGCGCATTCATTTGCCCTGGCCTTATTGATGGTCATGTTCATATGGAATCTTCTATGATACATCCCCACCATTTCACCCGGACAATATTAGAACATGGAGTCACAACGATCGTGACTGATCCGCATGAAATTGCAAATGTAAGTGGGACCGCCGGGATACAATTCATGTTAGATGCTACAGAGAAAGCCCCAGTTGATGTATTCTTCATGCTACCTTCTTGTGTCCCCGCTACATCTTTTGAGCATAATGGGGCCACCATTCAAGCAGAAGACCTTACTCCATTTTACGAACATGACAGAGTTATCGGTTTGGCCGAAGTGATGGATTTTCCTGCAGTCCGTGACGGTAATGCAGCCATGCTCGCAAAATTGGCACAAGCATTTAAGAATAATAAAAAAATCGATGGACATGGCGCAGGCCTTGCTCCTGAAGACATAAATATTTATGCATCCGCCAACATAAAAACGGATCATGAATGCGTGTCGGCACAAGAAGCAAAGGAAAGACTTAAGCGTGGAATGTATGTCATGATGCGGGAAGGAACTGTCGCAAAAGACGTTAGAGCCTTGATTCCACTTGTAAATGAACGTAATGCAAGACGATTTCTATTTTGTACGGACGATAAACACCTTGATGACTTAGTAAACGAAGGTAGCATTGATCATAATGTCCGCATCTCCATCCAGGAAGGACTTGACCCTCTGCTAGCCATTCAAATCGCTACTTTGAATGCTGCAGAATGTTTCTCCTTAACGGATAGAGGTGCGGTCGCACCAGGGTATCGTGCGGATTTATTATTCATCGAAGACCTTGAGAACTTCACTATCAGAGATGTCTATAAGAATGGTTTAAAAACAGGAGGCAAAGGCCCACTCTCACCTATTCCTGTTTCAAATCTTTTACAGAACTCTGTAAACATGAAACCTATTGATAAGGATGATCTAAAAATAAGTGTGAGAACCGATCAACCATGCAACATGATAGAAATTATCCCCAACAGCCTTGTTACCAAGCACATAAAAGAAACTGTGACAACCAATAAAGGTGAATTTATTCCCAGTATTGATAATGATCAATTAAAACTCGCAGTCATTGAAAGACATAAATGGCTTGGGCATATTGGTCTTGGAATAGTTAAAGGGTTTCAAATAAAGAATGGAGCGATAGCATCTACTGTAGCACATGACTCTCATAATATTGTTACTGTTGGCACCAGTGATGAAGATATGTTAGTTGCAGTCAAGGCAATGGAACAGATTAATGGAGGCTTGGTGGTGGTTTGTGAGGAAAGAGTAGTTGCCTCATTGCCATTAGAGATTTCGGGTTTGATGGCCAATATGACTACAGAGAATACTCTTTCTTCTTTAAAAGAGCTACATGATGCCCTTCACCTCATTGGCAGTCAAAATAGCTTTAACCCTTTTGTAGCACTATCTTTTTTAAGTCTTCCTGTTATCCCGGAATTAAAGTTGACTGATACTGGACTTTTTGATGTAAAAAAGTTTGAGCATATTCCCATTCAGGCTTTGTAGAACAAGTATGGCATGATTTCCATCTCTTCTTCCTAGTTTTAAAAGTTGTTGCTTAGGGTACTTAATCTACAACAATAAGCTTACTTAAAATAATGGAAAAGGAGACGATGGAGAATGGAAACTTTCACTAATATCTTAATTGCGTATGACGGTTCCAAGAGCAGTCTGAAAGCAGTACAAATGGGGATAGATATGAAAAAAAAGCTACACTCACACCTTACCATTTTACATGTCTTAGAAGAAACATCTGTAAATGTCCCAATACCTGCTACAAGACCTGACACACTACCTGCCGGAGGAATGGGCAATGTGGATGGATTGAATATTTATACAAATAATGTGAAAGAAACGGTACCTAGTCAGCAGCGTGTTGCTACTGCCGATGAAGATTACATCTCTCAATCACTTAGCGAAGTGCATACCTTACTAGCTCAAGAAAGAGTGAAGGCACCAGTAGAAGTGATGCAAGGAGATCCTGCTAAAACCATTTGCAACTATGCCGACACAAATGAAAATGACCTAATCATTATCGGAAGCAGAGGGCTTGGAGGATTAAAGAAATTGATACTCGGAAGTGTAAGTGATAAAGTCACGAATACGGCTAATTGTCCAGTACTAATTGCAAAATAGGCATAAATTTATATATTGCTTTCTATCTATCAGGTTCCACTTTGGAATCTGATATTTTTTTATGGTACTTAAAAATTCACCAACCTCTGGGCGCCTGCATAACGTATAGAGAATTTATTAGAAGGGAGCAATCCTATGTATCCTTATCGTCAACTTAGTTTTCCGCCATTCGGACCGCCTCCCGGTGGTGGGCAAGGACCAGGTTTTGGGCCGCCTTCCGGTGGACCGCCTGGATTTGGACCCCCTGGCGGACCTGGTGGAGGTCCGGGATTTGGACCGCCTGGCGGAGGACCTGGTGGAGGTCCGGGAAGTGGCCCACCACCAGGTCCTCCACCATCTACTCCACCGCCTCAAACCGCTAGTTTCGGCGCACCAGGTGGACCTACAGCATTGGCAGTGGACCCAGGTGCATTCTATGGTTGTTTATACCGCTATACATGGGTTCGGTTAAATAATGGGGAGCAATTCTGGTTCTATCCTACCTTTATTGGAAGAAGGTCGGTCGCTGGTTACCGCTGGTTCTTTTTTACTTGGATGTACTATGGAATAGACTCTAATCGAATTCGTTCTTTCCAATGCGTATGATACATTAAAGAAATAATTATTCATAAAAGCAACACACCACAGTTTAAACTGCGGTGTGTTTTTTTAATGTGATTCTCTTGTTGTGAGTCGATGTGTATTACTTTGAGCTCCTTGTCGTGAGGCTGCTAAACGCTCTGTTTTCCCAATGGCTCTATGCTCTGTCTGGGACTTAAATAGAGCCTGCCTCTTCTCCAACTTGGCCTTCAACCTCTTATTCACATCAATTCCTCCCTCATCTCTTACCTAATAAATACCCACTTTGTCCAATATAAAACACATTGATTTTTTAAGTCAGCTATCATATAATGGGTTTTATGAAAAACCTAACGAACGGTAGGTAGTTTGGTCTCAGGAGGGAAAACATTATGTCTAATTCCACAACGGAGCGCATAAAGAAGCACGCACTCCAGCTCTTTGCTCAAAAAGGATATTTTGGTACATCTTTAAATGAGGTAGCATCACTAGTTGGTATAAAGAAGCCTTCTCTGTATGCTCATTTCAAAAATAAAGATGATCTGTATATAACAATTTTGCAAGAACTGATGGAGAATTTTGTCGAACGTGTCACAATTGATTCCGCCGAGTTGGAGTCGAGTACGACAAGAGCGTTGTTGTATCGCTTTCTAATTAATATGGTAGATTTCTGGAAAGACGAAACATTGGGTCTATTGTATAAACGGACTCTTCTTTTCCCAGAAGAAAAATTTCGTTCATCCATCCATGAACAATTTCTTCAAACAGAAATCTATACAACTGATATTTTGTCTAAAATCTTTACGAAAGGACAACACAATGGTGAAGTGCCTTCACAGCCATTGGAACCTCTAATTGATGCATATTATTGCTTAATTGATGGATTGTTTGTTCAACGTTTCTTTTATTCGAGTTCTGAATTCGACAAGAAAGTCGAGCATGCTTTTGAACATTTTTGGAAAGCAACTGAGATAGGAGGAAGGTAGCCATGCAATGGATACTTATTTTTATCGCAGGCCTACTGGAAATTATTTGGGTAATAGGTCTAAGGTATTCAGAAGGATTCACTGTTCTAACACCAAGTATAATAACCCTAATTACATTAGCAATCAGTTTTTACTTGTTTTCTAAGTCATTAAAATTTTTGCCAATAGGAACTGCATATGCCATTTTCACAGGGCTCGGTGCAGCAGGTACAGCAATTGTAGGGATATTATATTTTGGAGAGTCAGCAAGTCCCTCCAAACTGTTTTTTCTAAGCCTTATGTTAATTGGAATTATTGGATTAAAAATGACTACTTCTGATGAAACAACGGAAACAGAAGTGCCAGAGGAGGGGAAATAGATTGGCGTGGATTTTTCTTACTATAGCTGGCTTATGTGAAATTGGGGCAGTTGCTTCACTAAAATTAGCAGAAGGATTCAAAAGACTTATTCCTTCTATTTGTTTTGTGGTAATTGGCTTGTCTAGCTTCTACTTTCTGTCCCTTGCTTTGAAAGAAATACCGATGGGTACTGCTTATGCTGTCTGGACAGGAATAGGTTCGGCGGGTAGTGTACTTTTAGGAATGATTTTCTTTCATGAATCTAAAGATAGAATTCGTATTTTTTTACTCTCATTGATCATTATCGGTGTGATTGGTCTCAAGTTAGCACAATAAAAAAAGCCATTCCATTTTTTTATCTGGAATGGCTTTTGATTTATATTCTTTGTTCTTTTGGTATTTTAACTTCTCCATCTTCAGATCTTGCCACAATATAAGCACAAGCGGCATCTCCAGTAATATTGACAGCTGTTCTAGTCATATCTAGCAGACGGTCTATCCCTAATATTAAGGCAATTCCTTCAACCGGAAGGCCGACCTGTCCTAGTACCATGGCAAGCAGGATGAACCCTACCCCTGGAACACCAGCTGTACCGATACTTGCCACAACGGCTAAGCCAACGACTGTCAAAAGCTGGGTCAAAGATAAATCAATGCCGTAAACTTGAGCAATAAACACGGTGGCAACACCTTGCATAATAGCCGTGCCATCCATATTAATGGTTGCACCCAACGGTTGTACGAAGCTACTGATCCTCTTTGGCACACCAAGGTTTTCTTGCGCGACATCCATGGACATCGGTAAAGTTGCGTTACTACTTGATGTACTAAAAGCGACACTCATAGCTGGACTAAAACGTTTAAAGAAAATAATAGGATTGATTTTCCCGAGTAAAAATAAAGCAATTCCATATGTGACAAAGAAATGAATAAATAAAGCTAAAATGACGACTAAAAAGTATGCTCCCATTGCTTTGATAGCATCTAAACCTAGTCCGCCAACTGCTGAGGCAATTAAACCGAATGCACCATAAGGAGCTGTTTTAATTACGATATTTACCAACAGCATTACGATATCATTCGCTTGTTCAAGCAAAGTTTTTACCTTACCTGCTTTTTCACCTAAAGCATTTATGGCAAATCCAAGTAAAACGGAAAATGAAATAATCTGCAGCATTTCCCCTTCTGCCATTGCTTTTATTGGATTTGTTGGAATAATGTTTAATAATGTTTCCATAACCGGAGGAGCTTTTTCAGGTGTATCTTCTTCAGCTAATTCATCCACTAACATACTTTCAAAGTCACCGGCAAGGCCCGGTTGAATAACGGAAGCAAGTGTAAGTCCGATAGTTATGGCAATACAAGTTGTGATCAGGAAAAAAAGAATGGTTTTCAGACCGATACTTCCAAGCTTTTTCGTATCCCCAAGTCCTACCACTCCAAGTGTTATGGAGATTAGTACGATTGGAACAACCAGCATTGTAATGAGGTTTAAAAAGATTTTTCCGAGTGGTTGGAATAAATATGTATCCAATGGTTCAAATAAAGATGGTGCATAAACATTTAATGCAAGTCCAACTAGAATACCTAAAATAAGACCGATTATTATTTTCTTCGTCAATGTCATTTTCACATCGAAATCCTCCCTTTTGTTATACTAATAAAATTTCTCTCTTCAAACACCGGAGACTTCCCCTTTGAATCGACAAAAGGCGACTTTTTTCATTCTACGGTGTATTTTTATTTATGTAAAGTGATTTATGATAGACCATTTTCCTTACACCTGTTATAATACACAATAAAAAGACCGAAAGTCGGGTTGTTTTCCATTTGAATTTTTGATATATTTAACAACTGATTTCTATTTTAATTACCCACAATTTTAACTTTTATAGCATTTACAAATAGAAAATTTTTCATGCAATTAATGGAGGGGTTTAAATGAAATTACTTTGGAGGGTAATCGTTGCAATATTTGTTCTTATTGTTGCAAAACTGGCTTTGGATTCTTATCAAATAATTAAAGTTGCTGCCGGTGGAGATCATATTAGAATTGATCCAGCATTGTATTTTAATTTGTCCTATGTGATTTTTGGTTTTATAGGAATGATGTTTTTCTCGGATATTTATAAAAAACACATGAAAAAACGAAACAACCAGTTAAAATTTTAATGGAATACCATCCAAATTATGGTTATTTCTACATAAAAAACCAGGACAATGGTCCTGGTTTTTTTATTATTAAAATATAATGAAAGTTAATCTACTTCTTTTCCTTTAGACGCTTCTAAAATTTCAAACCACTGCTGTTTAGAAAGTTGGATATTCAATGATGAAGCCGCCGACTTTACTCTTTCTAGCTTTCCTGAGCCAACTATTGGAATAATTTTAGCAGGATGCGTTAATAACCAAGCATATAGCACCTGGTCCATTGATGTTGCACCAGTTTCACCTTGTATTTTCTCTAACACATTTCTCACTCGACTAACGTTGTCATCTGTACTAGTGAAGATACTTCCTCCTCCTAGTGGCGACCATGCCATTGGAGAAATTCGATCCATTTGGCACTGTTCGATAGTACCTTTTTCAAAGTGTTCCAAGTGAGTAGCCGCAATTTCAATTTGATTTGTCACCAACGGTTCGTCTAAGTAGGAGTTGAGCAGCTTGAATTGTGAAGGAGCAAAGTTGGATACGCCAAAACGTTTGACTTTTCCTTCTCTTTTTAACTGAGTGAATGCCTCAGCCACTTCACTTGGATCCATCATTGGGTCTGGTCTATGTATTAATAAGACATCAATATAGTCCGTTTGGAAATTTCTTAATGATCGTTCTGCAGATTGAATGATGTGCTCTTTGCTAGTATCATAATATTTAATTTTATGCTCCGGTCTATTGGAGGAAATCAATTTGATTCCACACTTTGTCACTATTTCAATCTTTTCTCTTAAGGATGGCTTTAATGCTAGTGCTTCGCCAAATTTTTCTTCTACTGTGTAATTTCCATAGATATCTGCATGATCAAAGCTCGTAATGCCAAGATCCAAACAGTTCTCTATGAAATTCACAACCTCTTCGTTGCTGTAACCCCAATCATTCAATCTCCACATTCCATGAACAATTCTAGAGAGGGAAACATCTTCTGCTAACTGAACTCTTTCCATATCAACACTCCTATCTATCTAATAATAAGAAATTATACCTCTTTTAAGTATAATTAGCCAAAAATACTGCTTATTTCCTATTCTAACCTATTAAAAGATATACATCTTTGGGACTTTAAATTAAAATAGTTATAAAATACAACTGGAATAAAGAAAGGATCTTACCATGACTAACACGTCCAACTTCCTTATAGGTCAAAAATTAATAGATTTGAAGAATGAAGTAGCTGCTAGCATGCTATTGGAAATTCAAAATGCTTATCCTAATGTACCACAATATAGAGATGAAGCAATTGAGGCTCAGATTAAGGAAATCTTTCGGACATTATTAGTATTCTTGGGCGAATATGTCCAAGACCCTGAAAATAAAGTTTTAGACCGTGCCAAAGAATGGGGAGAATCTGTAGGATACATGTCTGTGAAGTCTGGCGGATCACTGGAAGAAACACTTTCTAATATGACGTTATATAAAAAATGTCTATGGGCCTTTATTCAAAGAGAAGGTTATAAAGACGGGCTTAACATGAACCAAATTACAGATATTTTCATTCTAATAGATGAAATCTTTAATATTATCGTCTATGGATTCAGTCACGCCTTCTCCATTGCTACTGAACAGAAAATGTTAGAAACAAAAGCTACTTACATTCGACTGTCCATTCCAATAGTCCCTTTACAAAAAGGGGTAGGGGTTCTGCCTCTAGTCGGAGAAATTGATGAGGTTCGCGCTGGAATACTGATAGAAGAAACACTGGAAAAAAGTAAAAACCTTTCAATATTCAACCTTATCATCGACTTTTCAGGTGTTTATCGTTTAGACGGAACCGCTTTGCACACCATGGACCTGCTGATTCGTTCTCTCAAACTAATTGGCATCACACCAATCATAACAGGCCTGCGACCAGAACTCAGCCTACAATTCATCAACCTGGGACTCAACCTTAAAGACATACAAATCTTTGGTTCAATTGCGCAAGTATTACATGAACAATAAAAAATCCTGCCGGGGTCAGACCCCGGCAGGATTTTCCGCTTTCACGTCGAACCCTCCATAAAATGTCTTGCCATTTGTTTGTGATTCCTTTATGATAATACTATCATTCTTATCAATACCATATATTGATTATTTTCATTAAATTAATAACTACATATAGTATTTCGACATTTTACGTTAAAGGTGTCTTTTTATAGACTTAATAGGGAAGCCGGTGAGAATCCGGGACTGTTCCCGCAACTGTAAGTGCAGACGATTTTGAGAAACCACTGTACATGAACGCTTAACGGCTCTTGTATGGGAAGGCTCAAAATAGGAAGAAGCACGAGTCAGGAGACCTGCCTTTACCGATTTAGTTTCTTTTCTTCGGGAGTTGAGAAGATGAAACGATACATAGAACATGGTAAAGCAGAACAGGGTTCCTTTGATTGTTGGTGATACCCTTCACCTATTTCTTTTGGACCCCCTCCCTGCATTCTTTCCTTCTATCTATGATCGTTTGATCCACTCAACTATTGAGTGGATTTTTTTATTTTAGATGAAGTGGAGCGTGGTAGAAATGACCTTACATACCAAGACTGAACATAAAGAAAATACACCTAACATTCAAGATTACCAAAGACTTATAGAAACTGTTTTATCAGAGTTTCCACTGTTAGATACGAATGTCTTTTTACAAAAAGCTACAAAAATTATGGATAAACTGCTCCATCAATCCAATCAACATGAACTTACAAACCAACTAATTCTAGAAGCTCTCAATCATGTGGACGAACTTGAACCAGACTGGACCTATGTTGCATCACGGCTACTATCACAAAAGCTGCAACAAGAAGTGTGTCAAAACAGGAAGATCACTATACCCTATACCGATTTTTATTCATTAATCAAAAGTTTAACAGAACAAAGAATCTATCAAACTCAGATACTAAACGCATACACACAGAAAGAAATTAATGAATTAGAGGCTGTCATTGAACCTGAAAAAGACTATCTATTTACCTATATTGGACTTAAAACGTTAACTGATCGCTATTTAACTAGGGATCATCACAAACGTTTACTAGAATTGCCTCAAGAACGATTCATGATTATTGCCATGACCCTTATGCAAAAAGAAGAACAAAATAGATTACATTACGTCAAAGAAGCATATTGGGCAATAAGCAATTTGTATATGACCGTTGCCACGCCGACATTCGCCAATGCTGGAAAAACTTACGGACAGCTCTCAAGCTGCTTTATTGATACTGTTGATGACAGCTTGCAAGGGATTTACGACAGTAATACAGACATTGCTAATCTTTCAAAATCCGGAGGTGGCCTTGGTGTTTATCTTGGAAAGATACGGAGCCGGGGCAGTGATATTCGTGGTTTCAAAGGCGTTTCAAGCGGAGTGATACCATGGATGAAACAATTGAACAATACAGCAGTAAGTGTCGATCAACTAGGTCAGCGAAAAGGAGCCATTTCAGTCTATCTCGATGTGTGGCATAAAGACATCTTTTCTTTTCTAGACAGTAAGCTCAACAATGGGGATGAACGTATGCGTACTCATGACCTCTTCACTGGGGTGTGCATTCCTGACATTTTTATGGAGCAGGTGGAAAACAGAGGAGACTGGTATTTATTTGATCCACACGAAGTCAGGCAGTTAATGGGCTATTCTCTAGAGGACTACTTTGATGAGAAAACAGGTAGCGGCAGCTTCCGCAAAAAGTATAAGGAATGTGTCAATCATCCAGCGCTCCCAAAAGAAAAAGTGCCGGCTATTGAAATTATGAAAGCAATCATGAAGGGGCAACTTGAAACTGGCAGTCCATTCATGTTTTATCGTGATGAAGTGAACAGAATGAATCCAAACCATCATAAAGGAATGATCTATTGCACGAATTTATGTACAGAAATTACACAAAATCAAAGTGCCACCACAACGAAAACGCAATATATAGAGGACGGCTCTATCATAACTGTTAAGACCCCCGGAGATTTTGTCGTGTGTAATTTATCTTCCATTAACCTTGCTCGGACTGTAAAAGAAGGCCAACTGGAACGTCTAATTCCCATTCAGGTTCGGATGCTTGATAATGTTATTGATTTGAATATAATACCTGTACTACAGGCAAAGATGACCAATGAAAAATATCGTGCCGTTGGATTGGGAACATTCGGTTGGCATCATTTGCTGGCCCTTGAAGGGATTAAATGGGAATCCACTGAGGCAGTGCACTATGCAAACGAGCTTTACGAAAAAATTGCTTATTACACCATCCAAGCTAGCTCACTTCTCGCAAAAGAAAAAGGATCATATCCGGCATTTGAGGGTTCTGATTGGCAAACGGGTGACTACTTCCATAAACGAAATTATGGAACAGACTCAGATTTAGATTGGGAAAAACTTCAAGAAGAAGTAGCCAATTACGGGGTCCGAAACGGTTATCTAATGGCGGTTGCCCCCAATGCGACCACATCCATCATTGCCGGTAGCACTGCTAGCATTGATCCCATTTTCCTTAAGGTGTATTCAGAAGAGAAAAAAGATTACAAGATTCCAGTTACAGCACCTGACCTTAACGCAGAGACAACCTGGTTTTATAAATCGGCTTATCATATTGATCAGCATTGGAGCATTGCCCAGAATGCAGCAAGGCAAAAACATATCGACCAAGCCATATCCTTTAATCTGTATGTTACGAACACTGTGAAAGCAAAAGCTCTCCTTGAACTTCACCTGGATGCATGGAAGCAAAAATTGAAAACAACCTACTACGTCCGATCCACCTCTTCAGAATTAGAGGAATGTGAATCATGTTCAAGTTAGACCGTTATCATTTGTAAACTAACAAGCTAAAAAAGGAGAATGAATAATGAATGATCACCTAAAAACACGTACCTTAATGGATGTGGACGCACCAAATAGATCGACCAAAATCATAAACGGAAAAAGTTCCAATGTCCTAAATTGGGACGATGTCGCATTTACATGGGCTTATCCAAAATATAAAAAAATGCTCGCCAACTTTTGGTCACCATTTGAAATCAATATGTCCCAGGATATCAAGCAGTTTCCTCACCTGTCCCCACAGGAACAGGAGGCATTCTTGAAAATTATCGGACTCCTTGCACTCCTTGACAGCATTCAGACCGACTATGCAGGAAAAGTGGCGGACTATTTGACCGATTCCAGTCTTAACGCCCTAATGATTATGCTAGCACAGCAAGAGGTGATCCATAACCATTCCTACTCCTATGTTCTATCAAGCCTTGTACCGAGAAAGAAGCAAGAAGAGGTGTTTGAATACTGGAGAACAGAACCCATCCTTCGAAAAAGAAATGACTTTATTACAGATGGTTACAAAGCATTTTCTGAAACACCCTCGGTAGAAAATTTGCTAAAATCCATCGTATATGATGTTATTTTGGAAGGCCTATTCTTCTATTCGGGCTTTGCATTTTTTTATCACCTGGCGAGAAATCAAAAAATGGTCTCTTCCAGTACGATGATCAATTACATTAACAGGGATGAGCAAATTCACGTAGATTTGTTTGTGAAAATATTTAAAGAGGTCCTTCAAGAATATCCAGAACACAACACAGAAAGTCTGGAACTATTTGTGGAGGAGACTTTTCAACAGGCGGCACAACTGGAGATTGAATGGGCGAGACATATTATCGGAGATCAATTTGCAGGAATTGAACTGGAGGATGTCGAGGCTTATATTAAATTTTATGCCAACGTCCGTGCCCATCAACTTGGTTTCAAGCGCCCTTTCGAAGGCTTCCGCACAAATCCATTAAAATGGATCAAAGCTTACGAAGACGTCGACCTAGGAAAATCGGATTTCTTCGAACAAAAATCCAGACAATACACAAAAGTAAACGTAGTGGACAACGGATTTGATGAATTATAAAGATTTTCTTCCTATGATTGAAATACCTTACTAGATTGGAGTGGAAGGCGCGTAGTCGCCCGCGGAAGGAAGGGACAGGTGAGACCCCGCAACGGAGAAGGCCACTGAAAAACTGATATTACATAGTATTTTGTAATTTCGAGCTGTGGATTGGAGCAAAAGACGAAGACTCCTCGAAAATGCTACGCATTTTCTTCGTGCGATGTTTCGCTGCCGAAGCCTTCCTTGTCCTGAGGGAGATAGCGCTAGGTGGAGACCCCGCAGGCAAGCGAAGCGCCTGGAACGGAAATCAACCGTATTATATTATTTTTGATGTTATTAAGATAGGCAGTGTACCTTTAACGTACACTGCCTATCCTTAGTTAAAACAACCCCATATATTGAAGCACCAATATTACTACCCCCAATATCCATACATAAATCGCAAACATACGTAGAGAATGCTTTTTCAAATAGTTAATCATCCATTTCACAGCAATATACCCAAAGAAACAAGATGCTAAAATTCCTATAATCAATGAGGATAAAGAGATATCCTCCCTGCCGACTTGAGCCACTTCCACAGTTTGTAAAAACACAGCCCCTGCAATGGCAGGTGTAGAAAGTAAGAATGAAAAATATGCCGCTGTTTCCCTATCCAACTTCCGAAACAAGCCTGCTACAATGGTTAATCCCGACCTCGAAATTGCCGGAAAAATAGCAGCAGCTTGGAAAGATCCAATAAACAATGCATCCTTCCACGTAATATCCTCCATCTTTTTCGCACCTTTCTTGATGGAGTCCGCAAACCAGAGAAAGGCGCCTGTAATTAGAAACTCCCAGCCAATCGTCACGCCTGTTTTGGAAATTTCTTCAAAATAGTCTTTGAAAGTAAGTCCAATAACTACTGCCGGAATGGTTCCGATAACCATCAGAAAAGATAATTTATGAAATGGGTTACGAATGATTTTAATAAATTCTTCTCGGTAAAAATAAAGAACTGCTATTAACGTGCCGAAGTGAAGCATCGTATCTAGCAATAGCCCCGCTTCTTGCAAACCAAAAAGATTTCTTCCCAGATATAAGTGACCTGTACTGGAAATTGGCAGGAATTCAGTTAATCCTTGAATGATCCCCAATATGAAAGCTTCTATTTTGGACATATCTTCTCCCCCTCCTATTCCGTTCTTTTTCTATCAAAAACAAAATAAGTGATGGCTCCAAGGATAATTAATATCATTAAAGGAATGATGAGAGGTTGTGCGGCGTGTTTAATATTCCGCCAGTTCTCACCTAGTTGAAAACCAATATATATAAATAAAATGGTCCATGGAATAACTGCTGCAACTGTATATAAAAGAAAAGGCAAAAACTTCATTTTGGCTATACCAGCTGGAATGGAAATAGCGTGCCTCACCACAGGAATAAATCGAGCTGTAAAAATGACAATCGGTCCGTAATTCTGAAACCATTTTTCCGAAATGTCTAAATGCTTCGGCTGAATCAATATGTATTTTCCATACTTCTCAAGAAATGGCCTTCCGCCAATGCTTCCTGCCCAGTATAAAAAAAGCTGAGCCAATGTACCACCTGCCACACCTGCGAACATTGCTCCCATAAACCCTATCTCCCCAATGGAGATTAAATAACCACCATATCCAAGGACGATTTCGCTAGGAATGACCTCCACCATTAAGCCAAGAGCAATTCCCCAAACCCCCAATGTGGTGAAAAATTCAAAAATAGATAAAAAAAAGTTCTCCATATCCTCACCTCATTTGTAAGAGAGTTGTCCCTAACAATGTATGAGAGCAAGTCCACGAAAAGCACTAAAATAAGAAAAGGGTTTTCACTAATTATGTCGAATCTTACATGTATGGAGGTGCTGATAAATGAAGAAAATCTTTATTCTATCCCTATTCCTCCTTTTTCTAACAGCCTGCGGTATGCCAACACACATTCCAGATCGTTTTTCTTATATTGAAGTTGTTGAACAAAAAGAAGAGGAATCACTGTCTGAGATTGAAGATATTGAAATCATTCTAAAAGACAGTGACATAGTCATCGGCTTAGATGAGGCAGCGGAGAAGTATCCAGATTACAATATTGAACATACTCCCGCTTATATAGTGTTTGAGTATACAGGTTATCTTACCGACGACATGATTTTATTCACCTACGACAAGGAAGAGGCTGTTACGTTATTGAAAGAAAAAATTCAAGACGAAAAAGAAAAAGTGGAATAAACAAAAAGTCGAACAAATGCATCTGCTTCCGTTCGACTTTTAAATAGGTCAAAAAAATCCCCAATAATATATGAGGTTTCTAGCTGTTGATTGGAGCAAAAGGCTAAGACTCCTGAGGGAGATAGCGCTAGGTGGAGACCCCGCAGGCGTAGCCGAGGAGGCTCCAGCGGCGCCCCTAGGAAAGCGAAGCCATTTGCGGAAATCAACAGCGCGTTCAATGTAATCGCTTACTTCTGGTGATATAGCATAAACTTACCAGCATTTTCATATAGTTAAAAAATTGTAATTGGGAGGATTTTTATGGGAGAACTATGTCTACAATCTTCATGTGTCGGTTATGATTTAATCTTAATTACCTTGGGTTGCCTTCTAATTTTATACATCGGGTATCGATTTCTAGGGCACGAAGAATAAAGTATCTTATGATTTCACTTCTTTTGCTTCATACTACAAGAGAGGTGATATTAATGAGGAAGATATTTTTTCTTCTATTTCTCTTTTGTGGAGCTTTTCCCATGACCTTTACTGCACAGCCGCTTCCAATAGAAGTCTTTGATGTTACTCAAGGAAAAGTTATTAAATCAATCCCTCTGAATGAGAAAAACAAGGAAGAAACACTAAAGCTTGTAAAAAGTGCAGATTCCCTGTATCCCAAGCTTAACCCTACCCCTAAAACTGGGTTTATGATTAAGGTTATTTTTGATCCAGCTGAAGAAATTGAAACGAAAGTATTTAAGCAGCCTGTAAATCAAGTCATTTTTATTTTTCCGGATGCAGAAAAGCCCTATATGCTAATCTTCAACGAGAAAGATCAACCTATGTTTTACTACTTTAGTGAAGATTCCGAACCGTTTTTGGAAATGCTGGGTTTAGATTAACTAAAAAATGGAATAATGGGTACACTATCTTCAACTTTAACCATTTAAGGAGGAGTTGACTTGAGAAATGTACTTATTATTCTTTTTATTGCGCTTTGCAGCATATTTCCAGCTGGGTGTGGAACAGAAATCGAAGGCGGCCAAACAAAGGCAGAAGATCAAGCTCCAATTTTACCAACTTCAGGAGATTATTCTTTCCGACGCTATATAGAGGAAAAAGGACATACAGATTATAGAGTACTATATAGTCAAGTCCCCAATAGCGAAATAGTTGAAGTAAGAACAGTCATTGACCTGGAGTCTGCCGAATCTTCTTCTGATATTTCGGAGACAAGTAACTTTTATGAAGAAACAAAAGATGGTATCTATGGATATATCGTATTGTCTGAGGAATTCCCCTCCGAATGGGATGCCAAAGATATTAAGAAATTCCCCAAAACAAAAATTATAGCCTATCCATTGGAAGCCAGTCATTCCTGGACTGAGGAAATGGAAGATTTTGATCTTAAGATCACGTATCACATTCGGGAAGTCGATGCGGAAATAAAAACCCCTGCCAAGACTTTTAAAGATTGTATTATTATAGATTTTGAAGAGAAAGACAAGGATGGAAACACTTTACGCAAAGGCAATTCAGCTTTTGCACCAAATGTAGGGTGGATTCGTCATGAAGTGGAAGCAGAAGTATTAAAGGATGTTCATAAGTTAATAAAAATAAATGAAGGATAATAATTTTATCTTTCATTTTTAGATTCCTTTACCATTTTCAAGGAACCTTTTGCATTTATTTATCGTCCATGTTATCGAATACTTCGTTTTGCGAATTTTTTTACATAACTGTAATGATGAAATTACCAATTTTATTGTATAATTACAAACATACCTTTCCCTAATCATGGGTATAAAGGTACCGAATACTTTTCACTATGTTATACTTCTATAGTTAAGGAGGAGATGTAGCTTTGGGTTTAAGCAAAATAGTTTTTGTAATCAGTATTATGGCTAGCTTTCTTATGCTAGTGGCCTCCGTTATTGCATTCGTCATTCAAGACATAGGTTATTTTTGGATGATGTTCGTTCTTATGGTTGTCAGTATTCTTCAAAACATCTCCGTTTACAAACATATTTCCACAAGTGATGAACCCATTAAAAGTTAGGCCGCTTCCTGCGAGAGAAACATTAAGCGGTCTTGCCTCGAATAAGCGCAATTTGCTCCCCTTTACATGTAAATCCCTTCTATTTCACCAAACACTATTCCTACATAAATTAAACGATAAATAAAAGCCAGCGATTCAGCCAGCTTTTAATTCTGTTCGTATATACTTTCCTTCTTTATCATACAAATGAAATTTCTTTATGACCTTTGCATCCTCTTCTAGAAGCTTTGGTGAAGATATATGGAGGAGAAATTGGTTTGCAACGACATCGCTTGAAATTTGGTAAATTACTTCCTCTTTCCTTTGTACTTCAAGCACCACTTTTTGTACATCTTCATGTTTTGGTACCAACCCATGAATATATGTATGCTCAATAGTGTCTCCGTTCACTTTTTTTTCTTCAAAACAGAAGTCTTTTTCTTCTTTCATCGTATAGAAGTTGGGTTTCTCCATCCCAGTTACTTCAAAGCCATGATCATTATTATCATAAACACCAAGAACCGTTTTTAATACAGAATTCTCTTCAGAATAAATCAGAAAAGATTGATGCTCTTCGTCCACAAACATCAACTCCATCCCCTCCATATTATCAGCAGCACCTGTAATAGCTTCTTTCAGTGTTCTATAAATATAGATTGGTTCAGTATCGATTTTTGTGATATCTTCCATTTTCATAATCTGGGAAAAATATTTTTGTGGTGGCACAGCTAACTTCACTCTTTCCCCACTGCTAACAATATCCGTTACAATGGTCTGTATGGCAGTATGTTTATTTTCACCAATGAACAGGATAAATGTTCCTTTCTTCGTATTGATAATTTCCGAATAAAAGGGACGATCGAGCATTATTTTTTCAGATTTCAATTTCCCATAAAAACCTTTTTGAAAAATAACAGCTCCTAATTGATTTCCTTTATGTTCAAATGTTGCAATCACCTTTTTTGTATGTTTAATAGGATACGTTTCCAATAGCAATGGCGTTTTATCCAGTTCCCCTAAATGTACTTGGATAAAATCAGTGATACCTCTTTCAGAATTTAATATTGTAAAAGTGGTATATTCATAGATTGAATAAGCAATGATCACTACCATACTTGCCGATGAAATGAGCAAGAGAATTCTCTTCAAAATCTTTACCTCCTGTTCCATTACTGCAAACAAAATATAGTTCCAAAGCCCTGATTCCATTTTAAGGTAAATGGTAATAAAAGACTATTGGGAAAGTAGATTTGTTTTTTATACAATCATTCGTAATTTCAATTGACCACTTTCATAAATACATATTTTGGATATTTTTGCTTTTTTGGGAGAAAGTAAAATGTACATATATAAAGGAGGAAAAAAGATGCAAAGACTACTGAGTTTATCTATCTTATCCTTATTGGTATTTTCAGCATCCACAATTCTTGTTCCAAGCGTACTCGCTTCTCCTGAGGAAAAGCACGAACATCATAATGAATATAGAAATGATCACTATCGTCATTGGAAAAAATACAACGAATACTTGGAACAAAACAAGGAAAAAGTTATCCCTTACCTTTCTAACTATTTAAACAAAGAACAGCCGGAACTTGAAAAGCTTCTTCAGAACGGAGCAGAGTTGCACACTTTGGTGAAAGCTTCCATCCTTTCTAAACTAGGTAAAGTGGATGTAACAGAAATTTTGACAAAAAAAGAAAATGGGCAATCCTTCAAGGACATTGCCAAAGAGTTAAATGTAGATAAAGAAGATATTTACACCGAAATGAAAAAGATGAAAGAGACAATTAAAAAATCTTAGCTAGTTCACTAAAATAACCGGTTATAGAAACCTGGTTATTTTTATTATTAACGAATTTACTTCTTACATTTTATATTTTCATTCGTGTTTTTCTACAAAAACCTTTTCAAAGCGAACTTTTTCCTTTATAATCACTTCATAAACCAAACAATATAATAAATAACTCGTATAATAGTGGGAATATGGCCTACAAGTTTCTACCAAGCTACCGTAAATGGCTTGACTACGAGTGATACTTTAATTTTCCAGTGCTTAGGTTTAAACCCGAGTCGATTATTTGCATTCCTGAAAGTTAAAAGTGGTCACTTGTAGATCTTGTGCCGCTTAAAACTTTCGGGATTTTTTATTTTCAGGAGGAGGAACATACATGAAACTTCTACAGCAAACCATTCTTGAAAAAGGGACGGTTTTACCAAACGGCGTGTTAAAAGTGAATACTTTCTTAAATCACCAAATCGACACTGGTTTAATGATTGAGATAGGAAAAGAATTTGCGGAACGATTTTCAGATTCAAACATTAATAAAGTTATTACCATTGAGTCGTCAGGAATTGCACCAAGTTTTTTCGCCGCTCATACACTTGGTGTTCCCCTTGTATTTGCAAGAAAAAAGAAATCTCTGACTTTGAAAGATAACGTATATACCAGCGAAGTTTTCTCTTTTACCAAACAAGAAACAAGTGAGATCACAGTGGCAAAGGAATTCTTAGCTGAAAACGATAGAGTACTAATTATTGATGACTTCCTGGCAAATGGGCAGGCTGCACAAGGGTTGATCGATGTAGTGAAACAAGCAGGTGCATCTGTAGCAGGTATTGGTATTGTCATTGAAAAAACTTTCCAACCAGGACGGCAGATTCTAGAGGACAAAGGGTATCGTGTAGAATCATTAGCAAGAGTCGCGTCGTTACAAGACGGACAAATAACATTTATGGAAGAATCGATCAGCGTCACCAACTAACCTATTTGGAGGTCATCCTATGAAAGCTACTACTGTACATTATCCATGGTATAAAAAAGAAGATACAGATGCATTCTTCGCCCTTTTTCAAAATAACCTGGCAAACTTCGTCATCATTGCCGTAACGATGCTAGGTATGGGTTTTCCTGCAAGCATCGTATTTGGTAAGGTCATCCCGGGTGCGGCCGTTGCTGTTATGGTCGGGAATCTATACTATGCATTCATGGCTAAGCGCCTTGCACAAAAAGAGGGAAGAACAGATGTGACCGCCCTTTCTTACGGGATAAGTACCCCGGTTATGTTTGTTTTTCTATTTGGAGTGTTAGCTCCTGCTAATGCCCTAACCGGTAACCCGGAACTTGCGTGGAAAATTGCTGTAGCTGCCGCGTTTTTAAGCGGCTTAATCGAGACTCTAGTAAGTTTTACAGGGAACTGGGTAAGAAATCAGCTGCCTCGTGCTGCAATGCTTGGTGCACTTGCAGGTGTTGCTCTCACGTTTATCGCTGGGGAGATGCTATTTAATACCTTCTCCATTCCTGTTGTGGGCTTAGTGGCTTTAGTAATTATCATTGCTGGGGTTGTAGGAAAAATGACCATGCCTTTCAAAATCCCAGCTTCCCTGTTTGCCGTTATTATCGGTACTGTTCTAGCTTTCACTTTAGGTTATCAATCTCCATCTCAAATAGCAGATGGATTGAATAACATTGGGTTTTATCCAATATTGCCATCTTTGGCGGCTTTTGAGGGGATGACCTACCTGTTTGGAGCACTTATTGGACTATTAGCAATCATCCTTCCTATTACGTTATACAATGCCATTGAAACGATGAATAACGTGGATGCCATGGCTGCAGAAGGTGATTCTTATGATGTTCGTGGATGTCAAGCTGTGGATGGAGTTGGAACAATGCTTGGGGCTATTTTTGGCGGACTCTTCCCTACTACTGTTTACATTGCAACAGTAGGTTCTAAATGGATGGGTGCAGGTAGAGGATATAGCATATTGAATGCAATTGTCTTCGGCATTGCTGCTATGACAGGAGTTATTGCCGCCCTTGCAGCCATTATTCCGCTTGCTGCAGTGGCACCAATATTAGTATTTGTCGGAATTTCCATGGTGGCATCAGCTTTTGGATCCAATGACAAAAAATATTTTCCAGCAGTTGCTATTGCCATGCTGCCTTATTTCGCTAATTATGTAATGACTCGTTTCAATAACAGTGCGGGTGAAGTTGTTTCCAGTATTTCAGAAGGAATTGTCCCTCTTGGCCAAGGAGCCATGTTCACGGCAATTGTACTTGGTGCCATTACCGTTTATATTATCGACCAGGATTACCGTCGTGCCTCCTATTTCGCTTTGATTGGAGCCTTCTTATCTTTCGTCGGATTCATGCATGCTCCAAAGCTAGCTTTGAACGCAGCACCGGATTTTGCTATAGGTTATGTGTTCATTGCAGTTTTTCTTGTTTATTGTTCGTACCAACGTGCTTCAAGTATTGTAACAAATTCTGATAACAACATTACCGTTAATCAGAAAGTAGCTTCATAAGTGAAGGCGTATCAAGAACCGGGAACTATTCCCGGTTCTTATTCATTTTATTACTTCGTGTATCATTTTTATTCAAAGAGAAAAACTATCTTTATCCTTTAGTTTGAGAGTAGGCTTATATATGTCTATCAAGCAACAGTACATAGAAATCTTTAATAAAAATCAATCCTCCGTCCAAGCCCATGTGAATTTCTGGCTTGAACATGTAGTGTTCTCTTGGCGATGGTGGACAATGGTTGCTATTTTTATTATTTTATGGACATTATTTTGGAAACTAAAAAAATCTAAGCATCTCCCCAGAATCACCATATTTGGACTGCTATGGACTATTGTAGCCTCTAACCTGGACGGCTTGGGTTATGAGCTTGGGCTATGGGGATACACATACAATCTTAGTCCCTTATTACCTAAGTCGTATATATTTGATTATTGTCTCATCCCCATTACTTATATGCTTCTATATCAATACTTTCAAGACGGTAAGGGATTTTTATATGCAAACATCGTTTTGGCTGTTGGAGCATCTTTGATAGCAGAACCAGTAGCTGAAAAACTCGGACTATACATCCCTTTTCACTGGAGTTTCTATATTTCCATACCGTTATATATCTTAATTGCTTACATTCTAAAATTAATCACTGAAAAAATATGTAGATCTATTTTAAATATAGACTAAATAAAAACAGGATAACCATTTGGCTATCCTTGTTTTTAGACGGTTTCTTTTACTTCTTCTTTTTCGCTTAACTCTTCCTCATCTACATCTTGTTCGACTACTTTCTTCTTTTTGAGGAAATTTTCTAAAGCAAGTTTACTTTGTCTAGCGGTAAGAATATACATGAAATCCTTATCTCTTATAACCGTATCACCTGATGGAGTTACAAGGATTCCTGCTCTAATAATGGCATTAATAAGTGTTTTATCCGGAAATTCCAATTCAGCAAGTGTCTTCCCTACCATATCTAAATCCTCTTCCACTTGGAACTCAATAATCTCCGCATTTGCTTTACCGATGGAAACCAACTCTAACGAATGAATAGGTGCAATCTTCTTAGGTCCTGTTAAATCTAGTTTTTTCGCAAGCATCGTAATCGTTGATCCTTGAACTAGAGTAGAGGTCAAGACGACGAAGAAAACAACATTAAAGAATAGTTGAGCATTTGGAATGCCAGCAATCATTGGAAATGTAGCGAGAACGATTGGTACTGCTCCACGGAGACCGGCCCATGATAGAAACACTTTTTCTTTTATACTGAAATCCATTCCTATGGTTGAAAGGAATACTGCTATAGGTCTAGCTACAACTATTAAAATCACCGATAATAACAAACCTTTAAGCATGATGTCCCACTGGAACAATTGCCCAGGGAAGACCAATAACCCCAATATGATAAACATCAGAATTTGCATCATCCATGCGAACCCTTCATTAAAACGGAAAATCGACTGTCGATAGGTAAGTTCATTGTTCCCTATGATTAACGCTGCCACATACACCGCTAATAGTCCACTTGCTCCTATCAGCGCTGCGATACTATAGGTTAAAAGTGCGAATGCCATAGCAAAGACAGGATATAACCCAGAGGAATCGAGATTTATCTTATTAATGGAATAGGAAGCGAGCTTACCAAGTCCTAATCCCAATAATAAACCAATTCCCATCTGCCAGAAGAAGCTTCCGATGAACCCTATGTAGCTAGGATTTGAAGCAGTAAGCAATTCAATAAAGGATAATGTCAAGAACACTGCCATAGGATCATTCGTACCTGATTCTGCCTCAAGGGTTGCTCCCATGCGCGCCTTTATATTCTGTCCTTTTAACACTGCAAATACTGCTGCTGCATCTGTTGAGCCGACGATAGCTCCAAATAGGAATGCTTCTAACCATGACACATCTAGGATAAGCTTAGCAGATGCTGCCACAAGTGCAGAAGTCAAAATTACCCCAAGTGTGGCTAATGATAAAGAAGGCTTGATCACTTTGCGTACCGTCCCCCATTTTGTTTGCAAACCACCTTCAAATAGGATAATGACGAGCGCAAAGATACCTATTAATTGAGCATACTTTACATTATCAAAATAGATAAAACCAAGTCCATCACTCCCAGCCATC
Organism: Bacillus sp. RO2; assembly: GCF_012911845.1. GTDB lineage: Bacteria > Bacillota > Bacilli > Bacillales > Bacillaceae_I > Sutcliffiella_A. Next base: position 43,251 of record NZ_JAAXCU010000038.1, on the reverse strand, counting down.
ATCCCAACAATGATAAACAATACAAGAGCTGGAACACCCAGTTTTGAAGAGAATTTTGTTGTTATTACTCCGACAATTAGAAGAAATGCAGTAAGCAAAATAAAATAATCTACATTAAATGCACCTTGTACCATCTAATCCCCCCTTATAAATTGACATCAATTCTTACAGATAATCTTTCATGCTTATCTATTCCAAGATAACGGAGTGTTTCTGAAGGTGAAGTGTGGTTAAAATGTTTTTGGAGAAGAGAAACAGCAACACCGCTTCTATACGCATGGTAGCCGAAGGTTTTGCGCAAAGTATGAGTACCCACTTTACCAGGAACACCTACTTCTTTCGCTGCTTTATTAATGATGCGGTATGCTTGTTGCCTTGTAATAGGCGAACTGCACTTTTGGGATTTAAATAGATAATCCTCTGGTTCAAGGCTTCTTTTGTGTAGATAGTCCGCTATCGCTTGTTTGACATGCTTATTCAAATAAATAGAATACCCATTTTTCAATAGGTAATAGTCATTAACTTTTCCATCTAGTGTCACATTTTCTACTCTAACATGTAGAAGTTCACTTATTCTAAGACCCATGTTGATACCCATTACGAAAAACAAGTAATCTCTTAAGGAGTAATTTTTTAAATATGCTTTAATTTCATGGATGAATTTACGATCTTTTAAAGCCTCAACATATTCCATAAGATTCTCCTCCTTAATGTTACTTAACTTCATTATATCATATATATATGTAACATTTTAATAATATGCTTATAAGTAAAAACGGGCAAAAACGGCTGGAACGGTAATCAACCGGATTTTATACTTTCTATTGAAAAAAACACCACTTGAAAAAGTGGTGTTTTGTAAAATGCTATAAAAAGAGTACTACTAACGTTCCTACAATGAAGCAATAAATCGAGAAATAAATTAAATTACCTCTGGCCATTATCCCCATAAACCATTTTAAAGAGAAATAAGAAGCTATAAGAGAAGCAATAAATGCCAAGGAGTAAGGTAAAAGAATTTCATTAACATTATCCATTGCCAAAATATCTTTTATTGCTAACAAGATACTCCCTACACTAACAGGGATAAAAAGCAAGAAAGAAAATCTCAAAGCTGTCTCCTGTTTCATTCCACGAGCCATAGCAGCAACAATTGTTGCTCCAGAACGACTTATACCAGGAATCAAAGCAACTGCCTGCGCAAAGCCAACAATGGTTGCGTCCTTGAAGGAAAGTTCCGCATCATTCTTTCTGCCTCGGAGGTTACGAATTAGCCAGAGTGCAATCCCTGTCACAATCAGCGTAATACCGATGACTTTAATATTTTCTAAAGCATCTGATATTACATCTCCGTAAACAACCCCAATTACTCCTGCAGGGATAGTCCCAATAATCAGGTAGATGACAAACATAAAATCAGCTTTATCTTCCTTGTCTTTTTTTGCCACAAATCTCAAGGCACCAAAGAAGAGTCTTACTATTGATTCACGATAAATAATAAGAATAGCAATCAAGGATGCTGCATTTACAACAATCTCAAATGTTAAACCTTCCAGTTCCATCCCCAAAAGGTTTTGTAATATCATCACATGACCACTTGAAGAAACAGGGATTGGTTCTGTAATCCCCTGAAAAATTCCAAGTAAAATATACTTTAATAAAACCAAAATATCTTCCATACCGGTAAAACCTCAATTTCTTAAAATAATAAATACCAAATATAAGACGTACGCTATAGCAAGAAAGGTTCCTTCTATTTTCCCAATCCGAAAATTTGTTCTTGAAAATACCAAGAGTATCACTGTTAACACTACTAAAAGACCGATATCAACAAATATTTTGCTATTAACAGGAAGCGGAGTTATTAGTGACGAAGTACCCAATACGAATAATATATTGAATATATTACTCCCTACGATATTACCAAGGGCAATTTCACTTTGTTTCTTAATCGCTGCCATAATAGATGTAACAAGTTCTGGTAAGGAGGTTCCAATCGCTACAATGGTCAATCCAACAAGTGTTTGACTCATACCTAATGATACAGCAATTTCCGTACTATTTCTTACAACTAATTCTCCACCAAAAATGATGGCAGCAAGGCCAATGACAGTTCGGAAGATATTCTTACCCCAGGTCGGTTTCTCAGACGTTTCTTCCACAGAAATTTTATCACGATTATTTCTTGCAACTTCAAAAATATAATACATAAACACAGTGAAAATCAATAGAAATATTAACCCATCACTTCTAGTAAGCAAGTTTTTTGAAAAACCTTGCAGAGCTATATCACTGATTAATACAAGTAGCACAGCACTTCCTAATAAGGTAAAAGGTATTTCCTTTCTGATTGTCTCACTCTCTACCTTTAATGGGTTTAATAATGCTGTTAGTCCTACTACAAGGGTAATATTAAAGATATTACTACCAATAACATTTCCCAGTGAAACTTCAGCACTCCCATCTAACGCTGCCAGAATACTTACTGTCGCTTCCGGGGAACTTGTTCCGAATGCCACAATAGTCAACCCAATCAATAATGGTGATATGCGGAGGATATTAGCGATTTGAGAAGCACCATCCACAAACCAATCCGCTCCTTTAATCAACAATGCGAAACCGACAACTAATAATAAATAGGTCATGATCTAACTTTCCCTTCTTGGAAAATGAATGATTAATACTATTCTGCTTTACCTGACTGTTCTACTAATTGATGATACCAATCTTTTGTTTTTTCTGCATCTTTTGAGTTAATGAAGATAGTATCATCAAATGTATTAATTAATAAATAAGGAGAATGATTTTTATAAATGAACAGCAAACTGCTACCAAAATCTTTAACCTTAAAATGTCCTTTAGAGATGGATTGCATTCCATATCCGTTTGTGCGAATTAGTACCTCAGGCATTTCTTCCAATAACTCGACCTTGGTGATCTCCTCATAGTTCCACTCATCTCCATAAACACCACTAATTTCAAATGATTTTTCATTCAAAGTCAACTCAGCCTCTTGAAACCCTAAGTAGAAAACAACAAATAATATACCAAACGTAATGACAGCAACAGAAACACTAATGATGTAACTTTGTTTACGTTTTTGGGGAATCTCATATTTGGAAAGGTAAATGATTCCTCCCAACAACAAGACAACCATTACCCCTATTTGAACTTCCAAAGCATAAGGGAAAGGAGTAAATAATAACGGAAGTAAAATTAGTAATACCAATGCAGTTAAAATTAGCAGCTTACCTGTTTTCTGCGGTAAGCCATTTTGAATCAATTCTTCTTGTTCTTCTTTAGAACGTGAACGAAAACTTGATATCAGTCCATATGCTTCTTTTTGTAAAATAGCCCATCCAATTATTAAAAAAATCAGCACTAACATGAGTTGTATAAAAAAAAATATCAACATATATTTCTTCCTCCCTAACCTTTCATTCTTTTCTATCCTTACGTTTTTTAAATTCTATTTGTTTCATTTTTGAAATATCTTATTAATAGCTTGAGAGTAAAAACCGCAAAAGAAGTGCTGCTATCAAGGATAAGAAAGGAGCTTTGGTATGATAAGAGTAGTCTATTACTATGTAATCTTGTTCATGACTTTAATGATGACCATCGGAGGAAGTGTCGCAGCATTCATGGCAATTGCAGATATTGTTTCCCCGTCTAGCTATTATCAAACTTATAGCGAATATAAGGAGATGAAAATTGCCAACAAAACAAAATATGATGAATCAGGCAAACCGATTTCGGAACCAAACATTGATGATGACGAGCTGCTTGCCGAATATAACACCGTAGTGGCCCAAGAAAAAGAGCGAAGCAAGGAAATGGCCTTGAATACTTTGATAAAGAGTTTTGGTTGGATAATCATCCCTCTACCTATCTTTATTTTCTATCAACGAAAGGTTAGACGGAACGAATAATTAAATTAAAGAATACAACAAAAACCGGGCGAATATTTCCATTCGCCCGGTTCTTTTTTAACCGCCTCTTACCTTTTTTTTCTGATTTTCGACTATACCACTTTTCTGTTTCAGATATCGGAACAGGTAGATGCTCGGCAGTATTGCAACAACTAATGCAACAAACACATAACCCTCCATTTCTGCTGATAACAATCCGTTGGCTACGAAACTTAATAATAATAAATAAAGTGCATTACCTATAACAGTTGCAATCAGAAAGGGCATTAATCTGATGGAACTCACTCCACCTGTAATATTAATTAAACTAGAAGGTACAAATGGAATCAGTCGCAATAATAAAACAAACAAAACACCATTCTGTTCCAGCTTTTCTAGATACGTTTTTTTTACTTTGTTAATAAGGAGCGATTGAAACCAATAACGAAAGACAACGAACGCGACCAACGCCCCAATTAAACTAGTAGCAAGACTCCATATATACCCGCAGACAAGTCCAAACAAAGCGATATTAATGACAATAATTCCGACAATTGGTATGAGCGTAAAGAGGTTTTGAATGAGCATTAATGAAAAAGTTAGTAATAGCAAAAAATATATTTCCTCTTCCAACATCAACTGAACTTGTTCCATATCACCACTTTTAAAAATGGAAAACCATTCTGTTTGAACAACCCATATTAAAGAACATACTACTACTATGAAGGTTACTATCCTCCAGGTTTTATGAGTGTGTATAGATGCTCCCTCCCCTGCCTGATCTTAGTCAAAGATAGCTACTGTTTTCTACCATATACAAATTTTCATGAGAATATGAACACAAAATGAGTAATTTTTTATTGGTTTCGACTTTTTTAGAGTGCTTTACATAATTATAGCAATTTTATCGTAATAAAGTACCATCTTACCCTCACCCTACTAATTAATTTTTTATTGAGGACATTTTCCTCCACAGTTTTTAGGTTGAAAACGCTTTACATATTTTTTACAAATACCCTATTGACGAATCGAAAAAAGGGGAGTAAATTAAGTATCATCATTTCATACATTTTAACCTATTGCTTAATCTTTACAGAGCGGGGGAACCATATTGATATCCTGATAAATTTCGGTATATCTAGGGGTGAATCGTAATATACGAAGAGGACTCTCATCCTCTAACCCGACAGCTAACCTCGTAAGCGTATTGAGAGAAGGGTCTGATTGTTATAAAAGAGACCATTCTTTGAGTTGCAAAGATTGGTCTCTTTCTGATGTTTCTAGAACGGGAATATGTAACTTAGTGATCTGGGTAAACCCCATGTTGACTGAAGTGAAGGGTGTGAGACTCCTGAGGGAGATAGCGGTAGCTTGAGACCCCGCAACGTAGTGAGGAGGCTCAAGCACCGCCCAAAGGATAAGCGAACAACCCGGAACGAAAGGAAACATGGAGTTTAAACCCGCTCCCATTTTTCAAGAGAGAAGGAATAATAATGAAAAAGCAATTTGTTGTCATTGGATTAGGTCGTTTCGGAGGCAGCATCGTGGAAGAATTCTCCACACTTGGAGTAGAAGTCCTCGCTATTGACAAAAACGAAGACAACATCAACAAAATAAGCGAATATGCAACACATGCCGTTCAGGCAAATGCAACAGACGAAGCCACACTTAATTCCCTAGGAATCCGAAATTTCGATCATGCCATTGTCTCCATGGGGGATGACATTGAATCAAGTATACTTACAAGCTTGCTCCTAAAGGAGATGGGCATTAAACAAGTGTGGGTAAAGGCAACCAATAAATATCATCAAAAGGTTTTAGAGAAGATCGGTGTGGACCGTATCATCCAGCCTGAACGGGACATGGCCAAAAGGGTTGCCCACCATGTTGTGTCAGATAAAATCTTCGACTACATCGAACTGTCTGATAACCATTGCATCGCCGAGCTTTTCGCGACTATAAAAGTAAGTAATAAGAGCCTGACAGACTTAGATCTGCGTGCCAGGTTCGGATGTACGCTTATCGGTATACAAAGAGATGGAGATATCATTATCTCTCCTCCCGCAGATGAAATTATCCGAGAAGGGGATTTACTCATCATCCTTGGACGGAATGAAGACATTCACCGTTTTGAAGAAGTAGGGATCTAACCATGTGGCGCAATCGATTTATTAATCTCAATCCACCGCAGCTATTGATTGTGGTCTTTATCTTTTTTGGGCTTCTAGGCACATTACTATTGATGTTACCGATATCCACCTCGGAATCCATTACACTAGTTGATGCCTTATTTACTGCCACATCTGCAATGACGGTTACAGGGCTTGCTGTCGTTGATACGGGCACTGCATACACCTTATTTGGTCAAATTGTCATCTTGTCCCTGATTCAAGTGGGCGGAATTGGTATTATGACGTTTGCAGTCCTGATTTTTATCATGCTTGGGAAAAAAATCGGTTTTCAAGAAAGATTAATTTTGCAACAGGCTCTGAACCAAACATCTGTTGGAGGGATTATCTTACTGGTCAGAAGAATTATTATCTTCTCTTTCCTTATTGAAGGAATAGCAGTATTACTGTTGTCCTATCGATGGATTCCTGAGTACGGGTGGTGGGACGGCCTTTATTACAGTGTCTTCCATGCTATTTCTGCATTCAACAACGCTGGTTTTTCCATTTGGTCTGACAGCTTAATGCAATATGTTGGAGATCCCGTTGTGAACATTGTGATTTCATTTCTTTTCATCATTGGTGGAATTGGATTCACTGTACTGACCGATCTCTGGTACACAAAGGAGTTTCGTAAGCTTACCCTTCATACAAAGATTATGCTATTCGGAACATTAGGCATTAATATACTTGCTATGTTTGTATTTTTTGTATTGGAATACTTCAACCCTAGTACTCTAGGAAATTTCACCTTAATGGAAAAAATATGGGCTTCCTATTTTCAGGCTGTTACAACCAGAACCGCCGGCTTTAACACAATAGACATCGGATCTATGGGAACTGCCTCTATTATGTGGACGCTTCTACTCATGTTTATAGGAGCAGGGAGTACTTCAACAGGTGGAGGAATTAAACTAACAACATTTGTTATTATTATTTTAGCTGTGAACACTTTTATAAAAGGCAAGCATGAAATTGTCATTTTCAAACGATCTATTCATCAAAATTATGTAATAAAAGCTCTTGCGATTTCCACCATCAGTATATTATTCATTTTCTTCTCTTTGTTCATCCTGACGATAACGGAACAAGCAGAATTCCTTTTATTATTATTTGAAGTAATTTCAGCTTTTGGTACTGTGGGATTATCGATGGGAATTACGGGAGATTTAACGGATATAGGCAAATGCGTAATTGTTTTCATTATGCTCCTGGGAAAACTCGGACCATTAACCTTGGCCTATTCCCTAGCGAAACCAAACACTTCAAAAGTAAGATATCCAAACGCTGACTTGCTTACTGGATAAAGGAAAAAGCTCCCATCAACAAACGTTGGGAGCTTTATTTTTTGTAGAGGATACCCCTAGCTGTTGATTGGAGCAAAGGGCGGAGACTCCTGAGGGAGATAGCGGTAGCTTGAGACCCCGCAGAAGCCACTGAAAAACTGAATTATAATGTACTTAGTGATTCCTAGCTGTTGATTGGAGCAAAAGGCGAAGACTCCTGAGGGAGATAGCGGTAGCTTGAGACCCCGCAACGGAGTGAGGAGGCTCAAGCACCGCCCCTAGGAAAGCGTAGCCATTTGCGGAAATCAACAGCGGTGACTGAACAACATCTATAATCAATGCTTTCTCAAATCAAATATTAGTAGTATCTTTTACGGAATCCTTCCTCCATCAAGTACTGCTTTGCTTCATTATAAGAAGGGAAAGTTCCGTCCAAATTTTTTCCTGCATACACATTCCACATATCGTCTTCTAATACAACATGCAACGAATGCCCTTCATCGTTTGCCCAACGTTCTTCTTCAAAGTTCTCTGTATTAACTTCTACTTCATACTCTCTTCCCAAGAGCTCAATGGTCTTATTGATAAGTTCATGCAGTTCATCCGCACCAAACTCACGAATATTCACCATTCCTTTATCGTCAGTCTTATAACCTTTGATTCCCTTTGCATAGACAAAACCGTTGCCATTTGGGTGTAAGTGATAGACTACGTTTTTCTTATCGCTTTTGCTTTCTTCATATTGGAAGTTTACCCGTTTAAGAGATACGTCTTTTCTTGTTAATTGGGGAAAAGATTGTATTATTTCAAGTTTTTGTTCAAAAGTTAGCATAATGCCTCCATGTTATGTAAGATTCTTTCGGTACATTATAGCACTTGACTTGATGGAAGGAAAGGAACGTTAGGGGAGTTAATATGGGGATATCTTAAAGTTGGTTGATGAACCGGGCAGCCTAGTGGCTGCCCGGTTCATCAATTACTTAAAATGTTTGTGCTTTATCTTTCGCACGCGCAATAGCGTCCGCTTTAATCTCGTCAGCTTTATCAGGCATTGCTGCATGACCTTCCACAAAGATACCTTCAAAAGATGGAACGCCGAAAAATTGCATAAGTACCGTCAAGTAACGGTGACCCATTTCCATTCCAGCCGCTGGGCCTTCTGAGTATATACCTCCACGAGCCTGGATATGGATTGCTTTCTTATCTGTTAACAAACCAACAGGACCTTCAGCTGTGTATTTAAACGTTTTACCTGCAACAGAAACGGAATCAAGATATGCCTTCATTACTGGTGGAAAGGAGAAGTTCCAAAGTGGTGTTACATACACATATTTATCTGCTCCGATAAACTGCTCTGTTAACTCGGACAGTCGGCTCACTTTTCCTTTTTCTTCATCAGAAAGCTCTTCAAATCCTTTACCTGTTTGCAATTTTCCCCAACCGCTGAATACATCTGCATCAATATGCGGGATATGTTCTTTGTATAAATCTACAGGGACTATTTCATCCGCTGGGTTCGCCTCTTTATAAGAATCAATAAATGCTTTCCCTACTGCCATGCTGTAGGATTGTGTGTCATCATGTGGATGTGCCGTGATGTATAAAACTTTTGCCATTTTGTATCGTTCCTCTCTTTGTTTGAAGTAGTTTATTTTAGTTTGCTACCAAAAGCCATAACTTACCAACTATCTTGAATTAAATTATTATTAATTCGAGATAATAATATAAAAAATAAATCCTTATTGCAAGTAATTTGCTTTTAACAAAAAAAATAGACCCATCATCAACACATGAAAGGTCTTAAAGAAAGTTCTTATTCTTCGTTATGTAGGATATATGGATTACCGCCGATATGTTTTCTCATATCATCAGTCAGTACAAAAGACTCAATCAAAGCATCGGCTACATTTTCTTTCAAATCGGACTGGACACTGCCATCATAATGGTTTGGCTTTCCTTCCATCAACTACACCCCCTAAAATAGTATGGTTAGTTTATACAACTATTGTACTATTTTATACTTTATTTAGATAGATGTTTTTGGGACAAAAAGAAAAATCATCCAATAATGATAACAAGTTTCCACTTTCTTTATCTTGTTTGATAAAAAAGAACAACTGCCCTAGACAGTCGCTCTTTGATACTTCATTATTCACCTAGTAAATATTCATTTATATCTAATTCTTGCCCGGATGCAAGTGCGGCATCATAATCTAATTGAACAAACTCATAAGTCTCATCTATTAGTGGAACAAATTGAAATTCAAATATTAATACATCCCCAGGTTCGTATACAGTAGTGAGATCACCGTCAAAAACCATACTATGCGATTGCTGTGGAGCAAAGCTAAGGGTCGATTGTTTCGTTGTCTCATCATATGCAATAGTTTGGAGTTCCCCGCTAACTTTAATGGTTTCCCACACATTAAAGCTTCTGGCAACATGCACCTGCTTCCCCCACCCTTTATCGTAAAACTCATATAACATATCTGCGAAAGTGTAGACTTCTTCTTTTCCTTCCGCCTTTAAAGATCCCTTGTGCATGTCAGAAGGAACAAGATAACTTTTCCCATTCACTTGTATATAATTTTTGGAAGTCGTCACCATATCTTTAGGTTCTCTCGATCCTGTATTAGCAACCCTAATTCTCTCCATAAATTCTTGTACCTTTTTTTCATTTTGGAGTGTGTTTTCCATAACTTCCTCATTCCATAATTCTTGGTCATCTACATAATCCTTTACGTCACGTTCATATAAGTCTTCAATCTGCTGTCTAGTTAATGTATACTTTCTATCTTCGCCATAATAATCAATATCAAAGGTAACATATTCTCCATTTTGGAAGAATGTAAAGTAAGTCGTTGCATTGAATATGATAGTCCAAGGAAGGTTGGAAACATGAAATACTTCTTTATCAAATCCTTTAGCGGACGTCTCTTCTGTCACTTTATAGTGCATGTGGATTCCCATAGGCTGCTCTTCATTTGTTTGAAGTTCCATTCCATTCGCATAGTATTTTCCGGGCAAAACTTGACCGTGATATTGTCCGAGCGCACCAGGGTTGCCAATATATGCTCTGTCAGCATCTATTTGATCATGGACCTCAATAGACTTTAGATAAGCAATATAATTCTCATAACTCTTTTCTTCCTCCGGCGCAGAGGATCTTGGAGTTTCACCCTCGCTACCCGTAAAGAGGATAAATGAAAATAAAGCTAAAGCGACGACACTGACCGTGAATAATGCTGCAGATCTTATTTTTGGCAACCAACCTACATGCGTCGTATCCTCCTCATGTTTCATAATGGCTTGATGTATCTCATCTTTTGTTACTTCCTTTAGTTTTGGCTTGGGCAATGTTTGAAGCTTTTTATCCAATTCTTTACTCAACTACATTCCCTCCCAACTTTTTTTGCAGGGCCGATTTTGCACGATGAAGCGTGGACCGTACTTTATTTTCGGTCCATCCCATAGCTGCTGCGGTTTCTTGCACAGATAACTCTTTAATGCTCCTCATAATTAATACTTCCTGATAGGATTCTTTTAAACTCCTAATCGCGTTTAATAATTCCCTCTGCTCTTCTGTGACAAAGTATAAGTGTTCTGGTGTATCTTTTTCGGTGCTCTCAGGAACTGTACCGCTTTCAAGCTGTAACAACCATTTCCATTTATCCCGCTTATTTTTTCGATGGGCATCAATTGCAATGTTTCTAGCAATGCTATAAAGCCATGTTTTAGGGGAAGCTTCTCCCTTATAACGATTTAGGCTATTGAGTGCACGTATAAACACTTCCTGTACTAAATCCTCTACATCATGATGTTTGGAATTCAATCGGTACAATAGGAATTGATAAATATCATCACTATATAAATAAAACCATTCCGAAATGACTTGTTTATTGGACATCCTTTTCCCCCGTTTGTTGCAGTCTCTATTTGTTTAGACGAATCTTTTTTCATTTTATCGCAGTTTAAACAAAAAAAAGAGCCCTTCCTATTTCACCAGGAGCGGCCCTACTTACGTGACAAATCTATTCAAGAGGTCTCTTTTATAAAAATAGGCAATCAACAATAAAAATTTAGAAGGTAATTTTTTTGGAAATATCCTCTTTTTATAAAATTTGTGATAACCTCTCTTTAAATCATCCCATTGAGTACAATGTTTATCCTGTTCAAAACGCACCACATCAATAAGCTTTACCTGTCCATCCGTGGTAATAAGTATATTATGAAGATGGATGTCGGATGGATTTAACCCTCTATTTTTCGCTAGCAAAATTGCATGATCTACTTCCTCCAACACATTCTCCTCAATATGCTTTCCCATTACCAAGCATTCAAACAGAGTAGATCCTTCTATAAAGTCAATGACAATATAATTCTGCCCAGAGTCATGCATCACAGGAAAGAAAGGGATTCCCTTTAGCTTATCGTATATTATCGCTTCTCTTTTCGCTAGATGTTCAAAAGGGGGATAGAACACTTTTAGCACTTTATTCGTATTCTTAAGTTTAAAAACATATGCACTTCTACCAGACCCGGCTATAGTAAGCTGCTGATCGTTATAAAAATCAACTTCAACGTTTTTATGAGTTCGCTTAAAAACAACAGACTCTGCAAGTTGATGATAAGCTATGTCCATTTCTGTAGTTCCCCTCATCTGGCATCCCCTACTCTCCTAGATACATTAAGATCCTAAATCCTCCAAGAGGTTCATCATTGTTGTCACTTCATCAATTAATGTGAAAAGCTCTGAATCTTGCAGCTTCTCAAGTGCCACTTCCCCATCTACCATTGCGTTTTCCATTACACCTTGAAGTTCTTTATTTTTATCTACAATCTGCTGATGAACACTTTCTGCGATAGCTGGAGCCTCCGTATTATTAAACTCATCTATTTCAACCAGCATTTCATTTAGTCTTGTTTCCAATTCTTCCTTAGCATTGGGATCTGTAGCTGCATCTTGGATCATTTGAGGTGCTGCCTCTCCAAAATCCTTCCAAGTATTAATATGCTCTGTAGCTTCATTGACATATTCCAATGAACTATTGACTTCATCCAAAACAGAACAACCACTTAATAGAATAGATGATAATAACACAAATGTCAGGATAGCTTTACGCATAAAAATCCCTCCTATTTCTTCATTCGTTTTTTTACTTCTTTCATTACCACTGGCAAGACTTTCTTTTTCGCAATCTTTACACCTTCTTTCAAAATAAAAGCTTTAAATAATTTTTTAATCATAGTTATGACCTCCTAATTTTATACCAATGAAAAAGACCCTTCACCATATTGGCGAAAGGTCCCTCTATACAACAGACCTTTGCCAGACTAATGAAGCTGACAAAGGTCTCGCTAACAACGCATTGTTGCCAACAAAGCCGAGGACATCATGTCCCGTAATGACGACTTTGCTGAAAAAGCTACTCCCCTTTGGGATAACGTAATTTTGTTACTATTATATTAGCCCATCACGTAGAGAACGTCAACTTTTCTAAGAGTTTGTAAAGGTTGTGAAAAGTTTTTCAGTACGTATTGGGACATAATAAAAAATGTGATATAGTAATATCGAAAATCGATATCGGTTTTCGTGAACTTGAAAGCTCCTTCTATCCTACAACAAAGGAGGACATAATTTGGAAGAAAGAGTACTTAGAAAACTGTTCCTTGGTTTTATTCAGATTCATATTCTTCATCATGCAAAAGTACATCCTGTTTATGGCGCCTGGATGCTAGAAGAATTAAGGGAACATGGATACTCCATAAGTGCTGGAACATTGTATCCTATCTTGCACACGATGGAAAAGGACGGCCTTTTGCATAGGGAGGACCTAAATGTAGAGGGGAAAATCCGAAAAAACTATACCACTACAGAAAAAGGAAATCTCCTATTAAAAGAAGCAAGAAACAAAGCTTATGAACTTTTTAAAGAAATTAAAGAAGGTGATCAACATGACGAAACCTAACAAATTACTGTCATTAATAGAAATCTTAATTGTATCAACAAGACTAGGTCTAACTTCTTTCGGTGGACCAGTAGCCCATCTCGGTTACTTCCATAATGAATATGTACGCCGCAGGAAATGGCTGGATGAAAAAAGTTATGCTGACCTTGTAGCCTTATGTCAGTTCTTGCCAGGACCTGCGAGCAGTCAGGTTGGAATAGGAATTGGCGTGATGCGTGCAGGAGTTCTTGGTGGCATTGTTTCCTTTTTAGGATTTACGTTACCATCAGTCTTAGCATTAATTATATTCGCTATCATCCTTCAGGGGTTTGATGTAGGTAATGCAGGATGGATTCATGGACTGAAGATTGTCGCGGTTGCTGTTGTCGCTCATGCCATATTAGGGATGGCAAACAACCTTACCCCAGATTTGAAAAGAAAAGCTATAGCGTTATTTGCACTAGTTGTTACGTTATTGTGGCAAACTGCATTCTCCCAAGTCGGAGTTATCATCATTGCCGCTATCATTGGATTTATTTTATTTAAACAAAATATCACTGAGGACGACTCTCGTTTGGCGTTTCCGATTTCCAAACGTTTAGCAGTAATTTGTTTATCACTATTCTTCGGACTACTTATCTTGTTACCCATTTTAAGAGAAGCAACTTCATTAAATTGGGTTGCTCTGTTTGATAGCTTCTATCGTTCTGGATCCTTAGTATTCGGTGGAGGGCATGTTGTTCTTCCTTTACTAGAACGAGAATTCGTGCCAACTGGCTGGATTAGTGAAGAAGCATTTCTTGCTGGATATGGTGCTGCACAGGCAGTCCCTGGCCCGTTATTTACATTCGCAGCATATATCGGTGCTGTCATTGACGGCTGGAAGGGCGGACTGTTAGCAACATTTGCTATCTTCCTTCCTGCCTTTCTTTTAATTCTTGGTACATTGCCATTTTGGGATTCGTTACGTCGTAATTCCAAAGTGAAAGCAGCATTAATGGGAGTGAATGCTGCGGTTGTTGGAATTTTGATTTCTGCTTTCTACTTTCCCATTTGGACTAGCTCAATTTTAGCTCCAATTGATTTTGCTTTTGCAGCTATTTTGTTCAGCATGCTTGTCTACTGGAAGCTTCCACCTTGGGTGATTGTATTAACAGGTGCCATTGGAGGAACATTGATGGGGTTGTTTGTTTAATTAATGGAATGTTAGATGCATGTAGTTTTACCTATGAGGACAATGTTTGGGGGCTTTCACTTCCATCGGGAGTCATTGCTCTCCTACGAGGACAATGTTTACTGGTTTCCTCTTTCTCCGGGCGTCATTGCTCTTCTATGAGGACAATGTTCTCGGGTTTTCACCTCCTCTGGGAGTCATTGCTCTCTTATGAGGACAATGTTCAGAGGTTTTCACCTCCTATGGGCGGCATTGCAACTCTATGAGAACAATGTTCTCTGGTTTTCACCTCCTCCGGGCGTCATTGCAACTCTATGAGGACAATGTTCACGAATTTTCACCTCCTCTGGGAGTCATTGCAACTCTATGAGGACAATATTCTCTGGTTTTCACCTCCTCTGGGAGTCATTGCAAGCCTATGAGGACAATATTCTCTGGTTTTCACCTCCTCTGGGAGTCATTGCAAGCCTATGAGGACAATGTTCACGAATTTTCACCTCCTCTGGGAGTCATTGCAACTCTATGAGGACAATGTTCAGAGGTTTTCACCTCCTCCGGGCGTCATTGCTCTACTATGAGGACAATGTTTGATATTAATTGTTGTCGTAGGGAGTCATAGCAAGATGACCTCCGTTCTCCCATAGATAATAAAGAAAAGCACCCTAAAGGCGAGATTACATGCCATTACTTGGGTGCTTTCCTCTTATTGCATCAGCCACCATCCAGCCGCTCAAGCTGCTTCCTAATGATCCTGCTCCTGGAAAAACGGTATCTCCACAAAACCATAGCCCATCCACGCGAGAGTTTGGAGAGTAACTTTTCAATAAACTATACTTACCCGAAGGTATATAACCTCCTACCTTTCCATCTGCTCGTTGGGTATAGCGCTTAAAAGTAACAGGAGTTCCCGCCATCTTAATATTAATTTTAGAAGAGAAACTCGAGAACTTCTTATCAATAGATTCAATAATCTTCTCCATGTATTCTTCTTTTCTACTTTCGTACTTTTCCCTGTCCCACCATTTGTCCACATTTGTATGAGTAGAGATAGTGATGGATCTTTTTCCCATTGGCGCGAACTTTGTATCACCTTCTTGTGACATCGAAAACAAAAATTGATTCCCTTCTGATAAAGGGGATTCATAGGAAGAGATGAATTGGTGAAAAGGAATGGATCTTGTTTCAGGTACCAAAAATGAGGGTTCTGCCCCAATATAAAGCGTAAAAGCGCCCCAAGCATTTTTTTGTTTTTCTTTCTCTTCTTTTATAGGTAAATCATTAAGCAATTCTGGCTCCAACAACGAAAATGCATTATGGATCGGAGCATTCATAATCACCTGCTTTGTTTTGAACACCTGACCACGTTTTGTCATAACTGTCCATACTTCTCCCTGTTTGGCTATACTGACAACTTTGTGACGTAGGCGCAGTTCCCCACCAGAAGTTCGATAGTTTTCCGCTAAGGCATGGATGATAGAAGCAAGGCCGCCCTCCACGTAAAATGCACCCTTATGAAAAATACTTAATGCCATATAACCTAACAAAGAAGGACTTGATGTTGCAGTGGTCTGAACACTATCCATTAGCTGACCATTGATAAACGTCATAAAAGGATTGTTTTTAGTTAAACCGTATTTGGATAGCCGGTCTTGAACTGATTGAGTTAAATATGGGGCCAAACCTAGAAATTTTACATCCAAACTGCTTAATAACACAAAAAATTCTGAGACAGTGACTGGTGGAAAGATAGCCCGTTTCTCTACAAATTTCTGCAATATCTCGGCTACCGTAAATACTTCTTCAAAAAAAGCATGGATACGGTCTTGATCGCACTCAAATTTATCCATGACTTCTTTAAACCATCTCTCTTTTTCCGAAAAATATGTAACCGTCCGATCAGGAAGATACACATTCATTATTTCATTAAGCTTTCTCATCGGAGGAATTGGTGCATCTAGCTCTTCAAAGAGTCTCTTTAACATCCCACCTTCTTCAAAACCCATGCCAACTGTCGCACCAGCACTGAACCTATATCCACCTCGGTCAAATTTGCTCGCACACCCACCAAGCTCACTTGCAGCTTCAAGGGTCAAAACGTCGTACCCAGCTTTTGCAAGAAGAGCCGCTGCAGTAATTCCACCAAAACCTGTTCCTATAACGATTGCATCTTTAAGCATGCTGCTCCCTTCTTTCTTACATGGTAGTATCTATTATATACAAAGGGTACAAAGTCACTAATGTTGGATGTGTTTGAAACTTTCAATAGAAAAAGTGATGAGTTGCCCCATCACTTTTTCAACCATATTACATCACAATTCTTTTTTTCAACAACCCGACCATTACTGCCGTCACAGCAGCTCCAATCACTATTGCCAACACATACATGAAAATACCGCCGGTCACAATTGGAATTACAAACAATCCACCATGCGGCGCAGGCAGTCCGATACCGAACAGCATAGTCAACGCACCTGCAACTGCTGAACCTACCACCACAGAAGGGATGACGCGTAACGGATCTGCTGCTGCAAACGGGATGGCACCTTCTGTGATAAAAGAAGCCCCCATGATATAACATGTTTTTCCTGCTTCCCTCTCTTGCTTGTTAAATTTATTTTTAAAGATGGTTGTAGCAAGTGCCAATCCCAGTGGCGGCACCATTCCTCCTGCCATGATGGCTGCATGTGGCGCATAATTCCCTGCGTCAATCATAGCAATACCGAATGTGAAGGCTGCTTTATTGATGGGACCACCCATATCAATAGCCATCATCGCCCCTAATATAATACCCAAAACAACTAGATTACCAGAGCCTAATCCCCCCAGCCAAGACGTTAACCCTTGATTAAACGCTTTCAAAGGAGTCACAAGTTGCAGCATGATCATTCCTGTAAGAAAAATACCGAATAGTGGGTATAGTAGAACCGGCTTAATTCCCTCAAGAGATGCAGGCAGCCCACTGAAAACTTTTCTTAAACCTAGAACGAGATAACCGGCAAGGAAACCGGCAATCAGACCACCCAAGAAACCGGCTTCACCTGTATATGCAATTAATCCACCGACCATTCCTGCTGCAAATCCAGGACGGTCTGCAATACTCATTGCAATGAATCCGGCAAGGACGGGTATCATCAAATAGAAGGCATTTCCTCCCCCAATAGTCATAAGAGCTTCTGCAAACCAATGGTAACTTGGGTCATCAGGATTTGCAGCATTGATTCCGAACATAAAGGATATCGCAATGATAATCCCGCCTCCTACAACAAAAGGAAGCATATTGGAAACACCACTCATCAAGTGCTTATAGAAACCAGAACGTCCCTTTTTCCCCTCTGAAACTAAGCTGCCGGATCCCTTATAAGTTTCCCCTTCCCCACTGCCTGCCTTTGATAAAAGTTCCTCAGGCTTCCGAATTGCTTGGGCAACAGGCACTTGAATAATCTTTTTGCCATTAAACCGTTCCATTTCCACCTGCTTATCGGCAGCAACAATAATTCCCGATGCGTTGTTAATTTCTTCTTGGGTCAGTTTATTTTTCACACCACTTGATCCATTGGTTTCCACCTTTATTTCTAATCCCAGTTCTTTCGCCTTCTGCTTTAACGCATCTGCCGCCATGTACGTATGTGCGATTCCAGTGGGGCAGGCAGTTACTGCAAGAATCAATCCTTTGTCAGGAGAAGTGACTGCTTCGACTTCTTGTTCTTCAAACAATACATTTTCCTTGTTATCTATTAATCTTATAACTTCCTCTTTTGACGGTGCTACTAATAATGCATTTCTGAATTCAATATCCATCAGCATGGAAGACAAACGGGATAATGTTTCCAAGTGTTCGTTGTTGGCTCCTTCACTTGCCGCAATCATAAAAAACAGCTGACTAGGCTGACCGTCCAATGACTCGTAATCTACTCCATCCTTTGACACACCGAAGGCAATAGCGGGAGTCTCCACCGCATTCGTTTTTGCATGCGGAATCGCTATCCCTTCACCGATTCCGGTTGTACTCTGTGCCTCCCTGGCAAAGATCGCCTCTTCAAACTTACGCTTATCGGTTAGCTTTCCGGCACCATCCAAGGAGTCAATCAATTCCTTAATGACTTCAGATTTGTTGCGGGATTGCAATTGAAGTGTAACCGTTTCTTTCGTCAGTAAATCTGTTATTTTCATGGTCCTCTCCCCCTCTATAACTTTTCTATTTCTACTAGATTTATCAATTTATTTACATCTATTTTTTGACAAAGGTCATAAGAAAATGCTGTAGCACTTCCGGAAGCTATTCCTAAGCGCAACGCTTCTTCACTTTTCCTTGAATTTACATATCCCGCAAGAAAGCCGGCGACAAGCGAGTCCCCTGCGCCTACGGAGTTCTTCACTTCCCCACGTGGCGCTTTAGCAAAATAAACACCAGATCTTGTATACAGAATTGCGCCTTCTCCAGCCATGGATACAACCACATTCTCGACACCCTGTTCATGAATCTTGCTTGCGTAATGGATGACATCAGCCTGTGATTGAATAGTGACACCAAACAGATCACCAAGTTCATGGTGGTTTGGTTTAATAAAAAATGGTTTGTACGAAAGGAGTGTTTTTAATGTTTGTCCTCCAGTATCCAGAACTACTTTTGCTTCATGTTGCTGACACTTCTGAATAAGCGTTTCATAAATGTCAGTTGGCACTGTGGCAGGGATGCTGCCGGCAAGCACGACGATATCTTCACTTGAAAGCTGGTTCAATTGTTGAAGCAAGCGCTTAACCGCAGCATCATCTACTAACGGTCCGTTGCCATTAATTTCGGTTTCTTTCTCCGCTTTAAGTTTTACATTTATACGGGAATGGCCATCTACTTCTAAAAATCTGACCGCCACTTGTTCCTCTATTAGCTTTTCTTTTATAAAATTACCGGTGAATCCTGCCGCAAAGCCTAGTGCCATCGTATCTGCACCAAGTCTCTTTAACACTCTGGAAACATTTATCCCTTTTCCTCCAGGATAATAATTTGTTTTGGAAGATCTATTTATCGTACCTTCTTTAAATTCTTTCACCTCCACTACATAATCAATGGATGGATTCAATGTAATGGTATATATCATGAGTTTACACCTCTATCACAGTTGTTTTATCTTTAAAAGTTGCTGCTAGGGCCTCTTCGATTTGATTGATTATGAGCGTTCCTGATTGAAGTGGTGCAATTTTTGCAAATGCAACTTCATTGATCTTAGAGGAGTCGGCGAGAATGAAAGCTTCATTAGCAAGCTTAATTGCCAAACTCTTTATACTTGCCTCTTCAGGATCAGGAGTTGTATAACCATTAGTGGGATGAACTCCGTTTGCCCCTATGAAGGCTTTATCAAAATTGTAGTCTAGCAAGGATTGACTAGCCTTGCTTCCGATAATCGCACCCGTTTTATTCTTCATGAAACCCCCGATAATGTAAGTTTCCAGCCCTTTTTCCATTAAAGATTGAATATGGACAAAACCATTGGTAACTACCGTTATCTGTTTGTTTTCGAGATACGGAATCATTTGAAATGTTGTGGTACCGGCATCGAGAAAAATACAATCACCATCCATGACAAGGTCAGCTGCCACTTTGGCAACCTTCTTCTTTTCATACAAGTTAATGGATGCCTTCTCAATGATGCTTGGTTCCTCCCCCTTTTTTAAGATTCTCGCAGCCCCTCCGTGAACTCTTTTCAATTTATTCTGCTCCTCTAGCTGACTAAGATCGCGGCGGATTGTTGATTCTGAAGCTCCTGTTGCGTCTACAAAATCCTGGAGTTTCACTACTTCATGCTTTTGAACTAATTCAAGTATTATTTGCTGTCGCTCTGGAGTTAGCATGGAAATCACCTTTTCCTTTGTTCGTTTGTATGTAGCTATATTGTAATGTAAGCTCTTACAAAAATCAATCAAAATCAATCAAAAACATTTAATATCAATCAAAATCAATCAAAATTCCGAAAGAGTTTTATTTATTTGATGACTGATGGCAACTTCACTGCTTCTATCCAATTTAAAAAACCTTGAGGGCTTCCCCCAAGGTGTTCTTCATTATATATACTTCCGATGTACGCTCTTGCCGTCATACTGCCAGTGCCCACCAATCTAAAGAAAATTTTTATCCTTTTGCATATCTGGAGAAGAGCTGAACATTTGACATAAAAAAGATAATCATATTCATTTTTTCTGTAAAAAATGGTCGTTAGGATTCTTTAGTCTAGAACTGATTCAATGACTTTTTAAGTGTAAGATCATTCTGCTTCTTCCTGAAATTCTTAATTTTGCTTGCTTCATTTGAACCATCAATTAATGCCTCTTGGTTTTCTTCATAAATGTTAAAACATTTTCATTCGGTTTTAGCGTGTTTTTTAATTAGTATTTTCTAATAACTCCCCCTATAATACATATCTAATCCAAGGCTAAATTTGTTTTTTGTTATATTTTGTAAACCTGCAAACTTTCTCGATACTTACAGTATATTCTATATTTATTACAGGTAGGTGCTGACCTTAAATTTCCCAGCCATTTTAGGGCTTTGGTGGGGAACTGAAGTACGCAGTGAGATTGGTGTCGGTACAAACCATATCAATTCTATTAAAGGAGGCCAAAAATAGATGAACAATAACTACTGAAAGTGACGAACAACGAGTGTTAGAGCTTTTATCTCTCTATTTAAACTCCCACGGGTTTTCCTGCATCAAACAGACTATTGCTTTAGAAGGAATCCGGTTTCCGAGTGATAATGAGGTAGACCTCATTATTCTTGATGTCATGTTTCTCTCATAGACGGGTGGGAAATTCGAAACAAAATAAACACTATGGAGGTCGGGAATATAAAAAAGGGGAACTTATTTATTACGATGTAAATAATAAGCATTCTGGCTGTTGGTTGCTCAAGTAAAGGGAAAAATAACAATGATAAATATTTTAAAGAAGCAAAGGAAGACAGCAAAAACATATCTACGGAATCGGTTACTTGAGTGATAAACAAGATTTTTTTCTAGCAACCCATCATGGGCCTTTTGCTATACTTTACTATCTTATCTGTTGTGTTTTCACTTAATAATTCTAAATAGTATTACAAAAAAAATCATTATATTTATACGAACTAGGGGGAAATACCAGTGGAACATCTATCAAAAACATGGAAACTAATATGGTTTCCATATGTCATATACATCATGTACTTTTTAGGAGTGGGTCTCATCTCAGGTGGGATTGTCCACATGCCTATAGAACCAGTTCGATATTCAATAATTCTAATTTTAGGCTCCGCCTTATTTATTTCTGCATCTTTTGTTAATGAGTTTTATTTAGAAAAAAAGAAGATGACTTTCCCTCAGGCTATCAAACTTTTATTTTTTTCACTTTTACTTTCTTTAGGAGTAGGTATGGTAAGTGGCGGAATTCAGCATTTTGGTGATTTAGGCGGATATGCAGTGGTTTTAATTCCAAGTGGGATTGTATTGTCGGTTTTAAGTTTTATTTTTAAAAACAATATTCAGTTAAACACAAAACAAACTACTTTAGTTATTACAATGTTATTACTTCTAGTGTCCCCTCTCGCATTCACACTTAACTGGTATGTTGATGGAGAAACCAGGCATGAAAATATTAGTGAGATTAAAAATGATGGGCATGGACATGGACATTAATATATTGATTTATATATAACCATTTGATTATTTAGAAAAAAACCCATTTTTAGGAATGGGTTTTTTGTTTCTTACATATTCATGTCTATTTTCTTGATTTCTAGATATACTTCCGATGCACGCTCTTCCCGTCATACGTAAACAATACATTTTTCGTCTCAATCACCGATTCCATATGGACTGGTCTACCCCAAATTTGAAAAATGTACGGCATTACTTTTTCTAAATATTTTAGGTCGAGTTCAATTCCCTCAAACCAATGCTTCAAATATAGCTCCCCTGCTCGTAAATAATCCCCGTCATTTACCGTAATATATGGAAATCCACCGTTAACACGCATGTTCACCAGTTGATCGCGCACTTGTTCCCATGCCTTATCGACAATCTTGTAGTCCTTGCCCTGCTTTTGGAAAAGATACATATCCTCCCGCATGACAAGATCTTTATTGAGATAGTTGCGCAGGAAGGAAATATCAGATTCTACTTCCCTCACCTCAAACATCTTTTCCCTTCCTGACCCTGGCATCACTCCATCCCGTTTCATCGCTTCAGTCGGGTTGTTGTAACGTTCCTCGATATCCTCAAAAATTTTAATGCCCAGATAGTATGGATTGATACTCGTTTTTGAAGGTTGCACGACCCCTGCATTCAATTTTGCATATTCCAATGCCTCATCACTTGTGAGATCCATTTCGCGGAGAATTCGTTGATGCCAATAGGATGCCCAGCCTTCATTCATGATTTTCGTTTCCATTTGCGGCCAGAAATATAGCATCTCCTCTCGCATCATCGTCAGAATGTCGCGTTGCCAGTCTTCAAGCTCACTGCTGTATTGTTCAATAAAAAGAAGTATATCTTTTTCCGGTTGAGGAGGAAATTTCTTTTTTCTTTTCTTTGGAACTGCCTTCGGTTTACTGCGATTATCTAAATTCCACAAGTCATCATATTGACTCGCCTTCTTTGGTGCTTCTTCCTCTTCCTCCATATCCTCCATGCTCCAGGCAAGCTTGGATCGAATGAGAGAAGGATCGATATGTTCCTGTATGGCTAGGACCGCATTCAAAAAGTCCTCTACTTCTTTTTTTCCATAATCCTGTTCATATTGCTTAATTCTCTCGGCAGTTGCCGCCATACTCTCCACCATGTCCCTGTTCGTATTCTGGAACCGGCAGTTATTCTTAAAGAAGTCACAGTGGGCTAGCACATGCGCGACAATCAACTTGTTTTGAATAAGCGAGTTGGTGTCCAAAAGAAAGGCATAACATGGATTCGAGTTAATAACCAATTCATATATCTTACTGAGTCCCAAATCATAGTGCAGTTTCATCTTGTGAAATTGCTTCCCAAAGCTCCAATGGGAAAAGCGTGTCGGCATTCCATATGCTCCAAAAGTATAGATAATATCAGCAGGACAAATTTCATAACGCATTGGATAAAAGTCCAGTCCAAACCCTTTTGCAATCTCAGTAATTTCATCAATGGCGTGGAATAAGGCCTTTTCATTATTTGCTCTCATCAAAACTACCTCCCTTTTCCTCTTATCACAATGTATGAACAAGGTGACAATATCATGAGAAGGGATTGTTCTATTGCGACATTTTTCTGTTAACAACCACCTAACTTTTGCTCAATGTTATACTATAGATACGCGTTTGCAAAGGAGAATACATAGATGGAATTTATATTATTTATACTACTAGGATTTTCAATCAGTATGCTTTCCGGTTTTTTTGGAATAGGAGGCGGTCTCGTACTGACGCCGGTCTTGCTTCTTATCGGCTACCCCCCCATTGAAGCAATTTCTACAAGTCTTCTTTATACCATCGGGACATCTGTAGCAGGTGTATATGCCCATTTCAAAATGAAAAACATCCAATGGAAGGCAGCACTCATAGTTGGAGCAAGTGGAGTCGTTGCCACACAAATTGCCTATCCTGTAGTAAGTTGGCTGGAGTCAAATGATTATGACACCATTGTTGTACCAATTCTGTATCTTGCCTTACTTACCTATTTTGCATATAAAATGTTGAAGAATGGAAACGGGGGAAATCCAGTCGCTTATGATGCCACTTCGAACAAGCAGAGCTTCTGGAAGTTTATTTTCATAGGAGTGATTGCAGGATTTCTTTCTACTACCCTAGGTGTGGGTGGCGGATTTATCATTGTCCCATTATTAATTGCATACTACGGTTTCTCTTCCAAACAAGCTGTAGCAACAAGCCTTGCTGGAGTCATTTTAATTGTGAGTGCTGGATTCATTACATATGCAATAAACAATCCAATAAATTTTAAGGTAGGATTATTTTTAATTGCAGGGGCCATCGTTGGTTCTCAATTAGGCGCAAAAGCGACCTCTTTCTTTAAAAGCAGAAGTATTCAAAAATTGTTGGGTTTTCTATATATTGTTACCATGCTTAGTCTCATTTTAGAGATGATAGAACTGTCTACAGTTGGCTTGGTTGCCTTAGGATGTTACACCATATTTATTAATATCTTCTTGCTGACAAGACTGTTAAAGAAGAAAATACAGCCGTCTCATATATAAAGGCTCAGTTAAAGCATACTGTTGATTTTTGCAGCAACCTAGCTGTTGATTGGAGCAATAGGCGAAGACTCCTAAGGGAGATCGCGTTTAGGGGAGACCCCGCAGGCGCTTTTCCGAGGAGGCTCCTCAAACGCCCCTAGGAAAGCGAAGCCTAGTGCGTAAATCAACAGCGGTGTTTAACAGAGCCTAGATAAAAAAAGAAAAGCCCCACTTATTAACATTAAATTGTTGATAAGGAGGGTCTTTTCTTTTGAATTATGGAGCCAAGTACGAAAGAAATGCTGTCGCAATTCCAAAATAAATTAATAATGAAAGGATATCGTTCACGGTTGTGATAAGTGGACCGGATGCAATGGCAGGGTCAATGTTCAGTTTATAGAGAATTAAAGGAATTATAGTACCCGCGAGTGTACCGATGATAAGAGTAAAAAATAAAGAAACCCCTACAACCATTCCCAAAATCAAATCGCCTCGCCATACAAAAGCAATGATGGCAATTAAAATAGCGCATGTAATTCCGATTGTTATTCCCACTCCAAGTTCACGGAGAACAACTTTTGTAACCAGCTTTTTATCCAAATCACGAGAGATAAGTCCACGTACAATAACAGCAAGTGATTGTGTGCCTGTGTTACCTGTCATCCCAGCAATCATCGGCATAAAGAATGCTAGCGCCACAACTGTACCTAATGTATCTTCAAACCCGCTTATGATGCTACCTGATATAAGTCCAATAAATAATAATAAGATCAACCACGGCAAACGTCTTGCAGAAGCCACTAAAGCAGGTGTATCAAAGTCGATATCTTTACCAGATGCAGAAAGTTTTTCAATATCTTCATTTGCTTCTTGAATGACGACGTCGATGACATCATCGACTGTAATAATTCCAATTAAAGTTTTTTCATCGTCCACAACAGGAACCGCTAAGAAGTCATATCGCTCGATGACATTTGCCACTTCCTCTTGGTCTGTATCAACATGAACGGAGATTACCCTTGAAAACATAATTTCCTGAATCTTTTCATGCGCGTCTGCCAATATAAGATCACGGTAAGAGACAACGCCTACAAGCCTTTTTTCTTCATCAATGACATACAAGTAGTTGATGGTCTCCGCCAGTTCCGCAAAAGATTTAAGTTTATCAACCACTTCACGGACTGTGTATTCCTGAGGTATCCACACGTACCGGTTTGTCATCAAACGGCCGGCAGTTTCCGCTTCATACTTCATTAAGTCCTGAACGGCGGTGGATTCTTCTTTGTTCATTTTGGCTAAGAATCGGCTCTTAATATCCGGGTCCATTTCATCGAATAATGTGGCTAAGTCATCATTGTCCATTCGGTCCATTACTTTTGCCGATTTTTCCACACCGATTTTTTGTAATATTTCCAGTTGCAATTCCTGATTTAGTTCTTGAATTAGTGCTGTTAGTTGTTCGATTGAAAGGTATGTTAAAAATCTCACTTTATGTTTTTCAGGAAGTTGTTGATAAATGACTCCTGTGTCATAAGGTTGAAGTTCTTCGATGATATCTTGAAAAGCTTTTCGCTTTCCATCTTTTAAGAAGTTGATGATGTTTAGTATGATTTGATCCTCTGTCATGTTTTTCACCATAAGCCTTGCCTCCCCTGCATGCTAAGGAGTACCAGGAATCACAATCTTTATTTTACCATTGGGGTGGTAACGAATAATGATATGTATGTTCCTGTACTTCTTGTAAAATTCGTCCTCGGACTTGGACTACTATCCATTTTCGTTACCACCACCTTGAATATTGTATATTAGGTTTAACTCCCTGTTTCACTCATTAAAAAAGCACCTGTCATTTTGGAACGAATGAAGGTGCATGAAGCCCCGCCTAACGAAGGTTATTAGAGTTTATTTTGTTTTTCATATTTACTACTCTACAAGGGAAAAACGGACGGTGTCAACCTTTTTTGGCTACTCTTAAATAAAACACTTAACAAACTAAATACCCCTTTTTCTCTTTTGAAAAACCAATACAATTATTCTGCCTCATTATTTTTATTTTCATTACGGTCTAGAAACAGATTTTTCGCTTGTGCCACAAGGTATATACCCACCTTTTTATTCCGGTTCCATTCTTCCTGAAAAACCGATATCGGAGGATTTGTATCTTCCACAAAATAAGAGATCTCCGGAGTGAAGGAAGGCCTATTGAATTCTGAAACAAACCAATCGGAAAACCCTCCACCAACAGCATGCTCCTCCGGTTGGTCCAGTTCATACCCTGTTAACTTTGATAAGTTATCTGCTATTTTCTTATCCCGATTTACCACTGCTTGATTATTTTTGAAGTACCAATACAGAACTCTCCCAGAGGAGTGGTAGGTAACCGCCATCAACGGCTCTAATTCCTTTGTAAATTGTACAACTGCCCGCACTTCTTTAGCTTGCAGCGGATATTTCCCCTTATAATATTGATAGGAAGGAACTGACGTTTTTTCTTTAATGTTTTTCCAGCCTGCTGGGTACTGCCTGTTCAAATCTACTCCCATCCCATTTGCTTTCCATCGATCAAAGTCCATGCTATTCTCATTCATGTGAATTAATCGAGTTTGATGATGTTTAGGCAAAACACCTATACCTTCTTGTTGAATTCGTATCCCATCCGGATTTACCATCGGGACAAACCAAATGGAAACCTCATTCAAAATATGCGAATTGTAACCAAATATATCATCACCTTTCTTATACGCTCCTAAGTAATATTCCAGCTTTGTCATGACAAGACTTGTCGTAAGCCATTCTCGTCCATGATGCCCACCTAGAATAAGGATGTTTTCTTTGCCTTTTCCTATTTTCGCAGCCCAGATATTTTGACCAAACTCTGATTTTCCAATTAGCTTAATTTGCATCTCTTCGTTATACTTTCTATTTAAAAGCCTTAAATCTTCCCGCATTCTGTCATAGGTATACCATTCTTGAGCATTCACGATTTGTTCTGCATCTGATATGGCTGGGGTAATTTGCACAAATATAAACAGTAAAACAATCAGTTTCCATTGTTTCATTTATACACCTCAAAATCACATTTTAATTATTTTGTGTCAGTTTTCGAATGGAGATACGACCAACATTTTCAACGGAGGAAACAACGTTTTTTAACACAAAATAAAAGTACTCCTTAACAAGAGGAGGCGAGGATTCCAGATGAACACCGTTGATTATGACCGCGCCTTATATTACACGCACCGATCTGAATGGGATAACCTGCTTATCCTGATGGTGCGGACTAAAGATGACTTCCTCTCCAAAAATATCGAGCACTTCCTTCATTCCTACAATTTCTCTAAGGATTATAAGGAGATCGAGAACAATCTCTATCAGTTGCTTCGATATATTGATCACGCTGTAACAAGGAGCACAGAAGATCAATTGGATGAAATCAGTCACGGATATATGGTGTAAATCATTTCTTAAACAAACAGTGATCTGAGGTGAAACAAACCTTGGGTTGCTGTTTTAATATACAAAAAAAAAGACCTATCAGGCCTCTTTACTCTGCTTCATATATTCACGCATTTTCACATACATCACTAACTCTTTATAAAGTGCATCAACCAATTCTGCACTCTCTTCATTCACAGAATCATTTTCATAATCAAAACAATGCGGGTCTAGTACCAATTGTCTTGGAATCACATTCGCATAGACGCCACGTCCAACTACACGCATATTGTTCAAGGCATTGATACCGCCTTTTCCACCACCTGCTACTGCCAACAACCCAACAGGCTTGCTATGGAACTGCTCGCTGCCAAGGAAATCCAACGCGTTTTTCAGTGCACCGCTCATTCCGCTATGGTACTCAGGAGACAAAAGCAGAACCGCATCTGCCTCTTTAACTTTTTCTCTTAACGAAATCACATTTTCGAGTTCCCCCTGATAAGACTCTCCATTATATAACGGAATGTCTCCATCACTTAAATCAATCACCTCTACACCATATTTATTTTGAAGAAATCGTGCGGCTATTCCAGTACGACCAATTATTCTTGGACTACCGTTTATCGCTAAAATTTTCATAATTAATTACTCCCTCCAGCTGTCTTTATACATTTAGTATATTCGATATTCCATATGGGAAAATCGGAAGAAATAGCTAACTTTCCCTACGAAAAACGAATCATCTTTTCTACAACTAAAGTCGTAGATCAAGCAATGCCATGTTTCACTGCATATAATGCTGCCTGCGTCCGATCTGCCACTTCAAGCTTCGCCAATATGTTGGAAACATGGGTTTTCACCGTCTTTTCGGTAATAAACAATGATGAAGCAATTTCTTTATTGCTCTTTCCTTTTGCTATCTCAGCTAATACTTCCAGCTCTCGTTTGGTCAGTTCTTCATGTAAGTTTCTGCTTTCAAATCCTTTTGCAAAATGGGACATGACATGTGATGTGACTTTAGGGTGCAGTTGACTTTCCCCTCGATGAACCGCTCGAATGGATTCAATTAATTGGTCAGGCTCTACATCCTTTAGTTGATAGCCAGTCGCACCAGCACGAATAGCAGGAATGACATGATCTTGGTCAGCGAAACTGGTCAATATTAACACCTTGGACGGTATCTTTCTTTCCATGATCTGCTTGGTTGCTTCAATTCCATCCATTTCCGGCATTACTAAATCCATTAGAATAACATCAGGTTTCAAGGCCTCAGCAAGCTCCACTGCTTCTTCCCCGTTTTTTGCCTCCCCGACAATTTCTATATCCTTTTGTGTTTTCAAGAAAAAAAGCAAGCCTCTTCTAACCACATGATGATCATCTGCGATTACAATCCTGATCATTTTCTCTCCCCCTTTGTGACTGGCATTTCCACACGTACCATCGTGCCTTTTCCTAATTGACTAAAAAGAATAAACTTCCCCCCAAGCGCTTCGGTTCTCTCTTTCATACTTCTTAATCCTAAAGAAGGAATCTCTTCACTTTTGGTAAAAGAAAAGCCTGTCCCAGTATCTTTTATCTCCATGGAAACTTTTTTATTATTCACTTCAATTAACAAGCACGCCTCTTTTTTTCCTGCATGCTTTTTGCAATTGTTAAGCGCTTCTTGTCCTATCCTCCATAAGCATTCTTCCATATGATTTGGCAAATCAATGACACCTTTCAACTCGGAATGAATGCTTAAACCAAGCACTTTGCCATAATTGAGCAATGCACTCACTACCCCATTTTCCAATCCTTCTGGCCTCAGTTGCCAAATGAGCGCTCTCATTTCACTTAAAGCCTCCTGGGAAAGTTCTTGCATATACGTTAGCATTTCTAGGATTTGCGCGTCTTTTGTCAGCTCTTTTGTCCCTCTTGCCGTTAGCATAAGCGAGAAAAGAAGTTGGTTGACCGAATCATGCAAATCCCTGGCTAAGCGGTTTCTTTCTGCCAAAATGGAAAGATGCTGCTCGTTTTCAGAAAGTCGAATACGCTTGATTGCTGTTCCAATTTGATAAGCAACAGACTCTAGAAGCGCCAGTTCCGTATCGGAAAAATGTGTTTTAGTAGGAGCCGCTACATTCAGAAGGCCAAACTTTTCCTCGCCTGCACGTAATGGGACTGTTGCATGGTGGGTAATATCATTTGTATCCCCCCATTTAAACTTTATTGCATCCTCTAACCTTTTACAGGCAATGATATTAGATGCGCGCTTCAGACGACCGTCCTGATAGCGATCAAGGCACCAACACCCGCCTTCACACATGGGCTTTTTGCTGTGGCTTTTTAGTGCATCCGGAAGCTCGTGTTCTGCCGCCAATTCGTAATTACCTTTTTCATCTATTAGATATATCCAGCCTGTTTGGAGGCTTGTAACTTGAAGAAGTTCTTTTAACACACTGTCTAGCATTGTCGGTAAATCATTCGCTTGATTAAGCGATTCCGCGATGATTTTTAACGCTCGCAGTTCTTGAATTCTTTGATTTTCCTGGACCATGTTTCATGTCCCCCTGTCATATGATGGTTGACGACACCTTTTATCTTTCTACTGTAACAGTGGGAATCCCTTTTGGCTTTCGCATAAAGTCTGGAGTTTTTTACGACTTTGGTCGTAGATGTGTTGAATCTCAACATAAAACCATTTCAAGCATGAGATTTCTACTTGCAAAAGCACCTAATGATGAAACCTTTTAGTATGTAATTTTCCCTTCTCAGTTAGAGTTAGTGCCAAAATGAGGTGAGTTGATGCCAAAAGTAGACGAGTTCGTGCCAAAACCACACGAGTTCGTGCCAAACTACCTTATTCCCCTAAAATTCCACCTTAAAATTGTCTCCAATAAAAAAATGGAAAGGCGACCAACCTCGCCTTCCCATCTCCGCTACAATCTTTAAGCTTTTCCTACAGAATTCATGCTATTTAAAAACTGATCCACTTTCTCCATCAAGGAAGTAGAGATAGTTTCTAATTTCTTCTTGCTGTCTTCCATTGTCTCAGACTGCGTTCCAAAGTAAAACTTAATCTTCGGCTCTGTGCCAGATGGTCTTACACATACCCATGTACCGTCTTCTAGGAAATACTTGAGTACGTTTGATTTTGGAAGTTCCATTTTCTCCACAGCTTTTGTTTTTACAACCAATCTTTCTTGTGTGGAGTAATCTTCAATTGCTGTAATTGCGTATCCTCCCACTTTAACTGGAGGCGTGTTCCGGAAAGCCGTCAGAAGGTTTGCAATCTGCTCTGCTCCTTCTTTTCCTTTTAAAGTTAGGGACTTCATGCCTTCTAAGTAGTAACCGTACTCTTTATACAACTCCATTAACCCTTCATACATCGTCTTGCCAAGTCTCTTGTAGAAGGCGCAGATTTCCACTGCCATAATGCATGCTTGAACCGCATCTTTATCGCGGGCGAAATCAGCAATCAAGGAACCATAGCTCTCTTCGTAACCGAATAAGAAGGTGTATTCCCCGCTCTCTTCATACTGCTTGATTTTCTCCCCGATGAACTTAAACCCTGTTAATGTGTCTACAGTTTCCACACCATAACTATCGGCGATGACGCGGCCAAACTCTGACGTAACAATCGTTTTCAACATCACTCCGTTAGAAGGAAGCGTACCTGTTGCCTTCTTTTCAGACAACAAATAGTGCAAGAACAGCGCACCTGTTTGGTTACCAGTCAACACTATATACTCTCCGTCGGCATCTTTAACTGCAACTCCAAGACGGTCGGCATCCGGATCTGTTGCTATTAAGATATCGGCATCCATTGCCTTGCCGTCACGAATCGCCAATTCAAATGCAGCATGCTCCTCCGGGTTTGGAGAGGATACAGTAGAGAAGTTAGGGTCTGGTTGTTCCTGCTCTGCCACTACTTTCACATTTTTATATCCAAGCGCATCTAGACCTTCGCGAACTGGTAGGTTAGCTGTCCCATGTAAAGGTGTAAATACAACCTTTACATTCTCGCCCATCTCTTTCCCTAACTCAGGGTGTACACTAATGGTAGTAAGCTGCTTTAAGTACTCCTTGTCTAACTCTTCGCCAATGATTTTAATCAGGCCTTTTTTCTTCAGCTCTTCTTCTGAAGCAACCTGTATCTCCAACTCATTCTCCACTTCTTTTACTTTAGAGATAACTTGATCCGCTTCAAACAACGGTAATTGTCCTCCGTCGGGACCATACACTTTATATCCGTTATATTCTGGGGGATTATGACTTGCTGTAACGACGATTCCGGAGAAAGCTCCTAAGTATCGAACAGCAAAAGAAAGTACCGGCGTCGGGCGCAGGCTTTCAAATACATACGTTTGAATGCCATGGCTTGCCAATGTTTTGGCTGCTTCCATTGCAAACTCTGGAGATTTATGACGGCAATCATAAGCGATCGCCACTCCGCCTTTTTTCGCTTCCTCACCGAATGATTCTATGTATCGTGCCAATCCTTCAGACGCTTTACGAACAGTATATATATTCATTCGGTTTGTACCTGCGCCGATTTCCCCGCGCATTCCACCTGTTCCAAATTCTAATTCTTTATAAAAGCTTTCTTCTTTGGCCTTGTCATCTTGCTTCATTTCTTGAATCAGCTTAACCATTTCTTCATCAAGGTTCGTGTGTGACTCCCAAAGGTCAAATTTCTCCATCCATTTCATCTGTCTTTTCCTCCTTGCGTTTATCAGGATATAGTATAACTTCTACTTACCTACTAATGCTTCCTGCAAAAAAAATACGTCGAATTATGACAAATTACGCGTTCGTGAACGTTTTCACTCATTATTATACTAAAAAAGAAAAGGAATTGCCCTATGCAATTCCTTAATAAAAAGAATCTTAACTGATTCTGTTGGAAACCATTTTATCAAAACCCTGTTCTTCGTCCACCGCTCTTACTGCATCATGTAAATGACGCTCTAACAAGATTCGATTCTGCTCTTTTTGCTCTTTGCTCCAAACTAATTCCTTGGCCATTAAATCCAATACTTTTGTTTTCCAATTCTCTACCCAAGCAATGTCGAAAAACAATGCGCCCGTTCTGCGGATGAAAAAGTCAGCAGGAGTTGCCGTCATTTCTTCTTTTAATGCATATACAACCTGTGCATACACATCTATTGGCAAACCTGCTTTTTTTGCTTGGCCAGCATCTGTTGCAGCAATGGCATAAAGTTTATCCACATTAGAACCATACATGGAAGAAAGCTTCGTTGCTGTTTCTTCTGTGAACCCTAACTTCATTCCTTCTTTCACTTTATTTTTCATATAGGTAGGGAAATTATGAGAACCTCCGACATCTCCACCTGAAATTGGCATATTCTTTGTTTTAGATTTGCCGTAGTTTTTACCCGTTTCTTTTACAAACTGTTTATTAATTAGATCCACAACCATTTCAGCCATTTTTCGATAACCTGTCAGCTTGCCTCCTGCAATGGTAATTAATCCGGAGTCTGAGATCCACACTTCGTCTTTTCTGGAAATTTCAGAAGCGGATTTCCCTTCTTCATGAATTAACGGGCGTAATCCAGTCCAACTGGATTCAATGTCAGACTCCTTCAACTTTAAGGAAGGAAACATGTAAGCAATCGCTTCCAGTACATACGTTTTATCCTCTTTGGTCATTCGTGGATGGACCATATCTTCTTTGTAAACCGTATCCGTTGTTCCAACATATGTTTTTCCATCACGAGGAATGGCAAAAATCATTCTTTTGTCTTGTGTGTCGAAATAGATCGCCTGTTTTAACGGGAACTTCTTTTGGTCAAATACTAAATGAATCCCTTTTGTCAGTTGCAGATGCTTTCCTTTTTTCGAACCGTCCATCTCACGCAGTGTATCTACCCATGGACCTGCAGCATTTACAATTTTTTTAGCGCGAATAGTATAAGCCTTGTTTGATAATTGATCGACCACTTTTGCTCCTACTACTTTGCCATTTTCATAAAGGAGTTCTTCCACTTTTGCATAGTTAACTGCTTCAGCACCTCTTTTAACCGCTTCTTTCATTACTTCAATGGTAAGGCGTGCGTCATCAGTACGGTATTCCACATAAACACCTCCACCTTTTAAGCCATTGCTGTTTAAAAGGGGCTCACGAGTTAACGTTTCTTTTGCATTCAACATTTTGCGGCGTTCTGATTTTTTTACATTTGCCAAAAAGTCATACACCCTTAAGCCTAAGGAAGTAGAGAACTTTCCAAATGTTCCTCCTTGTTGGATCGGCAACAACATCCATTCAGGGGTCGTTACATGCGGGCCATTTTCGTAAACGACGGCACGTTCCTTCCCTACTTCTGCCACCATCTTCACTTCTAATTGTTTTAAGTATCGAAGTCCGCCATGAACAAGCTTAGTGGAGCGGCTGGATGTACCGGCAGCAAAGTCCTGCATTTCAACAACAGCCGTTTTTAGTCCACGTGTTGCAGCATCCAGGGCGATACCACTGCCTGTTATACCTCCGCCAATTACTAATACGTCATAAGTCTCTTCTGTCATTTTTTCTAAAATAAGGCTTCTGTTAAAGCTCGCAAAATTTAATTTTTTCATTTTATTTGCCTCCATCCTCTTAGTAGGTATATATACAAAAAGAGACCACAGAAAACATAGACAAAGCTTTTGCTCTGAATACGTTCTGTGGTCTCTCCTAATCTCCAACCGAAATATTAACTTATCATTAGTATATCATATGCAACGCTTACTTGAAAGCAATAGTTGCATTTACAGCTTTTTTCCAACCACTGTACAATTCTTCTTGTACTTGCGTGTCCATTTCTACGTCAAAGGTTGATTCAACCTGCCACTGTGAAGCGATCTCTTCTTTAGTATTCCAATACCCAACAGCCAGACCAGCCAAATAAGCCGCTCCAAGTGCCGTCGTTTCATTGACAGACGGTCGTTCCACTCCAACTCGAAGCATATCGCTTTGAAATTGCATTAAAAAATTATTTTTCACTGCTCCTCCATCAACACGGAGCGTTTTTAAAGAGATACCTGAATCATGTTCCATCGCCGTCAACACATCTTTTGTTTGATAGGCCAACGATTCCAACGTTGCGCGGATAAAATGCTCTTTAGATGTACCTCGCGTCAAACCGAATGCCGCTCCGCGAACATCGCTATCCCAATAAGGAGTGCCTAGTCCGACAAATGCCGGAACTACATACACACCTTCTGTAGAGTCTACTTTGGTGGCATATTCTTCACTTTGACTGGCATCCTTGAACATGCGGAGTCCATCACGAAGCCACTGAATAGCGGAACCTGCTACAAAAATACTGCCTTCCAATGCGTAAGTTACTTTCCCATCAATGCCCCACGCGATCGTTGTAAGAAGTCCACTCTCTGATTTAATCGGATTTTCCCCTGTATTCATGAGCATAAAACATCCTGTACCGTAAGTGTTCTTTGCCATCCCTTCTTCATAACATGCCTGTCCGAATAGCGCCGCTTGCTGATCGCCAGCAGCACCTGCAATCGGAATTTCCTGACCAAAGAAATGATAGTCCACAGTATGTGCGTATATTTCCGATGATGGCTTTACTTCCGGAAGCATACTTGCAGGAACGTCTAAAATATCCAGTAATTCTTGATCCCATTTTAACTCATGGATATTGTAAAGGAGAGTCCTAGAAGCATTGGAGTAATCCGTCACATGCGCCTTTCCCCCTGAAAGCTTCCAGATCAACCACGTATCAATGGTTCCAAAAAGCAATTCGCCTTTTTCCGCACGCTCTCGTGCTCCGTCTACATGATCGAGCAGCCACTTCACTTTTGTCCCGGAGAAATAAGCATCGATTAACAACCCAGTTTTGTCTCGAAAGGTCTGTTCATGGCCCGCTTCTTTTAATGTGTCACAAATAGCCGATGTCTGTCTGGACTGCCAAACAATCGCATTATGTATCGGTTGCCCCGTCTCTTTATCCCACACAACAGTCGTTTCGCGTTGATTGGTGATACCAATACCAGCTATCTGGTTTGGTTTTACCCCTGACTCAGACAAGCAAGATGCAATTACAGACAAGATGGAACTCCATATTTCGTTCGCATTATGTTCCACCCAGCCTGACTTTGGAAAATACTGATGAAATTCTTTTTGGGCCGTATATACCGGCTCTCCATTTTTATTAAAAAGAATCGCTCGTGAACTTGTTGTTCCCTGGTCTAATGATAAAATATATGTTTCCATTTCTAGCACTCTCCTTAACATCTATTTTGAATAATGCTCCCAAAGATCCTGTTTGGAAGTGGTAACTGCTGTCGCTCCTGCTTCAATGGCACGATCCACATCTTCCACGGAACGTATCAAACCTCCTGCAAATACAGGAATGCCTGTTTTTTCTTTTACTTCCCTAATCATATGAGGGACAACCCCGGGTAATACTTCTATAAAGTCGGGCTGGACCTTTTCAATGACCTGATAACTTTTTTCCACTGCATTGGAATCAAGTAAGAAGAGTCGCTGTATAGCGTAGATACCCCTTTGTTTGGCCTTTGCAATCACTGCCGCTCTCGTGGAGACCAGTCCTGCCGGTTTTAAGGTTTTACATAGAAATTCTGCCGCATGTTCATCATTTTTAATTCCTTGGATAAGGTCCACATGGACAAACAGCTTTTTCTTTTCTTTTTTTGCTGCTTTTATATAATTTGGTATTTGTGAGAGTTGACTGTCTAGTATTACACCATACTCATAGTTGCTCTGTAAAAATCTTTCTAGTGTTTTTCCGTTTTTTATAGCTGGTAGTATGGTTTGATTTTGGAATGTCATATTATTAACCTCAATTCATATGGTAATCGAGTTTAGGTATAACGCTTACATTTTTTATACCTACATTTTAATACGTTTTGTATTAAGGTTACAACCTTTTTGCGCGAAATAATTAAGAAGCACGTTGAACACCGCTGGTGATTTCCGCACTGGGCTTCGCTTTCCTAGGGGCGGTGCTTGAGCCTCCTCACTTCGTTGCGGGGTCTCAACCTACCGCTACCTCCCTCAGGAGTCTCCGCCCCGTGCTCCAATCACCAGCTAGAAAATTAAAAAATCTTAATGTTTATGTTAACGAGTTTACTTGTGGGGGGCAAACAGTAAATCACAATGAAAATCACGACATTTTTGACATAAAAAAGGCTTAAAGAAATTTTCTTTCCTAAGCCTTTTTTACTTTGTTTTATTTCACAACAATCGCATTTAATAGAATAAGGGAATAAGGATTTCCACACAGATATCCTATTTTTGTTTTTTCACATACCAAGCATCTTCAGTAAAATCATTCCATTCTAAAGTAAAACTGATTGCTTTAATTTGAATACTACAAAATTGATGTGTTCTCCAATCAGTACCAAACATTTCAAAAATGATATAACTATCTAATGGTTTTTGATTGAACTGCAAGAATTCCATTTCTTCTAAGTCTGTTATTAAAACTTGCTTTTCCGTCCCATCACCAAAGTGAATAATGCAATGACTATCTGTTACTTCATTGAATGTAAGCCTACATCTATCCGTTGATTTTGCTACACCATAGGGATTAAGATGATGATCTGGGGAAACATAAACAAATTCAAAATCAATAATGACTGTGCCTTTTTCAACTATTGTCTTTTCGACAACGCAATCGTGAAAATCCAAGTATTCAAAAAAATCGTTTGTGGTTTTATATTTCCAAGTATGCATATGAATCAACACCTATAAATTATAGTTACAACCAAAAGAATTTCCTATTCATAATATCTCTCATATATTTTATTCAACTCAACCTCATCTTCATTAAAACTGCCCGTTTGTTGAATAGTTAAAATTATGAATAATAACTATATTTTAACATATTTATAATTGACTTTCGTTTAACACCTTCAAATTTACACTCCATCCAATAATTATTTTTATCTTTAGAAATGGTAGGTGATTTGATTGTAGTTTTTAGAAGTAAAAACTCATATGATAGTTGGTACAACATTACAAAACGCACTGTGAATTTCTATGTGAAATACAGTGCGTTTTGCATGGATATTTACTTGTTTGCACCTCTGAAGACAGTTAACTCTGGGATAGCTTTCTATACAAATATCAGTGAGTGGAATTACCTTGTTGATTGTAGTGAAAGGCGCGCAGACGCCCGCGGGAGGAAGGGGCAGGTGAGACCCCGCAACGAAGTGAGGAGGCTCACGGACCGCCCGCAGGCAAGCGAAGCGCCTGGAACGGAAATCAACCGTTTTAGATATTATCCTATTAAAAAAATGCCACAGGCTTTAGTTTACGCTGTGGCAGTTTAGTGGTTATCTTGTTAGTTCTACTTGATATTGATATTGATCGGAGCGGTATTTGGTTTTGGCATATTCAATTGGCTTGTCATTGATGCCATAGCTCAAACGAGTCATTTCCAGTAATGCTTGGCCACCGCTTATGCCTAGAAGGTCCGCGTCATGAAGAGTGGCATTGACTGCTGAAATTTTCTCTTTTGCCTTTTTTAACATCACGCCGTTTTCTTCTAATATCTGATAAAACTTAGCGTTATTGAGATCATGTTTTAATAAAATTTCACCAATTTCCTCCGGCCAACACGTACGTTCAAGAGCAATCGGTAAATCGTTTACGAATCGAATTCGGTCGATCACTAATATCTTGTCTTCATCATTTAAATTGAGTTTAGCTTTTTCAATAAAAAGGTCGTCCCTGAATTCGGTTCTCAACAATTTGGAATGGGGCATTAAGCCTTTCTCCATTACTTCTTCTGCAAAGCCTGTGAGGCGGCCAAGAGATCCCACTAACTTCTGATACTTGACTGTTGTTCCTTTTCCTTGCTTTTTCTCTAAAAGTCCATCATGAACCATTGATGTAATCGCTTGTCTTATGGTTGTTCTGCTTACATCGAATTCTTTCATCAGTTCTTGTTCTGTAGGAATCAAGTCACCTGGACCCCACACTTTATCCACAATCCTTTTTACCAAAATATCCTTAATTTGATGATAAAGTGGAATAGGACTGCTATGATTTATTTTCACTGTTGCCGACACTCCTTTTACCTATCTACTTCTATTCTAATATGTTTAGCCTTTAAAAGATAGTATCGTCACTACCATTTATTGCAAAACATCTTAGCCCTTAACAGAACCCGCTGTCATCCCGGCAACAAAGTAACGTTGTAGGAAAAGATAAGCAAGAACCATAGGTGCAGAAGCGATAATAACCCCTGTAAATAACATTGGATAATTCGTCATATACTCTCCCTGAAACTCTAATAGTGCTAGCGGAAGAGTTTTGTATTCCGCTTTTGTTATAAATAAAAGTGGATAGAGTAAATCGTTCCAATGCATCACAAATAGAAAAATAGCGGTTGCAGACAATGATGGCAAGGATAGAGGCAATGCAATACGATAGTACATCTGCCAGTTGTTCCCACCGTCAATGGTACATGCTTCAAACAGTGATTTCGGAAGTGACCTCATGAAACCAGAAAGAATGAAAACCGCTACAGGCAGGGTAACGGATAGATTTACAATCATTAAACCCACTAATGAATTGGTTAAACCTAAACTATAGACTAATTGATACAAAGGGATCATGTTTACTTGTGCAGGCACCATCATACCAATGGTAAAGAACACGAATATCCCGCCACCGATCCACCCTCCGAGCCGTGTAATGCCGAATGCCACAAGACTTGCAAAAAATAAAGTAAAAACAACCGATACTAGTGTCACCAATGCGCTGTTTAAAAAATATGTGCCCATCGCTTGCTCTTGGAAGATTCCAAAGTAATTACTAAAATTAAAGCTAGACGGCAAACTTAATATATTCTCATATATTTCAGATGTTGTTTTAAAAGTTGCCAGTACAATGGAGATTACTGGTACTAGAATAAGCGTTGCATAAATAAACAGTAATAGTTTTTTTGTCCATTTCATCGTCGTTCCCCCCTTCTAATTTTCTACTCTATTAGCCCGCAGTACACGGAATTGCAGGAATGTAATAAGTGCAATGACCAACATAAAGATTACAGACTCCGCTGATGCATATCCAAACTTAAAGCTTCTAAATGCTGTTGTGTAAATGTGGGTTGCCAAAATCTCTGTGGCATAGTTCGGGCCCCCCCTTGTCATGGCATATATCAGGTCAAATGCTTTAAAAGACTGAATGGTTGTATAAGCAACGACGATGGTTGCAGCCGGAGCAATCAGCGGCCATGTTACCTTGCTGAATGTTTGCCAGCGGCTTGCCCCTTCAATTTTAGCCACTTCATATAAATCCTCAGGTATTGCTTGCAGACCAGCAACAAAAATAATGAGCATTTGCCCAGTATGGAACCAAACTTGTACAAAGGCGATGGAATATATCGCAATGTTTTGATCACCAAGCCAATTATTTGCAAGCATTTCAAGTCCTACACTTGAAAATAGGTTATTGATGATACCTAAGTTAGGATCATACATATAAGACCAAATAAATGCTACCGATACAGAGGATAGGATGGTCGGAAAGAAATATAATGCTCGTAAGAAAATATTCGTCTTTGTATTCTTAACAAGTAATATCGCAAATACCAACGAGAACAAAGTCTGAAAAACCACCACAAAAAGCATGAATTTCAGGTTATTTGTCATGGATTTAATAAAAATAGAATCATTGGTAACTAGATTTGTATAATTCTCGAATCCTACAAAGTTAAAATCTGCAGTAAGTCCATCCCAATCTGTGAACGAGTAAAAAACTGCACTAATCGTTGGGAGGATAAAGAAAATACTATAAAAAATAAGCCCTGGTACAAAAAATAAGTAAAGCCATTTGCTCTGTTTCATCGTATCCCCCTTTCATATGAAAGGAAGAGGAGAACAAGCTCC
The DNA here is from genome assembly GCF_012911845.1 of Bacillus sp. RO2. Taxonomy (GTDB): domain Bacteria; phylum Bacillota; class Bacilli; order Bacillales; family Bacillaceae_I; genus Sutcliffiella_A. The sequence continues at coordinate 2,283 of NZ_JAAXCU010000038.1, read as the reverse complement.
TCCTCCCCTTAAAAATTAATTTAGGTTTTGGTCAACAATTTGTTGCGCTTTTTTCGCAGCTTCTGCCGGATCGGTTCCGCTTAATACATCTTGGATAGAACCAACAACCGCTTTTTCTACATCAGCGTTTGGAATAAGATAACGCGGTTGGAATCTAGTGTTTTTATCCATCCAATGTACGGTATTTTTTAAAACGTCAGATTCATAGTTTACATCGTTAACCGTTAAATGCTGTCCAGTCTTATTTGCATATACAGAAGCATTCTCCGGTTTACTCAAGAATTCAATGAATGCTTTCGCTTGCTCTTGTTTCTCTGATTTACTGTTAACTGCCAACATGAAAGTGGTAGTATGAATACCTTCATATTTTGCTTCAGACTCCGAAACTGTAATTGGTGCCAATAAGTTCAATTTGACATCTTCTTTATGGCTCTTAATATTTGCCATCGCATAGGAGCCTGTAGCAAGCATCGCAGCTTTTTCCTGTCCAACTAGAGCAATCGCTCCATCATGCTTCGTTCCTAAAGCATTCGCTTGGAAATATTCTTTGTCATTTAATTCCTTGAATTGAGATAACGTTTTTACCCACCACTCGTCCGTTAACTTAACTTCTCCGTTCACGAGTTTGGTAAATACTTCCTCATCCGTCGCATTGTTCATCATCATAGCGTTCATCAATTGACCAGGACCGATATCAGCACCCGGGAATGCAATAGGTGTGTACCCATTTTCTTTAAGGGTTTCACATAGAGCCAAGAAACCTTCCCAATCAGTCGGTGGTTCTAATCCTAACTCTTCAAAAATTCCAGCATTATAGATAGGTTGGTTGAACACAAGCTGATATGGTAATGCATATTGTTTTCCTTCGCTTTGTCCAACTTCTAAGAGACTCTCATTAAAATTCGATACAAATTCTTCTCCGGTTAGATCCTCAAAGAACCCAGCTTTTTGGATGATTTCAAATTGAGATCCGGGCATGGAGACAAATACATCTCCCGTTGTTCCATCACGAAGTAACGTTTGTGCAGTGGATTGATATTGTTCTGACGGGTATGCCGTCATATCAACATTTATATCTGGATTTTCGTCTTCAAACTTAGCTATCAATTCATTGAACACCTCAACATCTTCTCCACGCCAATGAATAAAACTTATAGTTGTTTTTCCATCCTTCTCACCCGATGATCCTTCTGAAGAACATCCTGCTAAAACAAGTGACGTCATTAATGCCAAAATGATCGAAAGCAATTTAAACTTTTTCATAACATTTCCCCCTTTTATTATAACGTTACTACCTTAACTTACTTACGTTACTACCTTTAAAAACAAAGTAACCCCTCTAACACAAGCAAAAAAGTTAAATGGTAGCGTTTTCATTACTCCTATTTAAAATAATACTTTCTTTTTTCAGTAAATTCAATAAATATTTATTAAAATTGCCAATATTTTATTTTCATAGGTTACAAGATTTGTGGATTTATTGAGTCCCTTAGCTGTTGTTTAAAGTAAAAGGCGCGCAGATGCCTGCGGGAGGAAGGAACAGGTGAGACCCCTAAGGCGTAGCCAGCTACATTACAGAAGGAGCTAGTTATTAGGAAGGATACCATAAAATATTCAGGTTAAGACTTACCTAAAGAATAAATTGCAATGGCAATAGCTTAAGAAGAATGAGAGGATTAAGTATAAGAATAAATTTATGTGAAAAAGCAATCCTTTTGTGGGGTCGCTTTTTTGATGATGTGTTTTTGTATTTTTATGAGGGGAATGTATGAGGACTGTGTTTGTGTGTTTTTGGGGTAGAAGGTCGGCATACGAGGGCTATGAGGACAGTATTTGTTTGTTTTTGGGGTAGAAGGTCGGGATGCGGGGACTATGAGGACTGTGTTTGTGTGTTTTTGGGGTACAAGGTCGTCATACGGGGGCTATGAGGACAGTGTTTGAGTCTTTTTGTGGTAGAAGGTCGGCATACGAGGGCTATGAGGACAGTGTTTGTGTGTTTTTGGGGTAGAAGGTCGGCATGCGGGGGCTATGAGGACAGTGTTTGTGTGTTTTTGGGGTAGAAGGTCGACATACGGGGGATATGAGGACAGTGTTGGAGTCTGTTTGTGGTAGAAGGGCGGCATACGAGGGCTATGAGGACAGTGTTTGTGTTTTTTTGGGGTAGAAGGTCGTCATACGAGGGCTATGAGGATAGTGTTTGTTTGTTTTTGGGGTAGAAGGTCGTCATACGGGGACCATGAGGACAGTGTTTGTTTGTTTTTGGGGTAGTAAGCCTACCTGCCT
>NZ_JAAXCU010000037.1 GCF_012911845.1 Bacillus sp. RO2 | reverse complement strand
ACCACATATTCCCTAAACTCTGGAGAGTAGCTTTTCTTTTTCGTCATGTTTAACACGTCCTTTTATCTGTTAGTTTTGATTAAAACATGACGCCAATCCCAATGTCCACTTTTCATACTACCTCCATTCAACTGGGTAGTTCGGTCAACTTTTACTATGGGTTCGGTCATTCAATTTTTTGGTTCGGTCAAATTTTGAAAAACTTCGGTCAACAATTCCAAATCTTCGGTCAACTTTCCGGAAACTTCGGTCAACTTTCGAAAATCTTCGGACAATTAAAAAATCACCTGCCAAAACGACCTATTAGAAGCAGTCCATTTAAACAAGTGTCCATACATTCTACTTAAATCCCCCTCAAAAAATCAATTACCATAACACTTCCGCCCCCAGTAGCCTCCCCCTTTATTAAACCTGTACCTTGTCCTCTGAATGTGCTCCACCCAGAACCTTTAAGACTAGCTGGAATAAAATGTATATTGAAAGGAGTGAAATCTATGGTAAGAATATCTTGGTCAGCTGGACATGGTTTTAATACGCCTGGGAAAAGGACACCTGACGGAATGCGAGAATGGGAATTTAATAGCGCCGTAGTGGTAGAAGCAATTAAATTGCTTGATCAATATCAAGACGTCTTGCAATTAAGACTTGATGATCCAACTGGACAAAGAGATGTGCCTCTTCAAGAAAGGTCGAACCGTTCTAATAGTTGGGATGCTGATGTGCATATTGATGTCCATGCAAATGCTTTTGGTAATGGTGGATGGAATAAAGTTCAAGGTATTGAGACATTTGTATATACGACAAGGCCTCCTATGGATGTTACGTTGGCAACAAACGTCCAAAACAGATTGATCGCCAATACGAAAAGGCCAGATAGAGGAGTGAAGGCAGAAAATTTTCACATGTTAAGAGAAACTACAGCAGTCTCTATACTAGTTGAATGCGGTTTTATGACGAACAAGGAAGAAGCTGCGCTATTGAAGTCAGCTGCTTACAGGAAACTTTGTGCCCAATCTATTATTGAAGGTCTAGTAGAAACGTATAACTTAAAATTGAAGGAGGAAGATTTTGTGTTAGAAAGAGCCATTGTAATTAACAGTTTTGCAGATTTCCCAGTAACGGAATTGTTAGCGAATTATGTAAAAGCTCCTATCTATACAAGAAGGGTAGCGGAGAATGTTAAATTGGCAAAAGAATTATTAGTTGTGGGTGGTAACACAGATGGATTACAGGCTGACCGCATAATTCTGCTAGCGGGAAGAGATCGTTTTGAAACAGCCGCTAAAGTAAAAGAGTATATTGGGTAATATAAAGTAGTATAAGGGAGGTGGTCCGTGTATCGGGTTAATAAAATACAGGACCACTTTTACATATTTATAACAACTCCCTACTCTACTCTCCCTCTAAACTTCAACGCCTCAAACCCGCGAAATACAATATTATTTCTTCTAACCGGTTCTTCAAGTATTTCTACATCATGTACACGTTGGAGAAGTACCTCCAATGCTATGACAGCTTCTAGTCTTGCAAGTGGGGCTCCTAAGCAAAAATGAGGTCCGGATGCGAAGGAAAGGTGCTTCACATTTTCTCTCGATACATTAAAAACATCAGGATCCTCATGAATGTTAGGGTCACGGTTTGCTGCACCTAGAGCAATAAGTGCCGTCTGTGCCTTTTTTAGTTGTTGTCCACCAAATTCCATATCCTCGCCTACCCACCTTGAGGTAAGCAGGACCGGTGGATCATAACGCAGAATCTCTTCGACCGCATTTCCAATCAAGGAAGGGTCATCTAGAAGCTTTTTCATTTCATCTTCGTGCGTAAGTAACAGATGGTAGCCGTTTGTAATTAGATTTACGGTTGTTTCATGGCCAGCTATTAATAGTAACAAACAAGTCGCTACAAGTTCATCTTCGTTTAACTTGTCTCCAGAGTCGGAAACAGCTATGAGTCCGCTCAATAAATCTTCTCCTGGATTCACACGTTTAGCCGCAATCAGGTTACGCATGTAACGGTCTGCCTCCTCTAGGTATGGGGCTACCGCTTCTAAATCAGCTTGGGTTGTATTAAAATCAATAAATGTAACGAAGGAATCAGACCAGACGCGGAATCGCTCGCGATCCTCTTTTGGCACTCCGATTAATTCTGTGATGACCATGACGGGTAGGGAATATGCAAAGTCACGAATAAGTTCGTGTTCCACCTTACCTTTTCTTGCATCCAAAAGGTAGTTTGCCATCTCTACAATAGTTGGTCGCAGTCGCTCGGTCATCCTTGGAGTAAAAGCTTTATTGACCAGCCCACGTAGCCTGGTATGGTTTGGTGCATCTCGGAAAAGCATCATGTTCCGATTGAGCATCACAACTGGCAGTAATGTTTGTGGGATAGGTGGCATTTGCTCATCGGGCACAATGTTTCTTATTTCTTTTATAAATCTGGAATCTTTTAAAACGGATTCTACTTCCTTGTATCCTGTTATCAACCATCCATTGACATTGAAAAATGAAACCCACTGAATGGGATTGATTTCGTTTGCTTGTTTGAACATTCCATATGGATTGTCTATAAATGCTTTTACAGGATCTGTTTGTACACTCATTAAAATACCTCCCTCGTTAACTGCGAGGCCACTGAAAAAGTCTTGATTTTAGTATTTTTATAAACACCGCTGTAGATTTCCGCAAATGGCTTCGCTTTCCTAGGGGCGCTGCTGGAGCCTCCTCGGCTACGCCTGCGGGGTCTCCACCTAGCGCTATCTCCCTCAGGAGTCTTCGCCTTTTGCTCCAATCAACAGCTCGAAAATACAAAATACTTTATGATATCAGTTTTTCAGTGGCCTCGATAACTTCTCAACATTAACCATTCGCTAAAAAACGAGGAAATCCTTGATGAAAATACAAAAAAGGAAAAAGTTTCTACCTTTTTTCTCCAGAAATACCGAGCTCATTTGACACTTATCTAGCAATCTATTGTAAAATGGTGTAATAACTATGACGAGTTAATTACATAGAGTGATGGAGGCTTATATAGAATGTTTTGTCACAAATGTGGTAGGAAAGTGACATCCGATGCAAATTTTTGCTTTAATTGTGGAGCGAACCTGAAGGATGAAATGGAACATAATGAAGAGCAATGGTTAGAAGGTAGAGGGAAAAATAAGAAAAAGCATTTTACATATATGCCATTTTTACCTCCCATTATTAGTTTAGTGGTGATTGCTGGAACCATTGGGTGGTATTACAATCATGAACAAAGTGTCAATGCAGAAGTGCTTGCCATAAAAAAAGAAGCAGAAGACTTGGCCCTGCAAGGGGAATATGACATGGCAAAGGAAGAGTTGGCCGGTGCCATGGAAATAAGACCATCTTATCATGTGTTAAGAAACAACTTGGAAGTGGTGAAAATTGCGGAAGAGGTTAACGGGGAGTTAGAGGAGGTTAAAGAGCAAATCAAAACGAAGAAATTTGAAGATGCCGAAAAAAACCTGACAAGGCTCCGAGAGAAAATTACTAGATTAGATGGACCATTGATTCAGCCATTAAAAGAAAATGTATCTGAAAAGGATGTCATGATTAAGGTCGGAAAAATAAATAATGAACTCAATCAGCTAAAGACAGTGGATGATCTTTCAAGAAAGCTTGCCGTCATTTCTTCCATCCCCTCAGAAGAAGGGAAAGCGGTAAAAGAGCAGATATTAAATCGCATTGTACAGCTTACTGTGGAGGATGCGGAAGAGAAAATCGAGCAAAAGCAATTTACCAATGCGATGACTCTAGCGGACAGAGGGCTTCAATATGCGGTGAATGATAAGCGACTACTATCTTTGAAAGAAAAAATTGAGCAGTCCCGTCAAGAGTTTGAGCAGGCGGAATTTGATCGAATAGAAAAGGCTATGGAAGCTGCAGCGAAAGAAGATTTGAAAAATAAAAACGCAGCCCTGGAAATTGTCAATTTTAAGGCAGAAGAGGATGAAGTCGGAGGGATGACTGTCACTGGAGAAGTAAAGAATATCGTGTCAGCAACTGTGTCCTCCATTACCGTCTACTATAATATTCTAAGCAAAGATAAAAATGTATTAGACACAGGCTTTACTACCGTTTACCCATTCAAATTGGAGCCAGGTAAAAAAGGGAAATTTGAAGACTATTATTATGGTGTATTTGAAGATGTGACAGTGGAAATAGAGAACATCACATGGGTTGTAGAAGAGTAGAACGTTACCGAAACAGCCAAACATAAAGAAGGTGTAGGAATGAAAGTAAGATGGTTCATCAGTATCATCATGACAATAATTTTAATTAGTGGAGGGATTATTGGATATTTTCATATTAAAAATACTGTTCCCGCTCAACTAACTGCTCCGTCTAAACTATACCTAGAGTCGGAAGTAGTAGAAAAAGAGAATGTCCCTCAGGCATTAAAGGAGATAATATTTGAATCTCAAAAGTTGGTTGTGAAAATTGAATTACCCGACGGATCGTTTGGATCAGGATTTCTATACAACAATAAAGGCGATGTCATTACCAATGCCCATGTCGTAGCGAATGCAAAAGACGTGAAAGTATCCTCTGCGGATTCTAAGGAACTAACAGGGGAAGTAATTGGGATCAGTATAGATACGGATATTGCTGTAGTGCGCGTTCCAGAGCTTGAAGGCACCACACCCTTCAAACTTGCAGAAACTAGAAAAGCAGAACTAGGCGATGATGTTATCGCCTTGGGAAGTCCTTTAGGTCTGCAAAATACAGTCACAACAGGGATTATAAGTGGTGTTGGCCGGGAGTTTGAAATTGATTCATTCAAGTATGAGGATGTTTTCCAGATTTCTGCACCAATTGCTCCAGGAAATAGTGGCGGGCCACTTATCGATACAAAAACAGGGGAAGTGGTAGGAATTAACTCTGCTACCATGGATCAAGGCGTTATCGGCTTCAGCATTCCCTTAGTGAATGTCATGCCGATGGTAGAAAGCTGGTCAGAGTCTCCAATGGAATCACTTCCAAGGATTGGAGCCAACACAACCGGCAATAGTGCTGGGGAAACATCAACTAATGTCGACATTGCAGAATATCTTGTTAATTATTTTTACGAAAGCATCAACTATCGAGACTATGTGACAGCCTACTCGTTGCTAGGAAGCAGCTGGCAATCTAAAACATCGTATGAGGATTTTCGTGCAGGATATTTGGATTTCTTAACCATTGAAGTAGATGATTTGCTTTCTAAACAGAATGGCAACAACGTGGAAGTTATCACGGTCATTACTGCCCAGGAGCGTTCCGAAAAAGGAGTTTCTTACAAGAAGTTTAAGGTTACCTTTGAATTGGGACTCGAGAATGATCAGATGAAAATACTGTCAGAGAAGCGGGAGAGTATGGAATAGAAACATAGAGAGGCCAAGCGATTTATGCTGTGGCCTTTTTATATACTCATTTTCACTTAGAATCCCCAACTATCCGTTTTGCGCCAACCAGTTTTGTTCTCCAATAAGGATCCAAAGAAGCAATTGCCACTTTCTTTTCCACCCTGGATGTGTGTAAGATGGAATTATTACCAATGAAGATAGCTACATGACCAATTTTGTTCAATCCCTTTAATTTTGCACGTTTGGGAGTAGTAAAGAACAGAAGATCTCCTCGCCTGACAGAGGATAGTGGGACAGTTTTGCCTATTAGATACTGTTGTCTTGAAGTTCTCGGTAAAATAATGCCATGTGCACCATATACATATTGAACAAAGGAACTGCAATCAAATCTATCCGTCTGCCCGGGATTCGCACCAAAAACATATGGTGTACCGAGTAATTCCATTCCACTTTTAATAATTCGGTTTTCCTTTTGTAGAGACATATTAGATTCTCCTTCTTTCATTAACTGCTATATTAATAGATGAAAGATCATAGAGGATTGCTTGGACATTCTAGAGACTTTTTTTATTGGAGGTAGGAATATGAGTGTAAAAGATAAATTCCTGGATTATTTAGGTGTAGAGGAAAAAGAAACGAGTCTTGAATTTTTAAATGAATTGATTGCTGCTCACCAGACTAAGGTAAGATGGGAAACATGGACAAAGTTTCTTGATTTTGAGGAAAGGAAGCAGGAGGATTTTTATCTGCCAAGTATGGAGGAATATGTGGACAGAGTCATAAAGACAGGAACAGGTGGTACTTGCTGGACATTGGCCATTGGTTTTCATTATTTGCTGAAGGAGCTTGGATTTAAAGCTGATTACTTGTATATGACGCCTGGTCATCTTTGTTTACAAGTAGAGTTGGAACAGCCCTATTATGTGGATGTTGGTTACTGTGCCCCGTTTTTTGAGGCGTTTCCATTGCATACCTCGTTTGAAGTGAGTACGGATATGGAGACCTTTCGTTATCAGGTAAACGGGGATGAGGCGTTGGTCGAGCGTAACCCGGGCCCTACTAAATCGTTAGGATTAAAACCTGTTACATTTGATGATATGAAGGGTCCTTTGCTAGATTCCCATAATTGGGAAGAGGGGTTTTCTTTTCATAGCCTGAGGATGTTTGGTTATATTGATGGGGTCCCTTATCAGTTGCGGGAAAATTCCATTCGACGATTTAAAGATCAAACACATGTGGAAGAAGAATTGACCGACGAGCAGATGCGATATTGGATAGAAGAAAAGTTTGGTGCAGATTACAGCGTATACTTGCGAGCGAAGGAGATATACCGAAAGCGGAAGGGATAGAGGGAGTTCACGGTAATTTTTATGGTGGAGCAAGTCTAAAAGGAAGAGTAGCATTTTCCCTTTTAGACTTGCTTTAACGAATGACTCCCACCGCGAGTGAAAAGCTGGGATGGCTTCATAGAGGACGAATGACTCCCTGGAAGGTTGAAAACGAGGGAACATTGTCTTCATAGAGAGCGAATGACTCCCCGGAAGGTTGAAAACGAGGAAACATTGTCCTCATAGAGAGCGAATGACGCCCTCCACGGTGTAAAAGGAGGGAACATTGTCCTCATAGAGAGCGAATGACGCCCCCGACGGTTGAAAAGGAGGGAACATTGTCCTCATAGAGAGCGAATGACGCCCTCCGCGGTGTAAAAGGAGGAAACATTGTCCTCATAGAGAGCGAATGACACCCTGGACGGTGTAAAAGGAGGGAACATTGTCCTCATAGAGAGCGAATGACGCCCTCCACGGTTAAAAAGGAGGAAACATTGTCCTCATAGAGAGCGAATGACGCCCTCCACGGTTAAAAAGGAGGAAACATTGTCCTCATAGG
>NZ_JAAXCU010000036.1 GCF_012911845.1 Bacillus sp. RO2 | reverse complement strand
AGCGCTAGGTGGAGACCCCGCAGGCTTGCCGAGGAGGCTCCAGCAGCGCCCCTAGGAAAGCGAAGCCGTTTGCGGAAATCAACAGCGGTGTCTAAACAACATCTAAAATCCAAGACTTTTTCAGTGGACTCAGGCTTGCTGAGGAGGCTTCCGGACCGGAAATCAACAAGTAAATGAAGAATAAAAAATCTAGTTGTATCCCATTAAGCGCTTGTAGAGAAATAGTTCTACAAGCTTTTTGTCGTTTGTAACATAAATTTGAAGAAAATTCTATATTCTTGTAGAAAAATTCATGCTACTATACAACTATACATAGAAAAAAGTGACCAAAGAGGAGAATGGAACAATCATGAAAAAGAAAGTAATGGCAGGTGCTCTCGTAACTTCCATCATGTTTTCTGGACAAGCTTATGCTTCCGACTACGTTGTAAAATCTGGTGATTCCTTATGGAAAATAGCTAATAATAATCAGGTTTCCGTAAGTAATATTAAGTCATGGAATAACCTAACTAATGATCTTATTTTTCCAGGGCAAAAACTGGTCTTAAAAGCAGGTGGGTCCGCTTCACAACCAGCCCCTACTCCAAGCGAACCTACTTCTAGGACGTACACAATTAAAGCAGGAGATTCTTTATCCAAGATAGCTAAGGACCACCAAACAACCTTAGCGAACCTTTTAAAGCTAAATCCATCGATTACAGACGTTAATAGAATTTATGTAGGGCAAAAAATAAATGTAGCTGCACCAAGCAACCAAACACCGGGCCAGCCTGTCACGCCTACTCCCAGTCCAAGCCAACCAGAGCAGCCTAAAACGAATACATATATCATAAAAAGCGGGGATAACCTTTCCTCTGTTGCCAGTAGACATGGTGTATCCCTAAATGCCTTGTTGTCTGCCAACCCTTCGATTAAAGATGCAAACCGTATTTCTATTGGCCAAGTAATCAATATCCCAGGCAATGCTATTAGCAATCCTGGTAATGACTCCTCTTGGGAAGCGAAAGCGGATGCAATTATTGAAACAGGCAAAAAATATCTTGGTGCTAAATACTTGTATGGTGCATCAACCAACAGAACCGATGCATTTGACTGTTCCTCCTTTACAGTTAGAGTCTTTGCTGAAAACGGAATCAATCTTCCAAGAACATCAGCGCAACAAGGGAATGTAGGAAAAGAAATACCATTAAGTGAGATCCGCAAAGGAGATTTGGTATTTTTTGATACAGAAGGTGATGGTGTGATCAATCATGTTTCTATCGTAACCGATCCAAACACGCTTCTTCATGCAGCTACAAGTACAGGTGTTGCTTTCTCTTCGTATAATACGTACTGGAAACCAAGAGCGGTAAAAGCGGTTCGTGTTTTATAAAGTGTTGATGTTTTACAAAATGTTAATATTACCATCAAACCAATTTAACAATTGGGAAATATAATAGTTGTTGTAAGGTTGTTTCACACTTTTAGCCGTAACAAAGCTGTTGTCTTGTCTAATATGTCATGAATTACTCCCCTTTTTCATAATGAATAGATGCAACGGAACAACCTTTACCCTTTATTATTTAAATTAGGCTACTTTCCCAAACTTGATGCCTGGCAAAAAAAAGAGATGAATCGGATGCATCTCTTTTTTTCATGGGCATTTTTTCGTCTCCTCCTCAAGACTTAGTATCTTTCAGTATAAAGCTGGAAATGACTGTAGGTAAAAGAATGAAAGAAAACCATTCTACAGTATGTTATCGAAAACAGCGCAAAAATCTATACTAAGAGTGAGAAGAAAACAAAGGAATGATGGAGGATGAAAACAATGTTAACATTATTATTTGGAAGAAAAAATGAGGATTTGGCAAAAAAACACGAAGCGTCGATGGATGAAAAAAGAATGGAAATATACCTGAAAAGTGATATTGTGCGAAGATTTTAATGGGAGCTGCTGAAAATTGGTGGCTTCTTTTTTTATGGAAGATTTACTTTGAGAATACATTCATTTTTCTGAAAACAACCCTTATAAATGGTATAATAGTGGGAATAAGAACAAAAGATTCATAAAAAGGGTGAAATAGGATTTGGATGAGAGTCTTGAAATCAAAGAGATAATAGCAGGTAACAAAGATACATACCATCAGATAATAGATCGCTATAAGGATAAACTGTTTGCAATTGCCTATCATATGTCCGCAACTGAAGCAGAAGCAGAAAAACTGGTAAAACAAGGCTTTATTGAAGTTTATCAAGACCTGGAAATATACGATGATTCCGTATTTTTTTCTGATTGGCTTTACGAACGGTTTATTCCAATAATAGGTATGAAGAATGACACTACGCAACAGGCTAAACTCCCTTTTCATAATCCTCATTATATTGAGATGGAAGAAGCGCTCCATTCCTTGGCTCCAGAAGCAAAGTTTCAATTTCTTCTAGTTAAACTGTTGGGTTTAACACCAGATCAACTCACCGGGTTAATTGGCACAAACAAAGAGGAAGTCGAAAAGAATTATTCAAACTCCTTAAATCAGATTCGACATTCAACTTTATTAAATGATATCCAACATGCAGGTGGAGATTGCTATAGGGTGGATGAGCTTTCTCATCATTTTGATGGAAAGTTAAACCAGGATAGGGAACAGAAGATGATGGATCATTTAGAGTTCTGCCCTGATTGTAGAGAAGTATTACTTTTGCTTAAACAAGAAGAATCTACTTTAGAGAAAGTTTTGGAATACCCAAAACTTAATGAATCATTTAACGATAAAGTGTTGAGTAGGCTTACCCCCTACGTTCCTCCAAAACCAAAGCACCGCACATGGAAATATCAACTTAGTGTAGTAGGAATATTAGGTGCAGTCTTCCTATTCAGTGCAATAATATTACCAACCTTGAAGCCGCTTGCATCAATGGTATCCACGTATATGGAGCACGGAACCATCTACAATGTCTGGACGGAAGGTACATATGCAGTAACCGACAAAGAAATTACTCTTGAGATTACAAAAGTGGAAATCGACTCTCTTTACATGGCGATTTATTATGAAATCAGTAGAGAAGGAGAAGAACCACCTAAAACTTATCCTTTTGAAGATGTGGATTTCTATAGTTACAATCCCTTGAAGATTGTTGATGAATTTGGTAAGCAATATCCCTTTGAAGCAACCATCCCTGATCATCTTCGGTATGCTAGGAGTTCGGATGAAGAGGAAGGGATCGAAAAAGAAAGACCATACTATCTTGTGAAAATGCCGGAAAATCTTCCTGATGAGTTTAATTTGGAAATAAACTTTGCTCGACTGCAGGGACAGTATGGAAAGTGGGATCTGGAAATTCCAATAAGGTATGACAAGGTAGAAGATACTGCTGTAACTGTCAAACTGGACAAGAAAAAGACCATTGCAGATATAATAGTGGTCGAACTAATGGATGCTACCTATAGTAAAAACGGAACTAGAATAAGGTATTCCGTCAACCATACAGAAGAAGAGGAAGCCAGATTAATGGAGCTTCTGAAAGAACATGATCAGGAATATAGAATGCAAGAAATAATTCAGGGACGTCATGTCGGTCTATATGTAACAACGGAAGATGAACACTTTGTATTGCCTAACTACTATCATTTTATGGAACCTCCTAAACCTAATGAAACGATTGAAGTACATTACTCGCATTATTATATGGGGAATGAAGAACAGCAACGTATGGGGGAACACCATCTACAGGGAAAACTAGAAAATCCAATGGAAGAACTTTATATACAGATGATGGGGGCTTCCGTCCAGGAGCCAGCATTCTTCTCCATGGAAATCCCTCTTAAAGAAACAGAAGCTACACCTTTAAATGGTAAAATTAATAGTTATCAATTGTTGGATTACAGTCTTACACCTGTTAAGGACTATTCAGGGAATGTCAGCAAATACACCTTAATAATTAATGGAGAAAGTCAACAAAGCGGAGGGAACGGAGATATTGGTTGGAATATAACCGATAAATCTGGCAATTACATCCCCACAGAAGGCTGGTATCATCATGAAGACATGCACAATGAAGGTCCCAAAAGATTACTTCATGTTGAAATTGTTCCAAATTACGAACAAGGTGAGTTCCCTGAAAATATTGTGATAAATGCGGACTACATTTACACTTATTACAATGACATAGAAGATCAAAAGTTCCCTTTGTTTAACGAAGGGGTAATAAACGATAGTGAGACAGACTGATGGATGAATTAGCCAATGTTAAGAAAGTACTAGCAGGTGAAATGCAAGCTTTTGAACCAATCATTGAGAAATATAAAAACAGCGTTTATAGGCTGGCATGCTGGTGGACAGGTAGTCCAGAACTTGCAGAAAGAGTAACAAACGACTGCTTTGTAAAAGTATATAATCAACTATCAACCTTTCAGGAAAAGGAATTGTTCTCGTTTTGGCTGTATAAGGAGGTGTTACTACTCCTGAAAGAATTTCCTGTATCAGAGAATAGAGGGGGCTTTGGCAATTGGCTATCTCATAACCCGCATTATATACAATTGCAAGAAGAGGTTTTATCTCTACGTAAGGAGTGTAGAGTTCCCTTACTATTATCTTATTTACTTATAGAATTAAATGATGAACAGAAAGCGTGTCTTTCTGAAAATAGTCTTATAGATTACAATCAGTTTTTATTTGAAGCGAAAAAAGTAATTCGTCACAACTCTGTTACTCTAAGTAAGAAGTCTACAGAAGCATGCTTGGAGATGGAAGAACTTATACATTATCAGGTTGAAATTCTAGGAAGTTCGGAAAAGAACCAAATGGACGACCATCTGGAATTCTGCCCGGAATGCAGGGAACTGCTTCAGTTTCTAAAGCGAGAAGAGAGTACGTTGCAGCATGTCATACACACGCCGTCCCTGGATGGGGAGTTTAATGTAAGTATCTTAGAACAGTTGACACCATACACAGTCAAGACACCTAAACAAAGGACATGGGCGTATCAGTTCGGTGTTATTGGTGTAATGATTGCTGTATTTGTAGGTGGGTTTGTTGTTCTGCCGACTATTATCCCCTGGACAACGATGGTAAGCAATTATTTAAACTATGGCAGTTTTTATAATGTGTGGGCAGATGGAACTTACACGGCCACAGACAATGATATTACAGTTGAAATTACCGGCATAGAAGTAGACCCTTTACATATGGTGGTTAACTATGAGGTATTAAGTGCAGACAAGGCAGGAGGTGCTGGTGGAGTTGACAGGTTTTCCGTTCATGCAGTAGATGAAGAGGGTAACACCTACCCCATGGAGGCGGCCTCAGCCAATGATAGTCTTATGGAAATGAGTGGACCATTCCAGGAACGTTTAGCTGACTCTAAGTTTTATGTGAGAGCACTAAATGAAAAAGCATTGCCGGATAAGTTCACACTTAGTATTGAATATCACATGTTGAACGGATGGGGTGGATATTGGCAGATTGAGGTTCCAATAGAATATGATAAGGCCATGGGAGAAGTAGAAGTGATGGAATTGAATGAAATACTAATTATTGACGAGAAAATAGAGGTAGAGGTGCTTACTTTAGAAAAAGGGAAGCATGGTAGCAGGTTGAAATATGATGTAAGGCTAAAAGAAGAAGAAATAAAGCGGATTGAAACCAACCTTAAAAGGACGAACCAGAAATATGATCAGCACTATTTCATGAGTTACCACGACGTGTTTGCCTCAGTACTCCTTGTCAATAATGAAGATGAGTATCTTGTTCCAATCGGCTATCCTTCATTTAACAATGAGAGCGCTCCTTTCCAGCTTGAATTTTCAAATCTATACGCCGATCGGAACTTTATGAAACTTAAAGGGGAAGCAGATGAAGGGGAGAAGCTGTTTGCAGAGATTAGAGCCATTTACTATCATGAACCAGGTTTTTACTCTCTTACCGTCCCTTTAGAAGAAACAACAAAGCAACCATTGAATATAGATTTAGATGGATACACAATGAACGAGCTTTCTGTGAAAAGGCAGGAAGGGGAACCAACCAATGTACTTATTTCAGGTGAACGAACACAAAATGATAAAATTCGTTCTTTCCATTGGGAATTCTTTGATGAGAATGGGCAAAGTTTGAGTGTATACAATACGGCTGACTACGGCTGGCAGGATCGTGAAAACAGGATAAGCAAATTAGAATTGATAAACGTGGATGTTGATGCTGAAGATTCGCAATTAATGATACAAGCCACTCAAATCTCAAACGATTATCTTTTTACAGAAAAGGAACATAGAATCCCGCTAGATTAAGTTGGTGTTGGTTGTCCCAATTGTTCAGTTTTCTTGGTATAATGGGATAAAGATGAAGTGGACGATGAAGGAGTATTCTATATGAATAAAAAAGCAATTCAAACATTTCGAGATTGTATCCCGCTATTCCAAGTACTTGCGGACGAAGCAAGACAGGACATTATTTTACTGTTGGCAGAAAAAGAAGCATTGACTGTTACAGAAATTGCAGAAGCATCCAGACTTTCCAGGCCTGCAATCTCTCATCATTTGAAAATATTACGTGATAATAAGCTTGTCGAAATTGAGCAAAAAGGAACGCAACGGATTTACTCTTTGAGTTTGGAAACATCTGTTGCAATGCTTAAGGATTTGATTGAAATTGTTGAGAGTGAATGTCTATAGTAAGTAAAAACAACAGCCATTAGATGTGGCTGTTTTTCTTTAGGTTATAATTCGTTACAACGCAATTTGAAAACGTTATAATAGTAGTATTATAAGGAAGGGCGTGTTGTTTGATGGAAATGAATCTTAAAGGAAAAACAGCTCTTGTTATGGCTTCTAGCCAAGGGCTTGGAAAGGCAATTGCCGCATCTTTCATTGAAGAAGGAGTCAATGTGGTCCTTGCGAGCAGAAATGAAGAAAAATTAGCTGATGTGCAAAGTGAACTATTGAAAAACAATGGTGGTCGAGCTTCCTATATTCAAACAGATATTACAGATTCTTCTCAAATTCAACTTGCCGTTCAACATACGGTAGATACATATGGTCGACTTGATATTTTGGTGAATAACGCTGGGGGGCCCCCTGCCGGTTCATTTGAACAAATCACTGATGAACAGTGGCAGCAAGCTTTTGAATTAAATCTATTAAGCTATATAAGAACCATTCGGGAAGCACTTCCCCACCTCAAGAAAAACGGAGGGAAAATCATCAACATCGCTTCTTCCTCCATCAAGGAACCAATTCCAGGTCTACTGCTATCCAATACGTTTCGCACAGGTATCGTTGGATTGACAAAGACGCTTGCAAGTGAGTTAGCGGTAGATAATATTTTGATTAATACTGTTGCACCAGGAAGAATTGCTACAGACAGAGTGGCATTTTTAGATGAAGTGAATGCGGAGAAACAGGGTATTACGAAAGCGGAGATGGAAGAGAAAGTCAAAGCGGGTATTCCGCTTGGTCGTTACGGTGAACCGGAAGAATTTGCAAAAGTGGTAACATTTTTAGTATCTGATGCAAACAGCTATATGACTGGCAGCTCCTTCTTGGTAGATGGCGGGATGGTCAAATCTATTTAAATAATGATTATTGATAGAGAGAAGGGAAGCTAGGGTGTTATGAAGAATTTATTACTGTTGATACTTGGAGGGTTTGCAATAGGAATAATTTTAGGAGTTTTGAATGTCAAATTCAACTTCTGGATATTTGTTGTCCTTCTTGTTTTAGCATTTATCGCCTTATCCTACAAGGATGTTAAATATATGTTTTTGTCCCGGGATGTGGAGAAAATAGAGAAATATTTAGATAAAAAGCGTCATGAGCCCTATTATGGGTTTGTTTTAGAGTTGGCAAACGGTAATTTGACTGGTGCCAAGAAAGAGTTGGAGGAGCTTGAACGGAAGTGGAAAGGGAAAAAGACCGCAGTCTTTTGGGCTCAATATTACTTAAGGGTTGGCAACTATTCAAAGGCGAAAGAACAAGTTGCAAAAGTCGATCAGGCTGAGATAAGGACGTATATAACCGCAGGAATTGCAGTGGCAGAGAAAGATTATAAGAAGGCAGAAGAGCTAAAAGGGGAATTAAGAAAAGATTGGATGAAATTTGCCATCGACACGGAACTTGCTCTAAGCCGTAAAAATTATACACTTGCTAATGAAAAGAAGGAACAGGCATTAGCGTCCACAAAAGGCTTGCAATATTATATGATGTTCAAGGAGTTTCAAGAAATATAAACAGAGAAACTCCTTGACAGGAAGGCACGGACAAATTTACACTTGATGTAGACATTAGTTATTAGAAAATTTTCAGTATTGAGGTAATGCATATGGTACTAGCGATAGATCGACGAATTGGCAAGTATGCAATACTTCTTGCAATGAACGGTGACCAGGAGGAATTGCCGGTAGCAACTCCGCCACAATGGAAAAGCTGTATGGGCAAAGTCGGTTCCATGGATTCGCAAAAAGTGGTAGCAGCCATTGAAACTGCTGCTAAGCGGGAAGGTATCATCAAATCCGATGGATACCGGGAAACACATGCACTTTATCATGCCATCATGGATGCTCTTAGTGGAGTGACACGCGGTCAAGTGCAGCTAGGCTCTGTCATGCGGACTGTAGGATTGCGTTTTGCTGTCGTAAGGGGAAATCCTTATGAGGATCTAGAGGAAGGCGACTGGATTGCAGTTGCGCTTTATGGGACGATTGGCGCTCCTGTGAGGGGATCGGAGCATGAAACCATTGGTCTTGGAATAAATCACATTTAAATATTTTGCCCATAGTTGCTGATAAATAGGGGGCTGTACTTTGAACATATTATATGGTCGAAGTATGGCCTCTTTTTGTGTGGGAAAAGGGGGAAGTTGTCTATGGAGAAACAGCGGGAAAAGGGGAGAGTCGCAATGATTACATTAAATGGCGAATCGTTGACGCTTGAAAAGTTGAATAGAATTTTATTTGAAAACGATCAGGTGGAACCATGCCAGGACGCAATGGTAAAGGTTGTCGCTAGTAGGGCAGCGGTGGAAAACATTGTGCATAAAGGGGAAGTGGTTTACGGAATCACAACTGGCTTTGGTAAATTCAGCGATGTTTTGATTCCATTTGAAGAAACGGCAGACTTGCAACGGAATCTCATTCACTCTCACGCTTGCGGAGTAGGTGAAGCATTTGATGAGGTGATAGGGCGTGCGATGTTGGTATTACGCGCAAATGCCCTTTTAAAAGGGTATTCCGGTGTCCGTCCGATTGTCATTGAACGTCTTTTACAATATGTGAATGAAGGAATACATCCTGTGGTTCCCCAGCAAGGGTCGCTTGGGGCAAGCGGAGATCTTGCGCCATTGTCCCATTTGGTATTGACCTTGCTTGGTGAGGGGGAAGTATTTTATGAAGGCAAAAGAAGAGAAACTGCAAGTGTTTTGGCTGAAAAAGGGATTACCCCAATCGAACTGAAGGCAAAGGAAGGCCTTGCTTTAATTAACGGGACTCAGGCGATGACTGCTGTAGGGGTTGTCGCATACTTAGAAGCAGAGAAGTTAGCGTTCCAAGCGGAGTCGATTGCAGCAATGACTTTTGAGGGGCTTGAGGGAATTGTGGATGCCTTGGATCATGATGTTCATAGGGTTCGCGGTTATCAGGAACAAGTGGATGTAGCGGAGAGGTTTCGGAAGTTGTTGGATGGAAGCAAACTTGTGACAAGGCAGGGAGAGAAGCGTGTGCAGGATGCCTATTCATTGAGGTGTATTCCACAAGTGCATGGAGCATCATGGCAGGTTCTGGGTTATGTGAAGGAGAAGCTGGAGATAGAAATCAATGCAGCAACGGATAATCCTTTGATCTTCGATGATGGAGGCAAGGTGATTTCAGGTGGAAACTTTCACGGGCAACCTATTGCCTTTGCGATGGACTTTCTGAAGCTTGGGATGGCGGAGCTTGCTAATATTTCTGAACGCAGAATTGAACGGTTGGTTAATCCGCAATTAAATGACTTGCCACCATTCTTAAGTCCGAAGCCAGGTCTTCAATCAGGAGCAATGATCATGCAGTATTGTGCTGCATCGCTAGTTTCAGAGAATAAGACGTTAGCTCACCCGGCAAGCGTGGACTCCATTCCGTCCTCTGCCAATCAAGAAGATCATGTCAGCATGGGGACAATTGGAGCAAGGCATGCCTATCAAATAGTCGCCAATGTGCGGAGGGTACTTGCCATCGAATGGATGTGTGCCATGCAAGCCCTTGAATTCCGAGGAGTCTTCCTTTCTGCACCACTCATGCAAAAATGGTACCAAGAAGGGCGCACCATCGTCCCAAGCATCACCGAAGACCGCATTTTCTCCAAAGACATCGAAGCTTTGGCTGCGTGGATGAAGGATGAGGGCAGCGTTCTATGTAGAGCGTGAAATTCCTAGGGGGGTCTGACCCCCCTCAGAAATTTAATACTCCCGCAACAATTCTGTAACATTACCAAAAAACCAAAATAAATATTTCTATCAAAGGGGATGAACTGAAATGGAAAAGGAAATGGTGAAGGTTATTCGTGCTCCTAGGGGCAGTGAGTTAAATACGAAGGGGTGGGTGCAGGAGGCTGCATTACGTATGTTGATGAACAACTTAGACCCGGAAGTGGCAGAAATCCCGGAGGAGTTAGTGGTGTACGGTGGAATTGGGAAAGCGGCAAGAAACTGGGAAAGTTTTGACGCCATTGTGGAATCGCTTAAAAACTTGGAAGAAGACGAAACCTTATTAGTACAATCAGGCAAGCCGGTTGCTGTGTTCCGCAGTCATGCAGATGCGCCTCGTGTTTTATTGGCAAACTCCAACCTTGTGCCAAAGTGGGCAAATTGGGAGCACTTCCATGAGCTAGATCAAAAAGGGCTGATGATGTACGGCCAAATGACAGCAGGCTCTTGGATATATATCGGTACTCAAGGAATCCTACAGGGCACTTATGAAACATTTGCAGAAGCAGCTAAACAATCCTTTAACAATACACTGAAGGGCACGATTACTGTAACGGCTGGCCTTGGAGGGATGGGCGGTGCACAGCCGCTTGCCGTCACGATGAATGGTGGAGTGTGTATTGCCATTGAGGTGGATGAACAACGTATTGATCGCCGCATTGAAACGAGATATTGCGATGTAAAGGTGAAAACAGTGGATGAAGCCATTCAAAAAGCGGAGGAATATAAGAAACTAGGAAAACCTTTATCTATTGGACTTTTAGGAAATGCAGCTGAGATCCTTCCACAATTAGTCGAAAGAGGATTTACACCAGAACTGTTGACGGATCAAACTTCTGCCCATGATCCATTGAATGGTTATATTCCAATTGGAACGACTTTAGAAGAAGCAGCAAAACTAAGAAAAGAAGAACCACCACAATATGTGAAACTGGCAAAAGAGAGCATGGCAGTGCATGTGAAAGCAATGCTTGACCTACAACAAAAAGGCGCCATTACATTTGATTATGGCAACAATATCCGCCAGGTCGCTATGGACGAGGGTGTGAAAAATGCCTTTGATTTTCCTGGCTTTGTTCCGGCATTCATCCGTCCACAGTTTTGCGAAGGAAAAGGTCCTTTCCGCTGGGTGGCACTTTCTGGTGATCCGGAAGATATTTATAAAACAGACGAAGTTATTTTAAGAGAATTTTCCGACAACAAGCATCTTTGCAATTGGATTAAGATGGCAAGGGAAAAAGTGGCATTCCAAGGGCTACCTTCAAGAATCTGTTGGCTTGGTTATGGTGAGCGTGCCCGTTTTGGAAAAATCATTAACGAAATGGTAGCAAGCGGCGAGCTTTCTGCACCTATTGTAATCGGTCGCGATCATTTGGACTGTGGCTCTGTGGCATCGCCTAATCGTGAAACAGAAGCAATGCTTGATGGAAGTGACGCAGTAGCGGATTGGCCGATATTGAATGCGCTCATCAATGGCGTAAATGGTGCGAGTTGGGTTTCCGTTCATCACGGTGGTGGAGTAGGAATGGGGTATTCTCTTCACGCAGGAATGGTCATTGTAGCCGATGGAACGGAAGAGGCAGGAAAGCGTTTGGAGCGAGTGTTGACTTCAGACCCTGGAATGGGTGTTGTGCGACATGCAGATGCAGGGTATGATCTTGCGAAAAAAGTTGCCAAAGAAAAAGGCGTGCACATTCCTTTGCTAAAGGAGGGTGAGTAATACATGATATTGGATACACTTCTGATCAACTGCGGACAACTGCTAACAATGGATCATAAATCGGATATGGTGAAAGGAGAACAGATGAAAGTTCTCCCGCACATTAAAGATGGAGCGATCGGCTGGAAGGACGGAATAATATCTTTTATTGGAACCACTGATGAGGCGAAAGATATGCAATGTGAAAACGTGATAGATTGCAAAGGAAAGCTTGTGACACCTGGACTCGTAGACCCTCATACCCACCTTGTATTCGGTGGGTCCAGGGAGCACGAAATTGCATTAAAGCAACAAGGTGTTCCATACCTAGAAATTTTAAAGCAAGGTGGAGGCATTCATTCTACTGTTAAGGCAACACAAGAGGCAAGTTTTGAAGAGTTGTTGGAGAAAGCGGAATTTCATCTGAAACGAATTCTTAGTTATGGTGTCACTGCAGTCGAAGCAAAAAGCGGCTATGGACTAAACGCGGAAACAGAGCTTAAACAATTAAAGGTGGCAAAGGAACTTCAAAAAAAGTATTCCATGACCATGGCATCGACTTTCTTGGGGGCCCATGCCATCCCAAAGGAACGTAAAGAGAATCCAGAACGTTTCTTAGAAGAAATGGTACAATTATTTTCCACACTAAAAGAAGAAGATCTTGCTGAGTTTGTGGACATTTTCTGTGAAGAAGGTGTCTTTACCATTGAACAATCAAAGGAATATTTAACTAAAGCAAAAGAAGCAGGATTTGCTGTGAAAATCCATGCAGATGAAATTGTATCTCTAGGCGGAACGGAGCTTGCCATTACGCTCGGAGCAGCCTCTGCTGATCATTTGATTGCAGCGTCAGATGAAGCAGTCAGCATGTTTGGTTCTTCCGACACCATCGCGGTACTTTTGCCAGGTACGACCTTTTATTTAAATAAAGATACCTATGCAAATGCCCGTGGAATGATAGATAGTGGTGGAGCGGTTGCATTGGCTACCGACTTTAATCCAGGAAGTTCGCCGACTGAAAACATCCAGTTTATTATGAATCTCGCGATGTTGAAGCTGAAAATGACTTGTGAAGAGATATGGAACGCGGTCACGGTCAACTCTGCAAAAGCTATCCATAAGGATGATGTTGCAGGAAGACTTCGAAAGGGTCGTCAAGCAGATGTGGTCATCTGGAATGCTCCGAATTATCAGTACGTCCCGTATCATTATGGTGTTAACCACGTACACAGCGTATTTATAAAAGGGGAGAAAGTAGCGAAAGGAGGAGCTTTTCTTGAGTAGGCCATCCTATTTGCAAACCACAGGTGCTCCTCCATTTGTGGATAGACATTTTCCTAAGGCAACCGAGCTGATGCAACCATGGGACGGAGAGAGTATGCTCCATGGGACGACCATTATCGGAGTCCCTCTGTCCAAACCTTCAATTAGTCATTCAGGAGCGAGTTTTACTCCTGGTGTTGTCAGGAAATTGATGCAATCCTACTCCACTTATGCTTTGGAAGGGGAAGTTGACCTTAGGGATTCGTCGATGCTAATGGACGCTGGGGATATTCATATGCACGCAACGGATATTAAGGAGTCGTATCGCAGAATTGAAGAGACGGTAACATCTATCTTAGGGGAAAATAAAGATTGCATTCCGCTTTTTATCGGTGGCGATCATTCTATCTCTTTTTCTACACTTAAAGGATTGTCTGCGGTCAAAACGGGTACTATCGGAGTCATTCAATTTGATGCACATCATGACTTAAGGAACACAGAGGATGGTGGTCCAACGAATGGGACACCATTCAGGAGACTTCTGGAGGCAGGCGTGTTAGAAGGTAATCAACTTGTTCAAGTTGGTATTAGAAACTACTCTAACAGTTCCTATTATCATCAGTATGCAAGAGAAAACGGGATAAAAGTTTATACCATGGCAGATGTAAAGAAGAACGGAATTGTGAAGGTTATCAGTGAAACTGTTCAATACCTAAAAGATAAGGTTGAGCACATTTACCTTTCCATCGATATGGACGTACTTGATCAGGCATTTGCACCAGGCTGTCCTGCAATTGGCCCAGGTGGGATGACAAGCGAGCAGCTCCTTGAAGCTATTAATCTTTTAGGAAAAGAGAAAATGGTATGCGGTTTGGACATTGTGGAAATAGATCCAACGATTGATTTTCGCGATATGACTAGTAGAGTAGCAGTCCACTGTCTGTTGGAATTTTTAAGGGGCAGAAGTTTGTTACACAGATAAAATTAATGGCGACTGCAGGTTGAGTGCAGTCGCCATTATCATTTAATTATTTTTTTGGAACAGCTTATAAAGTGCTTGTGTTCCGCTATTTTCTTCGCCCATTGCAGAAAGTTTCACATACATTTCACGGGCTAAGGAAAGACCTGGAACGTCAAGTCCCATTTTGTCGGCTTCATCAAGGGCGATTTCCATGTCTTTGATGAAGTGTTTGACGAAAAAGCCAGGCTCATAGTTTCCTGAGATAATACGAGGTGCAAGATTAGACAGGGACCAGCTTCCGGCCGCCCCGCTAGAAATACTCTTTAGGACATTTTCAGGATCAAGTCCCGCTGTCTCTGCGTAAGCCAAAGCTTCGCAAACACCGATCATGTTCGTGGCAATGGCAATCTGGTTGCACATTTTAGTGTGCTGTCCGGCTCCAGCTTCACCTTGGTGAATGATGTTTGCTCCTAATGCTTGGAAAATTGGCTGGCAAGACTCAAAAGCGGCCTTATCTCCACCTACCATTATTGTTAAACGAGCTTCCTTAGCCCCCACATCACCACCAGAGACAGGAGCATCAAGGCTATATAATCCTTGTTCTTGCGCTTGCTCGTAAATCTGTTTAGCAAGTGTAGGAGTGGAGGTGGTCATATCAATTAGGTATGCACCTTTTTCGGCATTAGTTAAGATGCCGTTATCTCCAAAATAGATTTCTTCCACATCTTTTGGGTAGCCAACCATTGTAATTACAACATCAGCACCGCGTGCAGCCTCCCCTGCACTGCCCTTCCACACCGCGCCGCGCGAAACCAAACCCTCAGCCTTCTCCCTCGTCCGCGTAAACACACTAACCTCAAACCCACGATCTAACAAATGCCCTGCCATACTACTACCCATCACACCCGTACCAACAAAAGCAACCTTATGTAATTCTCTGTTCATGTGAAAATACCTCCTGGGGTCTGACCCCTTTTTTTCTTTTTTTTCTTTTTTTCTCTCATTATACAGCTTTCCTAAGTGTTCTGGTAGATTGCTAGGTGGATGAGAATTTTTATTTTAGGAGGAAAGAACTAGGATAATTAGTTATAATATTTAGAAAAATAAAGAAATTTGTAGTATAATAGGGGATATTGGAAGTTAAGGACGATTTAGTTTTACGTACGTTTTTGAGCGGCAAGAGAGTTAGCGATAGATTACGAAGGGAGGAATGTGTAATGAGTACCCCTGATTCTTTATTAAAGAAGGAGCACACACCAGCAGTTGAATCTATTACTAAAGTCCAGCTTATCATTGTAATCTCAGAGGTAGGAGATATTCAGTATGTTTCTTCCACGTGTGAAGCATTATTAGGATATGCCAGGACGGATCTGATAGATACAAGATTAGAGAATTGGATCAACTCAGAAGACCTATATTTAATAGAGAGCTTAATCTACCAGCCCTCCCATCAAACTCACTGTTATTTTCGCATGAAAAAAAAGGATGGGGACCTTGTTTGGATGGAAGCGGTACTTTCTGAAGTCAAATCATCTTTAGGGGAAGAGAAAGAAATCGTTATGATGCTTTCCCGTACATCGGATTATCAGAATTCCACGGATTCAGATAGTAGAACGAAAATCACGATGCCTACTAGCCAAAGGAAAATAAACGGAAACGGTGTAAGTGAAGAACCACAAATAGACGAGGATTATTCTGCCTATGACCTTATTGAATATCTTCCAAACGGTGTGTTCATTTTTGTTGATGGAATCATTAAGTATGTAAATGAAGCAGGTACATCCATGCTTGGGGCGTGCCATAAGGAGCAGATTCTTGAAACCTCGGTATATGAATACATAGAAGAAAACTACCATGAAATTGTGGGAAAAAGAATTAAGTCCGTGCAACAAGGGTACAGAGTGGGGCAGATGGAGCAACGCTGGAAGAGGTTTGATGGAAGAGCAATCGATGTGGAAATCACTTCAAACCATACTACTTTCAAGGGAAAGCCAGCTTCTTTTGTTATGCTGGTGGATATCTCACACCGGAAGAGCTTTCATAAAATTTTACAAAACAGTCGCGAACGCTTTCGAAAGCTCGTACAGAATTCGATTGATACAATCGGGGTGATTTGTGAAGAAAAATGGACGTTTATTAATGAGTCCGGAATGAAGATGCTTGAAGTGGATAACTATGGAGAAATATTTGGGAAAAGCATTTACGCTAATCTACCTAAAGAAGATTTTGAAAAGATATGGATAGAAGTACTTGAGCAACATAATGGAACGAAATTGCCGACATTTGAACAAGAATGGAAGACAATGAAAGGAAACGCCATTCATACAGAGCTTGTAGGAATACCTACCAGCTATCTGGGAAAAGATGCCATGCAAGTCATTATCCGGGACATCACAGAACGTAAACAAGCAGAAGCGTTAATGCTGCAATCGGAAAAGCTTACGGTCGCAGGTCAATTGGCAGCTGGCATTGCGCACGAAATTCGTAATCCCCTTACAGCTATCAAAGGCTTTTTCAAACTCTTAGAAAGGGAGAGGGAAGAAAAGAAGGAGTATTTCGATATAATTGATTCGGAGTTAAGTAGGATCGAACTTATACTAAGTGAATTACTTTTACTTGCCAAACCTCATCAAGTATTTGTTCATCCAGTTTCCGTTCATTCCCTGCTTAAAGATGTAACGACACTATTGGAAACGCAGGCGATTATGAATAATGTGTGGTTTGACTTAAAATTAAAGGCGGAGTTCCCTACCTTAAAATGTGATGAAAATCAAATGAAACAGGTGTTTATCAATCTACTGAAAAATGGAATTGAAGCGATGCCAAAAGGCGGTACCATGTATATTGATACGAAGAATGAGGAAGAGGATATTGTCATTACCTTGCGCGATGAAGGTACCGGTATTCCAAAAAATATAATCTCAAGACTGGGAGAGCCGTTTTTTACTACTAAAACGACTGGGACAGGGTTAGGGCTGATGATTACGTTTAATATAATTAAAAATCACCATGGAACAGTCCATTTTTTCAGCGAAAAGAATGAAGGAACTACCATCGAAGTACGTTTTAAAAAGACAGATAATGAAAAGTAATACTTTTGTACTAGTTGTATATTTCTTTTACCTAATAGTAACAACGCAGTAAATCGCTTATGATAAAAGAGTACTTTATTTATTGATAGAGTACAGTAGAACTTCAGTTGGGAAGTGTTTATCATTATGCCAGCTGGAGTTTTATTTTGATTTCAATAAACTTTAAGACTTTAAAACTTTAAAACTTTACATGACTACTAAATGATCAGGATGGTTGATAAGATGCAGATGCACTGGAAGGGATATCACGTCTCTCAACTATATATGGGGCTCATTTCACTAATTGGACTGGCATTGTTTGGGTATCATTTAGTGGTACACCAAAGTGTTAGTATTTCTTTGACATTCGTATTGTTGGTTGTATTCCTTTTTGTCTGTGAATATTACCCAATGCCAATGCCAAGAGGTCAAAGTACTTTAACGTTTCCCATCATTTATATGATGTATGTGGTTTTTGGTATAGACATAGTCATTCTTATTTATGGGCTGACGGTCCTTGCCATTAATTTCATTCACCGGAGGCCTTTGCGGATCCTATTATTTAATCCTGCACAATTAATAATTAGCTTTTATCTTGCGCATATCATACACAGTTTTATATTAGAAAAGATTGTGGTTTCGCAGTACTCCCCTCTAACAATTGAGATAGTAGGTTTTTTTCTCATCATTTCTTTTTTTTATCTCATCAATAATTTTATTGTCGACATCGTGTTATGGTTACGCCCTGAAAAATACCCTCTTCACTTTTGGATAGGGAAAAATCAAGGGGAGATAATCAGTTATGCCATTGCCTTTATTTACGGTTGTCTGATTCATTATCTTGGAAGTCAAAACCGTGGGGAAGTGGACAGTTTTTCTTATTTTTTCTTTTTCTCCCCTCTTGTTGGATTGTCCTTGCTCAGCTCCATCATTGCGAGGTTAAAGGTTGAAAAGAACCGTATTAAGGCGTTATTTGACTTTTCTTCTGAATTAAATAAGTCACTTACCTCTCGAAGTTGGGAGGACCTAATCAAGAAATTGATAGGTGATATAATGATACATGAGGACTGCGTTCTTTTTCTTAGAACCCAAGATGCAAAATGGGAACTTACCATGTTAAATGGCAAGTTGACGTCACAAGTGATAGAAAATGAAGTATTCTTTCGCATGGAGAGCTTGGAGAGCCTGATGGTCTTTGATAGAAAAGATTCAGATATGGGACCATTGACTTCCTATATTCGTCCACAATCAAGATCGGTGCTATATGCACCCTTGTTAGTGGAGAACGAAGTGATTGGTTGTTTTGTCGTAACTAAAACTCGTACAAAAAGCTTCACGATAGAGGACACGAGGGCTGTTGCAACGATCGCCAATCAATTGGCTGGCTTTTTTAAAACGAAGCAACTTCTCAAAGAACAGGAGCAAAGAGTAATTCTCGAAGAACGGAACAGAATTGCTCATGATATCCATGATGGCATCGCACAGTCACTTGCCGGTGCGGTCATGAAACTTGACACATCCATAAGGAAATTAAATACGGATCCCATGGAAGCAAAACAATTAATAGCGGAAAGTAATAAACAATTAAGGGATAGTTTGAAAGATGTAAGAGATTCCATTTATGCTTTAAAACCTTACCCAACAGAAAAGCTGGGATTTCATACTGCTGTTGAAAGAAAAATAAAAGAATTAAAGAAAGACCAAACACTCACACTGAAAATTGAATTAGAAATTAGAGGAGAAAGAGGCCCTATAAGTCCCATGACGGAAAAGGTAATGTTTGACGTATTCCAAGAAAGTGTACAAAATTGTATCAAACATGCGAAGGCCTCGGAATTGCACATTTTAGTAAGCTACAAAAGGGATCATATATTATTAAAAATGACGGATAATGGAATCGGATTTTCGCTATACCATGCCATGATCAAAGCAATGAATCAGCCTCATTATGGAATACTTCAAATGAATGAAGCAGCTGAAAAAATCGGTGCTGCCCTTCAGATTGAGAGTAAACCGAATGAGGGGACAGAGATAATACTGACAGTACCTAAACTTGGATTAGAGGGGAAGAATCACAATGATTAACGTCATGCTAGTAGATGATCATGCTATCTTACGGGACGGCTTGAAAACCATCATTTCGTTGGAAAGTGACATGAAAGTGATTGGTGAGGCAACAGGAGAGAAAGAAATGGACGCGCTCCTGCAAAGACAACGTCCTCATGTAATTGTTATGGATATTAATATGCCTGATAAAGATGGTATTGAACTCACAAAGAAAGTGAAAAAAGAATAT
Organism: Bacillus sp. RO2; assembly: GCF_012911845.1. Lineage (GTDB taxonomy): Bacteria > Bacillota > Bacilli > Bacillales > Bacillaceae_I > Sutcliffiella_A. The sequence goes on along the minus strand of NZ_JAAXCU010000036.1, from coordinate 99,005 downwards.
CCGGAGATAAAAGTGTTAATCCTGACAATGTATAAACATGACGAGTATTTTATGTCTGCCATCAGGGAAGGGGCAGATGGATATCTTCTGAAAGATTCCCATTCTGATCAAGTTATAGATGCCATTAGAACGGTAAACAGAGGAGAATCCATCATTCACCCTGCCATGACCAAAAAGTTGATTGATTATCATCAACAAGGGAATCAACAAACAGAGGACACAAATCTTACGGAAAGAGAACAGGAAGTGCTAGTGTGTTTAGTAGAGGGATTATCTAATAAAGAAATTGCGCAACGTCTATATATTAGTGATAAAACGGTTAAGATACATGTAAGTAAAATATTTAAAAAGCTAAATGTGAAGAGCCGATCACAGGTGGTTATCTATGCGGTGCAACATAAACTTGTGTCCCTTCCATAAATAGCTTCTAATAGAGTCATAAAGCCATCTCTAGACTTTACAGAAAATTCCCTATACATTTTCAGTAAAGGATAGTATCATAATAGACTAATCTTTTAAATAGGAGTTATAAACTATGAAACAACATGAGCAATGGACATCAAAAATTGGCTTTATCTTAGCAGCAGCAGGATCAGCAATAGGTTTAGGGGCCATATGGAAATTCCCATATATGGCCGGTACGAATGGGGGAGGTATATTTTTTCTTTTATTTATTCTTTTCACCATTCTTATAGGTGCACCAATGCTATTGGCGGAATTTATTGTGGGAAGATCCACCCAAAAGGACGCCATCACAGCGTATAAGATTCTAGCTCCGAAAAAGAAATGGTATTTCATCGGTGTGCTCGGAGTAACGGCATCCTTCATTCTCTTATCCTTTTACAGTGTGGTAGGTGGATGGATTGTAACTTATCTGTGGAAAAGCATGACAGGCGGTTTAGCTCAATTTTCATTAGAGCAATACGGATCATTATTTGAACAGACGATATCCAATCCAGTTCAAGTTTTGCTTGCACAATTCATTTTCTTGGCCATTACTATTTGGGTTGTCCAGGCTGGGGTTCAAAGTGGAATTGAAAAAGCCAGCAAGATTTTAATGCCATTATTATTTATTATTTTTATCGTATTATTGGTAAGATCGCTCACTTTGGAAGGTGCATCGGAAGGGATCTTGTATTTTTTACAGCCTGATCCATCCTTAATTACTCCAAATACATTCCTAATGGCCCTCGGACAGGCTCTGTTTTCTCTTAGTGTTGGTATTTCTATTATGGTAACGTACAGCTCTTACTTGGAGAAAGGGGAGAACCTAGTACGATCGGCTGGTTCTGTAGTTGGACTTAACATTATCATTTCACTTCTTTCCGGTTTAGTAATTTTCCCTGCTGTGTTTGCGTTAGGACTGCAGCCGGATGAAGGTCCTGGTCTTGTCTTTGTCGTTTTACCAGCAGTGTTTGATCAACTGCCGCTTGGTGGGTTATTCTTGACGATGTTTCTAATATTATTATTATTTGCTACCTTGACTTCTGCTTTCTCTATATTAGAGATTATTGTTGCAGTTATCGTAAAAGATAATCAAGAAAAAAGAAGAAGGATAGCAGTCATTACTGGTTTAGTCATTTTTGTGATGGGGATTCCTTCTGCACTATCCTTTGGAGTACTATCTGACATAAATATTCTAGGACTACTATTTTTTGATGCAGCTGATTTCCTAGTGAGTAATATCGGCCTTCCCCTGGGTGCATTGTTAATCTCCTATTTTGTGGGGCATCGGATTCCGAGAAATATATTGGAGGATGAATTCTTTCAAGGTTCTACCGTTAAAAAAGGATTGTTCCAAATATGGTATTTCCTCATCAGATATGTGATTCCTATATCTATCTTACTTGTTTTCCTTCAATCCTTAGGAGTTTTTTAATATAAATGACAGATAAACGCTGGGCTAAAAGTCCGGCGTTTTTTTGTGTTTGAAAAAGGTCACTTACAACTAAAGTAGTAATCAAAATAGTACAGAAACTCTGTTTTTTTACAACGTATGCCTAATAGAAAGTCATATAAGGATGTGAAAGAATGGGGTATATAGTCTAATAATTAATAAAATTCAGAAAGGGGTTAAGTGATGAAAAGAAAAGTTACTGTTTTTACCATTGGAATTCTTGTACTAGGCTTGATAATGAATGCGATTTGGTTGCAAGGTTCGCAGTTTGTTTATGCCAATCCTGGTATGGTTGAGAAAATGGATGAGAAGTTGACGCATATTTTTGCAACACAGGAAGGTCCCGTGGAGGTAATCATTACGTTTGACAGCCAAGACGGAATAACCTCCCCCGTTGTTGGGCTCCTTGAAGACATTGGGATTAACAAAGCTGTTACATTTAATAGCTTACCTTTTGTAGGTGCTATCGCAACGAAGGAGCAGGTTGATCAAATAGTGACATGGGATAATGTGATCTCTGTTTATTACAATCAAACCCTTCAATATGAAAACGATGCTGCGACTACATACACAGGCGTGGATAAAGTTCGTACGGACTCTAATATCCAAAAAATGAATAATGGGATGCCTGTGAGTGGAAAAGGTATTGGCATAGTTATTAACGATAGTGGTGTCGATGGAACACACAATGATATAAAATTCGGTAGAAACCTAATACAAAATGTTCTAGGTAGCACAAATCTTAATGGGGTTACAGGAATTCTCCCAGTATCGTATGTGGAAAATGTACCAAATACTGATTCAAGTTCTGGGCATGGCACACATGTAGCTGGTACCGTTGGTGGAACAGGAGCTATGTCGGGAGGAAAATACGAGGGAGTGGCACCTGGAGCTAATTTGATTGGATATGGTTCTGGAGCAGTTGTTGCGATGCTAGATACGCTAGGTGGATTTGACTATGCGCTCACTCATCAGCAGGAATACAACATACGAATCATTACAAATTCTTGGGGTGCAACAAGTGATGCCGGTACAAACTTTGATCCCGGCAATCCAATCAATATTGCCATTAAAAAGTTATATGATCGAGGAATCATTACTGTATTCTCTGCAGGGAACTCAGGGCCAAATGAAGCAACGATTTCAGGAAATTACAAAAAAGCTCCTTGGGTTATCACAGTAGCAGCGGGCGATATGGATGGGAAGCTTGCTAATTTTTCATCACGAGGGAAGAAAGGAATGGGAGGCTCTGTTGTAATAGATGGGACGGAGTATAAATGGGAAGACCGCCCTACAGTAACTGCACCGGGTGTAGACATTGTCTCTACAAGAGTATTCACACCGCTATCCGCACTCAGCGCACAGAAAGATCTGGAATATATATCACCAGCTCATTTGCCTTACTACACAACGTTCAGTGGGACATCCATGGCTGCTCCTCATGTCGCAGGAATCATTGCATTATTGTTAGAAGTGAATCCAACATTAGATGCAATGGAGATCAAAGGAATGTTGGAAGAGACAGCGACACCGATGCAAGGATATGAAAAATGGGAAACGGGTGCCGGTTATGTGGATGCCTACAAAGCTGTCTTAAAGGCAATGCAATAAACTAATCATAAGAAAAGAGGGGAAATGATGAAAAGATGGTTTGCGGTTGTATGTGCGGTATTGTTAATGCTGAGTTCACTTTCTAGTGTAAATGCCCAAGGAGAAGCTCCTTCCTCCATAGTGGATGAAAAAGTATGGTCTGTTTTTACTGATGCGACAAGTACGGCTCAAATTATTATTACCTTTAATGGAGACCAGAAACCAACAGCCACTCAGATTGATTTGTTGGATGAGCTTGGGATTACTAAAGCAGTCACCATGAATGAATTACCTATCGCAGGTGCTGTGGCAACAAAGGCGCAGGTCGAAGCGTTGGCAAAATCCTCGGAAGTAAGATCCATCTACCTTAATGAGAAGGTAATGTACTATAACGCAGAATCAACAGATATTACAGGTGTGAACAAAGTCAGAACCGACAAGGAAATGACCAAGGGGAACGGTGGAATGCCTATCTCGGGTAAAGGGATAGGGGTAGTTGTGAATGATAGTGGAGTGGATGGCACGCATAAAGATCATGAATTTGGCCGCAATCTTGTCCAGAATGTACTTGGTTCCACTAATCTACAAGGGATAACCGGAATCCTGCCAATCTCTTACACGGAAAATGTACCGAATACAGATACAAACTCTGGTCACGGCACACATGTCGCGGGAACTGTTGGCGGAACAGGAGCGATGTCTGGAGGAAAATACGAGGGAGCCGCACCAGGTGCTGACTTGATCGGATACGGTTCTGGAGGTGCGTTGTTCATACTTGACGGAATTGGGGGCTTTGACTACGCCATTACTCATCAACAGGAATATGGTATTAGAGTCATTACGAATTCATGGGGATCAAGTGGTGATTTTGATCCAAACCACCCAATAAATGTAGCAAGTAAAAAAGCGTATGATAGAGGGATCGTTGTGTTGTTTGCTGCAGGCAATGAAGGACCTGCTGAAAACACTCATAATCCTTATGCAAAAGCACCTTGGGTCATTTCAGTTGCAGCCGGAGTGAAGGACGGCACGTTGGCTGATTTCTCTTCCCGTGGAACAAAAGGTGTTGGAGGGACCTTCAGCATGGACGGGGAGGAATGGACATGGGAAGATAGACCAACCATTACTGCGCCAGGTGTGGATATCGTTTCTACAAGGGTAGTGGCCCCGCTTTCAGCATTGGCGGCAGAAAAAGATGCGGAACTAATTGAACCTCAACATCTTCCATACTATACGAGTATGAGCGGAACTTCTATGGCTACACCACATGTGGCAGGAATAGTGGCTTTGATGCTGGAAGCTGATACAACCTTATCTCCAGGTGAGGTAAAAGAAATAATTCAACAAACAGCTACTAATATGCCGGGATATGAAGCTTGGGAAGTCGGAGCAGGTTATGTGAACGCTTATGCTGCGGTTGATGCCACTCTTTCTAAGAATAAATCATATGGATCTACATTGAAATGGAATCAAACATTCCACTCCAATGTGGAAACGTCAACAACGAGGGAAGATTTACAAATAGAATACTCCACGCTAACAGGAGGCGCTTATGAATTTTCCGTCGAAGAAGGTTTAACCAGCCTTCTTGCACGAGTGGATGGAAAAGGTGTGATGGAGGCTACAGGAAATCCTGTTAACCTTGTCTTAACTGCTCCAGATGGAACAGAGTACAGTTCTGGTGTCAGTTTGTTATTTCCATTGTATTCTGATCGTGTAGTTCTTGTTGATTCCCCGCAATCAGGTACATGGAAAGCGGAGATTAGAGGACTTCGAGGTGCTGAGCTTAATCCTATCGGAATAGCATTACCTGAAACTGTAGAAGGATCTTTAACTTTTACGAAAATTGAAGGATTTTCAGGCTTAAATGATATAAGCGGTCACCCTGCAGAAGAAGCTATCAAGCAGGGAGTAAATGAAAGACTATTCGATGGGAATAAAAATGGCTATTTTAAACCTGATGCGAACCTGACAAGATTAGATCTTGCGAAATACTTAGTGATGGGAGCAGAAATTAGGCAGTCTTTACCGAACGTTCCGAGCTTTGGAGATACTTCAAATTCAGATTTGGCTTTTGCAGAAGCAGTAATGGCAAAAGGAGCAGCTTTTAGAGATCAAGCACAGAAGAATAACGGAGTAATGTTACCAAAGCAAGATGGAAAATTCGTGCCTAAAGGTACATTAACCAAAGCAGAATTGGCATACTCCCTAGTCCAAAGCTTAGGACTAGAAAAAGAGGCGTTAGCCCATACTGGTGACATTAAAGTGACATATAAAAATGAACAAGTAGTGTTGAAGGATCAGGGTGATATTCCAGAGAATTTGAAAGGGTATGTGCAATTGGCTTTAGATCTTAATATATTGAACGCTAATTTCTCTGTAACACAGGGGAGATATGATCTGGAACCCAAAATTGAGGCTACTTTCAATGGGAAGGAAGAAGTGACTCGAGGAGACTTCGCCGTAGCATTTACTAGATATTATAATGTGTTCTTTAAATAAGAGTTTTACTTTGCTTATATCAAAACTATAATTTTATATACATGTTAGCAGAGAGAAGTTGATGTCATGGGCTTCTCTCTTTTTTTATTGGGATGTAATAGGCAGTCTTTTTTTTTCATTGGGAAAATAGGTACTCTTTTTCTTTATTAAGTACCTGTTCCACCTCTCGCTTTCCCAATATGAAATTAGGCTGACAGATGGTAAACTGACCATAACGATTCTTAATAGTGAGAATTGTTAAAAAATTTTTGGGGAGTGGATTTATTGAAAAAGTGGACGAAAGGTTTATCGGTCATACTTATTGCAATACTTGCTTTCTCTTTAGCTTTTGGATCTGCACAAGCAGAAGCTTCGGGTCCTAGTGCTAATACCAAGAAAGAATACTTAGTGGGATTTGCAAAAGGAAATAAAGCAAATGCACAGTCTTCCAAAAATCTAATTACAGCAGCTGGTGGCGATATCCAACATACATTCCAATTCATGGATGTCGTGGAAGTGAGCTTACCTGAAAAAGCGGCAGAAGCATTAAAGAAAAATCCAAACATTGCATTTGTAGAAGAAAATGCACAAGTGTTTGCAACAGCACAAACAACGCCATGGGGAATTCCTCATATTAAAGCAGACAAAGCACACGCTTCAGGAGTGACAGGAAGTGGAGTGAAAGTCGCCGTCCTTGATACTGGGATCGACGCAAATCATGCTGATCTTAATGTAAAAGGCGGGGCAAGCTTCGTTTCAGGTGAACCAAATGCCCTACAAGACGGTAACGGTCACGGAACGCATGTAGCAGGAACTGTTGCTGCTCTTAATAATACGACAGGAGTGCTTGGTGTAGCTTACAATGCTGATCTTTATGCTGTTAAAGTACTGAACGCTTCTGGTAGTGGTACTTTAAGCGGGATTGCACAAGGAATTGAATGGTCCATTGCTAATGACATGGATGTTATTAATATGAGTCTTGGTGGAAGTTCTGGGTCCACAGCACTTCAACAAGCGTGTGACAATGCATATGCAAGCGGAATTGTAGTAATTGCAGCTGCTGGAAATTCCGGTTCGAAGGGTAAGAGAAATACAATTGGTTACCCTGCTAAGTACAGCTCCGTAATTGCAGTTGGTGCCGTCGATAGCAGCAATAACCGTGCATCTTTCTCAAGTGTTGGTGGAGAGCTTGAAGTTATGGCTCCAGGTGTAAACATTCTTAGTACGACACCTGGAAACAACTACTCTTCCTTCAATGGAACGTCAATGGCTTCTCCTCATGTTGCAGGAGCGGCTGCATTAATCAAAGGCAAATATCCTAATATGACGAATGTACAAATTCGTGAAAAACTAAAAAGTACTGCCACTAATCTCGGTGATCCGTTCTATTATGGGCAGGGTGTTATTAACGTTGAAAGTGCATTGCAGTAATAAATAACTAGATTTCCCCCAATTTGAATAGAAGCACCAGATCGAATCTTTACATTGGAGATGACACTGGTGCTTTATCATTAACATGTATGTTAGAAAAATTAAGGGAGTGTGAGTTTAATGAACAAGTTTTTTAGAAAATTAACTATCTTATCTTTAGCTGTAATGATGGTTCTATCCTTCTCATTCACATCAGCAGATGCAAGCGCAAAAGGAAAGCCGGTACTGAAGGAGTATTTGATCGGCTTAAAAGCTGGTCCTTCTATTGCTAAGGCGGATACATTAGTGGCAACTCTCGGCGGTTCGGTTGAACATCAATTTAAGCATATGAAAGTGTTACATATTAAGTTGCCGGAAGTGGCAGCAGCTGCACTGGAGAAAAATCCGTTAGTAGAATACGTGGAAGAAAATGTGGAAATGCATGCGACAGCACAAACTGTTCCTTACGGATTACCCCATATTAAAGCAGATGTGGCACACGCTCAAGGCATTACAGGATCTGGAGTAAAAGTAGCTGTGCTGGATACAGGGATTGATGCAAGCCATGAAGATTTAAAGGTGGCAGGAGGAGCAAGCTTTGTACCTGAAGAACCGGATGCCCTGACAGATGGCAACGGCCATGGAACACATGTAGCTGGGACTATCGCAGCAGTAAATAACAATACAGGAGTACTCGGTGTTTCTTACGATGTTGATCTTTATGCGGTAAAAGTATTAAGTTCTGGTGGAAGCGGTACGCTAGCAGGAATTGCACAAGGAATTGAATGGGCAATTGATAATAATATGGACGTCATCAATATGAGTTTAGGTGGCAGCACAGGTTCAAGTACATTGAAGCAGGCAAGCGACAATGCTTACAACAGTGGAATTGTTGTAGTGGCTGCAGCTGGAAACAGCGGTTCCTTCTTTGGATTAGTTAACACAATCGGATATCCGGCAAGATATGATTCGGTAATCGCGGTAGGAGCGGTTGATTCGAACAATAACCGTGCTTCCTTCTCAAGTGTTGGTTCCCAGCTAGAAGTGATGGCTCCTGGAGTTTCCATCAACAGTACATTGCCAGGCAACCAATATGGGGAATTAAATGGAACATCCATGGCTTCTCCTCATGTTGCTGGTGCAGCAGCATTATTGTTAGCACAAAATCCCAATATGACAAATGTAGAAGTTCGCGAGAGATTGCGAAATACGGCAACCAATTTAGGATCATCCTTCAACTACGGCTACGGTGTCATCAACCTTGAAGCAGCATTACAATAACCTACCAAACAATTAAGCTACAATATTGCCTGTCCCTTTATAGGGGATGGGTTTTTCTTTTTAAAAGGTTCTGTTTAAGTATACTATTGTTGATTGGAACAATAGGAGAAGACTTCTGAGGGAGATAGCGTTTTGTGGAGACCGCGGGAGGCGCTTTTCCGAGGAGACTCCCCAAATGCCCCTAGGAAAGCGAGGCCTTGTGCATAAATCAACAGCGAGGTGCTTAACAAAAAATTATCTTAATAAAAAATCCCCCACAGACCCTCCATCTTTATGCTACGGTAATATATATATACCAAAAAACATTTTTTGCAAAAAGTTGAAACTATTTCTAAAGACCTTGCATCTAAAGTATAGACCTTAAAAGAAAATGGGGGGTGAGCATGATTTGCACCTAGTGAAACGTTTGATAAATAAAGAAGAATCAGCATTAAAAGAATTGATGACTCTTTATGGAGACTATCTATTAAGGACTGCCTACTTACTGGTAAAAGATAATCACCTTGCTGAAGAAGTTGTGCAGGACACCTTTATCACCGCCTATGAAAAGATTCATCAATTAGATGAGGAAGAAAAACTGAAAAGCTGGCTCACCTCCATTACGGTCAACCGATGCAAAATGCACATGCGTAAGTGGAGCTTTAAGCGCATCCTCCTAAATTTTGAATTTGCTGAACGGATTACGGAAGACGATCAAGCAGAAGGTCCCGAGGCAATGCTATTAATAGATTTTCAAAATCAATCCTTAAGTCAGTTGATACAAAAGTTGGATTATAAGTACAGAGAAGTGATCATTCTTTATTATTTCAATGAGATGAAAATAAGCGAAATTGCAATGATGTTAGCTATTGCAGAAAGTACAGTGAAGACAAGGTTGAAACGAGGACGTTCCCGTTTAAAAGAAATGATGGAGAAAGGGGAGGATGGAAGTGCAACACAAAGAAAAACAAGCGGTTAGAGAAAAACTTGACCATGAATTAAAGGACTTCCATTTTACAAGGTGTGAAAAAGTATTACAGAAAACTCATCCAAAAAGTTTCACAGAAAAACTTTCATCCTTCTGGAATAAGGAAATTGAAATACCCATTCTTCCAGTCGTTGTGGCCACAGTGTTAATTCTTTCAACCATTTCGCTAAGGGATGATAGGGATAACGAGGTCATCACTACACAGGCAGATCGTGAAATAATCCAGATAGCAGGGTACACCTATTGGAAGGATGACTATGAAAGAGTGGTGAAGGAGCATGAAAATAAAAATAAAAATTAAACACATAGTGTTGTCAGTAGCTGCACTTATATTATTTCTGCCAATATTCTTCTATTTAATACAACCTCAGTACAGCATATTCATGGTCAAACAACAAATGGCAAACGGGGAGCAATTGGGAAAAGAGAGAGTAATAGACCTGCTTGAAAATGGAAACATTTTTAAAGAGCAAAGGTTCGCTCTTATCAGGGAGTTTTTTATAGGAGACGTCTACACTCTTCAATATGATGTATATGTTGGATCTACCTCGACATATTGGTCAGACCCAAACCAAGCAAAAGTAAAGTTTTCTATAGAAGAACGCCTACCTTATTTGTTGGAATACGTTGAAGAAGGACCTACTGACGGATACATGGAGTCAGCGGCGAAGGAACTAGCAGATTATTACAGCCAGCTAGGGAAATGGCAAAAAGGCGATGAAGTTCTTCAAACTGCATTAGACAGGGGATTTAAAACGTATTTCAGATCAGATTTAGCAACAAAACAAATCGACTTGGCGGTTCAGAACGAGCAATATGAGGTGGCCTTAACGTATATAAAAGAATTCAACGCTATTGTTTCTGAAGACGACACCTACTCAAAAACAATAGCAGTTAAGTCCCATGCAGATATTCTCATTAGTCAAGGTGAGCATGACAAAGTAATTGCGCTAGTGGAAAAGACTTTGGAAGATATCAGGCGGGTGAAAAAGGAAAGGGAAGATCGGGACAAAGAAGTTTATTCAGAAGAGAAGCAACTCATAGAGATAATGGACAGGATACAAAACGGTCAACATTCTTTCCAGTCGGTACGAGGAAAAATATACAAATCTAATGGAGAAACACCAATTCAAGGTGTGGGAGTATTCCTTCGTGATAAAAACAATTTGAATTATAGCATTGGTTCAGAAGAACAATACCATGCAGTTACAAATAAAAACGGAGAATACATTTTCCAAAATGTCCCACCAGGTAGTTATCAGCTGCATTTTGGGTTTACCTTTGATCAAATAGATGGCTATGCAGTTTCCATGCCATCAAATCCTTGGATTGAAGTGGAGAATGAGAATGTTGTGGCAAATGACTCCATGATTCATCCATTAATAGAAATATACAATCCTGTAAATTCTAAAGAAATAATAGAAGATAAGATCCAGTTTTCATGGGAACCAGTCGATGGAGCCGCATACTACAGTATCAGTGTCGGCAGGGAGGTGGAAGGTGGTTCTGTTTCACATGGATTAAAGAGTGGAATCAAAACTACACAGCTAACTGTGCCAGTAGAAGACCTTTATTTCTCGCAAGGAGGCATTCAGTTTTTGGAAGAAAGTGATTGGAAAGGGATTGATTACTCATCTGTGCTTGGTTTTGCCGATCCTAGGGGACGTTTCTTTTGGAATGTTCAGGCCCATAATGAAAAAGGAGATTTGATTACCCAAAGCCAAGGTTATCGGTTAGGAGAAGACACGTTTGGGAACCTGCCGACATTTTATTTGAAGAATAGAGAATTGACCAAAGCTGATAGAGTGTTGTTGAAAAATAAACCGGAAGAAGCATTGGAATTGTATAAGCAAAATTATGAGAATAATCCAGATGATCTGCATAGTTTGCTGATGATTAGCAAAATCATCGGTGTTGAAGCGGTAATGATGAACAAACCATCAAATGAGCTAGCAATTCCCTACCTAGAGGAATTAGCACGAAGATCGCCTAATGAAATATTATTCCTTGATATCCTCCAATACTACTTAGAAAAAGAGGATTGGCAATCCTATGAGGAATGGTATGAGAAGTTTGGGGATATTAAGGGAGATATACTAAACGAGTATATAGAGGGAAATCGCGCCGTAGCGCTATTAAAACAAGGAAAGTATGAAGAGGCAAGATTACAATTTCAATTGGTGATGAAGCAAGGCTATCGACATGAATACATCAGTGAGTGGATTGCATTAGAACTGTTTTTAGGTGAGTCTTTGGAAAAAGTTTCAGAATTGGCGAGAGAACATCCAGAGCAGGGCATCTATGATGAGAGGATGGATTGGGAGATTTTGTTGAAAAACCTCAAAACGGAAGAGGAACAGTTTGACGGATATATAAGAGAAGTCCAAAAAGTGATGGGGTGGGTTATACAAGAAGAAAATAAAAGATTGGAAGAATGGTTGAATAGCACAAGTAAGGATGAATTGAAAAGATTTGTGAATGAGTTGAGGAAATAGAAAGAAAAAAGGAACGACTTTGGTGAAGAGAGTCGTTCCTTTTCCATTTGTGTCTTACAAGTCTTTCAAAAAACGTTCTATACGGTCCATGGCTTTTTCAAGCGTTGGCATGTCGTACGCGTAGGAAAGTCTTACATATCCTTCTCCTAGTTCGGAAAATGCACTGCCTGGTACAAGAGCAACTCCAGTTTCTTCTACAAGTTTCAACGCAAAGTCAAATGACTTCATATTATATTTCTTTATAGAGGGGAAAAGGTAAAACGCGCCAGCAGGTTTCACTACTTCAAGCCCCATATTCAATAGGCGATCATAAACATAGTTCATTCTTTCTTGATACTGTACTTTCATATCCTCTGCATCATTAATCCCTGCTGTTAATGCTTGCAATGCGGCGTATTGGGAGATGGAGCTTGCGCATGAAACATTGTACTGATGCACTTTTAACATCTGTTTCATGACAAATTCGGGTCCAAAAACAAGCCCTATTCTCCAACCTGTCATAGAGTGGGATTTTGATACACCATTAATGACGATAGTTTTTTCTCTCATGCCAGGCAAAGTGGCAATGGAATGATGGTTGCCCTCAAAAACAAGTTCACTATATATTTCATCGGACAAAATAAAGATATTTTTTTCTTGCAATAGCGCTGCAATCTTCTGCAATTCTGCTTGGGATATTGCTGCTCCTGTCGGGTTTGATGGATAAGGGAGAATAATACAACGTGTTTTTTTCGTTAAATTCCTTTCTATTAGCTCTGCTGTTAATTGAAAACCCGTTTCTCTGGTATCAATATGTACAGGGGTTGCACCGCATAATTTGATGAGTGGCTCATAGCCTGGATAGACTGGTCCAGGGAGGATAACCTCTGTGCCTGCTTCTAATATCGTACGAAAAGCAATGTCAATTCCTTGGCTTGCACCGATGGAAACAATCACCTCTGAGTCAGGGTCATATTCCATGTTATATTTCTTTTTAACAAAATCAGCTGCAGCCTTCCTGAGTTCGGGAATGCCAGCGTTAGGTGTGTAGACGGTTTTATTCAGTTCAATGGCAGCTTTCCCAGCTTCTTTTACATGTATGGGTGTTGGAAAGTCGGGTTGCCCAATTGTAAGAGAAAGTACATCATCATATTTTGCTACAAGGTTGAAAAACTTACGGATACCTGAAATCTCAATATCCTGGACATGTGAGTTGATAAGATGTTCCATTTATATAGCCCCTTTATATATTCAAGCTTTTTAAGTTAGTGTAACCGACTTTTTTCCCCTTGTCCAAGAGATTCTTGTGGGGTAAAACTATAGGTATGAAGAGGGATTCCTTGATACCTAGAGAGAGAAGGGAAACGTTTGTTTGGTCATTGGCGTACGAGGGAAGTCCTATAAAAATAAGAAGCTAGTAGGATAGGAAAAAACTTACATAAGGTTTATAATTATTATAAACACAGAATATTCACATAATTTTAGTTGCCGACTCCATTGCCTTCGGTTGCGCTCCTTTCACCTTTGATCTACTGGGATTTGGTGTCTGTTGGATTCCGTCTGAAAGGGGATCGTGTAATGGATATTGTGCTACAGATTTGGTTAACGTTGTTGGAAAAGTATGCAGAGGAGTTGTTTTTTCAGGATTCAACATCAGGGGTCTTTTCGTTTATGATTATTGGGGTGCTCGCTTACTTGTACAAGCAGGAAAAGGAGACAAAGAAAAAGTGTTCCTGCTGTCATACAGAAGCGAAAACAGAAGAGAAAAAGCTCCCCGAAAAGCAAGAAGAAGCGGAATGACTTTCCGCTTCTTTTTCTTTTGATCTTTTACTGTAAGTGTGAGAATTGATTTAATAAGGTATTATATTCGTTGGATAAGTTTTGGAATTTTTGACGGTTACCATCACCTAATGCTTGATCTATTTCGTTCATCAGCCTGTTTTTATGAAATTGAAAGACAGAAGAGTCAACGATGATTTGAGCGACTTTCTCCTCTCTGGTCATATCAAAGCTTTTGAAATTGGAAACAGATTGTTCAGGTTGAAAAGAAAAATGCTTATTCATAATTTCTACCCCCTGTGCGGAATTTTGGAATGCGTAATTACGGGTGAATCATGAAAAGGATGTGAAAGTATGGTTCTTCATCCTTTTTCCTATTATCTGATATTTTGTCCTGTTTGTGAAGTAATTTTTTAGAAAATTTAGATATATCAGAAAAAATAGTGGAAACTTTGTAAATGAGTGACAGAAGATTTATTTTAGTTTGGTTACTTATTTTTGAATATACCCAACTTTGTGATGGTGAAAACAAGTGGAGAGTATTTATCTAAAAAAGTCGAATTAAGGGAAGTTAATTGTATAGATATTTGTGATTCGGAAAAATTATTATTTATTGCACAAAAATTTTCGATTATCTCTTGAATTATCAATAGAAAACGAATATTATTAGTAAGGTTTCAATAATACATTCGTTTTTGGGGGATTTTCAAGTTGGAAAACTATTTTGATTTTAAGAAGTTTAATACATCAATTAAACAAGAGGTTTTAGCGGGAATTACAACTTTCCTTACAATGGTTTATATAATTTTTGTCAACCCTGCCATTCTATCAGCGGCAGGTATTCCGTTTGATCAAGTGTTTATGGCAACGATTATCGCTGCTGTGATAGGCACGTTAACAATGGGACTATATGCAAAGTATCCAATTGCGGTTGCTCCAGGGATGGGCCTTAATGCATATTTCACAAGTGTTGTAGCTACGCAGGGGCTTACTTACCAAGCGGTGTTGGGAACTGTATTTTTAGCAGGGCTTGTTATCATTGTTTTGAGTTTGACTAATTTAAGAAAGGCGCTAATTGAAGCAATTCCTGCGCCGTTGAAATATGGAATTACAGCGGGAATAGGCTTATTCATTGCGTTTCTTGGTTTGAAAATGGCAGGTATTGTAGTACCAAGTGAAGCAACGATGATTACACTTGGAGATCTCACAAGTCCTGTTACGGCGCTTTCTATCGGTGGGCTGTTCATCACACTCATTCTTATGGCCAAGAGGGTATCTGGAGCTCTGTTTTATGGAATGGTTTTAACGGCAGTTGCAGGCTATTTCTTTAATATGCTTTCCTTTACTGGCATTGTGGATATGCCTCCTGCACCACAATTCATCCATATTGGAGATGCACTAAGTGGAGTAGTTACAAACGGTTTATATACGGTTGTATTTGCATTCATTCTGGTTACTATTTTTGATTCTACTGGTACGCTTGTGGGAGTTTCAGAACAGGCAGGATTTATGAAGGATGGCAAATTGGCAAGAACGAAACCTGCAACACTTTCTGATGCAATTGCAACGACAGCTGGTGCGGCGCTTGGAACAAGTCCTTCATGTGCTTATATCGAATCTTCTGCAGGGGTTGCCGCAGGCGGTAGAACAGGTTTGACATCTGTTGTGGTGGCTGGTTTGTTTCTTTTGTCCATGTTCTTTTCCCCGGCAATTTCGGCTGTTTCAAGTTTACCCGCTATCACTGCGCCGATATTAATTATTGTCGGATGCTTCATGATGGAGGGATTGGCAAAAATACAATGGGGAAATTTTGATGAAGCGTTCCCTGCTTTCGCCATCATCTTGACGATGCCATTGACTTCAAGCATCGCTACAGGAATTGCTGTTGGATTTATTACGTATCCAATCATGAAAGCTGTAAATGGAAAGTGGAAAGATGTTCATCCACTCATTTACGTATTTGCAGTTATCTTCTTAATCCAAATGATCTTATTTCCGGCACATTAAAGGATATAAAAACGACGCACCCATCTTATTCATGCGGGTGCGTTGTTTTTTATTTTTCTGCTTGAGTAAATAATCCTTCTTCTGCATCTTTCTGCAATCCTTGTAGCCATTTTAATTCAACTTGACAGAGTGCATGGGCATTTTCCATGATAGCTTGTGACCCTTTAGGGGCGTGGACACCAAATTTTTTATACACTCTTTCAAGCATTTCAAGTTGCATTTTGGTATGAGAAATCCTCTCTGAAAGGGCTTCACTAATCAGGCTTGCATCTCCAAGATGAATAAAAGCTAGTGCGGTGTACATTGGATGAAAGTGCGTACTTTCCGCTTGTAGTTGTTTTTTCAGTAATTGTTGAAAAGCTTCTTTTCCAGCAGGGGTAATGCTATATATGGTCTTATCAGGACGTGTCTGATCTGTTACCACTTGTTTTACTTTAATTAGCTTTTTATTGAGCAACTGCTCCACAGCATAATAAAGGGATCCCTTTGCCATTTTGATATATTGTTCCATATTACGTTCATGCATCACTTGTTGGATTTCATAGGGATGCTTGTCTCCTTCCATAAGAAGACCCAGTATTACAAGTTTTATTGCCAAAATTCGTTCACACCTTTGTCAGGAAAGAGTGGTTTGCTTTTTATTATAAAGCAAAGAAGGGATAGTGGGTACTAATAGTGGGTTTTACAAAGTATTCCAATTGTTTAAAATCCGACTATTCAGGTGAGTATTAAGAAAAAAGTCGTGTGCTTCTAGACGAACTCTTTCAATAAGCCTATAATGTATGAGATGCAGAAATATAAATTTTTACACTTTACCCATTAAATTGAGTGGTTTGGGTAATGTAAGTAATGTTGTTATTAATTGGAGGATTTGTTGTGAATGATTTATCTAATAAAACCATTAATTGTTAATATAACCATCATCTTTTCTCTAATGTTCAATGCAAATCTATTTTTTCCCTTCAGTAAAAGAAAACCCATTAATTTTAATAAGCAAACTATTCTAGGGCTGTTCAGTGCATTTTCCGCAACGCTTTGTATGCTATATCCCATTGAAACACTTGAAGACACCAACTTTGACTTTAGGATGATACCTATCCTTATTGTTACTTTATATGGGGGATGGTATCCAGGTTTACTTTGTACGGCTATCGTGGTAATGCTCAGATACTTAATTGGTGGAGAATATGTTTACATTGGTATCGCTGTTTCCATTCTGGCATTTGGAGTGGGAATATTATTCCAATCCGGCTTTCTCGGAAGTAAAAATAAAGTGATGTATGGAGTAATCACTATCTCATTTTATTATTTGGTATATATTTTCATCCTGTTTAGTACCGTATCTTTTTTGGATATTAATTTTTACTTGGTTTATTTTCTTTCATTCGGTCTCACTTTTACAGCTTTAATTTATACAATAGAGAAGTTAATCATTGCTAATAAGCAGTTTGATGAGACATTGTATCTTGACAAACTTTCAACTGTCAGTCAAATGGCAGCAGCTTTTGCCCATGAAATTAGAAACCCCATCACAACGGTTAGAGGATTTATTCAGTTTATCAACTCCGACACTAAAGATGAAAATCTAAAGCAATTTGCTCCACTGATACTTGATGAATTGGACCGGACCAATAAGATCATTACAAATTATTTGACAGTAGCACGTCCAACAAACTTCACATTAACTTATATCGATGTTAATAAAGCTCTTCAAGACTCAGTTGAATTGCTTAGACCTTTCGGATCATACCGGAATGTTTCCATTGACCTTAATTTACAAGGAGAACATTATATCTATAGTGATGAACAACATTTAAAACAGGCGTTGATGAACATCATTAAAAACGGAATTGAGGCAGTGGAAGAGGAGCAAGGGGGGTATGTTAGAATACTGAAGAAACCCGCAGATGAAAAAGGGCTGGTTGAAATTACATTCATTGATAATGGAATAGGGATGAGCGAGGAGCAGTTAGGAAAACTCGGATTACCCTATTATACGACCAAAACAAAGGGAACTGGATTAGGCAGCATGATAACGAACAGGTTGATTCATGAAATGAAAGGTAAAATTCATTATGAAAGCAAGGTTCATAGTGGAACAAAAGTCACTGTGGTATTGCCAACTATTGGAAAAAAATAACTATGTAAATAAGAAGGCTGAGGTTGATGGTAATTTATCAACTCCAGCCTCTTTTTTATTTTTTCCAAAGAGATACTTCACCAGTTAATCGATTGACTTTGTACCATCCTCGTGATAATTTCTCAGGTTGGTTATTAAAATATACAAGATCTGATGCATGGAATAAATAATAATCCCCGTTGGTTCCTTCATAAGTTAAATTTGTACTATCATGCCTAGTGAGCTCCAAATATTCCATTACACTTGATTTTGCTTCTTGCTTAGAAATGTTAGCCTGGTTATTATTGTCTCTGGCGTTGTCTACGTTTATTAATACTTCATTACGAGAATCTCTGATTAACTCATCATTGGACATCAAGCCAGGTTGTTTTCTTTCTTCTGTTATAGTTGGACCTTTTACGTTTTCTTTTCCGTTTTGATTCGTACAAGCACATAAGAGTACGATTACTAATGGAATAAACATCGTTTTTCGTTTCAAGATAGTCACCTTCCTTATAATTCTCCATGTTCATTATTGATAGTATGAAGTAGGAAGAAAGATTTCATGCAAGTTAGCTCTTTTGGTGAAGGTGAGTAGCATATAATCGTTATTAGAGGCGTGGAGTAAATATTTCGTAAAAGATACAGAAGAAAGCAGGAGTGTAGGGTTTATTAGAGAATAGTCTTCCTATAACATTAAAGATGGAGGAAAAATCAATGGCAAATATGGAACCAAAAATGGAACAAAGAAGCATACAAGAAAAACCAAGATCTCCCTGGGCCCTCTATTTTTCATTGCCTATTATTTCTTGGGCTCTTTACGACTTTGCCAATACTATTTTTTCATCCAATATCATCACGATTTTTTTCCCTTTTTATCTACAGGAAGTGATCGGGACAAATGAAAGAATGGATCAAATTGCAAGTACATTTCTTTCGTACGCAAATGCAACTGCTAGCTTTTTCCTGGTTTTGTTTTCCCCGTTATTCGGTGTAATGATTGACCGAACAGGCAAAAGGAAAAAGTTTATCATTCCTTTTACCTTAATCGCCGTTTTTTCTACCATCTTCATGGGAGTCTTTGCATCCCTTCAAACTTCCCAAACTATATTCGGATTGCCAATCAGTTTTGTTTTGGTGCTTTTGCTATTTGTGGTAGCTAAATTTTTCTTCCATTCCTCGCTCATTTTCTATGACACGATGCTTCCAGACCTGGGAACTAAAAAAGAACTGCCATTAATATCAGGATTTGGAATTGCCGTTGGGTATTTGGGGACATTACTTGGACTTACTGTATACCTATACGTAGGGGATAGTGATTTTCATCGTGCTTTCATCCCGACCGGAGTATTATTTCTTTTATTCTCCTTGCCTTTGTTTTTTATTTTTAAAGAAAAGCCGAAAGAAGTACAAGAGAAAAAATCATTTTTCAGCGGTTATAAAGAAATATATCAGACGTTTAAAGAAATGCGCCTGTATCGTCCTGTATTTCTCTTTATGATTGCTTATTTTTTCATCAATGACGCAATTGCAACAGCGATTGCGATGATGGCTATTTATGCTAGGGCTATCGGAGGCTTCTCGGCAACTGAATTTATCCTGCTTTATCTGGTCTCGACTGTTTCGAGTATAATTGGGTCGTTTATCTACGGATATATCTCAAGAAATATTGGCTCCAAGCTCGCCGTTGCATCTGTAGCGGGACTCTTAATAGTGGCATTATGTTTTGCTGTATTCGCCATTTCTCCTTGGATGCTTTGGCTTGCAGGAAGTTTGTTTGGAGTAGCACTTGGTGCAACATGGGTAACATCAAGAACGTTTATCATTGAGTTGACACCAGAAGGAAAAAGAGGACAGTTCTTTGGCCTTTTCGCCTTTTCCGGAAAAGTATCTTCCATTGTTGGACCTCTGCTGTATGGTACGATCACACTGATACTTGCAGGCTACGGAAACCTAGCAAGCCGAACAGCCCTAGGCTCCCTAATCGTCTTAGCCTTTATCGGCCTAATCATCACCTTAAAAGTACCATACAAAAAAGAAGCGTAAGACAGCAAATCAACAGCGGAAAAAAAACAAGTAACTAAAAAACCGGGCGTTTTTGCTCGGTTTTTCTTGTTTATAAGCAATTTAATTTAATTATCTATTGATAATAAGTATAATCTGGTTGACAGAAAATAATGATATGAATATAATATAAAACGTATTAAATAATAATAATTATAAAAAGATAACTCGTATAAAAAGGAGAAGGAAGAATGAAATTAAGAGAACAAATGCCTGAACTAACAGGAGCAACAGAATGGATCAACGAAGAAGTTACGATGGACGAGCTAGAAGGAAAAGCAACCCTTATCCACTTCTGGTCAGTTAGCTGCCATTTATGTAAAGAAGCCATGCCCGAAATAAATGAACTGCGTGACGAATATGACGACGACTTAAACGTAATTGCAGTACACATGCCACGTTCTGAAGATGACCTTGATAGTGGTGTGATACGTTCCATGGCAATGGGTCACGACATAACACAACCGATTTTTGTAGATAGTGAACACAAACTGACAGAAGCTTTTGAAAATAAATACGTACCAGCTTATTACGTATTTGACGAAGAAGGAAAACTTCGTCATTTCCAAGCAGGCGGAAGCGGAATGAAAATGCTAAAAAAACGAATTAACCGCGTTTTAGGCATAGAAGAAAAATAATATTGAGCAACCAACAGGTAAAGAGGAACCGTAAACATGGTTTCTCTTTTTTGTCCGAATAAAAGCAGGAACGTCCTACATATACATAGTTAAAGAATACTAAGGAGAATTCTGTTGGGGAGGAGGCTGATGAAAAAGAAGCATACAAACCCATGGGAAACAATGAATGATAAAATTGATGAAGTATTAGGAGATAAGTTTTGGAAAGACATGCTACCGGTTATCCCAAAGCGAGTCCCTCTTATCGATATATTGGAAACAGAAGACAAAGGACTAATAATAATGGAACTTCCCGGGTTGAAATCTACCGAAGACATACAAATCTCCGTTAAAAACAATCAGCTTTTTATTAAAGGAAATATTCCATATCCTTACCCCGTACCAAGAGAAAACCTACTCCAAGGAGAAAGGTTTTTTGGTGACTTTCAGCGAGTAGTTCAAATTCCCTTTTCATTCATGCCAGAAAAACTGACTGCACAATATAAGCAAGGATTATTGACACTCATGTTTCAGAAAAATGCACAAGATGTTTCAGTTGAAATAGATTTTATAGAATAATAGTACATTGAGAGGTGGAGGCAGGGTGAAATTTGAGGTGAAGGATTTCAAAGTGGATATTATGATGAATTCATCGTCTTTAAATAAAGGGAAAAACGTCAGTTGGAATACAAAGTCAACCCAGAACGAAAACCAAGGCTTCGGAATTATATCCGGCGAAAAAAACTCAATTCGGCAATCAAGTAATACTGTGAAAAGCCAAGGTAGCGGAAACGAACATACATCTTCCTAAATGGTTGTGATGATCCATGTCTAACAATGATGAGTTAGAAAAAAGAGTTCAAAACTTAGAAAAGAGAATAGAGCTCCTTACAACACTTGTTAATAAGATAGGTGATTCAAGGCGTCCGGATGTCCACTATCATATTCACACGCTGGAGATAGGGAACGCTCAAATAGATAAACTTGACTATCATCTCGAAAGCATCGCAATAGAACAGCTTAGCGGCACGCTGAATATCGGAAATAATTTTGACGCAAAAGATGTCACTTCCCCTCAGGAACCAACTTTTAAAAAGAAAGAACAAAAAAAAGAAGTCCCAATTTATCGACCTTTAAGAAAAAAGCATAAACAAAAAGAGGAAGATCAGCGCATAAGTGTTATAAGTAGTAAAAGTGGATTTTCTGTAAAAATAAATGGGATGGAGGAAACTTAATGTCTGATTATTCCCCTAATTTCTTTATAGGTAGCATACGGATTGGTGTGGTGGAAAGCGCCTCATGTATCAATATGGGCAATAACTATCCTTCACAGTTTCAAAGTCATAAAAAACATAACCAGGGAGTAGGAAACATTAGTGGTGATGAGAATGACATTCATGGAACAAAAAGCCAGGTTAGTGACTCTTCCTTTATTGATTTGTTTGAGCAATCAGATTCGCAAGAACTTCCTCAATGGCTTCAGAATGTGATAAAAGAAGAGGAAAAACAAGAGGGAGAAGAAACCGATTAACTATTAGAACTATCCTGAATGGGCATATCCACTATATCAGGATCGTGGACAATGTTAATGTTGGAATCAGAATGGTTATCTACTCCCGCAATTAAACCAAACCCCATATTCGCTTTTTGGTAGGATCTCCAGTTAGCCTGCATGTTTTCCCCTGTAAAAATACCAGAACAATTCATAATGGACATGACTTCTATTTTATCAAGTAGAATATGAATTTGCGACGAATGCTTTTTTTTCAAAAAAAGCCCTCCTTTAGAATTGTGCGGTCGGTTGTGGATTGTTGATTTCCGGATTGGCAATTGGAGTGTCGACACCGTCTGCATCAAATACTACATTACAAACGTTTGTAACTGCTACCGCTCCTATTTCAATTCCATTCCCCATGTTTAGTTTTCCTTGTGTAGTCCAATCAGGCTGGTTGTTCTGACCTGTGGCAACGGCAGAACTCTGGCTAATGCTGTTGACATTGATTTGATTGAAAATGATGGAAACTGGCAAAATGAACCCTCCAATCCATGGCCTCTTCAGACTTCTTTTATGTAGCGTATTCCTAGAAAATACAGAACGTGAAGAAAGAGTTTAATTAACAGAAAATAAAAAATGTTTGTTGAATTAAACAAGGAATATGGTAATATGTGATTACGGCATAATTATGGAATATTTCCTTTAATGCGAATCAATAGAAATCCAAACAAAGCTGACACAACTTGAAAGGAAGTGCTACATAGGTGTCTCATACAATACCGGCAGTAGAAGGAAAATTGCTTAAGAAGTTAATTGCATTCAGGAGAGACCTTCACCAGTTTCCTGAAGTCAGTGGTGAAGAGTACGAAACCTCTCAGAAAATCCAGGCAGAGTTGAGTAAACATGGCATCCTAATTAGAACAGGGTTTGCCAAGACAGGTGTCCTTGGAGTTATTAAAGGTGCAAAACCTGGTCCTATTGTTGCATTAAGAGCGGATATTGACGCCCTACCGATTACGGAAAAAACAGATTTGCCATTTACCTCTCAAAAGACAGGAAGTATGCATGCCTGTGGACATGATGCCCATACAACCATGCTTTTAGGAGCTGGAATTTTATTGAATGAATACAAAAATGAGTTATCTGGAACGGTTCTATTAGTCTTTCAACCTGCAGAAGAAGCCTCTCCAAATGGTGGCGCTAAACCGATGATGGATGATGGAGTGTTTGATGAATACGTGCCTGATGTAATTTTTGGCCAACATGTATGGCCGGATCTGCCTGTAGGCCAGATTGGGATTCGGTCTAAAGAAATGATGGGGGCAACCGACCGGTTCAAAGTTGTGATTAACGGTTCGGGCGGTCATGCGAGCATGCCACATCAAACAAATGATGCCATTATAGCTGCTAACCACGTGGTGACCATGTTACAAACCATCGTTAGCAGAAATGTAAATCCTATCGATGCAGCGGTGGTAACAGTCGGAAGAATAGAAGGCGGATACAGATATAATGTGATAGCCGATACAGTAACGTTAGAAGGTTCTATTCGCACCTATAAAGAAGAAACAAAAGCAAGAGTGAAACAAAGATTCCATGAAGTAGTGGACCATGCTGCAAAAGCAATGGGGACAACTGCTGAAATTGAATATATGGATGGATATGAAGCGACCATTAATACACCTGAGTGGGCTGAGGTCGTCAAAGAAACAGCGATGGATGTACTGGATTCTGAGGAGGCAACACCAACTGTGGACCCTTCACTTGGAGGGGAGGACTTTTCAAGATTCTTAAAACAGTATCCGGGTGCTTTCTTTTGGCTGGGCTCCGCCATAGAAGGAAGAGAAGTCCAAAAACCTCTCCATGACCCCAAATTCGAATTCAATGAAAAAGCTCTACCAATAGGTGTAAACATGCTCGTTAGGGTCACAATGAACGCTTTGGAAAAACTGCAAAAGAAAAATTAGGAGGCGAAGAAGGTGACTGTAGAGCTTTCTGATTATATAACAAGAATGTCGGATTCCTTGATTTCCTGGCGCAGACATTTTCACAAGTATCCCGAACTGGGGTGGACTGAATACGAGACAACCTACTTTATTGCAACGGAACTCGATAAGCTTGGATATACTCTATACACGGGTAAGGATGCTCTAGTCTCGGAAGAAAGAATGGGCGTTCCATCTTTTGATGACCGTCGTTATGTTGAAAATAGAGCTAACAAAAACGGGGTTCCTACAGAGTGGATATCTAAAATGGAGGGTGGCCATACTGGGCTTGTTGCAACCCTTGATACAGGAAAACCGGGAAAGCATATCGCGCTTCGTTTTGATATTGATGCCCTTCCTATATCGGAAAATAAAACGTCTTTAGAGGACCACTTTCCAACTTCAATACAATTTGCCTCATCATATTCAAACGTAATGCACGCATGTGGCCATGATGGACATGCAGCAATTGGACTTGGTGTAGCGACCTTTCTTGCAACCTATCAAGAAAAGTTATCAGGAACCTATACCCTGCTTTTTCAACCTGCTGAAGAGGGAAGCAGAGGGGCAAAAGCTATGGTGGCAAAAGGTTGGTTGGATGATGTAGATGTATTTTTAAGTGGGCATATTGGGATTACTCCGATGCCGATTGGAGAAGTGGTGGCATCTGCACATGGATTTCTAGCTACATCCAAACTAGATGTTTCATTCATCGGGAAGTCAGCACATGCAGGTGTAGAACCCCAAGAAGGAAGGAACGCCTTGCTCGCTGCTGCCTCCGCATCCTTACACCTACACGGTATCCCAAGGCACTCAGGCGGTGAAACGAGAATAAACGTTGGCCTGCTTGAAGCAGGTAGCGGTAGAAATGTCATCCCGGATCATGCGGCCATGTCATTGGAAACGCGTGGGGAAACAGGTATCCTCAATCAATATATGGAGGACGAAGCCACTAAAATCATTCAACATACCGCAGCTATCTATGGTGTGGACTGTGACATACGTCTAGTGGGTAAAGGAGTTGAAGCATCGTCAGAACAAGGATGGAAAGAGTTTTTAGAAGACGCAACCAAGAACAGCCAGCGTGTGAACAAGGTAATGGAGACTTTACCACTTAAAGCATCAGAGGATGCAGCATATATGCTCAACCATGTTAGAGAACGAGGAGGGAAGGCCACATATTTCATCTTTGGAACCCCCCTTGCTGCCGGCCATCATCATCCATTGTTTGATTATGATGAGAAGGTACTTGAAGTGGCACTTGACGTATATATCTCCTCTATTCTATCTTTATCCTAGAATAGAAAAGTGTGGTATTTCCGCTTTATATGAGGTGAAAAAGTGAAAGTTAAAATAGGAATTATCGGTCCAAGCGATTCAATTGAGAGAATTATGTTAGTAGGAAAAGAATTTAGGAATGTAGAAATGTTTTCTTTTCCTTATACAGCTTTAGAAGAAATTGAGCTAATAATCCATAACAACAAAGGGTCAGTCGACCAATGGATGTTTTCTGGTCAAGTGCCATTCACGTATACAATGTCACAAAACCTCCTGGAAAAAAATGAGGGTGGATTCGCTGAACTGTATGGTTCTAGCTTTCTAGGGACCTTATTAGAAGCTCAGATAAAAGAAAAGAAGATTCTTGAGACAGTGAGTCTTGATACCATCAGACAAGACAGAATTGAAATGAATAGGAACTTTTTCTCGCTTCAAGCAATCAACTTTCATTCCTATTCTTATGAGGGGATTGTACCTGTAGAAGACTTAGTTTCTTTTCATCAAGAGCTATATGAAAATAACAAAATAGAAGTAGCATTTACTTGTATCCAAGCCGTTTATAGAAAACTGAAGAAACTAAGCATCCCATGTTATCGTGTCATTCCTTCTGATCTTGCGATATTGTCTACATTAGAAATACTGATAGAACGCGCGCATTCATTGCGATACAGAAAATCCCAAATTGCCATTATCGGTATTGAAGTCATTCATACTAAAGCCTCCCTTGAAGAAATGCATTACTCTCATAAAATGAAAATTAAGGAGTTGGAATTAAAAAGATTAATGCTCCGATTCGCAGAAGAGGTGAATGGTTCATTTGTTCAATTTGGGGACGGGCTCTTTTTTCTCTTCACTACAAGAGGGCAGCTTGAGTGGCATATTGAAGAAGATTCGTTGCTACAATTGGTAGAAGATATCAATGTACAAAGTGGTCTGAAAGTAAGGTTAGGACTAGGGTTTGGAGAGACGGTACTTGCTGCAGAAGAAAATGTACGCCAGGCCTTTCACCATGCACGAGAAGAAGGGTCTTCCCCACTTGTCTGTGTTAATGAGGATAGGGAAGTCACTGAATTCTTTGGAACCACAGAAAAGTTTTCCTTTCAATCTCGCTCTATAGGGGTTGAATGGGAAGAAAAGTTGAAGGATCTTGCTATTAGCCCAACCATCGTTTCAAGAATAAAGTCATTGGCAAACTTCTATCAAAAAGATGTCGTAACATCACAAGATTTGGCGTCTTGGCTGAAAAGTACAGAAAGAAATGCACGTCGAATACTTACTGAACTGGAACGATCGGGGCTGATAAAAGTTTCCGGGGAAGAACAATCAGGACACCGCGGAAGACCAAGAAAAATATACAAGCTATCGTTTCTGTGAATAGGTGGGAAATCTTAGTTAGATTTCCCAGTTCTCAAAAACGAGTAAAATGACTGAAAATTTATATTATTATAAATGTAAAGAACGATGTGATTGTAAATAACCAAAAATTAGAATGATTTTCGGAACAAAAAAGGAACTATACCTAAAAGGAGTGAGGAAAATGAGTCAGTTACAAACACAGCAAGAGAAAACTACCTCGATGCTTGATAGATTTTTAGGAGGTGTCGAGCGGCTAGGGAATAAACTACCAGATCCTTTTATGCTATTTGTCTATTTATCTCTTTTTATCATTGGAGTCTCCTTTGCAGTCAATCAATTTGGAGTAACAGTTGAACATCCCGGAACTGGGGAAGAACTAGCCATAAAAAGTTTATTGTCGGGGGAAGGAATTGAATTCATCCTAACTTCCATGCTAACAAACTTCACAGGATTTGCTCCATTAGGTCTAGTGTTGGCAATGATGCTCGGAATAGGCCTTGCCGATAAGGTCGGGTTAATTGAAGCTGGTATCAAAAAAACCATTTTAAATGCACCAAGAGCCTTAATTACCTATGCAGTAGTTGGTACTGGTATTTTAGGGAACCTGGCGTCTGATGCCGCATTTGTTATTGTACCGCCACTTGCTGCGATGATTTTTTATACAGTAGGCAGGCATCCACTTGCAGGGCTTGCAGCAGGTTTTGCGGGTGTTGGTGCCGGGTTTACAGCCAATGTTATTGTTGCTGGTACCGATGCATTATTGTCAGGGATTGCGACAGAAGCCATTAAACCTTTTGACGAGTCGTTAATCGTCACACCTGTGGACAATTATTATTTTATGGTGATTTCTGTGTTTATCCTGGCAATAGTAGGTGCTTTAATAACAGAAAAAATTATTGAACCTCGTCTTGGAACATATACAGGAAAAGTCGACAAGGAACTAGAAGAGCCCAATCCTCTTGAAAGCAAAGGGTTAAGAAATGCGGTCTTGGCAGGATTCGCATATTTAGTACTTTTGGCAATTGGAGTATTTTGGCCTGACTCCATTTTAAGGAATGAAGACGGTGGTTTGGTTCCTTCTCTGTTTCTGACAGCGATTGTACCTATTACCCTATTCTTTTTTATTGTAGTAGGCGTTGCTTATGGAATAACCGTTGGAAAAATAAAAAATACTGCTGATGTGCCAAAATTGATGACAGAATCCATGAAGGACATGGCAGGATATATCGTTCTTATATTCGCTGCGGCGCAATTCATCGCATACTTTAACTGGTCTAACCTTGGAATTTGGATTGCTGTTAACGGAGCTGGATTCCTAGAGAGTATGAACTTGACAGGGATTCCTGGAATCATTGGATTTGTCATTCTTGCAGCAGTATTGAACTTGATTATTTTCAGTGGATCTGCACAATGGGCACTAATGGCTCCAATCTTTATTCCGATGTTTTGGATGCTAGATTATCATCCGGCGTTCATTCAGGCGGCTTTCCGTATTGCCGATTCATCCACGAATATCATTACCCCATTGAATCCATACATTATCGTCGTCTTAGCGTTTATGAAAGATTATGATAGAAAAGCAGGTCTTGGAACATTAATCGCCTTGATGTTGCCATACAGCCTAATATTCTTGGGTGTCTGGATTATCTTACTTGTTATTTTTGCGCTAGGTGGCATCCCGATTGGACCTGGTGTAGAGATGATGATTAAATAAGTTTCCTTTAGGCAAAAGTACTATTTTACGAAAATTATTCATGAAGTCATTCACCCTCACATACCATATATAAATTTGGTAATGTGGGGGATTTTTTATGGTATCCAAGCAAATAACAGTCTCACTTGAAAATGGACTTCATTCAAAACCAGCTCACTACTTTGTGGAAAAAGCAAGTAGTTTCGTTTCAGAAATATGCGTAGTAAGGCATAACAAGGTAATTGATGCTAAGAGTTTCCTCGGGTTAATGTCACTCGGTATCTCTAATGGAAGTGTTGTGACAGTAAAAGCGGAAGGGTCGGATGAAAAGGAAGCAGTAGAATGGCTGACTAGGTTTTTAAGAGGGGAAGATGTATTGTACTGATTGTGGCAGGTGGATGCAGGGGTCCATCTGTTTTTTTGTGGATGCTGAAAGGAAATTTTTTCATTCCTCCAACGGACAAGTTCATGTTATACTCTTCGAATGAATATATGTCCATGTTTATGTGGTGCATAAATGTGGGTAAATACCTTCGTATAACTGGAAATGGAGGAGAACACCATGAAAACTCGCGATTCCTTCTTTGATAATGCGAAGTTTATCTTGATTTTTCTTGTTGTATTTGGACATATCATTTCGCCGTATCGAGCAAATGATGAGTGGCTTGTGTCCATTTACCATTTTATCTTTATTTTTCATATGCCGGCCTTTATCCTTTTAGCCGGTCATTTCAGTACCAACTTTCATAAAAAAGGCTATTACGTAAAAATTATAACGAGATTATTAGTACCGTATTTAATTTTGCAGACTATCTATACGTTGTTTTACAGTCAGCTTTATGCTGATCCATCTATGACTTTGGAATACTTCACTCCGAGATGGGCAATGTGGTTCTTATTGAGTATGATTGCCTGGAAACTGATGTTGCCCCTGTTTGGGAAATTCAAAGCTCGCTACAGTATTCCTATTGCAATACTACTTGGTATCGTAATCGGTTTCGTTGATATTCCAGAAAGATTCTTAAGCTTAGATCGAACGTTTTATTTCTTCCCATTCTTTTTGATAGGGTATTATCTAACAAGAACAGACCTATTTGAGAAATTGAAAAATGGCGCATACCGTGTTCACGCTTCGGCGTTTCTTGTCGTGTTGTTTGCTGGTATTTATGTTTGGTTAGGCGGAATTGACGGAGCGAGTATTCTTTATGGAACTTACACGTTTTCTTCTTTAACTGATATGTTGATGCGTATCGGCATATATGCCGGCAGCATGCTTGTAACCATTGCATTCTTCGCATTGGTGCCTAAAGATAAATATATCTTTACCGGCATCGGAAGAAGATCGTTTTATGTATATATCCTTCACGGCTTTATCATCAAGTGGTTCTTTGAAACGAGCTTTGGCCAAGCAGTCAACTCACCAGCAGGATACATGTTGCTTCTGTTGTTGAGTATTCTGGTGACAGTGGTAACAGGGAATAAATATGTTGTAAAAGCTATTCAGACGCCTTTTGGGTATCTGAGAGAAAGTTTGTCTTTGAAGAATGGTTAATGATTGGAGCCGCTTTGGTAACCTTTATGGTTGTCGGGGCGGCTTTTTAGAATGGAGTAGTACATACGGGGCTGCTTTTTTGCGCTTTTTTTAAATAGTAATAAACTCATCAGGGCATGCAGGGTAAAGTTTTTAAAAAAATGTTGTTTTTTTAAGGAAAATAGATGCTTTATGGATGTGAAAAAATGGTTCGGACAATATTCTCCTTGCTTCGGTCATTTAAACCTTGAAAAACTGGAAGTTCGGTCAAATCGCTGTGATGTTCGGTCAACTTTTACCTGGGGTTCGGTCATTTAGATTTTTGGTTCGGCCAAATATCGGAAAACTTCGGACAAATTTTCAAAAACTTCGGTCAATAACGCGGAATCTTCGGTCAACTTTCAAAAATCTTCGGACATTTGCTATCGACGGCTTGAAAAATAACAAGCAAGTAACCTCAGCTTCCTACTCTGCCCAGTAGTAATTAGCCCAACTTTTCCCACTCGCTCAAATGTAAGACACCTAATTCTGGTTTGGGCTCTTGCTCAAGGAGAGCGAGGTACTCCAAGCTATTGCCGTCCGGATCTGAGAAATAATAGCAGGCAGCAGGCATCCATGCGTGGACAACGGGTTCACTTACGTCCAATCCAAAACTCGAGGAAAGCGCAATACCTTTTGCATGTAAAAAT
Source organism: Bacillus sp. RO2 (assembly GCF_012911845.1). Lineage (GTDB taxonomy): Bacteria > Bacillota > Bacilli > Bacillales > Bacillaceae_I > Sutcliffiella_A. The sequence continues at coordinate 68,292 of NZ_JAAXCU010000036.1, read as the reverse complement.
TGTGGTACACTTCTCAACTGCTCGAGAGTGACCTTGAAAGCAAAATGGGAGCGAACAAACTCATGTTTATTAACCTCCCAAACTCCAAGCATCTGCTGCTTCTTTTCTGCATCACCTAAAAAGAAAAATGCCACTCTCCTATCCTCTAAAAAGTAAGCAAGCTTCAATCCCAGGCTTTTGTAGAATGTAACCGCCGCTTCCAAATCAACCGTTTTCACATGCGTTTCATATAATTCCGTGCTCTTCATTGAAAGTAACCTCCTGATAATTAAGAATTACTTTTATTGTATTAGGAGTCTCTCAACCTGACCTCCGGAAAAAGTGCGAAGACCTCATACAACTTTAGACGGAAAAACACACAACCTTATGTGGTTATGTGCTTGGGTTACACTATTTTATGGAGTTTGTTTATCTAATTCTTTTGCCGTCATTTTGACAGTACGATAGTTGTTCACAACCCAGATCCCTAACAGCGATAGAACGGTGGACATCGTAATAATTGCGGGCAATAGGTCGGTAATTCTTGCAATCAGACTATAAAAGATCCCAAAACTGACCATTGTTAGAATGACACTGACAAAATGAACTTTTTTGTTCAGGTACGCCATTAATCCGCCACCTGAAAAAACAAGCATACCTAACAAGAATAGCGCAATCATTGGAAAAAGATATTCCATGTCTTGCATAACCTCCGTTATGATGGTTTCTGTTTCTTTATGTATAGTATATCATAAAAATGAGAAAAAATTCAGATAACGGTGAAGGAGGACGCTTATGAGAGTTAGACAAGCAGTTGGAGCAATTGTAACAATAGGCATGGAATACATATTAATACTAAAAACAAAAATTAATATGACAGATGGCAAAAAAGAAATCCAGGGTGAATGGGATTTTATCAAAGGCGGTGTGGAGAAAACAGATTCCACTCCTTGCGAGGCTGTACGGAGAGAACTGAAGGAAGAAACAGGGAAGGACAACTTTGTTGTTATAAAAGAATTTGAAGAAAAAATAAGCTTTAAATTTCCTCAAGACATTGCAGAAAGGATAGGATATCATTCCCAAGTGACAACCATGTTTCTTGTTGAGTATAAAGGGGATAGCAAAGATTGGTTGCCACAAGATGACGAGATAAGTGAGATTGGTATTTTCAAAAAAGAAGAGGTGCTTAGAAAGCTTGCCCACGAGGAAACAAGGGAATATTTTATTAAACATTGCTTATAATTACGATTGACAATTTTGAAAAGGGAAAATATACTAATAATGCAATACTATACGAGAAAAGGAAGGTACAAGGCGCGATGTGGAATTAATCTATTTCTTAGGAGTGAACTCATGTGATTGATAAAATGAGGAACCTGGAGAATTGGATTAGTCTGCCCATTTTTACCTGCCATAAGTATCTGTGTATAGTTGTTTCGCTATCCATTTTGGATTAGTGTTATTTTGTGATACTTACTTGTAGAATAGGCGTAGTTTGCATATGCAATCGACTTTTCTTTTAAACCTCTCCAGGATTCTGGGGAGGTTTTTTGTGATGGTTGATACGATGGCTGCTCATTTATAAATAAAAAACGATAATGAGGTGCATATGTATGACAGTGATACTACAAGTGAAACAAGTAAATAAAAGTTTTGGCGAACGGGATATTTTGAAGGAGATTTCCTTTGATATAAGGAATGGTGAGAAAATAGGGTTGGTCGGTTGGAATGGAGCGGGGAAGACAACGTTGATGAAGTTAATGATGGGTTCAATCAAACCCGATTCGGGAAGTATTTCTAAATTTCCAGCTTCATTAAAGATCGGGTATCTTCCTCAAACCACCGATTATACCGTTAATACAGATGAAGAAATGATGGAGGAAGCTAAAGGTCTCTTACGTGCGGCAAGTGAGTTGGGACTCGCAAAATCCATTACACGTGATGAAGTATCCTGCGACACTTTAAGCGGTGGTGAGAGACTGAAGTTGGCTTTGGCAAAAATCTGGACGCAATCTCCACAGTTGCTCTGCTTAGATGAGCCGACTAACCACATGGATATGAAAGGTGTGAACTGGTTAGTATCAGAACTAAGTAAATTTGCTGGTGCAGCGATCATCATCTCTCATGATAGGTATTTCTTGGATAAGACGGTTTCTAAGATTTATGAAATAGAAGATTGTAAGTTAATGGAGTATGAAGGGAATTACACAGCATATCGCCAAGAGAAACAGCGTCGTCACGATCAGCAAATCCGTGACTATGGGAAGCAGCAACGAAAAATTAAAATAATTGAAGATCAAGTTGCCAACTTGAAACAGTGGTCTGAAAAGGCGCATAGAGAAGCAGGCAAGAGGGATAACCCTGGTGAGCGTAAACAGATGGGCTTAAAAGAATTTGAACGGGTAAAAGCAAAGAAAAAGGATAACCAAATTAAATCAAAGACAAAAAGGTTGGAACTCGAACTGTCTAAACATAAAGTGGAAAAGCCGAAGGAAGAAGTCCAGGTCAAATTTGAATTTGAAACGGACGGAAAAAGAGGTAAAAGAATTTTGGAGGCGAAAGGGCTAACCAAACAATTTGGTGAACGACTTCTCTTTGAAAAAAGTCATTTTTATGTGAAGCATGGAGAGAGAATAGGGTTGATTGGTGAAAATGGTTCAGGAAAAACCACATTTATTAAAATGCTACTGGAACAGGAATATACTTCAAAAGGTTCACTGTGGAAAAGTGCTTCCTTAAAAATTGCCTATTTGAGCCAGGAAGTCAGTGACATGCCTATGAATAAAACTGCCATGGAATTTTTAGATTTTATTGGCTGGGAACGTGTTTCCAAAGCTCGAACCATTTTTGCAAATATGGGAATGCATGAGGAAAATCTCACCAAACCACTTAGTACCCTGAGCCTTGGCGAGAAAACAAGAGTGAAGTTGGTTCATATGATCATGCAGGAATATGATGTTTTAATCCTCGACGAACCGACCAATCATCTGGACCTACCAAGCAGAGAACAGATGGAAGCCACCTTGTCTACGTTCACTGGTACGCTCATCGTTATCTCCCATGACCGCTATTTTATTGAGAAGCTATGTGACAAACTGCTGGTGATTGAGAATAAGAGAATAAAACGAGTGGAAACTGGCATAAAAGAGTATGAAGAGAAAAGAAGGAGCCAGGTGGCATCTTCTGAAAAAGAAAGCAGTGAAAAGGTTGCGATTTTGGAGGCGAGGATTACGGAATTATTGGGGAAAATCAGCATGGTTAATAGGGATAGTGAGGAATATACCTCTATGGATAATGAGTTGTTAAAATTGATGAGGTTAAAAAAGGAATTAGCATAAAAAATGGCAGTCGGGAGGTCGAAACGGATCTTTTGACTGCCACTTTCCATATAGAATTATGTTGCCGCAGAACCGTTTTGTGAGCGTCGTCTTTTCTGAATAGCGTTCATCCCCATCACCACTGCGACGAGTTCCTCGGTATCAAGATCCGGAGTGTAATCAGACAACTGAAAGGCCGGAGACTCGAAGAAGCTGTCTATTCTTTTAAATTCGGCAGCCAATTCATCGTTTTCGTCAAACAATGTGTACTCCCTTGAAAAGGCGGGGCTTTCCAACCTATAAATTCCTCGACCGTGTGCTTTGTACTCATAGATGGACTTAAAGAAAGCAAAGCGTTCGCGAAGTTCTCCAATCTCGTTTTCCTGATGGTCTTTTACAAACCATTTGTTAGAGAAAAAACCAAAGCTCCCGCTTACTATAATATCGCCAGCTGGAGTATTAACATCTACAGCAGCAGAAAAAGCACTCCTTAAATCTAATTTTCCAATGATTTTTTGATCCTCATCAAATATCTCCGTTTCTCCAGTAGAGAAGAAGTTATCTGAAAAATAGACAGTCTTTTTCATTCGCTGTTCCTCCTTTATTCTATAGCTATTAATACGATTAAGAAGGAAAATAGTTTCAATCTTATTTTAGTTTAGTCTTAATTCCTGCCCTGAATAAATAGTGTTGGAGCTGAGATTATTAAGTTCTTTTAATGCATTAACGTTTACTCCATATTTCTTAGATAAGGAATACAAGGTGTCCCCTTTTTTTACTGTAATAGTGAAGCTCTCAGGAGAAGGGGAGAGGTAGAGTTGTTGGCCGATCTTAATGGTATCAGAAGTTAAATTGTTCCAGTCCTTTAACTGCTCTACCGAAGTGTTAGACTGTTTGGCTAAGGAGTACAGTGTATCCCCTTTTTTCACTTTCATTATGACAGGAGCTTTAATTAGTAGTTTTTGACCGGTATAAATATTCTCATAGGTTAACAGATTCCATTCTTTTAATTTCTTTACGGTAGTTCCGTGAGTTTTTGCAAGTGTGTAAAGTGTGTCGCCCTTTTTCACAACAATGTCTGTTACTTCTTTAATGATGAGCTTCTCTCCAGCAATAATCTTTGAATTTGTTAAATCATTCATTTTTTTGAGCTCATCGATTTTGACATTGTACTTCTTAGAAAGGCTGTACAGCGTATCCCCTTTTTTGATGGTTATTACCTCATTAGTATTTGTCGCAAATGCTGGTTCAAAGGATGAGAAACCAAGTGCACCCGAAAGCCCAAGTGTAATAGCTAAAGCCAGCACGGCTCTTTGATGTTTTTTCATGTTGAACACTCCAGTTTAGTAAATTTGTTTACACTTAATTTGACGTTGTTGGTTGAAATTTGTCGCTTGTACATGAAAAATAATTAAGCCCATTTTATTTAAATTTAAAATGAAAAAAGCCTGCGAGTACTACCATCGCAGGCTTTTTATCATATGATTTATGCTCTCGTTTTCCAAGCATTCAACACATTTTGTTCTTTCTCTTTATGAATTCCCGCTTTTCGTTCTTCATCTTTTCTTGATGATTCAAAGTCAAGTACGTCCCTTACGGTTTCTTCTAATGGTCGAACTTCCAATCTGTGCTCCAAGGCTTTCTCAATATTTATAGAACTTGACCCTCGCCAAGGCTCACTGCCCTCTACAAGTGGATGCTCTTCTGGAATCCAAAGCGGCATTTCTGTCCAAGGTGCGACTTGTTGTTCCAATAAGAAACTTTCGTCTGCCCAGATAATATCCGCGTCTGAAACTGAGACCTTTTTACAAGTGGACAGGTAATCCTCCATTGTTGCAGGGGTTATTGGTCCTGTTACGTTAAAAGTACCGGTTATTTTTTCATCTGCCATTTTCAGTATCCATAGAGCCATATCTCTTGCGTCTATATACTGAATTTCTCTCTCTTTTCGTCCAGGCGCCAACACTTCGCCGCCTTGAGCTACGCGATTAACCCAATAGGAGAAACGATCAGAATAATCATATGGACCAACAAGAAGGCCAGAACGGACATGCAATACTTTATTAGGCATATTTTCTTCTGCCGCGCTTTCACTTTCTGCTTTCAAAGCACCATAATGGGCATTGATCTGCTCTTGTGTTCCAAAGCCTATTTCTTCTATTTGTTTTTCCGTTAAGGATTGTACGGGATAATCCTCCTTAATATTTGGGGGAATCCAATCTTTGTAGACCGAAATGCTTGATATAAAAGTATAGTGTTCTACTTTATCCGCAAGCACCCTGGTAGATTCAGCTAAAGCTTTCGGAGTAAAGCCGCACGTATCAATGGCTACATCCCATTTCCCAGCTTCAAGAAGGGAAAGGTCTTTATTGCGGTCTCCTACAATACATTCCACCTGTGGAAACAAATCATGATGATTTCCACGATTGAACATCGTTACTTCATGGCCTTGCTTTAACGCTTCTTCTACGATAAACCTGCCTAAAAAACGAGTACCGCCAATCACTAAAATTTTCATATGTAGGCCTCCAAGAATAGGTTATAGTAAGTTAATTCTCTATAACAGACAGATAATCCTCTTTTCTGCAAAATAGCTCCTAAAATTCTGGAGTATTATGCAACCTTTTTTTGCAGAGTATAATCCTCAATCGCCCGATTATTTGAATAATCGCCTGTAAAGTAGAAAAAATCGCCCGTAATCTTCAATTATCGCCCGATTATTTTTCAGAATCGCCCGTAATCTTCAATTATCGCCCGATACTTTGGAAAAGCCGCCCGATTCATTTTTTGTTGTAATCTAATCAGGAATAACATCTTCCATTGACACTGGCCTCTAAAAGTCATAAAATACTAAAGTTGATTTAGTAAGAGGCACGAAATAAATAAGAGGAAGAAGTGACAAAATGGCACCTGAACAACGTAAAAAAATGATTATTTTAATGATAAATATGTTTATTGCCGTAGGGAGTTTCGGGATAATTATACCTATTCTTCCGGCATACCTTGATTCCATCGGGCAAGGCGGATTGGCTGCTGGACTCATGATTGCCATATTTGCTGGTGCGCAGTTCGTCATGTCACCACTTGCTGGGAAATGGGCCGATCAATACGGACGACGAATTATGATCATTCTCGGATTAGCGGGGTTGACCTTATCTATGTTCGTTTTTTATGGATTTGATTCAGTTTGGATGCTTTACTTTTCACGTGTCATAGGAGGGATAGGAGCAGCCTTGTTAATTCCTGCCCTATTTGCTTATGTAGCGGATATTACCACGATGGAACAACGCGCGAAGGGGAACAGTTACATTTCCGCTGCCATGTCATTGGGTATCGTAATTGGACCTGGAATTGGTGGATTTTTAGCTGATTTTGGCTTAAAGACTCCTTTGTTGGTATCTGCATTGATTTCACTCGTTGCAACTGTTTTCTCTATTCTTGTGTTAAAAGAAAGCAGAGAAAAGGAAACGATATTGGCACAAGAGGTAAATCCAGAGCCGATGATCAAAAAGCTGGCATTATCGGTTAACAAACCGTATTTTATACCACTTATCATTACGCTAGTGATGAGTTTTGGATTAATGGCTTATGAGTCTGTCCTTGGATTATTCATCGATAATCAATTTGGCGCAACCCCACAGGAGATTGCAGTAATGATTACTGCTACAGGAATAATCAGTGTAATTGTTCAGCTTTTTGTCGTTGATCGAATTGTACGTGCTATTGGGGAAGGCGATGTATTAAACATCTTTTTATGTGTAGCAGCAATTGGTTTCTTTGTTTCATTATTTGCATCAAGCTATGGTGTATTCTTTGGGGTCACTTTAATTATCTTTTTGGCAACTTCTATCTTAAGACCTGTCATCAATACATTAATTTCTAAGTTGGCAGGCAATGAGCAGGGATTTGCGATGGGAATGAACAATGCGTATATGAGTATTGGAAACGTATTGGGGCCAACACTTGCAGGGATTCTTTATGATATTAATATCATCTACCCGTTTATACTAGGTTTATTAGTTCTGAGTATAACTATCCTTGTTTCTGTTACATGGCAATCGAAGCAGAAAAAGAGATTGGCTCAAGTGGAAGCAAATTAAATTCTTATAAGAAAATTCAGATAGCCTATTTACTTTTAGATAATAATACCATATGATAAATATTGTAATAAAAATTAACGGAAGCGAGGGATGTTTTATGAAAAAGTTAATTGTAGTGAACCTATCTCAACTAAATAATAAATCACAGCCCTTGCATGGAAACCGTTAAATTATCATGTTCCTTTACCGATGAGAATGTAGATTTCCATGGGGCTGTGACGTAACGTCTCATGGTTTATAAATGTATTGCAAAAGACCGTGCGAACGGTCTTTTTGTTTTGCCAAAAAATATCTACTTTCCATTAGGAGGAAAACACATTGAAAAGAAATCAATTAGGTTGGAATGAATTTTTAAATAATTCTTTTATTGAATATGAAGAGCAAGGATTTACAGTGGGCAGAGTGATGCTTGAACATAAGAGATTGTACCGAGTAGAAACGGACTTTGGGGAGTGTCTTGCGGAAGTATCAGGGAAATACAGATTTGAAGCTGTAACTCGGGAGGATTACCTGGCTGTTGGCGATTGGGTTGTATTAAGTGAACGTCAGGAGGAAGGCAAAGCAACGATCCATGCCATGTTACCGAGGTTCAGTAAATTTTCACGAAAAGCTGCAGGTTTAACCACTGAAGAACAGATTGTCGCAGCAAATGTGGATACCGTTTTTTTAGTGCAGTCCTTAAACTATGATTTTAACCCAAGGCGATTGGAAAGGTATCTAGTGATGGCCTGGGAAAGTGGGGCTAACCCAGTGGTTGTTTTGACGAAAGCCGATTTGTGTGAAGATGTTACTGGGAAAATTGCCGAGGTGGAAGCAGTTGCCTTTGGTGTTCCGATTCATGCAGTAAGTGTAAAGGAAGAAACGGGATTAGAAGAACTGGAACCGTATTTTGCTGAGGGAAAAACAGTTGCTTTGTTAGGTTCATCAGGAGCTGGGAAATCTACGTTGACGAATTATCTTCTTGGGGAAGAGAAGCAACTTATTCAAGAGGTTCGTAGTGACGATGACAAGGGGAAACATACGACAACTTACCGAGAGTTGTATATGTTGCCTACTGGTGGTCTTGTATTGGATACTCCTGGTATGAGGGAGCTTCAATTATGGGAAGCAGATGGCGCGATCAGTCACAGTTTCCAAGATATCGAAGACCTGGCAGAGCAGTGTTATTTCAGAGACTGTAAGCATGCCAATGAACCAAAATGTGCAGTGCGGGGAGCGATTGAAGAAGGTACGCTGGAAGCCACGAGGTACCAAAGCTATGTAAAACTGCAGCGGGAACTTGCATTTTTGGAAAGAAAAAATGATAAACGTGCTCAACTTGCGGAAAAAGAAAAGTGGAAGAAAATCACAACTGGAGTACGTGGGGGGAAAAAGAAATAAGGTAGAGAATCCACAAGGTGCGAGTTAGGTGCCTTGTGGTTTTTATTTAACATAAAAAAACTGGAGAGTGGTCACCTCCAGCCTTTTATGCAGTAATTCTAATTTTATCCACGCGTTTCATAAAAGAGACGGCTAGATCATTAAATTTATCGCTTTCTTCAATATTACATACATGCCCACATTTTTGAATAACTTCTAATGTGGAGTTTTCTTCCTGCTTAACATATTCTCTTGTATTGCTTAAAAACATATGATCTTCAGAACCGGAAATATATAGCTTTGGAATCTTATTCTTTTTTGATTTCAACCGATCGTATGTGGTGTAACCGTTCAGACCAGAAAGGACCCATCCTAAATAGGTTTCTTTGGAAAGTTTATAAGCCTCTTTAATGAAGGCTTTTCTTGAATCTGAGTGATTCTTCTTTGGTAGAAGTACCCGGGCAAAGATACGATAAGGTACCATATGTGGCAGTATTTTTCTCAGAGGATAGAATACGGACAGTCGGCAAAGAAATTCTCCCCATTTTTTGAGCTTTGGTGTTGCGCCGCCAAGTACCATAGACTTAATGACAGATGGGTTGCGGAGCGCAATTTCCTGCATGATAATGGTTCCAAGAGAAATGCCAACAAAGTGAGCGGATTCAATTTTTAGTTTATTCATAATGCCAATCGTCTGTTCAGAGGAATACTCAAAAAGATCTACACCATTCGGATATGGAGATTTTCCATGACCAGGCAGATCTAATAATAGAATATTATATTCAGCGCGGAAAGCTTTCAGCTGCTTATAAAAAATCGATGAATTTCCACCAAACCCATGAAACAGCACAATCCACTCTTTCGACGACGAATGAGTAAGCGTTTTATAATACATAATAGTCCTCACTTATTTTGCATATTTCAAATCAACAATCAATACCCAAAAAAACAAATAAAAAAACTTGTAATACCAAGTATACACATACCACACACCGTTTCTCAACCTGCAAATTCTTACTATTTTGTGAAGAATGAAAAAAGGGGTCTGACCCCTTTTATTCATTTTTTGCATAAATATTCTTATTCTAGTAAAGTTTTTATTTTTGCTATGGTTTTATGGAAAGTTATAGAAGTTTTGTGGGGTTGTTTGGTAGAATAGTAGGTAAATGGTTTTTGATGGAGGTTGGGGTAATGATGGTACCAGAAAGACTTAAAAAAGGGGATGAAGTGAGGGTTATTGCACCTTCTACTTCTCATTCTATCCTGTCAAAGGAAAATATTGAGTTGTCGACCTATAGGCTAGAACAATTGGGACTAAAAGTGACCTTTGGGAAGCATATAAATGAATCTAACAGTTTATTAACGTCCTCTATTGAATCTCGAATTGCGGATCTACATGAGGCATTCAGTGACAAAAATGTAAAAGCCGTACTGACCACCATAGGAGGATTCCAGGCAAATCAACTATTATCCTATATTGATTATGATCTTATAAGAGAAAATCCAAAGATCTTTTGTGGGTACTCTGATATCACTGCGCTAGGTAACGCGATTTATGCAAAAACTGGTCTTGTCACTTATTCAGGTATTCATTTTTCTTCATTTGGTATGGTAAAGGGATTCGAATATTCCTTAGAGTACTTCAAAAAGATGTTACTTGATGATACAACATTCGTAGAAATTGCTCCTTCTAGAGAATGGAGTAATGATACGTGGTATATGGATCAGGAGAATAGAAATTTTCATCCCAATGAAGGCTATTTAATCATCAATGAGGGTGAATGTGAGGGCATAGCAGTTGGGGGGAACCTTTGTACCTTGAATCTTCTTCAGGGTACTGAATATATGCCTAGTTTGGAAGAATCTATATTATTTATAGAAGATGATAAATTGACGTGCCCGAAAACTTTTGATCGTGACTTGCAATCTCTCATCCACCAACCAGGCTTTAACGGCGTAAAAGGAATTGTAATAGGTCGTTTTGAAAAAGTGTCCAATGTTTCAAACGAGCTGATTCAAACGATCATTCAAACAAAAAGGGAGCTCTCCCATATTCCAGTAGTGGCGAACGCGGATTTTGGCCATACAAGTCCGATGTTCACTTTTCCAATAGGAGGGAAAGTAAATTTACAAGTGAAGCAAAATGAAGTGAAAATTACATTGCATAAATAGTTTCCCTTTCTCTTATAGTTCTCTTAAAAAGGAGGTCCAGTGCAGATGTTTAATACTTATACTGATCCGGAAGCTTATATGGAAGGCTCGCTCCTTTTCACAACTTCCCACTACTTAAGTTTATGCGTAACTTTAGCACTCCTTCTTTTTCTCTTTCTTTCAAGAAATAGATCATGGATGAAGGCGGGTGGAGGATGGGTAATAATTTTTGGCCTTGCTGGATCAGAGATATGGCTAAACTATTGGTATTTTTCCACCAGCATGTGGGATATACGTGACACATTGCCGCTTCAATTATGTTCAATAAGTTTATATCTTTGTGTATGGATGCTCCTGACTAAGCAGAAATTGGTTTTTGAAGTGGTGTATTTTTTGGGTGTCGGGGGTGCCCTGCAGGCATTATTAACTCCGGAATTGTTTTATGACTTTCCGCATTTCCGTTTCTTGCATTTCTTTATTGCTCACATATCTATTATTATGGCTGTATTTTATATGCTATGGGTTGAAAAATTCAGGGTTAGGTTTATTTCCATTTGGAAAGCATTTGCTGCATTGAATGTGATAGCTGTTGTCGTGTTTTTTATGAACAGACTGACGGGAGGAAATTACATGTTCCTTGCGAAGAAGCCTACCAATGCAAGTCTAATAGACTTTCTAGGTCCTTATCCTTGGTATATCCTCACCTTGGAACTTGTTGTGCTGGTTATATTTTTCCTATTGTATGCTCCATTTTTTATTCAGGAAAAAATCTATTCGAAGAGGCATGAAAATGCCAAGGTTTAAATAGTATATTGATGCTCTTATAAGAATGAGAGGTTGATAAGATAGAGCACTCCCGCTCTTATTAGACTTTTGAGCGATTAATCAAGGGTCTTAGGTAAGATAGATCGCCCCTATTAGACAGTTGAGCTACATATGAAGGGTCTTCGGTAAGATTGAGCGCTCCTATTAGACAGCTGAGCTATAAATAAAGGGTCTTCGGTAAAATAGAGCGCCCCTATTAGACAGTTGAGCTATATATAGGATCTTCTGTAAAATAAAGCGCTTCTTTTCTATCCCTCTCCTTGTTATGAGAGATAATCAGTAAAATAGCCATCTTCATAAAATAAGTTACCTCAAAATAAATACAAAACCGCCCCCAATTTACCCTGGGAGCGTTTTTTTAATACTTCCTAATCGTCTTCATAACGTATTTATACACACCAAAAAAAATTAGAGAAAAAACGACAACAATTAAGACATCAATTAAAATACCCATTTAAACCATAGCCCTCCAGCACAACCACTTTTACTATAATTCTATCTTCATTACCACCAAGTTGCAAACCATTATGTTGCAGTGGAGTTTATTTGTAATAGTCCTGTCACAATCCCGCATTACGTCATACTATGTAGAAAAACGAAGGAGAGATGCAGGTGGGAAACGTCAAGAAATTCTTACTATTGTATGTAGCTTTCATGGGGTTGTTGTATGGGCTGTTCTCTGTATTAAGCTATAATAGCATACAGATTAAAATGGAAAAGCTGGAAGTATTAGAAGAACAATATATAAAAAAAGAGGCAGAAGGAGAAGTGCCGTATTCATTTAAGCAACAATACACAAAGGAATATCAAGAATATGATCGCCTCCAAAATAGACTACAATCCTTTTGGATGAAGTGGGTATTTGATTTTCCTGAATTCAAAAAACCTTAAGAATTAAAAATGGTACATTATTCCTATTTTTTTCTTGGCAGCCCTGCTATGAAAGAGTTTAGGAGAAAGCTTGTACCATCTAGGAAAAAATTAGTAACGAAAGTATGTTACACTGTAGCTAAGTCGAATATTTGGAGGTGTCATCTTGAAAATCAATGTTTTTCTAGATGATAGTCGAACATGTCCTGATGGGTATATACTCGCAGAAGACATTGACCAGTGCCTCACCTTGTTAGAGAACCATGCGATTGGGCATCTCTCTTTGGACCATGACTTGTTGAATAAACATCGAAATGGTCTGCTGCTCGTTCATAAGATGGTGGAGAACGAGCTGTATGCGGAAAGAATTACTATTCATTCTGCAAACTCGGTTGGCAGTAAAGCAATGTATCGTTATCTGAAGCAAGCGCAAGAAGATATGAAAATGCCGCCAAACATTAAAATACTTCTAAGACCTCTTCCGCTTTTTTAGGCGTTGCCCCTACATCTTCGTTACATTCCATTCCAAGATACCGCAAAAGGGTTCGTACTTCACATAAATCGGATCTTTCAACTAGAGTAAAAGTCGGGATTATTTAATGCAAGCAGAAAATTATCCGCTTAATAATAGATAATGAAGAGACTAGGCGGGAAGCATCCGTTTGGTCTTTTTTATTAATCTTGATAAAATGAATAGAAGAAGAGAGGTGAAAATATGGACGAGATATTTGACCATATCGACCATAATCTAGATATTCTTTTTGTGGGCTACAATCCAAGTATCCGCTCTGGTGAAACTGGTCATCACTATGCAAACCCAACTAACAGGTTTTGGACCATCCTTTTTGAATCAGGACTTACTCCAAGAAAGTATGCCCCAACTGAGGATTTCAAGTTAGTAGAGTTACATTATGGTTTGACTAATATCGTTTCGAAGCCGACTGTAGGAGCGGCGGACATTACCAAAGAGGAGTACCAAAAGGGTAGATTGGAGTTGAAAGAAAAGATAGAACACTTTCAACCGAAAATAGTCTGCTTTGTAGGAAAAGGGGTTTATCAGGAATATAGCGGTGTACGTCAAGTAGATTGGGGCATACAAAATAGGACCTTAGTTAAGGGAACCATTGATTTTGTGGCACCATCATCCAGTGGTCTGGTGAGAATGAAAAAAGAAGAGATTTTAGACATTTACCGGGAATTAAATAGATTGAAAAATAGTGCAGTTGCTCAAAAGGTAAAATAGAAAAACACTTCCTCCATTATTGAGCGAAGTGTTTTCTGTTTTCGAACGACTATTTTGGAATGACAGATGGCTTCTGGTTCTGCTCCAATGTTCTTAGCGCATTCCTTATTTCTAGCATATTTTCAATTTGGAGTGTAAGGGTGTGCTTAATTAACGTATTTTTCTCTTGTTGTCCATCCTTTAGGTTGGTAACACCTCTTTTTAAATCAACGCAATTTTGTTTCAAAGATTCTTGCTCTTTCATAATCGCTAATTGCGATGCTTTTATTTCTTTTAATTCTGCTAGTATCTCATTAAGTAACTTCTCCATCTCTTTCACTCCTTTTATAAGAAGAAGGGGATTTCTTCCTATTTTTCATATATCTTACCTACTCAGATATATATAGTTTAAATACTCTTTCTAGATAGACTTTAAACACAATAAACCATTTTTTATCAGGCTAGAAAAGAAAAAACCCGACATGTTAGCGTCGGGTAGTAGTAACAGGAGGCAGCGTCAGTGCGCCTGCCAATGTAGGTTTGATGGATACGTTTTGAAAAGATAAACCTAATTGAACAGTGGTTTGGGCAATTTCCGGTCTGATGCCAGATAAGGTCGTCTTCACACCAATTAGATTCAGCGCTTTAATGAGATTAAATATTTGGTCGGCAACAAGTGTATCTATAATTACCACGCCTGAAAGGTCTATAAATAAATGATTGATACCTTTTTCACCGCATTGCTCCAAGGTGTTTTCGAGAATGAATCTTGCTCTGCTTGTATCAATATCTCCAACTAAAGGCAAGAGTGCTCGGTTATTATCAAGGGCAATGACTGGCGAACTTAACTCTTTAATCATGTCTTGCTGTGCTTGCAGGCGTTCTTCTGCATATTTTTGATTTTCTTCAACGAACTTAAACACTACATTATCGAAAGCTTTCGTGATCATATGGTTATATAACAACTGTTGCTCTTTTTCCTCTTGGTGCAGGGAAACAAATTCGTCAATAAATTCCAAGTACTGCTCCCGAACCCGAAAGAATTCCTTTAAAATATGGTGTATTGGCGTTTTTAGATGCTGATCATCCTGTGCAATAGACAATATCCAAGTCTCGAAGTCCTTGAAGAATTTTTCTTCTTCTTCAATAAAAATTTTACATAATTGTAGATGAAATTCAAAATTTTGCTTTTTTAATGTGGCAATTATATCAGGATTTGTGGAGGCATAAACCCCCTTGGCATTGACTTTATCCAAGGATTCATACCATTCTTCTGTAAGAACTTTTGCTTTTTCTAATAAAAAGTTATGTAATTGACTATTCCGATGCATGTATAGTTCCCCCTAACTCTCTCCGTATTTACCCTTAAACCTAGCGGGTTAAACCATTTTTAATAACCTTTATTATAATCCACAACATTTATTAAGGGCTTTTCATTTTCTAGATAGTGTTTGAGATTTGGGATAAATATATCCTCTATTACACGTTTAGAATAATGTTCGGTGGACCCTGAGGTGTGAGGGGTAATGATGACATTATTCATATCCCATAAAGGACTGTTTTCATTTAACGGTTCTTTGATAAAGACATCAAGCCCTGCGCCAGCAATTATGTTCTCTTGTAAGGCCTGTACAAGTTCATTTTCTACTATTACTTCGCCGCGCCCTATATTAATGAGAAAAGCAGATTTTTTCATACGATTAAATTCTTCTCTTCCGAACATTTCTTCCGTTTCGTCCGTTAAAGGAAGTGTAATGACTACATAATCACATTTTGGCAAAATATCATGGAGCCTGTCTGGGGTATACATCTCATCAACATAGTCAGTGGGTTTACCAGAATGTCTAACACCCAAAACATTCATACGAAAAGCTTTTGCAATTTTAGCTGCTTCTTTTCCAATCTCTCCTACACCGATAATACCTAAAGTCTTTTCATGAATTTCAAGGTTCATCTGTGCATGATGCCATACTTTTTGCTGTTGTTGCTTCACATATGTATGAATTTTTCTAGTCAACCCTAGCATCAAAGCAAAGATCGTCTCAGAAATTGGGTAAGCATGAACTCCATTTGCACTTGTTAAGATAATTCCTTTTTCAGATAGTGTAGACAGGGGCATGTTGTTGACACCTGCACTCCAGGATTGTATCCACTTAAGTGGAGAGCCTTTGATTAGCGAAAGATTATCTAGTTCCTTTTTCCAGCCAACGATTATTTCAGCGTTCTTTAAATGGGGTGCCCAGATTTCTTTGTCTTTGCCTATTATAAGGTCAAAGTCTGGAGCGATTTCCTTAATTTGTTGAGTATATGCATCTCCGATATTTTGGGTAATAAGCATTAATCGTTTGGTCATTTGGCATAAACTCCTTCAATTGGTATCTTTGTAATCATTTTAACAGATTATAAATAATTATTAGAAATTTAAGCTGATGTATCTAGTATTTAAGGGTGAAATGTCGAATAATTGAAGTGGAATGCCTGGGTAATAAAGAAAAAATATAAGAATGGATGTTAAAATATTGTATATTCTAGATGGAATCAGCTGTTCGGAAAGACAACAGATGATTTTTTTATTTTGTTAAAACTTTTTGATAGATCAAAATGTCTAATGAGTAGATGACAGCAAAAGAGCTTTTAGGAGCGTGAGGTTTTGGAGAAGAAATGGTTGGTGGAGAAAGCAAAAAAGGGGGATGAAGAGGCATTTTTTACCTTGATCTCAACACATAAGGAACAACTCTATCGAATTGCCTATTCCTACTTGAAAAATGAAGCGGATTCCCTTGAGGCCATTCAAGAGGTAACCTACCGAGCATACAAAGGGATAAAAAAACTTAAACAGGCAGACTATTTTTCCACGTGGCTTGTAAAGATCATGATCAATTACTGCAGGGATGAATGGAAAAAGAAAAAACGGGAGCCTAATATGCAAATGAAGATGGAAGAGCCGTATACAGAGGATAATGAACTGCAATTGGAAGTCCAAGAGGCTATTTCATTGTTAGGTGATCCATATCAGACAGTCATTCAACTCCGTTATATGGAGGACTTTATGATAAAAGACATCGCTAAAGTAATGGATTCTTCAGAGAATACCGTGAAAACGTGGTTAAGAAAAGGCTTGGAAAAATTACGTCTTTACTGGGATGAGAAGGGAGGAAGCAAGCATGTTTGAAAAAGAAGAAAAGAAGTTGCATGAGTTAAAGAAGGAGTACGGTAATGTAGAAATCCCTCGTGATATTGATGATTACATTAGAAGTGGAATCAGAAAAGGTAACAAGGTTACCCGACCTCCTTTCTGGAGAATTGGCATGGTTGCTGCAAGCATCCTCCTTATCATTTTCCTTACCACCATTAGGGTATCCCCGGCATTCGCACACTACGTCAGCACTATTCCGGGAATGGAGAGGATAGTGGAGCTGATTCGTCATAATAAAGGAATTATGTCCGCTGTAGAAAACGAATACCTTCAAGAAGTGGGATTCACAAAAGAGGAAGATGGAGTGTCATTGACGATAGATGCCATCATAGTGGATGAAACGCAGATGCTTGTGTTTTATACCATTGAAAGTGATAACAATCATTCCACAATAAACCTGAGTAATATCAAATTGACATCACAGTCAGGTGAAAAACTCGGTGAGTACGGGATGACTTATGGAAGTCATAGTGAAGTAAGGAAAGGTGAAAAGGTTTCAGGTGAATTAAAAGTTACCTATCCCGATGGAATGATAATTCCTGAAAAATTTAACTTAGAAACTGGCATTAATATAAATGAAGTAGAGGCTATAAATGGCCTGAATTTTCCTATTGAAGTTGATACACGAAAATTTTCAGCAATTACGAAAGAGATTTTAATTGACAAGGCCGTAGAAGGAGGCGGACAGTCCATCTACTTTGAAAAGATGGAAATTCATCCAACCCGAATTGCGTTATTCTTAGAATATGACGAGTCTAATACACACGAAATATTTCGTTTTGATGATATTGCACTAGAAGATGAAAAAGGTAATAGATGGACTTCAGACGGTGGCTCTTCAATGGATGATAACAAAATTGTAATGTACTTTGAGAGCAATTACTTTTCTGAACCTCAGCAACTTGACCTGGTCTTCTCCTCGTTTACCGCTCTCCCTAAAAACGAATTAGAAGTTGTTATAGACCTAGAAAATGAAAGCTTCATCAAGGCACCAAGTGATGAGCGGTTAAAAAAGGTTTGGCTTGAAGATGGAAAAAAAGACGTGAAAGGGATATATTTTCAGATTGAGGTCGACCCAGAGGACCATAATTACTTCTTTTCACTTTTTGATAACAACATCGTGGATGCAAGTGGGACCATTCATGAATATAACACTAGAACATATTCATATATCGATGGAACAAATATGTTTGAACAAGGGATGATCTTGGATACGGATAAAATGGTCAATCCGATTACGTTGAAAATTGTAGAATACCCTGCAAGAATTACAGAACAAATCAAAGTGAAAATAAAATAAGAGAAGGTGAGGGACACATCTTGGAAAGCGATGTGTCCCTTTCTTTTATATAGATGGTTCCGGTATTCATACATGTTGTACAGATTCCATACACTTATCTTGAAAACACTACTAACTTTACTGGCATGCTTTTTGCATAAACTTTAGTAATACATTAAAGGAGGTAGTTTTCTATGAACATTCAAAACTGTGTAGCTCTTGTGACGGGGGGAGCTTCCGGACTTGGGGAGGCAACTGTCAGAAATATTGTTTCTAAAGGAGGAAAAGCAGTTGTTGCAGATTTATCAGAAGAAAGAGGTGAAAGGTTAAAGGCAGAGTTAGGTGATTCCTTCCTATTTGTAAAAACAGATGTTACAAAGGAAGAAGATGTTTGCAACGCCTTAGATAATGGCATTCAAACTTTTCGGTACATAAATACGGTGGTGAATTGTGCTGGAATTGGAGTGGCCCAAAAAGTATTGAACCGAAAAGGGCCTCATTCGCTTGATGACTTTTCGAAAGTTATCTCTATTAATCTGATAGGTTCATTCAATGTCATTCGTTTAGCAGCTGAACGAATGAAGGAGAACGAACCGAACGCAGAAGGGGAAAGAGGCGTCATTGTTAATACCGCTTCCGTCGCAGCATTCGACGGTCAAATCGGCCAGGCAGCCTATTCAGCTTCCAAGGGTGGAATAGTAGGAATGACCTTGCCGATTGCCAGGGAATTCGCGTCATTTGGAGTACGAGTTATGACCATAGCTCCAGGACTCTTTCACACCCCAATGTTTGATTCCTTACCAGCAGAAGCAAGAGATTCCCTTGGTAAGATGGTGCCATTTCCATCCCGACTGGGGTACCCTGAAGAATATGCCCAACTGGTTCAAAGTATCATAGAAAATCCAATGTTGAATGGTGATACTATACGGTTAGATGGAGCAATTAGAATGCAGCCGAAATAAAATATATTATAAGGAAGAGTTTCGAACGGATTTCATAATGGAGATCCGTTTTTTTTTTTTTTGTTTAACTGAACTTTTTGAAAAACTCCTTAGGTCTCAAGTCCTTAAATTGTTGAAGAAGGTGTTAAATGGTAACAGAGAAGTCTTCTCAAGACCAAAAACAGAGGTAAGGAAGGTCAAACGGTAACAGAGAGGACGTCTCAAGACCGGAAGCAGTGGAAGAGAAGTTCAAACGGTAAGAGAGAAGGTGTGTTAATACTTTGTGTCATCGTAAAAAGAAAAACAAAAATGATACAAAAGGCCTGATTAAATATTTTTTAACATATTTTATACAATTATTAATTAAGAAATCTACATTTATAAACAATTAATCATGCTAATGAACTATAAAATACGTACAACATTAATTCCTGGTTAGTACCTTACTAACAGACAGGATTCGACAATCGTTTCAGTCAAATTGACTACATTTAAATCACGTGGTAATTATTATATAGCTATAAAAAAGACCCAAAAAAACTTTTAATAATTTAATATAATTTTTAGATAAAAGGGATTATTTGTATAAGGTATAGGGAATAAGTCTTTAGAAAATACATATTATGCCACGTTGATGGCGTTGCCTAGGGGGAAGGGCTATGAAGAAATCAATGCTTCTAGGATTATTAGGTTCGGTACTTTTGTTAGGGGGATGTGGAATGAATTTAAATAGTGGTGGAAATCAGCATACTGATGATGATACTACACATGAATCAGTTGCATATAATGATGAGTTTACCAAGGATTTTTTAAAATCCACAGAAGAAGTAGAAGAAGGTTTTTATCTTTTTGAATCAATGACCAAAGGTTTCACATTATTATTTCCAAAAGATGCATATGTGGAAAAGGGAACATATGAAAGAAATGGTAACGGTTTTGAAGCAGTAGCATTTTTAGAGGAAAGTGTGGAAGCAAACACTTCAATGTATTATAGCTTTACTTATGAAAATAGTACCAGATCAAGTGATATAGAGTTGAACCTGCACCTTCTTTCCAATAATGCAAATTATGAAGGGGAATTTGAAAAGTTTACACACAATGAAAACACATTCTACTTTGCTGAAAAAGTTTCAGAGGGTAATGGAGAAAATACCTATTGGTATTATGCATATATAAATTCTAATAATCAAGATAAAGGAACAAGCTTTATTGGCCGAATTGCCTGTAAGGATTCTGTTAAGTCATGCAATCTAGATTCTAAAGAGCTAGAAGATAAGATGATGAGAGTCATCAAATCTATTGATTTTGTACAAGGGTGAGTTAAATGGATGAAAATGAGGTTTTAGAGTCTGAAATATTGAAGGCCAGAATAGCTCAATTGGAGTATGAAGACATCACTATAGAGAACATAAGAAGAATATACATTGAAGAGACTGGAATAGAGCCGCCAGGGGAAATAACTCTTTATCACTCGGATGATTTTCCTCAAGTGAATTCAGAATACGATTCCGGTTTTGATGGGACAGTAATTCATTTTTTGAATGTTGAAACAGGAATTAATCAATCTTATACGATTACTAGGGGAAGTGAGCCTGGTGAAAATGGTGGAGAGGGTATCCCTAGTGACTGGTTTTATAATTTATTCGGCATCTTCGCGGGCAAAGTTAAAAATCAATATCAAGATGCTCAAGCATTTGATTTCGAAGTAACTAGACATATTAATCAGGCTGTAGAAAATGAAATAAAAAGTCATACCCAACAATCTACTTATGACAGTTCAGAATTACCATTAAATAAATATGGAATAGGCCATTCTCTAGGTGGTAATCTTATCCAAACCTTGCAGCTGTTGGATCAACCGTTTAAAAATGTTTTTGCTATAAATGATGCCCCACCAAGTGTATATCAACTAGCACTCCTTGATAGCCAATTCAGGGATGAAGTTTTCGAAGAATTTAAGATTTCTAAATTTGATATAGAAGAAATTTATACGATAGGTCCTGAAAAACTCAAAGCTTTCACAGAAAAATATTATGAAGAACAAGGTCAAAGTATCCATCACCTAACCGTAAAAGAAGAATTTTTATTCTCATTAATCGGTTTCCGAGGTTTCTTAGACATAGGTTCAAGACAAGTTTTAGAAACTTACCCGCACACAGACGGTATCGCCAAATACATGAATAGAGTCTCAGACGAAAATCTATACAATATCCAACAATTCGTCGCCAAACACGCCCCAGCCTACGAAAAGTCAGGAATTGATGGCCTCAACAGAAGCATGTTCGGTATCGACCAAGAACTCTTCATTCTGATTGACGACATCAAACAAGATTGGAAGAAAATATTCGAACCTCCAAAGTGGAAGCGTGGAGCGGTACCGATGACGCTTGGAGTCATTGGATTTGGAAGCTTTACAGTGGATATGCCGTTTGCGTATCCAGTAAAAGAATTTCCAAGTGATTTCTTTTCTAGACAACAGGAATTTGTCTCAAGGGCTTTAGAGATTAGAGCTAAATTGCAAGATTTGACACAAGTTCTTCCTTCCTTACTAGCCTTGGTTGGAGAGATAAGTGAGGACCTGTTGAAGCTGATCCAAGTTCATGTTGAGGAAATGCTAGGTAGTATACAACGGATGATTGAGGCGATTGGTAGTGCTGCTTTAGATATAGGCAAAAACCTTGTTAAAGGCTCCTTTACCCATAACCTATCTCAACATGAGAATATTCTGACGATGATAGAGCTTTCGGAAACAATAAAGCTTGAAAGTGGCAATATACAAAACAGCTATCAAGCAATCATAGACGACACGAATGAGTTTGTTGGCGAGTTTGGGGATGCTGCCCACGCTCATGGCATGGAGCATGTAGTTAACTCATTAAATCAGGTAGAAGGACGACGCTACGAAGGATCTGATTTAATTCGTTATAAAAACGCTACAGATGGAAGGACCATTGAGGTCAACCTTTCTTCTGCAGTGAGGATCTATCAGCTCGGTCTGGATAAATGTATGGAAAAGGAAGAGGCACTCACTGCCTGGAGGAGACTTTATTACACAGAATACGTTGACGATCTGGAATATAGGAAACAGAGAGTGATGAATGCCATCCACCAGATGGAAGCCAATCCGAGGAATTACAGTCATCTACTCCCGGTATCAGGCAGTGAAGTGAAAGTTAACAAGATTAATGTACATGAGTATATCAGACCACTTGATCCTATGTTTCAGGATTCTTTTGAAGGTATGTATCATTATCTTCGAGAGGAAATTGAAAAAGCAAAGGCCATGATTACCAGGGTTAGAAAGTCAATTGAAGACCTATTTGAAGAAGATCAAAGTATATCGAAGTTGTTTGAATTACGGTAAAGGGGGTGGTAGGAATAGGACAGTATAAAACTTCTTACGTATTCGCACCATACGAAGATTTGCGATTTAAGCATCTTGTTTTCAATGCGGAGCTAGAAAAAGTACGAGTGATTAGTGATGAGTTGGCAAGAATCATTAATGCCGAACTTGACATGAGCAAAGGTAAAGTGATTGAGCAAGCACTATTGGAGTTTAATAAGAATCATAGATTGTTTACGATTATCACCAATGATCAGTCAAGGCTTATGACCACCCTTTCCAACAAATACCACGAACATGTGGATGAGATGAACAGGCAAGAGTTGACCATCTTCTACGAAGAGGTCAATGAAACAATTAGTTGATTTAGTCGAAATACCTAGAAAAATATCAATCTGTGAAAAAAATACTATTCTTAGAGGTTTTATTTTTTGGTAATAGGGGTATCGGTGGGTATATATTACTTATTTTACTGAAATTCCTATTTGTAAATTGACCTTTAAGTTGTGTGTTTTTTACAATAAAAGTAACCTATAAATGAAATGGAGAGATGTTAAATGTCAGGAATCATTCGCGTTACCCCTGCAGAGTTAGTTGGAATGTCCACTCGTTACAGAAGTGAAAGCAGCCAGGTTGGGGATCAAATCAACCGTTTGGACAACATGATTCGTGAGCTTGAAAGTGTATGGGAAGGTGAATCTAGCCGCGCATTCAGCGATCAATACCAATCCTTGAAGCCTTCTATCATTCAAATGCAACAATTACTTGAGGATATCTCCGTGCAGCTTAGCAATACAGCTAGAGCTCTTGAAGATGCTGATACTCAAATTGCAAGCCAGATCCGCGGGTAATCTGTTCTAACACAAATAGCTCCCCTTCTAAAATGGGGCAGCCAAAAAGAAAGAAGGAGCGCCATTCTTTAACAGTTGAATGCGTTCCTTCTTTTATGAGGTGAAAAACAATGTACATAGAAATAACCATCGACTTAAAAAACTACCAAAAGGAATCGTTTGACCTTCGTTTATCTAATTACCATACCGTAAAAAAAGTGGTCGATATCGTGTGGCAAGCCGTCTCTCCTTCATCACCTCCAAGGGAAGGGGAATGGGTAAGAGTAGTAAACAAACACTTGATACTATCAGGTTCAGACAAACTTGTAGACCATGGCATTACATCTGGTGACCGTTTGGAAATTTTATAAAGGAGCAATCTATTATGGCAGATCAAAGTCGAACATATCTGGAAGAAGAAATAGGTGCAACACTTTCTAAAGAAGGTGAAACGATCAAGCTGGTCTTTCAAAAAGAGAAAATTAAATTGGAAGATGCTGCTGAAATTCGGATGCTTCAAGAAATAAATACAGTCATACATAAGAAAATTAAAGAAACAGAAGACGAGTTAACACTGATCTATCATCCCCCTCCTTCCTTTTCGTCTTTCGCAAAAGTAAAAAAGAAGGATGAGAAAAGTAGATGGATTTTTGCCTCGCAATTAATTAAGAGTGTTAGAAATCACTCTCTTTCAAGACTACATCTTCTTATATGTCCCGAAAATATGGTGGTGGATGAAAGTTTAACGCCCTATTTTCTTCACTATGGCGTGATGGAAAGTCTACCACCTTATGAAAAAGAGTCAGAAAAGCTATGGCAGGAAACCAAAGCGGTCATTGCTGCTGCCATTGACGGGAAATACTCCTTCAAAGAATATCTCAAACTTTATCAAACATTGGAACTTTCACCTACAGCCAAATCTATCATGAACGCTAAGAATGAAGAAGAACTATTAACGTTTATCCGTAATGGAATAAAAGGGTTGGAAGAGAAGGAAAAACAATTTATTCAACTTCCTGAAAAGCGATGGAAGTTCACTAAATATGCCACCATCGGACTTACTGTTCTTTTGTTACCTGCGCTCGTATTAGTGATATATTCCTTTCTTTTCGTTCAACCGAAACAGGCGGCGTATGTACAGAGTTCTGAACACTTTTTACAAAGTGAATACAGTCAGGTAGTCGATACATTAAGTGGATATGAGGCACAAGAAATGCCAAGAGTAGTGCAATATAAGTTGGCAACATCCTATATTATCAATGAATCTTTAAATGAAGAGCAGAAAGATGCTCTTCAGAACCGGATAACCTTGCAATCCGATCCGCAGTACTATCAGTATTGGATACATATTGGCCGCGGGGAGGCACAAGAGGCACTAGATATCGCGAGATCATTAGAAGATTCGGAGATTATTCTATATGCTTTATTGAAATACAAAGAACAAATAAGAGCTCAGGACGATCTTACAGGTGAAGAAAAACAGAATCAACTTAAAGAAGTCCAAGATGAGATTGATGAGTATGCAGAGGCAATTGAAGCTTTAGAAGAAGAGAAAGATGAAGAGTCAAACTAACTGTAAGGTTGAAATGAGGTGAGTATATGAGTAATTTCTGGTTGTTCTATCAAGATAACTATCAGAAGCAATCTATAGAGACTGGGATTATTACTATAGGTTCTGAGGTTGAGGACCAATTTACTGTCCGTAATTTTCCATTTATTGATGGTCCATTACTTGTCGATATCCAACATGACAAATTCACAGTAAAACAAAAGGGTGGAATGATAGGAAGCGGTACATACACCCAACCGTTTGAATGGAAAGATAATGGAAAAGAGTTAAAGATGGTGCTTTCTCCCAGACCATCCTATTCGCAAGCCTATTATTTAGGTAGTAGAGACCAGGTAGTTTTTTCCCTCCATGATGGAGAAATGATTTCATTTACTAGAAACTTTTCAAGAAAATGGATTGTAAATATTTCTGATGAAAATTGTTTCTTGAATGGCCATAAGCTTTATAACGATACAATTCTAGAGGTAGGAGATCTTCTGCTATGTTCTTTTTTGGAGATAAGGGTGGTAGAAGAAGATTTATTGGAAGTTTCAAGCTTTAAAGAGTATGAGACAGACCTCTCAGACATAAAGCGACCACAATCAGAAATGCAAAAGAAGTATCCAAGCTACCGTAGAACACCTCGAATGGTCTATGAGCTTCCTGATGATAAGGTTTCGCTGCAGTTTCCTACACAGGAATCGGATGATAATAATAAGGGTCTGTGGCTGATTATCATGCCTCCCCTTATCATGCTTATTGTCATGGGAGTGGTTGCTCTTGTTGCACCTAGGGGCATATTCATCATCATTTCCATGGTTATGTTTATGACTACACTTATTACGTCTACAGTCCAATTTTTTAAAGAAAAAGCAAACCGCAGAAGAAGCGAAGAGCGCAGAAGAAGAGTATATACCCTTTACCTGGAAAATAAGCGAAGAGAGCTACAATCGTTAGCCGATAGGCAGACTAATGTGCTCACGTTTCATTTCCCATCTTTTGAACGAATGAAATATCTGACAGGACAAATTTCCGATCGAATATGGGAAAGGTCATTGGAAAGCCATGATTTCTTGCAATTCCGTTTAGGACGAGGCAAAGTACCATCCAGTTATGAAATATCCATCAATTCCGGTGATATGGCAAATAGGGAGATTGATGATTTACTAGAACAATCTCAGCATTTGGAGAAAGTATATCGGGAAATAGACCATGTTCCGGTGGTAGCGGATTTATCTAAAGGAGCGATCGGATTAATTGGAAAAGAGTCCGTCATGAAAAATGAAATCCATCAGATTATCGGTCAGTTATCCTTCTTTCACAGTTACCATGACCTGCGATTTGTATTTATTTTTAATGAAAAAGAATATGAACAATGGGAATGGGTGAAGTGGCTTCCGCATTTTCAGATACCGCAATCCTTTGCAAAAGGTCTAATCTATAATGATCAGACAAGAGATCAATTGCTTTCTTCCATTTATGAAATGCTCAGAGAAAGAGATTTATTGGACGACAAAGAGAAGGTAGCCTTTTCACCGCATATCGTTTTTATTATTACAGAACAGCAATTAATAGCAGATCATGTCATTCTTGAATATCTCGAGGGAGATCATAAAGACCTTGGTATTT
Source organism: Bacillus sp. RO2 (assembly GCF_012911845.1). Lineage (GTDB taxonomy): Bacteria > Bacillota > Bacilli > Bacillales > Bacillaceae_I > Sutcliffiella_A. The sequence goes on along the minus strand of NZ_JAAXCU010000036.1, from coordinate 41,702 downwards.
CAGTCATTTTCGCTGCGGATTCAAAAGAAAGTCTGTCTGATAATATTGAAACCCTTGTGAGGTATATCAATACCCAAGAGGGGGACATTCTAATCCAAGACAAAAAAGCAGTTTCCATTCCTTTTAGATTGGATTCTCATAAAAGAGAAGGGAACGAAGTCTTCTCGAGAATGCTTAGAACCCTCGACCACCAGGTGGGTATGACAAACTCCATTCCAAACAGTATTTCTTTCTTAGAAATGATGAAAGTAAAAGAAGTGGGGATGCTGCCGATACAAGAAAACTGGCTTTCAAGGGAGTCCTCTAAATCTTTGGCAGTTCCAATCGGTCTAAAAGGTAAAGAAGACATTTCTGTACTAAACTTACATGAAAAAGCACATGGTCCACATGGCCTATTAGCAGGTACAACAGGATCTGGGAAAAGTGAATTCTTGCAGACTTATATTCTTTCACTTGCTATTCACTATCACCCGCATGAAGTAGCTTTCCTGCTCATTGACTACAAAGGTGGGGGAATGGCCCAGCCGTTTGAAAAAATGCCTCATTTACTAGGAGTCATCACTAATATAGAAGGAAGCAAAAACTTTAGTGCTAGGGCGCTTGCTTCCATAAAAAGTGAACTAAAAAGGCGTCAGCGGTTATTTGATCAATACAAAGTCAATCATATTAATGCTTACACAGACCTGTATAAGCAAAATAAAGCAGAAGAACCTTTGCCGCATTTATTCCTCATTTCTGATGAGTTTGCGGAATTAAAAGCGGAAGAACCGGAGTTCATCCGCGAATTGGTTAGTGCTGCACGTATAGGAAGAAGCTTAGGTGTACATCTTATCCTTGCGACTCAAAAACCAGGTGGAGTCATTGATGAACAAATCTGGAGTAACGCCCGCTTTAAAGTGGCGTTAAAAGTGCAAGATGCAGATGATAGCAGGGAGATTTTGAAAAATGGAGATGCCGCATCCATTACAGTTACCGGTAGGGGTTATCTTCAAGTAGGGAATAACGAAGTTTATGAACTATTCCAATCTGCTTGGAGTGGGGCACCTTATCAAGAGGATACTTCTGAATCAGAAGATGAGGTAGCTTTTGTTACAGACCTTGGGCTTGTCCCATTGTCTGATGTATCGACATCCAAAAAGAAAAAGAAAAGTGCACAAACGGAAATTGGAGCTGTGGTGGAAGAAATCCATTCCGTTCAGCAACATATGGGCATCAGACAACTTAACAGCCCATGGCTCCCTCCTTTAGAAGGAAGACTTTCACGCAAGAACTATATGGCAGAGGAGCAAGGTTTCATTCCGCTTGCATTGATGGATGAGCCTGAAAAACAATCGCAAACAGTTTATGAATATGAACTTATGGAGGATGGAAATATCGGAATATTTGGTTCATCCGGTTATGGTAAGTCCCATACGATTTTGATGCTATTGTTAAGTATGGCAGAAAAGTATACGCCAGAAGAGTTGCATTATTATATCTTTGATTTCGGTAATGGAACCTTGCTACCAATGCGTCAGCTTCCACATACGGCAGATTTCTTCTTGATGGATGAAGAAAGGAAAATCGAGAAGTTCATGCGTATCTTGAAGGATGAAATGGCTAGACGTAAAAACCTGTTCCAACAGCAAGAAGTGAGTTCCATAAAAATGTTCAATTCTCTGAGTGAAGAAAAATTACCTATCATTTTCATGACAATTGATAATTTTGATCTTATTAAAGAGGAAATGCAAGATCTTGAAATGCAAATCAACCAGTTTGTTCGTGATGGTCAGTCACTGGGAATCTATATGATATTTACGGCCACAAGGGTCAACTCTATCAGACAATCGTTAATGAACAACTTGAAAACAAAAATTGTTCACTATCTGATGGATAACAGTGAAGCCTTCACTATTCTAGGGAGGGTCCCTTATAATCCTGAACCAATTCCAGGTAGAGCGATTATAAAAAAAGATGAAGCGTTCTTCTCACAAGTCTTTTTACCTGGAGAAGGGAAAGATGATTTTGAATTACTAGATTCCATTCGAAGAGATGTCGAATCTATTAAAGAAAAGTATCGAGAATACAAGGAACCGCAAGCCGTTCCAATGCTTCCTTCCGATCTTAATGTCATTAATTTTGCAAAATATACAGAAGGCAAGCTTAGAAAAGGCCTGGTTCCTATCGGACTGGATGATGAGCATGTCCAACCTGTATTTATCAATTTTGAAAAATACAAGCATTGCATCGTGGTAGCACAAGCTCAAAAAGGCAAAACAAATGTGATGAAAGTAATATTGAATACGACACTGGATCAGGGTGCTGAATCTATTGGACTTTTTGATTCCTTTGACAGAAGCCTTTCCAGTTATTCGGAAGAAGACAATGTCACCTACTTAGAAACAAAAGGGCAGATAACCCAATGGGTGGAAGAAGTAGAGCAGAAGTTGTTTGCTAGAGAAAGTGATTACCTAAAAAAGGTTCAATTCGGTGACACATCCATGGATTATCCACCGATTTTCCTTGTTATAGACGGGTATGCAAGGTTTATTCAGACACTTGACCCGATGCTGCAAGACAAGTTTGCAAGGCTAATTAAAAACTTTAGCCACTTAGGATTTAACATCGTTGCCTCAGGCAGCAACAATGATCTGTCAAAAGGCTACGATACACTTACGATGGAAGTAAAGCAGATCCGCCAAGCACTAGTACTGATGAAAAAGTCAGAGCAGAATATTTTCACTCTGCCATATGAGCGAAACGAAGAAGAAATACATCCTGGGTATGGTTACTATGTAATCAACGGGAAAGAAATGAAAATTCAGATTCCGCTTTGCACAACGGAAAGGAAGGTATTTACATGACGGGAAAAACCACCTATCTCATAAAAATGGTGTTGGTTATTCTCCTAATCCTCGTGACACCTGCATTATTCTTTGGATCTGTCGGGGAAAACCCTATGGAAGTGAAAAGAACTGCTTCAAGAGTAATTGCAGTAGTAAATGAAGACACAGGAATGGAAAAGGATGATAAGGCCCTTGAGTTTGGAAAGGAGATTTCCTCCATTTTTGAGGAAGATTCTAAATATGAATGGACGGTAATCGGTCGGAGTGCGGCAGTCAATGGCCTGAAGGATTCCAAATATGATGCAGTTGTTTATATTCCTTCCAATTTCTCTACCAACATTATGACCTATGAAAGTAATCAGCCCGAAAAAGCGAACTTTGAATACACGGTTCAAGATCAATTGAATGTCATTGATCGCGAGAAGGTGCTTCGCGAAATAGAAAAAGCGACTAGTAAGGTCAATAGTAGAATTTCAACGCTTTATTGGACATATGTTTCACAGGACTTAGAAAACGTCCGAACTCATTTCGATACGATTTTGCAAAAGGAAATAGATTTCCAGAATGCCATGCTAGCATTCTACAAACCTACTTCCTTAAATCTTGCATCTGAAATTGAAAGACAGCGTTCGATGCTCGAAAGCCTCCAATCAACCGTTGCAACTGTCAGCCAAGACGCACCGGGAAGAGAAAACACAGTTCAACAGTTCGAAGACAACCTAACATCTTTTGTGCAGTTTGTTGAAGAATTTAGAGAATATCAAGATAACCAACAATTGATGTTACAAGAACTGCAGGATGAGAGTATGGGAAGTATTCAGCTCTTAGCAACGGCTCAACCATCCAGACATGCACAGGTACAAGATTATTTGTCTCAAGAAGGTACAGAGATCAATAACGGGCTTGAATCCGTTAATAGCAGCATGGAGAGTAACAATACCGCGCTTTCCGAGCTTTCTGAACTAAGAAAGTCAGAAGTTGACAGGCAAGCAGGTGATATGCAAGCATTTTTTGAACAACAAGAACAAATTGCTTTGTCACAAAAGAATGCGGACCTAAGTGAGTTGGAAGTAACGATAGAGAATCTTAAAGATGAACTTAAAAAGGAAGGCGAAAAAGAACCAGGAAAGCCAGAAAATCCTAACTCAGCTATAACCACTTCGACTAATAATGAAGTGAAGGATAATGAATCCGAAGTAGAGGTTCCAGAAAACAGAAGTTTTGAGAATGAAATCAAAGAATTAAATGCAATTGCTACTGATATGAACACGATCAAAACAAATATTGATAACCTGGGAGAAATAGTTCCAGAAGAAGTAATGACAGTTCTAAGCCCTTTAGAAAGTCTTTCTTCAAGAATATCTGCTGTTGAAGAAAGTCTTAAAGGATTAGAAGATGAAAATCCATTATTGAAGATAATTGAGCAGCTGGAAGTAGAAAAGCAAGCATTAGAAGAAGAAATAATTGGATATCTGGAACAGATTTCTGAACTAGAAGAAGTAATTGAGTCTTTAGAAGGGGATAAAGAATCCTTATCCAATAACCTTCAAACAGTTATTAATGAAATTGAAAAGCAAGAACAAGGAATCCTAGATCAGATTGAGAGTGAAGAAAGAAAGAAGCGATTAGATACTATATTTAAACAGGAAATCAAAAATAGTAACACCAAGGATCTATTGAATTATCATGCTTCTCTTGTTCAATACGAACAAACATTAAATCGGGATGTTTCTGAAGATGTGGAAGCATTACTTGAAGATATCCAAACCATTTTGAATGTGTCCGACCCGGAACAAGAAGAATGGAACAGTATTACAGCTGCCCTACCATCTACCATGGAACAGATGCAAGCCCTTCAGGACAATTTCAAAGTCTTCATGGAAGAATACAGAGCAAATGTTGAAGAGCAGCAAACAGCTATCATGAACGACATTTCTTCCCTTGAAGAGAGTGCAAACAATGTTATGGAGCAGGTTCAATTATTTGCTAGTAATGAGCCAACTCCAACGAATGGTAATGATGGCAATACAGTAGTTACAAGACAGCAGACTATTAGCCAGGAATTATTGACATTGAATGAGCTGGTCACTTCCGTAGGGGAAAGTCAGTCCAACATTGTCTCTTATACGACAGAGCTTCAAACAAATGTAGAAAATGTACAAAATGATGCAGACACACTGAATGCCAAGTGGGCAGAGAATGTAGATGCAACTAGAATGTATAGAGATGATATCTTTAATGTCCTAGGAAATGCTTATGTGGACGGACAGAAAAATGGGCCTGTTTATGAGCACCTTTCTAATCCGTTGCAAATAAGCGGAGATGCGGCGAGCGGCACAGAGGATAATAGAATTCCTCCAGTTGTAGTACTTGCAATTATTTTAATTAGCAGTCTATTAATCGGGTATTTCAGCCACTATTTCAACAGTGCACCAATGCTCGTGCAAGGTTCTATGTTTATTCTATTAAATATCATTGTTGGCTTGATCATCAGCCTATATGGTTTAAACATCTATCCATTAGCAGAAGATCGTGCGATACAATGGTCCATCTTTACCATCCTTTTGCTTACTGCTGCTTCTGCTGTGGTGCTTGCAGGGTTCAGCATGGGCAAATTAGTCGGATGGATTGCAAGTGTTGGTCTGATTATTTTCTTTATCAGCCCATTCCTTACACTGACCGCTCCAAATATTAATTATGAAGATCCAATGTCACGCGTGTACATGTCCATTCAATACGGCACTAGCTCACTCTTTATGACAGCGGTAATCACCTTAATCGTCATTCTCTTGTTGCTTCTTGTTTTACCGCAAATGGTGAAATTATTTAAGAGTAGTAACGATAAAAAGAATGAAGATGAAGCTTATGAAGGCTAAGGTTGCATTACTTTTAATATCAATATGTGTACTGACTGCTTTACTGCCGTTAAACGGGATAGTTACTATGGCTGAATCTGATATTGAATCTCTCGAGCCGAACAGTTATGAGAAAAAGGATTTCAAAGAAAATACCGATTTCCTGCGTGAAAATAATCTCAATGAACGCAGGGAATCTGTACCAGAAGAACAGAAGCTACTAACTTTCAAAAAACGGAAAAAAAAAGAGGAAGAGGACTTCGTCGGAACTTTATTTATGACAGGTGAAAAAAAATCTACCACCATCCAAGCTACCTCTCAAGAGTGGAAACTATTTACACAAGAAGACAACTCAAGGTACCAAACGGCCGTTGCCTCCGATAGCTCGTCCAAAACCAACAGCATAACCATTCTATTATACGGATTCCTAGCCATAGCCTTGATCCTAATGCTAGCAATCATCCTACCAAGAATGGCAAAAGGAAAAGCATAACACGACCCCCCTTCTCAACATGAGAGGGGGGTTGATTGTGTTAGTGTGACCAATCTGTATAATAGTAACCTAGCTGAACGTAGTGGAAGGCGCGCAGACTCCTATGGGAGGAAGGCTCCCGACCGCCCATGGAAAGCGAAGCGCCTGGAACGGAGTTCAGCGATAGTGGAAGTTTTATCTGTTAAAAAGATAAAATATTCAAAAAAATACAAAAATAAGCTACAATAGAGTTACATTGTGACAAGAAGGTGGAAAGTCTGTGATCTCCTTAAAAGAAATGATAACGCCAATTCCATATCAAATAAAAGAAAGCACAACACTCGCAGACGCATTAAACATAATGAATGAAGAAAAATATAGTATCTTGCCTGTTGTGGACAAAGATGAAAAATTAATCGGTGTCTTTACAAGAAGTAGACTTTTTCAAATGGTGAAACAGGAGAAGACGCTCACTACTCCGATCAAGGATTTCATCAAAAAAGATGTCTATTCATTAAAGGAGGATACTCCGTTTAAAGAATTGCAGGAAATTGTTCGAAATAGTTCAGTAGGAACTGGTGTCGTTGTTGATGCTGAAAATAGAGTCCTTGGTCTATTTACCAAAGCGGAAATGGTGATGGGCCTTCTGAATGTTACCAGAACATTAAATTTGAAGCAATCGCTACAGACTGCAATGGATCATGCTTATGATGGAATATTATTGGCAGACGATACACAAACGATTCAAATGGTCAGCCCTTCACTTTTGGAATTGTTCAACATGGAGTATAAGGATGTATTACATAAAAAAACAGATAAGGTATTTCCACACTTTCAACTATCAAAAATTTTTGAAACCGAAGAAGCGGAAGTTAGCGATTTCCATGAAATCAATGGAATCAAGTATATTATCCATCGCATTCCGGTTTTGCAAGAAGGACGTATGGTCGGTGCAATTGTGAAGATTATGTACAGGCAGCTGAATGAAGTCAATGAACTTTTTAAAAGACTTCAAAAGGCAGAAAACAAAGCAAGCTTCTATCATACAGAACTGAAAAAATCCGAGAGTGCAAGATTTACTTGGGATCATATCATAACCGAGAACCCTGTAATGGAAAAAATAAAAAAGAGTGCGGCAAAAGCAGCCAAAGGTCGTTCTACCATATTAATCAGAGGGGAGAGCGGGACAGGTAAGGAGCTATTTGCACATGCGGCTCATAACAGTTCCGCTAGGAAAGATGGAAAATTTGTTGTGGTGAACTGTGCAGCGATACCAGAAGATCTGTTAGAATCCGAGTTTTTTGGATATGAAGATGGTGCGTTTACAGGGGCCAGATCTAAAGGGAAAATTGGAAAGTTCGACTTAGCAAATGGTGGCACCTTATTTTTAGATGAAATAGGGGACATGTCCTTGAATCTCCAGGCCAAGCTATTAAGGGTGCTTCAAGAGAGAGAATTCTATCGAGTAGGCGGTACGAAAAGGATTCATGTAGATGTAAGAATAATCGCAGCTACCAATCGTAACTTGGAAGAAATGGTGAAGGAAGGGACGTTCCGCGAAGATCTTTATTACCGTTTGAATGTCATTTCTCTATTCATTCCACCTCTACGGGAAAGGATGAGGGATATACAAATTCTATCCGAAAAATTGATGAGTGACCTAAACGGGATTATTGGTACGAGCATTACTGGTTTCGAGCCACAGGCAAAACATATCTTGATGTCTTATCACTGGCCAGGAAATGTACGTGAACTTCGAAATGTGATGGAGAGGGCGATGACTTTTGCGGAGCATGGGAAGATTAAAGTAGAAGATCTCCCGGACTATATGCTCGGAAGTGCGCACATGTTAGTGGAAGAAGTTGCGGCTACGCATGAAGAGTCGATGGTTGAGAGTGCAGAGCGGCGTGCCATTGAATCAGCTTTGACAAAAACAAAAGGTAATAAAGCCAAAGCTGCGAAGATGTTAGGAATCAGCAGGTCAAGTCTTTATGATAAATTGAGGAAGTACCAGTTGATTGAGAATTAAATGGTGAAAAGGCGGATTCTTTAGGTATTCGCCTTTTATGGCAGTTTTGATGGGGAAGCCTCTATTTTTGTTAGTATAATTTTGTTCGGACACTTCCATCCTCCCTTCGGACAAATATCAATTGGAAAACAAAAGTGTTTGTACAGAAGTGTCCAGATATTGGACGCTTTTTTTCATATAGAAGCTAATGGAGAAGTAAGCAACCCCTTTTAAACAAACTACCAGTCATGGCATACTTCTTGCATAAATAAAGTTGTATAAAATAAAAGGGAGGAAAGTGTATGAACATTGGAATGTATTTATCTCAAAATGCCAGAAAAGTACCAGAGAAGCTTGCTATTGATTGTGAAGGGAGACAGTATAATTACGACCAGTTCAATAGGGAAGTAAATAAACTCTCTCACGGACTGTTAAAGCTGGGTATCTCCAAAGGCGACAAAGTGGCTTTCATGATGAAAAACTCGGATACCTTTGTTTTCTCTTATTTTGCAGGTGCAAAAATAGGTGCCGTTATCGTACCGATGAACTTCCGTTTAACCTCCTCTGAAATTCAATATATTTTAGGGCAGGCAGAAGCGAAAGTAGTAATCTGTGACGAAGAATTTGAAGGAACTATTGCAAAGGCAATCGCAGGCAGTGTTGTGGAAAATGTAATTGTGGTAGGAACGCCAACCATTGCTGAAAACCGGTCTTATAAGGAAGTACTTTCAACCAATGAAAAGGATCCAAAAGTGGAAGTGCTGGAAACGGATGATTTAGAAATTCTGTACACTTCTGGTACGACCGGACGTCCGAAAGGTGCTTTGTTTGACCACAGAAGAATCTTCAATGTAGGCCTTTCTATGATGATCAGTATGGGCATCAATCAGCAAGAGCGCTTTTTACATATTGCACCGTTGTTTCATTCTGCACAACTGAATTTATTCCTTGTATCGGGAACGGTACTTGGGGCGACACACTTCATTCATCGTGATTTTCATCCAGTTCATACACTCCAAGCGATACAGGAACATAAGATCACTCATTTCTTTGGAGTGCCGGCCATGTTCAATTTTCTTTTACAGGTACCTAATGCTGATAGCTATGACCTCTCCTCCATCAAGCGATGTGGTTATGGAGCGGCACCAATGGCTCCAGAGCTTGTAAAAAAGAGCATGAATTTATTTAAAAATCATCAATTCTTCAATCTATGCGGTTTAACGGAGGCTGGTCCAAACGGTATATTATTGGATCCTAACGGTCACAAAAAACACCTCGGGAAAAATGGGAAACCTTCATTTCTAACAGAAGCGAGAGTTGTCGATGAAACCGGTATGGACATTGAAGTTGGTGCAGTGGGAGAATTTGTCCTTAAAGGTGAATCCATCATGAAAGAATATTATAAAAAACCGGAAGAAACAAAAGCTGCGTTAAAAGATGGGTGGTTATATACAGGAGATTTGGCCACCGTTGACGAAGAAGGTTATATCACCTTAGTGGACCGCAAAAAAGACATGATTATCTCAGGAGGGGAAAACGTCTATTCTATTGAAGTAGAGGAAGTGTTGTACGAACACCCTCAAATTCTTGAGGCGGCTATTATCGGACTGCCGGATGAGGTATGGGGAGAAGCGGTATGTGCAGTCGTGGTTCCTCATAAGGATCAAGTGGTCAATAAAGAGGAATTAAAACAGTTCTGCCGTCAAAAGCTTGCAGGCTACAAGGTTCCACGTAGAATATTTGTGGAAGAGATGCTACCGAGAAATGCTTCTGGAAAAATACTGAAATATCAACTGAGACAGCAATTTAATCAAGTAAAAGCATAGGGGTGGAGTATTTTGAAATCGCTTTCAGCAAAAAGAGAACCAAGAAAACATCCATATTTAACAGAGGACCATCAACAATTCAGAAAGTCTTTGCGCAAGTTTTTAGAAAGAGAGGCAGTTCCTTTTTATGATGAATGGGAAAGTGATCGCATCATACCTCGTTCTTTCTGGACAAAGATGGGAGAACAGGGCTACCTTTGCCCTGATATCGATGAAAAATACGGTGGAAGTGAGACGGACTGGGGTTATTCCGTCGTCATTAACGAAGAACTAGAGCGTGTCGGAACTGGCCTAATTGGCGTTGCACTTCACAACGATATCGTGGTTCCTTATATTACAAGCTTTGGGACAGAGGAGCAGAAGCAGAGATGGTTGCCTTCCTGTGTGTCTGGAAGAACTATTACGGCTATTGCAATGACAGAACCTGGTACGGGATCGGATTTAGCAAATATCAAGACAACTGCAAGACTAGAAGGGGACCATTATATTGTTAATGGTGCTAAAACGTTCATCACAAATGGCATCCATGCCGATATAGTGATTGTGGCAGTGAAGACGGACACAGAAATTCGCCCTCAGCATAAAGGAGTTAGTCTGCTTGTAATCGAAAGGGGACATCCAGGCTTTTCTAGAGGACGGAAGCTTGACAAAGTAGGTTTACATTCTCAAGATACTTCAGAATTATTTTTTGAGGATTGTAAGGTTCCTAAGGAAAACCTCCTTGGTGAAGAAGGTCGCGGGTTCCTATACTTAATGGATAAATTGCAGCAAGAAAGGCTGTTGGTGGGCATTGGAGCCCAGGTCGCTTCTGAAGAAATGCTGCAATCCACGATTGACTATGTAAAAAGCAGGGAAGCGTTCGGCAGACCTGTCAGTCAATTTCAGAATACTCAGTTTAAAATAGCGGAAATGGCAACAGAAGTAGAGATGGGAAGAGCTTTTCTGGACCAGCTCATCGCCGATCATATTGCCGGGGAAGATGTGGTGACAAAGGTATCGATGGCGAAATGGAAGCTCACAGAGATTGCAAGGAACATTGCAACCCAGTGTATGCAGCTTCATGGCGGTTACGGATATATGGAAGAATACAAGATTGCAAGAAGATATCGTGACATTCCAGTTGCAAGTATTTATGCAGGGACCAATGACATTATGAAAACAATCATTGCCAAAAATTTAGGGTTGTAGGAAGGGAGATTTTTCACCATGAGAGAAGTCGTCATTGTAGAAGGAGTACGAACACCAGTCGGGAGAAGGAAGGGTTTATTGAAGGATTACAGGCCAGATGATTTGGCTGGGGAAGTATTAAAGGAACTTGTTAATCGTGCCGGGATTGAGGCAGCACTTGTAGAGGACGTCATCCTGGGGTGTGTGACTCAGTCTGGAGAACAGGCCGGGGACATAGCAAGGGTGGCCGCTTTAATTGCAGGTTTTCCAATAGAAGTGCCAGGTACAACACTTGACCGTCAATGTGGCTCCAGTCAACAGGCTGTCCACTTTGCGGCACAGGCTATTCTTTCGGGTGACATGGACGTCGTCATTGCAGGCGGAGTTGAGAATATGACAAGAGTGCCGATGGGATCCAACTATCAAAAGGCGCCATTCAGTGACAGACTGCAGGAAAAATATGAAATCATCAATCAAGGGCTATCCGCGGAAAGAATTGCGGAGAAATACGGATTTACCCGCGAGGAGTTAGATACCTTCTCATATGAAAGCCACCAAAAAGCATTAAAAGCGCAAGCAGAAGGTTATTTTGCAAAAGAGATTATGCCAATTGAAGTGACATTGGAGGATGGCTCGACATTTATGATGAAGGAAGATTCCGGTCCTCGTAAGGAAACATCCGTTGAGGCGCTTGGTGGATTAAAAACCGTGTTCAAAGAAGATGGCGTTATCCATGCAGGGAATGCAAGTCAGATCAGTGACGGAGCAGCTGCCCTTCTTTTGATGACGAAGGAAAAGGCATTGGAGCTTGGATTAAAGCCGCGATTTAAAGTGCATACAAGAGTGGTGGTCGGGTCTGATCCAACCTTGATGCTGACAGGGCCAATTCCGGCTACGGAAAAAGTACTGCAAAAATCAGGCCTGTCCATTGATGACATTGATGTGTTCGAAGTTAATGAAGCATTTGCTCCGGTACCGATGGCATGGTTAAAGGAAACCGGCGCAGATCCAGCAAAACTTAATCCGAACGGGGGAGCTATTGCATTAGGTCATCCTCTTGGAGCTAGCGGTGCAAGGATTATGATCAGCATGATGCATGAACTCGAACGCACTGGTGGAAGGTACGGATTACAGACAATGTGTGAGGGGCATGGGATGGCGAACGCAACCATCATTGAAAGGCTCTAAACGCCCAAAGCCCTTCAATAAAAAAAGAAACTAAATTGAAGGTCTCTAAAAATCCATAGCTGGTCCTGAAACAGTGAACCTGTCTAATAAAAGTATTAACCTTAGGCACCTTTGATGGTGATTACGAAATGACAAACCAACTCATGAAAAGTAGGAGGATGAAAGATGTCGATAACGATTGCAAAAATCTTTGATCTTACAGTACAAAAGTTTCCGGATAAAGAAGCGCTTTATGATGTGAAGAAAAATGTACGTTATACCTACGAAGAATGGAATATGGAAGTGAACAGATTAGCCAATGCACTTCTGGAAGAAGGAGTAAAAAAAGGGGACCGGGTCTCCACGCTCCTTTTTAACACAGAGGAACTGGCAACAACCATGCTTGCATGTGCGAAAATTGGAGCAGTCTTCAATCCTATCAATTTTCGCTTACAACCAGAAGAAGTGGCAATCATTCTAAACGACGCAAAGCCGAAAGTCGTAATGTATGAAAAAGCATTGGAGCCTGTAATTGCTTCTATTGCGGCCCGCTTTGAAGAAACAGGGTTCTGGGTTATAGATGGGGAAGAAACCAACTATTCCTCCGCTTATCACGAAAAATTAAAGTCTTCTTCCACTGATGAAGTTTTTATCAACGTCCTGGAAAACGACACATATGCCATCATGTACACGAGCGGAACAACAGGAAGACCAAAAGGAGTCGTTCATCGTCATAGGGACATGGCAGAACAGAGCTTAATTGTCATTTCCGCCACCAAGCTGGAAGCGGAGGATATTGGATTGGTGACCGCCCCAATGTTCCATTGCGCGGAACTGCACTGTGCTGTTATTCCAAGGATTCATGTAGGTGGGAAAAATGTCATCCTTCATCATTTCGAACCGAAAAAGGTGCTCCAGCTGATCCAGGAGGAAAAGGTGACAAAGTTTTTTGCCGCCCCAACCATGTGGAATATGCTGCTGCAAGAAAATTTCAATGAGTATGATTTGAGCAGCCTGAATCTTGGGTTATACGGGGCAGCTCCAATGGCACCGGCACTTGTCAGGGCGTGTCACGACTTATTGGGAATTTCCCTTGTCCAAGCATATGGCATGACCGAAATGGGACCAGCGATCACTTTCCTATCTGAAAAAGATCAGCTCAGGAAAGCTGGTTCCGCTGGACAGGCATGCTTGAATCATGAAATTCGAATTGTGCGCCCGAACGAAGATGGACCAAGTGACCCGGATGATAGGTTGCCAGCAGGAGAGGCAGGAGAAATCCTTGTAAAAGGCCCATGCATCATGAGTGCATATTTTAACAGGGAAGAAGCAACAGCAGCTGCCATGTTTAAAGGGTGGTATCATTCGGGCGACATTGGTTATTTGGATGAGGAAGGCTTTTTATATGTAAAAGACCGGGTCGATGACATGATTATCAGCGGCGGGGAGAACATTTATCCACGGGAAGTCGAGGATGTCCTTTATGAGCACCCTGCAGTTCTGGATGTAGCCATTGTCGGCCTGCCAGATGACCGTTGGGGAGAGACGGTGACTGCGTTTGTGGTGAAAAAGAATGATGCCGTGACAGAGGAAGAACTAGATGCTTTCTGTTTAAACAGTTCCGAGCTTGCTCGTTATAAACGCCCACGCAAATATATGTTTGTGGATGCTCTGCCTCGAAATGCGAGCGGGAAAATTCAAAAGTTTGTCTTGAGAAAGCAGATGGAAGAGATTGCGACAGGGGAAGCACCATCCCGATGATAGAAAAATTGCTGGAAGGCATTAGAATATTAGATTTTACCAACTATCTACCAGGGCCGTATGCCACGCAACGGCTAGCGAATCTCGGAGCAGAGGTCATTAAAGTGGAACCATTAGCAGGAGATCCCGCCCGTCACACTGGAATAAAGCATGAAGGAACTGGTGTGGTTTATCTCGCTAATAATCGTGGGAAAATGAGTGTGTCAGTCAATTTGAAAAAAGAGCATGACAGGGAAAGAATCTTGAGTTTGGTCGAAGGCTGCGATGTCATTATTGAAAGTTTCAGGCCTGGTGTTATGTCTCGGTTTGGACTAGACTATGAAACTGTTAAAATGCGAAAGCCCGACATCGTCTATTGTTCTATTACAGGTTACGGGAACAATGGTGATTGGAGCAAGTTTGGAAGCCATGATATTAACTATATGGCACTAAGCGGTTTGCTTGCTCAATTAAAGGATAGATCTGGACGTACCATTCACCCTTCCATTACCATAGCCGACTATTTTGGCAGTATGGCGGCTTGTGAAATGGTGCTAGCACTATTATTGAAAAAGGAGCGTTCAAGTCTAGGAGGCTACCACTCTATCAGTCTGACAGATGTTGCCACTTCCTTGATGGGGACCCACTTGTCCATTCATCAGGAGGTAGGAGAGGAGCAAGGCATCACGCTACTGAACGGGGAACTCATCAGCTATGGAATTTATGAAACGAAGAACGGGCGATATATGGCTCTCGGCGCACTAGAATATAAATTCTGGCAGAATTTCTGCGAAGCGGTAGACCGGGAGGAATGGCTTGGAGCACATTTTTCTTTCAGAAGAAACACCAATCCTATTGCACAAGGGATGGAAGAGTTGTTTGCTAGTCGCACTTTTGAAGAGTGGACAACGTTTAGCCAACAGGTCGATTGCTGCTTAACACCGGTGTTGGAAGTAGGGGAACTTTCAAGTTATCCATATTTTAAAGAGAAGAATAGTATTTTTCATGATGAAATAGGAAATGTAAAGGTTGCTATGCATAGTGGAAGTTACAAAGAGGTTAAGCCTGCACCATCTGTTGGGGAACATACTGTGAGATTGCTGGACAAGCTTTAATATAAGCTAAATTCATTTAATTGAAAGGGGTAATGTTAGATGATGAATGTACCAATGACCGTCAGTTCCATGCTGGAAAGAGCGGAAAGATTTTTCCCGAATAAAGAGGTTGTGTCAAGAACTCTATCTGGAGTGCAGCGTTTGTCCTACAGGAAAATTGGGGAACGGACGCGCCGATTATCCAGTGCGCTAGAAAAGCTTGGGGTGCAAAAAGGCGATAGAGTCGGAACTTTTGCTTGGAATCATCACCGCCATTTAGAAACCTACTTTGGAATTCCAGGAATGGGGGCAGTGCTTCATACGATTAATATTAGGCTGGCTCAAGAGCATGTATCTTATATTGTTAATCATGCAGACGATGTGGTGCTTTTTGTGGATGAAGATTTGCTTCCGTTAGTGGAACGGGTTAAGGATCAATTGGGAACAGTAAAAGCATTCATCATCATGACAGATAAAGAAGAACTCCCAGCAACTTCCTTACATCCTGTTTTCTCTTATGAAGATTTACTCGAAGAAGGGGACCCGAACTTCTCCTTTGTTAAAGATATCGATGAAAACGACGCGGCTGGAATTTGTTACACTTCCGCCACCACCGGTAATCCGAAAGGTGTCGTGTACTCCCATCGTTCATTGGTGCTTCATAGCTATGCACTTGGATTAGCGGATACGGCAGGGCTATCAGAATATGATACATGCATGCCTGTTGTGCCGATGTTCCATGCAAATGCGTGGGGATTACCGTTTGCCGCCACTTGGTTTGGAACGACACAAGTGCTTCCTGGACCACAGTTCACACCGCAACTTTTGGCAGAGTTGATTGAAAGCGAGAACATTACCTTGACTGCCGGGGTTCCGACCATTTGGCTTGGTTTGTTGAATGAATTGGAAAAGGGATCATATGACACCTCAAGCTTGCGGGCAATATTGTGTGGCGGATCCGCCGCACCTCGCGGGATGATCAAGGCCTTTGAAACAAAATACGGAATACCTTTCTTACATGCTTATGGCATGACAGAAACGACGCCACTTGCCACAGTTTCCAGGTTAAAAAGTCATCAAACAGATCTAGATGAAGAAAAAATGCTGGATATCCGCTCCATGCAAGGGTTGTTGGTACCAGGCCTTGAGATGAAAATTGTCGGTGCAGAAGGGGAAGTTGAATGGAACGGCGTGGAAATGGGAGAACTATGCCTCCGCGGTCCATGGATTGCAGACGAGTACTATAAAGACGAGCGTTCGGCAGATGCCTTTATCGATGGTTGGCTTCACACAGGTGATGTGGTTACAGTAGATGAAGAAGGAGTTGTCAAAATCGTCGACCGTACAAAAGACTTAATAAAAAGCGGTGGCGAATGGATCTCCTCTGTCGACCTGGAAAACGCCATCATGGCCCATGAGGCGGTATTCGAAGCAAGCGTCGTCGCCATTCCACATGACGAGTGGCAGGAAAGACCAGTCGCGTGCGTCGTTCTGAAAGATGCCTATGTTGGTAAAGTAAACAAGCAAGAGATCATTGATTTCATTTCCCCTCAGTTCGCCAAATGGTGGCTGCCAGATGAAGTAATTTTTATGGAAGAAATACCGAAGACATCGGTAGGGAAATTCCTAAAAAGGGCACTAAGGGACATTGTGGAGAAAGAGATGAAGAGTACGGTGGAATAGGAGTTTTCTAAGGGGAGAATGGGCCTTTCTTTTATTGGAAGGCCTGTTTTTTTGATGGAGAGAGGATGACAACAGTATTTTTCAAACGGGCAATTGTGAAGTTGTAATTTAGCACTAGTAGCTGGGAACCGTATCACAAGTAACGGCAAAGTGAATCACTCCTAATTGTTATGGTACAATTGTATGCATTAAAACTAATAAAGAATTTTTAGGTATTAGTGCTTTAATAAGGAGTTGTGTAAAATGAGTAGCACAGAAAAAAAACACTCATCAAAAGCAGAAAACATTCGATCTCAGATTAATAGTAAAACTAAGCTAGGCGACTTACGAAAAATCGCAAAGGAAATAAAAAAAGATCACGAATTAGCTATGGAAGTTTGGTCAACCGGAGAGTTTTTGCCAAGGCTATTGTCAATCTTAATTATGGATAAAAAACTTCTATCACAAGATGTTTTAAATGAGCTTGATAAGGATATGCAGACTCACTCATTTGATGAGAGAATTAACTTAATGGATTGGTTAATGGCTAATCAGCTCACCAAAGACAAGAAGAACATTGCATTGATGGAATCATGGCAAAATAGTCCTTCTGCTCTTCAAAGGCGAGCTTTCTGGTATTTCCAAGCGAGATTAAGATGGACAGGACAAACACCGCCAGATAATACGGCAGACTTACTATCTGCAATTGAAGCTACAATTACTCTGGAAGAACCCGAAGTTCAATGGGCCATGAATTTTACCGCAGGCTGGATAGGTGTCTATGATGAAAAATATCGAGCACGTTGTATGAAAATTGGTGAGAAAACGGGTCTTTTCAAAGATGAAATGGTATCAAAAGGGTGTACTCCTAATTATTTGCCAGAGTTCATAACGATTGAAGTTAACAAACGAATTAATAAGTAGTTACGCAAGTTCTTTCAGAAGTGCATGCGTTCATTTCAATTAAGGGACAGGCTCACCTTGAAATGATACAGAAGTTACTTGGCCAAGAAAAGACAGTAAATCAAAAAGAATTACCTATCCTAATGATTGGTAATTCTTTTTCACTATTTATTAATTTTTTATGTCTCGTTCCTGCATCTTTCTAACATTATCTGAATGGTAGGGGGAGCCGACGACTTCATTAACTACACTAAATGGGTTACCATCTAGGTCAAAGAAATCAAAAAACTTCATTCCGCCAAAATCATCTATCTCAGAGGTAACGATACCATTGGTTTTAAAATGTTGATGGGTTTTCTCAATATCATCAACAACAAAATTAAAATATCCATTTTTTTGATCACCATGGGTTCTGAACTCAGTAGGCTGAGGGGATTCCACCTTTACCAAGGCTAATTGTGTTGGTCCAGTTGATAAATAAAAGCCAACACCATCTCCCCAACTATCAATCATTTTTGCACCAAGAAACTTTTCATACCATTCTGTTGATTTTTCCATGTCTGTAACTGGAATGAAAATACTACCAACTCTAAACATAACCTTCCTCCTCCAAATAAAATTTCTTACTATTAACGTTAATTATAGTGTAAAAGTTACACGATCAATAAAAATAAATGAAAAGGTGTTAAAACATGTTTCTAGAAGATATAGAGTATGAGATTAACAAACTTTATAAATATTGCTTAAAATTGTCAGGTTCACCTTGGACAGCTGAGGATTTAGTCCAAGAAACCTTGTTAAAAGTATATAAAATTAAACAGTCCGAACCGAGTAGAGTACTTACATTTTCTTTTTTATGTACGGTTGCAAAAAATATGTATATGGATGAAAAAAGGAAGTATAGAGAAAGTATTCAATTTAATGAAGACTTATTGGGAGAAGAGTACGATTTTATAGAATACTACGGTCTAATTGAAATATTATTTACCAGTTTACCATTGAAGCAGTCTATGCTAATCATATTAAAGGATGTATTCGGATACACTTCAAAAGAAATAGCATCCATGTTAAGAGTGAGTGATGAGTCTATTAAAACAGCACTTCATCGTTCGAGAAAGAAATTAAAATTTACAAATACAACTAATATCGAAACGGGAATTCTAATTCCTAATCATCAAATTATTATGTTGCTCTCTAAATCAATTCGAAATGGTAATCCTTTAGAGATATTCTATTATTATCGACTGTTAGAAACGCAAAACTTTCAGGTGAAAAGAAGTTCTCTGCATTCTGTATTCCATGTCATAGATCCAGATGGAAATATTTTAGAAATTGTATCTTAAATACCTATATTTATTGGTTAAGAAAGTGAGGTTAATCTGATGTTCACTTCTGTTGTTGCAAAATTACTACGGGTCTTACCTAATAAAGCATTGAAAACACCAATGATTCCTCACCAAAATGTAAAAATGAAAAAAGATGTGTTAATTGAAACATCTGTTCAACATACTCCTACTTCTTTATATTATCCCTTGAAAGCTAATCAGGAGAAGCTCCCTGTCTACATTAATTTCCATGGTGGAGCGTTTATAATGAACAATAAGGAAATGGATGATCCTTATTGTCGCTTCCTTTGTAATCAGGCAGAATGTGTTGTTCTTAATATTGATTATGTGAAAGCACCGGAACATCGTTTTCCTAAACCGATTGAACAGGCCTATGACATCATTAAATGGTTGAAAAGCAGGGCGGAAGAGTTAAATATTGATATGGGAAAACTGATGGTTGGCGGCCAAAGTTCAGGTGCAAATATCGCAGCTGCGCTATGCCTATACCTAGAAGAGAAAGGGGACAATCAGCCACTTCTACAAGTGCTATCTTGCCCTATGCTTGATTTTGTCACTCCTCATGCAGATAAACCAGAACCAGATCGGTGGCGTTCGCAATACCCTCAAGCAGCAAATTTTATCAATATGTGTTATTTAGCTGAAAAAGAACACGCCCGCCATCCACTTGCATCCCCTGTTCTAGCTAAAGTTACCGACCGCTTAGCTCCTGCACTTATTCTGATTGCAGAGTATGACGCATTTAAACCAGAGGCCGAATGTTATGCTGAGAAATTAAAAGCAGCAGGGGTAGACGTTCAATATGAGCTTTATAAAGACTGTTTCCATGCGTTTACCCACTTAGGCCCAAAAGAAAGAGCCGAAGAGGCTTGGGCGTTGATAGCTAGGAAAATGAAAGAAGTAGTTGAAGATTAATAATATTTTTTGAAACGTTCAGAGAATAGTGCTCTTCCTGTCTGAAACCGTTATAATATACTAAAATAAATTAATTAAGGGGCTTTTTATGGAAAAGAACGTGGCATTGCATGATTTTATTGTAAATAATACGGATTCCTTAACTAACGCTTGGTTCCAGTCTAAAAAAGCGAAAGAAGGTAGTATTTATTCGAGTTCTGCTCCTACCATTTGTGAGAAGTTGCGTGTGCAAAACCAGAAGTTCATTACAACAATTGCCCATATTTTTATCAATCCTGATAAAGACTCAAACTATGATGCTATTAAACAATGGGCTTCTGATGTTGCGAAAGATAGAGTTTCCACCCATACGGAATTAAATGAAATCATTCCTCAGTTTAAAGTTTTCCGTCAAATTTACTGGAATAAGATTAATGAATTTGCTTCAGAACCTACCAACTCGATTACTCCTGAGAAGCTGTTAACCTGGTCTAATCTTTTCCATTATGCGTTTGACAATGTTATCGAAGAATTCGTTGCAACCTATACAGCTTATCACCGAGCGACACTCTTGGCACAACAAGAAATGATATCAGAGTTAAGTTCGCCAATTATAAAATTGACGAATGAAATCAGTGTTCTTCCATTGATAGGAAGCATTGATACACATAGAGCGAAAGTTATTACAGAGACAAGCCTTAAACAGTGTCAGGAAAAGAATGTCGAGTGTCTTGTCATCGATTTATCTGGTGTACCTATTGTGGATACGATGGTAGCTAATCAGTTATTTATTGTTGTAACCGCTTTAGAGCTCATTGGAGTAAAAAGCATTATTACAGGCGTCCGTCCAGAAGTAGCACAAACAGCCATCCATCTGGGACTTGATTTCTCCCATATCACTATCTACTCTTCTCTTCAAAAAGCACTGGAGAAATGGGAGTTTCGAAAAAAGAGAATTTTACAATAAGGCTTGGAGTGAGATTAAATCAATGCTTGCTTTTTAAATAATGATAAGGAAATAGGTACACCCTTGAAGAAAAAAGTTGTTCTCGCAGGAGGAACCGGATTTATTGGAAAATACATAGAAAAACAGTTCATTCAACTAAACTATGAAGTTATCATCATTTCAAGACAGCCTCAACACGTGGCCTGGACAGATACGAAGAGAATTGCCAAAGCGGTCGACAATGCAGAGCTGGTCATCAATCTGGCTGGAAAATCGGTTGATTGCCGCTATAATGAAAAAAATAAACAGGAAATTTTTGATTCTAGGACGGAAACGACAAGAATTCTCGGAGAAGCAATCGAATCTTCTTCAAATCCTCCTGAATTATGGATCAACTCTAGTACAGCAACAATCTACCGACATGCTGAGGACAGACCAATGTCGGAAGCTACCGGGGAGATCGGAGAAGGTTTTTCCGTTGAGGTTGCAAAAAAGTGGGAGAAATCATTTTTTGATTTTAACTTGCCACAAACAAGACAAGCTGCATTGCGAATTGCCATTGTCTTAGGAAAAGATGGTGGTGTGATGACTCCATTTAAAAACTTGGTCACATATGGACTGGGGGGGATTCAAGGGCCAGGTACACAAATATTCAGCTGGGTACATATAGAGGATGTTTTTCAAATCATGCTTTTCATTAGAGACAGAAAAGACTTACAAGGGTTCTTCAACTGCTCTGCTCCAAATCCTATCTCTAACAAGCAATTCATGGCTGAAATGAGAGAGAAAATGAATAGAAAGATTGGGCTGCCTTCCCCAAGATGGATGCTCGAGATTGGTGCTGTCATCATTAGGACGGAAACAGAGTTGATCTTGAAAAGCAGGTGGGTCATTCCTGAGAGGTTGGAAAAAGAGGGATATCAATTCAAGTATCCTAAAATAGATGAAGCATTAGCAGAAATTTTATCCTAGAATAACGGTTTGTTTTATTTCGTACTCCTAAGGGTATACCTTCAATAGATGAAGGGAGTAGATAGAAATGACACTAACGAAAGATAAGCAGAAAACACTACAAACCAAACTGGAAAAGATGAAAGAAAGCATAGAGGAAAAGCAGGAAAACAGTTTATTGGACGAGTCCATGCGCGAATCTTCCGGTGAAATTACTACTGGGATTGGCAACCACTTAGCAGAAGGAAACGCTGAGAGAGTCGAAAGAGAACAGGAACAAACTTTTGAACAGATCGATGAAAAATTGCTAGGTGAGATTGAAGAAGCATTAGCTAGAATAGAAGAAGGAACGTATGGTATTTGTGTCGATACTGGGGAAGAGATCCCTTTCGAGCGGCTTGAAGCACTGCCATATGCGAAACGAACTGCTCGAGCGCAGGAGAAGTTTGATAAAGGTGAATAACTAATAGTCCCATAATCAATAAATAAGCCTGAGACCTCCACTAATCAGCATAAGGTCTCAGGCTTTACTTATCTAATAAATCCTACTTGTTCAGCATCCGTATCCCATTTGAAATTTTTCTTTTTCTTGTTATCTGCCTGCAGGTCGGCACAAATCTTTTCCACATCGACTTCCTTTTCATAATGCCACTGCAGGGCGACAGAAGTGTACAACTCATTCAACTGAGCATAGGAGAATCCATCTGTCAGCTGATTAATCTTCATTAATTCTTCCTCTGAAATAAATTGAAGCATCTTCTTCTTTTTCAAATAGCCCATTCTTAACTCCAGAGTAGGTAGTTTAATTTCGTATGCTCTGTCAAAACGTCCGGAACGATTAATAAGGGCAGGGTCAATTTTCTCCGGATAGTTGGTTGTTCCAATGAGGAAGATGCCTTCCTTAGATGTTGCACCATCCAGTGTGTTCAAAAAGACGGACCTGACTTCTATTGGCATCGAATCAATATCTTCTATCACCAAAGCCATAGGTGTCATTCTGTTTACAGTTGAAAACACTTCATGTATGGAGTAGCTGGAAGTATGCTCTGTGATCTGCCAGTATGCAACAGGAGCGGTAATGCTGTTGGCAATGGACTTCACTAGAGTAGTTTTTCCATTACCAGGCTTTCCGTAAAGCAAGATCCCTCTTTTATAGGGAATGTCATAAGTTTTAAAAAAAGAGCCGCTATCTGTAAAGAACTCGTCGATAGAACGATAGATTTCTTTTTTAAGAGAGTCTTCTAAAAAGACATCATCACGTGTAACAAACGTGGTGATTTTCTCTTTGGTGCTTTCAATCCCATTTTCCGTATCCGTAAATACTGTGACATAGTTCTTGGTGTAGTCCCGCTTCCTTTTAATTACATAGTTGAGAAAGGTTAAGAGGCCATCATTGCTTTTGGCCAAAATGAAATCATGATTGGTCTCGGTATGAGTTTGAAAAATAGGGCATCTGACCACAGCCACTTCGTACTCTTTATAGTAATATAGAGTGTTGGAAAGACGTGGTTTAATAATAAATTCGAGCCGGTCATGGTTATGATTGGATGAGATTGTTCTCGTTTCTAAACCATCAAATACATGAGTAACAGCTTCCACTTTTTCTGGATGTATCTCCAAGTCCTCTTCAAGTACTTCCCAAATTTCATTCGATGTTTCATCATCTGCGTACAGGTGAAAGTCGGTGCCATATTTATTGTGTAAAGCATTTTTCAGTTTGCTGACCACAAAACCAAAATCATAATAGCTTCCGATCTTTTCGCGGTCTTTTTCATTGAAATGAATTAAGTAAGGTGTTTTTTGCATGCATGTCCTTCTTCCATTTTTTGTAGTTATTTCTTCCCTTATTTTACTGAGAAAATGGAATGGAGGCAATAACAAAAGATATGCATGGACTGGAGTTTATGTTTTAATACGATGCCATATTAGTTCATTACGAAGGAGATTTGTCATCTAAGATAAGGAATGATGCCAAATTTGCTCAATACGAAGGAGATTTGTCATCTAAGAAGCTGAACGATGCCAATCTTGCTCAATACGAAGGAGATTGTCATCTAAGAAGCTGAACGATGCCAAACTTTCACAATATGATGGAGATTTGTCGTCGAACAAGCTAAATGATGCCAAACTTACACAATACGAAGGAGATTTGTCATCTAAGAAGCTGAACGATGCCAAATTTACTTTATATGATTAAGTATTGGCATCGAACAAGCTCAACAATTCCAGGTTCGATTTATTCAATAGCGTTTTTGGAGCGAAGACCACAAATATTGCTACTTGATGCCATTTTCCTCGTTTAATTAGTTAGCAAGCTGTCTCACCTTACTTCTTTTATACTGATAAAACACAATGGAGGTAAGTAACAATAGCCCTGTAACTCCAAGGAAAATATTGCGATATATCTCTCCCTCAGGCAAGTCTCCTTGCCACACAATCAACAATCCAGTCAATGCCACTCCAAAAGCACCGCCGAAAAATTGAACAAGCTGGGCAATCCCCATACCTGCACCAAGCTCCGACTTATCCAAAATCCTTGAAATCTCATTGGAAATACTTGATGTGAGTGCTGAAAATCCTGTACTCATGAACATATAGGTAACCAAAATCACATAAGGGGAAAAGTTCCCGAGCAGCCCGAATGATAATGTCGCGATGATTAAAAACACCTGACCGAACAAAATCAGTGGCATATTGCCAAAGCGGTCGATAAATCTGCCGATAAATTGAGCGGCGATAGCAGAAAGAATCGCCCCGGGAAAAATAAGCAATCCGATCGTTGCCGGTTCCTTGTTAAATATCACAGCCAACATAATGGGCATTAAGAATAACGCTGAGAAATGCGAAACAAATGCACCAAATCCAATAACCAATAGGTTCACAAACTGTCCGTTTTTTAACAATGCCGGTTGGATGAACGGAGTAGAAACTTTTTGAATATGTCTCCATAGCCATAAGAGTGCTGCAATACTCACCATCAAAATTGGAACCTTAAAAGTGGAAAGGTATAGTAAAAGTCCTGTTACTCCAATCCCAATTAACAAACCACCAAGGTAGTCGAATTTAATTTTTTGTGTTTCTTCTTGAGGTAATAGTTTTCGAAACAGCGGTAGTAGCAATAAAACGAATCCTGTCACGACGAAAAGAAAATGCCAGCCCAAGTATTGGGTGATCAGTCCCCCAATTACTGGACCAAGTCCAAATCCGAGGGAGGCGGCAGAAGAAATGAAGGCCATCGCTTTTCCTCTTCTTGAAATAGGGATATAACGTCCCGCCAACACCATAGCAAGCCCCGGTACAGCCCCAGCACCCGCAGCTTGCAAGAGTCTTGCGGACAATAACCAGATAAAATCTTGCGAAAAGAAACCAATAATCGAGGAAATGGCTAACAAGCTAAGTCCAATGCTTAGTAACTTCCTAATCGGTAAAAAATCCGATAATCTGCTATATGTCAAGGTTGCAATGGCGAAAACGATGGAATAGCCAGATACAATCCATGAAGCGGTGGAGGAGGATAGGCTCAGCTCGCTCAATACACTTGGCAAGGCAACATTGAACATCGTTGTATTCATGACTACAAGCCAAACGGTTGCGCTCCAGATAAGGATGATTTTATTTTCTTCTAATACAGGTTGATTTAATTCTTTAATATCGGCAGCGTGTGATGCCATTTGTCTCACCAGTTTCTATCTTAGTTTTGTAAAAAATCTTGTAGTGCATTGTAATTTTTTTCTGCATCTTCATACCCTAGTTCATAAAGTGCTTGAAGGCGTTCCTTTTTTCGTTCCATTCTGCCTACAGGGATAGGCTTGCTTGGTTGAAATACAAAAGTAGAGCCAGTATTCTTCTCTGATGCCACATAGTCCAACGTGTCATTATAGAGCTTATACCGTGTCTGAAGACGATCTGAGATAATCGGATACGGCTTGTATTTGAAAAGAGAAGAAAATCTGCTTGCTTTCTTTTTGTAGCCAATAGGCTTTGTCAAGATAACAACATTTTTCTCAAAGCCATCTTTTTGTGCTTTTTTTAATGGAATAGGATCAATGATTCCCCCGTCTAAGAGCATTTTGTCTTGATAGGCAACACTTGGTGCAACAAAGGGAAGAGAGCTTGATGCACGTATCAGTTGGAGCATATCTTCTCCATGTTGATCCATGTTGTAATAGATGGGCTCACCAGTCAGACAATCCGTCGTCACAACCACAAACCGCTCTGTTCTGTTCAAGAATGTCTCATAGTCATAAGGAACAAGTTTATTTGGGATTTCATCAAATAAAAAGTCCATGTCAAACATCTGTCGTTTTTTCCAATAGTTTCGATAGGAAAGATATCTAGGGTCTCCAACGAAGTCGATATTTACCTTTTTGTTTCTACCTGGCTGTCTGGATAGATAGGAAGCTGCCATACAAGCTCCGGCAGAAACGCCAATCACATATGGAAAGTATAAGTCCTTTTCCATAAAATATTCTAAAATTCCGGCAGTATATACTCCGCGCATACCTCCGCCTTCAAGCACTAACCCACTGTTCAACAACTTCTATCCCTCTTTTCATATGCTTAAATGTTCCATTATTTCATAAGGCATATTGTAACAAACCACTACAGCCTTTGTCCGAAACGGTGCCTGAAAATAATCGTGTGTCAAAAAGTCCATGCAAAATGTTCAAAAAGTGCATAGATTTCCTATTCTATGCGACCTATAATAATAATGAAAATCATTATCAATTACATAGACTGAATCACAGTCAAAAGAAAGGGAGATAGAAATGAGAAAGAATAAAGGGTTTATTCAATTACTGCTTGCATTCAGTATATTGGCATTAATTTTAGCTGGATGCGGGGCAAACAATACAGGAAGCGATACAGTGAACAGTTCTAAGGGCGATGAAGCAGTAAAAACGGAAGAGCTGACAGAATACACGGTTCAACATGCAATGGGGGAAACAACTATTGAAGATACGCCGCAAAAAGTGGTTGTACTTACAAACGAAGGAACAGAAGCTGTATTGGAACTTGGTGTAACTCCTATCGGTGCTGCTAGTCCTGGTGTAGGGACGGAATGGTACGCTCATATCAAAGACGAAATGGAAGAGGTAACGGAGCTGGGGGAAGAAACAGCACCAAACCTTGAAACGATTGCAAGTCTTCAACCTGACTTGATTATTGGAAACAAGATCCGTCATGAAGAAATTTATGAACAATTAGAAGCGATAGCACCAACTGTATTCTCAGAAGATTTAGCAGGTGATTGGAAGCAAAACTTTGAACTATATGCAAAAGCATTGAACAAAGAGGCTGAAGGCAAAGAAGCGATGGCAAATTACGATAAGCATGTAGAAGAAGTGAAAGGGAAGCTTGCAGATAAATTGGATATGGAAATATCCGTTGTCCGTTTCTTACCGACGACAGTTCGTATCTATCAAAAAGATACATTTGCTGGAACGATTCTTTCTGACTTAGGATTTGCACGTCCAGAAGCACAAGATAAAGATGATTTCATGGAAGTCATTACAGAAGAACAGATGAGCAGCATGGATGGAGACATAATGTTCTATTTCAATGCCGACTATGATGAGGAAAAAGGCGGAACAAAAATGCAAGAAGCTTGGATGCAGCATCCTCTTTATGAAAAGCTAAATGTTGCAAAAACGGATTCTGCCTACAAAGTAGATGAAATCATTTGGAACCTATCTGGTGGAATTAAAGCTGCAAATCTTCTATTAGAAGATATCGTGAAGTATATGGAAGAAATGTAAGGAAGAATAGGGAAGGTTGACATATGCTGTCAGCCTTCTTTTTATAAAAGGAGGGAGCAGATGGAGCTTCAAGCACAAGGATGGACATGGGAGCAGATGGAGAATTTCTTTTATATGACGAACCAAGAGAAAGTGGATGCTGTCTGGGAATGTCGGATAAGGGAATTAGTATATTCTGATATTCTACAAAAATTAATGGATATCTATGGAGAGGAAATCAAGGCAACGACCAAAGATGTTACTGTCATGTACCTTGCAGGCTGGTTTGGATATTTATGTGGGTCTATGCATTTTTTATCTTCGGATGGATGGAAGATCACTACAGAAAATATTAAACTGCAACTATATAAAAATCAACGAGGAACGATGCTGATTTCATTTGTCATTCATTCGAAGGATATAGTTGAAAAAGGGGACATAGAGTGGGTGGAAGAATTTTATAAAGATATAATGAATCCCGTATATAAGCAAATGCACTCTAGGTCAGATAGCAACCATCTTTTACATATGTGGTACCAGGCTACTCATAGTCTTTATTGGATTTCAGACCGGATGAAGCATTCTAGTCTTCCTGAAAGATATAAGTTGCAATATGAAAAAAACGTGGGAAAGTTTAAGAATGGAAATCCTTCATCTTGCATGGGAATGAATACCACAAAACATCCCTATGCAAAAAAGTTAATATTTATTGATAATCCTTGGAATTTAAATGATCCGATGCCTATAAAACCTTCTTGTTGTCTTGCTTATCAAACAGAAGGAGGGCATTTATGTTATACCTGTCCAAGAATGAAAAAATCGGAACGGCAAGAGAAATTTGATAAAGTGTTAGCAGAGCATCCGACAACGAGTTAAAGATGTCGAATGCTTTTTTATATGTATTAGTGAAAATTTCATCGTGACTTTTTAAAACAATATGTTGTACAATAATTCACAATATTCATTTTTCGATTAAAGAAAGGAGCGGTAAGATTGGCAAAAGCATTACAGACAAGAGTAACAACTGAAGAAGTGGAGCATGCTTATGAGGTACTGAAGGATGTGGTTGTCAGAACCCCGCTTCAGCTCGATACCATTCTATCAGAAAGATATAACTGTAAGGTGTACCTTAAACGGGAAGACCAACAAGTGGTAAGGTCCTTTAAAATTAGAGGAGCATACTATTCGGTTCATAGTCTAACAGAGGAACAACGATCAAAAGGGGTGGTGTGTGCGAGTGCAGGCAACCATGCACAAGGAGTTGCCTATGCGTGCAAAAAGCTTGGAATAAAAGGGAAGATCTTTATGCCGACGACAACACCGCGCCAAAAAGTGTCACGAGTAGAGTTTTTTGGTGGCGAGTTTACAGATGTAGTTCTTACAGGCGACACATACGACGATTCCTATCAGCAGGCGATGAAAGTTTGTGAAATGGAAGAGATGAAATTTATCCACCCATTTGACGACAGGTTAACCATTACAGGACAGGCAACAGTAGGCTTGGAAATTTCTGAGCAACTGCAGGAAGAGTGTTCTCATGTGTTTATGAGTATAGGAGGAGGAGGGCTAATCTCGGGTGTCGGGTCCTATCTGAAAGAAAAGCGTCCCCATACAAAATTAATTGGTGTGGAACCATTCGGTGCTCCAGGTATGAAGCAATCATTAGCGCAAAATGAAGTAGTGCGACTAAATGAGATTGATAGCTTTGTAGATGGAGCCGCTGTGAAGCAGGTAGGAGAGCTGCCGTTTGAAATGACCAAAGACCTCGTAGATGATGTGGTATTGGTACCAGAAGGGAAGGTCTGTACCACCATTTTAAATTTGTATAACGAGAATGCCATTATTGCCGAGCCGGCAGGAGCTTTGTCTATTGCTGCACTAGATTTTTATAAGGATGAGATCGCCGGTAAGACGATAGTCTGTATTGTGAGCGGAGGAAACAATGATTTAGACCGGATGCAAGAAATGAAAGAAAGGTCCTTGATCTATGAAGGGCTTAAGCACTATTTCATTGTCAACTTCCCTCAACGTGCAGGTGCATTGCGTGAATTTATGGAGGATGTTTTGGGAGAAACAGACGATATCACACGATTTGAGTACACCAAGAAAAATAACCGAGACAAGGGCCCGGTGTTGGTCGGCGTCGAACTGCGCAAGCCTGACGATTATTTTGCTATTATTGAACGTATGGAAAAGAAAGGATTTACCTATATCGAAATTAATAAAGACAAACAGTTATTTAATTTATTGATATAATGTTAGATTGTCTTAGAAAAGAGCGGGGTAACTCGTTCTTTTTTTATGTTTTGAGAGAAAAAAGAAGGGTATGTAAAAAAATTTAACAAACATTTGTAAGCGTTTTCTTTGTTTATAGGACAAAAATGAAAGCGTTTTTATATTGTCTGTAAAATTTGAATTATCTGAAATTAGGTGTTGACGGCCTGTATCGACGGTATTAAAATAACATCAACTCAAAGAAACATTGATAAAAGAAATAACATTTCCCTTATCAGAAGGGTGTCTAGGGTTCCGGTGATTTCAGGAAAGTAAAGTGGTAGTGCAAGAAAGAAAATCTTTGCAATATCAGCCCAATTTTCCAATCATGACTGGTCCAAGCGATACCAGCACGATCTTGACAGATGGTGTACACCGCGAGGAAAAAAGCCTCTACGGATAGGTTCTGATAAACGCTTGACGTTTATTCAGCCTGACCAAGGGGCAACTTTTAAACTGTTATATGTCAGAATATTCAAACAATAAAAAATAGAAAGAGGAGATTAGTTATGTGTAGATACATCTATATGAATGGGCAGCTAGTAGAAAAAGAGAAGGCAGTTGTATCTGTATATGATCACGGATTCCTATATGGCGATGGCGTTTTTGAAGGAATCCGAATGTACAACGGAAATGTATTCCGTCTTCGCGAACATCTTGAAAGATTATATGATTCTGCAAGGTCTGTATTATTGGACGTCCCCTATACCATGTCTGAACTTGAGGATATTATCGTTGAGACTCTCAGAAAGAACAAATTGCATGATACGGCCTATATTCGACTGGTCCTATCAAGAGGAGTCGGCGATCTCGGTTTAGATCCCACAAAATGCAAAACTCCAAACCTAATTGTCATTGCTGAGCAACTGGCATTATTCCCTAAAGAACTCTATGACGTAGGCATTACGATGGTAACCGTTCCTACTAGAAGAAACCGTCCGGATATCTTAAGTCCGAAAGTAAAATCACTTAACTACTTAAATAACATCATGGTAAAAGCGGAGGCAAATATGGCTGGTGCCAATGAAGCCCTAACGCTTAACACAGAAGGGTATGTTGCAGAAGGATCAGGACAGAACATCTTTATCCTAAAGGGCAATAAACTACTAACGCCGCCAAGTTATGTTGGAGCACTGGAAGGTATCACGCGAAATGCCATCATCGATCTCGCGAATGAAATGGGATATGACGTACGAGAAGAACCGTTTACAAGGCATGATGTGTATGTAGCTGACGAAGTGTTCTTGACTGGAACTGCAGCAGAAGTAATCCCAGTTATCAGTCTTGATGCTAGGAAAATCGCAGACGGAAAACCAGGCAAAGAAACCCACAAAATCCTAAACCGCTTCCGCCAGCTAGTCGTAGAAGACGGCCACAAAGTCTACCCAGAAGAAACTCAAGTAGGCTGGGAAATCAACGGTGGAGTGCTGCTGGGTGAAGCGTTGAATCATTAAAGCGTTGAAGAGGGGTCTGCCCCTCGCTACATTAAAGCGTTGAAGAGGGGTCTGACCCTCGCTACGTTAAAGCGCTGAAGAGGGGTCTGACCCTCACTACGTTAAAGCATTAAAAAGGGGCCATGTCATCACAAGTAAATTGTCAGGGTCCCTTCTAAAGGAGTGAAGCAATCGATGAGAAGTAATACGATCAAGAGAGGAATTGACAGAGCACCACATAGAAGTTTGTTGCATGCAACAGGGGTAAAGCCGGAGGATATGGATAAGCCATTCATCGGTGTCTGTAACTCTTATGTCGATATTATCCCAGGGCATATGCATTTAAATAAATTTGCAGAAGTGGTAAAGGAAGCAATCAGGGAAGCTGGTGGGGTTCCTTTCGAGTTCAATACAATCGGAGTGGATGACGGAATTGCCATGGGACATATTGGAATGCGTTATTCCCTACCAAGTCGGGAGCTGATTGCAGACTCAGCAGAAACTGTCATTAACGCTCACTGGTTTGACGGCGTGTTTTACATTCCGAACTGTGACAAGATCACACCAGGAATGCTAATGGCAGCGGCTAGAACCAATGTCCCAGCAGTATTCGTTTCCGGAGGCCCAATGGAAGCCGGAAGAACAAAAGACGGTAGGCCATTATCGCTTGTATCCGTTTTTGAAGGAGTAGGAAGTGTCCTTTCAGGAAAGATGTCCCGAGAAGAACTGCTGGAAATTGAGTCAAGTGCTTGTCCAACATGCGGCTCCTGCTCGGGGATGTTCACGGCTAACTCCATGAATACCTTGATGGAAATGCTAGGAGTGGCACTCCCTGGGAACGGTACCATGGTGGCAACCTCCAATGAGCGCCACCAACTGATTAAAGATGCTGCAAAACATCTTATGAGACAAATCGAAGAAGATGTAAGACCAAGAGATATCATCACTAAAGAAGCAATCGACGATGCTTTTGCACTCGACATGGCAATGGGCGGATCTACCAATACCGTTCTACATACACTTGCCATCGCACATGAAGCTGGAATTGAGTACAAATTAGAAGACATTAATAAAATCGCAGAAAGGATCCCATATCTATGCAAAGTAAGTCCGGCATCAGACTATTCTATGCAGGATGTCCATGAAGCAGGTGGAGTAAGTGCCATCATAAAGGAACTTTGCCAAATTGAAGGTGCCATCCATCCTGATCGTCTCACCATTTCCGGTCAATCTATTCAAGAAGTGGTAGATCATGCACAGATCGTAAATGACCAGGTCATCAGGAAAAAAGATAATCCATATAGTCCTGTCGGAGGGTTGAGTATTCTATTTGGAAACCTTGCACCAAATGGTAGCGTCATAAAGGTTGGAGCAGTAGATCCATCTATCAAAACATTTACAGGAGAAGCCATCATTTTTGAATCACAAGATGAGGCCCAGGAAGGTATTAACAGTGGTCAAGTCCGAGAAGGACATGTAGTAGTCATCAGATATGAAGGGCCAAAAGGCGGACCTGGAATGCCTGAGATGCTTGCACCAACTTCCTCTATTGCTGGGAGAGGGCTATCCACTAAAGTGGCACTCATCACAGATGGCAGATTCTCTGGTGCATCAAGGGGTATCTCTATTGGACATATCTCCCCTGAAGCAGCAGAAGGCGGTCCAATCGCTTTTGTGGAAAATGGAGATATCATTCAAATAGACTTACCAAAACGAACCATACATTTATTGGTTGAGACGGAAGAATTAGAAGCGAGAAAAAAGAACTGGCAACCACCAGAATCAAAAGTGAAAAGCGGTTACCTTGCAAGATATGCAGCACTTGTAACGTCAGCTAATACTGGAGGAATTCTAAAAGTATAGCATCGAACACAAGGAGGTGGAGAACGAATGAGTACAGTTGAAAAGAGCGGAACAAAGGTGGCGCAAAAACTGCTGACAGGTTCACGGATGATTGTTGAAGCGTTAAAAGAAGAGAAAGTGGAAGTAATATTCGGGTATCCAGGTGGCGCTGTATTAAACATTTACGACGCACTATATGATGGCGGAATTCCTCATCTTTTAACCCGACATGAACAAGGTGCGATCCATGCTGCAGAAGGGTATGCAAGGGTAACTGGGAAACCTGGAGTGGTCATTGCCACTTCCGGTCCCGGTGCCACCAACATCGTCACTGGTCTTGCGGATGCCATGATTGATTCCCTGCCATTAGTCGTAATTACGGGTCAGGTTAATTCGCAGGTCCTTGGGTCAGACGCCTTTCAAGAAGCACCGATTTTAGGAATTTCGATGCCAATTACCAAACATAATTTTCAGGTCCAAGATGTCAAGGATCTCCCAAGAATTTTTAAAGAAGCGTTCCATATTGCATCCACTGGGAGACCAGGGCCGGTATTGGTTGATATTCCCAAAGACATCACTGCCACGTCAGGTATTTACGACTATTCAAAAGAAGTGCACCTTCCGGGTTATAAGCTACAAACTGAGCCGGACCAGCAGGCAGTGAAAAAAGTAGCACAGGCCTTGAAGAAAGCGGAAAAGCCCGTCATTTTAGCTGGCGCAGGCGTTCTCCACAGTAAAGCAACGAGTGAATTGAAGGAACTGGTTGCTAAAACGACAATCCCAGTAGCCAATACATTACTTGGACTTGGCAGTTTTCCGGCAGACCACCCTCTCTTTCTTGGAATGGCGGGCATGCACGGAACATATACAGCCAATATGGCCTTATATGAAGCGGATTTAATTATTAATATCGGAGCAAGGTTTGATGACAGACTAACAGGAAACTTGCAAGAGTTTGCCAAATTTGCGAAGGTGGTTCATTTTGATATTGATCCTTCTGAAATCGGCAAAAATGTTCCGACTGATTATCCTGTTATCGGGGATGCCGCAAAGTCACTTCAATTACTATTAAAGGAATTACCAGAAACGGCGGATACAAGTAGTTGGCTGGAGCAACTCTTGCAATCTAAAGAAGAATATCCACTATGGTATATAGAAGATGGAGAAACATTTAAGCCTCAGAAGCTTGTAGAACTTGTTCATGAACTTACAAAAGGAGAAGCGATTGTCACAACAGACGTAGGGCAACATCAAATGTGGGCAGCGCAATATCATGGTTTTCAAAAGCCTGATCGCTGGGTAACTTCAGGGGGACTCGGAACCATGGGTTTTGGATTACCGGCAGCCATTGGTGCGCAGGTGGCGGAACGGCCCTCTACAGTTGTAGCAGTCCTTGGGGATGCTGGGTTCCAAATGACACTACAGGAGCTGGCTGTCCTAAAAGAATACAAACTTCCGGTAAAAGTAGTGCTCGTAAACAATCAATCTATGGGAATGGTACGACAATGGCAGCAACTCTTTTACAAAGAAAGATACTCAGAATCCTTGCTCCCGAACCAACCGGATTACGTAAAACTGTCCGATGCTTTTGGAATCAAGGCGGTAGTAGTCCAAAATGAAGAAGAATTCAAAGCTGCATTCACTAAAGCACTTGCTACAGATGAGCCCTATCTATTAGATTGCCGGGTGACTCCAACGGAAAATGTGTATCCGATGATTGCCCCTGGAAAAGGAATTCAACAAATGGAAGGTGTGAAGCCATGAAGCGTACATTGTCGCTCCTAGTAAACAACCAGCTTGGAGTATTGAACCGATTGACCAATCTGTTCTTGCGAAAGGGATTAAACATTGAAAGCCTGGCAGTAGCACCTGTCAATGAGTCTTCCATTTCCCTTATGACCATCGTTGTTAACGTGGTGGAAGAACAAGAAGTGGAAAAAATAAAGCTCCAACTTGACAAACAAATCGACGTCATCCAAATCACCGACATTTCCGAGCAAATCGCTCTAACAAATTAACCGAATATTCTTATTAATAATGCAGTTTTACCCGTTGACTGGAGTGCAAGGTGTAAGACTCCTGGGGAGATAACGGTAGGTTGAGACCCCTGAAGCGTTGTGAGGAGGCTCAAGCACCGTCCCCCGGAAAGCGAACGTCTGGAACGAAAGTCATCTGGAGTTCGTTCAAATACTTATATTTTCCCAAGGAGGAATTTCAAATGGCAGCAAACATGTATTATAACGACGACATCTCCCAAGCAGCACTTAACGGAAAAAAGGTAGCAGTAGTAGGCTACGGATCCCAAGGCCATGCACACGCACAAAATCTACGTGAGAGCGGCGTAGAAGTAGTAGTAGGAGTTCGAACCGGTGGCTCTTGGGATAAAGCAAAAGAAGACGGATTCCAAGTATACTCCGTGGGAGAAGCAGTCGCCCAGGCAGATGTGGTAATGGTATTACTTCCTGACGAGAGGCAACCGGAAGTTTACAAACAGGAAATTGAACCACATCTAACAGCAGGAAAAGCATTGGCATTTGCCCATGGCTTCAATGTCCATTTTCATCAGGTGGTTCCTCCAAAAGACGTGGATGTATTCTTAGTCGCACCAAAAGGGCCTGGCCACTTAGTGAGACGCGTTTATGAAGAAGGCGGCGGTGTACCTGCACTCTTTGCAGTCCATCAAAACGCTTCAGGGGAAGCAAAAGAGGTAGCATTGGCTTACAGCAAAGCAGTAGGTGCGGGAAGAGCTGCCGTTATGGAAACAACTTTCAAGGAAGAAACAGAAACAGATTTATTTGGGGAACAAGCAGTACTTTGCGGAGGGACCACAGCCCTTGTAAAAGCTGGCTTTGAAACGTTAGTGGAAGCAGGGTACCAGCCAGAAGTCGCCTACTTTGAATGTTTGCATGAACTAAAATTAATCGTTGATCTTTTATATGAAAATGGATTAGAGGGAATGCGCTACTCTATTTCAGACACTGCACAGTGGGGTGATTTTACCGCTGGACCACGAGTAGTTAATGACGGAACAAAGGATGAAATGAGAAAAATCCTTTCGGAAATCCAATCTGGACAATTCGCCAAAGGATGGGTACTTGAAAACCAGGCAAACCGCCCAATGTTCCATTCTATTAATGAACAAGAAAAACAACACCCAATCGAAGTGGTAGGAAGGGAGCTCCGCGCGAAAATGCCATTCATCCAATCGAAGAAGAAAGGAGTCGTTGGCAGTGCGAAAGGTTGACATATTTGATACCACATTACGAGACGGTGAACAGTCAGCAGGAGTAAACCTTCATCCCCACGAGAAACTGGAGATTGCCATTCAGTTAGAAAAATACGGAGTAGATGTCATGGAGGCAGGATTTCCTGCTTCCTCCTACGGGGATTTTCAAGCAGTCCAGCAAATTGCCAGGACCATTAAAAAGTCAAGAGTGGTTGGTCTGGCCCGTTCAGTAATATCAGATATTGATGCAGTCTATGAAGCGGTAAAAGATGCTAAAATCAACGGGATCCATGTGTTTTTAGCAACCTCTCCCATCCATATGGAATACAAATTAAAGAAAAAGCCGAAAGAAGTGGTGGAAGCAGCCGTTCAGGCAGTCGAATACGCAAAACGTTTTTTCGATCATGTTCAATGGTCTGCCGAAGATGCAACAAGAAGCGAATGGCCGTTCTTGGCTCATATTATTGAAAAGGTTATTGATGCCGGGGCAAATGTCATCAATCTTCCTGACACGGTAGGGTACACGACTCCACTGGAATA
Organism: Bacillus sp. RO2; assembly: GCF_012911845.1. Lineage (GTDB taxonomy): Bacteria > Bacillota > Bacilli > Bacillales > Bacillaceae_I > Sutcliffiella_A. Next base: position 4,793 of record NZ_JAAXCU010000036.1, on the reverse strand, counting down.
TGCTCAACTAATCACATATATTCGCGAACATGTACCGAATATCCATAAAGTAAAACTCTCTGCCCATTGCCACGACGACCTTGGAATGGCTGTTTCCAATTCACTCGCAGCCATCCAAAGCGGTGTCGATCAGATTGAAGGAACCATCAATGGAATCGGGGAACGTGCAGGAAATGCTTCCTTAGAAGAAATCATCGTTGCCCTTCAAATAAGGAAAGACGTGTACGAGGTGGAAACAAATATTGATTTAAAACAAACGGTCAGAACAAGTAATCTTGTCAGCAAACTGACCGGTATGATTGTTCCACAAAATAAAGCGGTCGTAGGAGCTAACGCCTTTGCCCATGAATCAGGAATTCACCAGGATGGGGTACTGAAAAACAAGAGTACCTATGAAGTAATCAATCCCGAGATGGTCGGGTTGCACTCAAATAAAATGGTCCTTGGAAAGCACTCCGGCAGTCATGCCTTTAAGCAACGATGCGAGGAACTCGGATTATTCTTAAACGAGGAAGAAGGGAAAAAGCTGTTTAAAGCATTCAAGGATCTTACGGTGAAAAAGAAAGAAGTAACGGAGGACGATATTTTTGCCCTGATGATGGATTCGTCTGTAAAGGGACTATTCCCGCATTACCGGATGGAAACTTTACAAATCTCTTACGGCTCCAATATTATTCCAACGACCACTATTGCCATCAAAACTGAAGACGGAGAGGTGCTTCAAGAATCTGCTACAGGCAAAGGAAGCGTCGAATCTGTCTATAATACAATCTGTAGAATTCTGCAAAAGGAAATATCCTTACTTGACTATCGCATCCAATCTACCACAAATGGTAGTGACGCACTTGCAGAGGTGTATGTGAAAATAAACTGTGAAGGTGAAGTATCAAGCGGAAGAGGAATTGAGCATGATGTGCTGGAGGCTTCCGCAAAAGCCTATTTGGATGCAGTCAATCGCTTATCTATAAAAGAAAAGTTTGCAAGATACTCAGCAAAAGGGGTGGAGGTAGGATGAGTCAGTTTACCATCAGTGTCCTGCCTGGTGACGGAATCGGCCCGGAAGTCGTAAGGGAAGCGATCCTTGTATTAGAGCAGGTAGCCAAGAATTTTCAACATACTTTTTCATTTAATTATGGCAAAATCGGGGGAGTTGCTGTCGATGAGACAGGAACTCCCCTTCCACAAGAAACGGTAGACATATGTAAAAACAGCCGCGCAGTCCTATTAGGAGCCGTAGGTGGACCAAAATGGGATCAAGAAACACCGGATAGAAGGCCGGAAGCTGGATTGCTCGGAATTCGCAAGCAGTTAAAACTTTATGCTAATCTCCGCCCTGTCACACTTTTTGAATCTCTAATCCATGCATCTCCCTTAAAAAGAGAAGTGGTTTTAGATACAGATATCTTAATAGTCAGGGAACTGACAGGAGGCATATATTTTGGGTCTCCCCGTGAAAGACGACAAGGGAAGGATGGACTAGAAGTAATCGATACCCTTTACTATACGGAAAAAGAAATCGAACGCATCATTCGAAAAGGATTTGAAGTCGCGCAAGGAAGAAAGAAAATACTTACATCTGTTGATAAAGCAAATGTGTTGGAGAGCAGCAGGCTGTGGAGGGAAACGGCTAATCGGATTGCAAAAGAGTACCCAGATGTTCAATTAGACCACATGTTAGTAGACAATGCGGCCATGCAATTGGTCAGAAATCCTCGACATTTTGATGTAATCGTGACAGAAAACATGTTTGGAGACATATTAAGCGATGAAGCCTCCATGTTGACGGGCTCCCTTGGCATGTTGCCTTCTGCAAGTCTCGGGGTAGATGGTCCAGGCCTTTACGAACCAATTCACGGTTCTGCACCTGATATTGCCGGCAAAAATATTGCCAATCCGTTGGCTACCATCCTTTCAGCCGCCATGCTACTCAGGCATTCCCTCGGATTAGAGGAAGAAGCAGCCTCTGTCGAAAAAGCAGTAGACCTTGCACTTGAAGAAGGCTACCGCACCCATGACATCGGCACAGAATGGGAACGCGTCCTAGGAACAACCCAAATGGGAGAAGCAGTCAGGAGTTATCTGAGAGCGCCAATAAAGAGTTAGCAAGTTCCAAAGTAAGTAGTATTTACCTGTAGATTGAAGTGCAAGGTGTGAGACTCCAGCGGGGGAGTAACGGTTGGTTGAGACCCCGCAACGAAGTGAGGAGGCTCAAGCACCGTCCCGCGGAAAGCGAACACCTGGAACGGAAATCGAAAGGAGTTTCAAAGAAAACCAAACTTTTTGTAACAAATTAATACACATATAAAACAAGGAAGGTGAGTGACATGCAGCCAAGAACACTATTCGAGAAAATCTGGGATCGTCATACAGTAGTAAAGGAAGAGAACAAACCAAGCCTGTTATACATCGACCTCCACTTAGTGCACGAAGTCACCTCTCCTCAAGCATTTGAGGGACTCCGTCTATCAGGAAGAAAAGTAAGACAACCAGACCTAACATTTGCAACCATGGACCATAACGTCCCAACCATCAACCCGTTCCATGTGACAGACGAAATCGCCTCCAAACAAATGACCACACTGGAAGCAAACTGCAAAGAGTTTGGAATTAGACTTGCAGATCTTCACAGCACAGAACAAGGAATTGTCCATGTAATCGGACCTGAGCTGGGTTTGACTTTACCAGGCAAAACCATCGTTTGCGGCGATAGCCATACCTCCACACATGGAGCTTTTGGTGCCTTGGCATTTGGAATAGGTACAAGTGAAGTCGAGCATGTTCTTGCCACCCAATGCTTATGGCAGTCAAAACCTAAGACATTAAAGGTTGATTTTACTGGTCTCAGGCCACTGGGAGTCTCTGCTAAAGATCTTATCTTGGCTGTGATTGCAAAATACGGTACAGATTTTGGCACAGGGTATGTACTTGAATTTACCGGTAAGGTAATGGAAGAGATGTCCATGGAGGAACGCATGACCATCTGTAATATGGCCATTGAAGCCGGGGCTCGCGCAGGACTTGTTGCACCAGATGAAACGACTTTCTCCTATTTAAAAGGAAGAAAATATGCTCCTGTCGGGGAGGAACGCGACAAGGCGGAAGTGGAATGGTACGCATTACGCTCAGATGAGGGTGCGGTTTATGATAAAGAAATCCAATTTGACATTACAAATTTAGAACCACAGGTAACATGGGGGACGAATCCCTCAATGGGCACAAGTATCAGTGGTAGGGTGCCGAATCCTGCTACTATTGAAAATGAAGGGGAAAGAAAATCAGTCGCACAAGCAATTGACTATATGGGGTTGACCCCTGGTATGAAGATCTCTGATATTGCCATTGATTATGTGTTCATCGGATCCTGTACCAATTCACGCATTGAAGATTTAAGGAAAGCTGCTGAAGTGGTAAAAGGCAGAATGGTCTCTTCCCATGTTACGGCGCTTGTCGTTCCCGGTTCCAAACAGGTGAAAAAACAGGCTGAAGAAGAAGGGCTTCACGAGGTGTTTTTAGAGGCGGGATTTGAATGGAGAGAAGCCGGCTGCAGTATGTGCCTCAGTATGAACCCAGATGTTGTCCCTCCAGGGAAAAGATGTGCTTCTACCTCTAACCGCAATTTTGAAGGCAGACAAGGAAGAGGTGCACGAACGCACTTGGTTAGTCCTGCGATGGCCGCAGCAGCTGCGATTAGCGGCCGATTTGTTAATGTGAATGAATGGCGATATGAAAAAGAGGAGGTGGTCTAATGGAAGCACTCATCAATCATATCGGAAAAGTTATCCCCTTGGATAAAGCCAACGTCGATACTGATCAAATTATTCCAAAGCAATTTTTGAAGAGAATAGAACGAACAGGATTTGGTCAATTTCTCTTTTATGATTGGCGCTTTGAAGAAAATGGAGAAAAGAATGATTCTTTTATCATGAATGACCCTAAATTCAAAGGTGCTTCTATTCTTCTGGCACGAAAGAATTTTGGCTGTGGATCTTCTCGTGAACACGCACCATGGGCTTTGAAAGATTATGGAATCAAGGTGGTCATCGCACCATCATTTGCAGATATCTTTTATAACAACTGCTTTAAAAATGGAATCTTACCGGTTGTGTTAAAAGAAGAAGAGGTGGAGCAACTTTTTGAGAAAGCTTCTAATCAGACTCTCGAACTGGAGGTGGATCTTGAGTTCCAGGAGGTTTGTGTTGGAGATGATGTGAAGTATCACTTTGAAGCATATGAATATCGGAAGCAGATGCTTTTAAAAGGACTGGACGATATCGGCCTGACCGAAATGTACATGGAAGAGATTTGTGAATATGAGCAAACAAGAAGAGTCTACTAAATTTGTGAAGACCATCATCTCGAACGAAGGGGTGATGGTTTTTTTATGAAAATGTATGGGATAGGCAGGCTATATAAGCCCGAAACTCCATCTGAAGAGGAGGAATTGTCTAATAGAAGCGTTCTATACGCCCGAAACTCCGTCTGAAGCGGAGGAACTGACTAATAGAAGCGTTCTATACGCCCGAAACTCCATCTGAAGAGGAGGAATTGTCTAATAGAAGCGTTCTATACGCCCGAAACTCCCTCTTAATAGGAAAAACTGTCTCATATAAGCGTTCTATAAGGACTAAACTCTATATTAAGAACAAGAACTCGTAAATAAGAGGCTTCCAAAAAGCGTAAACCCCCATCAGTACAGAAGGGTTGTCGAAGAAGAAGCATAAAAAAACAGAACACCCTAATGGTCTACGTAGAAATTGTAAATACAACTGTTAATAACAAGCATCAACACAACA
>NZ_JAAXCU010000035.1 GCF_012911845.1 Bacillus sp. RO2 | reverse complement strand
AGGAAGTAAATAACTAATATAAAACAGATGACCTTGCCTTGGCAGGGTCATTTGTTTTTCATTAATCTAAGAAATTGAAAATCCGGTTGATTTCCGTTCCAGGCGCTTCGCTTGCCTGCGGGCGGTCCGTGAGCCTCCTCAGGCTTCGCCTTCCTGGGTATCACCTGTCCCTTCCTCCCGCGGGCGTCTACGCGCCTTCCACTTCAATCAACTAGATGGCTTCATTCACGAGGGACTATGAAAATGCATCTAACCGAGTTAACTGAAAAAGCATTAACGTTCCGATTTCGTAATTTTTAGCTGTGGATTGGAGCAAATGGCGAAGACTCCTCGAAAATGCTACGCATTTTCTTCGTGCGAAGAAGCGCTGCCGAAGCCTTCCTTGTCCTGAAGGAAATAGCGGTAGGTGGAGACCCCGCAGGCGAAGCCGAGGAGGCTCACGTCAGCCCCTAGGAAAGCGAAGCCATTTGCGGAAAGGAACAGCGGTGAATACCCAACCAACTAAATTTTTTTCTTTATGTTATATGACTACTTTATCTGCCATGAGGGAATATAATGGTATGAAAACAGAGATAGATTTAGGAGGAAGACTAAATGGAGCATGTGGTGATAATTGGTGGCATTGCGGGGGGAATGAGTGCTGCCTCTAAGCTTAGAAGATTAGATAAAAAAGTAAAAATTAGTGTATTTGAAAAAGATGAATATGTTTCCTACGGGGCGTGTGGATTGCCATATTACATATCTGGTGTGACAGAATCTCATGAAGATCTGCTGGCAAGAACGGTAGAAGAATTTGAAGAACGAGATATACAGGTTCATATCCATCATGAAGTAACAAAAGTAGATTCCTCAAACAAAAGGGTGAAGGTAAAAAACCTTGAATCCGGAGAGGAAACCTACGTCCACTATGATAAACTATTGATTTCAACAGGTGCCAAACCAATCGTTCCGCCTTTTATTCCAAAAGAAGCAAGCAATGTTCATACATTAAAGACACTGAATGATGGAATTAAAATGCGTAGGTTTTATCAAGATGAAAGTATTAAGAAAGTCGGTATCATTGGTGGAGGCTATATCGGCATGGAGCTTGTCGAAACCATGGTAGAGCTTGGCAAAGAGGTGTTTGTCATAGAGCTTCAAAATCAGATTCTACCAAATTACGATGAGGAAATGGCAAAAATTATTTCTGAATCCCTCCAAGATAGAGTTGGAATCCGAACAGGAGAAGAAGTAAAGGAACTAAAAATGTCAGAGGGGAAAGTTACAAGCATCGTGACAGACAAGAATTCATACGAAGTCGATGCGGTTATTGTAAATATAGGAATAAAACCAAACACGGAATTTGTTAAAGAACTGGGCTTAGAAATGCTTGAAAACGGCGCGATCATTGTAAATTCCCACCAGGAAACAAGCAGCAAGTCTATCTATGCTGCAGGAGATTGTGCAACAAGCAATCACCTTTTATTAGATAAACCAGTAAACATAGCACTCGGTACGACGGCCAATAAACATGGAAGGGTGGCCGCCGACAATCTTGCAGGCATCCCTTCCACATTTGATGGAATTCTAGGAACAAATGTGGTAAAAATTCTAGAATGGACGGCAGCTATGACCGGAATTACTGAAAAACAAGCAAAACAGGAAAGCTTAGATGTTGAAAAAATCGTAATTAAAACAAATAACCATGCCTCTTATTATCCTGGTGCAGAAAACATTCATATCAAGCTGGTATATGAAAAAGAATCACTAAAGCTTTTGGGAGCACAACTTATTGGTAAGGATGAATCCATCGCTAAGAGACTTGATGTTTATGCGACAGCCATTACATGCGGTTTGACCACCAAGCAAATTGGCATGTTGGATTTGAGTTATGCTCCTCCATATGCTACCGTATGGGATGCTGTACAAGTTGCAGCTAATGCAGCTAAATAATCTAATCAATTGTAAATAAGTTGCGTTAATATTATGAATTTTCTTTACCTTAGAAGACGTATGTGCTACTGTTATAATAGTTTTATAACATACATATTCTAGAGAGAATTTGCCTAAGGAGTGAGAGATATGAAGGTGCGTTACAATTTTGTGCCAAAGCATGATGTAGAGTTCTGTGAACCAACTTACACCATTAAACAAGCTTATGAAAAAATAAAGGATACAGGCTACAGATGTATACCTATTCTTTCTAATGATGGGAATACATTCTTAGGCTTAGTCTACAAAGTTCACTTATTGGATTATCTATACGAACAAAAAGGGAGCCCCGATGATTCCGTAGAAGTACTGATTAAAAACCAAGATGCGTTTATTTTTGAAGAAGATTCATTCTTTAAAGCATTTTTCACAATTAAACGACTGCCTTTTATCGCAGTGCTAAATGAGGAAAATGAGTTTCTCGGGATACTGACGCATGCGAACGTCATGGATGTACTAGCTGATTCATTTGGTATGAAAACAGGTGGCTACACCCTTACTATCGCTACGATTGAACATAAGGGGGCAATCAAGGACCTTGTTTCCATGTTAAAGGACGTTAATATTGACGGAATGCTCACACTTGATAATGGTGAAAAATATTTGCGTAGGATAATTGTCAATTTACCAGCTGAATTGCCGCAAGAAAAGGTAAACAAATTAGTGAAGAAACTAGGAGAAAAAGAATTCAGAGTCACACATGTCGATCAAATTGATGTGCAAAAATAAAGAAGAGAGCAGCCCCTAAATTGGAGGCTGCTCTTTGTTCTTTGAATCCTTTTAATGCAGTAAGATCTCTTTATCAATTAGTATATTTGACAATGTCACAATTTCCGCTTTTTCTTGCAGTTTAGGGATATACTGTTTTAGGACACTTGCTGTCTTTTCCCCTACAATTCCAACATGGCCAATGGCTATGATGGAATCATCTACTTCTGTTTTTTTAATGAGCTGATTCGTTTGTTTTACAATGTGGTTAGTGGTGTAGACCTCATCAAAGAATAATTCATTCTCTAAAAAAGGAACCCCCAACTCTGTTGCTAATTCTGCCACCACACTCTTTTTGGTTGTTTTACTATCTAAATAGTATAGATTTCGCTCTTTACAGATCCCTAGAATAATTTTCATGATTCGCTTATCCGCAGTAATTTTAGAACCCATATGGTTATTAATTCCTACCGCGTAAGGTACAGAATCAATGGCGTCATTTACTCTTTTATATATTTCTTCATTAGATAAATTAGAGGTAATAGCACCTGGTCCTAGCCAGCTTCTTTTGCCTTTTAATGGTTCCATGGGAAGGTGAAGGATCACTTCGTGGCCTAATTGGTGAGCCAGTTCAGCGTCTTGTTTGGTGGTAGAAAGAAAAGGCATGACTGCAACAGTCAACGGCACGGGTAAATGGAGGATTTCCTCGGTACCCCTCATGTTATTGCCAAAATCATCAATAACAATGGCCACTTTATTGCTAGGGAGTTCTTCGGCAGAAGGTTTAGTAGAAGGGAAACAAAAGATAAACATGCTACTCAACATGATAACTACGATCACTTTCATTTTTGCACCTACTTGTCTAATTATGTATTTTTTGCTTCGACAAAATTTGCATGGGTATATGGAAAGAGGTGAATCAGACTCTACTCTCTCTAGATACTTTGTCCTATTTTTTACATATGATTAAAAATAAATTCTATAAAAAAAATGTCTAACTTTGCGATTCTATTTACAATTATAGAAATTATTGAAATAATTTCTATTGTGGAATTTGATGGAGAAGGGGCGAGTAGCATGTCTTATGAAGGGTATGTAGATCAACTGTTAATATTAATTAAAGAGAAAAGAGATACGATGATAGCAGTCGCCAACAAGACTGGTTATATTAGTGATCAAACGGTAAAATGTAGCCAGGATTTAGATAAGTTGATTTACAAATACCAAGAAATAATATATGAGAAAAAATAATATTGCATATAAAAAAACCGCCCTAAAGAGACGGTTAGAATATCTGTGTTAGAAAAATCATGAAAAGTAATCCGATGATGAAAGAATAGGTGGAGGTTGTTTCATTTCCATCACCATGACTTTCAGGAATCAATTCTTTATAGATGATATAAAGCATCGCTCCTGCTGCAAAAGCAAGTCCATATGGGACAAGAGATGATACAACTGAAGTGAGATAGAATCCTAATAAAGCCATTGGAATCTCGACAGCCCCGGTTAGAGTCGCAACGATAAAAGCTTTCAGTTTTGTAATCCTCTGATTAATTAAGAATAATGCCACCAAAAAACCTTCTGGTGCATTTTGTAACCCGATCGCAAATGCAATTAAGTTCCCGGTGTCTGCTACATCTGATGCATAACTTACCCCAACAGAAAGTCCCTCTGGTATATTATGCAATGTTATCGCTGCAACAATAAGCATTGCTTTTTGATCAAAAGCGATTCCTTTTCGATTATGCTCCAAATCTATATGAGGAATGGACCTTTCTAAAAGGGTCAAAGTAATGACACCTAGAAGCAACCCAATTCCTAATGGAACAAAACCTCCGTATGAAAGAGCCTCAGGAATTAAACTCATCGTCGCTGCAGCCATCATGATCCCGGCTGTAAATGCAAGGAGTGTGTCTCTCCATCTGTGAGTCAATGTGTTATTTAAAAATAAAATTGGCAAGGCACCCAAGCCTGTGGACATCGCAGCTAAAACACTTCCTATTATTACTTCTGACATCATATAATTCCTTTCTAGTCTTTATCAGGAAGTTCTCAAATTGAGAACTTTCATTTTTTATGTACTAAAGGTATTGTACCAATTATTATTTTTATATACAAAGTAAGGCGATTCAAACAAAACACACTAAATTCCTGACAGGACGTCTCTCATCTATCATCAGACAACTATCAGCTATTTTTCTTTGAAAAAGAGAAAAATTTATCGAATACACTAGATTTTTGTAAATTTTATATGAAGATAACATTGTTAAAATAGAAATACTGCAATAAAAAGTAAATATTTTTAACATTTTGTAAAAAAACTGAAAAAATTGTAGCCGTATCCAACTTGAGTTCGTTATACTTTTATATGTGAGAGAAACACCATCATAATTTCTTAGGGGGAAAAAGAAACATGAAGAAGTTTTTATCAATCTTTTTGGTTGCTATTCTTGCAATCAGCCTGGCTGCATGTGGCAGTAACAACTCTAGTGGAGATAACACAAACTCTAACTCAGACTCTGCAACTGGTGGAGAGCAAATTACACCTGAAAAAATTGTTATGGGATTTGTACCATCTCAAGAATCAGACACTATTGCTGACACTGTAGAGCCATTGGCAGATCGTTTAGGAGAAGAGCTTGGTATTGAAGTGGAAGGTCGAGTTATGACTGACTATACTGCTCTAATTGAAGCAATGGGATCAAATGAAGTACATGTTGGTTTTATACCTGCGTTCGGTTATGTATTGGCCAATGAGCAATATGGTGCAGAAGTAATCTTAAAGTCTATCAGATATGGTAGTGGTACATACAAAGCTCAGTACATCGTTAGAGCGGATTCCAGTATTGAATCATTTGCTGACCTTGAGGGCAAAATTTGGGCATACCCAGATGCAGCTTCTACATCTGGATTCCTATTCCCTGCTTCTCAATTAATGGACGAGTTTGACATTGCAAGTGCACAAGATTTACAAACTAATTTTTTCAGTGACACTGTACAATCAGGTGCACATGACACGGCTGCAATCGCTGTATACGAAGGTGATGCTGATGTTGCAACAACTTTCGAAGATGTTCGTACTGGATTAGAAGAAGAATACCCAGACATTATGGAAAAAACTAAAGTTATTGGTTACACAGATGAAATTCCTAACGATACAATTTCTGTAACAAAAGAACTAGATGATGAATTAGTACAAAAGATTAAAGATACATTCCTATCTTTCAATGAAGATAAAGACATGATTGAAATCATGAACGAAGTATACAGCTGGGATGAAATCAGTGAAGCTACTGATGAAGAATACAAAATTGTAAAGGAAACATATGAGAAATTCAAGGATTCCATTTCTTTCTAATTGAATATGTTTTGCAATCTAGGGGGAGGTTGCTTCCCCTATTTTGTTGTGTAAGTGATGAATTGAGGGGGTTTCAACATGATACAGTTCAGAGATGTTTCCTTGGTATACCCAAATGGAACACAAGGGTTGAAGAACGTAAATGTAACGATTAATGAAGGCGAATTTGTCGTCATTGTAGGTTTGTCTGGTGCAGGTAAATCTACTTTTATAAGAAGCATTAACAGACTGGTTACTCCGACAGATGGCGAGCTGAATGTAGACAATGAAAATATTTTGAAATATCGCAACAATGACTTGAGAAAATTACGAACTAAGGTGGGGATGATTTTTCAGAACTACAATCTTGTAAAAAGATCAAATGTTTTGAAAAATGTACTTGCCGGTCGATTAGGATATACAGGAACACTCCGTTCCACTTTTAATTTATTCAAGAAGGAAGATCTTGCACTTGCTTATGAAAGCTTGAAGAGAGTAAACATAGAAGAAAAACTTTATAACCGTGCAGATGAATTAAGTGGAGGTCAACAGCAACGTGTAAGCATTGCCCGTGTATTGACACAAAAGCCTAAATACATTTTAGCAGATGAGCCGGTTGCTTCTTTAGACCCACCAACTTCCCATCAGGTTATGACTTATTTAAAGAAAATCAATAAAGAAGATAAGATCACCACTATTGTGAACCTTCACTTTATTGATATGGCGATGGAGTATGCAGATCGCATAATTGGAATGAGAGCAGGCGAGGTAGTATTCGACGGTCCGGTATCGGAAGTGTCCGAGAAAACATTCGAACAAATCTATGGGCGTGCAATTCGTGAAGACGATTTGCGCGGAGGTGTCGAACAGTGAAGTTAGAGGAACAAGTGAAGTTAGAGGACAAAAAATACGCACCATCCCTTCTACCTGCCAAAACGAAAGCCAGAATTTCCATGATTTTTGCTGCTGTAATTGGATTCTATATACTTAGCACTGTTAAAACGGGAGCAACAATAGGGGACTTGCTTGACGGAATACCCAATATGGGTCGAGTAGTCGTGAAGTTTTTCCCGCCTAATTTTAATGTTTTTATCCATATTATTGAGCCATTGGCGGTAACTATTCAAATGGCCATAATTTCAACAACAGTTGCAGCCTTTCTTTGTATTCCTCTAAGTTTATTAGCTGCACAAAATGTAACATCCAATAAATTTGTTTATACGTTTGTTCGTTCCATATTAAATATTCTGCGTACAATTCCAGACTTGGTTCTTGCTGTTATTTTCGTTGGTTTATTCGGAATCGGTGTTTTACCAGGTATCTTAGCACTTATCATTTTCTCATTAGGAATTTTAGCAAAGTTAATCAGTGAAACAATTGAATCCGTTGATATGAATCCAATGGAAGCAATGAGCGCATCTGGAGCGAACACATTGCAAAAAATCTCTTTTGCACTTATCCCGCAAGTGTTGCCTCAGTTTGTTTCTTTTGTCCTGTATGTTTTTGAAATCAATATTCGTGCCTCCGTTGTTCTAGGTTTAGTTGGAGCTGGAGGAATCGGTATTGTATTGAGTCAACAATTGAAATTTTACAATTATCCGAATGCGATGTTGATTATCCTCGTTATATTTGTGCTGGTCGTAGTCATTGAATACATCTCCACTAAAATCAGGGAGGCGATTGTATAATGGAACTTGTATTACCTCCCAAAAAGAAAAAATCTGGATGGAAGACGATAAGAAATTGGGGAATATTCCTTTTCCTTACCGTTATGTACATTTGGACTTTTACAGGAATTGATATTGACTGGGGACGGGCTTTTGACAGAATGGTGAATAACTTCCAACGTGTTATTCCTAAATTGTTCAATCCAGAATGGGCTTCCATAGGGAAAGTTTGGACAGCGATGGTAGAGACATTATACATTGCCTTTGCCGGTTCTTTAATGGCAGCAATCCTTGCTATTCCACTAGGATTTTTGGCAGCTCAAAATATGACAAAAAGTAAAGTATTGACCACATTTGGGAAATGGATCCTTAGTGGAATTCGAGCATTTCCAGATTTAATACTGGCCATTTTGTTTGTTGTAGCAGTAGGGCCTAATCCTTTTGCTGGGGTATTAGCTATTGCTATTGGGTCTACAGGAATGCTAGGAAAATTGTATTCCGAAGTATTGGAATCCATAGATATGAACATTGTGGAAGCAATGGAAGCAAGTGGGGCAAATAAAGTACAAATTTTGTTCCACGGTGTGATACCGCAAATCATTCCTGAATTCTTATCCTATGCCATCTACCGTTTTGAGATTGATGTTCGTGCTTCTACGATTCTTGGTATCGTAGGTGCAGGAGGTATCGGGACACTTATCCAGTTTGCACAAATGAATCGAAATTGGGAACAAATGGGACTAATTCTTTTGGTCATCATCGTGGTGGTTACCATCATTGACTTCCTTTCTGCATCAATCCGTAAAAGAATCGTATAATTTCAATTAATTAGGGTTGATCATATATTGATCAACCCTATCTTTCATTCCAGAAAATGAAGTAAAGGAGGCATCTGTTTTGAAGCTTAATTTAACCATACTAGAAACGAGTGATATCCATGGCTCCATCATGCCTTTAGGCTATGGAAATAATAAATATGAACCACTGGGTTTGGCAAAGGTATCTACCATCATAAAAGAAGAACGAACAAAGGAGCAACACGTATTAGTCCTAGACAATGGAGACCTGATTCAAGGAACGCCATTAACCTATCACTATGTAAAAAAACAATCTTATGAAGAAAATCCGATGATTCGTGTGTTAAACCACCTTAATTATGACGCTGCGGTAGTTGGGAACCACGAGTTTAATTATGGTATGGATGTCTTAAAACAAGCTGTCAAACATTCAAGCTTTCCTTGGTTAAGTGCCAATATTTTAGAAGAGCAAAGTGGGAACCCTTTTTTAGGAAAGCCTTATATTATTAAACAATACGATTCTGCCAAAGTGGCTGTCTTGGGCGTGACTACGCATTACGTTCCTAATTGGGAAAATCCTGCCCATATAGAAGGCTTAACGTTTGAAAATGTATTGCAATCCACTCAGAAGTGGGTTTCCTTTATTAAGGAAAAAGAAAAGCCTGATCTGCTCATTGTCAGCTACCATGGGGGCTTTGAAAAAGATCCTACTACTGGTAAAATAACGGAAAATCTGACTGGAGAAAACCAAGGCTATGAAATTTGCCAAAAAATAGCCGGTATTGATATCCTTCTCACAGGTCACCAGCACCGTACCATTGCGACATATATTAATAATGTGCTTGTCCTTCAACCTGGCGTCAATGGCCAGATGGTTGGTAAAGCAACCATTGTGTTTGAAAAAGAAGCAGGAATGTGGAAAATTGTTGATAAGAAAGCGGAGCTAAAATCAGTAGAACAAGTGGAAGCTGATCAGTATGTTATCGAATTAATACAAGACTATGAAACAGCCACCCAAAAATGGCTTGATATCCCGATGGGAAAAATCAAAGGTGATATGATGGTGGAAGATGCGCATCAACTACGCTTAGGCGATAACGCACTAATTGAATTCATTAATAAGGTACAAATGAAAGTATCCGGTGCCGAGATTTCTAATTCGGCTCTTTTTCATAATAACTCTCCAGGATTTCCTGCCAATGTAACAATGAGAGATATAGTTTCTAATTATATCTATCCAAATACTTTGAAGGTAATTCAGCTTACAGGTCAAGATATAAAGGATGGACTAGAACGATCCGCCTCCTACTTTATGATTGGAAAAGGTGGAGAGGTAGTGGTGAACCCTTCCTTTATCACCCCAAAACCACAACACTATAATTACGACATGTGGGAAGGTATTGAATATATTTTGGACATAAGGAGGCCGATTGGGGAGAGAGTAGTGAAATTAACAAGAAATGGGCAGGAAGTGGACTTAGATCAAGAATTTGAAGTGGTGATGAACAACTACCGTGCTGGTGGTGGCGGTGACTATGTTATGTATCGGGACAAACCAGTGGTAAAGGATATACCTATGGATATGTCCGAACTGATTGCCAACTATATTCTTGAAGAAAAGGTGATAAATGCATCAGTCAATCGTAACTGGAAGGTTATCTGGAAAGAAGATGACGAATGATAATTGAATGGTGTGGAATTTTACATTTTCTTGAATTGTAATTGACGAATCACCTCAATTACTATACCATTAGTTTTAATTCAAGATATTTTATAAAAAGGAATGAGTTTTATGGCAGAAAGACACGAACTCGATACTTCATTGAAATTATTTATCGTTCTATCCAGAGCGTTTCGTGCACTGAATGACAAAGCGAACCAATCTATCCAAAGCTTTAATTTGAATCCAACCGAATTCGCAGTGCTAGAACTACTCTACCACAAAGGAGAACAACCTTTACAGCAAATCGGCGGAAAGATATTATTGGCAAGTGGCAGCATCACGTATGTGGTTGATAAATTGGAAAACAAAGGACTCTTAGCCCGGAAAGCTTGTCCTAAAGACAGAAGGGTAACCTATGCACAAATAACGGATGAGGGAAAACAACTACTGAATGAAATATTCCCAAAACACGAACAACACATCCACACCCTAGTCGACGGCCTTACCCAACAAGAAAAAGAACAAGCCATCCAACTCATGAAAAAACTCGGCCTAAACGCCCAACAAAAAGACTGACCGTTAAAGGTTGGTTTTTTTTGTTGCAAAAAAAATTCCTTTGTGGGGTCAGACCCCACAAGGAATTTCTTGATTCATGTCGAATATTAAGTAAGGTGAAGTCTGTTTGTAAAGGGGATAGTACATATGAGATTTGAAGAGTTTGGTTATTCTCGTCCTAATATGGATGAGGTGGAGAAGAGGTTTATGGCTGCTGTTGAGAGGTTTGAGGCGGCAGAATCTGTTGCAATGCAGGAAGAAGCGATCCGAGAAATCAATGATGTTCGAAATCAGTTGAGTACAGATTTCAACCTAGTTTATATTCGACATTCCATTGATACGAACGACGAGTTTTACAAAGAAGAACAGGATTTCCTTGATGAGATCGAACCGCTGACGAAATCTTTGGAAACAAAATTTTATAAAGCGTTGGTTAAATCACCATTTAGAAACGAGCTTGAAGAAAAATGGGGAACACAGCTATTTGCTTTGGCAGAATGTGAATTGAAAACATTTGATGATGCGATCATCGAAGACCTCCAGCTTGAAAATAAACTTACCACTAAATACTCCAAGTTGGTTGCTTCCGCAAAGATTAACTTTAACGGCGATGAACTTACGCTTGCACAATTAGATCCTTATACAGAGTCAGAGGATCGTGACGTTCGCAAGCAAGCAAGTGAAGCCAAGTTTGGTTTCTTCCAAGAGAACCAAGAAGAGTTTGATGAGATCTTTGATCAACTTGTCAAGATTCGTACTAAAATGGCAAAGAAGCTTGGCTATGATAGTTTTGTGGAGCTGGGATATGCGCGTATGACCCGTACCGATTATAATGCGGAGATGGTTGCTAAATTTCGAGATCAAGTAAAAGATTCCATCGTTCCTTTAGTAGAAACACTTTCTAAAAAGCAGCAGGAGCGAATCGGTGTAGACTCCATGAAGTATTATGACGAAGGATTTAAATTCAAAACGGGTAACGCAAAGCCAAAAGGAACACCTGAGTGGATCATTGAAAATGGGAAACAAATGTATGAAGAGTTATCGGAAGAGACAAAAGAGTTCTTCCAATTTATGATTGATAAGAACTTGATGGACCTTGTTGCCAAAAAAGGCAAAGAAGCTGGAGGATATTGCACATATATCCCGACTTATAAGGCACCATATATCTTCTCGAATTTTAACGGAACGAGCGGAGATATAGACGTTTTAACACATGAAGCTGGACATGCATTTCAAGTTTATATGAGCCGTGATTTTGATGTGCCTGAGTACAACTGGCCAACATATGAGGCTTGTGAAATCCATTCTATGAGCATGGAATTCTTTACTTGGCCGTGGATGAACCTGTTCTTCAAAGAGGATACAGAAAAGTATCAGTTCTCTCACTTAAGTGGAGCGATCTCCTTCTTGCCATATGGTGTAGCAGTTGATGAATTCCAACATTATGTTTACCAATATCCAGAGGCTTCGCCAGCAGAAAGAAATCAAGCCTGGAGAGAAATTGAAAAGAAATACTTGCCGGGTCGTGATTACGATGGGAATTCCTATTTAGAAGCAGGTGGGTTCTGGCAACGTCAAGGCCACATTTATCGTACACCTTTTTATTATATTGATTACACTTTGGCTCAAATTTGTGCCCTGCAATATTGGAAACTTTCACAAGAAAATCCTGAATCTGCATGGAACTCTTATTTGGAGCTTTGCAAACAAGGTGGAAGCAAGTCGTTTGTCGACCTAGTGAAATTCGCTGGACTTCGCTCTCCGTTTGAAGATGGTTGCGTAGAGTCAGTTGTAGGCGAGATTGAAAGCTATTTGAATGAAGTGAATGATAAAGCGTTATAAGAGAAAAAGCTGTCGTATTCTTCGGCAGCTTTTTCTTTCACTTTTACCGCAAATTTTGTAGAATAAAGGGTATACTTTAACCAAAATAGATGTAAAATCCGATAAAAAAATTTGTAAGGTACATAAGATTTTATGAAGATACTATCATTATCATTTTTAGTATCAGAAAAGGAAGTGACTGTTATGAAAACAAATGTATTATTTTCCAATGTTTCAACCCTTAAAGTATACGGTGATTTCCCTTTGTCCGTTTCTAATATTTTTTCTGATTCTAGACAAGTTACGACAGATTCAGTATTTGTTTGTATAAAAGGCTATACGGTGGATGGGCACCGCTACATACCATCAGCAATAGAAAAAGGCGCAAGTGTTATTGTGGTCCAGGACCTGCCGGAACAATTGGATGAGAGAATTTGCTATGTGCACGTAAGAGACACAGAGCGCGCATTGGGTCAGTTAGCCAATGTATTCTTTGACTATCCATCCACCAAACTTCGAATTGTTGGTGTTACAGGAACCAATGGTAAAACGACCGTATCAAGTGTCATTAATAATGTAATGAGAAAAGAAGGGTATAAAACAGGACTAAGCGGTACCATTGAAATTGATATAGACGGAGAAAAGTTCGAAAGTAAAAATACGACAAGTGACGTATTAACCATGCAGCGAATGCTAAAAGATATGGTGGAAGCCGGCGTAACGGATGTGGTAATGGAAGTATCCTCACATGGTCTAGTTCTCGGCCGTCTTGCCGGAGTGGAATTCCAAAACGGTGTATTCACTAACCTAACACAAGACCACCTCGACTTTCATGGGACAATGGAGAACTATAAAAACGCCAAAGGTCTACTTTTTGCTCAATTAGGCCAAGACCTCCGTAAAGACAAAGCGGCAATTTTGAACGTAGATGATGCGGCAACCGAAGATTATATACAAATGACAGGTGCAAGAATCATCACTTACGGAATTAAAAACGATGCGGATTTCAAAGCGCGTGACATTAAATTTTTCGAAAATAAGACAAACTTCATCCTAGAAACTAATTTTGGCGAATATGAATTGGAAATTCCATTCGTTGGGGAGTTTAATGTCTACAATATTTTATCCGTCATTTGTGTACTTTGGGATAAGGGGATGCCTTTTGAGCGTATCTTAAATCACCTAAGAGAGACTACTCCTCCGAGTGGACGCATGCAAACTCTAAAGACTGGTGACAAGCGTAATGTAATTATCGATTATGCTCATACCGAAGATGCAATCGGAAAAGCGTTGGACAGCATACGCATGTTCTCTAAGCAAAAAATTATTTCCATTATCGGCACAGGTGGAGGAAGAGACAAAGATAAGCGCCCTAAAATGGGTAGAATTGCAACCGAAAAATCAGAATATGTCATCTTTACTACGGATAATCCACTAGATGAGCCTGGAGAAGAAATTGTCCAGGGGATGGCTTCTGGAGCCATTCACGAAAACTTTGAGTGTATACCTGATCGCGAACAAGCAATCATCCGAGCTGTTGAAATTGCTGGCGAAGGGGATGTTATCCTCATTGCCGGCAAGGGTCATGAAAATTATCAATTGATTGGGAAAGAATCCGTTCCATTTGATGAAAAAGAAATTACGCTAAAAGCAATACAGGCCTTTCCACTGACAGAAACAATACCTACAACATAGAGAAAAGGGTATAGGCTGACTAGTTGATTGGCTCACTTGTTATAAAGTGAGTCAGTTACCTAGTCATCTTTTTTTGGATTTTATCTTTGTAATCAAAAGTCGAAATGCACAGGGGATGGAAGAAAAATGGGGAAAAAGTCTGTGGTATTTATGTTTATGTTGATAATAACAATGGGTTGTACATCGTTCACAAACACGAAGGTAACAGAACATAGTGTTAAGGAAATTAACGGTGCTCAAGAACAAAAGAATGTTCCTAAGCTGGAGGAAAATAAAGACAGTGAAAACATAGAGAAAGACTCAAAGAAACAAGAGCTGGAGGACCTCGCATTAGAAGTAAACGGACAAGTCTATAGTGATTCGTCGCAATTTTCAGAGTATGTAACAGGGGTCAAAACACGCTTAAAAACAGATGAAAAAGTAATCACCCTTACTTTAGATGCATGTGGAGGTGAAAATGGGAGCGGATATGATGAAGACCTAATTTCTTTTCTAGTAGAAAACAATATAAAGGCAGACCTCTTTGTCAATGCAAGGTGGATTGATGAACAATATGAGGCATTTGTAGATCTTGCAGCAAACCCACTCTTCACGATTCAAAACCATGGAACAGAACATAAGCCGCTTTCCGTTACTCCAAGAAGTGCTTGGGGAATTTCCAGTACTTCTTCCCAAGTTGAAATAGTGGAAGAAATAATGGAAAACCAAATAAAAATATTTGAGATAACAGGAGAGATACCACAATATTTTCGCTCGGGTACGGCATTTTATGATGATACAGCTGTTCAAATTGCGGAAGACTTAGGTGTACAAGTGGTTAACTTTGATGTCATTGGTGATGGTGGCGCAACTTTTACGAAGGAGGAAGTAACACAAGAAATGTTAAAAGCAAATCCAGGTTCTATCATCATTTTGCATATGAATCAACCTCAAAGTGATACAGCAGAAGGAGTTGAAGATGCTGTATTGGCCTTATTGGAGCAAGGTTTTAGCTTTGTTCATTTACATGAGTATGATTTAGAGTAGATTACAGTTTTGTAACAAATGATGGGAAATCACATAATGATGGAGCTTAGGGTCACGATAAGAGTGGGAGGTTAGTATCGTGGCTTGTATGTTTCATGTAGTATTTTCTATTGTGTTGCTTTTTAATGTGTCGGCGTGTCAATCGAAGACTAAAGTGGAGAACGCCAATTCCATTATGAATGAAAAGATCATCCAGCAGGAGATAGTGGATGTAATCATAGATCCGGACAATGATAGGAGGGAACCTCTTCGTTCATTGACTCTTCAAGGTATCACTAGATACAATTTAATATTTATCGGCAACTTGGGTAACTCCAAGATGAAATTTTATATTCCAGAATTTAAAAGTCGGGGATTCCGTTTCTACAGAAGAGGACTAGGACTGGATCTAAACGGTGAACTGGATGTATAGGTAACAAAAATAAGGTATAAAACATTTGTTAATGGCTTATCACCGCTGTTCCTTTCCGCAATTGGCTTCGCTTTCCTAGGGGCGGTGCTTGAGCCTCCTCACTTCGTTGCGGAGTCTCAAGCTACCGCTATCTCCCTCTCTTCGCCATTTGCTCCAATCCACAGCTGGAAATCTAGAAACAAAGGGTATGCTATTACAGTAACTCATATAGAACGCATTTTTTATTTTGTGGTGAAATAGATTCCCTAGTTGATGAAGTGAAAGGCGCGCAGACGCCAGCAGGCAAGCGAAGCGCCTGAAAAGGAAATAAACAGTTTTCATATTTTCTTATCTAAAAAAAGACTGCCCGATTTGGACAGTCTTTACTATATTATTTTCCGTTTACTTCGATTTCATTATTCGTAACATCCACATGTATCTTCTCAAGAGTATCTCCATCTAACAGTAGGTCTGTAATTGGATCTTCCACATGTTCTTGGATAATGCGGCGCAATGGTCTTGCACCGTAAGCAGGATTGTACCCAAGCTCAATCAGTTTTTCCTTTGCAGTATCTGAAATCGATAGTTCACACTTACGTTCTTGACTCAACATCTCAGTTAATTCACCGAGCATAATATCTACAATGGATAATAAGTGTTCTTTTTGCAGTTGTGAAAACTCGATGATGCCATCAAAACGGTTTAGGAATTCCGGTTTGAAATAGTTAGATAAGCTTTCGATAACGGAACTCGTTTCAGGAGAGTCCTGCTTTTCAAACCCAACGGAAATTTTCTTGTCCGTCACTCCTGCATTACTTGTCATAATGATAACCGTATCCTTGAAGCTTACCGTTCTTCCTTGACTGTCGGTTAAACGGCCATCTTCCATAACCTGCAAGAACAGGTGCAGAACGTCTGGATGAGCTTTTTCCATTTCATCAAGCAAAATGATGCTGTAAGGATTACGGCGAACTTTTTCTGTCAGCTGTCCTGCTTCCTCGTGACCAACATAGCCTGGAGGGGAGCCAATCAGTTTGGAAACTGCATGCTTCTCCATGTATTCACTCATATCAAAGCGGATATACGCATCTTTCGTTCCGAATAGCTCTTCGGCGAGTGATTTAGTCAGTTCTGTTTTCCCTACACCTGTAGGTCCCACGAATAAGAATGCACCGATTGGACGCTCCTTTCTTTTTAAGCCAGCACGGCTTCTGCGAATTGCTTTGGTAATCTTATTAACTGCTTGTTCTTGTCCTATTACTTTTTTGTTGAGGTTTGTTGCAAGGTTTCTTAACTTTTCTTGTTCATCAACTTGCAACTTACCTATAGGGATTCCTGACATTTCTTCCATGATGAGTTGGATATCTTCTAGGGTTACTTGACCGCGCTCAGAATCTACATGATTGTTAGAGTTTCTTTTTTCTTCTAACTTTTCTTCTTCATCCCTTAATTTGGCTGCAGTTTCGTAATCCTCTTTAGATAACGCGGCCTTTTTTTCTTTTTCGATTTGATTCAGACGAGCATCAATTTGCTCCAAATCAATCGTATTTAAAGTCAGATTTTTTCTTGAACCTGCTTCATCTAAAAGATCTATCGCTTTGTCTGGTAAGAAACGATCTTGGATATAACGATGTGATAACTCTACACACGCATTAATGGCATCTTCAGTATAAGAAACCTGATGGTAATCCTCATATTTTGACTGAATTCCTTTGATAATTTTTAATGCCTCGTCTGTAGACGGCTCTTTCACAGTTACCGGTTGGAAGCGGCGTTCAAGTGCGGCATCTTTTTCAATTTGACGGTATTCTTTTAAAGTCGTTGCCCCTACCAACTGAAGCTCGCCCCTTGCCAATGCAGGTTTTAAGATGTTTCCTGCATCCATAGAGCCTTCAGCAGAGCCAGCGCCTACAATGAGGTGTAATTCATCCACAAATAAAATGACGTTTTTTCTATTTTGTAGTTCTGCAATCACTTGTTTGAGGCGTTCTTCAAATTGACCTCGAATTCCCGTGTTTGCAACAAGGGAAGCTACATCCAGCAAATAAATTTCCTTGTTTTTTAATTTTGAAGGGACTTCACCCTCTACAATTTTCAGGGCTAAGCCTTCTACTATGGCAGTTTTCCCTACACCTGGTTCCCCAATTAAGACTGGGTTATTTTTATTTCTTCTATTCAGTATTTCAATAACACGTTTAATTTCTTTATCACGTCCAATGACAGGATCGATAAGACCTGTTTTGGCAATATTGGTTATATTTTTTCCAAGCTCATCAAGTATGCTTCCACTTTTGTTGTTTCCTGATGGCGGTTGTTGAGTTGCAGCGTTCCACTCATCTTTCTCATTGGACGACCCGCTCATAAAAGGAAAGTCAGAGAAAAAACCGTTTGGGGTCGGAGTTTTCATTTGTGCTCTTACTTCTTCAAAGCAGGAAGAGCATAAGACTAGCTGTGTTTGCTCGTTATTTGAGCGAAATTTAAATTGAATGGTTGCGTTATTCACTTCACATTTTTGACATTTCATCATCATGCTACCTCCTCATATTGTTGTGATATGCCCCATCATGTTGAAAGGGAAACATGTCACCCTTGATAAAAGTTTGACTTATTTTGACCTTTAAAGGTTGTATAGTTATTATACTTTGACCTTTTTTGACTTTCAAGTAGTTTGCTTTCAGGAAGTTAGTGGAAATTATAAGTTGTGTTGAAAATTTCAGAATATTTTATTGACTTTATGGCTTTTCAGTTGCTATAATTGCAAAAAGTTTTAGTAATAATTATTTCTCCTTAGAATAACGTAGATTATAAACTATTATGTTTTAACGTATTAACCAACTAAATAACTCTTATCCAGAGTGACTGAGGGATCAGGCCCTATGAAGTCCGGCAACCTTCAAGAAATAATTTTCTTGAGATGGTGCTAATTCCTGCAGGCAAAGTAGCCTGAGAGATAAGAGGAGGAAGTATAACCTCTTCTTAGGAAGGGGTTTTTATTTTGTGGAAATTAGAAAATAGGAGGAATGAAGGATGACCAAACAAAACTATGATGTGGAGACAGTATTATTGCACGGAGGACAAACGCCAGACCCGACGACAGGTTCAAGGGCAGTGCCTATTTACCAAACGACTTCTTATGTTTTTGATAACACCGACCATGCGCAAAATCTTTTCGCGTTAAATGAATTCGGTAATATATACACAAGAATTATGAATCCTACGGTAGATGTGCTAGAAAAAAGACTTGCTCTTTTAGAAGGTGGGGTGGCAGCTGTTGCTACAAGCTCAGGAATGTCAGCAATCGCGTTTGCCATCTTGAACATTGCGCATGCTGGAGATGAAATTGTAGCTGCAGAAAATTTATATGGCGGGACCTATAATCTCTTTGCTGTAACACTTCCTAAGTATGGTATTAAGGTGAAGTTTGTAGATGCAACAGATCCGGAGAATTTTCGCAATGCCATTACACCGAAAACGAAGGCGATATTTGGAGAGATTATTGGAAATCCAAGTTTGCGTGTACTGGATGTGGAAGCAGTAGCAAAGGTAGCCCATGATAACTATATACCATTAATCATTGATAATACGTTTGCATCTCCTTACCTTTGCAACCCTATCAAGTGGGGAGCAGACATTGTTGTTCACTCTGCAACTAAATGGATTGGGGGCCATGGAACAACCATTGGCGGAATTGTAGTGGATGGCGGTAATTTTAACTGGGACCATCCAAACTTCCCTGGATTCACGGAGCCTGATGAAAGTTATAACGGCATCAAGTATGCACAGACTTTTGGCAATCTTGCATTCGCAGTGAAGCTAAGAGTTCAACTTTTAAGAGATTTTGGAGCATGCTTAAGTCCTCAAAATGCTTTTTTACTTCTACAGGGGCTTGAAACCTTACATTTACGAGTAGAAAAGCATAATGAGAATGCCTTGGAATTAGCGAAATACTTACAGGATCACCCTGCTGTAGAGTGGGTTTCTTACCCTGGACTTCCAGAACATCCTGCTCATACACTTGCCAGAAAATATTTAGGTAACGGAAACGGCTCCATTGTAAACTTTGGCATCAAAGGTGGAAGGGATGCAGGGAGAAAAGCTATTGACAGTATTAAACTTTGGTCTCATGTCGCAAATGTCGGTGATGCAAAATCGCTGATCATTCATCCTGCTTCTACAACACATCAACAGCTAACAGGTGAGGACTTAATTAAATCCGGTGTGACAGAAGATCTAATTCGTTTGTCTGTTGGAATTGAATCTCTAAAGGATCTTCAAAATGACCTAGATCAAGCACTATTTGTTGCTACCGGAAAATCTAAACATGCTACAGTCAGTCAAAACATATAGAAATGAGTGGGATTTGTGAGCTGTCAATCGGAACATACCAATAAGGTATCGATCGGAACGTTGCTTTTAGAAAACGGAATTAATCTCCCTAATGTGGAGATTGCGTATGAACGAAAAGGTAACCTGGCTGGTGAAGTTATTGTGGTTTGCCACGCACTATCTGGAAATCAAGCCACTGTCGGTTCAAAAGAATCACCAGGTTGGTGGAGTGAATTTATCGGCCCTGGTCTTTATGTTGACACAAACAGATACCAAGTTATAACAATAAACGTACTTGGAGGATGTAATGGTAGCACAGGGCCAAAAAGCATAAACCCCGAAACGGATAAAAAATATGGCGC
Source organism: Bacillus sp. RO2 (assembly GCF_012911845.1). GTDB lineage: Bacteria > Bacillota > Bacilli > Bacillales > Bacillaceae_I > Sutcliffiella_A. Next base: position 26,006 of record NZ_JAAXCU010000035.1, on the reverse strand, counting down.
CACCTTTCCCGCCGTAACTATCAGAGATATGGTGCATTCTCAGTATAAAGCTTTACAAAAGTTAGGTGTAAAACGAGTAAAAGCGATTATCGGCGGATCGCTTGGTGGAATGCAAGTACTTGAGTGGGGACATTTATATCCTCAATTCTCAGAAATACTTATACCAATGGCAGTGTCGCCATATTTCACGGATTATGCCTTAGCTTACAATTCCATTGGTCGCCATGCGATAAAGTCAGATCCACTTTGGGATAACGGAAATTATTCGGAAGGAACGAGCATTAAAGGCATGGAAATCGCAAGAATGGTAGGCCTGGTTACCTACCGATCAGAAAGTTTATTTAATGATCGTTTTAAGAGGGAAAGAAAAGAAGGAGTGGAGATTGAATATCAGGTTGACTCTTATCTAAAGTACCAGGGAACAAAATTTTCAGAACGCTTTGATGCGAATAGCTACCTGATTCTTCTTCAGGCTATGGATCAATACGATATCGGTCTCAATAGAGGCGGTTGGCAAAGAGCGCTGGAGCGGGTCGAGGCAAAAATATTCATGCTTAGTTTTTATGGTGATCTTCTTTATCCTCCACCTCTAGCAGAGGAACTCGTTAAAGAAATGAAGGAACTTAATAAAGATGCAACATATTTACATGTGGAGACGAGGTTTGGGCATGACGGGTTTCTTGTAGAATTTGAGAAATGGGGCCATCATGTCAAAAACATATTAGAAAGAAAGGAAGTGGCAGAATGTCTGACTTAAATATAGCAATCCTTGGATTCGGTACAGTAGGCAAAGGAGTCCATCACTCCATTAAATCACACCAAAAAAGGTTAGAGCAGGTTTTGGGGAAACGTGTGAGGGTTGTGGCAATCCTTGTTAAAAATCTCGAAAAACATCAAGAATTTCGTGAGGAAGGGATTCTGCTAACGACGAACTTTAAAGAGATAATTAAATTGCCAAACTTGCATGTAATAGTGGATGCAATTGTGGGATGTGAGCCAGGACGCACCTATTTAGAACAGGCAATAGAAAAAAGGATTCACGTGGTGACGGCGAACAAGGAAATGTTTGCCCATCATGGAGAAGAGCTTCTAGCCTTGGCTAAAAAGAGGGGAGTTTCGGTAGGCTTTGAAGCAACAGTAGCTGGTGGAGTCCCTATCATTCAGACTCTAAGGCAACTGTTGCAGGTAAATCGGATTCAAAAAGTAGAAGCAATATTAAATGGAACTTCCAATTTCATCTTATCTAGCATGAGAAAAGATGGCCATTCTTTTGAAGCGACTTTACTAGCAGCTCAAGAAAATGGATTTGCAGAGGCTGATCCTGCCAATGATATTGAGGGGTTTGATGCCTATTACAAGGGAGTGATTTTGAGCGGGCTAATCTATGGAGAAAAACCAGTTGAGCAGTCCATTATACGCAAGGGAATTAAAGAAATCACGGCAGAATATGTGGAAATAGCCGATGAGCTTGGACTACGATTCAGGCATATTGTCACATTATTTAAAGGGGAAAAAGGGGTACAGTGCAGGGTAGAGCCGGCTTTAATTTCAGTAGAACATCCATTTTATCAAGTAGATGGTGTGCAAAACGCGATTTCCATTGAGACCGACCTTGTTGGAAATGTTCAACTGCAAGGACCTGGAGCAGGTATGTATCCAACAGCAAGTGCTATTCTTGAAGATATCATTCAAATTGGCCGTCCTGTTTATTCAAAACCAGCTTATGTAGAGTATCAAGAGGACTCCGAACCTTCATTTAAATGGGTGCTTTTTAGTAAGAATGGAAAACTAGATATACCTTATGACATCCATGTTTTAGCTCGTTTATCTGATAAAGCGGCTGTAGTGGAAACAGAGGAAGTTGATAGGATTCTATTAGAAAACCCATATGTAGCCTCCTTTAAACTTAAAGGGAATTATCGACATACAGTTGAAAAAGTAAACGTATAATCTTTAGGCTGATGTAAATCTCTCTTCTTTCTTACCGGCTTGTCTCATATATATGTGACAAGCTGGTTTTATTTTGGTGGAATGTTTAGGGAGAAGAGGGTGTGGCAATCGTGAAACGCAGCTGGCTTAGTGCTTGTCAGATAGGGGCGGTGTATGTAGGCACCATTGTAGGGGCAGGTTTTGCAACAGGAAAAGAGATTGTTCAGTTTTTTACTCAATATGGATGGATGGGTTTTATCACAATACTTATGAGCGGTTTTTTATTTATTTGGCTGGGAACAAAAATGATGCTGATTTCCAAAAGAATCAAAGCAAATTCCTATAAAGAGTTTAACGAGTATTTATTTGGTATGTCTGCCGGAACGGTAGTGAATCTCTTTATGTTAGTCATTTTGATTTGTGTGGGGGCAGTAATGCTTTCTGGAGCAGGTGCAGTTTTTGAGGAACAACTGGGTTGGTCCTTTCAGCTTGGTTTGCTCATTACAGTTGTGCTCTCTGTAGGTGTTGTCCTTTTTGGTGTAAAAGGGTTGGTTGGGGTCAATGTTATTGTAGTACCGGTCATGATTATTTTCAGTTTTATTATTGCAGGAAATTCGATTGCTGATAATGGGCTATCTTTCTTAAGTCTCACGCCTGTACAGGATAGTTTAAAGGGATGGTTGGCACCTTTTATGTATGTGTCATTCAATCTTGCCATGGCACAGCCGGTTCTTGTCCCGTTGGCAACGGAAGCGAAGGATGATTGGATTATTAAGCGTGGCGGGTTCATTGGTGGATTGGTTTTATGTTTTATTTTATTAACCTGTCATATATCGATTGCTTCTCTTCCTGATTTCCATACGTTTGAAATACCGATGGCAGAAGTGGTGAAGTTGAGTATGCTTTCGTTTTTTGGTATTTATGTTTTTGTGATTTATGGGGAGATATTTACGTCTGTTGTGAGTGATATTTTTGGGTTGCAGCGGCAGTTGGAGAGTATGTTGAGGGTGTCTAGGTATGTGGTGACGATTGTGTTGGTGAGTATTATTTATATGATAAGTCAGATTGGGTATGGTAGTTTGATTGAGCATTTGTATCCGTTTTTTGGGTATGTGAGTATGGCGTTTTTGGTGTTGTTGGTTGCGAGGAAGTGAGTGGGATGTAGGTTGGACATGTTTTTTCACTGGATATCTCTCTAACTCCCTGTTTCCTTTCGTTCCAGGTGTTCGCTTATCCAGAGGACGGTGGTTGAGCCTCCTCGGCTTCGCCTGCGGGGTCTCAAGCTACCGTTACCCCCCACAGGAGTCTCACACCTTGCACTTCAGTCAACAGGGTGGATAGAAATCTCCAACGGATATCTCTCTAACTCCCTGTTTCCTTTCGTTCCAGGTGTTCGCTTATCCAGAGGACGGTGCTTAAGCCTCCTCGGCTTCGCCTGCGGGGTCTCAAGCTACCGTTATCCCCCACAGGAGTCTCACACCTTGCACTTCAGTCAACAGGGTGGATAGTAATCTTCAATGTATATCTCTCTAACTCCCTGATTCGTTTTGTTCAATATAATATGGTGTTTTATCGTACAAATGTAGCGACGATTGCGACTAGTGGGATGGCGGTCATTAGGACGTTGCCGATCAGGAAGAATGTCATAAGTTTTTCTTGCAGTTCCGGTGCACCGCTTACAAGTTCATTCTTTTTAATAATGTTAAGAATAAAGTTCACTAACACACTCACTGCGACAATTGTAATTGGGATGAATACATTAACCGTTGATTCCATCAATGACATAAACCCGAAAACAATTAGAATGATTGGCAGGGCTTCAATGACAGCAACATAAATAAAGAACCTGGTTTGTATTTGTGCAAAGGTTTCTGGCTCTAACACAAGTTTCTCCATATTAAAACGTAATACAATTGAGATCCCAAAACTTGCAATCACGGCAGCTATAACAAATAAGTATAAAGCATCCACGAAACATCTCCTCCTAAAAAATACACAATAAGTTTATATTTTACCTGAAAACTTCCAATTGAGATATCAGAAGTTTAAAGGGAAAATGATGAGTAGCCATATATCAAATACAAGGTGGGAGAGGATGACAAGAGGAAGAGAGTTTTTCCATACATACAAGGTGCCCCACACAACACCTGCCGTAGCTGCTGCGGCAACCAACATCGGATTACCTGTCCAAATGTGAGCTAAGGCATACAGACATGCGCCTGCCACAACCCCCAATAACTGACCGTATCGATCTACTAGCTTGGATTGAAGATACCATCTCCAGAAAATTTCCTCTCCTGGAATAATGATAAGAATCAATGCGAAGTAATGCCACCAACTATTTGGCCCTACAATCAGATATAATTCTTCCACAAAAATTATCAGCGGAAAGGGAAGTACTTTTAGTATTAAATAGGTCACTAAAAATATTGCGTATAATATGGTTCCTGATAAGATACCATAGGAGATCTTAGGGAAGTTGAAAAATCGCACAAAAGGGCGTTCAATTTTCTTTTCATTCATGCTAATAACAATAAGGATGAATAACGAAACAGGAAAGAGCGTCCAAAAATAATCAGTTAGCAGAAAGCTACTTGCAAGTAAAAGGTTTGCTAATACCAAAATCATAAAAGTCTTTTTCATCATAATTTTCTCCTAGTAGGGGTTGCCCTTATTTTAACAGGAAAGCTCGATTGAAGAAACGTACATACTATTGGGGTAAATACTTAATATATGTAAGGAGATGGGAAAGATGACTCAATCCAAAAGCCAGCAGGAAAGACAAAGAAAAGTGAGAAAGCAGTCGCAAAATGAACATGGAAAAGTAAAGAGTTTTGAACAGCTTGCAGATGAAGCTGGAAAAAATAAATAAATCCCAACCGATGGTCATTCCAAATTTGGGGATGACCTCTGTTTTTATAAACGAGCAGTGTATATTGAGGGTAGGATAAATGCATACTATTGGAAGATATTACAGAAATGAGGCTTAGAGAATGGGTTTTCAGCATGATAAAAAAAGATATGTTGGCATCTTTAGCCCATATACTACAAGTCTTATACATTATCGCAAACCTTTTGTTGTTGCGTGGTGGGGGGCTGCATTTCCAGGGTTTGGGCATTTTATGTTATCGAAATACCTGACAGCTTTCATATTAATTACATGGGAAGTAGTAATTAATTCGTTCTCACATTTAAACGAAGCTATTTTCTTTTCCATGACAGGACGATTTGAAGAGGCGATTGCGGTATTGGACCAACATTGGATCATATTATATATTTGCATGTATGTGTTTTCAATATGGGACAGTTACCGGCTCACGATTGAATTGAATAAGCATTATACATTAGCCTACCATGAAGAGTTTCCACTACTGATTAATAATACATCTTATATAGAAATAAATGTTCTTGACAAAAAGAATCCTTTGCTTGCAATTATTTGGTCTTTATTAACTCCTGGGTTAGGTAATCTCTATGTAACAAGAATCTTGTCAGTAATCTTCTTCTTAACTTGGTGGGTAATTATTACATATGAAGCAAATGTCTTTCCAGCCATTCACATGACATTGGTTGGCAATTTCCAAGGGGCTACGGATATTTTGGTGCCTCAGTGGCTCTTATTTGTCCCTTCTATTTATTGTTTTGCAGTATATGATTCCTATGTGAGTGCAGTGGAACTCAATAAATTTATTGATAAGTATTTATCTAGAGAATTGAAAGATAAATACCAGGATATTCAGTTTAAAATGCCGATATAGAAAAGAGCTGGAAAGTAATGTACATTTTCGCCACATTTAAATACAACATGGAAATGGAACTTACATTACGTGAATTAGAAGAGCTTGGCCTAACGAAAGAGCAAATCTTAGTAGTACCACTGGATAAGATTAAATACCAAACAAAAGCGATTGACTCTATGCATCGATCTGATGGGAGAAGTCTAGTCGACTTAGCTGCTATTTTCGGTATCATTTTTATGTTGTTGGGAGTCATTTACGGATACATCTTTTACTTGGGTCCAATTCTCTGGGGGCTTTTTGGGCTAGTGTTTGGAGGTATCTTCGGTTTTTTGATTGATTATTATTTTACTAAAAAAAGCGAGAAATCATTTAGTAAACGTGGATCGGATGCTGATATGGTGATCATGATTCAATGCCCAAAAGAAAAGCAGGAAAAAGTGGAGGATGTTCTGTGGAACAACATGGTGCTGGGTGTGGGTATTTTGAATAGATGACAAAGGGCCTTTCCTATTAATAGGAAAGGCCTTTAAAGATTGTTTTTCAACTTCATTCTTTCAATGTCTTTAGCGTATCCAAGTGAATAACATAAATCCTTAATATTTGTATTTAATCTCTCTCTTTCCAGTTCGAGATACTTTTCTTTCTTTATTGATTCAATCGTATGTATTGTATACTTCCAAATAGCTTCTTTTCGAAAAGGGGGAGAGTGATCGGAAACCAATTTGAGAACATCAAGAACAGAATGCATAACATCAAAGTCCATTTTTCCATAGCGAACAATGGGAGAAAAAGCGATATCAAGATAACTAAAAAAATCGGGTGTTTTTACAATTACCCGCAAATTCCTATAAACATCATTGAAATAAGGTTTAATGCCTTTCATAGAAGTAAGTTTAGATAGAAGAGTGCCTAATTGCTCAATACAATGAACTGCTGTGCTTGGATCATTTATCCCCGGTGAAAGTGCCCTGACTCCAATTTCTGTTACCTTTCTTATTCCAAATTCTACATCTTCAAGAGGAGCTCTTGCTATGGAAACGGTAATTAAAGATCGGAAGACATCTTTTTGGATTTTTTCACCTGAACCCCAAATGGAAAGCATAGGCGTATGCTCATTTATATAATCACCTTGTTGTCTTTCCACACGAACAATACAATCCGTTTCATATGCAATTTTTACTAGTGCGTCTATATCAATATATTGTACATAGCCAGGTTTGTCCGACATGATGGTAATGGGTTCCTTTGTGGTTATTTCTTTACTCTCCCAATCATCCCAAGGAGCATCTTGGGTGGAGTTGTCACTATCATTAAATAACTCTTCCATACATTCCAAAGTTTCTACGGTTATGTTGTGTAATAAATTGCTTACTTGAATCCATGTTGTAACATGCTGAATGAAAAAAACGAATACTATTAGACAAAGAATAGCTATAGCGACCGCAAAGGAAGGGACAAGAAAAAGCTGTTCTTCTCTCGTTTCTTTAAGAAATAACAGCAGAATAATGGAATAGATAAAACCTGCTGTAAAAATACCAAGTACTCTTTGTGTAGCATGGTCCGTTATGAAATTTTGCAGGGCTCTTGGAGAAAACTGCGAAAGGTAAGTGGTCAATACAACAAGGATGGTCGAAAAAGTAATGGTTGTCATTGTTAAGAGAGAAGAAGCAATCGAACTTAATATTGTTTGTGCAAGATCAATATTTGATAAGAAGATGGAGGGAATTAGTTTCTCGACTTTCCCTGACATAATATAATGATCTAATAGAAGGGTTCCTATTGCTAAAAGAAGTGCCACCCCGCCATAAAAAACGGGCAGGAACCAAAAGTTGGTCCTTAAACGCAACATATTCACAGAACGTGCCATACTAACACTCCTTTTATTTAATAAACTGGAATAAATACAAATCATTCACATAAGTAAAAGTAGAATATTTTATCTTAATATGTTATAGTAACAAAGTTAAATTGAATAAAGTCTTACGCCGATATTAGCGTCAGGAGAGGTTCTAGCAAATACCCTCTATAAAAAACTAAGGACAGATACCAAACTATATTCCTTAGGATATAGTTTTTTTATTTTTTCCGATGTTATGCGCTAGCCTCCATTATTTTTGGTTAGCGTTTTTTCTATGACTATAGATTGAGAAGATTAAAGGAGTGAAGACACGATGAAGCAACAGGAAAAAGCGATGGTCGTGTTCAGTGGCGGGCAGGACAGCACTACTTGCCTAATTTGGGCAATGAAAGAATTTGATGAAGTGGAAGCAGTCACGTTCCATTACGGACAACGACATGAACTAGAAATTGATTGTGCGAAAAATATTGCAAAAGAACTTGGAGTAAAACACCGAATTCTTGATATGTCCCTTCTAGGACAATTAACACCAAATGCTCTTACAAGAAATGATATTGAAATTGAAGAAAAAGAAGGGGAACTTCCAAGTACCTTTGTAGACGGAAGAAACCTTTTATTCCTATCTTTTGCAGCGGTTGCAGCTAAACAGATAGGTGCGAGACATATAGTAACAGGAGTATGTGAAACAGACTTCAGCGGTTACCCTGACTGTCGCGATGTTTTTATTAAATCCATGAATGTTACATTAAATCTTTCAATGGATTATCCGTTTGTCATCCACACGCCTTTAATGTGGCTAAACAAAGAAGAAACATGGAAACTTGCAGATGATCTTGAATCCCTAGACTTTGTAAGGACAAAGACTTTGACTTGCTATAATGGAGTTATTGCGGAAGGGTGCGGAGAGTGCCCTGCATGTAAACTAAGAAAACGTGGGTTGGATGACTATCTTGCTAAAAAAGATAAAGGAGTTGTGTCCTCATGATGCAACAAATCTATCCACAAGTACAACATGATTATTGCTATGAATTAAACAAGGATATGCAAATAGCAGCGGCACATTTTGTTCCAACAGATGCTGCCGGGAAATGCAAACAAGTACATGGGCATACCTACTTCGTCAATGTAACAGTTGCAGGAGATGAACTCGATGAGGCTGGTTTTCTTGTTAATTTTCAAGTGTTAAAAAAGCTTTTGCACGACAAATTTGATCATACCGTTCTTAATGACCATAAAGATGTCTTTAATGACCAGGACCCGAATTTTTTCCCAACAACGGAAGTGGTGGCAAGAGTCATGTGGGAAACGATAGAAAATCATTTGAAGACTTTGCCATCCAAACCAACCTGTCTTCAAGTATATGTACGGGAAACACCGACAAGTTATTGTATTTACCGACCTAAGAAGGGGAAAAAACAATGAGCAGCCTGATACCAGTTTTAGAAATATTCGGCCCTACAATCCAAGGGGAAGGAATGGTCATCGGGCAGAAAACGATGTTCGTTCGGACTGCTGGGTGTGATTACCGCTGCTCTTGGTGTGATTCTGCGTTCACATGGGATGGCAGTGCTAAGGACGATATTTTGATGATGTCTCCGGAAGAAATCTATAGTCAATTGTGTGAGATTGGTGGGAAAGCCTTTAATCACGTCACTATTTCTGGAGGGAATCCAGCTCTTCTAAAAAATATAGGGGATCTTGTAAAGCTCCTGCATCAAAACGAGATTAAGGTGGCACTTGAAACACAAGGAAGCAAATGGCAGGATTGGCTAATGGAAATAGATGACTTAACCATCTCTCCTAAACCGCCAAGCTCCGGAATGGATACAAACTTTTCGATACTGAGTGACCTGCTCGGAAAAGTTAATAAAAGTAGTGTATCTCTAAAAGTAGTGGTATTTGATGAGGACGATTTGACTTATGCAAAGAAAGTTCACAAAGAGTATCCGGATGTAGCTTTTTATGTGCAAGTCGGAAATGATGATACCACCACAGAGGATGATGAAAAATTAGTCAACCAATTGTTGGGTAAATATGAGTGGTTAATCGATCAAGTAATGAAAGATGATGAAATGAATAACGTCCGCGTGTTGCCACAACTGCACACACTAGTATGGGGTAACAAACGAGGAGTTTAATTAAAGGAGAGATTGTAAATGTCAGGAAGAAAAGATTCAGAATTAGAAGGTGTAACATTGCTAGGGAATCAAGGGACAAATTACTTGTTCAACTATTCCCCGGACGTCTTGGAGACTTTTGAAAACAAGCATCCTAACAGAGATTACTTTGTGAAATTCAATTGCCCTGAATTCACAAGCTTATGTCCAAAAACGAATCAGCCAGATTTTGCAACCATTTATATCAGTTATATCCCGGGTGAGTTGATGGTGGAGAGCAAATCATTGAAGCTGTACCTATTCAGTTTCCGTAACCATGGAGATTTCCACGAGGATTGCATGAATATTATTATGAACGACCTGATTGAATTAATGGACCCTCGCTATATAGAAGTATGGGGCAAATTCACTCCGCGTGGTGGCATCTCCATCGATCCGTACACTAACTACGGAAAACCGGGAACAAAATATGAGGAAATGGCACAATACCGCCTAATGAACCACGACCTATATCCAGAAAAAATCGATAACAGATAAATCACTTAAGAAAACACAGCTCCTTTTGTGTTTTCTTTTTTTTAATAAAGCAAGTTTTAAATACAGTTGATTTCCGTTCCAGGCGCTTCGCTTGCCTGCGGGCGGTCCGTGAGTCTCCTCACTCCGATGGAGGCCGCTGAAAAAGTCATTGTTTTTAGAATTTCTTTAAACACCGCTGTTGATTTCCGCAAATGGCTTCGCTTTCCTAGGGGCTGACGTGAGCCTCCTCAGCTACGCCTGCGGGGTCTCCACCTGAACTAAAGGCCGTTTTCTGGAAAGGGAAATATCCCCTTCCAATTGCATTCTCGGAAAATGACATAAATCTTAAAGCGCCGAGGCTATTTTCAGACACATTCCAACTATCTTATGTACTCCAAATGGCCAAAATTGGAATGGCTACATATAGCGCAAGTCTAAGCGCAGTATTCAATAAAGATATCAGAACGCTTTTTACGACATTCCTGCAGAGAACTATCGAAATTTTTGATATAACAACAGACCTTCTATTAGAAAGAGGTATATATATTAAGAAGCCATATACGGTTATTCCTAATCGAGCATATTTAGTAGAAAGCAAAAAATATTTCAGCGGCTTAAACCCTCTTGTAAACAAACGGACATTAAATACAATAGAAGTCACTCATTTAAGTCTGAATATCGAAACTAATCAGATTGGAATGCTTCTTTGTACTGCCTTTTCCCAGACAGCTGTCAGCAGTGAGGTTCGTGAGTTTATGGTATCTGCGAAACAGTTAGCTCATTCTCATATAAAAGCTTTTGTAGATATATTGCTGAAAGATGATATCCAAGCACCTATGGCAGCAGACTATTCCGTAACTGCTTCTCACATTCCACCATTTTCTGATAAATTAATGATGTTTCATAATAGTTTGATGGTTGCAGCTGGAATCGGGAATTATGCTACTGCTTTCGCTGCAAGTCAACGGACAGATCTTGCGATGAAATATGAAAAACTTTCTTCAGAGTCAGCGTTACTTGCAAAGTCAGGTGCTGACATTATGGTTAACAATCGCTGGATGGAAAAACCACCTTCAACCGCTGATAGAGAGGAATTGTCTCAAGAGCGTGAATAGTTGTAGGAAAACGCTAATTCTGTTATAAAGTAAATAACAAAGGTAGAGGAGAACCTTATATGAATTTAAATAGAAGCGCTCTATTAATTGGTGCAACCGGTTTAGTAGGAGCATACGTAAAGAGGGAGATTTCGCAAAATTCTGATTACGAAAACCTTACCACATTTGTAAGGAAGCAAACGACTGAGACTCAACCTAAGTTAAATGAAGTGAAAATTGATTTCGATAAAATGTCTGACTATAAGGAACATTTTAAGGTCGATGATCTCTTCGTTTGTTTAGGAACAACTAAGAAAAAAGCAGGCACACAAGAAAACTTTCGAAAAGTGGACTTTGATTATGTAGTGGAAGCAGCCCGTCTTGCCAAAGAAAATGGAGTAACCAGAATCGCTGTAGTATCAGCTATTGGAGCCGATGAAAATTCTAGATTTTTCTACAATCATGTAAAAGGTGAGATGGAAAAAGCCGTTTCGGCAATTGGCATTCCGTCTACCTATTTCTTTAGGCCTTCCTTACTTCTTGGAGATCGAGAGGAGTTTAGACTGGGGGAAAGAATTGGAGAAGTTCTAGGCACTGCCATTCAGCCAGTATTGCGTGGAAAGTTGAAAAAATACCGTTCTGTACATGGACAAACAGTTGCAAAAGCGATGGTAAGATTTTTAAAAGATGGAAGAAACGGTGTGCATATTGTAGAATCAGATCTTATTGCAAAAATAGGTGACCTTTGACCCTTATTATATCTTTATTGGCAAAGTTCGTTTTCATTTCAGCATAGCAGGGAATAAGAAATAAAAAATAGGAGTGTCCCTTATGAGCCAAACGAAAGAGCTTAGGAGAATTCGTAAATCTGGCCATTTAACCATTCCCAAGTCAATAAGAGAACAACTTGATATTTCCGATGGCGATGTCTTGATGATTATGGAACAACCTTTAGGGTTAGTCATGAAACCAATTAATGAAGAGCACATTTTTAATGAATCCATTGTTTCCAATAACGGAAAAGTTAACATTCCTATTGAGATTAGGCGCAACTTAAATATCAATGAAGAAACACATTTTTCTGTTCGCCTTGATAAAGAGCGATCAGCCGTCGTTTTGGAAATTTTAGAAGAGGAAACTGGTTAGTAAAAAAGACTTCCCCTTAGAATTTTGGGAAGTCTTTTTTGGCATTATTCTATACGGATTTTACAATCTTATAGTTTTTATGATTAACCACGGTTCGTTGTTCCAATTCTAAATCACGATAATTGTTCATATAGGTTAGGTCAACTATGACAGAGTTTTCATTTACTTTCTCTACTACCCCTTGAAGACCTTCACGAAATTCTATGATGTTTCCCACTTCTGCTTTTTTCAACGATATCTCCCCCTAAATAGTGTTCACCAACAGCTACTTACTCTGTCTGGCTTTTTATTTTTGTGAAATAGTGGATTTAAAAGTGTTACATACAGTTTGCATTATTTTTGCAGAAACGTAAATAGTTTCATACTATTTTTTCTAAATTTTCTTTTAATTTATTTTGTTCTGCTTTGTGACCGTTAATGGATGAATAGCATATATAATACTAGGGCTACCTAATTGCCCCATTCATTTTATTCCTTATCCCCCATAAAACCCCTTCTTTAGAAGGGGTTTTTTTGCTTCTTATTTTCACATCAGGTCTACAGTGATAAAATATACAATAGTATTTTGGAAAGATGGAGTGATGATTGTGAATGAAAATTTAGCAACAGAAATATTGGACAAGCTTAAAACTGGAGAGCTTCATGAATATAAAATTCAAAAAGAGGATTTCATGATTTTTCGTAAAGTGCTGGTTGCTCGTGAGGACTTTAAACACTTTAGAGGCATTGCCAAGCACAATGGTGAGGTAGTCTATCAATATATGCAAGAAGCAAGAAGCTAAAAAGAAGCGGATCGGAGCCAGCTTTTTATGGGGCCACTGAGAAATTGATAACGTAAAGTTTTTAATGATTCCTAGCTGGTGATTGGAGCAAAAGGCGAAGACTCCTTAGGGAGATAGCGCTAGGTGGAGACCCCACAGGCGAAGCCGAGGAGGCTCCAGCAGCGCCCCTAGGAAAGCGAAGCCATTTGCGGAAATCAACAGCGGTGTCTAAACAACATCTAAATTCAAAGAGTTTTTCAGTGGCCCCCTTAAAGTTTCTTATTGTTACTTTGAAATTTCTCTCCTAAGCTTTTTCAGTGCCTCTGCCCGCCAAGACTTAACCGCACTAACCGTAACCCCTTCCTGTACCGCAACTTCCTCCAATTTCTTGCCTTTAATAATGCATTCAACGACCCACTTCTTCTGCTTTTCTGTTAAATAGCAAGTGTATTCCTCCAAATTACCCATCGATGGATTAAAAAAATCAGTTGAAGTTTTCGGCAGCTCATCTACAAACATGTGTGTATTTTCCCAACGCACCTCTTTTTTTAAATAATTTAGCAATTTTCCCCTTATGGATGAATAAGCATAAGAAGTAAATGACCCCTTTGAGCAGTCTTGAGAACAGTAAGCTTCCCATAAAGCGATTGTTGCTTCATGAACGTATCGATCTTTATCTTTGTATATGTTCAAAGTCTTAATGATATGGTGTATCATAGGAGTGTACTCATCTAATACACTTTCAAAAGGTGGTTTCATTAGGAGATCCTAACGAAAAGCTAGCTTTTCTTTATTCCCGGTACATCCACTATAGTGCACGGTTGTTTGGTTGACATGTCAGGATATCAGGAATAAACTGTGTAGTAGAAATGGCATATGGCTTGTATAGTTATATGTTCTGTTGTGTATGGAGGTTACCTGTAAGAGTGTATCAACGATATTGTAAGAAAAGGGGTAATTGCCATGGAACATAAAAAAGAAGATAAACTATCAAATCAATCCATGTATTTATGGAAAAATGACGCGGACCGGACAGTACAAGGATTTCTGTTGTACCCGGAAAATATTCCGGATATTCAATATATAAAGAAGTTATTACGTCATATGTATATGGCAAAGGAAATTTTCAAGATGTCAATCTGGTTTGAAGGAGATGTCATCCAAATTACCGGTCGTATACAATCTTTCCGCTATAAAGCGAACAAACTTACAATCAAAGATGTGGATAAGAACATTTATCATATTCGTATTTTTGATGTGGTAGAGATTATTAGACGGCCACAAAAATAGTCAGCACTTCAGAGTCCAAATAGGACTCTTTTTTTTATGGCCTGAATATCTGCCCATTTAACAGTTGGTATATTACATAACTTTATAGGAAAAATAAGAGAAGAATTGTGACGTCCAGTACCTAAAGAGAGGGGGGAGTTTGATGAAAAAACTGCTTAAAAAACTGTTTTCACCCAGAAACGGTGAAACATCTAACAAAGTAGAAGACATGACTGTAACGCAATTATTATTACAAATGGAGAAGTCTATAGATTTTTTGAGATTTACAAATGAGACCAATGATGGCAATAGGAAAGTGTGGATTAACTATTACTACACATTAGTAGATACTGATTTCCTGCATCGTGACATATTACATAGCATTTCCACCAGACCGTGGAGCAATTTGCAAGATTTAAAAAACATTTTACCAATTGAAGTAGTGACCATTAGCTCCGACCCTAAGGAAGTAAGAGAAAAGCTGTTATCAGGATTCATTTTTGTGCAGATTGGGGAGAAAGACAAAAAAGGGTTGTTAGTACGTTCAGAATTTGTACAGACACGTGCTGTTTCTTTGCCAGAAGTAGAGTTCAGCGTTATTGGACCAAAAGAATCCTTCGTGGAAAATATAGATTCTAATATAAACCTTATAAGAAGACGCTTAAGTACTCCAATGTTAACAGTGGAGCAAAAGAAGTTAGGTACTATCTCTAGGACACGAATTGCTGTAATCTACTTGGATGGAATTGTCAATAAGGATAATGTTCAGACTGTAACGCAACGGCTTGATGACGTAGAATTCGATCATATTAATGACAGTTCTTATATCACACAACTAATATCCGATGACGGTAATACGATATTTCCGCTCCTTCTGGACACAGAAAGGCCCGACCGAATTGTGTCGGCATTGACTGAAGGAAAAGTAGTGATCATGGTGGACGGCTCCCCACATGGACTAATAGGTCCGACTACTCTGGTTGAATTTTTCTCTTCCTTTGAAGATTATTATTTAAGTTATTGGCTTTCTTCATTTTTTCGTCTAATAAGACTGTTTGGTGTTGCCTTTTCTATCTTGGTTACCCCGGTCTATGTAGCAGTTTTAAGCTATCACTATGAATTGATTCCAAAAGATCTACTGAGCACATTGATTTCTTCAAGGCGAGAGGTTCCTTTGCCGCCTATTTTAGAAGCGGTTTTTCTTGAATTGACTATCGAATTACTACGGGAAGCTGGAGCAAGACTTCCAACAAAGGTAGGTCAGACCATCGGTATCGTGGGTGGAATCGTTATTGGAACGGCTTCGGTTGAAGCTGGTCTGACAAGTAACGTTCTCTTAATTATAGTTGCGCTTGCTGCGCTAGCATCTTTTACGACACCTGTTTATAAAATGGGTAACACCATTCGACTATTGAGGTTCCCTTTTCTTTTGTTTGCAGAATTATGGGGATTGCTTGGCATTGTTTTTTGTTTCTGTATCTTGGCAGCTCACTTGTTAAGGCTGACATCTCTCGGAAGGCCTTATTTGGAGCCCATTTACCCTCCAAGGGTTAAAGATATGAAAGATGCTCTGTTACGGTTACCATTCTCCATGCAAACAGAAAGACCTGGGCAATTAAGAACCAATAAACCACAACGAACGACTAAGACAAAAACCAAGCCCAAAAAAGATATTGATGAGTGAAGAAATAGAAGGGAGGTATGACATTGCAAACAGTTCCTAAAAATTTTCAAATATCACCTTTTTTAGTGTTTTATTTAATTCATAGCACACAGTTTGGAGTTGGGGCACTTGGTTATCAGAGGGTCATTGCAATGTCTGCCGGCTATGATGCATGGATGGGAATTATTCTATTTGGTTTCTTTACTCATATCATCATTTATATGATTTATAAGATTTGTGAAAAGAGCGATGGTGATTTGGCGAGTGCGCACCGAATTGCTTTTGGAAAATGGATAGGCAACCTATTAAACCTTTTCTTTGTTTTTTACTTTATCATGACAGTTGTAACAGTGCTCAGAACTTATATAGAGGTAGTTCAAGTTTGGTTGTTCCCAGATTTGAGTACATGGTTTTTCTCTTTGTTATTTTTACTACTTGTTTATTATATTATTACTGGTGGGTTCAGGGTCATTACAGGAGTTGCATTTTTGGGTGTTATGCTACCCTCCTATTTATTTCTAACCATTGTGCTACCATTGGAATATGCAAATTTTCGTAACCTGTTACCAATTTTTGATCACTCGTTTAAGGAGATTTTCCTCTCCGGTAAGGATATGACTTTAAGTATGCTTGGTTTTGAGACACTATTAGTATTTTATCCATTCATTAGCAAACCTCAGCAATCGAAAAAATGGGCTCATTTAGGGGTGTTCGTCACCTCTTCCATTTATCTCATATTTGCCCTAATTACGTTTGCCTATTTCAGTGAAGGTAAGCTGCAGAAGAGTATTTGGGCAACACTATCCATTTGGAAAATCATTGAGCTTCCTTTCGTAGAGCGTGTAGAATACATCGGGATTGCAAACTGGTGTCTAATTATTCTTCCAAATGTGTGCTTGTTTCTATGGTGTTCTAGTAGGCTTGCGAAAAGGATGACCAAGCTAAAACACAGAACCTCATTAATGATCATTACAATTGTCGTTTTTATTCTTATGAATCAATTTGAAGACAGAAAATTAATTAATGATTTGAACAGTTATCTTGGAAAAGTCGGATTTTATATGGTTTATATATATATTCCAATATTATTCCTATTCATTACCTTTATATATTGGAGAAAGGGGAAAAAAGAAAATGCCTCGTCATAATATCATCTGGATTATTACAATCTGTCTGTCTCTAACTGGGTGCCTGGAAAAGGAAATTGTCGATGATATTAATATTGAATCAGTAGAAGGCTTTGATTTAATTGGAGAAAATGAAGTGGAGGGTATTTTTGTCGTCCCTGTTTATAAAGCTGATCAAACCATAGTGAATGAAAGATTTACTGGAATCTCTAATTTAAATAAAGATATATTGAGGAATGCGCAGAAGGAATCGTCTGCACCAATTGTTAATGGAAGCTTAGAGTTGGTTTTGTTCAACAAAGCATTGGCGGAAAAAGGTGTTATCGATCTTGTAGATGGTTTACAGCGCGATGCAAGTATTGGTACAGGATTATATTTGGCGATTGTAGAAGGGGACACAAAAGACCTCCTGCAGCAAGATCTTGGTACAAGAGGCACAGGAGATCACTTATATAATCTTTTAAAACATAATATTGACCGAAGAGATGTGCCAGAAACCAACTTGCATATTTTTTTGTCTGATTTTTATCAAAAAGGGAAAGACCCAAACTTACCAATTTTGAAGAAGACAGAAAAAAGTGCAGAAATTGTTGGTGCGGCAGTATTGAAAGAAGATAAATATGAAATGACCATTCCAAATGAAAAACTGTTTTATTTTAAAACACTCGTTGACAAGCATGCAGACGGGACCGTTTCATTGAAAGTGAAAGATAAGGAACAATTCGTTTCAATCAGAAGTATAAAGACAGACAGGAAGTTTAAGGTGAAATGGAAAGACGACATTCCATCTATTAGGATGATTGTAAGCTTGGATGGAGCAGTGAGAGAGTATACAGGTAATAAAGTGACACCTAAGGAGTTGAAGGAGTTTCAGAAGATGATGGAAGAAAAGATCATCAAGGAATCAGAATCAATGATAAAGGAATTCCAGGAAAAAGGTGTAGACCCAATTGGCTTAGGATATGAAGCAAAATCTCGAAAAAGAGGATTTGACTTTAAAAAATGGAAAGATTCTACTTATCCAACTATAACTGTACAAGTTGAGGCAGAAGTAAGACTTATCAGCTCTGGAATTATTGAATAGGTCAATTTCACGATCCCGGTGAATATAATTGGATAACAACCAATAGAGGGGGAGAATGATGCCTCAGAAGGTTCTTTTATACTGTGATCCGGGAATTGATGATTCGCTAGCCATCATTTATGCACTACTTAATCCGGAAATTGAACTGGTTGGTGTTGTGACAAGCTATGGCAATGTCGATCAAGAGCAAGCCACTCAAAATGTGGCATATCTTCTGGAACTAGGAGGCAGAAAGGATATTGTGTTAATTGGTGGAGCAAAGACACCGCTATCTGGTGAGTTTGCATCCTATTATCCAGAGATACATGGAGAAGATGGATTAGGGCCTATTAACCCGCCAGCCACAATTAAGGGAGAGTTGCTGAATTTTGATGCGATCTTTCAATTGATTGAGGAATATGGAGAGGAATTAATCATTGTAGATGTTGGGAGGTCAACTTCCCTTGCCATTTCCTTTAATCTAGCAGGTGCAGATACGATGAATTCAGTTAAGGGGTATTATTTAATGGGAGGTGCCTTCCTTATACCAGGAAATGTAACAGCTGGAGCAGAAGCAAATTTCTATGGCGATCCGATTGCAGCTGGTATTGTGATGGAAAAAGTAAAAAATGGTGTGCTTTACCCGTTGAATGTCACAAAAGATGCAATTATCACTCCTACAATGATTAATGAGATTAGCAAACAACAAAACAATCCGTATCAAAACCTAATAAAAGACATATTTGATTATTATTTTAAAGCTTACCAGAAGCTTGTTCCGGGTATAGATGGAAGCCCTTTGCATGATGTGATGACATTGTTTGCTGTAACAACGCCGCAAGCTTTCAAATATGTCGAGAAAGTAGTTACAGTGGGGTTAAATGAAGGAAACCTTAGAGGAGTTAGTATAGCAGACTTTCGCCCAAAACCAGATGAAAAAGGAAATAAAGTGACCGTTGCATTAGAAGTAAATACAGATGATTTCGCTGAAAATTTTGTTAGAATCATGTCTTCTACTAATCCAAACAACAATCAATAATTGTAATATTTGGAATTAACCAGTTCTATAGACTCATGACTGTACGTACGATAGTAATGCGTGAACGTTTAGAACTGGAGGGTTGGCGATGGGAGTTAGATTGATTAAGATTTCTGTTATTTATTTTTTGATAGGTGTGGGGATTGGTTATTATATGTCAACGGCACATGCATACAATTTGACACCTGTACACGTTCATATTAATCTTCTTGGTTGGACCGCTTTGACACTTGCTGGTATCATTTATATTTTATTTCCTGCAGCGGGAAAAACGAGGCTTGCTACATGGCATTTTTGGTTACACAATATAGGCTTGCTGATGATGATGGTAGGCTTGGCTTTTGTGGTGCATGGTAATGATACTTTATTGATTTTGACCATTATCGGGGCGAATTTAACAACCCTAGGTGTGTTGCTATTTGTGATAAATGTATTCAAGAACGTTAAACAAGCTACTGAAAATGAATAATTTATTGTTCTATCCAGTACCCTAGGTAGTGTACTGGATCTTTTTTGTATTTCAACTACTCCTTCAGCATGGCTTTTGATATGATGAATGGAAGAAGAATTACTTAAAAGGGGTCGAGTACATGTCATTTCATCAATGTCCTACCTGTCAAGAAGAAATAAAATATAAAACCAAGTTAACCTCAGTGTTTTTTGGCTATCGACCTATTAAATGTGAGAGTTGCGGTACCGTTTATGAAGTAGATGAAAAATTCCGTTTCATCCTATCTCTTTATACAGTCCTAATCCCAATTCTCATTGCCTATATGTTAAGTGCGATGATGGGAGTCTTACATACAAGGTGGAGTCAAGTGCTAATTGTATTGGTTTTTGGATCAGCAGGTGTGTTTTATGCAGCAACCAAAGTGCGATATAGAAAATCGCTACAACAGCCAATGGAGGAAAAGGAAGAGAAAAAAGCAAAATAAAAAACGAGAAGGATTTTGATTCCTTCTCGTTTTTTATTTTGTTTTTACACCTGATCTAATACCCAAATCAGGAAAGCAGCCACAATGACCAGTGAAATAGCATGAAGTATAAAAGAACCGATAAAATCTTTTAATACAATTAAATAATGGAATTGGCTTTTTTTATTATTACGTACAATTCTTCTAGCTCTCGTATCCATCACTTCACTCCTACACACATGAAGAAATTTGTAAGTATATTATACAAAATATTCTAACAAATAATAAGTAATTAAGTAGAATTTTGTAAAAAAAACTAAATATATGTACACCAGTGTCATTTTACCACACTTATATAAAAGAGGTATTTATTTTATCGGTATAATGATTGAAATGTTTAACATGAATTTCGGCAAGATACTTATTGTAAAAAAATTGAATTAAAGGATTGACGCTCCAGTTTGTCTTAGTGTACTATCTAACTAGAACACTAAAACAAAAAGGGGAGTTTTAATGGAAACAAATGCATTTAAAGGATTGATGAGAAAAGAATGGCTGCTATCTAAAAACACTTTCATACTTCTTTTATGTTTCAAGCTCTTTATTTGGGCTGTTGTATTGGGGGGGAGTGTGATCACCAAGAACCCTGAACTTTTGTATATTGCGACATCCATGATTGTCGGTATTCATGTAATATATATCACCATGATAGTAGGTTCAGGACTGAGCTTGGAGGAAAAGTCGCAAATGTGGCTACATAATCCACGTTCTACATCTATGATCTTAGGCAGTAAACTTCTGACAGGGATTTTGCTCCAATTCATCAGCCTATTTCTGGCTTGCATATTATTAGGGTTAACGGTGATTATTTTAGACAGTCCGAGTGAGAACTTCTTAACTGCAGGATCTTTATTTCAAATGTGTATACAATTAACATTCAGCGGATTGGAACTCGCCATTTTTTACACGTTTTATTGGACAGTTTACCATTCGATGGGGAAGTTCGTTTTTGTAGCCAAGTTTAAAAAGGTCCTTTTCACTTTATTTATTATTGCTAGCATCATTTTGATCCTATTTCTAGAAAATCAGTTGTTGGCAGGACTGCAATCAGTTCTACCTGTTCCAATTGAACTGACAAAATTTATGAATGTCTATATAGAAGAAGATGGCCTCGGGGTTAAATCTGGTAGTGAAAAGATTTCATTGGCAGGCTTGTTAATTTCATCTATAAAGATAACGGTTCTCTTTTTCATATCAAGTTTGTTGTTAAATAAGGCGGTGGAGGTAAAATGACGGTAAAATACGATGCTGATAAACCAATATATCTGCAGATCATTGATCGTATAAGTAAAGAAATCGTCCGAGGTGTGTTAAAGCCTGGAGATAAGCTTCCTTCCGTTCGGGAAATGGCAATTCAGTCAGGTGTGAATCCGAATACCATTCAAAGAACATACAGTGAAATGGAGAGGATGGAAATCGTGGAAACCAAAAGAGGTCAAGGGACATTCGTAACAGAAAATGAGGGGATGCTCATGCGATTGAAAAAAGACATGGAAACAAAAGTCGTAGAAAGCTTTGTCCAGAGCATGAGAGAAATAGGTGCATCAAAAAGGGAGATGGTTGAAAGTGTGGAAAGATTCTTGGAGAAGGGGGAAAATCAGAAATGATTAGATTCGAACAGGTTAGTAAAAAATACGGCACAGATATTGCGGTGAAGGATGGGGATCTGTCATTTGAAAAAGGAAAAATTATTGGACTGCTTGGTCCAAACGGTAGCGGAAAATCTACCAGTCTCAAGATGATAGCCGGGTTAGTTAGACCAGATAAAGGTAAGGTGACAGTGGATGGAGAAATAGCAAACCGCCAGATTGCCAGAAAGGTAGCCTATATGACAGAACTTGACGTATTTTATGATGCCTTGTCGGTAGAGGACATGGTCAAATTCTATGCATCCCAATTCGGAGATTTCGACAAGAAGAAAGCGAAAGAGCTTTTGATGTTTATGAAACTTGAGCCAACCAAAAAGATAAAAGCATTGTCCAAGGGTAATAGAGGAAGGTTAAAGCTTGTGCTGGCCCTATCTAGGCAAGCGGATTACATTCTGTTGGATGAGCCGTTTTCAGGATTGGACCCCATGGTGAGAGATTCAATTGTAAAGGGACTTCTGACTTTTTTGAATTTCGGTAAACAGACGATTATCATTGCCACGCACGAAATAGATGAAATAGAATCATTGCTAGATGAAGTGGTGTTAATAAAAAATGGAAACTTTATTGCTCATCACAACGTAGAACAGATTAGGGAATCGGATGGAGTGTCGGTTAAAGACTGGATGATTGCAAATTTACAGGAATAGGGGGTGAAGATATGAGCTATTATTTAGGGTTAATGTCAAAAGAATGGAAGGTATCGCTCAAAGGACTATGGCAGAATTATTTATTTATCTTGATCTTCTGGCTAGTTGGGATAGGAGCTTCATTTAGCTTAAACCAACCAAGTGTTGCCATTGCGGTAAGTCTGACTATAGTGAGCATCCATATCTTTTATATGGGCACTGACATGGTGATGAACCTTGTAAAAGAACAAAGATTAAAAATTTGGCTTCATAATCCAAACCCTGTACGTTCTCTTATCTCTAGTAAATTAGTTATTTCATTGGTCCATTGTCTAATATCTATTTCTATTGCAATTGTTTTTTATGCAATTTCAACCTTTATAAGTGGGCAGCCTTTTCTTCAAGGAAAAATGTTTATTGAGGGTTTAGCGCTGATTTGGTCTATATTGGGCTTTGGTTTGTACCTTTGTGTATGGGCAGTCTATTTTTGGTCGCGTTTTGCAGCAGCAAGAGGAAAGCCTGGTGAATTTATACGTGCAATCATAGGAGGGGTAATAGCGTATGTTGCCTTTCAAGTACATGAGGGGTTCAGAAGAAGTATTTGGTTTGAAGGCCTCAACGAAGTTGGCAGCTTTCCAGCTGTATCAATTGGTACGAAAGTATTAGAATCTGAAGATGGTTATCAGGAAATATCGATGGGAGTGACAATGTCCGATTTTTCCCTTGGTTTGGTAGCGGTATTCACACTTATCAGTATGATATTGTTTTTTCTTACCGTCAGGAATGTGAAGAAAATAGAAGTTTAAAAGGAGCTATGATCATGAATGATGCTGCAGTAAAGCTGACAAATGTTTGCAAGGACATCGGAAGCAAAGAGATCATCAAGGATGTTTCATTCGAGGTATATAAAGGAGAAGTGTTTGGTTTTCTTGGACCAAACGGTGCTGGAAAAACGACAACCATCCGAATGATGGTAGGACTGATGAGTATTACTTCAGGTGATATTCATATCGATGGAGCAAGCATCAAAACTGAGTATGAGAAGGCCGTCCGCCAAGTTGGCGCTATCGTAGAAAATCCGGAAATGTATAAGTTTCTTACGGGATATCAGAATTTGAAACAATATGCTCGGATGATGCCAGGCATAACATCGGAACGACTGGATGAGGTGATAGAACTGGTCGGCTTAACCGGAAGGATCCGGGAAAAGGTAAAGACTTATTCTCTGGGAATGAGACAGCGCTTAGGAATAGCGCAGGCACTATTACATAAACCAAAAGTGTTAATTCTTGATGAGCCAACGAACGGACTGGATCCAGCAGGTATACGGGAGATAAGGGATTATTTGCGAAGTCTAGCAAGGGAAGAAGGAATGGCGATTGTTGTTTCAAGCCATCTTTTATCTGAAATGGAATTGATGTGTGATAGGGTCGGCATTATTCAAAAGGGTGAGCTAATTGATATTCAAAGTATCAGGGACTTTATTAACGATGGAGGCAAGACGCTATTTCAACTGGACTGTGAGCCGGTGGAAGAGGCGATGTCATTAATGCGTGAAATGGAAATGCCTCATAATCTTACAGAGGGCAGACTACAGGTGGAAATGGATCGTACAACTGTCCCAGTATTTATTAAAAGCTTAGTAGAAAAAGAGATTGCTGTTTTTGAAGTGAAAGAAGTTACAAAAACACTCGAAGATAAGTTTTTAGAAAAAACGTCACAAGAGCGAGGTGTCTAACAATGAAAAATCTAATTCAAAATGAGTTGATTAAGTGGTTTAGAAGGCCAAGCTTTTACGTGATGAGTGCGATATTGGTGCTATTATCAGCCGTTGGAGTCATTTTTACCATCATGATGGGGTCGATGCTTGATGATGCGAGAAGTGAAGGTGGTACTAATGGGCAAGAGCTTAGCTGGCAGGAATCTTTGGAGCAGGAAAATCAGTACCTTGAAATGACGATTAAAGAGTCAGATGAAGGGGATAGATCCACGCTAGAGCGACAGTTAGCAATCAATGAGCACCGTTTGGAAAATGATAGGGAACCAGCAACTGGAAATACAGTTTGGACTTATATGAATGAAAATCTTGGGTTAACAAGTCTAGTAACGCTATTCGTTGTCATCATTGCAGCTGGTATGATAGCTAGTGAGTTTACTTGGGGGACCATTAAACTCTTAATGATCAGACCGATTAGCAGAAGTAAGATATTGTTGGCAAAATACATCAGTGTACTTGTGTTTATGGTCATTTTTTATACAATCCTTTTTGTGAGTACTTTTGTGACAGGTGCCATTGCTTTTGGTTTTGATAGCACGCCTTCCCTATTGTATGTTGGTGGTGAAGTGCTTGAAGTTCATCCATTCTTGTATTTACTATTGAAACTGGCGTTGAGCAGCTTGGGAGTAATTATGTTTGCTACTATTGCATTCATGATATCGAGTGTTTTCCGAAATAACTCGCTTGCAATCGGAATTTCGTTATTTCTCTTATTTACAGGAACCCAGATTACAACGCTTATTGCCATGAAGTTTGAATGGGCCAAATATTCTCCGTTTGCAAACATTCACTTTGAAGCATTGCTTGAAGGCGTGCAAATTGTACCAGGAGTTAGTTTTGGCTTTTCTGCTGTCATGTTTTTAATCTATTTTGTGTTGTTGCATGTAGTAAGCTTCTGGACATTTGTGAAACGTGATATTGCAGCTTAACTTTTTAGCTTGTGGGACGGAACTAGTTGACATAGTTTAGCTAACAGTTAAAATGGTGTATTTAACGTGTAATTGTGGTATTACAACTATAAGCCCTTTGCCTTTAATTCGAATTCGACTATCCTTTAAACAAGTAGGTGATGTTGATGGAACTGGTGAATATTTCCTATATGAAAAAAGGGCAGATACAAGGTTTCTTTGATAAGTTTCCGCATTCCAAGGTGCTTTTTTCTCCTATCCGGAAGTATTATTTTGTCTCTTATGTTTATTGGGATGAACGAGACCCAGTGGTGTTAGAGGAAGATTTGGAGAAAATGGAACTGCTTTTTAACAGTTATATGGGGAGAGAAGCATTCTATCGGAAAAGGAAAAGAGCGGATACTGGAGTGGGAGGTGCCTGATAGTGTAGGTGCCTCTTTTTTGTGAGTGGTCTTTGAGAGGACCAATGGAAAAAGCGTAGGAAACGAATGAGAGAAAATCCTGTAATTTTTATAAAAGTAGCCTCTTTTTAGGTGCTTTTTAGACGTGAATATATGGTTCGGACACTTTGATACTTTCTTTGGACAAAAAGAGGATGGCATAACGATGTGTTCGGTCATAATTGGAGTTCTGTCAATAAAATAGACATCAATACGTATAGGATTGGCGTATTTTTTTCTTCCGCGCTACGTATTCACTTCGCTTGCACGCCTCTACTTAGAGGATCAATTAAAACCGAATTGATCCTCT
>NZ_JAAXCU010000034.1 GCF_012911845.1 Bacillus sp. RO2 | reverse complement strand
TCATAATAACTAGCTCCTTCCGTAATGTAGCTCTGATTTGGTTTGGTTTTTCCAGTAAACATTCTAACCAAATTAACCTACGATTTTACGAGTAAGGAGCTAGTTTCGTTCATGATAACTCGGCTACTCCTGCGGGGTCTCCACCTAGCGCTATCTCCCTCAGGAGTCTTCGCCTTTTGCTCCAATCAACAGCTCAAATTTCCAAGTATTATATGATATAAGTTTTAAGTGGCAATGAAGTATTGTTAGGAATCTCACGGACCGCCCGCAGGCAAGCAAAGCGCCTGGAACGGAAATCAACGGTGTTTATGTGTTTCTTCATTCAAAAAAGCACTCTCCCGTAGGAAAGTGCTTTTTTGTGGTTATGCAGAAGTCTTTTCGTCTTGTTTCAACTCAGACCCATCATCTAAAATTAACTTCGGCGCTACATTGTCAGCAACCGTTTCAGCTGTAATCACACACTTCTTGATATCCTCACGAGAAGGCAGTTCATACATCACGTCAAGCATGAGTCCTTCAATGATAGATCTCAATCCACGTGCACCAGTTTTTCTCTCAATTGCTTTTTTCGCAATCTCAGATAATGCACCATCTTCAAACTCAAGTTCCACATTATCGAGATCAAGCATTTTTTGATATTGCTTTACAAGTGCATTCTTAGGTTTTGTAAGGATTTCAATTAGAGCATCCTCATCAAGCGGCATTAAGCTCGCTGTAACTGGAAGACGTCCGATGAATTCCGGAATTAAACCGAAACGAAGTAAATCTTCCGGCAATACTTTTCCAAGCAATTCTTTTTGCTCTAAATCATCCGCTTTTGTTTCCGCAGTACCGAAACCGATAACCTTTTTACCTAGACGGCGTTTGATGATTTGCTCGATTCCGTCAAATGCACCACCGCAAATAAATAGGATGTTGGTCGTATCGATTTGGATGAATTCTTGATGCGGGTGCTTACGCCCACCTTGAGGAGGAACGCTTGCTACAGTACCTTCAAGAATTTTCAATAGCGCTTGCTGTACACCTTCACCAGATACATCACGAGTGATGGACGGATTTTCAGATTTACGCGCTACTTTATCAATTTCATCGATGTAAATGATACCTTTTTCCGCTTTCTCTACATCATAATCAGCAGCTTGAATCAGTTTTAGCAGAATATTTTCTACATCTTCCCCAACATAACCAGCTTCTGTTAAGGAAGTCGCATCTGCAATCGCAAATGGTACATTCAGAATTCTTGCAAGTGTTTGAGCAAGAAGAGTTTTACCACTACCAGTTGGTCCGATCATGGCAATATTACTCTTTGCAAGCTCTACATCATCAATCTTACTGTTAGAGTTAATACGCTTATAGTGGTTATACACCGCAACAGATAAAGATTTCTTCGCAGACTCCTGACCAATAACATATTCGTCTAAAATATCACGAATTTCTTTTGGTTTTGGAACGTCTTTAAATTCTACTTCTTCCTCTGTACCCAACTCTTCTTCTACGATTTCCGTACAAAGTTCAATACATTCATCACATATGTATACGCCTGGACCTGCTACAAGTTTACGAACTTGATCTTGTGTTTTCCCGCAGAAAGAACACTTCAATTGTCCTTTTTCGTCATTAAATTTAAACAAATTGTTTCACCCCTTATCATTTCTCTCTTTTCCCATCCATCGGCTGGTTTCCTATAAAATGAGAAAATCTCATCACTTTTAAAAAATAGTTATGTACTGCATTTTACCACATTTTAGCCTAACATTTCTAATAATAATACTTTGGTTATGTATGGATATTTTAAAAGATGGGTCCGTACTATTGTATCCATGAATTCATTTTACTAACACAGTGATGAATGGAAAAAGCGGAAAACTTTACTTTTAAAAAGGTCTGTTAAACACCGCTGGTGATTTCCGCACCGGGCTTCGCTTTCCTCGGGGCGCTTGCTGAGCCTCCTCGGCTTTGCCTGCGGGGTCTCCTCTAACCGCTACCTCCCAAAGGAGTCTACGCCCTATGTTAGAATAACAGCAATAAAACTTTTTGGTATTAACAGTATTCATTAACAGAGCTTTTAAAATAGGTCTAGATGGTACAAAACAAGGCACGATCAAGTCGCGCCTTGTCTCTTATTCTCTATTATGCAACATCTTTGCTGTTTTCTACAAGGAAATCAATTGCTTTTCTGATTTTCAAATCTTCTTTAAGACCTTCCAAGCTACCTAATGCTTGCTTGATTTGGTCAACAGACATGTTGTACATGCCAGCCATTTTTTCGATCTCTTCGTTAGCTTCTTCATCAGTAACTTCGATGTTTTCAGCTTTAGAGATTGCTTCAAGCGTAAGGTTCATTTTCACACGCTTTTCTGCATCCTCTTTCATTTGAGTGCGAAGAGCTTCTTCATCTTGACCAGAGAACTGGAAGTAAAGCTCCATGTTCATACCTTGCATTTGAAGGCGTTGTTCGAATTCACGAACCATGCGGTCTGTTTCAGTTTTTACCATTGCTTCTGGAATTTCCACTTCTGCGTTAGCAGCAGCTTTGTCCACTAGCGTGTCGCGTAGGTGGTTGTCAGCTTCTGTTTTCTTAGATTCTTCAAGACGAGCTTTAGTTTTCGCTTTAAGCTCTTCAAGCGTTTCAACTTCTTCGTCTACATCTTTCGCGAACTCATCGTCAAGTGCAGGAAGTTCTTTTGTTTTGATCTCGTGTACAGTTACTTTGAAAACTGCAGGCTTACCAGCAAGCTCTTCAGCGTGGTACTCTTCAGGGAAAGAAACTTCTACTTCTTTCTCCGCTCCAGCTGCAAGACCTACTAATTGCTCTTCGAAACCTGGGATGAACGTGTTAGAACCGATTTCTAAAGAATAGTTCTCCGCTTTTCCGCCTTCGAATGCTTCACCGTTAACGAATCCTTCAAAGTCCATTACAACTGTATCGCCGTTCTCAACAGTTCCTTCTTCTTTTACAACAAGCTCAGCTTGACGCTCTTGAAGGCCTTTTAAGTCAGCTTCTACATCTTCGTCCGTAACGTTAGCGTCTAGACGCTCAACTTCTAATCCTTTGTACTCGCCAAGTTTAACTTCAGGCTTTACGATCACTTTAGCTGTGAATACTAGCTTTTCGTTTTTAGCGATTGTTTCGATGTCGATTTCTGGTTGATCCACAGGCTCGATTCCAGTTTCAACAACTGCGTTAGAATAAGCAGTTGGAAGAATGATATCAAGAGCATCTTGGTATAAAGATTCTACACCAAAACGTTGTTCGAACATTCCACGAGGAATTTTCCCTTTACGGAAACCTGGTACGTTAACTTTTGTAACTACTTTTTTGAATGCTGCGTCAAGACCATTATTAACCGTTTCCGCATCAACTTCAACTGTTAATACACCTTGATTACCTTCTAACTTTTCCCATTTAGCAGACATAATTTTCCCTCCAACATCTATTTTCAAAAAAGATAATGATTACACACTATCTAATCTGATGAACCACACATGGTGGTTGTTGTTTTCTACATTTTTGCTGCAAGTACACAGTCTTAAACACCCCTTGTTACAAGAGGTTACTCTAAGAACCTATATCGTATATACAGTTTACAACCCTTACATTATAACATAATCCCAGATGAGTTCAACACATAGCCTCATAATCGTAAATATGAAAAATCTTCAAGCTTATTGATTTCCCGTGTGACTGACTTCACTTCTAAAGCAGAAACGTGGTATTGCGCTGCCAACTCTTCGTCGTTTGCTTCCAAACCAAACAGTTCCACCCCGGCTCTATGCAAGCCAGCTGCCCATACTTCCGGTTTGTTTGGTGTGAATGGCATAGGAAATTGAACAGTATGTATTCGGACAAGCATTTCTTTTAAACCTTCGTATAATGTGGGGTTTTCACTTTCCACTTTATCTTCCAATATAGAAATGATTTTGTTTAAGAAAGGATCTTCTTCACCACTTTTTAAATTGGATGGAACAACGGTGGTTCGTTGCCCCATTTTGCTTACTTCTGTTTCCTTGTCCCAGCCTTGTTCTATAAGTATGTGCAGCAAGAAGGTTTTGAGGACAGGGTGCTTTAGTTCATCCTCTAAGTATTGTTGAATCTCAGGGATAAGCGGACGAATGTTGCGATGTTTCAACGATTGGATGAGTTCATATTGCTTTTGGACATTCCCTTCATGTAGCAAAAACAGTTCATCCTCATGTTCGTTATAATCTAGTTCCATTGATTCATTTTCTTCTGAAGGCAGCATCTTTCTTGCAAACTCCAAGAGCTGATAGAAATTTTGTGCATATTGTGCAGGCAGCTTATCTTCTTCAAGGATTGCTTCAATTGTGGATTTGACCTCTGCATACTCTTTTAACTGGATGAGAATCGTTATGTATATCTGAAGCACATGAAAATAATCACCAACATCTTCGCGGAGCATTTTCTTGCAACGGTTTTTTGCCTCTGTTAATTGACCAAGTTCCATATAGCAAACTACCATGCCAAGCTCCACTTCCGCATAGGCATAGTCATTCTCCCGGGCCTGTTCAAAGAGTTCCAACGCCTCGGAAAACTTTTTCTCTTTCATCGTTTGCATCGCTTTTTCCAGCAGTCGTTGTTTTAGATTAGGAAACTCCACTATCTTTTTTGGTTTTTTCATATGTATAGCCGTCCTATTTTTATTGTGAAAATATTTGAAACAAGTTTATCAATGTTTGGAGGGGAGCACAAGTGAAAGGGTGGAGATCCGGACGCTGGGAGAGTCTCTAAATGACCTTTTGTGGTTTTAGTGGAGAGCTTCCGGCATATAGACTGCTTCTATTTAACCTTTTGTCCTTCTGTTACCGTGCTTTGGGCATATAGAACGCTCCTATGTGACCTTTTGTCCTTCTATTACCGCGCTCCGGGCATTTAGAACGCTTCTATTTGACCTTTTGTCCTTCTGTTACGGTGCTTCGGGAATTTAGAAGGCTTCTATTTAACCTTTTGTCCTTCTGTTACCACGATTCGGGCATATAGAACGCTTCTATTTGACCTTTTGTCCTTCTGTTACGGTACTTCGGGAACATAGACAATTCCTATCCCCCCTATAAATCTAAACAATAACAAAAAAACACCATGCCCTCATTTTCATCAACACTCTTCATAGAAAGTGTTCATAAAAATGCACATAGTGTTTTTAAATAAGTGGCGTCCCAGGAGGGATTCGAACCCCCGACACACGGCTTAGAAGGCCGTTGCTCTATCCTGCTGAGCTACTGGGACAAAATTAAAAATAGGATAAATTTAGTTTTTCTTCATACCGTCGTCCCAATTTTGCTGGGAGGATAACTCAGGAAGTATCCAAAATCGGTACGCTGAAGTTGATTCAGGCAGCTTATTCGATCGTGCTCTATCCTGCTGAGCTACTGGTACAAAATTAACTTATGTACTTACCGACAAGAAATTTTTACTAATTATCAGCAGCGACAAGATTTATTATATGAGATACATACATTAAAGTCAACAGTTTTTAAAAAACTTTTCTTAAATAATTTTAAGTAGCTGTTCTTCTTTAATAGAGAGAGAGGAATCCCCTCTCTCTTGTCACTTCTCGAATGTATGGGAAGAAAGTTTTTCTCCCTTTTCATTATAGTAATGTACAAAATAACATGATTCTTTTGCATCTAGTATAGCATACGTTTTATTCCGTGTCATACGCGGAAGTTCAATGCTGCCTGGGTTGATAAAGAGGATCCCATCAAAATATTCTGCCCCTGCAATATGAGAATGACCGAAACATGCAATATTTGCACTTTCTTCTTCAGCAGCATACTTTAAGGGCAACAAAGAAGATTTCACCTGATACAAATGGCCGTGTGTAGCAAAAAGTCGTTGGTTGCCGATTTCCTTTGTTAATTGTTGAGGATAATCATCGTCAAAATCGCAGTTTCCCCTTACTCCATAAAAGCCTTTCATTTCTTCGCTTGTAGAAGGAAGTTCAGAATCCCCACAATGGATGAATAAATCCACTTCCCCCTGATGACGGGCTTTTATTTGCCGTAGCACCTCTGCTTGTCCATGATTGTCGCTAACAATTAAAACTTTCATGCTTCCACTCCTAATTTTTGCGGGAAAGCAACTCCCACTGATTGGTTAACTCTTTAATAGCATTTCCCCTGTGACTAATTTCGCTTTTTTCTTCCTTAGAGAGTTGGGCCATCGTCTTCTGTTTTTCTTTCACATAAAAAATAGGATCATAGCCGAATCCATTTTCTCCAATCGGTTCTGTGGCAATGGTTCCTTCACACGTTCCGCGAACAGTAAATTTTTCACCAGAAGGATCTACAACTGCAAGGACGCAAACAAACCTGGCCGTACGTTTTTCATCCGTAACCCCTTCCATCCCCAGAAGTACCTTTTGAATATTTTTCTTATCATCCTTTTCCATACCCGCATAACGTGCTGAGTACACACCTGGCTCACCATTTAGTGCATCTACCTCAAGGCCAGAATCATCTGCAAGCACGATCTTTCCAAGGTGTGCTGACACCGCCTCTGCCTTTAATAAAGCATTTTCTTCAAAAGTTATACCTGTTTCTTCCACGTCATGTATTTCTGGAAAATCAGCAAGTGATTTCACCTTGAATCCTTTTGGTTCCAAAATCACTTCAAAATCTTTTACTTTCCCAGGGTTATTTGTTGCGATAATTATTTCAGTCATCTTTATTTTCTCCTTTTCCATTACCAATGATACTTTGTGCCAATTTTTCCCAACACTTTCTTTTGCTCTTCAACAAGATGTAATACGCCTTCTTCAGCCAAGTCCAATAGTTCATTTAGCTGTTTTCTTGTAAAAGTTGCTTCTTCTCCCGTTCCTTGCAGTTCAACCAGATCCAAAGAGCCGGTCATAATGACGTTCATGTCCACCTGGGCAGTGGAATCTTCTATGTAGTTTAAATCAAGTAAAGCTTGGCCATCTTCCATAACGCCAACTGATGTTGCTGCTAAAAAATCTGTAATAGGCAGACTTGTTATCTTCTTTGCTTCGACTAGCTTTTGAAAAGCAAGGACCATCGCTACAAATGCCCCTGTGATAGACGCCGTTCTTGTGCCTCCGTCCGCCTGAATGACATCACAGTCAATCCAGATGGTTTTTTCGCCTATTTTGTCCAACTCTACAACAGAACGGAGAGCTCTGCCGATCAGTCGCTGGATTTCCATCGTTCTGCCGGTT
This sequence comes from Bacillus sp. RO2, assembly GCF_012911845.1. Lineage (GTDB taxonomy): Bacteria > Bacillota > Bacilli > Bacillales > Bacillaceae_I > Sutcliffiella_A. The sequence continues at coordinate 28,507 of NZ_JAAXCU010000034.1, read as the reverse complement.
ACCTTGCCCTTAGTGGACTCCCGCATCGTTCTTTTTTCGGTTGCCCGAGGAAGCATGGAATACTCGGCTGTTATCCACCCTTTTCCCCCGCCGCGCATAAAAGGGGGTACTCTGTCTTCTATCGTGGCCGAACAAATTACTTTTGTGTTCCCTACACAAATTAATACCGATCCTTCAGGATGTGTGATGTAGTCCGTAATTATCTCAACCGCTCTTAATTGATTTTGCTCTCTACCATCTGATCTCGACATTCTTACAAGCTCCTTTTGTCTCCAATAAAATAAAGAAGAGGCAGCATAGCACCTCTTCTAATCATTCTTTCCTTAGTATAGCAAATTTCACACGTTAAAACCTGCCTGTGTTCACTTTTTCAGGGCGTGCGACAGGCTCTGAAATATTTGTTCCATCTGTCGCCATCAAGTCGCCTTCTCCATCGACAGTAATCGCAATGCTTTCAACTCCTGTTTGTTCTGTTAATGTCAGAACCAGCGAATCAACAATGGATTTTGATACAATTCTTCCTTCAAGGCCAAGGATAGCCTCATTAAAGTTCAATACCAAATTGCCATCAACCAGAACCGGCTCATCCAGAAGTGCCACTTCATTCGACAAGTCATTTGTTAAACCTGAAGTATGGGAAGGACCATTTATCAGCGCATCTACAATCGCAGAAAATTTGTCTTTACCTTCCAAGCTTAGACGTGATGTTACAGGTACATAATACGGCTCTCCGTTACTGCTCTCCGCCATAAAGTACAATGTTACAGCACGTGAACTCATTAGATCTACCGCTTCAGCAGTATTAAAATTGATTCCATTCGCTCTGCTGACACCGTCACCAATTGGTGTTTGATTTACTGGCATTACTGTTTGCTCATGTCCATTCACCATGATTTGGACTTTTTCCACATTTTCAAACTGCGTCAGCGTCCAAGTTATGGCTTGCAGAATTCTTTGTTCGTCTGCACCATCATAATTAGCAAATTCTTTTGAGAAGTCGGCAACAATGGTTCCGTCTTCTTTAAGATTCACATCCACTTCCGTCCCAGCAGGTAACACGGCTCTAAAGCCATTTGGAAGCAATTCATCCACCGGTCCTCCGGCAACTAAGTATTCTAATGCCTGCTTCGCCACTTCATTGGTTTTTGGGAGCTCCAATGTTTGCGAAACAACATATCCATTACTATCAATTAAGTATAATTCTCTTTGCACATTTTCTGAAACAGCTGCCTCTTCCCCATCCGTTTCTTCACCATTTGTTTCATTCTCAGCACCAGTTTCACTCGCAGCATCATCTACATATGAAACATCTTGCGGAATATCCTCTTCTTTTCCTGCCTGCTCGTCACCCCCAAATAATCCGCATCCAGATAACAATACCGAAGAAGCAAGCACGGCAGCAGCAGTCAATTTCACTTTTTTATGAGACATAGGTTTCCCTCCTAAGACGGTTTGTACTACTATGTATACGAGCTATTCCGAAAAATAGACCGAGCTTTAGAAAAAGTTTTGTCCCACAAAAATGAGCACAAAAAAACAGGACGAAAAGTTTCTGTCCTGTTTTCAACATTCTTTATATCCCAATCGGATCTAACACAATCGTCTTTACATTCTCGATTGGCTGTTCAAAAAGCTTACTTGCTATCTTTTCAAAAAGCTCTTTCGATCCGGTTGTGTAAAACTGATGATTTTCTGTACGTTGTTTTTTATTCAACAGCTTTTTAAAGTTGAGGATGGTACTCACTTCTCGTGCTGTTTCATCACCAGAACTGATCAATTGAATGCCTTCCCCCATTACAGCCTGTATGGTAGACGTCAATAGCGGATAATGCGTGCACCCAAGTATTAGCGTATCTATTTTCGATCCTTTAAAAAGGTGAAGGGTATCTTCTACAATTTCCTTTGCACGTTCTCCTTCAAATTCGCCACTCTCTACTAACGGTACAAAGTTTGGACACGCCAAGCTTTCTACCTTTACTTCATTGTTAATGGATTTCAAGGCATTGGCATAGGCACCACTATTAATCGTCCCCACAGTCCCGATCACACCAACCTGATAATTGGATGTAACCTTTAGGGCTGTTCTGGCACCCGGGTCCACCACTCCAATAACCGGAATATCTAATTGCTCTCGTATCTCATCCAAAACGACAGCAGTAGCTGTGTTACAGGCGATAACAAGCATTTTTATATCATGAGTCAATAAATACATTGTCATTTCCCATGTATAGAGACGAACTTCATCAACAGGTCTTGGTCCATATGGGCAACGCGCTGTGTCTCCTAAGTAAATAATGCGCTCTTTCGGCAACTGACGCATAATTTCTTTTGCAACTGTCAGCCCGCCAACACCAGAATCAATAACTCCAATTGGTCTTTGCAACTAAATCCCTCATTCTTTCATTTCTAGATGTAATCGTGCTAAACACTTTTCTAACATGAAAATTTCATCTTTGGAATAGTTCTTTAGTATGTTTTGCAAATAGTCCTGACGTTTTTTTACTACTTCCGCGATAATGCGCTCTCCCTCTTCTAAAAGATGAATTCGTACCACTCGGCGGTCGTTAGGATCTTTCACACGTTGAACAAGTTCATTCTTTTCCATACGATCCACAAGGTCAGTGGTCGTACTGCAAGCTAAATACATCTTTGTAGACAATTCGCCAATTGTCATATCTCCACCCTCTAAAAGCCATTGCAACGCAACAAACTGTGGAGGGGTAATCGTGTAATTGCTTAATATTTCGCGACCTTTTTGTTTTACTAAAGTCGCTATGTATCTCAATGATTTCTCAATATCTGCAACTAATTGCGGATCCTGCAATACTGCTTCATTCTGATTTGTCATTCCCGACCCTCTTTCTTCCCTTTTTCTTTTTATCTGAACATAGATGTCATGTAGTCATTGTGTCAGTTAAGTATATTTTCTTATGTTTTCATATAAAATGCAAGATGTAAAGGCTTATAATCATATTTACCCACATAGAAATACTTGGGTTTCTTCATAGGTAAATAACCGACTACCACTCATAACTGTATGGTTAGAAGATAGTCGGCGGTTTAAGTTAAAGCTCTAATTCTCCCATGCGAAGAAGCTCGACAACTGCTTGGGAACGCCCCTTCACTCCCAGCTTTTGCATAGCATTTGAAATGTGGTTCCGAACCGTCTTTTCACTGATAAACAACTCACCAGCAATCTCTTTGGTTGTCTTATCCTGAACTAACAGCTCAAATACTTCTCTTTCTCTTTTGGTAAGCAATGGCTTTGGTTGAAACTCTTTCTCCTTCAATAATTGTAACCCTCCTTGCCTTAGCCAGAGCTGAACTAGCGGATGGGTGTATATTTAGTCATGGTATAATATGTTAGAAGGAGGGCGGGAGTTACATGTATTTAGTCGGATTTCTTATTATTTTTTCAATGTTTCTCGGGAAAGGAAGAGATTTCGTTGTTCGTCACTCCAAGCTTCCCCTTTTCCAGTGTGCTTATTAAGTTGTACCATACGTCCTCTTCCAACAAAACAAGGCTCGCCGTTCCCCTTTTTACCTAGGTAATGCAGATCAACAGAAGAGGTTCCTACTTGCTGTGCTTTCACGTAAACCTCCAGTTCTTCTCCAAAATAAACTTGCTGCAGGAAATCGCATTGCAGATCCGCTACGACTGGGATGGTGTTGCTTCCTGCCTGTGTCCAGTCTTGCATAAAGCCAAGGCTTTTGAAAAATTCTATTCTAGCTTCCTCAAAATAAACAAATGGTACTGTGTTGTTCAGATGGCCGAACATATCAGTCTCGGAAAATCTCACTTTTACTCCATGACTGAATGAGAACTCATTCATCCATTGTTGCAAATCTTCTATATAAGCTGTTTTTTTCATAACCTGTTCCTCCCTAGTTAAAAATATTTATTTGTTTGGTATAACTCCTGTTTCCTTTCGTTCCAGGTGTTCGCTTTCCGCGGGACGCTGCTTGAGCCTCCTCGGCTTCGCCTGTGGGGTCTCAAGCTACCGTTATCCCCCGCAGGAGTCTCACACCTTGCACTTCAGTCAACAGGGGAAACTACTTTAGCTATAAAATTATTCTTATGAAATGGAAGGCGCGCAGACTTCTGCGGGAGGAAAGGACAGGGGAGACCCCGCAGGCTTGCCGATTAGGCTCCCGGACCGCCCGCAGAAAAGCGAAGCGCCTGGAACGGAGATCATCCGTCATTTAGACCATTCTGAATTTTCAAACATATGTTTTTGTAAAAAAACGCCCCTTTTAGGTAAGAGGCGTTCTGATAATTTTTTAGCCTTGGTCGGAACCAAAGAAGTTTCTGAACATCTGAACCGTCGTGTCGCGGTTAAGCGCAGCGATAGATGTAGTAAGAGGAATACCTTTCGGGCAAGACTGCACACAGTTTTGTGAGTTACCGCAGTTTGCAAGGCCTCCGTCTCCCATGATTGCTTCTAGACGTTCAGACTTGTTCATCTCCCCAGTTGGATGCGCATTGAATAGACGCACTTGGGAAAGTGGTGCCGGACCGATGAACTCGGACTTGCTGTTAACGTTCGGGCATGCTTCCAAGCACACACCACATGTCATACATTTGGAAAGCTCATAAGCCCATTGACGTTTTTTCTCTGGCATACGAGGACCAGGTCCAAGATCGTATGTGCCATCGATTGGAATCCATGCTTTTACCTTTTTCAAGGAATCGAACATGCGGCTTCTATCCACTTGAAGGTCACGAACAACAGGGAATGTGCTCATCGGCTCAAGAACGATAGGTTGCTCTAATTGGTCCACAAGCGCCGTACAGGATTGACGCGGCTTGCCGTTGATGACCATGGAACACGCACCACATACTTCCTCCAAACAGTTCATATCCCAGTTTACAGGAGTTGTCTCTTTTCCATCTTTATTGACAGGATTTCGACGAACTTCCATAAGTGCTGAGATTACGTTCATGTTAGGACGGTAAGGTAATTCAAAAGTTTCATAATAAGGGGTTCCCTCGGGACCATCTTGACGCTTCACTTTAAACGTTACAGTTTTAGTTTGTTCAGCCATCATTCTTTACCCCCTTTTTTCTTAGAGTAGTCACGCTTACGCGGCGGAATCAAGCTTACATCTACATCTTCATAGAAGAATTCAGGTGCAGATTTAGGACCTGTGAATTTCGCCATTGTCGTTTTTAGGAATTCCTCGTCATTACGTTCTGGGAAGTCCGGTTTGTAGTGCGCTCCGCGACTTTCGTTACGGTTGTATGCACCGATTGTGATAACACGAGCTAACTGAAGCATATGTTGAAGCTGACGTGTGAACGCCGCACCTTGGTTGCTCCATTTTGCTGTATCGTGGATGTTGATATTATCATAACGCTCAAGTAGCTCTTGGATTTTCTCATCTGTTTGCTTCAGCTTGTCGTTGTAACGTACAACTGTTACGTTGTCTGTCATCCACTCTCCAAGCTCTTTATGAAGCACATAAGCATTCTCTGTACCGTTCATTGTCATGATCTTGTTCCACTTTGCTTCTTCTTCTTTTACATAGCGATCGAAAAGAGAGGAAGAAAGGGAATCTGTGGATTTTTCCAATCCATTCATATATTCAACTGCTTTTGGACCAGCTACCATACCACCATAGATTGCAGATAGTAAGGAGTTCGCTCCAAGACGGTTTGCACCATGCTGAGAGTAATCACACTCACCTGCAGCAAATAGTCCAGGGATGTTGGTCATTTGGTCATAATCGACCCAGATTCCGCCCATGGAATAGTGAACAGCAGGGAAGATTTTCATTGGTACTTTACGTGGATCGTCTCCCATGAATTTTTCATAGATTTCAATGATTCCACCAAGTTTGATATCCAATTCTTTTGGATCTTTATGGGAAAGATCCAAGTACACCATGTTTTCACCGTTAACACCAAGCTTTTGGTTAACACACACGTCAAAGATTTCACGTGTTGCGATGTCACGTGGAACAAGGTTACCATAAGCCGGATATTTTTCCTCAAGGAAGTACCAAGGCTTACCGTCTTTATATGTCCATACACGTCCGCCTTCTCCACGAGCAGACTCACTCATCAGACGAAGCTTGTCATCTCCAGGAATGGCTGTCGGGTGAATCTGAATGAACTCACCATTCGCGTAATAAACACCTTGCTGATACACAATGGATGCTGCAGAACCTGTGTTGATAACAGAGTTTGTAGATTTACCGAAGATGATACCAGGTCCACCAGTTGCCATGATAACAGCATCTGCAGGGAATGATACAATCTCCATGCTTGTAAGGTTTTGTGCGACAACTCCGCGGCAAACGCCTTCGTCATCGATAACAGAACCTAAGAACTCCCAGCCTTCATATTTCGTTACAAGACCAGATACTTCGTGGCGACGAACTTGCTCGTCTAATGCGTACAACAGCTGCTGACCTGTTGTTGCTCCTGCAAAAGCTGTACGGTGATGCTGCGTTCCACCAAAGCGTCGGAAATCTAGTAATCCTTCAGGAGTTCGGTTGAACATAACTCCCATGCGGTCCAAAAGATGGATGATTCCAGGTGCCGCTTCACACATTGCTTTTACTGGAGGCTGATTTGCTAAGAAATCTCCTCCGTATACGGAATCGTCAAAGTGTTCCCAAGGAGAATCCCCTTCTCCTTTCGTGTTTACTGCCCCGTTAATTCCACCCTGGGCACAAACTGAGTGAGAACGTTTAACTGGTACTAATGAAAATAGATCAACTGGTACACCGGCTTCAGCGACTTTGATGGTTGCCATCAAGCCCGCAAGTCCACCGCCGACCACGATAACTTTTTTACTCATATGTAACTCACTCCTTAATAGTTGCTGATTAAACGAATGCTAGAATTGCACGTACCCCTACGAAAGATAATGCAAAGAAAATCCCAATTGTAACGTAGGTTGCAATAAGTTGAGAACGAGGAGTTACTGTAATTCCCCAGCTTACACAGAAAGACCAAAGTCCATTTGCAAAGTGGAAGATTGTTGCAATTACCCCAACAAGGTAGAACCAGAACATGAACGGACTAGATAAGATGTCTGCCATCATGTTGTAGTTAACGTCCGCACCAAGTGCAGCTGCGATTCTCGTTTCCCATACATGCCATACGATAAAAATTAATGTAACGATTCCTGTAAAACGTTGAAGCATAAACATCCAGTTACGAACAAATCCATACTTGCTTACATTGTTTTTTGCTGTAAAAGCAATATATAAGCCGTAGATAGCGTGGAATAAGATTGGAAGAAAAATTACAAAAATTTCTAGTGCATAACGGAACGGCAAGCTTTCCATAAAATGTGCCGCTTTGTTGAATGATTCTGGCCCTTTTGTCGCAAAGTGGTTGATCACCAAATGCTGAACCAAGAAAAGACCAACAGGAATGACTCCTAGTAACGAGTGGAGCCTACGAAGTAAAAATTCACGTTCAGTTGCCATCACTTAACCCCCTTTTTTCAAGTAAGAAAATAGATTAGATGTTTTGTAAGTTCTTTTTTTCACTATCTATTATAGTAAAAAATCATTGAACTCTCCATCTTGTTTTTTAAACTTTCAATAAAATGAAAGCCTTTGCAGATTTATCGACAAATATGTGACATATTTATTTTACTCCCCTATATGTGAAGCGTCAAGAAAACGCGACCAAAAATTGCACTTTTAAAAATACTTCTACACACCTTTAATTTTCAGAAAAATATAAAAATATATTAATAGAATAAAATACTCCATACGTTTCATTTATTAACACGGTTGGATGGTATATAATGAACATAGAGAAAGAGGGGAACTAAATGACTGAATCGAACAACCAACAACAAGTGATGGACACACAAATTCAAGTCCCTATCTTCGGGTACGAACTGATCCGCGATATGCTTCTACCTGACCTTTTGGGGAAAGATCATACCCAGGTCATCTATTGGGCAGGAAAACAGCTCGCACGCAAGTTTCCCATTGATACTCAAGAGGGAATTGGCCAATTCTTTAGAGAAGCAGGCTGGGGAGAGCTTGAATTATTGGAACAGAACAAGCATGAAGTTAAGTACGTGATCCGCGGGGAAATGGTAACGCGCCGCCTTGATTTGAATAAAGACGCCACTTTCCAACTTGAAGCGGGATTTCTTGCCGAGCAAATCCAACGTCTAAAAGGCAAAACTGCGGAAGCGATTGAAGAACAAAAAAAGAAAAAAGAGATACTGATTACGGTACAGTGGGATAAATGATGATGTTGCTGCCTCCAGGGTGATTCCGCCTGAACTAGGTTGCTAGGTTTGGGGGTTATACTGCCTTACGGGTGGCAATTTGATAGAACATGTCGTTTTTTGTCGAACGGCATGTATTTTTTATTTTTGGAAAGTATTTGGGTGAGTTTGGCTCGTATTTTTAATTTACGGAAAGTATTTTGGGCCGTTTGGCTCGTATTTGTAATTTACGGAAAGTAAACACCACATCGCACCCCCTAACCCACAAAAAAAGTACCCTTTCCACCAGGAAAAGGGCATTCCACAAACAAAAACTACTATTCAATTAGCTTAATACTCTCTCAACAGACTCTTCTCCTAGCTTAAATGCCACATGAAGTGCCTCAACCGCACGAACCATCTCTGTAACATCCACCACCGTAGAAACTTTAATTTCCGATGTACTTACCATTTTCACATGGATGCCCTCTGTAGCAAGGACTTGGAACATTTCTGCTGCGACTCCAGGATTTGATACCATACCGGATCCAACGATAGAAACTTTCGCCAAACCGCTCTCCTGCTCGATACCCGTAAACCCTAGACGCCCTTGATGTTGCTCTAACACTTCTATTGTTTCTTTTACGTCCACTGTTTTAACAGAGAATGATATATTCGTAGTATCTTTATCCATGCTAGTTTGAATGATAATGTCCACATTCAAACTGTGCTGAGCTAATGTCGTGAAAATGGTGGATAATGTATGTAGTTCATTTGGCAAGCCACATACCGTAATTCGGGTGATTTGGTCTTCGAATGCTATTCCTCTGACAACTAGATTTTTTTCCATGGATACTTCCTCCTCAATGATCGTTCCTTCTTCCTCTTCCATACTGGATCGTACAACCAGCTGTACGCCATAGTTTTTTGCAAATTCAACCGCACGCGGGTGAAGCACACCTGCACCTAAGTTGGCCAGTTCGAGCATTTCATCATATGCAATTGCCGCAAGCTTTCTTGCACCTTTCACAAAACGAGGATCAGTCGTGAATACTCCCGTCACATCTGTATAAATATCACACTTCTCCGCATTCAAAGCAGCAGCTAATGCAACCGCAGTTGTATCCGAGCCGCCACGGCCTAGTGTCGTAATCTCATTATTAGCAGTGATTCCTTGGAAGCCGGCAACAATGACAATTTTTCCTGAATCCAGGTAGCTTTTTAACAAATCTGTTTCAATATGCGTGATTCTTGCGTTTCCGTGTACTGGCTCTGTACGGATTCCTGCCTGCCAGCCTGTTAGGGATACTGCTTCATGACCTCTAACTTGCAAAGCCATAGCCAATAGGGAGATGGTAATTTGTTCTCCTGTTGTCAAAAGCATATCCATGTCGCGCTTACTAGGGTGAGGATTAATTGCATTTGCTAGAGTTAACAGTTCGTCGGTTGTTTTGCCCATCGCTGATACGACGACAACCACTTTGTGTCCGTTTTCCACTTCATTGATGACTCGACTTGCTACGTGCTGAATTCGTTCAACCGAGCCCACTGATGTTCCTCCGAATTTCTGTACAACAATCGTTGACATGTGCACCATTCCCTTTTCATTAGTTAGTTCCGTTAAACGCCGCTGTTGATTTTCTGCACCGGACTTCGCTTTCCCAGGGGCTGACGAGAGCCTCCTCGGCAAGCCTGCGGGGTCTCCACCTAGCGCTTTCTCCCTCGGGAGTCTCCGCACTGTGCTACAATCAACAGCTAAGTTACTGATTTTATTTACAGAATCTGTAGTCTCATCATAATGTTAGATAGTTCTCAGTACGCATTTAGCCATAGCAGCTTTTTTAAGGAAATAAAAAAACAGCAATGAGCTAAGGTCTCATTGCTGTGATTGGTAAAATAAAGAATCCGTTCACGCGGTGAGATAGCTCTCCAGGCAGCACAAAGACAACCTGACAGTCCTACATTTCTTAAACGCAGAACCAGTAAAAAAAAGAAAAAGAGACTTTTTTTTACTTCGGCGATCCTCCCCTTTCCGTAATCATCTCGGAAGCTCTTTCTTCTCCGATTACATACTTTTGAAGTTCGCACCTCTATCATCACTTCATCGATTTGAAGTGGCACATTATGAAATTAATAGTGATTATATCAGACAATATGAATCCTTTCAACACCTATTCGCGAAGTTTTTTAAAAATTTCTTCAGCTACTGCTTTCGGTATTTTGGCAGCTTGAATATCCTCCACCGTTGCCTCTTTCATTTTTGCAACTGATCCAAAGTGCTTCATCAACGCTTTCTTTCTTGTCGCGCCAACTCCACTGATTTCATCCAAAATTGATTGAAAAACACTTTTACTTCTAATTTGACGATGGAAGGTAATAGCAAATCTGTGGACTTCATCTTGAATTCGTTGCAAAAGATAAAACTCCTGACTCGTCCTCTCGAGCGGAACGATCATTGCGTCTTCGCCTGCAAGAAGGTTGCTCGTTCTATGTTTATCATCTTTGGCAAGGCCGACAATTGGAACAAATAAATCCAGTTCATTTTCAAGGACGTCCCTTACAGCACTCATATGGCCTTTGGCACCATCGATTACAATCAAGTCCGGTAACGGTAAAGATTCTTTTAGCACACGGGTATACCTTCTTCTGACTACTTCTCTCATGGATTCATAATCATCAGGTCCTTGTACGCTTTTGGTTTTATATTTCCGGTATTCTCGTTTCTCTGGTTTTCCATCAATAAATACCACCATCGCAGAAACAGGATCCGTCCCTTGGATATTCGAGTTATCAAACGCTTCTATGCGGTGCGGGGTCATGATGCCCAGGATTTCCCCGAGATTTTCGACAGCTTTAATCGTTCGGCTTTCATCCCGTTCAATCAATGAAAATTTTTCTCCGAGGGCCACTTTCGCATTCTTGTTTGCCAGATCCACCAGCTGCTTCTTTTTACCCCGTTGCGGCTGCAGCACATTAGTTTGCAATAGTTCTTGTGCAACCGGCAAATCAATTTGACTAGGAAGCATGACTTCTTTTGGTACAAAATGATTTTGCTTAGAATAGAACTGCCCGAGGAATGTTAAGAAATCCTCTTCCGGTTCGTTGTAAATTGGGAATAACGATACATCTCGTTCAATCAGTTTACCCTGACGAATGAAAAAGACCTGAACACACATCCATCCCTTGTCAAAAGCAAATCCGAAAACATCCCTGTCGACAAAGTCATTCATCTCCATTTTCTGCTTTTCCATTGTTGCTTCAATGTTGATGATTTGATCCCGGAACTCTTGCGCCCGTTCAAATTCCAGGTTCTCAGAGGCTTTTATCATTTTATCCGTAAGCTCGTTTTTGACTTCCTTATATCCGCCGTTAAGAAACCGGACAATTCCATCCACCATTTGCTTGTTCGTTTCTTCAGATACATGTTCCACACATGGTGCAAGGCATTGACCCATGTGATAGTAGAGACATACCCTGTCTGGAAGTGTCATGCATTTGCGAAGTGGGTAGATTCTGTCTAGCAGCTTCTTCGTTTCATTTGCCGCTTGAACATTGGGGTACGGTCCAAAATATTTCCCTTTATCCTTTTGCACTTTGCGGGTGATTAAAAGACGAGGATGCTTTTCCGCTGTAATTTTTATAAAAGGATAACGTTTGTCATCTTTCAGCATGACATTGTATTTTGGGTTATGTTTTTTGATAAGATTCAGTTCCAGTATCAGCGCTTCAATATTGGAGGAAGTCACAATATATTCAAAATCCACAATTTCATTTACGAGCCTGAGTGTTTTTCCATCATGGCTACCTGTAAAATAAGAGCGGACACGATTTTTGAGCACCTTTGCCTTTCCGACATAGATGATGGTTCCTTGACGATCCTTCATCAGGTAACATCCCGGTTGGTCAGGCAGTATGGCAAGTTTTTCTTTTAATGATTCGTTCAATGTATTTTTCCTCCCAACCAAGATTTATTGTATGTAATCTATTATACCTTGTTTCGTACGTATGTTCCATTTGGAAGTATTAGGATTGAGAGAGAGGGGTTGGGACTGGGGGGCTAGCATGGATTGAGAGAGTTTTCTTGATATATTCCTAAGTTTTCTTGATATATTCCGAGTTTTCTTGATATCCCCCTTAGTTTTCTTGATATATTACATATTTTCTTGATATCCCTCTGACTTTTCTTGATATATCCATAGTTTTCTCGATAACCGCGACTTTCCCCTATTAGTAAGCCTCAACATACGCAAAAAGCCCGGTCACAGGACCGGGCTTTTTTCCAAAACGCATTAAGCGTGCTTGTTTAATAGTTCAGCCAAAGCTTCTTTCGGTTGGAAACCTACTGCTTTGTCTACTACTTCACCGTTTTTGATAACAAGTAAAGTTGGGATGCTCATTACGCCGAATTTTCCAGCAGTTTCTTGATTCTCATCCACATCAACTTTTACGATTTTCACTTTGTCACCCATGTCTTGATCTAATTCTTCAAGAACTGGAGCGATCATTTTACAAGGTCCGCACCAAGGCGCCCAGAAATCTGCAAGAACTAAGCCTTCGCTAGTTTCTTGTGTAAAGTTTTGGTCAGTTGCATTTGTAATTGCCATAATAAATTCCTCCTAAGCTTTTATCTCACAGTTAACAATATATGCTGTTAATGTGTTCTCTGACAGATGGAAAATCTTTCAGAGATTTACTATAGATAAAGTATAGCATCTACGATATAGTGTTGCTAATTATTTGCTTCGTTATAGGTTTACCCGTTTTCGACCATTTTATTTAAGACTAAAATCCCTAGAAACACCGCTGGTGATTTCCGTAAATGGCTTCGCTTTCAGCGGGACGGTGCTTGAGCCTCCTCGCTGCGCTGCGGGGTCTCAAGCTACCGTTACTCCCCCGCTGGAGTCTACGCATTTGCTCCAATCACCAGCTAGGTTATCCCTTATTCAATCCATCACATCAAAACAGCCAAGCACCTCACGTGCCTGGCTGTTTGTTGATTTAAGCTTAGTTCGTCACCAATAGCTTTTTAAATTCAGCTGTTAACATCGGAACCACTTCAAACAGGTCACCGACGATGCCGTAGTCAGCTACTTTGAAAATGTTTGCTTCTGGGTCTTTATTGATCGCTACGATTACTTTGGAGTTGGACATACCAGCAAGATGCTGAATCGCTCCGGAGATACCGCAAGCAATGTAAAGGTCAGGAGTTACGACTTTACCGGTTTGACCGATTTGCAGAGAGTAATCACAATAGTCTGCGTCACACGCTCCACGGGAAGCACCAACTGCCGCTCCAAGTACGTCTGCCAATTCTTTTAGTGGCTCGAAGCCTTCTTCAGATTTTACTCCACGACCACCAGCTACCACTACTTTCGCCTCGGAAAGATCTACACCCTCTGTAGCTTTACGAACGACTTCTTTAATAATTGTGCGAAGATCCTTCACATCAACATCAAGAGAAGTAACGTCACCTGAACGTGACTCATCTTTTTCAAGAGATGCAATGTTGTTTGGACGTACTGTTGCAAAAATGACGCCATCTGTTACGATTTTCTTTTCAAATGCTTTTCCAGAGTAGATTGGTCTTGTGAAAACTAAGTTTCCACCAACCTCTTCCACCTCAGTAGCATCAGAAATCAAGCCGGAATTTAATTTGGAAGCCAATTTAGGGGACAAGTCTTTTCCTAAAGCTGTATGTCCAAAAATAATTCCTTCTGGGTTTTCGGAATCAATGACTGCCATTAAAGCTTGAGAGTAACCGTCAGATGTGTACGCTTTCAAGTTAGCGTGTTCAATTGTTACAACACGGTCTGCACCGTAAGCAATCAGTTCTTGAGCAAGGGATCCTACGCCTTCCCCAACTAGTACAGAAACTACTTCGCCACCTTCTGCTACTGTTTTTCCTGCTGCAATTGCTTCAAATGAAACATTACGTAATGCGGAATCACGCACTTCTGCTAATGTTAATACTTTTCTTGCCATGTTTGTCTCCTCCTGTCCATGTATCTATCTTTAATCCCTATTAAATGAGGCTATTGATTTCCGCAGCTGGCTTCGCTTTCCGCGGGGCACTTGCTGAGCATCCTCAGGCCTCCTGCGGGGTCTCACCTAAGTGCTACCTCCCGTCGGAGTCTACGCCATCTGCTCCAATCAAACGCTAAAAGTTTCTATCACTTATTAAATTACTTTCGCTTCGTTTCTTAATGCGGAAACCAATTCTTTTACTTGCGCATCCAACTCACCTTGAAGCACTCGACCTGCTTCTTTTTTCGGAGGAAGGTAGATTTCAAGCGTTTTTGTCTTCGCTTCTACATCATCTTCATCAAGGTCTAAATCATCTAATTCTAATTCTTCAAGAGGCTTTTTCTTTGCCTTCATAATTCCAGGTAGAGATGGATAGCGCGGATCGTTTAATCCCTGTTGTGCTGTTACAAGCAATGGAAGGGATGTTTCAATAACTTCGGAATCTCCTTCAACATCGCGCACGATAGTAGCTTTTCCGCCTTCGATTTCTAGCTTTGTGATGGTGGTTACGTAAGGAATATCCAATAATTCCGCTACACGAGGCCCCACTTGTCCGGAACCACCGTCAATGGCTACGTTACCGCCGATAATCAAGTCTGCATCTTTATCTTTTAAGAATTCAGCCAAGATTTTCGCCGTTGTAAATTGATCTCCGTTTTCTACGTCATCTTCTGTGTTGATCAACACTGCTTTGTCAGCACCCATCGCAAGAGCCGTACGAAGTTCTTTTTCTGCCTCTTCAGAACCTACTGTCACAACAGTTACTTCCCCGCCATGCGTGTCTCTAACTTGAATTGCTTCCTCTACCGCATACTCATCGTAAGGGTTGATAATGAATTCTGCACCATCTTCATTTATGCTGCCATTTGAAACGGTTAGTCTTTCCTCAGTATCAAATGTTCTTTTTAATAAAACAAAAATATTCATCACAGTACCTCCTGTTTAAACATTAATTTTATTAGTAATATTCAGATTTTATATTATAAAAAAAATTACTTCCCTTTAAATTCAGGAGCTCTTTTTTCCATAAACGCAGTAATACCTTCTTTGCCATCTTCTGATGTGAAGACTCTACCAAATAATTGCGCTTCTCTTTCTACGCCTTGATAAAATTCTTCATGCTTTGCAAAACGGGACAACTCAATGACAGAAGCAACCGAGATTGGTCCTTTTTGTGCAATCTTTTTCGCCATCTTAAAAGCTTCATCCATTAAAACTTCTTCATCGACAGCTTTGTTTGCAAGTCCCCATTGAACAGCTTCTTCCCCTGTTAGTGTGTCACTTGTAAACAGCATTTCAAATGCCTTGGCGGAACCAACTAATTTAGGCAAACGCTGAGTCCCAGCAAAACCAGGGATTAGCCCCAACTGCAACTCCGGCAGACCTAGTTTAGCTGTTTTTGTTACTAAGCGGATATGGCAACCCATTGCCAGTTCAAGGCCTCCGCCTAAAGCTGCACCATGAATGGCTGCGATAATCGGCTTTGGAAAGTTCTCCATTCTTTCAAAAAGATCCTGACCGAATTTTGCAAGCTCGGCAAATTCTTCACCGGTTTCCACCGTGGTGAATTCTTTGATGTCCGCACCAGCAGAGAAAAATCTACCTTCTCCGTGAATCAGAACAACCCTTACCTCTTCTTGCTTTTCTAAGTCATCCATCAATAATGAAAGCTCTTTCAAAACTGCGGATGACAAAGCATTCGCGGGGGCTTTGTTTATGGTGATGAGAGCAATTCGTTCTTCTACTTTCATTTGCAAAAATTCCATTAATAATCCCCTCCTTATGTATAGAACACAGAGCTACTTAAGGGGTAGCTCCAAACCCTTTGATTAATAGTTCATGTACTCTTGGTGCGATGGATGTCAGGTCATACTTTTGATCGTTCATGACCCATGTAGTAATCGTTTCATCAATCGTACCAAACACCATTTGCCTTGCTAAGCGGACATCTAAATCGGTACGAAGCTCACCGTTTTGGGTACCCGCCAGTAGAATTTCATCTACAACATGTAAATACCCTTTTAACACCTCGTTAATCTTGAGTCGAAGCTCTAAATTGGATTGTCTTAATTCCAATTGGGTTACAATGGCGAGATGGTGATCTTCAGCAAGCATGGAAAAATGTTTTTCTATCAACGTTAATAATTTCTCCGTTGATGTCGATTTTCCTGCAATTTCTTGACGAATCTTTTCGACGAAGAGTCCCATTTTCTCTTGAAACAGTGAAATCAGGATGTCTTCCTTATTTTTAAAATAAAGATAGATGGTCCCGTCTGCTACTCCGGCTTGTTTGGCAATTTTGGAAACCTGAGCTTGGTGGTAGCCATTTTCCGCAATGACAATGACTGCAGCATCTATTATTTGTTTATATTTAGGTTTTTGTTGTTTCAACCTTTTCGCTCCCTTTTAAAAATGAATGAATAATCATTCATATTTTCATGATACTGTACCATGAATGAACTGTCAATCATTATCTTATCATAATTTTCGTGCAAGTTACTATTAAAAAGAGAGAGAGGTTTTTTACATCTCCCTCTCTATATTTATCATTTCGCTATTTTTTGCTTTTCTTCTTCTACCAATGCTCTTCTGAGGATTTTTCCAACGGCGGTCTTTGGCAGTTCATCTCTGAATTCATAGTATCTTGGCACCTTGTAGGCAGCAAGGTGTTTTCTTGTATATTGGTCCAGTTCTTCTTCTGTGAGGTTGGAGCCAGCCTTTTTCACGATGTAAGCTTTTACGGTTTCACCGCGATATGGGTCAGGAATTCCTGCGACCACTACTTCTTGAATTTCTTCGTGTTCATATAATACTTCCTCAATTTCTCTAGGATAGATATTGAAGCCGCCGGCAATTATCATATCCTTTTTACGATCCACCACATAGAAATAACCGCGTTCATCCATATAACCTAAATCCCCGGTTAAGAGCCAGCCATCTTTTAAAACAGCTTCTGTCTCTTCTTTACGGTTCCAATATCCTTTCATGATTTGCGGACCTCTTACAGCAATCTCTCCAATTTCACCGGTCGGAGCCAGTTCTCCATTTTCCAAGGAAAGAATAACGGATTCCGTATTTGGCCAAGGAATCCCAATGCTTCCTGATACCCTTTCATTCCATAGGAAATTAGCGTGGGTCACCGGTGATGCTTCTGAAAGCCCATAACCCTCAACTAGTTTTCCTCCCGTTACACGTTCAAACTGTTCTTGCACTTCAACAGGCAGTGCTGCCGATCCACTAATACATGAATCTATGGAAGATAAATCATACTTTTTGATATCAGGATGATTTAACAGGGCAATATAAATTGTCGGTGCTCCTGGGAAAAGTGTCGGCTTTTCCTTCTGAATGGTTTTTAATGTTGTTTCCGGGTCAAACTTCGGTAGTAGTATCATTTCATATGCCTGCATGATGGAAAGGTTCATTACTGCCGTCATTCCGTATACATGGAAGAACGGTAGGATTCCAATAACCTTTTCCTGGCCCTTTTGGCATCTGTACATCCAGTTGACACTCATAATTGAATTGGAGACAAGATTCATATGTGTTAACATAACACCTTTGGGGAATCCTGTAGTGCCTCCGGTATATTGCAGTAACGCGAGGTCATCGTTAGGATTTATCGGTACATCAATCGTTTGAGCTTCCGATTGTTTAATGATTTCGGTAAACAAGTGATTTTGGCCACTATGCTCCACCTTTACCACAATTCCGTACTGTTTTTTCTGAACAAAAGGGTAAAGCATATTTTTCGGGAACGGCAGATAGTCCTTTATTCCGGTTACGATCACATGCTTCAGTTTTGTTAGCGCTTTCACCTTTGACACTCTTGGATATAAAATATCTAACGTGATGATGATCTCGGAACCAGAATCATTGATTTGGTATTCCAGTTCACGTTCCATGTATAGTGGATTTGTTTGCACAACAATACCGCCTGCAAAAAGAACGCCATAATAGCTGATGACAGCTTGTGGGCAGTTCGGGAGCATGATAGACACTCTGTCGCCTTTTTCAATTCCAAGTCCTTTTAAGTAGTTTGCCAGTTTTAAAGATTGATCATAAACTTCTTCAAATGTTAATTTTTTGCCGAGGAAGCTGATAGCCGTTTTTGTTGGATATTCTTCCGCCGCTTGTTTCAAATAAGACTGCAGTGTTCGCTCTTCGAAGTTGATCTCATGAGGTATTTCTTCAGGATAATGTGATAGCCATGGCTTATTCACTATTTGCTCCATACCATTCCCTCCTCTTTATCGGCCTGTACTACTACAAAAGGCCCATATCTGTTTGTTATAGTATATCAGCAATTCTATAAAAATTATAACATTTTTTTGATTTTTGCAAAAAATGATGAATTATGACAACACTTAACCAGGAACCTTCAGATTTATGTCCTTTTTTATCTTCTTCTTTTCATAAAATATATTCGTTAGTTTTGGCGCAAAAATAAAAAGTAAGATTCCAAGTATCGCAGAAACCAGGATGAACACGCTACTAAATAATTTGGTTGCTCCAGTTGCAATCGATGCAATAACCACGGAGAATTCTCCTCTTGGTGTGAGTGAAAAACCAGCTCGTAAAGCAACCCTCTTTGTGAGCCCGTACCATCTACCTCCAAGCATTCCTACCAAAATTTTTCCCAGCAAAGCCCATCCAATCAATGTAAACAGTAATCCTACATACGGTACTCCTTCTCCGAGGTCTATCGTCGTGCCGAAATGCATAAAAAATATAGGTAAAAGTAAATCTCTCACAGGTAAAGTAACCTGCTCGATATCTTCAGAACGCTTCGTTTCGGCAAGCATGATACCTGCTAAAAATGCCCCTAATACTTCTGACAGCCCAAGTAACAAGGCAATGCCTGCATAACTAAGTGCAATACCAACTGTTAGCATAATGAAAATATCACTTCCGACCAATCGCTCAAAAAATTTCTCCAAACGAGTGAAGCCATAGCGACCAATGACCATGGCACCTGTGGTTAACAACACGATTTTACCCAAAAGAATCACAAAGTCCATCCCTGTTATCCCGCTGTCCGAAGCCAATCCAATTAGGACTGCAACAATGATTGGTGCCACAACATCTTCAAAGATGAGAATCGCAAGTATGTATTCCGACTCTGCATTGGCCAATCGTTTCGTACTTTCGAGTAGCTTGGCAGAAATCGAGGAACTTGTGGCATATAGGACACCGCCTATTAAGAAGGAAGTTAGAAGATCTAGACCAAAGAAGAGACAGATAATAGTAGACATTCCAAAGTTTAAGGCTACATCCAATAACCCAGGTTTCCAAACCTTGAGTGCCATATTTTTTAATTTTTTTAAGGGGAATTCAAGACCAAGTAGAAAAAATAATAGTACAATGCCTATTTCACTAGCAGTATGCAATAATTCATTTTCTGATATAAATGTTCCGATGCCAAGTCCTAAAAATATATAAAGTATGACGCCAGGGATCTTCATTTTTCCTCCGACATATCCGATTACAAATAGAACGAGTAGTATGACTCCTATGCTTACGAGAATTGGAGTACCTTCATGCATCAGGTAGCAGTCCCTCCCTCGCAAAGCTTGGTCAGTTTTTCTATTTGCGCTTGTTTGCCACAAACCATCAATATATCCTTTTCATGGAGCTTTACATCGACATCTGGTACGGCGATGTTATCTTCCCCTTTTACAATTCCAATAATAGATGCACCTGTTTTGGTTCTTATCTTCGATTCTCCTATCGATTTTCCAATTAAGGAGGAAGCTTTTTTCACTTCGATCCACTCAATAATGATTTGTTTCTTAAATATTTTCATCTTATCCATATCTACAGGTTGATAAATAGCACCTAGCAGTTGAGCACCAAGTTCCCTTGTTTCATCTGAGGTCAAAGAGATGGAGAAATCTGCTTCATCATGATCTGGGTCTTCAAAAAAATACATTTCCCGTTTTCCTGAATGGTGAACAACCAAGACCACCATATTTCCCTCAGCCGTCACAAATGATAGCTTCTTCCCAATCCCCGGCAGCTCTGTCTTCTTAAATTGCATACCAACAACCCCTCCCTTACCACCTATATTCTACGATTCTACCCTTTCTCCCTGCTGAACAACTTTTTTAAGGTAAGAAAAACTGGGAAAGAAACTCGCCTTGTACTAATTTGGATGAATTGGTTAATCGCCGCTGTTCCTTTCCGCGGGACGGTGCTTGAGCCTCTTCACAACGCTTCAGGGGTCTCAACCTACCGTTACTCCCCCGCTGGAGTCTCCGCCATTTTCTCCAATCCACAGCTAGAAATTACGTAGACTTATAGTTGACCCTTTTTCCGGTAACTCGTTTACAACTCTTCTTGTAATACAATTGGTGAATGAAATAGCCAAGTTGATTGTAGTGGAAGGCGCGCAGACGCCCGCGGGAGGAAGGGACAGGTGAGACCCCGGAAGGCGAAGCCTGAGGAGGCTCACGGACCGCCCGCAGGCAAGCGAAGCGCCTGGAACGGAGATCAACAGTATATTCTACTTTATTGTCCTTTAAAAAAAGGAAGAATCAGCAATGTGAAACTTGCTTCTTCTTCCTCACTGTTATTAACTCTTTATGCAATAAAAAGATAAATGATTCCTATTATGACAAACACGATACAACAACCAATCAACACTTTTGCTAAAGTTTCCAAAATTCCCTACTCCTTATCCAATACTTGCCCCAATAATAAAAGACAACCCTACAGAAATGACAAAGGAAATAAACCCGACAGCCCAATTCCCTTTTTCTATTTCCTTATCTATGTTAAAGCTTGGTGTCAAAAACTCAAAGATAAAATAGGCAAACAACAACAAGACAAATCCAACCGCTCCCCAGCCAATCATCGTCAACAACGTATCATGATCGCTAATAGAGTACCTGAAAATGTTGGCGATACCGAGTATTTTTCCGCCTGTTGCCATCGCTACAGCAAAATTACCTTTTTTAATTTCTTCCATGTTTTTATATTTTGTCACAAGTTCAAAAATAGCCAGAAACAGAACAAGACATAGTACCACCACACTAAAGTTGGCAGCTGTTCGGACTAATTCATTTTCCCAAAAAGCAGACATATCATGCTCCCCTCTTATTTCAGTTCGACGACGGTAACACCAGTGCCACCTTCAGACGCCTCACCAAATCGATAATTTTTAACGGAGCGGTGGTTCTTCAAGTAATTTTGCACCCCAACACGTAGCGCTCCCGTTCCTTTACCATGAATGATAGATACACGGTGATAACCTGCTAATGTCGCATCATCCAAGTATTTTTCCACTCTCATGAGTGCATTTTCAAACCGTTCGCCACGTAGGTCAAGCTCTATACTTACATGATAGTCTTTCCCTTTGATGGTAGCGAGTGGTTTCGTTTCCACAGGCTTTGGTCTGCTCAAATATTGAATGTCCTTCGTTTTCACTTTCATTTTCATAATGCCGATTTGAACTTGCCATTCCTTGGCTCCCGTTTTTTCCACAAGATGTCCTTTTTGGTTTAGGCTCAATACCTTTACTTCGTCACCAGGCTCCAGCGTTTGATTGTTAGCTTCCTGTTTTTTCGTAGCTGCAGATTTTTTTACAGTAGGCACAGCACCTTCCAATCGTTTTTTGGCATCGATTAACTCGTGCTCTTTTACATTGGCGTGCTGTTCCATTCGCATCTTGCGCAATTCACGGATAACCTTTTCTGCTTCTTCCTTCGCATCCTCCACCATTTTCTCGGCTTTTTCGGCTGCTTTTTCGTACAGTTTATCGCGCTGTTCGTTCAGCTCCTGCATTTGCTGCTCGAGATCTTCATGCAGCTGCTGTGATGTTTTTCTTATTTTTTCTGCTTCTTTCCATTCTTCTTCTGCTCTTTTTTGGGAAGCTTCCAAAGAAGCGATCATATTCTCCACTTTGTTGCTATCCTCACTGACAAAGCCTTTCGCCCGGTCGATGACTTCCATGCTCAACCCTAGACGTTTTGAAATCTCAAATGCATTACTTCTACCAGGGACCCCGATAAGCAAACGATAAGTAGGACTTAATGTATCCACATCAAATTCGACACTTGCGTTGACTACCCCCTCTCGGTTATAACCATATGCTTTTAACTCAGGGTAATGGGTGGTCGCAATGACACAAGCACCTCGTTGATATACTTCATCCAAAATCGAGATAGCAAGGGCTGCTCCTTCTTGTGGGTCTGTTCCTGCGCCAAGCTCATCAAAAAGAACCAGACTGTCGTGGTCTACTTTTTTAAGAATATCCACAATATTGACCATATGCGAGGAGAATGTACTTAAGCTTTGCTCGATGGATTGTTCATCCCCTATATCTGCATATACAGCAGAGAAAACTCCCACTTCCGACCCGTCTTGAGCTGGTACATGAAGTCCTGATTGAGCCATAATCGTTAATAAACCAAGTGTTTTCAACGTTACGGTTTTACCGCCTGTATTAGGTCCGGTAATAACAATGGAAGTATAGTCTTTTCCAAGCTCAATCGTATTCGGAACAACTTCATCCTCAATGATGAGAGGGTGTCTTGCCTGAACTAACCTTATATATTTATCATTATTGATTTCAGGTTTTGTTCCTCGGATATGTTTTCCATACTTCGCTTTAGCAAACATAAAATCTATTTCCGCTAGAATGTGAACATTTTCAAGAAGATCACGGGCAACTTCTGCAACTTCGGCTGAAAGCTCGGCTAGTATACGATCTATTTCCAGCTTTTCTTTCACCTTTGCTTCTTGAAGAACATTGTTAAGATCTACTACCTGCTGAGGCTCGATGAACAATGTCGCTCCTGAGGAGGATTGATCGTGTACTATCCCACCATAAGAACCGCGGTATTCTTGTTTTACCGGTATGACATAACGCTCATTACGAATAGTGATGATGGCATCTGACAACATCTTCTGTGCGTTGGAAGAACGAATCATGCTTTCTAGTTTTTCTCGCACCCTGGACTCTGTGGACCTTAATTGCTGACGGATTCCTCTTAACTTATCACTCGCTCCGTCCAGTACTTCCCCATATTCATCTATACAATTTTTGATATTACGTTCAAGTTCAGGATAAATGATTAATTGATCCATATATTCTTTTAAAATAGGAATGGATATATCTTCTTCTAATACAGATTCCACAAAACGGTCTAGCTTTCGCGCCGCATAAATAGTTCCTGCGATATCCAACAGTTCATGGGTG
Source organism: Bacillus sp. RO2 (assembly GCF_012911845.1). Classification (GTDB taxonomy): domain Bacteria; phylum Bacillota; class Bacilli; order Bacillales; family Bacillaceae_I; genus Sutcliffiella_A. The sequence goes on along the minus strand of NZ_JAAXCU010000034.1, from coordinate 5,095 downwards.
TTCAATGTCCCGCCAATCTCCGCACGCTTTACATGTGCACGAATATCGGTGATTCCACCAAGGGGAACTTCCCCTTTTAACCGAAGGACAGTTGCCGCCTCATCTGTTTGCAGTTGTCTCTTTACCACCTCTTCATAATTGGTGGCAGGCGTCAGTTGGGCCACTTTTTCTTTCCCTAAGGAGGAGGCAGAAAAAGTAGCCAATTTATCTTTTACTTTATTAAATTCCAATACCTTTAAAACCCTTGGTTGCACGGTACCATAACTCCCTTCTGTCTTTACATTACGTATGGTGTCGTGTTAAAAATTTCTTTAACTCGTCCAGTGACCATGTATTGATTACATTGTCTTTTTTTATCCAGCCTTTTCTTGCCGCTGCCACTCCCACTTCCATATGATCCAGCATGTCGATGCTGTGGGCATCTGTGTTAATGACAAGCTTCACTCCCGCGTCCTGTGCAAGTCGAACATAATGGCTTGCAAGGTCTAAGCGATTCGGGTTGGCATTCAGCTCAAGCGCGGTATCTGTTTCTTTTGCCAGCTGAATTAGCATTTCCACGTCCACATCATACCCTTCCCTGCGTCCAATCAGGCGTCCTGTAGGGTGTGCGATAATGTCCACATGATTATTTTCCAACGCTTTTCTCAAGCGGTCCATGATCACTTCTCTTTTTTGTGAAAAGCTTGAATGTATGGATGCAATGACAATATCCATCTCTTCCATTAACTCATCATCATAATCAAGAGAGCCGTCAGGGAGGATGTCCATTTCCACACCGGATAAAATCGTAATATCATCATATTTTTCATTGAGTTTCTTAATTTCTTCCTTTTGTTGTCTAAGGCGTTCCGGCGTCAATCCGTTTGCTACTTTCAGATATTGAGAGTGATCGGTAATCGCCATATATTTATACCCTTTTGCACGGTTTGCTTCTATCATCTCTTCGATTGTGTAGGCACCATCGCTATAGGTAGAGTGCATATGGAGATCTCCTCTTATGTCATCTAGTGACACTAATGGTATCTCCCCATGCTCTAATGCATAATCCACTTCTGTCCCATCTTCTCTTATCTCAGGTGGAATGAAAGGCAGGTTAAAATGACGGAAAAACGCTTCTTCCGTTTTGAAATGTTTCATTTCTCCTGTTTCCACATTTTCCACACCGTACTCACTAATTTTCTCTCCACGATCTTTTGCAAGCTGGCGCATACGGACGTTATGGTCTTTTGATCCGGTAAAATGATGCAAAGTTGTCGGGAAGCTTAAAGGTTCCACCATGCGGAAATCAACGGACACATCATAATCATATTTTAAAATGATGGACACTTTTGTATCACCATTTGAAATAATTTCAATCACCCTATCCATTTTCACTAGCTGCTCCCGAACTTTTGTAGGTTCTGTTGTGGAAATGATAAAGTCCAAATCTTTAATGGTTTCCCTGTATCTGCGAAGGCTTCCTGCACGGGAGTATTCCTCTATTCCATCTACGGTTGCAAGGAATTGTTCAATTTGTTCTGCAATCGGCGTCATAAAAGAGATCGGCAAACGATCTGGACGTTTTCCGACTTCCTCGATTGCAGCAAGGATTTTCTCTTCAGTCTTTTTTCCAAAGCCGGCAAGCGCCTGCACTTTTTCTGCTTCACAGGCTTCTTTTAAGCTTGTCATATCTACTACGTCTAGTTCTTGATAAAGTTTCGCTATTTTTTTGCCGCCAAGCCCAGGCAATTTTAATAACGGAATCAACCCTTCAGGAACTTCTTGTTGCAGCTCCTCTAAAACGGATGATTTTCCTGTTTCCAATATTTCATGGATGACAGCTGCAGTCCCTTTTCCAATGCCACTTATTTTTGTAAAATCTTCTATTTGACTTAAGCTTCTCTCATCATTTTCAAGGGCTAGCGCCGCTTTACGAAACGCTGAAACTTTAAAACCGTTCTCGCCCTTTAATTCCATATATGTAGCAATCGTTTCAAGCCATTTTACGATTTGTTTTTTATTCACGTTACTTCACCTGACCTTATGTAGACTTATCTAATTAAATCATACAAATAAATGAGGCAAATGTACAATCGAACAAACTGCTTCCACAAAAAAACAGGCCCAAAAAAGGCCTGTTTTATCGATTGTTTGTATTATTGCTTGCTTGTCAAATAACCGGACCATAATTCTTGTAGCTTTTCTGAGAATATCGGTGTATTTTCCACAATTCCCTTTGCCATGGACGAATCACTGATTGAGGTCTGCACCATCTCCAGAGGAACCAATGCTCCTATGTATAAGAAAAGAAACACAATCAAGTAAACTTCCACAAAGCCTAACACTGCACCTGCCCAGCTGTTCACCTGTTTCAAGATCGGCAAGTGGGAAAGGAAATCCAACATAGATCCGATAATCTGAGCAGCAATCCTTGTTCCAAAGAAAAGAATTGCAAAAGCAACAGCCCTGTAATAAGCCGTATCTAAACTGATCGTCTCGAAAAACATGGAAAACTCAGCATTGCCAAAACTCGGCATCGGCACCCAAAGTTTTAATTTCGGTGCTAAGTCAGCATAAAACATATATGCAACCACAAAGGCTGCTATAAAGCCGGAAAGATGGACAATCTGCATAATGAATCCCCTGCGGATCCCAACAATCAGTCCCATAATAAATAGAAAGATAATAATCAAGTCTAACATCGTACTCAACCCTTTTTCTTTAATTCTCTCTCAAGCATATCGTATTCATCTTTTAATTTGATATAATCATGTACAACATTCACCGCAGTAAGAACTGCCAGTTTACTGATGTCCAAGTTTGAATTTTTGCTATTGATTTCTCTCATTTTTTCATCGACAATGGAAGCAACAAGTCGTATGTGACTTATACTTTCCGTACCAACAATCGAGTATTGTTGTCCATATATGTCGACAGTTGTGCGAGTTTTATGCTCTGACAACGTGTATGCCCCCATTCATTAAAATCCTAATCTTTATAATACCACGAAACATTGTAAAGTGGAAAAGAAACATGGAAAAATGTAAAAATTTGTAGTAGGAGTGAATTAATTGTCGTATCAAGTCATCCAGGTATCTGGAACTATTTTAAACAAAATTGAGAGTTTCTATAAGGAACATAAGATAGATAAACTCCCAACAGGGGCTGTTTTTGTCGCCAAATCGCCTACTTGTAATATTACCGCATACAAGTCGGGAAAAGTGTTGTTCCAAGGAAAAGGGGCGGAAGAGGAAGCGAACATATGGAAGGGGTTCGGGGCAACGGACGCACCCGCTAAAGCTAGCAAAAAAGCAACTACTGTTTCATCAGTGAAATCCTCCTTACCTGCAGGGTTTGCATCCCTTTCTGTCATCGGATCTGATGAAGTAGGGACAGGAGATTATTTTGGCCCAATTACTGTTTGTGCCGCATATGTAAAAAAAGAACACATGGATAAATTGAAAGAGCTGGGTGTGCAGGATTCGAAAGCATTAAATGATGAAAAGATTGTGCGAATAGCAAAAGCAATCTTGCCGCATGTTCCTTACAGCCTATTAGTTTTACATAATGAAAAATATAATGAACTGCAACAGAGTGGTATGAGCCAAGGAAAAATCAAGGCTTTGCTGCATAATAAAGCATTGCAACATGTACTAGATAAGATCGCCCCGGAAAAACCCGATGCAATACTCATTGACCAGTTTGCTGAATCTGGGATCTACTATCGCCATGTGGCTCAGCAGAAGAAAATTGTTCGTGAAAATGTTTATTTTCATACCAAAGCAGAAGGACTGCACCTTTCCGTTGCAGCGGCGTCGATCATTGCGAGGTATTCTTTTTTGAAAGAGATGGATAAGCTGAGCGAATTAGCAGGGATCACGATTCCAAAAGGTGCGGGTTCAAAAGTGGATAGTGCAGCTGCAAGAGTGATCGAAAAGCATGGAGAAGGATTTTTGAACAAAGTGGCAAAAGTCCATTTTGCCAACACGCTGAAGGCAAAAAAACTGGTCAGATAACTTTACCAATCGAAATTTCGTATACAGTTGGTTGTCTTGTGCTATAATTTGTGTATACACATGATCGAAGAAGCCAAAGTGTTGGACGCACTTTGACTTAACAGTATAAGTTCCGCAGAAGCACGGCTACTGTGGAGTCGAACGTAATAAGTAACTCACCCGACTGCCTAACAGCGAATTAGAAGTCACGGGTGGGTTATTTTTTTGTCATTTCTTTTATTAGCACGATTACTAGATTTACAAACGCAAAGAGGAATAGTCCTGATGTGAGGAAAAGCTGCATCTCGCTCATACGGTCACCCCCGTTCTCCACAGGGATTCACCGCACCACCCGTTCCTATTATACTGTCTACTCTATTATACCATTCTATCGAAAAAACAGAACACACGTTCTTATAAATCATTCGAAATACCTAGTTTTTACTTGTATCTAAGAATTTGAGATTGCTTTATCGTTAACCTTCGCGGTTCCATTCCGCAAATGGCTCCGCAGGGGCTACCTTAAGCTTCCTCAGCAATGTACTGTCGCCTGTGGGTTCTCCACATTCCCGCTCCCTTGCTCTATTACCGTTTTTGTTTTTCTGGAAGAGTTTCGGGCGGAGAGACACCTCCTCTTTTACCCTTTATGCTTTTCTGGAGGAGTTTCGGGTGGAGAGACACCTGCTCTATTACCATTTTTGTTTTTCCCGAGGAGTTTCGGGTGGAGAGACACATCCTCTGTTACCGTTTTTGCTTTTCCGGAGGAGTTTCGGGTGGAGAGACACCTGCTCTGCTACCGTTTTTGCTTTCCTAGAAGAGTTTCGGGTGGAGAGAACCCTGCTCTATTACCGTTTTTGCTTTTCTGGAAGGGTTTCGGGTGGAGAGAACCCTGCTCTATTACCGGTTTTGCTTTTCTGGAAGAGTTTAGGGCGGAGAGACACCTCCTCTGTTACCGTTTTTGCTTTTCTGGAAGAGTTTCGGGCGGAGGGACACCTGCTCTGCTACCGTTTTTGCTTTCCGAGGAGAGGTTCGGGTGGAGAGAACCCTTGCTCTATTACCGTTTTTGTTTTTCTGGAAGAGTTTCGGGCGGAGAGACACCTCCTCTTTTACCCTTTATGCTT
>NZ_JAAXCU010000033.1 GCF_012911845.1 Bacillus sp. RO2 | reverse complement strand
TTGTCACTTTTGCTCGTGGTGATACACATCCTATGACCTCTGCTCCGTTGCATTCTCACCCTCACCTGTAGGAATACACCCCCTATGACGTCCGCGCCTCTGCTTTTTCATCCTCACCTGTAGTCATACACCTCCTATGACGACCGCGCCTCTTCTTTTTCACCCTCACCGGTCGTCAGACTCCGCCTATGACGACCGCCCCTCTGCTTTTTCACCCTCACCGGTCGTCATACACCTCCTATGACGACCGCTCCTCTGCATTTTCACTCTTTCCGGGCATGATTGAGACGCCTTCTCTGTTACCGTTTCCTTCTTTCCCACTATGCTTCGGGCATTGAGACCTCTCTACTCCTGTTTCCTCGTCTCTGAGGTCTCCATAACGATGATCAAGAACTACTCTGAAGACTAACCACATTTCAATCTTCTTAAACAAAAAAAAAGAGGAAATGACCAGGTCATTCCCCCCTTCTATTATCAACTTAGCAATGCTCTGTCGTTGGTCATTGCTTGACCGCGGATTCGTTGGAATTCAGCTAACAATCTTTCAATGGTCAAAGATTTTTTTTCTTCTTCTCCCACTTCCAGTATGATTTGTCCCTTGTCCATCATAATCAATCGATTCCCAAGATCCAGTGCCTGCTGCATGTTGTGGGTTACCATCAGTGTAGTCAGTCCTTTATCTGCAACAATTTCTTTTGTGATGTTGGTAATCAATTCTGCACGAGATGGATCTAACGCTGCAGTATGCTCATCTAAAAGAAGAATATCAGGTTCTGTAAATGTTGCCATTAAAAGGGACAATGCTTGTCTTTCCCCACCTGAAAGCAATCCAACTTTTGCACTCAATCTGTTTTCCAAACCAAGGTGCAACGTCTCCAGTACTTCTTTGAAATATGTTTTTCTCCTTTTAGTGACACCCATCTTTAAAGTGCGATTTTTATTCCGCGAATAAGCCATTGCTAAATTCTCTTCTATCGTCATCGTCGGAGCCGTTCCTGCCATAGGGTCTTGAAATACCCTACCGATATATTTTGCCCTTCTATGTTCTGCCATATAGGTGACATCACGCCCATCAATCTCTACTTTTCCGGTATCAGGCGTTAGCACTCCAGAAATCATATTCATTAGCGTTGACTTACCGGCACCGTTACTACCTATGATGGTGACAAAGTCCCCTTGTTTCAAGGAAAGGTTGATGGTATCAAGCGCATTTTTTTCATCGAGTGTTCCTTCATTAAATATTTTATTAATCTGTGTTAAATGTAGCACGTTGATCCCCCTTTTCATTGGCAGAATGAAGAGTTCCAAGCTTTAACAGCTTCTGTTTCTTCCGCTTTCTATCTTTATAACTCTCAATGAATTTAGGGGTGATAAGCGCCAAAATAACAATCGTTGCAGTTATGGCTTTCAGGTCACCTGTTTCTAAAAATTCCACCCTTAATGCAAGCGTCACGACAATTCGATAAATGATGGCGCCGCCAATTACAGCAAAAGTGGTCCATGCAATCGTTCTTGTACCGAAAATGGCCTCTCCGATAATTACAGATGCCAAGCCGATGATAATCATCCCGATTCCCATTCCAACGTCTGCATACCCGCCATGTTGAGCAATTAATGCACCTGAAAATGCAACCATGGCATTAGAAATACCTAATCCAAGAATAACAAGGCCGCTAGTATTGGCAGATAAACTGCGAATCATCCGCTTATTATCCCCAGTAGCCCTAATTGCCAAGCCAATTTCCGTTTTCAAAAACAAATCTGTTAAAACTTTTATCGCGAATGTCACAATCAACATAATAACGATAATTCCCCATGTTCTTGGTACGAAATCACCTAATCCAATAGATATGAAGATATTGTTTAAAAACTCATCTATTCCTGTATTCCCCCACCAGGAACGGACGTTTGTGAAAAAAGTATCACTATTTAATAATGGCACATTGGACCTTCCCATTATTCGCAAATTGATGGAATAAAGAGCAATCATCATTAAAATACCAGATAAAAGGGGATTGATTTTTCCAAACGTATGTAAAGAACCGGTAATGCAGCCTGCGATAAATCCTGCAATCATAGCCACCACTGTAGCTGTAATAGGACTATATCCGCTGACAATCATTGTTGCAGCTACTGCAGCGCCAGTTACAAAGCTACCATCTACCGTCAAATCGGGAAAATCAAGGACCCTAAAGGAAAGATATACCCCTAGGGCCATGATTGCGTAGATGATTCCCAATTCGACTGAACCAAAAATTGCTGTTATCATGTCAGAATCATCTCCTCGTTGTCTTATACACTCTTATTTTTTATCATAAAACTCTGCCATTTCACTCCAAGCATCCTGCACTTCCAAACCTTGAGCTTCAGCTGCATCTGTATTAATAGTTAACTTCAAGCTTTGAGGATAGGATACTGGAATTTCAGAAGGGTCCTTTTCCCCTTTTAGAACTTGAACAGCCATCAAGCCAGTCTCGTAACCTAAGTCATAATAGTTAAATCCACTTGCTGCCACTGCTCCTGCTTCCATAGAATCAAGATCTCCTGCAAACAATGGTATTTTTTCAGTAGTTGCCACACTAATAAGTGACTGAATAGCCGATACAACCGTATTATCAGTAGGCATATAGATAGCATCTACTCTTCCAATTAAAGATTCTGCAGCCTGCTGGACCTCTGCAGATGTAGAAACCGATGCTTCAACCAAGGAACCGCCTTTTTCTTCTACAAGGCTTTTCACAGTCTCTACCTGAACAACGGAGTTTTGTTCTCCAGTATTATAAATAACACCGATGTTTTTCGCACCAAGCTCGTCCATCATGAAATTAATGGTAGTGGCAATCGCTTCAGGGTGTGTATCTGAAGTACCTGTAATGTTATCCCCTGGTTTTTCAAAGGATTCTACTAACTGGGCACCTACAGGATCCGTTACTGATGTAAAAATGATAGGAATATCTTTTGTTGCCTGCAAAGCACTTTGCGCACTTGGAGTGGAGTTTGCAAAAATCATATCTACTTCATCAGCTACAAATTTATCTGCAATCGGCTTATTATTATTTGGATCTCCCTGGGCATTTTGAACATCATATTTAACATTCTCGCCTTCTTTGTAGCCGTTGTCTTCTAATGCCTTCTTAAATCCTTCGAATGCTGCATCCAAAGAAGGATGTTCTGCAATTTGGGTAACACCAATCACTACTTCGTCTTTTGCATCCCCACTTGTTGAGTCGGAACTGCATCCGACCAATAACGCAGCACATGCCATGCTAGCCAAAATAGATTTCATCTTAAATTTTTTCATCCTTATCCCCCTTATATATGTTTATAAGCTACATAGAATTATGTAAGCTTTTGAAACCGTTTACATTATGTGTAAATCTATGATGAACAAAACGTTATTCGTTTTTTCAACGTTATATTAACACCAACAAACAAATAGTGTCAATATATTCGAAAAATTTAAATAAATATATTATTTTACAATAAATACGCCATTTTCCCCTAAAACCCTTTTTATTTTTGTAAATAAAAAAGAAACCTCCAATCGGATAAGAGGTTTCCTGCTAATTAAAATTGAGCAATGGCTTTATGAAGCTGCTCTTTTGCTTCTGTCACCATCTGCTCAAATAGTTCACTAACAGCTGGTATCGTATTTATGATACTGGATATTTGACCACCGTTGATAAAACCTTGTTTCAGCTCTCCTTCTACTGCACCTTTAATATGGTGATCTTCCGTAGTCAGCAAATTAAACTCCTCAAGTGTAATCCCTTCTGTCTCTTTTTTTAGAAGCATCTCAGCATATGGAGTACGAATGACCCTTCTTACTCTACCTACTGTTCTGCCAACAATGACTGTGCCCTGATCATCAGCAGCTAAGATGGAGTTCTTATAATGATTATGAAACGGTGCTTCTTTCGTTGCAATCAACCTTGTCCCCATCTGCACCCCTGAGGCACCAAGCGCAATAGCTGCAGCTAGCCCTTTACCATTCCCGATTCCCCCTGCGGCTACAACAGGAATAGACACAACCTCTACCACTTGTGGAATCAATGTCATCGTCGTCGTTTCAAGATTTGAATTAATGCCTGCCGCTTCATAACCTTCTGCCACAATAATATCAGCGCCAGCATTTTCTGCTTTCATTGCCTGCTTTGGAGAAGCAACCACACATATGACCGTTATGCCGTTTTCTTTTAGCTTAGAAATATAAGGAGCCGGGTTTCCTGCTGAAAGGGAGACCACTGGAACTTGGTGCTTGATAATATGTTTTAAAACCTCTTTAGTGTATGGAGAAACAGACAACGCGACATTCACTGCAAAAGGTTTATCGGTAAGTTTTTTCGTTTGTTGGATGATCTCTTCCACTTCTTCCGGCTTCATCGTACCTGCACCTATTGTACCGAGTCCGCCAGCATTGGAGACAGCAGCAGTTAATGGAGCATTACTGATATTTCCCATTCCGCCTTGGATGATCGGAAAGTTTATTTTTAGGATTTCTTGTAGTTTATTCATCAATTATTTCACCCCTCGTAAAAATAATGTTATACTAATTTTAATATTTAGACAATAATTATTGGGGAGTGTGTGATGAATGATTTATCCTTTTGGCGGGAAGAAACCGCAACTTCATGATTCGGTATTTGTAGCACCTGGCGCACGAATTATCGGTGACGTTACAATTGGGGAAGAATCGACTGTTTGGTTTAACGCTGTTCTTCGGGGTGATGAAGGACCAATAACAATTGGGAAAAGATGCAGCATCCAGGATAATGCAACTGCACATTTATACGAAGGATTCCCTTTGGTGGTTGAGGATGAAGTGACAGTTGGACATACAGCTATTTTGCATGGCTGTACTGTTAGAAAACGATGCATTGTAGGAATGGGTTCTACAATCTTGGATGGAGCTGATATTGGCGAAGAAAGTATCATTGGTGCCAATACTTTGATTCCTTCCGGTAAAAAAATTCCTCCACGTTCATTGGTGGTAGGATCCCCTGGTAAGGTTATTCGCGAATTAACTGACAGGGATTTAGAGCTCATACAGCTATCGATTGATACATATGTGCAGAAAGGGAAAGAGTATCAGAAGGAATTGAGAGATTTATAGACGGGAGTCGCGTGCGGGACCGGGCCGGGTAGATGGCTCGGTTTTTTGTTTGTTTTGAACTTGATGAATCGGCTTACTTGTTCAGCCTTTTTGATATAGTTTGTTAGGTTCTACAACTTCAGGAAGATCTTCTACCTTTAAAAGTAAACCTTCTACACTTTTAGGGGGACCTTCTACCATAAAAAATGAACCTTCTACACTTTTGAGCGGATCTTCTACCTTTCAACAAAAATCGACACAAAATTCATTGAACATAATAATGTTATGTAAACACCATCCTCCACCACAAGAAAAGCACCTCCACCATCTAAAGTGGAAATGCTCTCTTCACTCCATAATATAAGGATGATTCATCACATCATACTTCTTATCCTTTAGTTCCAGCTCGTTTCCATCTTCAAAAACCTCTTCAAAAAAGCGGGAAGCTGGCTCTGCCAATTCTTTATAATACTCACTAAATAAAGATGCGGCATGGCTACCTAACCACATATCTGGTAACAGCTCTTCTGGCAATCCCGGATCTACGAACAAAAACTTTCTGTATTCATGTACAAGCTTGGTTCGCTCCACGAAACATTCCGCGTCTGTCATCTGGCCTTTCCCAATCTTATTCTTATCAATAATATATTTCTGGCTGTATTCTTGAATAAATTGTTGATATCTGCCATTAATCTCATTAAGATCCCAACTTTTCATGACAAGTCGCTCATTTTCATATGGACCATGATATTCAGAAATGAAAAAGTCTACATACTCTTCTATTTCGTATTTGACAATAAGGTCGTGTACCTGTTTTTCTAATGAGTTGGGCGAAATCCAGCAGCTGTTGGATAATGTCCCAAATCCACTCCAGACCAACTCTTTACGCAGCTCGTCCCGAACACTTCTAATTTCTTCTGGAATGGTATACATGAGCATGCGCCATTTCCCATCCCAACTATCAGTCTTCAGCTTAAAAATACGTTTCGCCGCTTCGTCAATTCTTTTTACTCCGCGTTCTGTTAAAAAATAATAACTTTTGTTTCCCTTTTTCTCCGCTTGAACCCAACCTTGCTTATTCATACGTGATATCGCTGCTCGTACCGCTTGATCATTATGACCAAATTCATTTAGTAATTTGATTAAGCTTCCAATCCAAATTTTATTCCCATAATGTCTAACATAGTCACCATATAAAGTAAAAATCATTGATCTTGTATTCATTTCCTGCATCCTCTTTCTACCACATAAGATAAATCGCTATATTACAGTAATTTAATTTTAACAGAGTAACGCGTTATAGAAAAGATGGAAATGGAAAACGCAACCACACATCAAAAAGCACCCCAAAGAACCATAAAGCATTATGCCCTATGATTCTTGTGGTCTCTCAACTATCGTAGCAATCCCCTGACCAACCCCTACACACATTGTCGCAAGGCCGTATTGCACTTCGCGCTTGTTCATTTCATGCACAAGGGTAGTTAAGATCCTTGCCCCGCTTGCACCAAGAGGATGTCCAAACGCTATTGCACCCCCGTTTACATTGACTCTGCTAGGGTCTAATTCTAGTTGGCGCATACATTCAAGCGATTGGGATGCAAATGCTTCATTTAACTCGATGAGATCAATATCTCCAACAGACAATCCTGCCCGCCCGAGTGCCTTCCTAGTAGCGTAAATCGGTCCAATTCCCATAATGGAAGGGGTAAGTCCAGCTGTAGCTGAGGTTACATACTTCGCTAACGGCTTTAAACCAAGCTCCTTTGCTTTTTCTGCACTCATCAAAAGCAATGCCGATGCGCCGTCATTTACACCGGACGCGTTCCCGGCAGTTATTGTGGTGCCTTCGCCGAAAATGGGCTTCAATGTGCTCAGTTTCTCCAAGGTTGTATCAGGTCGAGGATGTTCGTCGCAGTCCACAATTGTTTCCTTGCCTTTTCTATCCACAATAGTGACTGGTACCACTTCTTCTTTAAAGCGGCCTAATTCCATTGCCTTTTTTGCTTTTTGCTGGCTTTCAAAGGCAAATACGTCTTGATCTTCGCGGGAAACAGAGAACTCTTTAGCCACGTTTTCTGCCGTTTGTGGCATAGTATCGACTCCGTACATTTTTTCAAGTTTTCTGTTTGTAAATCTCCAGCCAATGGTTGTATCCATCAATTCCATGTTTCCTCGGGGGTAGTCCATTTCCGGCTTTGCCATGACAAATGGAGCCCTTGTCATGCTCTCGGTTCCACCGGCTATAAAAATGTCTCCTTCTCCCACCATGATGGCCCTTGCCGCATAATTGACAGCATCTAGACCGGAACCGCATAAACGGTTGATAGTGGTTCCAGCCACCTCTACCGGAAGACCAGCCAATAAAGCACTCATCCTTGCAACATTGCGGTTGTCTTCCCCCGCTTGATTTGCATTGCCGAAAACTACTTCCTCTATTTCATTTACCGGCACATTAGGGTTTCTTTCTAGCAGGGCCTTGATTACGATCGCTCCAAGGTCATCCGGTCGAACGGCTTTTAATGCACCTTTGTACCTCCCTATGGGTGTTCGGCAAGCATCTACTATTACAACTTCCTTCATTTTCTACACCTCTCTCGTTGATTATTGGTAGTCATAAACTCCTTTTCCACTTTTCCTGCCCAGTCTTCCGGCTTTCACATACTTTTCTAGCAGAGGAGCAGGGCGATACTTTTCGCCTAACTTTTCATGAAGATATTTTAGGTTATTCAGACGGGTATCCAATCCCACCAGGTCTCCAAGTTCGAATGGTCCCATCGGATAATTCAGTCCAAGTTTGATTGCTTTATCAATCTCTTCAGGTGTACCCACCCCTTCTTGCAACATATAAAAGGCTTCATTTCCGACAAGGGCACTGATTCTGCTTGTCACAAAACCAGGAAATTCATTTACAACAACCGTTTCTTTCCCCATTCGTTCTGCTGCATTGCGGATATAGTCTGCCGTTTCATCGTTTGTTTCCAAACCACGGACAATTTCTACCAGTTTCATTTTATGTACAGGGTTGAAGAAGTGCATCGCGATAACTTTTTCCGGTCTCGATGTGAAGCTTCCTATTTCAGTTGGACTCATCGTAGAGGTATTGGAAGCAAAATAACAATGTGCAGGTGCTACCTTGTCTATCTTTTCGTAAACGGATTTCTTAATTTCCATGTTTTCAGGTACTGCTTCTATTATAAGATTGGCTTCCTTCACGGCTTCCTCTAGTTCTGTCGAGTAAAATAGGCTATCCCTTAATTTCCCTGCTGCTAGCTCTGTTAATTTTCCTTTTTCCAACCCTTTGGAAATGATGACCTCTATTTCTTTTCTAGCTCCTTCAAGTTGTTCTTCTTTTACATCAACCAATGTAGTATGGTACCCGCCTAGCGCACTTACATAGGCAATTCCACGTCCCATAACTCCTGAACCAATGACCACTACTTTTTCCATGTAGATTCCCCTCCTTCATCATGCTGTAAAAAAAGCAAAGAGGACCACGCCCCTTTGCTCCTGAATAAAAATTTATTCTATTTAAACACCAAATGGATTAAGCGGACGATTTCCAAAATAGGAAATGATGCTCTTCGTTTCTGTGTAAAGATCAAGTGTTTCAATGCAAAGCTCACGTCCGAATCCGGATTGCTTGTATCCTCCAAACGGCGTTCCAGGGAATGCGGAGAATGGGCAGTTGACCATTACGATACCTGCTTGAATCTGTTTTGCAACACGTGTTGCGCGGCCATGATCTTTCGTCCAGATAGCTGAGCCTAGACCATATTCGCTGTCATTTGCAAGTTTAACCGCTTCTTTCTCATCGCTAAATGGCATAACGACCACTACAGGACCGAAAATCTCCTCTTTTACCACTTTCATTTCGTGTGTTACACCTGTGATAATGGTTGGCTCATACCAGAAACCATTTTCATAGCCTTCCACTTTAGCCACTTTACCACCTAAAACGATGTTAGCTCCTTCTTCTTTTGCAGATTGAACATATCCGTCAATTACATCTAACTGACCTTGATTGATGATTGCACCAATATGCGTTTCTTTTGCAAAAGGATCACCAAGGGAAAGCTTTTTTGCCTTTTCTACGAACTTCTCCATAAAAGTGTCATAAATATTTTCGTGAACATACAGACGAGAACGTGCCTCACAAGATTGTCCTGTGTTATAGAAAATTCCAAACAAAGATCCGTCTACTGCAGCATCAATGTCTGCATCTTCAAATACTAGGTTAGGAGACTTGCCGCCAAGTTCCAAAGTTACTCGTTTAAGAGTCTGGGAAGCTTTCTCCATGATGTCTTTTCCGATTGGAGTAGAGCCAGTGAATGCTACTTTGTCTACATGAGGATGCTCAACTAAGTAGTTCCCAACATCAGATCCAGCTCCCGGGATGATGTTAACAACTCCCTCAGGAACTCCTGCCTCTACACAAATTTCTCCTAATACGATGGCAGTCAGCGGAGTTAATGTAGCTGGTTTAACAACAACAGAACAACCTACTGCTATTGCCGGGGCAATCTTCCATGCTGCCATCATTAATGGATAGTTCCATGGAATGATTTGTGCACACACACCTACCGGTTCTTTTTCTGTGAAGTTATGGAATTGCCCTGGAACATTATTAACTGATCCACGGTGGCCAACGATAGCTCCTGCATAGAACTCGAAGTCTTCGATTGCTTGCATGACTTGCCCTTGTGCAGCAGAAAGGGATTTACCAGTATCTAAAATCTCTAACTCTACCAGCTCGTTGAAACGGGAACGCATAATAGATGCAATTTTATTTAATGTTCTTGCACGTTTGTTTAAAGGAAACAGTTTCCACTTTCCTTTATCAAAGGCTTGACGCGCGGCTTGAACAGCTTTTTCCGCATCCTCTTTAGAAGCTTTCGCGATCGTTGCAACCGCTTCTCCAGTTGCAGGGTTGTATGTCGTAAACGTTTCTCCTGTGGAACTGTCCATGCGTTGTCCTGCGATAATAAGTTGATAAGTGTCTCGTTTCATATCTAGTTGTTCCATTTTTTGCTCTTTTACTGTAGACATACTCTCATCTCCTTTAAGTTTTTATTATCTCCCTTTAAAAGCTGGTTTCCTCTTCTCTATAAAAGAAGTTACCCCTTCTTTGTGATCTTCTGATAGACCAGCAATTCTCTGACCATACGCTTCTTGCTCCAAATACTCCTCATACGTAACGTTCCAACTCGCTTGTATGGATCGTTTAATCAGGCCAATTGCTTGTGTAGGCATGTTAGCAAGTTTGTTCGCAAAAGCTTCCACTTCTTCGTTCCAACTGTCTACAGGGACCACTTTGGTAACAAGTCCGTATTCTTTTGCTTGATCTACTTTAATCTTCTCTCCTAATATAGCTAATTCTAATGCTTTTGCATTACCTACTATCTTAGGGAGAAAATACAGATTCCCAGAGTCTGGTATTAACCCGACATGTATGAATGCCTGGACAAAGCTTGCTTTTTCAGATGCAAGACGAAAATCACATGCTAAGGCGAGGCTGAAGCCTGCACCGGCAGCAACTCCATTTATCGCAGCAATGACAGGCTTTTCACATCGGGACAACTGTTTCATCATTGGGCCATACCTTGTACGTAAGACATGCCCGTGATCCATATTTTCATCCACTTCTGCAAGGTCCTGACCAGAGGAGAATGCTCTGCCTTCCCCTGTAATGACGATGGCCCGTACACTCTCATCTGCACTTGCCTGTTTTAATGCTTTTGTAATTTCTTTGTTCATCTGCTCTGTAAACGCATTCAATTTATCCGGTCGGTTCATGATGATCCAGGCAACCTGGTTCATTACTTCATATTTAATCGTTTCAAACATGGTGTCTCCCCCTATTCCCCTTCAAATTTAGGCTTGCGCTTTTCTTTAAATGCACGCATGCCTTCTTTTTGATCGTTGGATGCAAACAAAAGATAAAAATTCTTTCGCTCATATTGCATTCCTTCATAGACAGAATAGTCCACTGCCTTATGGACAGATTCTTTGATCAAACGAAGGGAAAGAGGTGGTTGTTTAGCGATTTTTTGTGCAAAAGTCACCGTTTCTTCCATTAATAGTTCTGTCGGAATAACACGGTTGATTACTCCATAGTGCAAGGCTTCCTTTGCGCTCATTCTGTCACCAGTAAGCAGCCATTCCATTGCTTTTGATTTTCCCATTAATTTCGTCAATCTCTGGGTTCCCCCAGCCCCTGGCATGACTCCAAGGCTAATTTCAGGAAATCCGAATTCTGCATCATTTGCAGCAAATAGGATGTCACAACACAATGCGAGTTCAAATCCTCCTCCAAGAGCAAACCCTTGGACTGCGCCAATAATTGGTTTCTTTACCCACGCAAGGCGGTCCCATTCTGTGAATTGATTTAAGAGCTCAAGTTCAATGGCTGTAGCCTCTGCCATTTCATCGATATCTGCTCCCGCTGCAAATGCGCGTCCGTTTCCTGCAAGTACCATAGCTTTGACTTCATCGTTTCGGTCAAACTCTTCTAACACGGTTACGATTTCTGTCACCATAGGCCTGTTAATTGCGTTCAACACTTTTGGTCTATTGAGTTTGATGATTCCTATCGAGCTTTCAATGGAAACTTCGATATATTCGTACGTTTTACTCATTCACTTCTTCACCAATCATCAAGGTGACAAGATCGCCGGCGAAGCTCATTAAATCCTTTCCAGATGCTTTTGCTTCATCCGTTCTCATCGCTTGCTTTAAAGCGTCATGGCTATCGTAGTACATTTCACACATTAAATAGTACTTGCCTTCTCCGCCCATAGGACTGCCTACTACTTTCGTTACTTCCATCTTGCGTAATCCAGGGATTTTAGCAGTGATAGGTGCGTGCGTGTCGAAGTAGTGCTGATCGAAAGCTTCCTTGTTTTCTGGGTGTTTGTAAAGCGCGATTAATTTTACCATTCTAAATCTCTCCTTTTTATGGGCTCTTATTAAACCGCTAGGGTTTTATCAGGCCAGTTATTTATGTAATTGCCTGACAGAAGTTTTTTCTGTAAGGCAGTGGTACTTACATCATGGTTGATACAGGTTTCATTGCTTCGAAAGGATTTTTGCATCCTTTGCAGTAAAGAATGCTTCTACAAGCGGTCGGGCCAAAGATGTTATCTAATGTTGTATAGGTCGATCCGCAGTAAGGGCAATCCACATGCCATTCTCCGGAGTCATCCAGTGTCGGCGGTGGAGCAATTCCAAACTCTTGTAAATGAATTCTACCTTGTGCAGTAATGCGGTCAGATGTCCATGGTGGCTGGTAGATGAATTGAACTTCCACCTTTTTGAATAATGCTAAGTTATTAATCTCGTTTTCTACATTTTTTTTAATAATCTCTAGAGCCGGACATCCCATGAATGTAGGCAGCATTTGAATAGTTACTTCCTGATTTTTTACATCAATTGCTTCCACCATACCGAGATCGACCACACTGACAGAATCTATTTCAGGATCTTTTACATGCTGCAGGGCATCCCAAACCTTCATGATATTTACTTCTTCCTGCATGATGTCATCATTCCTTTTTGTTGGGCTGAAAAGTGTAAAAGATTACCACACGGCTGCCGGATTGCTATTATAGACTTCACTCAACGTTAAGAGGGCATCATCCAAGTCCTTGGTGTGTTCACCTTTTCTGCCGTTCCCACTTTTCATTCCCATATTGGTAGGAAAAGTAAGCCCCACTTTTTCAAACATATTCGTCATTTCTTCTGTAAAGCGAAGGCGAATATCTTCCTCTGAATCTATTAGTTGATGCTGTGTAATTTGAACACTACTTGGCCCCAATGACAGTACTCCATCAAATTCTTCTACCACTTTATCAATGGCTGCTTTCATCCTGGTCTTTGCTTCACCATTTGCTGTACACAACTGTCTGAACCATGTTCTCCAGTGCAACAAGTGATAATAAAGTTCCATATTCACTTTCACTGCCACATGTTTCAGAGGTTCATAGGAGGAATTTTTCAATGCCTCCACTTTAATTTTCTTGGCCTGTGTGTAAAAATAATGCCTTACGACTGTGTAAGCCCAATCATATTTAGGTTCTGTGAGATAAGTTCCTGATCCATTCACATTTTCCAAAAGAACTGCATTCACTCTATCTTTTGCTTTTCTTCCATGTGCAAGTGCATCCATATCCCCTTCACCTAAATCCTCAAGCAACTGGTAGTACATGGCAGCATGCCCCATTGTATCTTGGTTTATGGAAGAAAAAGCAACGTCCTCTTCAATATGCGGGGCAAGGCCGAGCCATTCTGATCCTCTGTAGGCAATAATGAAATCATCGTCGGCCAGTTGATATAATAACGCTGTTATGGCCTTGTAGTAGGATGCATCCCTTTTGGCTTCTTCTACAGTTGTGATATTCATCCTTTTTTCTTCCCTCCCCAAGACATGATTTCCTGCTCATCAAGCATCCCCTGTTCATAGTGACGCCATTTTTTCTTCAAATATCCATAGCCTTTCGTGTTTCGGTAGTCCTTGTTGTCAATTCTTTGCAAGGATTGACGCTCTTCTTGAGACATTTTTCGAATATCACTCCGTTGCACCACCCAAATATCCACTGCAGGTTCCCGCCTCATAAAGTTTTCTTGTGCCATGACTAGCGCAATCTCTTCGTTTGGAGCAAGTAGACTGAACTGGTATTGCATCGGAGCTGTATGGGTTCTCTTACTAAACACTTCAAATTCTTTATAAAAGCCTTTTGTACTCAATTTATAAGCTCCTCCCCTCACCCTGCTGATGTTTCGGAGCTTAACGCTTCACGAACCCATGCATTATTTTCGTGTGCTATTATTCTTAATCTCAAGCGATCCTGTGATTTAGGACCTTTATTTCTGATAATATCTTTAAAGTTGTTCCAATTCGGCTGTTTGTAGATCCACTTTTCTTCTTTTTCATCATAATGCATCGTTTCATCCGGCAATGTTAGGCCAAGTGATAACACTCTCGGAATGTATTTCGTGAAAAAGTCTTGGCGAAGTTCTTCATTGCTCTTCGTGCGGATATTATATTTCATCGTAATATCTTGCTTTGAAGTACCAGTGGTGGAGGCATCTGCCGGTCCGAAGAACATCAATAAAGCTTCCCACCAGCGATTGATGGAGTCTTGTATCATATTTCTTTGTTCTTCCGTTCCTTCTGCAAGTGCCATAATAATAGCCTCGCCGTGTTGAGCATGAAAAACTTCTTCTGCACATATTCTCTTTAGTGCTCTCGCATAAGGTCCATAAGATGCATCAAGCATATTCGTCTGGGATATGATGGCCGCTCCGTCAACAAGCCATCCTATAAGACCTGCATCACCCCATGTTGGTGCTTCCATGTGGAATACATTATGAAACTTTAAATCTCCTGAAAATAAATCTTGCATTATTTCTTCTCGGGATTTCCCGTAAGGTTCCATCAAATCTTCTGCAACTCGTAAAAGCAACTGACCATGGCCCATTTCATCTTGAACTTTCGCCATGATCCCGAGCTTTCTTTTCAAAGTCGGTGCTTTTGGTACCCATTCCTTTTCTGGAAGCGCTCCCATTATTTCGCTGATTGCATGCATCGAAATCAGTTTGATTAATGTTTTACGATATTCTTCGGGCATCCAATCGTCTGCTTCAATCTTTTCCCCAGCTTGGATACGCTGCATAAAATGCTCGTGTTTCTCTTCTTCCGTCAAGCGGTCAAACGATAATGAGTTGGTCATTTTCGCCGCCTCCTATTTCTATAACGTTTATTTAACGTCATTATAATATAATGTTATACGTTTTTCAACACAGAAAGTTCTGAACTTTTTAAGCATGAGAAAACCTTGAATCAACAATGCGTACCGCTTTCCCTTCAGAACGGGGGATAGTTCGAGGTTCCACAACGCTTGCTTTCACGTTTATCAAACATTTGGACTTTAAATCATATTCCACCTTTTGTGCGAGGGTCTTCATTTCATTCTCTCTTTTTTCTGGGTCAGTTTGCTGAAATGTATGCGCTTGCATTTCTACCTGGACCTCTACCGAATCTAAGTTTTTCTCACGAGAGACTAAAAGCTGATAATGTGGCGCTAAGTCTTCTATTTGCAATAATGTATGTTCAATCTCGGAAGGAAAGATATTTACCCCTCTAATGATTAACATATCGTCTACTCTTCCTTTAACTCTCGACATTTTCGTTGTCGTGCGTCCGCAAGCACACTTCTCTCTTTTAATAGAAGCTATGTCGCCGGTTCTGTAACGAATGATTGGCATTGCTCGCTTTGTAAGACTAGTGAATACAAGCTCTCCTACTTCTCCCTCTGGCAATACCTTTAGAGTTTTTGGATTAATCACTTCTACATAAAAATGATCTTCGGCAATATGCAGACCATTTTGCGCCTCATGACATTCCATTGCCACTCCAGGACCAATTACTTCACTTAATCCGTATATATCGCATGCTTTGATCGCTAATTTATCTTCTAATGTTCTTCTCATCTCTTCCGACCAAGGTTCTGCTCCAAAAATTCCATACTGTAAAGAAGTCTCTTTTGGATTAAACCCTAAATCTACCATCCTGTCAGCAATGTTAAGTACGTAAGAAGGTGTCCCACAGATCACTGTAGGCTGAAAATCCTGTATTAATTGGATTTGCCTATCTGTGTTCCCGCCAGAAACCGGAACTGTGATCATCCCAAGCTTTTCACTTCCATAATGCAGTCCAAGTCCTCCTGTAAAAAGGCCATAACCGTATGCATTATGTAGGATTTCCCCTTTCTTTCCTCCAGCCAATGAAATCGCCCGTGCTGCAATATCGCTCCACATGTTGATGTCTTCTTGGGAATAGGCAACAACTGTAGGTTTGCCGCTTGTTCCAGATGAGGCATGAAGCCTTGTTATTTGGTTTCTCGGGATAGCAAATAGTCCGAACGGATAGTTCTCGCGCAGTTCTTTTTTTGTTGTAAAAGGTAGTTTGTGAATGTCATGAATGGTTTGAATATCAGAAGGTGTAATAGTTAAGTTAGAGATCTTTTTTCTATAAAAAGGAACATGTTGAAAGACTTTCTGTACCGTGTCTCTCAACCTGGAGGATTGAAGGAGTTGCATCTCTGATAAAGATAGGGTTTCAGAATCATGTAAGATCATCGATATTTCCCCTTTCACTTTTTTAATATAACGAAATTATTCCGACATCATACAATATGTAATATTGTTCAACATCATTAAAATAACCTTGAAGGGAAGAAATGTCAACTGATAATTCTGAAGATTCTATTTGTGGATTTAAAAAAGCAGAGGCTATTAGCTCATCTGCTTTTACTCTGTTATTTTTTGTTCCATTGCATGAATGATTTTTTCGATAGGTTCCTTGCCAAAATAGGTGACATAATAGATAATATGACCCTTTCTAGAGAGGATTGAATTCTCTAATACATACAGTTCATCAAATGCGGTTGTATTCAAAAGGGTAGCATCACCTCTATGAAGCTCTTCTTCCCTGTCAATTAAATGTTGGAATAGTCTTTCGGCTAAAAAATCGTTCCTCACTATATATTGACGCGAGGTCAAGGAAGGCCGGTAAGGTCCACTTCCATCTTCCCATTGCTCTACTTCTACTTCGACAAGTTGATTGAGTTCGTTTTGCTCTGGTACAAGGATGCTGGAATTTACAGAGTAGAAATTCTCACGGCTTATACTTTCTTCATAAGAATAGGGCTCATAGCTTTTGGTAAAATCTCCAATCTGGACCACAGGTAAATCCTCTTTTGGAATAGGGGGAATACTCTTTTCCAATGGTGTATAACCCGATGTACTCACCTTATAAAGAAAAACAACTGCAAAAAACGTAATTAAGCTTAATCCAATTATCTTCTTTTGCCAATATTTTTTTCGAAAGTCAGATGTGGGTTGAATTCCTTTGTTAGATTGGAGTGTTTTTATTAATTTATTTAAGTGGATTAGTCCCTTTAAAAGCATCAAATTTAAACCAAAGAAAATGAGAATTTGCATACCTGGAAACAAAAATTCATCGTCTAGATAATTTCTAATAGGATCTAATGTAAGCATAAATACAGCTAAAGCTATGCCTATTAAAGTTAGTAGTGGAATGAGATATGATCTAGTTCTTAAACTGCTTCTTAGTAGTTTCAAAGACTCTGCTTGTTTTATTGGATCTGGCTGGAGTTCTTTTTCCGAGCTATTAGAATTATTCCGGAAGAAATGAAGGTGGCCTCTTGATGCAACATATTTCCATCCGGCTTGTTCATATTGTTCCAGTCGCTCAAGATTTTGACTGATTGGTTCTTTGAAAATATCTGTTTTATATGTAATTGTTTGGGGTGCTGCTTTCTTAAAGTGAGCGGTAAGCTTAGTCATCTTTGTAAGTTCCCAGCCTTTAGCGGCCATACCAGTGAGCCATGCTTCTTGTTCGGCTATTTGCCATAGGTCCAACCATAAGATCTTTTTCTTTGTTTTCATGTGCTAGTCATCCTTCCCCAACCGATCTTTGCTCTAACCTTAATATTATATAAGAACGATTTGGAGGTAAAGGGAATATTTTCTAAAATAGTTGATTGGGTTAATCGAGTATGAGGACCTCTCTTCTCTTTTTTCTCGTCACAAAGGTCTTCATAACGGTAATGAGGACCTTCCTCCTCCTTTTTCCTCGTCACTCAGGTCTTCATACCTGCTATGAGGACTCTTCTACTCCTTTTTTCTCGTCACTCAGGTCTTCATACCTGCCATGAGGACTCCTCTCCTCCTTTTTCCTCGTCACCGAGGTCTTCATCAAGGTAAAAAAAAAACAGGAGACCTAATCCCCTGATTTCTCTTACACCTTATAGGTCCAGAATGTTTCTCGGTACAACCAATCCTCAATTTCCGGTGCATTTTCCTTTAATTGTTTCTCCATCAGCTCCACCCATCCGCTCGTTTGGGATTTGTGTGCCTTAATTGCTTTCAGCTTTTCTTCTGCAACGGATCGAATATCAATCATCACATCTGGTTCGCCGATTAATTCTACACTATTTTTTAAAATGGCTTTTCCATAAACAGTTGGTCTGTCCTGTTCAGGAAGCCTTCCAACTGCAATGGCAACCGCATTACTCATGGCATCATGATCAGGGTGAACTCCGTGTTCAGGGTAGAAAGTGAGTACCAAGCTTGGGTTTAACTCCACCAAAGCTTCATGCACAATGTCTGCCAGGTACTCTTCATCTTCAAACTCAAGTGTTTTATCATGAAGACCCAGCATCCTTAAATCCTCAATTCCCATGACTTTGCACGCATCCAATAATTCTTTTCTGCGCACTTCAGGAAGTGTCTCACGGTTAGCAAACAGCGGATTGCCAAGATTTCGTCCCATTTGCCCAAGTGTTCCGCATAAATAGGTAACAGGAACTCCGCTTTGGGTAAACTGTTTGATGGTGCCAGAGGAGCTAAATGCTTCATCATCTGGATGTGGGAAAACTACTAGTACGTGTCTTTCTGCTTCCATTCTTCTCTCTCCCTTCCCTTAAAATGGCTCCAGGCTAATTTGCAATGCTACAGCAAGTTTGCCTTCAGGATTTAACCCAGCTAGTAGCAGACGATCTTTATCATCCACTTCATAATGTGTCACACCTTCTGCGTAGACCCAGCCGTGTTTAAGTTTTAACCCAATTCGGTACGGTCCGTTTCCAACTATTTTAGCTCGCTCAAATTTCAATGGAACATTGCGTATGAATGCACCCACTGCAAGACCAGTATTGTGGTGGCCGGCGTAGGCTCCGTTTGTCGTCTCCAAATGGACAAATACTTCCACATCTATCAGTTTGTTTAATTCGGCTTGCACATGTTTTTGGTCAATAATCTTCATTCTGTTCCTCCAAAGGTATGTACAGATTTTATTTCTTCCTTCAGTTTAATATATGAAGCAAAGGAAAGAAAATGGTTTGCTCATTTATTAAAACGAAAACGGAGTGAAGATTATCTCACTCCGCTTTCTTCAGATGGAATCATACCACTTTTTTGACGCTTGGACTTCTGAGTGTGTTAATTGATGTCCTTGATATTCCCAGTGAACCTCGACTTTTGATCCTGCATCTTCTAGTAACTTGCTTAACTCTTCGGTTTCTGCTGCAGGACAAATCGGATCATTTTTTCCTGCTCCAATAAATACAGGAGTTTCACTTAAGTCTGGCAGTTCCACTCCTCTTCTTGGGACCATCGGATGATATAAAACAGCAGCTTTTAAAGTGTTTGGATAATGGAAAAGCAGACTTCCGGCAATATTTGCGCCATTGGAATATCCAATAGCTATGACATTATTGCGATCAAATTCATACTTTTCGGCTGCTTCATCTAAAAACTCATGTAGCTCTTTCGTACGAAAAATCAAATCCTCTTCGTCAAACACTCCTTCTGACAAACGTCTAAAGAACCGCGGCATGCCATTTTCGGAAACATTACCCCTGATACTTAATACAGAAGCTTGAGGATCAATCATATCTGCCAGTGGGAGAAGATCTTGTTCGGTTCCTCCTGTTCCATGCAATAAGAGTAATACGTGCTTGGAACCTTTTTTAAATATGTGTTTCATGATCAGCCACTCCTCCTCTAATAATATCTTGAATTCGAGATTAATTTAGTATAGTAAAAAAATGGGCGAACGTCAAACAATTGGTTCTAACATTTTACATTAAAAGAGAATAGTTTAGAGTAAGAACAGTCTAATTGGAGGGATTCAACATGCTGCCTTGGAACAAGATGTTTCCTTTTCCAAAGGATTACATGAAACAGGATATATTCAAACAAACAGATGTGGAAAACTGGATGACAAAAGCAATGCAAGGGAAATTGCCTCCTAATCCACAGGCCTTAGGTTCCACAGACTTTTTTGCACAGTCATTCGATCTATTGAAATCTGCCCAAGCAAAAAAGAAAAAATCGAAGAAAGCAGGATTTGAGGCAAAAGTATTTGAAACACATGAAGAAGTATTTGTCCGCTTTCCGGTTGCATCTGAAGAGCAACTATCCCAAATTAAAACCTCTCATAATACAACTACTTTATATATTGACAATCTACCCAAACCAGGCAATAAACAGACCATCCCTTTACCTTGCATCGTTAAGGGAAATAGCTCAAAGGCGAAATATCAAGATGGCATTGTAGAGATAAGAATACCAAAAGAAACAATTATCCCGATAACCAAAGTTCCGATTGAAATCATAAAAACAAAATCTAAAAAATAGAGGAAGACTCCTGGCCTGGCTAGGAGCCTCCTTTCTATTTCTTAAAGTTGCTTAATCAAGTTGTTTAAATCCACTGTCCATGGCTCTTCAATAGAACCTCTGTAAAGTTGAAAGGTGACCTGCCTTGATTCCGTACCTGTTGTATCCCTATGGATATATAGCTTTACAGTGATTGGATAGTAAAGTTTTGTGTCATAATCACGGTCGGCAGGCAAATCAGAAAGTCTTTTAACAAGATCAATTTCTTCCAAAAATTTAATTTTTTCTTTCAACAGAACCCTGTTTTTATCATCAAGAACGGATGCAAGTATAAACCAGTCATGTTGATGAATAGATAAAACGGTAGCATCCACAATTTCTGCAGGTGATAGCTTTTCTGTATGATCTAACCATTCACCTGCAGCTTTTTTTATCATAATGGAGTGTGCATGATCCATCTTACGTGACTTATGGGTAATGCTGTCTTGGAAGTGTATACAGAAATGACCTGGAAACCCGTTCTGTAATGCCCCTTTACCATGAGGCATCCCATGCATGGAGGCAGCATATTTATGGTCTTGAGACAGAATGAGAATCGCCCTGCGATCCCAACTCCATGTTCCCCTGTATATTTCTTTCATTATTTTCGTATCTTCGTTTGTTAAGGGTTGTACATCTGCATGATAAGATCCTGCTCTCCTTTGAACCTCAAAGGTCCTTCCAGTATCCAAATCCAATACGGTAAAGCTGCTATAACGAGGCAATGCGCTATTCGCTTCATTCCATGTAATCAGATCGCCATAATGAATCCTATAAAGTTTCTTCATGTCTTTTGTTAATTGATGAATCACCTTATCAGGCAGTTCCAAGATCGCCCTGTTCTCTTTTAGGTCATATATATTCATTTGATGATCAACCGCATATTGATTATCTTTATTTAGTTTAATGTATACATCTGTCGGAGGAACAGGGTGGCTAATTTCAACCCACTCCCCTTTTTTTATTGCTTTAACAACCGCTTTAGGAACTGGCATTTCGGATATATATTGAGAATCCAGCGATGTCTGTGCATAATATTGTGCCGTCCCCTCCCTTTCCCCAAAAGCGGAAACATAGCCGGGTATGCTCATATTAAACAAAAACACACTGATGACAACAGTAATTAAAACATAAGGATAAAACCTGTTCACTTTCATTCCTCCTAACGATTGAACCAAGTACCTTTGTATTTTGTCAAAAATACAATTAAAGTATGTTGTATTTTTTTTCGTACACATTAGTAATATAAAAATTTTCAAGGACGAAACGGGTGAAATTTATGACTGGCGCTTTATTTTGGGGAGCAGTCGCCGGCGGTGCTTTACTGCTTGGAGCTGTAGTGGGATTATTTGTACCTATCCCGCGAAAATTAACTGGATTTATCATGGCGTTTGGTACCGGCGTACTTATTGGAGCGGCATCATTTGAACTAATGGGGAAAATAGAAAAGCAGACTGGGTACAGCTATGTCATTTTTGGATTTCTAATCGGTGCTGCTTTGTTCACCCTCTTAGAAATGGTGATTATAAAAAAGGGCGGCAAAGAACGCAAACGTTCAAAAGAAAAAAGCGAAGGACATTCTGGCTTGGCGATTTTTATCGGTTCGATTATGGACTCCATTCCTGAATCTGTCATAATTGGTGTTAGCCTGATAAAATCCAATACGGTTAGTTGGGTAATTGTCCTGGCCATTTTTATCAGTAATATTCCCGAGGCGTTGTCTAGTTCTGTGGGTCTTAGAAAAGATGGTTATTCTAGAAAAAAAATATTGTTTCTTTGGACGATTGTGTTTATTTTGACCACATTAAGTTCGGTCTTTGGTTATGTAGTTTTTAAAGAATTAAATGAACTCTACATATATCTTGTAAGTGGACTTGCAGCAGGGGGGATCATCGCGATGGTCGCTTCCACCATGATGCCTGAAGCATTTGAAGAAGGCGGTCCCATCGTTGGTCTCCTCTCCGCCCTGGGTCTACTATGCTCCTATGTTCTTTCAAGCGGAATACTATAAAAAACCTCAACCAGATCACATATGGTTGAGGTTTTCCTTTCTTTACTGTTTTATCGCACGGTCAAAAAATTCTTCTAAGGTTAGATCATGTTCATCCATATAAGCAGCGACCTCTTTGCCAACATAACGAAGATGCCAAGGCTCATATTGATAACCTGTAATCACTTCCCCATCCTTTGGGTATCGGATAATGAAACCATGTTCACTTGCATGTTCTTTCACCCATTTTCCTTCAGGGGTGTTTCCGAATTCCTCTGTCAAATCCAGCGCTGCAGACCTGCTTGAAATGTCCATTGCAAGACCTGTTTGATGTTCACTATGTCCTGGAATAGCAGAAACAGCATTTGTTTTTTCTTCTCCCCACTTTTTTAAGTAGGTATTATAGATTCCATACTGCGTTTCATAGGAACGATAACCCGATACAGCAAAGATCTCTACATTTTCAGCTTTTGCTGCAGCAAAAAGCTCTTCCAATGCACGTGCAGCTGCTTCCCTAAGGTATTTTTTTTCATAGTCTCCCTCAAAGGAAAACGGTACATCTGGAATGGTCAAATCATTGGGAACATAATCAGCTGGCAGAGACTGATTTTTATTTACTAGCACCAATAGATTTTCTGTATTTTCAATCACCTTTTCTTCATTTAATACGGTGAAAAAAGGCTCTTCCAGTACGTACTGATTCTCATTGGTTTCAGGCGGGGCCTCAGTCTGCGGGCTTTCTTCTGGTTGTTCTTCTTCCACAGGTTCTTCTTCAGATGGAGTCTCCTCTACAACCTCTTGCGCTCCATCGTTAGTAAAATACTCCCAAAACTTCCAGTTAACATCATCCAATTGTTTGGAACAGCCTGTTAACAAGAGTAATATTACCAAAACAGAAAAATGTTTCTTTTTCATAAAATAATCACCTTTTTACTATTCTAATATAATCATTATGAGTTGGTTAGTTCTAACAATTAAAGTTTCACTCATGTGAAACATACTTAAACAGTTTACCATTAATCCATAACGCCGTAAAAAGATTTTACTGATAAAACAGAAGATAAGAAAAAAGTCACTTCCTACATTATGCGTTCATTCAGCATCTTTGAACACTTTAATATATATTTCTCTATGACGAGGGCCATCAAAATCACAGAAAAAAATCCCCTGCCATTTACCGAGAACAAGTTGCCCATTATGAATGATAACCTGCTGGGAGTTCCCAAGTGTCATCGCTTTTAAATGAGCTGCTGTATTGCCTTCCATATGCCGGTATTTAGGATGTTCCCATGGATATACTTCGTCCAGCCTCATCACAACGTCTTTTACCACATCAGGATCTGCATTTTCATTTATCGTGATTCCGGCAGTTGTATGTGGACAATAAACCATCACATGGCCCTCTTTTATCCCTGATTCTAAAACCACACTCTCCACCATAGCTGTGATATCATGCCACTCATCCCTCTTATATGTTCGAAGACTTAATGTGTGCATCATAAAGCGTCACCCTTTCTCGTATAAAAAAGCCCTTGAGTAAAATCCCAAGGGCTTAACTTGTATTATTTTTTTGTTACAGCATCCAATGCCACTTCCATCATGTCGCTGAATGTGGATTGGCGTTCTTCTGAAGTAGTTTCTTCACCAGTAAGGATATGGTCGCTTACAGTTAGGACAGATAGAGCATTTCGACCGTATTTAGCAGCTAATGTGTAAAGCGCTGCAGATTCCATCTCAATTGCAAGGATTCCATACTTAGCCCACTTTTCAAGTTCACCATTGTCATTGTAGAACATGTCAGCCGTGAAGACATTACCAACTTTCAAGTTAAGACCTTTTTCCACTCCAACGTCATACGCTTTTTTAAGCAAATCAAAGTTTGCCGTCGGTGCATAATCTACACCACCGAATGTTAAACGGTTCATCTGTGAGTCAGTAGAAGCACTCATCGCAAGGATTACGTCACGAACTTTTACATCTTTTTGGATAGCTCCGCATGTACCTACGCGAATTAAATTTTGCACGTTATATTCATTCATCAGTTCATTAATATAAATAGAAATAGATGGAACTCCCATACCGGTACCTTGAACAGAGATTCTTTCGCCCTTATAAGTACCTGTATAACCTAACATTCCTCTTACTTCGTTGTAGCATACTGCATCCTCGAGGAATGTTTCTGCAATGTATTTTGCACGTAACGGATCTCCAGGTAGTAGGATCGTTTCTGCTATTTCACCTTGTTTTGCTCCAATATGTACACTCATTATGTTACCTCCTAATAGCTCTTGCCATTGTTACTTTACAACAATGACTACTATACCATATATTACCCATGTTTCAAAAGAAACTCTCCTTAAAAAAGCGCATTCTTTTACAATTCCAGAAGAAAATAAAAGGGTAAGAAATTTCCTTTCAAGTAGGTGATCTAATTGAAAAAGAAGCTCGAGCAAGCAGTAGAACATGCAAATTCAACGAACACAACAAAAAAGAAAACTGCTAAGCCGCACACTTCCAGACGAGATAAGCAGCAAAGCTAGATCTATTATATACATTGCAGTTACCCTAAATAATAAGGAGCTGAAACGAATGGGAAAGAAACACCGTAACAGAATAAATGGAAAAAAAAAGAACAACCATATCAGTCCTGATGCTATTGAAGCTGAACATACTGCCCACAAAAAAGAGCATTCTCCTAAAGGCCGCAAAAACGGACCTGGTAATCATATTTAAATACAAAAGGGGCAAAGTTTGAACTTTGCCCCTTTTACTCTTTATCGCACAGCAACTCGATTTATTTTTTTCCAGCCACCAAATTCCAACCGGTAGTAGGTAATTCCCAATGTTCCCTCATCAATCATGATAATATCACCAGTAGCAATGAACCTGCCTTCATAATCACGTGGGATAGAGTCCGTAACATTAAATTTTTTATAAACCCGGTCCACTATCTCCTGATGACTGGTTCCCTCCATGGTTAGTCGGAAAACGGGAGTGTACCCTTTTGATTCTCCATAATTTGGTGTTTGCATAATGGTCACATCATATTCCCCTGTACCCATCTTCATCATTCTTTTAAGAGCCAACATCCTTTTCACCCCTCAACCATTTCTATATATATTAATTAGCAATAAAGGGTGTCGAATCCTTCATCAAAATATAAAAAGTTTTGTCGAATAAGATAAATTTTTGCAAGAAATATAGTGATTTTGTTGTGTATCATGAAATCATCACACTCCTCATATGATAATCCGAGGTGATTTTATGTTTGGGAAGTGGTTTTCAGAATTAGTATCTAAGCCTAAAAATAGTCCTAAATTAAAATTATGGTCAACAGGAGATGAAGATCACTTAATAAAGGAATGGACAAAACCCCCCATTAATCATTCACCTTCAATGAAAGAACAAGATTTGCTAACTAAAATCTTAAGCAAGACTGCAAGCCTTAACCGTAACAATGTTACACGAACTCAAGCATACTTGAATTTTTATCTAAAACACCCAGAAGTGCATTGGAGCCTCTTAGCTCATATGGTTTCAAGAAATGGCGGCTGGAATATGACAGACCTGAAAGCCAGTCACATATCTACCTTGCTTTCCTACGAGAAGGCCTCCATCTTATTTCGTTTTCTTGAGAAAGCCAATTACCTCATATTTCAAGATGCTTACCCACAACTGCTCCTTTATGAAGAAAGCAAAAAGGCTGGCAGACCTCTATTTTATCTACTCTCCGAATTTCACGTTTCATTTTTTATGAGTCCGATATGGACCCTTTTTTGGAAAAATAACAGTATGAAAGAACTGCTTACCATTTCGTTGATCATTAATGAACAGAATTTTATTGAGTCTAACCTCCTTCAAAATCCTTATTTCCAGCAAAAAGTATTATCCAGTCTAACCTACCAACTACAGGAAAAGCTGGGTTTTACTTTAGTATTGTTTCCTTACCGAAAGGGTTCGAACACTCTTTTGACTGGTCTCGGAGTACAGCAATTCTCCAAACTTCCTAACCGTATTGAGATAGGCAAAAAGCTTTATGTCCTATTGTTTAAGAACGAGGATGTACTGCAAGGGGCTTTGCGTTTTTGCAAGGAAAATTCCCATACCGGTTCAAGAGAAGATTACCTTCCTTCTGTTTTTTCAGCTGATTCTACTTCCCGTAAAATATATAGTCCGACTATTGAAAAAGCTTGGACTGATTTTGATCATTCGTCCATTGTGCCTGTTGATTGGTTTAAAGATATTCAGGAAGTTATAAAGTTTTTTTATCTCCCTTCAACCATAGTGCCGGCTGATATGGAAAAAACACATCTTTATAATTTGATGAAGCTTACTGGGATTTCTGAACTTCATGGGATATTTTTTTAAGGAAAAATGAAGATGGTTGTAAAGTACACTTGTGGTTTAGTTGTTGTTCGGGGTATAAAAAGTGTAAATGTTCGAAGTTTTTCCAAAGTTGACCGAAGATTTTCAAAAATTGACCGAAGATTTCGCGAATTTGACCAAAGTTTCCCGAAAGTTGACCGAACGAAATTTTAAAGTGACCGAACCTCATTTTTTTATGTCCAAAGCCTAATTTGAATTGTCCGAACACCCTCTTTTCAATTGTTCATTTTGACCGAACCTTTATTTATTTTGTCCAAACGGTTTCAAAGCCCGCATAATTAGCTTATTTTTGCTTAATTTTCATCAAAATAGCATTAAAACGTAGTCCTGCGAAAATCACTGACCAGGTAAACCTAAAAAAGCTGCCCCAAAGGCAATGCTCTCGCCTAAGGACCAGCAATTCTTGTATAGTTTTTATCTGGGCTATGAATCGGTTCCTATTCTATCTCTTCATCAATAATGCATTTTTCCAGTAAATAATCAAACATGATATCCGCCAACTCTTCTATCTCGCTTTCAGCTGGAACATACCCCCGCCTTACCAGCTCATTGTAAAAGAACTCGGCTATTTCTTCTGTGTCGATAACTACTTCGATTTCTTTCACAATATCACCCCTTTTTAAAGGTTTATGTACGTCTTTAAAGATATATGTCTTACTCTCTATATTAATTCATCAGGTTGGACAAATGCTATCTTTGTTTTCAAAAATTTCAAAAAAGTGCATATCAAAGTTCAAGCGTGCATACATTGGGGACATAAGGACAAGCAGTCACAAAAAGGAGGAAATTTATATGAAGAACTATTTAGCAAGCTTAGAAAGATTAGGAGAAGAGGAAGTCTTATTACCATTGTTAGACAAAATTTCGGACAAATTGGTTTTAGCTGCAGCCATTATCGGAGGTCCTTTTTTTATCTATTTGTTCTTTCAATTCTCCATTCTATTTTTCTAATTGACTATGTTTTTTGCCATCCATGTATTTTTTTAAGTTTTTCATTACTAGATTCATCACTTCCTGGTATTCCTCATCACCGAAGATATCATGTAACACTTTATAATCATTATAGACATCTAGTAGCCCATCAATAATCCTTTGGTATTCCTTATTGTATTCTTCTTTTTTAAAATGTTTGTTTGATCCAGTCATCGGATTATACAACTCCAAGCTTGTATTTTCTTTGTTGAACATATAGGACAATCCAAGTTTGTGGATAAGAATTTCAGCATGTTCGTGATGGACAACCATTGTTAATTCTTCCTCTCCGGCTTCCAACCATTCCCCATCAGACAATCTTGTCAATTCATAAATGATGTCTTCCCATGAGTCTTCTTTATATCGCCAGATTTCAGTGCGGAAACCCACTATTTTAAATAATTCCTTGCCATAACCAGCAACATGGACGATATCACCGATAAAATACATGTACTTGATATCAAGTCGTTCGGTTACCAGTACTTTTCCTTCATATTCAGATACAAAGGCAAGGGTCTCTTCCTGATATAGCCCTTCACTTGAATTTACTTCATATACATACGCACCATCTATTTGCTTCATGTCCGTCACTTTACCGACAGTTCCATAGATGGTGATGACGACAATGTCACCGATTTTATATTTTGGTTTGTTTGGTTTTTTGTTCTTCCCCATATAATTTCTCCCCATTTATCACTGTGGCTTTGATAGTAATGTATTATATGCAGCAAGATGCCAACTCGCCAAAGTGTTGGGGCAAAAAGTGGTTGTACCGATGTGTTAATAGGCAGCTGTCCCTATCAATCTCGTTTTCAATAACCGCATGAAAAAATAATAACTTGTGTTGTTTGGCTAATGGACGCTGTTCCTTTCCGCAAATGGCTTCGCTTTCCTAGGGGCGCTACTGGAGCCTCCTCGGCTTCGCCTGCGGGGTCTCCACCTAGCACTATCTCCCTCAGGAGTCTTCGCCTTTTGCTCCAATCCACAGCTAGGAATCATAAAAAAACTTTACTTTATCAATTTTTCGGTGACTTCGCTACGCCTGGGGGTCTCCACCTAGCGCTCTCTCCCTCAGGAGTCTTCGCCTTTTGCTCCAATCCACAGCTATAAATCAATAAAAACTTTACGTTATCAGTTTTTCAGTGGCTTCCTGCGCTGTGGGGTCTCAAGCTACCGTTACTCCCCCGCAGGAGTCTTTGCCATTTACTCCAATCCACAGCTAGAATTTACATAAAGATATTTAAAGCAATTTCAGATAACTCAATTAGATGTTTTTTTTCCTAAGTTGAATGAAGGCACCTTGTTGATTGGAGTGGAAGGCGCGCAGACGCCCGCGGGAGGAAGGGACAGGTGAGACCCCGCAACGGAGGAAGCCACAGAAAAAGTCTTAGATTTTAATATTTTTTAAAACACCGCTGTTGATTTCCGCTAATGGCTTCGCTTTCCTAGGGGCGCTGCTAGAGCCTCCTCAGCTAGGCCTGCGGGGTCTCCATCTAGCGCTATCTCCCTCAGGAGTCTACGCCATTTGCTCCAATTCACAGCTAGAAATCAATAAAAATTTTACGTTAACAATTTCCAGTGGCCTCCAACAGAGTGAGGAGGCTCACGGACCGCCCGCAGGCAAGCGAAGCGCCTGGAACGGAAATCAATTGGATCTATACTTATCTAAAAAAAATACACCATCATAAAAGGTGCATTTTAAATAGCTATTAAACTTCTTCTTCATACAGCTCCCAGGCTTTATCAAAGGTAGACATGCTCTCTAGGTACTGTCCGTTCATTTCTAAGTAGCTGCTTATTTCATGGTAGTCCTCTGAATTTTTTGGAAAACTATGATCGTCGTAAGCATGATTCGCAAATATACTGATGTCATCTTTTTTCAAAGCATGACGAAACTTCATCAAATAATGGTAAAACGACTTTCTCAAAATACATCCACACCCATTTTTTACCCTCATTCTACATTAGAATGAGGGTAAAGGACAACCATTAGCTTGAAAAGTCAAAGTAGTTTCTTTTTAACAATCGAGGTTTAGACATCAGGTCCTTGTAGCTGAGCTCTGCTTCTAATTCCTTCGTGTTGATTAAAAACAATTGATCCTCTATTTCCTTCACAGTCTTGTCTTCTTGATATTCCATTCCGCAGTCCCCACAGTTGACAGAAGGTGTTTCCGTTATAGTCACGGCTTTTGTACCATCGGGCAGTTCCCAATAAACTGTACCAGATGAAGATGTTGCTTGTGAGCTTTCACACCAATTGCATTTCATCAAGCACCCTCCTAACTGGATTCACTTTGTTTTTCTTCGTCACCAACAAGATATTTCTTCTGCTGTGCCTGGAATTTCTTTTCTTTTAATTCATCCCGTTTGTCGCGTTTATCTTTTAAAGAAGAGTGTTCTGGGTTTGTTTCATAGTCTTTGCGTCGATTCAAACGATTTAATCCTTCTGGAACGAGATTGAATTGAGAATCATTCATTAGCGCTGCGATCCCAATATTCGAACGCTTATCCTCCATGTTTGAGTAAATCTCACCAAAATAGGCTTCCGCTCTTCCAGGGACATAGTTTTCTGGTTCCGGATAAGTGGTGATAACCCCTTCGAAATTTCTTAACACTACTTTGTTCGCACTTTGTGAGATAATATAATTCGGTTGAACGGCAATTTTACCACCGCCTCCTGGAGCGTCTACCACGAAGGTAGGAACAGCATAGCCGCTCGTATGTCCGCGTAACCCTTCAATAATTTCAAGTCCTTTAGATATGGGGGCTCTAAAATGTCCGATACCTTCAGATAGGTCACATTGATAAATATAGTAAGGTCTTACACGTATTTTCACTAGATCATGCATCAACTTCTTCATTATAGGAACACTGTCATTGATGCCTGCCAAAATGACGGCTTGATTTCCTACTGGCACCCCTGCATTCACTAGCATTTCACAAGCAAGCTTAGATTCTTCTGTAATTTCTATAGAAGTATTAAAGTGCGTATTTAACCAGACAGGGTGATATTTCTTTAATATGTTGCAAAGGTTCTCTGTAATTCGTTGAGGAAACACGACGGGTGCCCTAGTTCCTATCCGGATTATTTCAAGATGTGGAATGGCCCGCAGGTTTTTTAAGATGTATTCAAGGATCTGGTCATTGATTAGTAGACCGTCTCCACCGGAAATTAGACAGTCCCGAATTTGGTCATTGGATGCAATGTAGGCAATGGCAGCATCCAATTGTTTTTTGGGCACTCCCATACCGATTTGGCCGGAGAACCTTCTACGAGTACAGTACCTGCAATACATCGAACACTGGTTGGTAACCAAAAATAATACTCTATCCGGATATCGGTGCGTCAGGCCTGGAACTGGGGAATCTTCATCTTCATGAAGAGGGTCTTCTAAATCGTACTTTGTTTTGTAGATTTCTTTTGAAATTGGCACAGATTGCATCCTTATAGGGCACCTTGGATCATCTGGATTCATTAACGAAGCATAGTATGGCGTTATATTTAAAGGAATGGTTTTAGTGGAGATTTTTACCCCTTCCTCTTCTTCCGGTGTTAAGTTTATAACTTTTTTTAAATCCTCAAGTGTTCGGATCGTATTGGTCAACTGCCATATCCAATCATTCCATTGTTCTTCGGTTACATCTTTCCAAAGTTCAAATTCACTCCAATGCCGTTTGGGCTTATATAGATCCATTTTCATCTCTATCTCCTCCCTGTTCTACACCATGCAATAACCGTGCCAACTACACTGATGCCCAGTTATTACTTATATATGTAGAATAGGAGAAACTTGTTATTAATCTGCGTGCCGAATTTTTGGCACTTCAGCAGTATTAGATTTCTCTACCATTTTAGCAAGTTTGTATTGAAGGGTCTGACGAGGTATATCCAGTATCTTTGCCGCTTTCATTACATTCCCCCCTGTCTGAACCATGGCATTTTGTATCATTGATTCTTCTGTCTTCTGTAATTCCATCCTTAATGACCCCAGATTTTTCAAGGTAGAAGATTGCTGCTTTATTTTGTTCAACTTTGCAGGAAGATGTTTAGTAGATATGGTTTCGTTTTTTGATTTTAATAGGACATATTCTATCGTATTGATTAATTCTCTTACATTCCCAGGCCAATGATAGGAACGAAACATTTCTCCAATTGCATGAGGTAACAGATAAGAAATCCTGGCTTGCAATTTCTTTTCCAATAGGAGACGAATGTCTTGAGGTCGTTCTCTTAGTGGAGGGATATATATCGGGCAAGTGTTCAATCGATAATACAAGTCATCTCTAAATGAACCATTGTCTACACATGTCTCAGGAGACTCATTCATTGCAGTAATAATTCTAACATCTACTTTAATCGTAGCTGTCCCGCCAACTCTCCTTATGGATCCATCTTCAAGGACTCTCAGCAGTTTGGCCTGCAATTCTAATGGCATAGAATTCATTTCATCAAGGAATAAGGTTCCTCCCGATGCCAGCTCAAAAAGTCCTTTGCGGTCAACTGCTCCGGTGTAACTGCCTTTCTCTGTTCCAAACAGAATGCTTTCTAGCAATGTTGCCGGTATCGCTCCACAGTTTTGCGCGATGAATGGTCCACGTTTTCTAGGAGAGTGATGATGAATTCCTTGCGCGATTATTTCCTTCCCCGTCCCTGTTTCTCCCCAAATAACAACAGGTAATAAGGAGGATGCGAATAACATGGCGTCTTGAAGCATAGATACACAATCAGGATCATCCGTGATGAAATCATCTAAAGTATAGGATGCTTGGAAAGGTGAAATCTTCTTAGTTCCTTCTGATCTATTAATTTTGGCTTGTAAGTCCATTAGTTTATTAGATAGTGTATTTAAGTGTCCATAATTCTTGGCAATTTCCACTGCACCTAATAAATTGTCTCCCTTGAGGATTGGAATGGTAGTATTCACCGTTTCAAGCAACTGCCCTTTTTTATTTTCATATCGTTGATTTTCATGATATATCGGTGTTTTCGTTTTCAGGACCTTCAGTAAGGTACTGGTTTCCTCCGTCAAGGAAGGGAAAACATGCAAAAGATGTTTCCCTAACACCTCTTCCACTTTCATGCCATCATAGCCAGCTGCCACCTTGTTATAATAGATCGTAAAACCGTCTTTATCTACTGCGTGAATAGCCTCATCGATTCCATCTAATATTGCCATTAACATTTCTTTTGAAAGTGTGTGTGTTTGCATGTTTATCATCCGCCTATTTCTCGGCAATTGGTGCCAATTTTTGGGCATCTGTTAAGGAGAGATCTTTACTCCAAACATTCATATCTTCTATCTTATCAAAAATATAACAGTTGTTTTTCAGCCTTCCTTTATAGGTGTAATCCAGGTTGTGTAAGACGGCATTCATTCCAAATGAGAGAGCCCTGGCAATGGAATAGCTGCAATAAATTTGCCTTTTCACTAATTCTGCTTCTAATTCACGAATCAAGGAATTCATATACCCCCCTTTACGTTTTAAAGGCGAGGTGGCACAGTCCGTTATTTCAGCATTTCTAAATGAATCATTTATTGCGGCTGATGCTGCTGCGATTATTTCTCCGTTTTCTTTTTCTTCTATTAACATAAAAACTGTATTACTATGAATTTGTTCCATAATATAATTCGGATCCTCAATAGGTACAGGATAAATAGGAAAAACGTACTTATAGAAGTCGGATAAGGCTTTAGCATCTTTTACCTCTGCCACACGCAACGTTAAATTTGGGTCAAGGGGTACTTCTTTTTGCTTCCTTTTTTGCCATACAGAATCAAGGATATTATCTTCTTCACACCATCTATCACTGTTATAGCGATCAATATTTTTATATTTGCATAGAAAGAACCCTTCTCCACCAAGAAAGTATCCAGGAACAGAGGCTTCCAAAAGAAACCCTCTTTCCATTAGTGTTTTAATATTTTCCTTTCTAGATTTTACAATTACTTTCTCTACAAAAGGCTGCTTGCTCCAATTTCCAATGTAATGTAAGATGTGATCTAAATTCCCTCTGAAATCTTCTATTTTCAGTCTTTTATTAAACTGATCTACATATGCGTTCAAACAGAATGTTTCATTCTTTACCACTAAGGTTTTACCTGTTTTTATACTCATTGTATCCCCCCTACTAATTCAATTCGCTAAAGAGTAGGAAAATCCCCCATATATTATTCACTTTTTATTGTCCAGAAACCGGTTCATCGGTCAGAAAGCTTTTGTTCCTTATTCCTGAACGTTTGATACGGTAATCTGCTAGGACCTCCACTTCTGCTTCTGTAAAGATTTCATCCCATTTGTCTTCAACCTTCTTAAATTTTTTTGGAGAGGTACGGAAATATACCTCCCCAAACCCAAAAATATCTGCTTTGTATTCATTTTGCATTTTATGAATAGTTGCCAAAATCTTTTCTTCTATATATTTATTTAATGCATCTTCATGATTTTCATATGTTTTTATTTTTTCAAGATTTTGATGACATTGTGTTCCTTGTATTTTTGCCTCTCCACTGATTTTCACTTTGATTTTGACCCCCGTTTCTTCTTCTGTCGTTTTCACATCAGAATGAGAATGGATAATACGAATATCTAAATAATTATTTTCTGCATCGTTTCCTTCCATATAACAAGGGACCGTTAGACTTGTCCCGCTAAGACCTTGTGTCCAAAGGTAGTCTCTAGCTTCTTCCCGAGATAAAAAACCAATCAATTTATCTTTTTTAAAAACGGATAGACCAGAAATAACAACAATGGAATCCAACTCTGTCTTTGAATTTTGTTCAATATTTTTTCCTGCTTCCGGTTTTCCATTAATTGATACAGCACTTGTGACAGGGTGTCTCCCCTTTGAAGTTAGAGAGGAAATAAAATCTGTAAGGCGTACATACGGGTCCCCACCCCATTCTTCTAAATACACCTCAATTTGCTTATGCACCTTTATGGATGGTACTAACTCTAATGGATAGGTTGTTTTTACAATATCAGAAGCTCTTGTTCCTCTAGATATTAGAATGTTGAAGTCATTTCGAAATTCTCCCGTTCTTTCCAAAAAGTCCAAGACATCACCGACACCTTCCTTAGCGAGTAATTCATCGATAACAATTATTCTAGTGTGGGAATAGATGAGTTTTCTAGAAAGTCCGACGTTCATTCTTTCAGATAATTCAGCCAGTGAGTTCCCTTCTTCTTGAAAAGTAATAACAGGTGTTCCGCTACCAGGCTGTTCAGCTGATAATTGTGGTGCGTTTATTGTCTCGACTGTAACACGAAACTTTGCATTTTCTCCCTTTTCAATAGCAATCCCTGTGACGATGGAGATTTCATTTAGTTCAACCTTGTCCCAGCATCCCGTCAATAAGATTAAGACAGAGCATATACATAACCATTTCCTCATGAAAAATTCCCCTTATCCTTTGATGGTCCGCTGTTAATTCCTTTTTCGGAAGTTTTTTTAGTATGCTTAGGCTTTAGATAAGATGGGCCGGTTATATTATCCCAAACAGGCATTCTTACAAATACATCCTTCTGATCTTCTAAAAGGAGCGGAGCCACTGGAGCCAGATACGGCACGCCATATGATCGTAAACCAGTCAAATGGATAACCATGATAACAACCAACAGCAGTACTCCATACAACCCTATCAATGCTCCCATCATAATGTAGGCAAATCGAAGAATTCTTGTCGCAATAGAAAAGTTATAAATAGGCGAGACAAAACTTGCAATAGCTGTCAACGCGACAATAATAATTAAAACACTAGAAACTAACCCGGCCTCAACAGCAGCCTGTCCGATAACCAATGCACCAACAATGGAAACTGTCTGCCCAACAGCTCTCGGCATCCTTACTCCCGCTTCCCTCAATACTTCAAACGTAAGTTCCATCAGCAGTATTTCAATTACTGCCGGAAAAGGTACACCTTCTCTTTGAGCTTGAACACTAATTAACAAGGAAGTGGGAATCAATTCATGATGATAAGTAGAAATAGCTACATACAAAGAAGGCAATAACAATGAAAGCATAAAAGAAACATACCGGATAAGCCTGATGAAAGAAGCCATGAAAAATGGTTGATAATAATCTTCCGTTGAAATAAAAAAATCGGTAAAAACAGTTGGCACACTCAATGCGAAAGGACTGCCATCAACTAACACTGCAACCTTTCCTTCTATAAGATTTGCTGCTATGTTATCTGGTCTTTCTGTGTTATAGGTAAGTGGAAAAGGTGTCAACGTTTTGTCAGTCAAGTATTCCTCAATATTCCCACTATCAAAAAGCCCCACTACATTCACCTTTTCAATTCTACTTTTCACCTCTTGGACAAGTTCATCGTTGGTAATATTTTTTATATACCCTATCACTACCGCTGTTTTTGTATCCTGTCCTACACGGTATTGTTCAAAACAGAGATTGGGATTACGTATTCTTCGTCTAATTAAACTAATATTTGTATTTATCGTTTCGGTAAAACTGTCTTTTGGTCCTCTGATAATGGTTTGGGTACTCGGTTCCGTTACGCTTCTTTTTTCAATACTTCCAAGATTAATGCATAGTGCCTGCTCCATTCCATCTATTACAATGACAGCATATCCATTAAGAAGCTTCCAAAAGATCTGATGATAATTCTCTGCAAATTTATAAGGAACAGATGCAAAGTATTCTTTTCTAAACTCTTCTAAATCTCGGGATTGTAATACTGTATCAGACCCTTCTGCACTAACAAGCGGTTCGAAGATCTCTTCAGTCAATCTATCTTTGGCAATCAAGGTGTCAAAAAAATAAACGATAGCATCCCTTTTTCCAACAATTAAAGTCGAATAGTGAAAATCAATGGAGAGAGAAAATTCTTTTTGTATGATTTCGTCATTTTCTTTAAGCGATTTTTGTAGAGGTTCCGACGTTTCTTCAGGTGAATATAGCTCTTTTTCGGTAGAACTGAAATTGCTATCTTCCCCTAATAGAATTTGTTTCAACTTTCCCAATTAATATCACTCCTTTTCCTGCCACTTCTCCCTCTTGTTCGTATCAGCACAATCACAAGTAAAATTAGTGGCAATGCGAACTGAAAGGGAAGGTGGACAAAATAAGGAACGATTTGTAAACCTTCCTCAATATGTTCAGCAAAATTGTCGGTTATGATTATGGAGGATAAACAAATAATTGAACCAACAGGAATTAGATACGACCTGTACTCCCTTTTGGAGATATGTTCTAAACCCTTTATTGCCCCAAAAAAGAAAACACCTATCTTAACGATGATTCCAAACATCACCACAAAGACGACTGCTATATCTACCCTTTCAATAAAATCTAATAAAGAGATTTCCCTTGCAGCCGAAAGGAGGGGGAAGTTTGACCTTTGTTTCATTTCGTGTCCAAGTGTCAGTACTTGAATAACAGATGAATATACTAGTACTAATGTACTGAGAATGATACTACCTACAGCAAAGCCTTTTGCCTTCGTATATTTGGTGACTAATGGTAATACAACTGCAAACGCAATAAGTTCTCCAAAAGGAAAGGTCAATAGGCCGGGAATAATTGCTTGGAAAATGGGTTTCATTCCTTCATCTAGAAATGGACTTAGGTTCTCCAATTGGATTTCTCCAGACAATAAAATAAAAATACCAACCAAAAATGTAAAAGAAAACACATATGGAAAGAATATCTCCGATGTTCTAGCCATCACTTCAATACCGGAATTTAACATGTAAATAATCGTCAGCATAATCGTGATGCTAATTATTTCAATTGGAGTAAAGACAAAAATGGTAGACACAATTAATTCACCGAAATCTCTCAAAACTCTTGAAGAGATATAAATAAAATAAATAATGTAAAGGAAACTTATTGCGCTTCCTAACCATTTCCCTAAACAGAATTCTATGAGAGCAAAAAGATTATAGCCTTTTTTTCTTCCAAGCATGAAGTGTAATAAATAAATAAATATAGCCTACTCCTATTAATCCAGCCAAGCTGATGGCAATCCAGACATTTTGCTTTGCTTCTCCACCTATCCCGATTACTGTGGCGCTGCCCATTTCAAAAATGAGCATTAAGATAAACAGTTGCCATAATGATATTGTCTCTTTATTGCCCATTAGTATCTTTGCTCCTGTTTTTATTATTTTTGAAACGGAGATCTTGAATGACAGCGATTGAAATCCCAAATATAAACGTCAGATAAACCATCCACTCTCTTAATCCAGGATCAAAAATGAACAAACGACTAAAACAGTCTAAAACATCCCTGTTATAGTAATAACAATCGAGGATGGAAGTAAAAATCACCATACTTAAAAATAGTAAGATAGTAAAGAACGTAACCATA
This sequence comes from Bacillus sp. RO2, assembly GCF_012911845.1. Taxonomy (GTDB): domain Bacteria; phylum Bacillota; class Bacilli; order Bacillales; family Bacillaceae_I; genus Sutcliffiella_A. The sequence continues at coordinate 45,639 of NZ_JAAXCU010000033.1, read as the reverse complement.
AAGTTGCCTCCGGTCTTCATATACTTGATAGTATTTTCTAAACATCTCAGGATATGTAAACCAGTCAGATGGGATATCAAGAAAAATTGGAGGATATCAAGAAATTCTGAGATATATCAATAATTCTGAAGATATATCAAGAAAAAATAGATTATATCAAGAACTCGACACAATTCAACAATATCCGCCACCCCTTCAACTACCATCACACCAATAAAAATAACCGGGCAAGAACCGCCCGGTCTTTTTTAGTTGCTTAGTTATTCATCTATACTTAGTCAGAGGTTTCGCACCAGTCCATTAAAAGAATGGCAAAAATCTCTGCAGCCTTTATCATTTCGTCAATGTAGATAAATTCATTAGGATAATGCGCTACTTCTGTTGTTCCGGGACCGCATACGACTGTTGGGATACCTGAGAGTTGGGTGAATAATCCTCCATCCGTCCCCCACGGTGATGCTTCTAAAATGGGTTGCTTCTTTTCCACTTGTATATATGCTTTTTCAATCATCTTCACAAAAGGATGGCCTAACTCTACTGATCCAGGCACCCACTGCGCACCAAACCATTCAAGTTCGACAGGGTTACTTTTAAACCACGGATCTGTTTCACTCATGCTTTCCATCCACGTTGCTAGTTCTTGTTTGACTTCTACTAGTTTTTCTTCCGGCCCTACTCCTATTCTTCCTTCCAACACTACCATATCTGGTACCGAGGACGGCCAACTTCCTCCTTCTACTTTTCCGATGTTAATCGGAAGGGGTATTGGAATGCCTTTATATAAAGGATCTTCTACTCTTTCATTTCTTTTCGTTTCTAACTTTTGGATTTTTTCTATAACCAGAATGCTCTTTTCAAGGGCACTTACTCCCTCATATCGTGTACCTCCATGTGCTGAACGTCCCTTTACTTTTAGACGAAACCACATGGACCCTTGTTGTTTTGGGAAAATTTTCATATTTGTAGGTTCTGGTATTAGTACTGCATCTGCAGAATAGCCTCGAAGTATGGTCGCCAATGTTCCGGCTCCCCCACTCTCTTCTTCAATGACACTTTGAAAAATTACATCCCCTTTAAGTTTTACACCAATGGATTTTAAAGCATTTAGCGCAAGTAATAGGGAGACGTTTCCACCTTTCATATCTGTGCTTCCCCTGCCGTATATTTTACCATCTTGAACTTTACCTTCGTACGGATCACATTCCCACTGCAACAAGTCTCCTTCAGGTACTACATCGATATGCCCATTAAGGATGATGGAACGACCACCCCCAGTTCCCTTCCAGGTCGCCACAACATTAGGAGAATCCTCAAAATTATCCCGTGTGGATACAAAATTTTCATGCAAACTCATTTCTTTACTATCCGGCTCCCATATGTCTATTTCCATCCCCAGTTCCCGGCACGCTTCGATCACCACTGCTTGCGCGGAACTTTCATGGCCCTGTACACTTCTTTCTTGAATAAGCTTTCTTAAAAGCTTGACACCAATTCCCGTGTTTTTACTCAACCATTCCTTAATCATTTTCTCTTTCATCTCATCCCCCCTTCTTTCCACAGCATAATCTAACCGTTATAAAAATGTAGGCGACAGTGTAAAGGGTGCTTCTGTTTTCTCTTTTACCTGCTCAAAACTCACGCCTGGCATTAATTCACGAAGGAGCAAACCAGCTTCCGTAATCTCAAAAACTGCTAAATCGGTAATAATGATGTCCACACATTTTGGTGTTGTTACAGGTAAACTGCATGATTTCACCACTTTTGATTGCCCGTTTTTATCTGTATGACTCATTAATACAATCACTTTTTTTGCTTTTTGTGAAAGCTCCATAGCCCCACCCATACCCGGTACCCTTTTGCCAGGGACAATCCAGTTAGCCAAATCTCCCTGTTCCGATACTTGTAGCGATCCAAGAATCGTAATATCCAGCTTCCCTTTCCTGATCATTCCAAAAGCTAGAGCACTATCAAAATAAGATGCACCAGGCTGGACAGATACCGGAAATCCGGCAGCATTGCAAAGGTTGGCGTCTTCTTCCCCGGACTGTGGAGTAGATGACATTCCTAACACACCGTTTTCCGCTTGGAAAAAAACATGGATATTATCTGGTAGATGATTGGGAACCAACGACGGAATGCCTATTCCCAAGTTTACAACCATTCCATTTTCTATTTCCTTGGCCGCTCTTTTGGCAATCAAATTCCGTATGTTTCCTCCCATACCCATGTCCAGTTCACCCCCTCGCTTTGAACCATATAATCCACATATACTCCAGGCACGACAATTTCTTCCGGATCTAAATATCCTAAAGGAACAAATTCCTCCACTTCCACGATAGTTTTTGCCCCTGCCATTGCCACAAGCGGATTTGTGTTTCTAGCGCTTTTATCAAAAATAAGATTCCCATATGGATCAGCTTTTTTTGCATAGACGATTGAAAGGTCTGCAGTTAAAGCCGGTTCAAGAATATAATCTTTTCCACCTGATGTAAGGATTTGCTTGTTTTTAGTTACAATGTCACTCTCAATTCCAACATCAACCAGAATCCCTCCTAAACCTACACCACCAGCTCTTATTCTTTCGGCTAAGGTTCCCTGTGGACTGAACTCGACTTCCATCTTTTTATCCGTCATCATCTTGCCTGCAACTGGATTAGAACCAATATGGGAAGCAACCAATTTATTTGCCCTTCCTGCACACACTACCTTTCCAATACCTATAGTAGGAAAGCCGGCGTCATTACCGATAAGTGTCAGGTTTTTCACCCTTGAATCCAAGAGGGCATCCACCAGCTTCGGAGGTGTCCCCACTCCTCCAAAGCCGCCGAACATCAGTGTCATTCCATCAAAAAATAAATGGGGGACCATTTCCAGTTCCACTATTTTGTTAAATGTATTCTCTACTTTCTCCATCCCGGTCCACTCCTTACAATTCTACTTGAAGTTCGTTAAGTGTCAGCTCTAGGATGGCAATCAGTTCATCTATTTCCTTTTGATCGATTGATAGCGGTGGTGCAATAATGACGGCGTCCCCACCCACTCCTTCTATCCCCGCTGATGCAGGGTAGATGAGCAAACCATTTTTCTGGGCCAACTCCACCAGTCTTGTGGTGACCGCTTTTTCTTGTGAAAATGGATACTTTGTCGCAAGATCTGCTACAATTTCCAGTCCAAGTAAAAGCCCTTTGCCTCTAACATCACCAATAAAGGAGTATGTTTGTTTTAATTGATATAATTGTCGCAACAGATATTCTCCCATCTGCTGGCCATTGCTTACAAGATTTTGGCTTTCAATGTATTCTAAAACAGCCAATGCAACTGCTGCGGATTGGGGATTAGCGCTATACGTATGTCCACTCATTATCAGCCTAGATCCCTTTAGAATGCTTTCTATTATCCTCTCGCTCACTAGTGTTGCCGCAATGGGAGAATAACCCGCACTCATGCCTTTTCCTATACAAATAATGTCCGGAATTACGTTCCAATGTTCCATTGCAAACATTTTGCCGGTTCTTCCGATGCCCGTCATTACTTCATCTGCAATAAAATGAATGTGATGTTTTTTGCATATCTCCGCAATTTTTTGATAATACCCATCTGGAGGGCAGATCGCTCCAGCTGCTGCCCCAATGACCGGCTCCGCTACAAATGCTGCAATATTTTCTTCCCCAATTTCCAGGATGGCACGCTCTAGGTCCTCAGCACACTTAAGACCACATGCAGGATATTCCAAATGGAAAGGACAACGGTAACAATAAGGCGGTTCTACAACAGGCGACTTTTCCAATAAGGGCTCAAATCTCTTCCTGCGATCCGCATGTCCTGATAAGGATAGCGCTCCTATTGTAATACCGTGATAGCTTTTCCATCGTGAAATAATCTGGTTTTTTTGAGGTTGCCCTACCTCTTGCCAATATTGGATGGATATTTTCATCGCCGTTTCCACAGCTTCTGTCCCACTATTTACGAAAAACGACCAATTAATATCTCCTGGTGTGATAGAACTTATTTTTGTTGCCAGTTTTTCCGCAGGTACACTGCTAAATTGGGATCGATAAACAAATGATACTTTGCTTGCCTGATCGGCCATCGCATCTATTACAGCTTGTACATGATGACCAATGCTTGCTGTAACAGCACCAGAAGACCCATCCAAATATTTCTTCCCAGTGACATCGTATAAGTACACTCCGTTACCATGGCTTATCACTGGATACTCTTTATCTAATAAAGGCTTAATAAGATAGGATTGATCCATAAACGATTACTCCTTTCCACAACTGTCCTGTAACCGTTTACTAGCAATAGTAGCTCCTGCCTTTTAGAGGCAGGGTAAATCCTGGTTGTCGATAAGCTAGCTTACTTTCATTCTATGTTCAGTCGAACGAAATCTTTCGTTCAATTTATCGATAAATAAACAGTCCTTAGTTGTGTGTTTAACCCCGCTGTTACTTTCTGCAAATGGCTACGCTTTCCGTGGGGCGACCTTGAGCATCCTCGGCTTCGCCCGCAGGCAAGCGAAGTGCCTTGAACGAAGATCTACAGTATTACATGCTTTCTAAATCAAAAAAAGCATCACTCTCAGTTCCTGAGTGATACTTCCTTTAAAACTTATCTTATTTGCAATAGCAAGCTCCAACAATGATTAACAAAATGAATAGTACTACGATCAAAACAAATGTATTTCCACAGCCGTATGCCGGGGCAACTTGAGATGGATAGCCGCATGGTCCGCAAGTGTAGTAACAGTAATCGTGCATGGTCATCACTCCTGTTTAATATTTACACTTCTACACTATGATATAGGTGGCTGTCCCGTATGTGCATATGCCCATTTTTCGAAAAATCTATTTATGATCCTCCATTTTATCAATGATTTTGACCATGCTTTTTAATGTCTCCTCTATATGTGTGTTATCCTCTGTAACTTGTTCGACTGTCGCGCTAATTTCCTCTAGCCCAGCAGTAGCCTCTTCCATCAATGCTGCAAATTCACTCGTATAGGAGTCAGTATTTGCCGTTTTTTCTTTTACTGTTCCTGCAAAATCACGGAATTGTTGTGCATCCGTTAATAATGTTTTCAGTGTTTCACTAATCTGCTGGAAGGATTGGTTGACCTGATTTGTCGCTTCAAGGTTTTTCCCCATTTTTGCAATATTAACCTGCAATTGTTGCAATACCTCTTCTTTAGTTTGGTGAAGAGAGGAGAGATTTTCTGTAATTTCTTTTGTCGTTTCGCCAGTGGATGTGGCAAGCTTGCGGATCTCTTCTGCTACTACCGCAAACCCTCTTCCAGCTTCCCCTGCTCTAGCAGCTTCAATCGAAGCATTTAGAGCCAGCAAGTTTGTCTGATCCGTAATGTTCTTTATGTGTTGGGTCAAAATATTCGTTTCATCAATTTTCTCCGTAAGAACCTGAAATACAGCGTCCATTTCCGCAACATCTTGCGAAAAACTTTTCATGTTTTCCTGAAGTTCTACTGCCAGCACTTTCCCTTGATCAGCTGTGGATTTCGTTGTATTAGTTGTTTCATATAAACTATTCGATTTTTCTACTACATTGTCCATCAAAGTAGAAACATCATTCGTCTGTTCCGCTATGCCACCAATTTGGTCTGCTTGTTTTGAACTTCCCACCGAAAGCTCCTGTATCGTTAAAGAAACCTCTTTCTGCGATTGAATATTCATGTTCAATCGCTCATGGACTTTATTGACTTGGTCAATTAATGTCATGGCATCCTGCTGAAAGGCTTCTTGTTTAATTTGCCGCTCTTCACTTGCAGCTTGCATCGTGTCTACAATTCCCTCAAATTGAGCAAACAGTTTCTTCCCTATTTTCACTTGAACAAATGTAATGACAAACAACAAAAAGAATAATAGAACTATATTTCCAAGTTGTCCGTCTGTCATCAGATTACCGTTTAAAAATGACCAAAGTGAGTAAGCGAAAAGGACTAAACTCCCCACCCCTCCAACGATAAAAACATTTCTATTAAAGTAAACGGTTGCAAGCATCAAAACAAAAAAAGGTAGAATAAATCCTGATAAAGATGCCCCGCGGTTTAAAAGAATGATTAAAAATACTAAAAATGTTACACCTACTGTAAAGTAAGGAACTAAATAGTGGAACCAATTTTTCCATCTAGTCAAAATTAATAAAACGATCCCTAAGCATAAGGCAACAAATAAGGTCACGGTTATAATGGTTGCCGCCGGTACAAAGAAATTCACTAGAAGTCCTGCACCATACGAGATAAAAATCACGAAAAACATAAGCTTATTTTTGTTGATTAAATCTTGAAACTTTAATTCTTTTACACTTACCGCTGACATTGCATAATCCCCCACTCCATCATCCTTGTTGCTTTTGTTTCTATTATATCTATAAATTCTTCATGTTCCTTCTGTTATCCTGCAATAATTCTGTTATTTTGTTGAATTTTGACATAAAAAACGGGCAAGCTGCCCGGTACTACATATGAAGAATTTGGTCTTCCTATTTTATTATCCATATTATTTATCTGTTTGTTTTTGCTTCTTTTTCAAATACTCTGCACGTAATTTTTCAAGTTGTTGCTTTTTATCAAATTTAGCAGGTGTCTGTTTTTCATGAAACTTGGCCACAGCTACCTTACCTTTGTTATCCAATTGATATTTCCCCAATTTGTTCACCTACTTTTATTGTTTTAAAGAAAATCTATTCAACAAATATAATATACCTTATTTTACTGAAGTAAACCGCATTTTTTACTAACTGTAGAATGATATACCCTTGTTGATTGGAGTGGAAGGCGCGTAGACACCCGCGGGAGGAAGGGACAGGTGAGAGGTGAGACCCCACAGCGCAGCGAGGCGGCTCACGGACCGCCCGCAGACAAGCGAAGCGCTTAGAACGGAAATCAGCAGGTTATTCTAATTCATAAAAAAACGGAGTGTGATGTACACTCCGATAATTCTTTATGAAAATAACTTTTTGTATTCTCCATAGCCCTCTTTTTTTAGTTGGCTAACCGGAATAAAGCGAAGGGCAGCAGAGTTGATACAATACCTAAGACCGCCTTTATCAACAGGGCCGTCCTCAAACACGTGACCTAAATGAGAATCTCCCTCTTTGCTTCTAACTTCCGTCCTTACCATTCTGTGGGTTACATCCATCTCTTCTTTAATTTGTTCTTTTTTTATTGGCTTGGTAAAACTTGGCCACCCACATCCTGCATCATATTTATCAAGGGAAGAGAACAGTGGCTCCCCAGAAACTATGTCGACATAGATTCCTTCTTCTGTATGATTCCAGAATTCATTCTTAAAAGGTGGTTCTGTACCATTATTTTGTGTAACTTCATACTGCATGGGTGTTAGCTTCTTTTTCAAGTCTGCATGGTTTTCTTTTTTCCAATTCTCTTTGATAAAGGCAGCCCTCCCAGATCCTGCTTGATACATCTTGTAGCGGAAAGGATTTTTCTTGTAATAATCTTGGTGGTACTCTTCTGCTGCATAAAATGGCTTTGCAGGAAGGATTTCTGTTACGATTGGGTCTTTAAATCTTCCACTTTGGTCTAAGTTATGTTTGGATTTTTCGGCGATCTCTTTTTGTTCATCGGAATGATAGAAAATGGCCGTACGATAAGAATCTCCCCGGTCGTGAAATTGGCCTCCTGCATCGGTCGGGTCAATTTGGCTCCAATAAACATCTAATAGTTTTTCATAAGGGAATAATTCAGGGTTGAATGTAATTTGCACCGCTTCATAATGGCCTGTCGTCTCAGAACATACCTCTTTGTAAGTTGGGTTTTCTTTATGGCCACCTGTGTAGCCTGAAACTACTTCTTCGATGCCATCCTGTTCGTCAAAAGGTTTAACCATGCACCAAAAACAACCTCCGGCAAACGTTGCTTTTTCCAATTTGTTTATCATGTAGTACCCACCTTTTTATAAAATATATTTACGTGAATTATAGCAATATCAAAGAGGATTTCCTAATGGTATGCTCGTATTACAGAAAGATAATAGTATGGTAAAATGAAGGGTACATATATCAGGAGGTTCAATTTATGAGCAAAAAAGTGGAAGTTTATATATTAGCTGGGTTTCTTGGGAGCGGGAAGACTACCCTTTTGACCCAAATGCTGCAACAGGAACAATCAGAAAATAGGAAAGTGGCGGTGGTCATGAACGAGCTTGGCAAAGTCTCCATTGACTCTGATTCCATACCTGATGAAACCCCACTATCTGAACTATTTGATGGCTGTATTTGTTGTACCATTCAAGAGAAATTGGAATCAACTATGCAAGGGCTATTACTTGATAAAGATTTGGATGCCATTTACATAGAGACGACAGGTGCAGCTCATCCAATAGAAGTGCTTGACACGGTTCTCTCTCCGATATTTGCGAACAAATTTTCTGAAGCTCGTATCATCACCCTTTTAGATGTCCTTCGATGGAAAGAACGTGACAACCTTTCTATTCAAGTCAAGCAGTTGATAAGAGAACAAGTGAAGCATGCAGATATGCTTATCTTGAACAAGACAGATTTAGTAAGTGAAGCAGAGGTTTCTAGCATATTGTTTGAATTGCAATCCATCAATCCCCATGCTTCTACACTGCTGACCACATTTGCTAAGATTCCGGAAGACAGCTGGAAGAGAACGAAACAGATAGAAAAAGGAAGTCATTCTAGTGCACATGTGAAGGATTCTCTTCATTTGAAAACTTTCGTGTATCAGTTTTCCACTAAAATAGACTTAGATGAATTTGAAGATTGGCTTAGAAATCTTCCTGACTCCGTTTACCGCATCAAAGGGTATCTTACTTTCGAGCATTCAAACAGTATTTATTTGTTTCAGTATTCTTACGGCACTCCTCTGTATTTAAAAGAGTTGGTTAAAGTCCCGTTGAATCTTGTCATTATTGGAGAAGACTTGGATGTAGAGTTGCTAACAGAACAATTACAATCTTTAGAAAAAAACAAACAATAATCGAAAGTGCTGTGCAAATCATGTGGATTTGCACAGCACTTTTCATTTTTATTCATTCATGAATCGCCTCAAATTGAATATGTTGAATAGTAATGAGGATTATACTGTTTTTGAGAAATGAGGGATGACATGATTGTCATAAACGGAGAATCAATTACAGAAAGTACTCTTCCTAATCTAGAAGATCTTGAAAAAACAATTTTCCAACGCTTACTCAATGATTCACAGGTATATTCTTATGATGCTATGGAGGAATTAAGATTTGAGATTGCTTTACGGAATAACATTGTTGCAAGTGCTGCATTAATGGCACAGGGAGAAGCACGTTTTGAAACGTTTGCTGGTTCACAAGGCAACCCTGCATATTGGAATATAACAGAGGCTGGCGGCTTTTTAATACGGGATGATATCAATCCATCAGATGCTATAACTGATATTTTTGAAAACAGTCAATTTTATGCGTATGAGTGTGCAACCGCGATCCTTATTCTATATTATCACGCCATATTAAATACAATTGGACCTAAACTTTTTAATGAGTTTTTTCAAGATTTATTACTTTACAGCTGGCATTTTGATTCAGATCTTGTCATGCAGTCTGTCTATACTTATTATACGATTCCAGGTGATGTTGTTTACTTTAAAAATCCTGATTTTAATCCATTGACTTATTGGTGGAGAGGCGAAAATGCCGTGGTGATGGGTGACGATTTGTATTTTGGACATGGACTAGGAATAAAAGATGAAGCGTATATCATTGAGTTTTTGAATGGTACGAGAAAACCGGATGCTACTAAGCCAGCTTATTTGAGTGATTATGTTGCCCGTCCATCTTTTTCGCATTTGGCAAAGTTATTTTCGCAACAAAACAGACGAACCAAACACCAACATCCAGTCATTATTCATCGCAAGAACTCCATTTCCCTCGATCGGTATTTGTTCTACTTGTACAGATCATATCTTCCCAATCAATAAAGGCCAGCTCCGACGTCGGAGCCAGCCTCTTTCATTTAAAGTTTTGGACAAACCTTAAAATTTCCAAAACGGTCTCCTTCTTTTTTTAGTAGCTCCTCCCAAATCTGATCTCGTCGACAATCTAATTTAATAATATCGTAAGCAAGTTTAAATGAATCAGTATTGTAATATTCCTGCAAGTTTAACTCCTCCCCTTTTCAATTAAGTTCGTATATTCCTTTTTCAATTCACTTAATGTGTAGGTGGAAAGAACACTATGATTCATGAAACAACCCGCATTAACAAGTTTGGTAATATAATACTCTTTTGCATCACTAACAGCCTTTTCTAAAATTTTTGCCATTCCACTCACCTCTCTTTTTTCTAGTTTAGTAAATCAATAGTGGAAATTCTTTATTTTTGTCAGGAGTTATCACATGGAAGTTACAATGAGCTTCATTTGACTGTAAGGTTTTCTTACACATGTACAGGAATTAACGAAAGAAATGTACTATAATAATAGTAAGAGCTCTAGAATAGGATGTGAATGGCTATGACACAAGAGGATCCATCTTTGAAGGAGAGAAAAGTCATTTCAATCGGCACGGTTCGTGATCTTACAGGCTTATCAGAAAGACAGATAAGATATTACGAGGAAAGAAAATTGATTTTCCCTGCCAGATCAGGTTCTGGCATACGAAAGTATTCCTTCTCTGATGTGGAGCGGCTGATGGAAATCGCCAATCAGATGGAAGAAGGTGTCCAGACTCATGAAATACGCAGAGAGTGGAAAAAGAAAGAAAAAGAAAATGATAATTGGAAAAAACAAATGTTAAAGGGACAAATTCAGGCGCATTTTAAGCAAAATAGAAACTAAGCATGATTATCTCCTTAGAGGAAATCATGCTTTTTTTCTGTGGCTGAATTTAATCTTAACCAAAATGTTTGGTTATGCTACCATTAGCACATCAGGATTTAAGTGGAGCGTGAAGTATGTTTGAATTATTATTAACCATGTTAGAGCGACTTGGTATTATTGTAACCGTTGCTTTTATCATGACTAGGCTGTCTTTTTTCAGACAGTTGGTCAACCGGCAGCAAATTGATAGAAAACAGCAAGCTTATGCTATTCTATTTTTTGGCTTTTTCGGCATTATTGGAACATATACAGGTCTTGCTTTTAGTACCGAAACATTAGGGTTCGATCGTTGGATAACGGAACTAAATGAATCTGAGGCAATTGCTAACTCCCGCGTTATTGGGATTGTAATGGGCGGGTTACTTGGCGGATATAAAGTGGGGATTGGTGCAGGGTTAATTGCTGGTATACATCGAATGAGTCTTGGTGGATTTACAGCGTTTTCTTGCGGCTTTTCTGCTATAGTAGCAGGTCTTTTGGCAGGTTTCATTCGAAGCAAATATAAGGGGAAAAGAATTAGTGTTTCTGTGGCTCTTTTAACTGGTGCACTAGCTGAATCGATTCAAATGGGCATAATCCTCCTTACTTCCCAGCCTTTTTCGCAGGCTCTCGCGCTCGTGGAAAGTATAGGACTTCCAATGATTTTCGCTAACGGAGTTGGATCTGCCCTCTTTTTCCTCATTATCTTAACTGTGATTAACGAAGAAGAAAAAGTAGGAGCTGTACAGGCTCAAAAAGCTTTGTCATTAGCCGAGAATACGTTGACACACCTTAGAAAAGGCTTGTCGGTTGAATCTGCAGAAGAGACATGCAAAATAATATACAGGGAAGTGAATGCCAGTGCTGTAGCCATAACTGATAGAGAGAAGATTCTAGCACATGTCGGAATGGGGAATAATCATCATAAACCCCTCTCCCCCATCCAAACTCATAGCACAAAACAAGTACTGAAATTCGGAAATTTATTGGTAGCAGGAAAAAATGACATTCAGTGTCAAGATCCCTCGTGTCCACTCGGTGCTGTGGTTATTGCTCCTTTAAAAAAGAGGGAGCAAACAGTAGGCACGCTTAAATTTTACTTTTCTTCAGATAAAGAAATAGATAATGTGGTCATCCAGTTAATAACAGGTCTCAGCTCCCTTATGAGTCATCAGTTGGAAATCTCTGAAGCAGAAAATGCATCCAAGCTAGTGAAAGAAGCTGAAATCAAAGCTCTTCAAGCTCAAATCAGCCCGCATTTTCTATTTAACTCTTTGAATGTAATTGTTTCTCTAATACGCACTGACCCCAAAAAAGCAAGAAAACTATTGGTTTCTCTTTCGCACTTCTTTAGACAAAATCTTACAGCAACCACAGCCAAATGGACCACTGTCCAAGAAGAGTTAAAACATGTACAAGCATACCTATCTGTAGAAGAAGCCAGGTTTTCCGATCGTCTAACCGTAACCTATCATGTGGACGAATCAGCCCTTTCCTATCTTGTTCCTCCCCTTTCTTTGCAGCCAATAGTGGAAAACGGGGTTAAACATGGTCTTAAAGATAGGGAGGAAAATGCAAAATTAATCATCGAAATAAGAGAGCGCGAATCTGATATTTTCATTTCCATAAGCGACAATGGTATAGGTATGACAAGAGATCGAATAAACGAGCTTGGTCAGGATCAAGTATCTTCTCCTACCGGTACTGGGGTTGGCCTTTACAATATTAATAAAAGGCTTATCATGATGTTTGGCAATCAAGCAAGATTACATTTTCAAAGTGAAACAGGAAGTGGCACCATTGTTTCTTTTACCATAGCCAAGAAATTAAATAAGGATGATAAAACATATGGATAATATAAAAACAATCATTGTGGATGATGAACCATACAGCCGTGATGAACTAAAACATTTGCTAGAAGAACATGATTGTCTGCAGGTGATTGGGGAGGCAGCAACCGGTGAAGACGCTCTTTTACTCTGCATGCAGCAACAGCCGGACGTCGTTTTTTTAGATATAGAAATGCCAAAAATGAACGGCTTGGATGTTGCCAAGCATTTAAAAGAATTAAAAAAATCACCTCTTATTGTTTTTGCTACTGCCTTTCCTAATTTTGCAGTAGACGCTTTTAGACATGAAGCGGTTGACTATCTATTAAAACCTTTTGATGAGGAACAATTGTCCCAAACCGTGTGTCGGCTCATTAAACATTTATTTCCAGAAAAGGAACCTACACCACAACCCGGCTCCTCTAGGCTTGCTGTGGAGTATGAAAACGAGATTTTTTATTTAGATCCACTTGATATACTTTATATCAGCAGAGATGATCGAATTTCGAGGATACATACTAATACACGGAACTTCGAGTCAAAGCTTGCTTTGAAAGATCTGGAGGAAAGGTTGCATGACTACCCTTTTTTCCGTATCCATAAGAGTTACCTTGTTAATTTAAACTATGTGACGAAATTGACTCCTTGGTTCAATGGAGCATACATGCTGGAGCTTACAGGAAGCCCAGAAAAACTCTCTGTAAGCCGTAATTATGTAAAAGCATTAAGAAAAAAACTCGAACTATAGCATGTCAGTGATTGATACTGACATGTTATTTATGTTTTTGTACATCTTGGCCAACCTTCCACTAAATGAAAGCCTTTTCATTTATAATGATGGTACTCCATAAAGAGAAAGGGGTCTTCATTTTGTATACATTCTTAACTGGTATTGTCTTATTAATCTTAGGTTATTTCATTTATGGTAGATTTGTTGAAAAAGTATTCGGGATAAAAGATGCTAGAAAAACACCTGCATATTCCAATCAAGACGGTGTTGATTATCTTCCGCTCGGTCAAAATAAAAATTCTTTGATTCAATTATTAAATATAGCTGGTGTAGGACCAATTTTCGGACCAATTTTAGGTGCGTTATATGGTCCAGTGGCATTTTTGTGGATAGTCCTAGGCTGTATTTTTGCCGGGGCGGTTCATGACTATTTGACAGGTATGATATCCATCCGTAACCGCGGTGCCCATTTACCTGAACTTGCAGGTAAGTTTCTCGGAAAATTGATGAAACATACAGTTAATGCATTTGCTATCTTGCTTTTACTTTTAGTTGGAACCGTTTTCGTAACCGCGCCGGCAGGATTAATTCATACGTTAGCTGAAGGAAAAGTGGCACTTAGTATCATTATATTTGCTATTTTCATCTATTATATTTTCGCAACGATGTTACCAATCGATAAAGTTATCGGTCGCTTATATCCTATTTTTGGAGCACTATTACTGATAAGTGCTTTAGGTGTTGGAGTTTCATTAGTTGTTACAGGTGCACCTATTCCTGAATTAAGCTTTACAAATATGCACCCAGATAACGTGCCTATCTTCCCATTACTGTTCTTAACTATTTCATGTGGAGCTCTTTCAGGTTTCCATGCAACGCAAACACCTATCATTTCAAGGACTACCCAGAACGAAAAACAAGGCCGCCGTATTTTCTACGGCATGATGATTGCAGAAGGTATCATTGCTATGATCTGGGCAGCTGCAGGAATGAGCCTGTTCAATGGATCAGCTGGATTAAGTGAGGTCTTGGCTAATGGTGGACCAGGTGCTGTTGTAAGTGAGGTTTCTGTTACTATGCTTGGAGCAATTGGTGGCACAATGGCAGTTATCGGTGTCATAATTCTTCCGATTACTTCAGGAGATACTGCATTCCGAAGTGCTCGAATGATAATTGCCGATTACTTCAATATTTCTCAGAAGAAAATTATCAGCCGTCTTTGGATTGCAGCTCCATTGTTCGTCATTTCATTTGTTCTGACAAAAATAGATTTTGAATTATTATGGAGATACTTCTCCTGGGCAAATCAGTCAACTGCCGTTATAGCATTATGGGTCGGCGCTATGTATCTTTTCATTGCTAAAAAACAATATTACATTGCGATGATACCCGCAATCTTTATGACGCTGGCAACGACAACCTATATATTAAATGCACCTATTGGCTTCCGTTTACCGATTGAAGCATCTTATATCGGAGCAGCCATGTTTACGATCATTATTATTGGGTTATTTTATGTAAAAGCTATTGCAGCAAGAAAGACAGATTTTGAGCTCGATGCACATGACTTTCCAAATGAAAAAGCAGCATAATCTCACAAACGGTTCTACTTTGGTAGGACCGTTTGTTTGTGGTTTTGCATAAAAGTTATCTGTTCGGAAAAAGCTAGTATCAAAGGAGGCGGATTTGATATGGCATCCCCTTATCTATGCCCAAATTGTAAAACTAACCGCTCGCGTTTTAACATTATTGAACAGGTGGCAAAGTCCGTGAAATTGAATCCTCAATCAGGTGAGGTTGTAGAGGAATATACATCGGGCACCATGGACCCTTTTCATATCCCATATAAAGGGCCTTCACAAAAAATTCAATGTGCCACTTGTGGCAATGTAGATGAAGAAATCACTTTCATCAAGCATGCAGAATATCAAAAAGGATAACAGGCATAAGTTGCCTATTATCCTTTTTTTTATGGACCCTAAAAAATCAATACTATTTCACTCTTCTTTGCATATCCATTTACCATCAGGAATAAATGGAGGGTGTTTGCAAATATGGTGCATGATGAAAATTACTATCTGGCAGTACAATATCAATTGTTAGCTGACTATTATAAATACTCGGATCCACAACAACATATTTATTTTTATCAAAAGCATATTTATCATCTACAGAAATGGGTGAAAACAATAAAGTCTGTTCCAACAAGAGCTGCTCCTCCAAATAATCGCTCTCAACTTAGAATCCTTCATGCTTCCCCTGGCTTAATGGCAGTGGATGTGCATGTAAATAATAAGACTGTATGGAAAGATCTGCGTTATACAAACAGTAGTAGATATGTAGATATAGAACCAACAAACAATCAAATAGAAGTAATTCAAAACGGGCAGAAATTAATTACCGGTACACTCCAGGCAAACACAGGTATGTCGTATACAATCGCAATTGCAGGTACAAAGGATAAACTACAACTAATACCAATTATAGATGATTCTACTGTACCTCAAAGTGAATCAAAGCTCCGTTTTTGGCACTTATCCCCTGATGCCCCTTCTGTGGATATTGCCGTTAAAAAGGGCGATGTCGTTTTTTCTGATATTTCGTACAGTGGAATATCAGATTATCTTGGACTTACACCGATGACAGTCGATCTTGAAATAAGGGTTGCAGGTACAAAGGATATCGTTCTGCCCCTAAACAGGGTAAGCTTGAAGCCAGATGTTGCTTATACCATTGTAGCAGTTGGCCTTGTGGAAAACAGTCCATCTTTGGAAGTCATTTTTTTAGCGCCATGATATGTAAAATGCTCAATCAACTTGTGATTGAGCACCGTGTTTTATGTCATTAGCACCAAGCAGCACCAACGATGATTAAAAGAATAAACAATACTACGATTAACACGAAAGAGCTTCCGTAACCACCTGGGTATCCTGCTCCTGCTACTTGACCGTAACCGCAACCACACCAACTCATAGCTGTCACCTCCTCTACAAAGGTATTTATCGAAGCTTGGTAATTAATAGCTGAGGACTCCTGCACCAACAATCACCAATAAGATAAACAGAACAACTATTAACGCGAATCCTGATCCATAACCAGAACCACCCATGCTCTACACCTCCCCCTCTTTCCTAATACATAATGTATTCATGGTGAGCGTATTGGTAAAGGCATATGCCCAGTTCCAAAAAAATTGGGTGGTTTTTAATACTAAGCCCTTAGGCGTTGTAGTACCAAGTAAGTTATATGAAAAATAAAAACCGGGCAGAAACCGCCCGGACCTTTAAAACTGAAAATTTTAGTTATTTGAATAATCGTCGCTGTGGATTTCCGCATATGGCTTCGCTTTCCTAGGGGCACTGCTGGAGCCTCCTCGGCTACGCCTGCGGGGTCTCCACCTAGCGCTAGCTCCCTCAGGAGTCTTCGTCTTTTGCTCCAATCACCAGCTAGGAATCAATAAATACTTTACGTCTTCAGTTATTCAGTGGCCTCCTTTGTTTCGGGGTCTCAATTTACCGTTCCCCCCCGATGGAGTCTAAGCCATTTGCTCCAATCCACAGCTAATAATTGAGTAGATGTTACTTTAATGCTTATCCAGTGTTAACTCGTTAAGATGTTTTTCATAAACCCTTAAATGAATGTAGCCACTTTGTTGATTGGAGTGGAAGGCGCGAAGACGCCCGCGGGAGGAAGGGACAGGTGAGACCCCGGAGAGCGAAGCCTGAGGAGGCTCACGGACCACCCGTAGGCAAGCGAAGCGCCTGGAACGGAAATCAACCGTTTTACATGCTCTATTGTCTTAATATAAAAGCATGGTAAAAAATCACCATGCTTTTTGGGTGTTAGTCCTCAACTGGGACTAGTAGTTTAAATTCGATATCGTCGCGTTCAAGATCAAATTTTGTAAATTTTACTTTTGTATCACTTTGCAGCTCTAGTTCTTGAAGTGCGACATAGATACTTTGTTCGTTCGGTATTATTGTAACCCAGGATGGTAATGGGTAATTATCACCTACATACTTTAATACCATGGATACAGGTACTTGCAACCTTCCAATCGACATGGAGTCCTGTTTTAACACTACATCACCGTTTTCCTGAATTTCAGGCATAAACGTCATAGTGAGGGGGATGTTCCTCTCAAACACTGTCATTTCACCCCTGAGCTCCACTCTGTCAGTCAGCACCACTTCATAATTTAAAGGTCTTCTTGTTTCTTTTTCCAAATAGTAACGGATAAGTTCATTTAAGTTTTCTTTATCTGATTGGATTGTAAAAGCAACCCTTTTTCGATCGTCATCCTTGCCGGGTAAATTAAATTTTGAGTGTTTTGGCAGTAGCACCAAGAATATTGCTACTCCTGCAATTATAATATTTATTACTAGCAAGCTTAAAAAAGCTGTTTTCCAGTTGATTACTTTCTTCACCATAACCCTCTCCACTACTCTTCTTCTAACATCTCATCCAATGATGTTTCCTCATTAAACCGCTTAACTTCTTGTACAACATTATAACCTATTAATTCATACCCTTTTTGATTAGGATGAAACTGATCATCATCTAGTAAATTTTCCTCTGGCTCGATAAAAATGTCTTGTATCGGAACATAGGCTGTATTAGGATACTCATCCAAGACTGAAACGGTTGTAGCATTCCAATTAGTTACAACCTCATTCATTTCCTCAATTTCTTGGAAATATTGATAAAAAGGATTAAATAGACCCACTAAGTATACTCTACTGGTATCATTATGTGTCCTTACTTCACTTAGCACACTATCGAGCCTTTTAGCGTATAATTCTTGTTCTTTATCAAAAAGAGAAAATGTTAGATCGAGGAAATTTTCGCGTATCACCTTCATCAGATCATTTCCGCCAACCGTCATAAAGATTACATCTGCTTCAGCAAGAGCCTCCTGCACTTCTGGATCTTGCAACCTTTTTAAGAGATGATTAGTCCTATTTCCCCTCACACCAAGATTAGTGACACTTACGTTGTCGATATAAGGTTTGGATTCATAATATTGTTTCACTACTGATGTAAATCCACCTTTTTTGGACTCGTCTCCAACACCTTGTGTCAGGGAATCACCAAAAAAGACCAATTTAAACGACCTGTTAAAAAATTCTTCGGTTACATCCTCTTTTTCTTCAATATTCATTATTTTATTCTTGTTCTCGGCAGACTCTTCTTTGAAAAAATCTTTGAAAAGCTCTCTTTCATTTTGGCTTTCTCTTCTTTCCTTCGCTTTCTCCAAAACATAACTGGAAGAATTTTCTGCGGAACAACTAACCATACTAATTATTATTAGCCCAAGTAAGGCTATTCTCCAAAATTTAACCATCATAAAACTCCTTAATTTGTTAAGGATTAAATCCGTTACTAACATTATACGATAGTACACTTTTTTATAACATACCCTAATGTATTTTTCAAAATTAAAAGGTTAGGAGGTTGTTTACATTGAAGGAAAAAGAAATACTTGCGTGCAATGAAGAAGTTTCAAAAGAGCTATTTTCAAAAGAGCTATATGTAATAGTCACAGACGGATTGAATGCCAGCAGAGAAGAGGAGCTTACTGAAAATCAAAAGGATCACTCTGATTTAAAAGAGTGATCCTATCAACATCATTTTTCACTTAAAAGGATTTCTACATGTTCCAATATATCTTCGTAAGGAACATCCAAGCCATCATAACTTTTAATTATGGTACCTTCTTGATCAATTAAATAAAAACTTGTTCCATGGACCACTTCGCCGCCGTTTTTGGGTTTAGCTACAATTGTTTTAAAGTTTTCCATTCCAAACTCTTCTATCTCTTTCTGTGTGTAACCTGTTAAAAAATCCCAAGATGTATAGTCTGCTTCAAAGTTATTTCCGAATCCCTTCAGTACTTCAGGGGTATCAACTTCAGGATCAACAGAAAAAGATAGGAAGTTAACATCTAATTGTTCTTCATTAGCCATTCTTTGCAATCTTGCCATGTTTGCCGTCATAGGAGAACATACTGTTGTACAGTTGGTAAAGACCATATTTGCTACAGTGACTTCACCTTTTAAATTCTCTAAACTGACTTGCTCGTTATCTTGGTTTATGTACTGAAAATTTGCCAGTTCCCAATCTGTTGTATCAGGTATCTTTGCATTGCCACTACATGCGGCAAGAAACACTGCACAAAGTCCTATTAGAAGTATCTTACTGTTATTTATCACGATCTTCACCTTTTTTCGCTAGTTATTTTCCAATCAAATCGTACCACTTCTTACAGTTAGATAAAAGGAACTGCAGAATAAATTCATAAAAATAACACATTTGTTAGTAGTGGGGGTTAAGGGATGCAAAGAGAATCTGAGACAATTAGTATTATATCCATTACATCAACATCCATTATACTTGTCCTTGGAAACTCGATGCTTATTCCAGTACTGCCTGAAATTCGTCATGACCTTCAATTAACTCAAGTTCAAGCCAGTCTTATCCTTTCCATCTTCTCCATCGCTGGAGCTGTTACCATTCCATTTATCGGATATTTATCTGATAGATTTTCTCGGAAGCACATAATATTGGCATCGCTTTTACTTTATGGGTTTGGTGGTTTAGTTTCAGGGATTGCTTCCATGCTACAAGCATCTTATTCATTTGAGGGAATCATTTTTGGCAGGATTCTTCAAGGGATAGGCTCAGCGGGAACAGCTCCGATTGCCATGGCCATTATAGCAGACTTGTTTTCAGGGAACAAACAGCTGAAGGTATTAAGTCTAATGGAAACAACCAATAGTTTAGGGAAAGTGGTATCTCCATTGATCGGAGCATGCATAGCACTAATTATGTGGCACTATGTTTTCTTTATCTTTCCTTTGGCTTGTGGCATTTTGTTTTTCCTCTTCTTTTTCTATGTTGGTAAGGAAGAGTCTCCTTCTGAAAAAGTGATTTTCAAGCACTATGTACGACATTTAGGAGGAGTATTAAAAGAAAATAGGTATTATTTAATGACAAGTTATAGTGCTGGTGCACTTTGCCTCTATTTACTTTTTGGTTTGTTGTATTATTCTTCTGATGTGTTGGAAAACAAATTTGAAACTCATGGATTTTTAAATGGTGTCATACTCTCTTTTCCTCTTTTGTTTTTGACGATTGCTTCCTTTCTTACTGGAAATGTATTAGGAAAATTCCATAACTACATCTACCGAATTGTCATTGCTAATTTTTTTCTACTTAGCTTCTTTCTACTTGGAATATTGCTAAATAAGAATCTATGGTGGACCATGTTGATAATATCCCTAATTAGCACTTCTATTGGTATTATTCTTCCATGCATGAATGCCATCATCACCAATTCTGTCAAAAAAAAGGCTAGAGGATTTGTAACATCGCTTTATGGGTCAGTCAGATTTGCAGGAATTGCTCTTGGACCAATCGTATTTGGTTATTTTATGGATTTTTCCATTCCTTCCATTCTTGTAATTTCTTCTGTACTTTGTATTTTACAGGCCATTCTTTGCTTTTTCTTCTTAGAAGGAAAAAAGAAAAGTATTTCGCTTCATGTCATCACCAATTGGTTTTCTATATTTAATTTACCGTCTCAACGAAAAAAACAAAGAGGCTGACTTTTTACGTCAACCTCTTTTGTTTATTTACGTTTTCTGTTCTTTGCTTTTAATAGTTGATTCATACGATCTTCCGAAGGTTTTGTTTTTTTAGGTGGAGTAGATGTTTCTTTCCGTGGTTTAAGTTCCTTCATTTCTTCCACTTTGGGCTCTTCCCTTTTTTCCGTCTGTTTAACCTTTTTTCTTTGAATCACTGGTGTTTTCCATCTTTTGTCTGACTTGTTCTTTTCCTTTTTCTCCTTACCTTTTTTCAAAAAGGCTAGCGAAATTAAGCCGAACCTTCTTATGAAAATTTCAATAATCAGTAAGAAAAAGGCAATAATGATAAAAGGTAGCCACACCGTCTGAGACTGATAAACATTCTTATGGTAAGAACGAAACACTTCCTTAGGATCTTCTAACACTTTTCCATTTTGATTTGCCGTGATATTTTCAAGCAGTTCCAAATTAACTGGCCTTTGTTCAAACTCCGTAGAAAAAGGTACAACCATACCGCTAGTATAAGTTGAGACCGTCTTCCCTTCCTCTTCTTGGGTAATATTGAGAAAGTAGATGTCGGGTATGGCTGAAAATTCCACTTCGTACTGGCCAGGCCCAACCATTTTACTTTTAGCGTCTTCTATAATTTGACCTTTATTGTTTGAGACCGATATGGAAACAGGCATCAATATATCCTCAATTGCTTCCACCTTCACGGAAGCTCTACCTCCTTCGACAGTGGTAGAGATGTCATAGACTCCCTGCTCATAAGATGGCAAAGACCACGTCACCATTTCATTCCAGAAAGCTGTCCATTCTTCCCAAGAAGGAAACCCACCACTCCAGGCACCAGAAACATCGGAAGTCCAAGCGATTGTTCTTCCAAGTCCGTAATTCATTCGAGCAAGGATGGGATCCTCTTTTTCACTCGATATGATTTGCTCAGCACGTGATTTCAATGTCGTTGCTATATAAGTATTAAGGAACGGTGTCCCACTTTCAAACCTTTTGGACCAATCATATCCTGCATATACAGTCGGTACATGAGGATTATCTTCTATATATGTTTTAGTAGTAAGCGCGGTTTCCCTAGAGAGAATACTTGGGACAGAGCTTGCTTCATATACTTCATAGAATCTTCCTGTTCCTATCTCTGCCAATTCTTCTAATAAGGAAGTATCTGCATCTCCACCGATTGCTACTGTCGATAAAGTTACATTATTCGTTAAACCTTCTTCAATGATTTCCTCGTATGGTCCATCATTGGATTGTCCATCCGTTAATAGGATAATATGCTTGCGTTTGAGGTCCATTTCATTCAATTGCTCATAAGCCTGGTTCAGGGCAGGGAAAATATCTGTTCCACCACCTAATGCGGTAGAACGAATATTCTCTATTACCTCTTCTTTATCCTTAATCGGTTTTGTCTCTACAACTGCCCAAGGTTCCGTATCAAAGGCAATAAACCCAAATGTGTCTTCTTCTTTCAATAGTTCCACCGCTCGTGCTGCAGCTTCTTTCGCTAAATCAAATTTTTCCCCCATCATACTACCCGAACGGTCCAAGACGATAATTAAACCAAGAGAAGGGATTTCTTTTTTACCCTTTACATCCATATCCACAGGTAGAATTTTTTCTATCGGAGTTTGGAAATAACCTCCGAGACCATAGGATTCATTGCCACCTGTCATCGTGAAACCGACACCAAAATCCCTAACAGCTGTTTCAATGAGTTCCATCTGATTTCCACTTAAAAGGTGGCCGGACACATTATGAAAAATAATACTTTCGTATGCCAGGAAACCGCTGAGTGTCGTCGGTAGCAGACTTGGATGAATGCGATCAATCTTCCACCCGCTTGCATCTAACGCGCGGAACACATTTTCCCCTTCCCCCTCCTGGTCCACCATAAGCACTTTTGGTTGGCCCGATACCTGTGTTAGAGAGTGAGAGATATTGTTTTCAACAATCTTATCTACTTTTGGGAAAATTTCTGCTTTAAACGTATACAATCCAGGGTTTTTTAATGGAATGGAATAGGAATAAGTATTCGCCCCTTTTGCCACTACCACTTCCTCTTTAATGATGGTTTCATTATTTTGAGTAATATGCAAAGTGGCTTGTGTGTCTACATTGGCCTCAAGACCGATTTGGAATGGGACAGCTTCCCCTTCAAAGCTTGTTTGTGGAGTATGAAAAGATTGTAGTGACACATCTTCCACATACGGTGGGTGAAATGCCATAGCATCCATTTCTATATTTCTACCCTTATAAAAACTAGATTGTTTAGTACTATTCCCATTTGTTTCAATTCCATCAGTTAGTAAAACAATTCTCCCTTTACGATTCTCTGGGATGTAATTTGCGGCAAACTCCAATCCCTCTTCAATATTAGTGAATTGTGAACCGTCGTTAACTGATAGTTGGTGAATGGTTTCCTGTTGATCAGTAAAGGATCGTTCAAGTTTCGGCTTTTCTGAAAAAGTAACAATGCTATAACTATCCTCTTCTTTCTTCTGCTTAATAGCCTCATTGATCGAATATAGGATTTCTCCTTCCATCCTTTTCACGCTATCCGATTGGTCTACAAGGAAGACAGTATGTGTCCCTTTTACAGGGGAAAGAAGCGATGGCATACATAGTCCTAGTATTAAAAACAAATAGATTAAGCTTCTCAAGGAGATAATGACATACTCCTTTTTCCGCTTCACCTTCTTTTTACGCCAGAACAAAACAAGACTGATTAGTACCGGAATAAGAAATAAAAGCATGAGAGGATGTTCAATTTGAAATTCCACGTCTGTAAACCTCCCATTCTACCAATAAGACGACAAGCGCAAGTATTAAAAACAAATAGGAGATGTCCTTGCTGCTTGTAGACTTTTCATCTTGATCTATAGTAGGATTTGCCGATATGGTAAAACTCTCTTCCGTGTGAATGGATTTTTCTCCATCATCTAACATGATATAAAGAGTCTTGGATTCCTCCGACTCATCCTTTGTCTCTTTTAACGTGTACATTCCAGGTGTTACGGGAAGTTCAATGGGTTGTTCGAATGTTTCAGATGAAAAAACAACCTTATCATCCTTATCTAGAATTTCAGCTTTCCTTACATCAGAAGCTGGAAAATAATCCATCGTCTGGCCAGGATAAAAATATCCTAACATCCCCCGGTTCTGTGTCAATTCCTGAATAGAGTGAAACATGAATAACGGAAAACCGGGATGGAGAGGCCAGTCACTCGAACCAAGCTCAAATGTTACGACAATAATTGGATCCCCTTTATATGTCCCTGAAAGAATCAGCGGTGTTTCTCCTCTGCTTGCTACCACATCTAATGAGGAAAATTCTTCAGATGAAAAGGTTTTTTCCACATACACTTTCTCCATTGCCACTGATTGCATTAACGGATTTGTCCTATTTGCTGTTATCTCTCCTGAAAGATCGACTTCTTTTTCCCCATCATCCCCTGATAGAAACACTAGCTTCGGTCCAGAAGGCCATTCGCTTTTTGGCAGCCCTTTAATAAGGTGAACACCATCAAATTTATTCCCTTCCGCTGGATCGGAAGAGAGATGAATAACATTCGTACTTGCAATCTCAACCGCTTTTCTAGCAAATGGATGTATATCCTTATGCACGTAAACGGTAGGATCCTGTTGCTGGCCAAGAAATGCGTATTGTTCATTATCAAGCAAATATTGCTTGTCTCCACTCACTTCCACTTTATACATTGTTGCAAGTGGAAGATCTTTCAGATAGATGGTCTTTACTTTATTACCTTCTACCTTCTCAGAAACTTGCTTTACTATTTCCTGCTGTACATTAAATATCGATAGGGTAAACTCCTTTGAATCGTTACTTTCATTTTTTACGGTAACTACCCCTACTACTGTGTTTTCACGTTTGGCTACTCCGAATGTTTCAACTGCCAGATTCT
This sequence comes from Bacillus sp. RO2, assembly GCF_012911845.1. GTDB lineage: Bacteria > Bacillota > Bacilli > Bacillales > Bacillaceae_I > Sutcliffiella_A. The sequence continues at coordinate 20,724 of NZ_JAAXCU010000033.1, read as the reverse complement.
CATGTGAAGTTCCTATATTATGAGCGTAAAAGGCAGTATTTTGATGAAGTTCTAAGGATGCTTCTTTGGTAAAATTATCGCTTAAAAGCTGTATGTTCCCGTTTTCTTCTCCTAGAAGACTTTTTGCCATATTGATGGAATCAATTACATTTGGAGAAGCGTAAGATGCTTCTATCTTTTCCACATGATTTAACACTTCTTTTTTCGACAAAGACCTTTCCGTCAGGATTTCAGGAGTATCCTTTGCGACGATTACCGTCATTTCTTGATTATCGACTTTATCTATTATTTGCACCATTTTCTCTTTGGCCAACTCTAATCGCGACTTCTCCCCTTCCTTTGCTGTCATCGATGCTGATGAATCAACAATAAAAATGAGATGGTCCCCTTCAATTCCTTCCTTCTTAAAAAAAGGCTGCGTTAAAGTGAAAATAAGAAATAGCAGTGCCAATAACTGAAGATATAAAAGCAGATGGTGTTGCAGTTTCTTCCACCAAGCCTGCGCTTCGAATTCATTCATCCATTCTTGCCATAATAAGACAGAAGGGATTGCTTTTTTCTCATATTGCTTCCTGAAGAAATACATGAGTATAACTAATAGTAAAAATGCACTGAACAAGAAAAATATTGGTGCTGTAAAACCCATTCCCATCACCTAATCCAACCTTTAGAGGTCATCCTTTTAAATAAAATATCTTCCACATTCTCTCCTGTATGGCACATAAGGTAGGATATTCCCCTTTCGAAACAAAACCCTTCTAGGATCTCCATTCTTTGTTGCATTTTTTCTTTATAATTCTTTCTAGTAAAATCAGAAACTGTTACATTCACTTCCTGATTGGTTTCGCTGTCAATCAGCATAAAGTCGCCATCAAAACTTGGATTAACTTCATCCTCTTCCAAAACTTGCAACAAGTAAATTTGTTGTCTATTTGCTTGGATGATCTTCAAAGTGTGAATAACCGAGTCCAGAGGCTCAAGTAAGTCACTGATGACAATGGAAACACTGCTTTTCCTTTGAATATGGTTTAAAGCAGCTTCAGTGAATAATAGGGAGGTATCTTTAGGTTGTATGTCCTCCACATATTGCATCATCTGAAAGAGGTGACCTTTTCCTTTTCGATATAAGTAGGGAGCCTGTTCACCGTGAACATCAATAATGGATATACGATCATCCTGACTTAGCCCTATGTATGCAAATGAAGCTGTAAGTGTTTTGGCTAATTTCCATTTGCCTGGAGAACTGGCCATGGAATTCGTACAATCCAGATAAATAGAAGCTGAGAGTTCTTGCTCATCTAAATACCGTTTAATGTAATGCTTTTGCGTACGTGCGTAGATATTCCAATCCACTTGCCGAAGATCGTCGCCTTGCTCATACATACGATAGTCAGAGAAATCATGAGATGCACCGAACCTTGTCGACTTTCTTGTTCCTTTATGCCAGCTTCTCTTTAGCTTACCTGCTTGAAGGCTGTAGGCTTGTAGCTGCTTGGTTATTATAGAATTCAACATTTGAGCTACCTTACATTCAATACTTTATCAGTGTATTGAATGACATCCTCTAGGATAAGATCTTCATTCACCCCAGAAGCTTCCCCTTCAAAATTTAAGAACAGGCGGTGACGAAGGACAGGGATGGCAGCATGTTTGATATCCCCTTTGGAGACATGAAAGCGTCCTGAGCAAAATGCTCTTGCTTTTGCTACCTTAATTAAACTCTGGACACCACGAGGGCCTACACCGTATCGTACATATTTTTTTACAAGTTCACTGGCTTGCTCTTCTTCAGGATGAGTTGCCATGATTAGCTGAACCGTATAGTCTAACAGTTCCTGTGAAACTAGTATTTCCTTTACAGCCAACTGTATTTTTTGCATCTTGTCTGTATCTAAAAGTTTTTGAACATGATAGGATTCCGTTCCTGTAGTCCTTTTAATGATTTCATATAACTCTTCCTTCTTAGGATAGCCCATATTGATTTTTAAAAGGAAACGGTCCATCTGCGCCTCCGGAAGCGGATAAGTTCCTTCCATATCAATTGGGTTCTGTGTTGCTAATACAAAGAATGGGGATGAAACCTTTCTTGTTTCCCCCATGATAGTCACGGTTTTTTCGGCCATCGCCTCCAAAAGGGAACTTTGCGTTTTAGGAGTTGCCCGGTTTATTTCATCCGCAAGAACAATATTAGAAAAAATAGGACCTTCATGAAAAACGAAGGATTGTTTCCCGTTTTCATGTATCTCTATCATTTTTGTTCCGGTAATATCGGATGGCATCAAGTCAGGAGTGAACTGTATCCTAGAAAAATCAAAGCTTAGTACTTCTGAAATTGTTCGAATGAGCATGGTCTTTCCTACACCTGGCATCCCTTCGAGCAAGGCATGGCCATCTGACACCATCGCCCAAATCAGTTGTTCGATAACTTCCTCCTGACCGACAATCACCTTTCCTATTTCTTGTTTCACTTCCTGCAATGTATCTTGATAATATTTCAGTTCTTTTTCTTTCTCTTCCAAACTGATCACTTAATCTGCTCCCTTCGGATCCACTTCACTAAAGTATTGTTTAACCACATTTTCTAATTTTGAAGGCAATTGCATTCTGTCCAGCGATTCTCTGTAGGACTTTTCATAAGATGAGAATATTTCTTCATAAGGTCTTGCCTGCCCTCTCAAGGTAGGAGAGTCTGGAGCATCCTCGTATTGAGACTGCCCTTCCCCAGTTGGACCCCCATCCGTTTCATTCTGAATATCACTATTGATGTTGGAAGGAACCGTAAATGTTTGCTCACCCACACCTACTCCTGCACCAAGTCCTCCACTGCCTTGACCTTGACCCTGACCTTGGCCTTGACCCTGGCCTTGACCCTGACCTTGGCCCTGACCTTGGCCTTGACCCTGACTTTGGCCCTGACCTTGGCCTTGGCCCTGACCCTGGCCCTGTCCTTGGCCTTGGTTAGAATTTTGGGCAGTTTGATTAGAAGAGGTGGGATTGTTGGAATTGGATAAAGTCAACTTAGAAGGATTTAATCCAGCCTGCGACATTTTTCCATATTGATTAGAAGCGGCTGCTTGAAGTGCATTCTGCAACGCCTCCATATCAGATAGTGCAGAAATGTCTTGTAGGAGCTCTTCAAGTTGCTCCAACAATGCTTCTAATTCCTCGTCAGACATTTCCTCCAAGTTCATTTCTTCTTGGTCTAAGAGGGTATCTGATAGTTCTGATAGCTGTTTTTTCTCTTCTTCTGATAAGGATTCAATATTTTTCTTCATTTCATTAAGTAGCTTCTCTAATTCTTCATTCTTTTTATTTAACGCAAGGTTCGCCAATGAGTTATCTGGCTGATCTTTTGCAAGTTCTTTCAAGCTAGCTTCCTTTTCTTGAAGCTCTTTCATCTTTTCAGCCAAGTTATTTTCTTTTTCCATTAGTTCTTTTAATAACTCATCTGCATTTTTTTCATTTTTAAGTTCTTTGAGCTCTTCTAACTCTTCCTTGATTTCTTTGTTATCCTTCAGTTCCTCGGCATCTTTTTTTACTTTATCAAGGGTTTCCTCTATTATTTCTCGTTCCGCCTCTAAAGCCTTAGCTTCTTGCATCTTATTATTTGGAAACAACATTAAAAGAACAATAAGGCATGATGTTAATAACGACATAAAAAGTACTTTTGGGTGTACATGCTGTAATTTTGCTTCTTTAATAGTATGTTCCTTTTTCTTAAGATGGTCATAAGCTTCTTTGCGCTGAAGTTGCGCGACCAAGGAGGTATCTTTTACATAATCAAGGGATGTGGTAAGTCTATCCTCTTTCAAAAAGGCATCTGAATATCTTGCTGCATCCCAAGTCGAGGGTCTTTTTCTCCAGTATAGGAGGAAAACTGTTATACAAACAACTCCTCCCAACCAGAGAGCTTTTTCAATTAAGTAAGGAGTAACCACCATTCTGGCAACGATAAGCACACTTAAAAAGCTGACGCAAAATGCCAAGATGGCATATTGCGTCTGTTTAGAAATACGTTGAACTCTAAGCTTTCTTCTAATGGAAAATAGAAACCTGATTATAAGATCGTTTTCCTTCATAAATTATCTACCCTTTACTTGGTTTCATATTTGGGCGTAACTTTTTAATGCTAAGCAAAATCAAGATGATAGAAATAGTGATATATGAAATGATCAAACCTACACCAAGGTGTAAATCTATTCCTGATACATTCTTTAATTCCATTGCTGCAGCAGGCTCAAATAGCGCTAACATGACACCGAAGGGATTAAACATGGCAATAAAGTACGGTATCGGATTTGCCTGTGGACCTGTTGCACCATATTGCGTAAAACTAATAGTGAACATGGTAATGATTGCTGTCCCTGCAGCAAGGAAAAAGGCTACACCATACGTACAAACCATGGCTACAATCGTTTTACGAATTAATGTGGAAAAGAAAACCCCTATACTACCTAACGTAGCCATGGAGAGCAAATAAACTCCGAAAGTTATCATTAAAAGTTTCGGTGATATTCCTCCAAATAAGAAGACAATGCTATATAATGGCAAGCTGGAAATTACTATCAACAATAAAAATGATAGGGACGACACCAACTTACTTACGATGATGCTTGTAGATGATTGCTGTGTCGTCAGGAGAATATTTAACGTCTGCTTTTCCCGCTCACTGCTAATAATTCCTGCTGTCAAACCAGGTGTCATAAAGAAAATTAATGCTAGTTGGACAAATGCTAATATCATGAACATGTTTTTACTATTCTCTGCACGGAACATACCCATGGAATTGTATCTTGTCTCCATATAGATATAGAACAAGGCGATCAGACCAAGTACACCGAGGTAGAATAGAATTCCCAGGAAGCTTTTGAAACTCCTGAAGCGTAATTTAAACTCTTTATTTAACATGGGGTTTATTAGTTGAGCTTTCATTATTCCACACCCTTTGTAATTTCTAAGAAGATATCTTCCAAATTAGATTCTTCTTGACTCAAGCTAAGAATCATTATGCCTGAATCTAGTGCTTTCTTTAGCAAAGCAACTTGCTCTTCATCTGTCCCTTCAAATGAGAAGGATAAGAGATTTGATCGTTGTTCACTTAGCTGAATATTAGAAACACTAGGTATATCTTCAAAGAATGCAATAGCTTTATCTATATCTTTCAGAATGAGTACTTTCAGAACTTTATTGGCTTGCAGTTGTTGGTGAATTTCTTCCACTCTTCCTGTAGCAACAAGCTTTCCACCATTAATTACACCAATTTCATCACACATCTCCGCAAGTTCTGGCAGTATATGTGAGGAAATCATGATGGTTTTCCCCATACTTTTTAATTCTCTTAAAATTTCCCTCATTTCAATCCTTGCCCTTGGATCCAATCCTGATGCCGGCTCATCCAAAATTAATACTTCGGGGTCATGTATTAATGCTCTTGCAAGACAAAGTCGTTGCTTCATCCCCCTCGATAATACATCTACATAAGCATCTTTCTTATCTGTTAAATTAACAAGTTCAAGGAGCTGAGGTATCAGTTTTTGCCTTTCCTCTAGAGGGATGCCGTAACTTGCTCCATAGAAGTCCAGATACTCATCAGTTTTGAACTGATCATACACTCCAAAGAAATCAGGCATATACCCAATATACTTTCGAACCATTTTGGGATTCTTCGTAACATCATATCCGTTTACAAAAGCAGTACCAGATGTAGGTGCGAGAAGGGTAGACAGTATGGAAAATGTGGTCGATTTTCCTGCCCCATTGTGACCAACAAAACCAAATACTGTACCTTTTTCAACCTTCAAGTTCAATGAATCCAATGCTGTGAATTTCCCATATTTTTTTGTAAGATTAATGGTTTCTATCATTCTTTTAACGCTCCCTCTACCTGTACTCCCGGCAATTGTATATCCATATCAAAATTATTTGGAACTCTTAGACGAACAGTAATGCCTCCCTGTTCATTGAAATAATCGAGGAGATTTCCCTCTAATGTGATTGAAGATTTATTTTCAAGCAATTCTGCTTCACCCGTTTTATGGTTGAAAATATAGTACTCTACACTTCCATCTCTTGTACGAAGTTTAAGTTTCACTTCTCTCATTTCATCTTTTGTAATGTCGACCATATCAGGAAGACTGTAGGTAAAATCATACGTCCCTCCACCTAAAAATACATATGTTTCGCCAAATTCTAGACCGTTATTATGAACCATGCCGGTCTCACCCTCTGCAACCTCTACGCTTGGTGATAAATGTTCCTCCGTAAAACTAAAGCTTCCTCCACCTGAATTAGTGATCGTGATTGGTAAAACAACAAGATGAGAGGCATTTGATTTTCCTGATTTTCCATCCACCTTCGTGTTCATCACTCCATCTGTCACATAACCAACCAGAATAGGTTGAGAGGCTATAGAGAAAATATCTTTTCTGTTGACAAGTAAATCTAGCATTTGAAACTTCTTATAGTCTTCCAACTCATGCTTTTCAATTTGATTAGCGCCAGGTCCCTGATTATAATAACTTTGGAAATTAGAGAATGCCTTTGTTGCAGAAGCGCTGCTCGGTGCAGTCAACGCATTGGCGACGTTTCCTCCAGACACCTCATATTCAAGATCCACTGTTTCCCCTGCTTTAATATCTCCAAGAGGTTCAGAGTTTCGACCTGATAGTATAAATGCGTCTTTTAATTCATACTGCATTTGATTAGAGATTGTCCCTTGTACTTTTCCGTCTTTCATAGAAATAGCATGTTCAATTTTCCCTAATGGCAAAGCATTAACATTTCCGATACTTGTACGCGTTGACCAATATTCCACATTATTAAACTTGATTTCTGTTCCTTGAGATAAAGAACTGACATATGCGTAATTTCTCATTAATTCAAAATTTTCGTTATAACCGTAAGTCATTGGGAAAAGTGTTGTGTTTTCTCCGGTTTCCATTTTATAATCGCCGCCACTATTCGTAAGAATGCTCGCCACACCATAGCCACTGGCAGTTTCCGTTTCATTGTCCAAAAGGAGTATACTGGATTCATTCACTTGCGTTCCTGATATTCTATCCTTCGCACCAATCCCAAAAACTGCAACACTAGTAAAAATGGCTACTGCTGGAATGATCCACCATGCCTGTTCTCGTTTGTCCGTTCTCTTAAGAATAATGTACAATACAGGAATAACTAAGATTAGATAAATAGCAAATGCTCCAATTAACAGTGGAACTGAAACGATCGACCCTGGAAAAGCTTCCCCAATAGGGCTTAATTGGTGAGATAGTTCTTCCATGACAGGCATCTTATAGTGATTCGGACTCTTAGTAGTAACCTTTTGAAGGACACTACTCCACCATGTGTTTAGTTCACTCCATTCTCCAAAAAGTGGAGAAGCCAAATTACTTGTGATTTGGGTTACTGTCCCAGTCCCCACATTCATCATAAGTGTGATGGGAGTTTCCCCATCCCTTGTCAGAACAGTAGCATCTTTTTTTATTATATTCCCAGTGAATATAGGAAGATCTGGAAAACTACTTTTCTCATTCAATTTCAATAGTGACGTTTCATCTGTAGGATCTAGTAGCTGAAACTCCTGCAAATTACCTAAATCTTGACTCAGACCTACCTTTGTATCAAATATCAAAGAGCCACCGTTATTTACCCAATCTTTAATGGCTTCTTGCTGTGTAGCTGTTAAAGTGGCCAGTGGGAAATCATGAACTAAAAGGACATCAAACAATTCCAGCCCATAGGATTCATTTGGAATATTCTCACTGTTAATGTTGAGTAATTCCATACTTTCGTTTTGATATTTTACTAATTTCAAGAAGTTTACTGCATCATGGTTATTGCTTAGGACTCCTAGAACAACTCTGTTATCCCCGATATACCTTGGCTGAGCATTTGCATTACCTTTCAGCTTCACTTCTTTGCCTTTTTCTACTCCCCCCTCATAAAAACTGACAAAATCATTTCTAGTACCGGAGTAGTTATAAGACATATGATCAGAGGTCCCTTTTACTGCAAGTTCCAACGTTTTGGAACCTCCTGCTTCTATTTCAACCGGGATTACATAACTACCGGCCATATTATATGTAGGGCTTGAAAAAACAACGATATCCCCTTTTGTCGCATCCCCTTTGTTCACCAATTCAATCCTGATTTGGTGTCCCTTGCCCATCTGAACTTTATTGTCTACACCAAATTCCACTTTCACTTCTAAGTTTGTCTCTGCGTTTGAATATGACGGATATAGAAATAATCCGATAACCATCAAGATCAAACATTTTCTAATTAAAAACCATGCTTTCACGTCTTTTCCCCCTAAATGTGACAATCTCTCTTTCTATTTTCAAATAACTATATCTAAGACGTAACACTTTAGGAAAAAGTTTCAAATTCATATAAAAAAACCTAACAAAAAATCGCCAGGTCCTATTTTGGTTGCTTGGTTATTATCCACTGTTGATTTCCGCAAATAGCTGCGCTTTCCTAGGGGCTGACGAGAGCCTCCTCGGCTACGCCTGTGGGGTCTCCACCTAGCGCTATCTCCCTCAGGACAAGGTACGGCTTCGGCAGCGAAACATCGCACGAAGAAAATGCGTAGCAATTTCAAGGAGTCTTCGCCTTTTGCTCCAATCAACAGCTATAAATTACAATTACGAAAAGTTAATGTATTTTCAGTTAGCCTGGTTAATACATCTACATAAACCCTAGGTGAATGAAGTCACCTTGTTGATTGGAGTGGAAGGCGCGCAGACGCCCGCGGGAGGAAGGGACAGGTGAGACCCCGCAACGGAGTGAGGAGGCTCACGGACCGCCCGCAGGCAAGCGAAGCGGCTGGAACGGAAATCAACGGAATTTTATGCTTTCTTATTCATAAAAAAAGGTTCTCTCCTTCTTCTTTAATCCATTACACCGGTACGTAATATTTCCACGTTGATACTTATTTTATACTTAGAGTTCTGATATTGTTTTCTCCATTCCTCTGTACTGAATGAATCATATCCTACTTTTGCACGATAATAGTTGCCGAAACCGACCGGGTCTGCTCCCATCTCCCTACTTTTTTCCAACACCTCTATTAACTGTCCTTCCATATCTTTTCCTATGGCCTCTTCTAATTTTTTTAAAGCTTCAGGATTACCCAAATCGTAATTTTCAGATATTTCTTGCATTCTCGTTTTCACATTTACTTCTATTGAATAAGAGGGAACTTTTTTGTCTTCCAATTTTATATCTGTAACACTTCTGAGATGATCAAGTGAGACAAATACACTGTCCTCTTGTTTGTTATTGCTAGTTAAAATATACTTTTTTAATTGCTCTTTAGGGATGGTAATCTCTGTACTACCTGCATCAAAAGGATCAACCATCAATTTTAAATAGAAGGAATCATTACTATCCAATTCTCCAACAACTTTATCATCTTGAAATAACGACAATCCTTCAATTATGATTGTATTATCTTTAAAATTTAACAGAGGAAGTACAGGATCACGGCCTTCACTATAATAGCACTGCATAAATTCATGCAGGGTGGGCGAAAGTAACGTATCCCCTTCCACATTTTGTGTGATTAATTCGTATAAGAATGTACCAGCATTTGATATGTCTTCTGAATCTTGGGAAAGTTGAAGAAGCTCTTGAGCCTTAGGTCGGCTAACTGCAAGATAAGACATAGTTCCAACTTGTGCATCCCGGGAAAGAGTATCAATTATAGAAATTATTCCTTCCTTGGCTAATTCTTCTCCATAAATTGCTACCCTTAATTGCCCAGATACAAGCCTTCTACTTGAAGCAAGGTTTTCTTTTTGTCGTACTCCCTTACTCGTATGAGCTAAAGTCGTCACCATTTTGGTATTATTAGGATGCATGGGATCAAATTCATAGTATATGATAGAGCCTTTTAGCATCCCATCTTCATTATCATATCCCATTGCTGTTATTAGACCGAGTTCCTCCAGCGGTTTTTGTTGGACACACCCGCTTAAGATGACAATTACGCAAATCCAGATAATTTTTTTCATCCCTCCCTTTTCACCCCTTTGATTTTTTCTCGTAAAAATACGATAATCGAAAGTAAAATGGAATAAACAAAGATGGTATAAAACCCAAACACCCCTATAAAGTCAACAAACTCATTGATCTCTGTACGTTTTTGAAAAAAGCAGGAACATATTAGTACCAGCACACTACACAGAATGACCATGCTTTTTTGCCTTCGGTTAAATATCCTTTTTAATCCCTTAGATGCTGCCCAAAGCAAAAAGAGGTTGTTAGGAAGGATTATTACAAGCCACAGCGAGACCGCAAAAAACTCAAATCTCTCTAAATTTTGGAACTGTACTATCTTAAACATGGATAAGGTAGCCCATATCGTTTTTTCTAGTTGTTCCCCGCTATAATATCCAATCGCCACGAAAGTTACTGCAAAAATCAGGAAAAATGTAAAAAACACTGCTAATTGAGCGTATTTATGGACTCTATGTTTATCCCTTATATAAGGAAAAACGAAATACAATATTTCTAATCCCAATACTGTAAAGGAAGTTTTATATGCTCCTTTAAACAGTTCTTTTGGAGAAGCCTCTAACATAGGCAAAAAATTTGTCCAATCCATGTATCGCACTGGAACTACTAACATGAATATTAGCCAAATGGTTAAGAAGAATCCTAAGAAGCTGACTCCAACGATTGTTTTTATCCCCCCATATACCCCATAAATTGAAATTAGAAGTAATAGTGACACAATTGCCCATGTTTTTAAATCAGGAAATACCCATGCCTGTACAATCTCGGTATAATTTAAGAGCATAGACATTAAACCTGCTAAAAGATATAGAACAAAAATTAAGTTCAGCGCATTGCCTATCCATCTTCCAAACAGTAACTTTTGAATCTGAAACAAGTCCTTTGATTCGAACGTTTTAAGAATATAACACATGGCAAACACGACAATCGCCATTCCAATGTAGCTAATGATGATAGAGATCCATGCATCCTGCCCAGCTTCAAGAAAGATGATACGTTGAACTCCAGCTATTCCCACACCAGTTTGGTTTGTATGTACAATAAAAAAAATTAAATAAGCCGATAAAAAAAAGGATTTTTTCGTATTTGTAGTACTTACCATTTATTCACCTTATTCATCTATGTCTTGAGAGACTTCCTTTCGAAAAGAAAAGAAACCTTCTTTGTTCGGATTTTTCCTTATCAAATGAATTGGCATCCGGAAGATTGTGTTTATTGCATGCGTTTTATCAAATGGATAAATTGGTTTAAGATAAGGTACACCCATGCTGGTCAAGCGAAGCAAATGAATCAATATGAAGCAAAGCCCAATACTAATGCCAATGCCGCCCCATATCCCTGCCAGTATTAATATTGGAAATCTCATGACCCTGACAGCAGTGCCCATTAAATAACTAGGAGCAGTAAAGGAGCCTAGAGCACTTAAGGCAACAACAATAATGAGGATATTGCTCGTAAAACCCGCTTCTACCGCAGCTTGGCCTAACACAATCCCGCCTACTATACCCATGGTTTGTCCTACTTTTGTCGGAAGCCGAGCACCTGCTTCTCTGAGCAACTCAATCATAACTTCCAACAATAGGGCTTCAAAGATTGGTGTAAAAGGAACTTTTGACCTTGACTCCCCAAGAGAAACCAACAAAGTAGAAGGAATCATTTCATAGTGATAGGTTATGATAGCAACATATGCTGGAGTAAGAATAACAGAAAGAAACATAGTGACATAACGCAGAAACCGAATAAAGCTTCCCATATTCCAACGCATATAAACATCTTCTGTGGATTCAAAGAAATTAAAAAGAGAAGATGGCCCCAGCATCACCATAGGACTCCTGTCCACAAAAACCGCAACCATCCCTCTTTCCACGCTGTATGTTACTCTATCAGGAAGTTCCGTCTGAACAAATTGCGGAAAGATGGAATAACTGTTATCTTCAATTAATTGTGCTAAGACGGAGGTATCGAGTATGTCATTTACTTGAAGGGAATTGATCTTATCCCTTAGTGATTGAACTATTCCCTCTTCTGCCATCCCCTTTAAATAAACGATTCTTATTTCCGTTTCATTCTTTTTACCGACCGCCATTTTTTCAGTACAAAGGTCTTCGGATATTATATTTTGCCTGATAATACTAATATTTGTACTTAAGGACTCAGTAAAGGAAATTTTGGGGCCAAAGACAAGCGATTCTGTTTCTGCTTTCTCTAAACTCCGTTCCACTTTTTTACTGACGTTTATCAATAAACATTTCTCAGCTTTGGGTGTAATTAAAAGAACATATCCATCCAATAGCTTATGGATCATTTCATCCATATCTTCCGTCAGCTTTGACTGAGTCGTGGGCAATTGGTAAATCAAGTCCTGCATATCTAAGTAATTTTCCGTCGTTTTATCAATTATAGTAGGAAGAATGGATTGATTCAGTACGTTAGTATCAACAAGGTTCTTCATATAAACAAAAAGAATAGATAGTTGATCTCTTTTCATTTCATAAAAATACAAATCTGGACTGTCATGAAAGGTCTTTTTAAAATAGTCCTGAAGATCGCATAAATCGTATGTAGTAAGATTCCTTTTCTCCATCTGGACCACCCTTTTATTTTTCTCCCATATAAATGTAGGCTTACCAAGATACGTAATTTTATGAAAATCTCTATTGAGCAGTCTATTAAGGTAGTTGCATTAAGAAAGCCAACCCTATATGATAAGGTCGGCTTAAGGAGATTGGTGGTTATTTAGTTCTACTGTCAAGACAGCTATTACACGGTCAATAAAAGCTGTATAGTTAAATTCCATCGCTACTCGATGAACAGGATAGTCTGCCAGTTGAACGAAATCACGAAAATCACCAATTGTTTGCCCAAATGCAGAACCCTGGGAAGTGACTACCTTCACTGGCTTTATTTCATACTTAATATGCATTTCATTAAACACTCCCCACAATGTCACCACATCGTGTAAAGGAGCTCCAGGAATAGTAGGGATCTGTGACTTATAGAATTGCCAGTAATAATCCATCATGGGTTTGATTATTGATCCTAACTGGCTATTTTTTTCCTTGTTTAGAATATCTATTTCATTCACCATTTCTGCTGTCAAGATTGCTTTTTGAGTTACATTTAGAGGAAAAATAGTCAAGTTTTTCGCAAAATTAACAACAATATTCGCTGCATATGGGTCACCATATATATTCGCTTCTGCTACAGGAGTAACGTTGCCTGGAAAATTGAATGTTCCCCCCATTACAAATATATCGCTTACCTTTGCCACTGTTTCAGGATAAAGGATAAAAGAGGTTGCTAGGGAGGTTAATCTACCTATACAAACTATTGTTAACTCTCCAGCAAATTTCTCTATAATATCATAAATCTGGTGAAAATTTTCAAAAACATCACCTTCTGTTTGAAAATCTTCAGGAAGTACATACCCTCCAAATCCTTCCGGACCATGCACTTCTGGATAATAAATTGGAGGTTCCCCTGTCATAGATCTTTCAGCTCCTCCAATAAGAGGAATATCGTATCTTCCAGTATTCCTTTGGAGGTATCTGGCATTTCTGATAGCCGTTCTTTTATCAACATTGCCGTATTCTGCTACCACACCGACAATTTCTACATGTATCTCATAATAGGCATAAATGATTGCCATGATATCATCTATGCCAAAATCAGCAAAAAGCAACACTTTTTTCTTCAAACTGATCCCTCCTCTATGTTAAGGAGCCATAATATATTTACTTTAGATTAAGACAAACCAAGACAAACATACAGGCACAAGGGACGGGGGGCGAATAGTCTATTAGTGATTAAATAGGATAGGAGGAAGGAAACATGTCTCAATTTTATAATCAGTGTCGTCGTTACCAGGGGCAAATGGTGACCGTGAGATGTCGTGACGGTTCATCCCATCATGGAAGAATTGTTAGAGTATCACCAAGTCATGTATACATTCAACCAACAGGCAGAAATAGATTCGGTGGATATGGCATGGGCTTTTGGGGTGGATATTACGGAGGATATGGGTATAATCCTGTAGCAGTCCCGCTTGCATTCGTAACAGGAGTCGTTTTAGGCGGTCTATTATTCTGGTAAAATATCATTGTTACTAACATGCAGTAACAGTATTACATGCCTCGTTCACAATAGTGTTAGATTTTTCTATACTTCTCTATGTTATAGTATAATGGTACAGTTTATGTGAACGAGGTGTAATTTATTTATGAAAAAATTGGCATTAGCTGCTTCCTGCATGATAATTCTTACCGTCGGTTGTACCAATTCTGAAACGCAGAAAAATATTGCACAACACAAGGAAGAACAACACCATCATAACGAGAAACCCTCCTTTTTCCAAGGAGATCTTAGGGAAGAAACGGCTTCTGTGGAAGTTTTACCTTCTTTTTTGAAGGACAAGCCAGAAGATATGCAACTTATCTATTCAGCCGCAGCACAACATAAGGAAGTTCTTGAATATATTCCGTGTTATTGTGGTTGTGGCACTTCCGCCGGACATAAGAGCAGTTATAATTGCTTTGTGTATGAAAATAAAGAAGATGGTTCTCTTACCTGGGATGACCATGGTACAAGATGTGGGGTCTGTTTAGAGATTGCAGCCACTTCTGTTATGGAATACAGCAAAGGAAAAAGTGTAGAAGAAATAAGACATTTGATTGACGAAGCGTATAAAGAGGGTTATTCAACACCTACTCCAACACCTGAACCAAAGAATGGATAATATAAAAAGGGTTACGGAAATGTCTACATTTCCATAACCCTTTTTATTTGCTATTCAGCATAATACATTAATGCTAATGCACCTGGACCTGTGTGTGTAGAGATTACAGGGGTAGTATAAGCAATTTGAATGTCTTCAAATCCGGAAACTTCATATAGGGCATCTTTTAAAGCTTGAGCCTGTTTTAATGATCCCGCATGAGCAATTCCCACGCCTTTTACCATTTTACCTGCAATATCTTCTTTGAATTGCTTTGTATAATACTTAATTACTTGTGAGTGACTTCTTGCTTTTGTCACGGGGGTGTAGACTCCATCTGCCAAAGAGGCAATCGGTTTTATATTCAATAAAGATCCGATGAGTGCCTTTCCTCTACCAATTCGGCCGCCCTTCACTAAATTGTCTAATGTATCTACCATAATATACAGATCCGTATTGGAACGAATATCATTCAACTTATTAATTATTTCTTGCAACGCTTTCCCCTCATTGGCCATTTTTGCTGCAGCCACTACCTGAAAAGATAAAGCAAAAGAAATGAACCTTGAATCAACTACCGTCACATCGCTCTCACTAATATTAGCCGCGCTTTCAGCAGATCCGACGGTTCCACTCATTCCTCCCGTCATATGGATGGAGAGAATTTTACTACCATCTTCACCTAAACGGTTGTACACATCTACAAATGAGCCCACAGCAGGTTGCGAACTTTTTGGAAGCTCCGTAGAATGTTTCATTTTATCCATAAATTCATCGGGCTTAATTCCAAATCGATCTATGTATGATTCTCCGTCAATCGTAATGGATAACGGAACAATTTCTATGTTTAATTCTTCAATGAGGGACTGATCAATATCAACTGTTGAATCCGTCACTATCTTTACATTCGTCATTACATTCACTTCCCCAATTATATCCTTTTTACTATTATACCTTCTCACCGGGCATGTTCAAACTTAGAACAAAAAAAAATACAGGGTATTGGCCCTGTATTAATATTATCACATTAACATAAGTTTAAGCATTATTTTTTAATATATCTGTTTTTACAACTTTACAATAGTCTGGCCATTTTAATACTGTTCGCAAATAATCCTTGAAGGAATAGATTTGCTTTGGCTCCTTCTCAGATAGGATAATTTTAATATACCTCTCCAATCTGATTCGTACCATAAAATGATATGTGCTATCGTCCTCCAATACTGGAATTTCAATGACTTTTACCTTCTGTCCCTCATTAACCGTGAACTCTAGGCTTTTCCATAGCAAAATATCAATCCTCTTTTTCACCCGTTTATCATCATTATACCCTAAAATTTCAAATAAGTGTAAACTTTCGATAGACAAAATAAAACAATTTCAGATAGTTTTGATACAATCAGGACCATTATTTTTAGGGGAATTCACGATAGGGGATACTTCGAAAGACCTCATTAATCCAGCATCAAATGGTTGCAACATGGTAGCTAACTGACTACTTGTGAGAACTTGTCTAGAAAGCCAATCTTTTTCATGTTCCTCTTTTAGTATCACCGGCATTCTATCATGAACATCTTCAACAAGCTGATTTGGTCTAGTCGTTATTAATGTACAACTGACCAATTCTTCATCCTTTGTAACCCATCGGTCCCATAGGCCTGCAAAAGCGAAAGGCTTTTCATTAGTTTTTGTAAACCTTATTGGCTTCTTATCTCCGTTTTGCTTTTTCCATTCATAGAAACCGTCCGCTGGAATGATACATCTTTTTCTTTCCAAAAGCTTTCGAAAACTTACTTTTTCATGTAATGTCTCTGCTCGTGCGTTGATCATTTTGTAGCCTATTTTTTTGTCTTTTGCAAAGCTTGGCACTAAGCCCCAATGGAGATAACCGGCTCTGTTTTTGTTTTCTCCTTTTACAATGGCTAAAATGGGTTGTCCGGGCGCGATGTTGTAGCTGATCCTATATTCAAGGGTGTTTGTATTTTCAAGGAAAAAGCGTTCTTCCAACTTATGAAGTTCTGCTGTTAATGAAAATCTTCCACACATTGTCTGCACACTTCCTTTTTTATGTATTTATTTTACAGGTAAAGCCACTACTTTTGTAGTGGCTGGAGATCATAATTCCTGTTTGATTTTTTCTTGGATTTGTATGCCTAGATGGTTTCCGTCGACTTTTTCGTCTTGTGGTAGGAAAATCGGGTCGTGGACGGTTACTTTGACTTTTGCTGCTTGAAAACCGAATTTGCTTTCTTCCATTATCTTATAAGATCCTGAAATTGTAATGGGAACGACTGGCACTTTGCTATCTGTTGCCAGACGAAGGCCACCTTTCTTGAATTCTCCCATTTCGTTCCCTTTGCTTCTAGTCCCCTCAGGGAAAATAACCAAGGAATGCCCTTTTTTCAGCGTTTCAATCCCATCTTTTATAGACTGAACCGCTTTTCTTCTATCCTTGCGATCAATGAACACACAGTTCATTGCTTCCATCCATCTTGGAATAAATGGAATCTTTTTCACTTCTATCTTGGAAATGAAACCAAGCGGCTTTTCTAAAAACCCAATTAGTATCGGGACATCGAAATTCCCTTGATGGTTACTTACAAAAAGTACGGGGCCGTTTGGAATTTTCTCCTGACCTACCACCTCTATGTTAGAACCTGTAAGTTTCACCAATGTTTTCGCCCAGTGTTTGGGTTTTTGATGTATTATTGTATCTCTTTCTTCCACTGTCATTGGAGTGTTTATTTTTTGCACTTTCTTTATGGTCGGCAAGCTGTAAATTAAGTAGCCGAAAAAATAAACAAACCACCAAATCGTACGTAACATTTCTTTCTCTCCCTAAAAACCATATCTATTTGTCTAATGTACCTGCTCTTTTAAACTTTTTAAAATAATAATCGTAAGGATTTTTCTCATCCTTTATACCTTTTTCACTAGATATTAAATCCCAATCTTTTTCATTTATTTCAGGAAAATAGGTATCTCCTTCAAATTCTTCATCTATAAACGTTATATATAAAAAGTCTGCGAAAGGGAGTGCTTCCTTAAAAATATGAGCCCCTCCGATAATGAAGAGTTCTTTCCCCTCCTCATCCATATTTACAACTTCTTCAATAGAATGAAGTGTTTCACATCCATCTGCATGGTAATTTTGCCTCGACAAGATAATATTCCTTCTATTAGGTAACGGCTTTCCGATAGACTCATACGTCTTTCTACCCATCACAATAGTGTTACCTAGCGTTACCTGCTTAAAATATGCCAAGTCTGCAGGAATTCTCCATGGCAGGTCGTTGTCCTTGCCTATTAGGTTATTTTTGTCAGTAGCTACAATAATGGAAATCATACACTGACTACCCCTTTAATATGGGGGTGTGCATCATAGTCCACAAGTGTAAAATCTTCATATTTGAAATCAAAGATCGATGTAACTTCTTTATTTAATTTCATATTTGGCAATTTTTTAGGTTCACGTTCTATTTGTAACTTGACTTGTTCTATATGGTTGGAATAAATATGTGCATCACCTAGTGTATGAATGAATTCACCAGGCTCTAAGTTACAGACTTGCGCGACCATCATGGTAAGTAAGGCATAGGAAGCAATGTTAAACGGTACACCTAGGAAAACATCTGCCGACCTCTGATATAATTGACAAGATAATTTTCCGTTAGCCACATAAAATTGGAACATCGTATGACAAGGCGGTAAAGCCATAGAGTCAACATTCGCGACATTCCATGCAGAAACAATTAGTCTTCTTGAATCTGGATTATGTTTAATTTGTTCAATCAGGTTGGCTATTTGATCAATGCTTTCTCCATCAGGTGTTGGCCATGATCTCCATTGGTATCCATATACCGGGCCGAGGTCTCCGTTTTCATCTGCCCATTCATTCCAGATTCTTACGCCATTATCTTGCAAATATTTCACATTTGTATCTCCATTTAAAAACCAGAGTAGTTCATGAATAATTGATTTCACGTGTAGTTTTTTCGTAGTTACTAATGGAAACCCTTCCTGAAGGTCAAATCTCATTTGATAACCAAATGTACTTATTGTACCGGTTCCTGTCCGGTCTTCTTTTTTGGTGCCGTTATGTAAAATATGTTTGCATAAATCCAGATATTGTTTCATTCCATCCTCACCTCTTGAATCGTCTTTATTCTTAGTACATTCTATCACAAAAATCATTCGAATTTGCTAGTAAGACAAAAAAGAAAAACATTCATGTGAATGCTTTTCTAGTGAGTGTTGGATATTAGGTTTTTAGTGACTGGTAGCTTCTCCATATTTTGATAAAATAGGAATGTGTGTGGTGCATGTTTTGCTAATTCGAATCTAGACACATCATTTAAGTAGTACATGGCAAACGTTTCTGCGAAATATTCTTCGGGGAAAGTGTGAAAATAATTTCTGTTTGGAAACAAGGAAGAGACCTCACTTTTCCATGCTTTTAAGAATGTTTGGTTATATCGGATATTACCGAAAACATAGCGATCAATGGAATGCGCCAGTTCATGTAGTTCCAAATTGATAGAACCATGTCCCAACCCTTTATTACTGTGTCCAATCTTGGCCAACACTAGCTTAGAACCACCAATTCCGGGAACATCTTCCCAATTAGACCCCTGATTGCTATATCCTCTAGGCTTTACACCATGTAAATGTTTAAACCCTTCCACATCGGTAAGCTTTCCATTAAATAAATACAAATGAACATTCTGCTGAACCAATACTTGTAATATATGTGGTGGTATATTGGAAACGTGACGGATCATATTTGCTGCATCTTCCTTTGAAAAATTCCCAGGAGGAAGATAGATAAGTTGATTTAATGTATCTCGATTAACAATATCTATTAGGTGGGAATCGAGTTCAGAAGACTTGAACTGTTTAAGTGGTATCGCATCCAAACTAGCATAAGCTTTCCAATATATCGGTATGATTGTAAATGTAATTAATAGTACTATTGCAAATAAACGTCTTTTCATCTTTCCTCACCTTCTCTAGTTGTCCATATCATGTTGATTTTATAATTATTAGAAAATTCAATTCTATCATAATGGTATTATATCATCTTGGCATTTAATTGGAATGACATTTTTGTAATCTCTTCTTAATAAAAGAGATTAATTTTTTCCAATTTACTGCTTCTCTTCTAAATAAGTACAACCGAGCAAAAGTCCACCGGTCTTCCTATCATAAATTTTTGTTATTGACTAATCACCGCGGTTCCTTTCCGCAAATAGCTTAGCATTCCGAGGGAGGCCTTGAGCCTCTTCAATACCCTGTGAGGTCTCTACATTGCCGCTACTCTTAAGCAGGACAAGGAAGGATTCGCTAGGGTAACATCACACGAAGAAAATGTATAGCATTTTCGAGGAGACCTCCTTCATTTGCAAGCTAGAAATTAGACATTTTAAAGTAAATGAGTTTAAAGATAACTTGGTTAGCTTGCTTTTGTCTTAGAGAAGCGTTCTCTATGACCGTTTGTGAGAATTTGTGGGTTGTTTGGACTTAGAGAAGCGCTCTCTACTACCGTTTGTGAGGATTTGTGGGCTGTTCGGGCTTAGAGAAGCGCTCTCTATGACCGTTTGTGAGAATTTGTGGGTTGCTCGGGCTTAGAGAAGCGCTCTCTACTACCGTTTGTGAGAATTCGTGGGTTGTTCGGGCTTAGAGAAGCGCTCTCTACCACCGTTTGTGAGAATTCGTAGGTTGTTCGGGCTTAGAGAAGCGCTCTCTACTACCGTTTGCGAAAATTTGTGGGCTGTTCGGGCTTAGAGAAGCCCTCTCTATGACCGTTTGTGAGAATTTGTGGGCTGTTCGGGGTTAGAGAAGCGCTCTCTACTACCGTTTATGAGAATTTGTGGGCTGTTCGGGGTTAGAGAAGCGCTCTCTACTACCGTTTATGAGGATTTGTGGGCTGTTCGGGTTTAGAGAAGCCCTCTCTACTACCGTTTGCGAGGATTCGTAGGCTGTTTGGG